>CAITIE010000119.1 GCA_903892355.1 uncultured Pirellula sp. | reverse complement strand
CACCTGTCCTTTTGCCACACACCTGTCCTTGAACGGTACCAATTACCTGGATACGCAACCATGCAACATCAAAACTCGTCCCTTCTCTGGAAACCCAAGACCAGCGATGTTGCCACGTCGAATATGACACGGTTTGCGGACACCATCGCCAGCAAGGTCGAAGGTTTGGATTCTCTAGGAACGGATTGGACGAGCAACTACCGTACGATCCATGCTTGGAGCGTGCGATTTCCCGATCTGTTTTGGAAAGAGATCTGGGATTTCTGCGGTGTCATCGGGGATCCAGGAAGCACGGTTCTCAAGAAAGGAGAATCGATGCTGGATTGGGAATGGTTTGGTGACTATCGGCTCAATTACGCCGAGAACATGCTGAAACCAGACCGCATGGAAGACCCGAACTTTGCAAACCAAGCTGCATTGATCGCGGTTCGCGAAACGGGGCAAACCAAACGCTGGACGAGACAGGAACTCCTTCTTGACGTCATTGCACTTGCAAGGTTCTTCCGATCCCAGGGTATCTGTGCCGGAGATCGCATCGGCGCTGTCGTTCCCAACTCTGGGCAAAGCATCATCGCCTATTTGGCATGCTCAGCCATCGGCGCAATCTGGTCTTCATGTTCACCCGATTTCGGCATCGAAGCCATCCGCGCCCGGTTCCGACAAATCCAGCCCAGATTGTTAGTTACCGTCGCCGAGACAACCTACAACGGCAAGTCGATCCGTCCTTTGGAACGAGTGGTCCAGCTGGTCGATGAACTTCCAAGTGTGGAAACGGTGCTGGTGCATGGCATGGCTAAGGGTGCGGATTCCCTCGTCGCCAACTCTGCGAGTCGCAGCGGTTCGATGAATAAGCCACCATTGTACTTGGACTGGGAACATGCCATGGCGGCAACCGATGCTAAGTTTCGCAATGCGGAACCGCGCGATGACTCATTTCAATGGGAACGCTTTCCATTCAACCATCCCCTTTGCATTCTTTATTCCTCAGGGACCACGGGAGCTCCCAAGTGTATCGTGCACGGCGCGGGTGGAACATTGCTTCAGCACCTCAAAGAGCATCAACTCCACTGCGACATTCGCGCGGGCGATTCGATGCTCTATTACACCACGGCAGGTTGGATGATGTGGAACTGGCTCATCTCCGCCTTGGGCTCCGATGCGACAACCATCGCCTACGATGGTTCTCCTGTTTTCCCCAATGAGAAGCATCTTTGGGAATTATGCGGCTCGCATGCTCTCACCCATTTCGGTGCTAGCGCCAGGTACTATGCCATGCTCGACAAGTCAGGTTTGGAACCCAAGTCGATTTCAAACCTCGATCGATTGCGATGTGTGCTTTCAACCGGCTCCCCTCTGCTCCCAGAAACCTTCGACTGGGCGTACCGAGCCATTGGCGACGACATCAACCTCGCCTCCATCTCAGGTGGTACCGACATCGTCTCTTGCTTCGTCCTTGGAAATCCAAACCTCCCTGTTATGCGCGGTGAAATCCAGTGCAAAGGTCTTGGGATGGATGTCCGAGTCCTCGATGCATCAGGCCGAATCTTACTAGGCGAACCGGGAGAACTCTGTTGCGGCACCCCCTTTCCCTCGATGCCGATCGGCTTCTGGAACGACCCAGACAAAAAGCTATTTCAAAACGCGTATTTCGATAAATTTCCCGGGCTTTGGTGCCATGGGGATTGGGCCGTTGAAACCGAACAAGGCACCTATGTGATCTATGGTCGTTCCGATGCAACACTCAATCCGGGTGGAGTACGGATCGGAACCGCTGAAATCTATCAGCAACTAGAAGGCTTTCCGCAGATTGCGGAGTCGATCGCCACTGCCCTCAAGGTCGACGGCGATGAACAGATTGTTCTCTTCGTGAAATTGGCAGGGACCGCATCTCTTTCCGAAGAGCTGGCCCAATCGATCCGCCAGCGACTGCGCACTCACTGCTCACCGCGACACGTTCCAAAACACATTGCCGCCGTGCCGGATCTGCCGCGAACCATCAGTGGCAAACTATCGGAGATCGCAGTTCGCAATGCGATCTCGGGCGTTGCGTTAGGAAACGTCGGAGCTTTAGCCAATCCAGAGTCGCTGGCTTTTTTCAAAGTCTGGAGGCCCAGTTAATCTCTGCAGTAAAGATCTCTGGGGGTAAGCCCTCTCAAGGCTTCTGGCCCAAGATCGCGACAACTAATCGCCACTCAGTGCTGAACTCGTGTGGATAATTGCAGTTGGAAGATTGGTGTTCGCGCAAACGCGCGAGCTTCGCAAATAAGAGCGTTGGATCATCAAACAAAGCTCGACTAGGTCTTCGATCAATGGCAAGAGCGACTCCCAGTCGGCGATCGCCTTGCGTTCCGCTTCCGCGTTGAGTTCGTGAATCAATACAGCCATAGCAGGCATATCGATCGACTTTGCCAGTTGCGACAGGGATTGCAATCGCGACTTAAGGGTGTTTGGGTTTCTCGCATGGAAGCTATTGAGTACCCGCTCAAGTTGATACCCGAGCATGACCGCTTGTTTGTCTTCGATCATCGATTCATCCGACAATCCATAAGGTCTCCAACCCAGCGGCGATGCGATGAATCGTTCTACAAGTTCGGGATCGAGTTCGCGACCAGCCATCTCCCGCATGAGTACCAAAGCGGAATCATGATCGAGCGGCGATTCATTGAGCTCGGATGTCAATTCATCATAAGCGTTCACAACAGCCAGGATACGAGCACCCATTGGTATCTCAGACGATTGCAGGTTCAATTCGGAGGCGCTTTGGAACGCCAACCATTGGAACTGCAGGATTTCGATCAATTCCTTGGAGTGGAGAGCAGCCTTGGTGATCTCCAATCCCATGCGGTTTCGATCCGCCATTTGCCTCAAGCAGTCGTCGCTCCAACCGCGGGCCTGACCCAGCGTCGATTGCACCGATTGCTGCCCGATAATGCCGACATCATGGAGTAAGCAAGCGATCTCCAAGACGTAGAGGCTTTCCACGTTCATCAAGCCGCGTCCGAGATTGACGGCCATTTCGGCGACGCGGTGGGAATGGGCGGCGATCCGTGGATCGTAATGCCCGATGGCAGCGCTGAGCGCCACAACAGCATGGTACGAAATCGGATGGTCCTCGATGTCCGTCTGGGCAAGTTTCTCTTCTTTCTTTCGTTCAGCTTCCTCGGCGTCGCGTTCCAACTGCTCAGACCAGCATCGGACTGCATTTCGACCACCATGCTTAGCCGCATACAGCCCCTTGTCGGATTGCTCGATGAGAGACTGAAGCGACTTGGCACCGAAGCTACTGCTCGAAACGCCGATACTCGCCGTGACATGGTACGGAGTCTCCAGTCGCACTTGGATGCCCGAACGGATTTTTTCCGCCATCTCGACACCCTCGTCGAGGGTCGCTCGTTCCATGGCTACACAGAACTCCTCGCCGCCATAACGAGCCACAACTCCTCGCTTATCGACGATGTCTTGGACGATTCGCACCACATCCTTCAGCACCGCATCTCCCGTCGCGTGACCATGTTGGTCATTGAGCTTCTTGAAATGGTCTACGTCCATCATGATTGTGACTAAGCCAAAATCGCCGTCATTGCGAGTTGCCCAGATAGCCTCGACCTTCTCGAATAGAGCTCTGCGGTTGTAGGCGCCCGTCAATCCATCTCGGCTAGCCAACTCATGAAGAACTTCGTTTTGTCTTCGAATCTGTTCTTGAGAAGCCTCCAGTGCATTGAGCGTTTGTACTAACTCTTTCCGCTGCGTCTCCATCAAGGAGATGTTTTCAAAGCTGATCAGTGCGCCCGACAACTCGTCTTTCGCATCGAGCACCGGCGTCGCATTGACCATGAAGGACAATTCCGCACCTGGCTTTAATGCCAGATTGATCTTCGCAGCAGTGACTTGTTCGCACTCACGGATTGCGTAATCCCAAGGCCAATCGCCTGTGTTATCGCTTTTCCAGGGCAAGTCAGCGAGAGCCGATCCCGGAAGTTCCTCGGCGGGCCTGCCAACACACTCCGCAAAAGATTCATTGGCTAAAAGTATTTTGCCTTGCTTGTCCAGAATCACCACACCGCCAACGATCGTATCGAGTGTGTTTCGGACTCGTTTGGGGACTGCATTCTTGGTATCGATACCCTTCATCAGCCGACCAAGGAATATCGAGAAACTACCAAAATTCAAGATGAATCCGATACCGATCAAAAGACCCCACCGAATCCATGGAGCGTAGCTCTTCGAAACCTGAGGATCAAACGCGATCTCAAGCTCAGCCCACGTACGACCATCTCTGTTCAGCGGAACGCGCATCTGGTCGATGCTCGCCGGATCGTCCGGCTTCAATGTCCAATAACTCGAATGGTCAGGACTGCAGTAAAGATTGATTCCGTCATAACGCACCACACGAACGCTTCTCAAATCATCGACTTGGATGACCATGGAACGGCACGCTCGCTGCAAACTCACTTCGTCTTTGGTCGACAGAAAATGCGATACCGATGTCGCGAGTTTTTGGCACACCATCTGGCGTTCCTGAAGCACCGTCGAATTGTCGATATGCAACATCCCCAGCATATTGGCAGCCAACATCGGCCCGAACGACATTGTCGCCAGGATGATTGCCATACGTATGGAGGCTCGGAAACGGTGCATAGTAGGTAAACGGGATACCAGTTCAGGAGAAACAGTCTTTCTCATCCCCACCTCAAAATCGTTACCCCCACCTTAGGGCGGTGCATGACTCTGAACTACGGGAACGGACCTCGATTGTAGTTTTCGTAATCTAGGTCACCGTACTGTTGCTCGAAGAAGCTGTCGCGGAGAAACGGGATCGGCTTAGCCACGCGAGACACCCCAATTCGCTGGAAGACTGTTACGCTTGTAACAGCTGTAGCGATTGTTTCCCAAAGTATCCCCTCGCACAGTTTGGGTCAGCTAGGAAAGCTAATCGTCACGCCAGTTTGACTTAACAACCTGCTAGACAATTTGTACCGACCTGGTCGACTTTGCCGACTTTGCCATGGAATCACATCGAAACGATTTCGCTTAGCCAGCATTATCGAATGATCACCGCGTAAGCAATACTCGGTCAACGGATCGAACGTTTAGACTCGATACGTAAAGTTGAGTGGATTCGCAGGATGGCCCCGAACTGTCAGACGCGAATCGTGACTCGTTATGTTTCGCGACATGGAGGTCGTGAGTATGGGAAACTGCAGGATGCGGAAAAAGCTCGACGGCTGGCTGGTGGTTAACACCTTCCCGGCGATCGTTTTGAGCTGCGCCCTGCAGTCCGTTGGGCAATCCCCGATTCCGGTTGACGAATCGTCCCGACCGACGACTGGCCCCACCGCGTCTAATATTACGTCTGCTATTACGCCTGCTATCGGCGCGGTCGGAAAGCACGCCGCCCGCCACGACGATTCCGTCCGAATGGACGTGCGTCCTGCAACCATGTTGCCACCACGGACCATTGGCACGAAAACGCCGTTCGTCCCTGGCAAGATTCAGAATGCCCCCACGGCCACAACCTCGCAAGGGCCTGCGGCAGCTGCTAAGCCTATGGCTGTAGGCCCGATGTCTTCAGGCCCTGCCAAACCGATCACCGAACCACTGCCAACTCGATCGCCACAAAGTCCACGAACCAACATGCCGACGATGCTTCCGCCATCGAACCGCATGCAAGTCACGGTAGGTGGTGCGGCTCGAACAATACCGACTTCGGGCGCGACACAAATTCCCAACTTGCTCCCGTCAGGAACACCCGACAACGGCGGCAAGGTGACCACCGCTGCCGAACCAACGCTGGGTGCCAACAACCCTAACGACGGAGCGCCGATTTCAGAGCGGGAGCTAACACAACCCGAAGCGCCGCAATCCAACACGCCAACCCAAGGTGGCAGCGTTCCACCTCTGGGCCCGCCCAGCCAGAGAAATCTGTCGGAGCAGAGTCTTCCCAAGGCCTACGAACTTCCGCAAGGGATCAACGGCGTCGAAGAGCTACTTGGTGGAGGTGCATCTTCGCGGAAGTCGTCAGGAAATGCCGAAGGCCGTGCCCAAGACCCATCGATGCCCAGACCGCAGTTCCCGGTCTCTATCCAAGGACTCCCAAGTGGCGGGACTCTCGACGCACCCGGTTCATCCGATGGGCCGGCTCCACCGCGAGTGGATGACATCCCCAAGGATCTGGACGAAAGCAAGTTTCCAGATTACCCAGCGATCAACCAGAAGAACTTCCCACAGTTCCCCGTCCAGTCCGAGTTTCAAGCAGATGGAACAGGACGCTCGGGTTCTTTGCTAGAAGCCCTACTGCCTTCGGATCAGGGGCAACGGACCATTGAAGATGCGAGCAATCGAAGGGATTCGATCAGCTCCTTGCCCGAACCCAACCGAGGCGCTGAGCCGAAGCAACTCTCCGGAAATCCATGGTGGTATGACTTCACCAAGCAACCTCTTTTGGTAAGGGACCAACCGCAAACGGCGTACTTTGTCGAATTGGATCAGTTGATCGGGCTATCTTTGCAATACTCCCCGAAGGTCCAAGCAATCCTCAGCGTACCTAAGATTGCACGGTCTGAGATCGGGATCGCACAAGCCGAATTGGACCCGCGAGGCTTCGCCCAAAGCCGATTCCACAACAACTCCGATCCTGTTGGAAACACGTTGACGACGGGTGGTCCTCCACGCTTGGAGGATACCGGATGGGATAATTTCGCTGGCGTTCGGGACAAGATGGCTACGGGTGGACGCGTTGAGTGGTCTCAAGCATTGAACACACGCAACAGCAACTCCTTATTCTTCCAACCAACCCAACAAGCGGAAGCCAAGTACACGTTGAACTTTATTCAGCCGATGGCTCGTGGATCGGGAGTTTATTACAACACCGCGGCCATCCGGATCGCTGGTCTACGAACCAATGCAACGCTCGGATCTGCCAACCGCCAGCTCCAAGAACATGCGATGGATATCATTCGCGAGTACTACGAACTGCTTCTGAATCGGTGCTTGCTATCGCAATCCCTCAACGGCCAAAACCGTCTTTACCAAATCCACGAAAAGCTCAAATCGCGCGAAGATATCGATTTGGATAAATCCCAATTGAGCCGCAGTTTGGCGGCTATAGCAAAGCTGCAGGAGCAAATAGCTACGCTGCGAGGAAGCATACGTTCCAATCAAGCTCGATTGAGAGAATTGGTAAACTCGCCATTGATCAAGAGTCCTGATTGCCGTGAATTGATACCGACAACCATGCCGATCTCGATGTTGGTTGAGGTGGATCTAGAAAGTGAAATGATCGGTGCGCTGCAACTCCGCGGTGACGTTGTGGAGGTCCAAAACCGAATCGAAGTTGCTCGTGTCGAGAGAAATATCGCAAAAAACGACTTGCGCCCCCAGCTCGATGCGATCGCGGAGACATACGTTAGAGGCCTGCAAGGCAACTACGACGTTGGCCGCGCATGGGCCAGCCAACTCGATACGGGGCGTCCGAGCTACTTCGTCGGAGCGGTATACCAAAGCCCTTACGGAAACCGGGCTGCAAAGTCGCAGGTTCAAGGCCGCACTGCGGAATTGGCAAGGCTGATCTACGACTACGAAGAAACGCTGAATGCAGCCCGCGCGGAACTCGAATCGGCAACCTACAACTCGGAGTCACTCTTCGAAGCTACCGATGCTGCCATCCAGTCCACGTTTGCAACCCAAGACGAAGTAGAGCATCAAATGGCGACATTCTTATCAAACTTTGATGGACGCAAGTCCGTCACGTCGATCCTGAGCGATTTGCTCGATGCTGAACAACGTTTGATCCAAGCCGAAAACAACTGGGTAACTAAGCATATCCTCTACATGAGAGCGTTGTCTCAGGTCAAGTATGAGTCGGGTACACTGCTGTCGATCATCGCCGATTAACTCCGTGAGCCAGCAGCGAATCTCATCCGCTTAGACCGGATATACTTAGCCCGGATACAACTGTCGAAGAGAATCCAGTCCGACGAAACGGCATTCCGAAACGAGGGCATCGATGAACTCCTCAGCGGCATCGTAAATCCACTCCACTCCTGACGCGGATTGCCGACCATACTCCCCCATAAAGTTTCCGAAGCTATCACCGGAGTGTGAGATACTCGAAGGTCGGCCTTGCTGCAGCGTCGCATCGATTCCAATCGCGCGAACTCCTGCCGAAAACCACTCGATGGCTTGCGAGGCCCGAGTTGGTGGCGATGTCAGCAGCAACGAAAAACCCTTCCGCCCCGAGTCTTGGATGGCGCGTGTGGCCGATGCGATCGCCGAATCGACAGGATGGAGTTCGATCGATTGCGACGTAAGCATGTCGCCGGTGATGTGAGTGAGCAATGTCACGTAATCAAAACCCGCGTCAATGATGTAGCGAACATCATCGTAAATCGAGCATGCTGAGATCGCTGCCCCAACCAACACGCTCTGCTGATCGCTCGATTGCCGAAGCATTTCAACTCGCCTGGACAATTGATCGATGCTGGAAATATCGCAAGGCATCTGAGGGATCCAACACTGTTTGGTAAACCGCGATTGATTTCCTGTAGTGCGCGAGTTGGTTTCAGAGACGCCTTGAAAAAACTGCAACTCAATCTGCTCGGCGTGATGAAACCTCGCAGGCTCAAAGCATTCATTCACATAAACAGGTACGATCTCAATCCCCGCAGCGAGGGACCGTGATTCCGACGCGGGGGAATCCGCACGGCTCCGGTATGAGCTCACGCCCAATTCCCGACGCAGCCGGACAAGTGTTGCTGCGAGCTGTTCACCACATGCGCTATCCGCCCCTTGCCTCAAAAAAATGGGGCACGGCCATGACAGGCTGGCTTCACCATTCGCACCCTTGAGAACACAACTACTGTCGTACGTTTCATTCGCCGATGTTACGTCTGCATCGAGCCGTTCGTAGAGAGGTCGAGGTCGCAATCGACGGGGTTTCGATTCGTAATTGGTCATTGCGCGTGTGCCTGCCTTATGAAACCGTCCAAAGCTTCAGGAATCCAACCGTCGACGAAAGACTCGAAATTCTTTTCCGGAGGGGGTCTTAATACCCGCTTTTAGCAACAACAATCCGAGCTTCAGGCGGTCCGGCTCCCGCAGCCGTTGCTCCTCGATATCCTCACTGATGCTGACCGCATCACCACGAAGGTAGATGGTACCACCTTGCAGGCCCTTACCGAGTTGCTCCCCGGCGTTCCCACCGATGATGATGGTCCCTTGCTGCATGCGAAAGCCCGCTTCGGCGCCAACATTGCCACGCACGAAAATATCAGCGCCATGGAGGCAAATACCAGCTCGTGCGCCGGCGCTCCCGTAGACCGCGACCAACCCTCCCACCGCCATCGAACCAAGCGAATCGGTCACCGACCCCTTGATGACAACTTGTCCCGACCGAAGCGAATGCGCGGCGAACTCGCCCGCATCACCATCCACGGTGACTTCGACATTGTCGGCACCGCAAAACGCGTAATCACCAACGGGTCCAACAATGTCGATAGGATTGGGATGGCTCACTCCCACGCCCACGAAATGCTGAGCTCCCTCCCCAATAATTCGTATCGCAACCGCACTGGGATCCACAGCAGGCTCAATCTGCTGCTGAGACGACAACGCATCTGCAATGGCGTGATGGAGTCGAGCACCACAGATCGAGGAGAGACTGAGTTCAACAGTTCCGTTCACTGCCAAGCATTCCTAAGTGGTTTCTTTACCTAAGTGGTTTCTTTACTCGTTTTTGTGGAGCCTTTTGAGGCTTTGGTACCAGCTTTTTTTGCCACCTTTTTTGCGACCTTCTTCGCCGGAGATTTCACGTCAGCGTCATCCCCCAACGCATCCTCATCGCCGGTGGTTTTCTTGGAATTGGTTTTCTTAGCGGTGGTCTTTTTAGAGTTGGTTTTCTTAGCCGAAGGTGCCGACTTCTTAGAACCACGCCCACTCTTTTTCTTGCTCGGGCCTGCCGCAGCTCGTGCTTGCAACAAACTCACCGCCTGCTCGAAACTAAGCTCATCACCTGACATGTCTTTCGGGAGCGAAGCATTAGTCTCACCGTCGGTCACATAGAGTCCATAGCGTCCGTCCCGCAACTCGATCGGTTTGCTGGTGACCGGAGATGCATCGAAGGTTTTTAACGGCGGAGCGGCAACGCCTCGGCCTCGCCCACGCGCCGCCTTGGGTTGCGCCAAAATGGACAAGGCTTGCTCGAGCGTGATCTCCAGCAATTGATACTCAGGTCCAATAGATCGCGAGTCGGATCCATGCTTGATAAACGGGCCAAATCTTCCTTGGGTGGCAATCACCGATTCCCCATCGTCGGGATGCGGACCGAGGTCCCGCGGTAGCGACAACAGCTTCACCGCCAAATCCACGGTCACATCTTCAACACTGACCCCTTTAGGCAACGACGCGTTCTTCTTTTCTTCATCGTCGGCGGCGCCCATCTGAACATAGGGACCAAAACGACCTTGTTTGATGAAGATCGGTTTATGGGTGGTAGGGTGAACTCCGAGCGGTTGCTCTCCCTTTTCTTGCTTCTCGAGCAAAGCGTTTGCCGTCTCGAGCGTGAGTTCATCGGGGGGCATATCCTCGGGAATGCTAGCGCGGCGATCGCCGCGTTCGACGTAGGGTCCATAGCGACCGATACGGACGCAAAGGTTCGGCAAATCGGGATCGGTATTGGATTCTAGCGGATAGGAACACGCGATTCGGGGATCGATCTCAGCAACCTTCTGCTCCAGCAACGGCTTGAGCCCTATCCCGCCCGGCGCCGCATCTCCGGGAGACAAATTATCACCGAAGTAGAACTCCTGCAGGTACGCCAGATTCTCGCGCTCGTTTCTACTGATCTCGTCGAGATAATCCTCCATTTCCGCGGTGAACTGATAATCCACAAGCGAGGAGAAATGGTCTTCCATCAAACGGATGACGGCAAACGCTGTCCAACTCGGTACGAGCGCATTTCCTTTTTTGAAGACATAGTCCCGCCGCAAAATCGTGTCGATGATGGCGGCATACGTGCTCGGGCGACCGATACCTCGTTCTTCCAATGCCTGGGTCAATGACGCTTCGGTAAATCGAGCGGGCGGTTGTGTGGTATGCGAAAGACTTTCAAGAGCATCGAGCAGAAGCTTCTCCTGAAGCTTGACCGCTGGCAGGAGCCTTTCTTTCTCTGCCAATTCCGCTGCAGGGTCGTCGCTACCCTCGACATAGGCTCGCAAGAAACCTTCGAACTCTATCGATGTTCCAGTCGCCTGGAAAACAGCATCTCCCGCTTGGATCGTCATCACAACGCGACGCTTTCTGGCGTCAGCCATCTGCGATGCAATGGTTCTCTTCCAAATCAACTCGAACAAACGGAATTGATCGTAATTGAGTTCGCCTCGCAGCGTTTCTGGGAGTTGGAACGGATGACCCGCAGGCCGAATCGCTTCGTGAGCCTCCTGTGCATTTTTGACTTTGGTAGCATAAGTCCGTTCGCTGGCGTACAGGAACTCGGGACCGTACTGCGATCGCACCAATTCGCGAGCCGCCCCGACAGCCTCCTTTGAAAGTGTCGTCGAGTCGGTACGCATGTAAGTGATATAGCCGTTTTCGTACAAACTCTGCGCGACCCGCATCGTGTCGCGAGCGGTCATACCCAGCTTGCGGTTGGACTCCTGTTGCAGCGTGCTCGTGGTGAACGGGGGCTTGGGCCGCTCCGTGTACGGCTTGACTTCCACATTTTGGACTACGAAATCCGACTTCATGAGCCGCTGCTTCAAGTCCTGCGCATTCTTTTCGTCGAGCAACAACAGGTTGGGATCCTTGAGCTTTCCAGTCAACGGATCAAAATCTTTCCCCGAAGGGATGCGTCGACCACCCACACTGACGAGCATCGCTTGAAACCGTTCGCGACCCGCCGTCTCTAAGTGGGCCTCGAGATCAAAGTACGTAGCGCTTCGAAATGCTATCCGATCCCGCTCCCGTTCCACAATCAAGCGGACAGCGACGCTCTGAACCCGACCGGCAGACAATCCCGGCCGGACCTTTTTCCAGAGCAATGGGGAAACATCATAGCCGTAGAGTCGATCCAATATTCGGCGGGTCTCTTGGGCTTTGACCAATCCCTCATCGATCTGGCGAGTCGACTTGAGAGCCCCCTGAATCGCCTCCTTGGTGATTTCATGGAAAACCATCCGATGGACTGGCACCTTGGGCTTGAGCACCTCCCTCAAATGCCAAGAAATCGCCTCTCCTTCCCGGTCCTCGTCCGTCGCCAGATACAAATCCTTGGCGTCCTTAAGTGCCGATTTCAAAAAGTTCACATGCTTCTTTTTGTCGGCCGGAACAATATATAAGGGCTCAAAACCCTCATCGACATTGACCCCCAGCGAGGCCCACGACTGCGTTTTGAACTCAGCCGGCACCTCCTTTGCCCCCCCCGGCAGGTCCCGGATGTGCCCAATCGAAGCCTCGACTTGGTATCCGCTCCCAAGGAATTTTGCAATCGTCTTTGCTTTTGCTGGCGATTCGACGATGACGAGGGACTTTTTTTGGCTCATTTGGTTTTAGGGTTTCTTTGGGAGGGCAAACACAGGCAACGCCTTGAATCGCTTTGTGATCGGAAGGTTGCCATTCTGTCAAGTCCCCCTGGGTTGGCAAATTCCGCCTCAACACTGCGATTGCATGGCTTTGAGGAAACCCTACAATCCACGGATTGCTAAGCATTTATGGCTTTCCGCCTCTCGAATCGCAGCGACTCAAGGAACGTTTTTTCATGGCCAGCCCGTTTTCGATTTTTCGCAAGAACCAGCGTCTTTGGATGGCAGGAGCCGTCTTGATCGCGATCCTTTCCTTTGTGGTCGCTCCGATGCTCCAGTCCTTCTCGGGTTACAGCGGTACCGCCGGCCGCAATCGGGATGCCAAAGCGATCGCGGCATCATGGGCTGGCGGTTCCATCACCCGCGAACAACTCGATACCGAACTCACGCAATTAGCCATTGCCAACACCTTCTTGAGAAAACTGGCGGTGGATGTGCGAGACAAAGGTGGCTTCCCACAAGTCCCCGAAGTGCGGCCTGATTTCTCCGTCGTCGGAATCTCTCAAGACACACGCGATCCATCGATCATCGTTCAGCGCAAGCTGCTCGTTGCCGAAGCGAACCGCTTAGGGATCCATTTCGACGATCAATCGGTCAAACGATTCCTGCAAAAGTTTGTCGATGGCAAACTATCCGGTGATCAAATCCAAAAAGCTCTCCGTGAAGTTTCAGGCGGGAGAATGAATCTGATGGATTTCAATCGCCTGATGCGAGAAGAACTTACCAAGAACGCGCTTCTACGCGTTGCCAATGTTTCCGAACGCTTCGAGGAACGGGTCAACTCGCAAGGTCTCCCGACCACCGTCCTGGCCCCACCGAGCAAGAACTGGCAATACTTCCAGCGGTTCAACAAGACGGCATCGATCGAAGCCTTTCCTGTGTTCGTGAAGGATTATGAAACGCAAGTAACCGCAAAGCCCAGTGATCGCGAACTGCGAGCCTTGTTCGAAAAAGGAAAGAGCCTCACTCGTATCGATGTACCTATTCAAACCGAACCTGCCTTCATGACCCCTCAGATGGCAGACTTCGAGTTCATCGCCTGCGACGTTGATAAGATCATCAACGAGGAAATGGCGAAAATCCCCGAAGATGTCCTCCGCTCTGAATACGAACGCCGTGTCAAAGAAAACCAATACCGAGTTCCTGACACCACCAAACCTGCCGAAACACCTGCGACACCGGAAACACCATTAACCACGGATGCCCCGGCAGAAAACACCGAATCCAAACCAGCCGCAGAACCACCCGCAGGCTTGCCACCAACCCTCGAGAATCCTTCCGAAGTTCCCGCTGCTTCCGAAGCTCCCGCTGATGGCGTGAAACCACAAGCGTTCCTGCCGAACAATGCAAACTCGAGTGTGAAGTTGGTCAGTTACCAAGATCCAGCGGCCGACTCCCAATCGCCAACCGTGACCGAACCGCAACCTGCAACAGAGGCAAATGCAGCACCAACTGCAACCGACGCGCCAACTTTGACCATCCAAGACTCTGCACCCGCGGACGCAGGGGGCGCTCTGCCACCGACGAACCCGGCTACCGAGAGCACGCCGATGCGGACCCAAACCTTTGAAGAAGTCCGCGAAGCCATCGCGAGAGAATCCGCAGCCGGACAAGCCTTCAAGGTTTTGGAACAACGCATTTCTGAAATCCGTGACCAAATGGAAATCTATTCGGTCAATCGACGGGCCTACGAGCGAGCTGTCGCCGAAAAAGATCGTTCTGTTGCAGAACCTGAAAAACTGAACCTCCAGGAAATCGCCGACAAGTACGGTTTCCAGTACAGCCGTACCGGCCTAGTCGACATCCGCACCGCCAGCACCTTGCCCATCGGTAGGTCGCGTGTCGCTCGCGGGATCCGAATGCAACCTTTTGAGTTCATCCAACTGATTGGCGTCGAACCCGATCCGTACGACAGCGAAAATATCGGCAATCTCTACGTTCCATTGATCAGTTCGTCGATGTTGACCCGATTCCTATTTTGGAAAGTTGACCAAAAATCCTCATCGACTCCGTCGTATGAAAGCGCGAAAGAATCTGTAGAAACCGTCTGGCAGACGCAACGCGCTGCGGAACTGGCCGAAGCCAAAGCGAAAGAACTGGCATCCAGGGCCGTGGCTTCCTCTTTGACCGAGTCGCTCGACTCCGAATCCGATCGCGCTCTGGTGGTTCGCCCCACTCCATTCACATGGCTCAATGCCATGTTCGCAAACTTCGATATCCAATTGAGCAATGTCGACGGCATGAAACCCATCGGCAATGACTTCATGGAGAAAGTTTTCGCGACCGCACCTGGTGAAACCACCGTCGTAGCGGACCTAGCAAAGGAAGTTTACTACGTGATCAAAGTCAACGGTTTCGCGCCGAGCGAAGACGATCTCTTGGCACGTTTCTCGACCGCCCCAAACACAACCGGGGTCCAAAATGCCGCCAACCTGGAATCGGCCCGGACGCTGCCTGCGTGGTTCTCCAACGTTCAAAAGCAACTAGGCTTCCAGCAAAAGTAAATCGAGAAGCAGTTCAGAAATATGATTCGGCTTCAGAAAGCCGCTCCCAGCGGCACGATCTTGCTCGATGCTCCCGCGACTCGCAATGCCTTGTCGCGGGAAATGATCCAGCAGCTGATCGATGCTTTCTCGGATTTCCACCGTGATAAAAGCGTTCGTGCGGTAATCCTATCCGCCAAAGGAGATTCTTTCTGCTCTGGAATCCATCTCTCCGAGTGGCATGAGACATCCCAAAATACCGATGCTCTCGACCTATGGCAAGAAATCGCCGATGAGCTCCAAGAACTGATCGAGTCGATGCTGCGATTGCCCAAACCGATCATCGCTGCCATCGATGGACCCGCGCTGGGGATCGGTTTGGGATTGGTGCTCGCAAGCGATCTGGTCATCGCTTCGCCAAACGCTCGATTTGGATCTCCTGCACCACGGTTCGGACTGGTTTCAGGGTTGGTCAGCCCGCTCCTTGCTTTTCGATGCGGAGCGTCCCTCACCGCCAGAATGCTCCTCGGTGGGGATACCATCGACGGAAATGAAGCCCACCGCATGCAACTAGTGCATCGCATCGTCAACAGCGATCTGATCTGGGCTTCTGCCAATGAATGGTCGAAAGAGATCGCTCTGAGTTCCGCGGAATCGATCCAGTTGACCAAACGGCTCATCAACGAAATGATCGGGGAGTCGGTGATGATGCAGTTGTCGAGCGGTGCCGCCGTGATGGCGACAGCGTGCAGCACCGAGGCAGCCACCGAAGGCCTTCAAGCGTTCATCGAAAAGCGATCGCCGAAATTCCCTTAGCCCTCATCGTTTGAATCCTGTGGGCTCGCTGGATCTCTGGATTCCCTGGAAACAACGCTATTGAAAATGGTCGATCAACGCGTCAACCATCCGACCATGTTCTTCGTGACAGCATCCGATGCATCCTGCTGAACAAAGTGGTCCGCATCCGGGATCGTGATCAGCGTAAGATCCTTTTCGAGCCAATCCCACGTTCCATTGAGCCCGCTCGCCAGCAACGCCTTGTCCTTGAGCCCGTGGAACATCAGCACTGGGCATTGAACCTTGGCTTCGATAACCGGGGTCTCGGTATAAGGCTCCCGTGGATAATTCGCCTTGTAGTAGTTCAACATCCCGTCGAGCGACGACCGATCCATCGCTTCTAAGTATTTTGTCCTGGCTCTAGGATCCTTTACCCACCCCACCAGGGTCTCTTTCTTCACAAGCTGACTCGCATTCTCCGACTGGAAAAATCTCGCGTAGGCACTGTTCTTTTGCTGGTCTGGATTGGTCGCCAATTCACGGCGTAAGCCATTGGGATGAGGCAGATTAAGAATGATCAGCCGATCAGTCATTTCAGGATGCTGCACCGCAAAGGACCATGCTACCATACCACCCCAATCGTGCCCTACAACAACCGCTTTACTCGCATCGAAATGCTTGATAACCGCAGCGATATCGGACACGAGGTAATCGATCCCATAGTTCGCGACTCCCTCAGGCTTGTCACTGTAGTTGTAGCCCCGCTGGTCGATCGCGACCACGCGAAAGTGCTTCGAAAGCTCGGGCATCTGCTCGCGCCAGGTGTACCAATAGTCCGGAAAACCGTGAATCATTATCAGCAGCGGACCATCGCCTCGAGTCACATAATGAATGCGAACCGATCCGGATTTTGCATAACCATGCACCCCGAGGCCATCCTCCGCCTCACTCCCCGAACTAGGCTCCAACTTTCGATCACTTTGATCCACCGAGCTAGCTTTGGCACCAATCTGAACTTCTTGACCAAAGCCGACCAACGAACAACAGAGTAGTGCCGCTGGAATGGCGATCCAACTGGCTCGATCCATCGCACCCAAAGAAAGAAACTTGCCCATACGATGATCCCCTCGCGCGATCGATTTCAGAGTAAGATGTCCTTATGCCATTAAACAGCATCCATGTTATACCACCCTCTCGGTACCCCATGCCGAGTCGGTTGGTATCCTTGCGTATCCATTCGCGGCCGATAGCGATCCCCATCGTTTCTTTCCAGCGGTAAGTGCCATGCGTTTTATAACCTATTCGATCCCAGCGGCTTTTGTTATTTCCATGGCATGCTTTCTCGGCAGCACCGTCCAAGCCCAAGGCCATTTGCCTGATGCGAATAGGATTGTATTTCTCGGTGATAGCATCACCCACTCGGGCGGCTATATCGTAAGCTTGGAATCGGCGGTCCTCGCTCAGCATTCAGAACGCCACATGGAATTCCTCAATCTCGGACTCCCAAGCGAAACGGTTTCGGGTCTTTCCGAACCGGGACATGCTGGTGGCCAGTTTCCTCGGCCAGATCTCCATGAGCGATTGCAACGGGTCCTCGAACAAACCCGCCCAGATCTCGTGGTCGCTTGTTACGGCATGAACGATGGCATCTATTACCCACTCGGCGAGGAACGGTTCGCAAAGTTCAAGTCAGGGATGGAGCGGCTTCATGAGCAAGTCGAAAAATCAGGGGCTCAGATTCTGCATTTAACGCCGGCATTTTTCGACGCGTTGCCGATCCGCGATCGCCTGCTGCCCGCGGGCCTAGAGGAGTACCGTCAACCCTACCAAGGTTACGATGATGTCCTAGAGGCCTACTCCGAATGGCTTCTCAGCAAAAAAAACGACGGCTGGATTGTGCTTGATACGCACGCGGCGATGAAACAAGCGGTCCTTCGCAAACGACAAACCAACCCGCAGTTTACGTTCGCAGGAGATGGAGTGCATCCCGATGCTGCCGGCCAAGCCATTATCGCGGAACCGTTGGCCAAAGCATGGGGATTGTCGCTCGACGAAAAAGGCCTACCGCCCCACCCTCAGTCCCAATCGGTCTTCGACGCGATCAGCAAGAAGCAGAACACCCTGAAACTCGCATGGCTCAGCGCGACTCGCCATACCCGCCCAGGCATCGGACCAGGTTTGCCCATCGATCAAGCTCAAGCACAGGCAAAAGAATTGGATCGCCAAGCTCGTGAATTGCTAACCGTCAAAAACAAATAGTCAACAATATGTTCGCGGTTTGTGCTCAAGAACGACTACTGCACGAGTCTCGCGGTTATCGTGGCTTCCACTTCATCACCCGAACTCGTCAGGATCGTCAACCGTTGGCGCACCGACAGCGGCTGCTCGCCTGAGTTCAACTCTCCCTTGAATGAGAAAGGAAGTACGTGGACCGTCTTCTCACCGCTAGGCACCGTGAATTGAAATCGTTCATCCTCGCACTGAACCGCAGTGATCGAGAATGGTTTTTTCGATTTCACAATGACCTTCTGTTGCCTCGGCTCACCACTGTGAATATCTCCTAATGAAAGGAGTTCCGGCGTTACTGTGATGGGCGGTCGAATTTTGGCGGTGACAGGCAAAGTAAACTGATTTTCTTTGTCATCGGATTCATTCGTAACCACAATCATTTCGTCAAGAAAATCTCCGATAGGATTGCTATCCTTGAGAGTGATATGCATCACGTAAGTAGTTGTGCTCCCTTGCCGTGTGGGAGAATCCAATCGCACCTCAAGAGCATCGGAGTTTCCTCGCACGTCCACGATACGCCACTCCTTGCGCCCCGCATACGAGATCTTAAGATCCATCGACTTGGGGGTCCCCACCTCTGTTTCGCCAAACTTGATCTCCCCCGGTTCGACGACGATATCCGAACGGATGGTTCCGCCAACCGTCAATTGAACTTCTGCATAGTATGGCCGATCGATGACGACAGTGATCATTGCACTTTTGGTACCGATGAATGACCGGGTATTGAATTGGGCGAGAATCTCCCCTTTCTCCCAGGACTTCAGTGTCGTCTTCGTAGCCACGGGCGTCGTGCAGCCACAACTACTGCGAACGCTAGCGATGTGAATATCCTCTTCAAAGCAATTCTCGATGACGAAGGCATGCTCTGTCTTTGCATTCCGACCCACGGTCCCAAAATCGTGGTGCGTCTCCGAAAACATTTTCAGCGCCCACGCATCCGCATTGGCGAGTTGGCATGAGCACACAACTATCCAGGCCACTACCACAACGAAACTGTGTTGGAATCGAACTCCGTTCGATGCGATCATTTCCGTTACCTTCATCTCAACCGTGATACTCTCGTTCGTCAGTCGAATTGCTGTGCTTCGCTGAAAGCACTAACTTTCACGCGAACGGACGCGCACTCCGAAGACTTCATCGGCAATTGAGGCTTCTCGATTGATGAGAAAAACGATTTTGATTCTCACAGACTGCCCAGCCATCCCAGTCGCCCTAAGGCGTAGTTCGATGGGCTCCCGTGACGAACGCAAGCATTAGCAATTCAACCGATGTTCAAGGCAATGGAACCATCCACGCGAATTGCTAGCGTGACATTTGTCGAAGGGATGGCAGGAGCGTTGATTCGGGGAAGAGGATGAACGAGTACTCTCTCGAGTTTAGATAGCGCAGTTCGTGGACACGTTGCTCGATTCGCTGAAGCTGCTCTTCGTTCTCTTTACGAATGGCTGCAACTCTCTCCAGAATCCTTGTCTTAACATTCGTGATTTCGCGATGCCAACGCTTTTTGGATCCGCGCGGCGGTACGGTTGCGATCAACGTGTCCTGATGCATTCTCAACTCAGCATCCATAGCATCGTTCGGCTCCAAGAACAACTCAGGTCGAGAACGGAGCAATTGCGATTGCCGATGCAATGCCTGGCGTTGGCCATGCAGTGCTTTGGTATCCATTTCCGGAATCTCGCTCATGGTCAACCATTCGGTGGCAGTGCAGGTCAAGTAGGATGGGGCGGGCATTTGCAGGAATCGCTGGATGATGGCATCGGTTAAGCGATCGTAGACCCCTCCTCCGATACCATGCACAAACAGATCCGCCATAAAGCATCGCAGGAACATCGTGGTAAGGAGGGCCCTCGGACGAACGCAGATCCCATCCCGAAGATATCCAACCCATGCTTTTTTGGAGCGATCGGGATCGGTTGACCAATCGATTACCCAATCGAACACTGATGGATTAAGTCCCGAACCTAGAGACCAACGATTGCCGCCTGAGGGATCGGGTAGAGCCCATAACCTTTGCCGCACATTGCTGTCGATTTTGTACAACCAAAATGGAAGCTCAAACCATCCATCACGGCTACTCAATGGTGGGACTGGTTGCGTGGGATTGCTGATCTTCTCCTCTGCGCGGTACTCTTGAAGAGATGCATTATAGATTTCATGAAGCTTTTCTCCGTGCACAATGCAGTGGTGGAGGAAGGCCTGCCATGGCTCACTGGTTGCGAGTCGGCTGAAAGGGAGTTCGAGATTGCTCAGCCCATGCTTTATTTCCAGCGAATGCCGATACTGGGAAAATGCGATGGCTGCTTCTGTCCCATCATGCATCTGTTCCATGTGGCCCCAAAAATCGACTGCTATTGGATTTTGAATACCTAATGAACTTAAACTATCGGTGATTTCTCGGAGGGTTCTTCGAAGTCCAGCGCGATCGATTCGTGCGGAGTGCCATGGAGTTTGGTGGACCGTCCGAGTTGCATCGCTGCGGCATATGGGAAGATCACATGCTGTCTGAACCAAGCGTCCGCTGAAAGTATCCCGTTTTGGCACACGTATCGATGCTGCCCGTGCGAGATCATGATCGATGATGGTATGCAGACCGATACCTCCGGACTCCTTCGCAATGGAATCGATCACAAAGTTCTTGAACCACACCCCCGGATGAAACAACTCAGGCTGGTGCCCACCCACAATCCACGGAACCTCCAAATCGGATCGCTGGGAACTGAGCTCGGTCGGTCGAGGAACATTATTGCAGTGACGATGAAAAAGAGACGCCGAATACTCTGCGAGATATCTTTGAGAGGTCTCTAGCGCCGAGGTACGGACTTGGCACCTCAACTCACGTATCCATGCAGGAGTCTTGCTGCTGCGAAACAGCTCTATGTTTTGAGCCAGTACAGACGAAACCTGCGCTCGAGCAGGATGAAATACAGCCGTATGATTATCTCGAGGTGCTCGAATCCATTCTCGACCCTGTGCAACCTCGGCGGTCACTAGCAACACTCTCCACCACAACTGGCTGCAACAGGGGACGGCAGTCCGAAGCCTCGCTCTTGCATTGCCAGAATGCTCTCATCGATCACTTGGTTGTAGTGATTTAGCCGAACCCTGCCATCATCCAGCGATCCGCCGAACGAGCGCGACAAATCGAGGTAGATCAAAGGTACGGGGATCTCCAAAACACGCAGACCCAACATGGCTACTTGCGCCCAGAGTTCCAGAGGCATAGCATAGCCATCGACGGTGATGCGAAGTTGCTCCAAGGCCGACGTTCGATACGCTTTGAAACCGCAAAATGCGTCGGTCAGATTCATGTGGAATGTGTCGTTGATCCGCTTGGTCACCGTCCGATTGATGAACAACCGCTCTGCTGGCGGAACGCTATCTCCAGAGTAGGTTTTCAAGTATCGCGATCCAGAGACAATATCGGCGTTTTGACAAGCGGCCACAAATCGCGGGATCCGCTTTGGCTGATGCTGGCCATCGCAATCCAACGTGACCAAAATTTCGTAGCCTTCTTCGATGGCATAGTCAAACGCCGTTTGGAGAGCCGCGCCATAGCCTCGATTCTTCGGATGGTGAATCACCGAAATATCCGATCGACCATCTAGCACCTCGGCGGTACCGTCGGACGAACCATCGTCGACCGCGAGCACGTTTGGAGCGTACTTCACGACTTCGTCGAGCACGCTCTGAACCGTACCCACTTCATTATAAACTGGGATTGCCGCAAGCCATCGCGTCATCTTGGAGTTGCCTATTGGGATGAAAGAAATCGAGCACTGCATTGTAGATGCGGTGTTCCCAAGGTCAACGTTCTATCCGCCAAGAGTCATTCGCTAGCGGGATGACCGTGCGGATCTTACGGCCTACGGGGTCTTTCATGGCCGAAAAGGAGCAATACCTCCTCGTCACTCCAAGCCGCAAATAGGCGTTATTTGCTACGGTTTACCTGTTACGGTCGATCTCAACCGGCTTGAACTCGTGCCCTGGTAGATCCGCCGCGGGTAGCCAATAGCTCGGGGCTAAACAGGCATCATTGAGTCCACGGCCAACCCCCTGCTCGAGATCCGCGTTTAAAAAGGGGTGATCGACCGCGAGTCCTTGAACCTGATCTGGGATTCGAATCCACTGCGTGCTTCCGTCGCTGTAAAGGATATTGGCTCCTCGGTCGCCGTGCAAAACGATAGGCGAGCCTACGTTATCAATCGCACCCAACGTCTTCGGCCACATGTCCCCTACCAATGCAACGCGAACGGGCGAGTCGCTCCGTGGAGATTGGTACTTGCCATTCACCAGATTTCCCAAGTTGTATGCGTAGTTACCTCCCACCACATACCGCCAAATCCGTTGCTGGTCAGGAGCAGCGGTGAGGAACTCCGAAGAAGTTGGGACCGACATCGGAAAATCGATGTAGTCATTCGACGGGCAGTGCAGCCACTTGGTCGAGTCCAAAAGCGACGCATCCTGAAGCCGGATGGCATAAACCCCTGCGAACGTCAACGGACCTGAGGTGTTGATCGCCGGAAAGCGGTGCTGGGGACTGAAGTCGGCAAAACCGGTAAGCGCGACGCCCAAATTCCGTAGGTTCTCTGCACATGAAATCTGACGAGCCGATTCGCGCCAACGCCAAATGGTGGGCAACAGAAACGACAAGAAAATAATCCCCGCCGCCAATGCGACTAAACTGTCCAGCCAAGCCAATCGAGTCCCTATGGGGGCTTCCGACCAATCCAAATTGGACGCACCCCCAAAACCCACAGACCGATGCGACTTGCTCGATTCCTGCTCGATGATTCGGCTCATTGTGTCTGAGACGAGACCCGCGCGAGGCTCATAAACCGCGTCATCCGTGTTGCTATCTGCGGTATTACTAGCGGTATTACTGTCTGCCGGGTCGAAGCCCTCCGTGACAAAACCACCTGCGAGAGGTTCAAGCATGCTCCGTAAATCTCGCAATCGCTGACGCAACGAACCATCTCGCTCGAGCATCCCCTCGATACGAGCGTTCTCGTCGTCGGAAAGACCGCCGATCAAATACCCGAGCAGGGTTTCGTCCGAGGGTTTTGGCGCGTCACCACTCATAACAAACTGCTTCGCCGAAAACTACAAAGCCACCGAAGATGTCCATCCAATGCTGACGATCGAACCGTCAGTTCGATCGCTTGTCATCATTCATACGCAACCAAATCTCATTTAGTTTGCGTATCGCCGTAAAAACTCGACTCTTCACGGTTCCGAGCGGTATTTGGAGGATCTCGGCGATGTCGGCGTATTTCAGCCCTTCGTAAAAGGCCAGCTGGATCAATTGCTGCGTCGGCTCACTCAATTCGCGAACCGCTTCGCGAACCCGAGCTCCCGTTTCATTGGAAATCGCCTTGTCGTCAGGACAGATTTCATTGCTGGCCAATCTCTGCACAATCGATTCGTCCGAATCCCCCAACCGGCTACTATGGTCCAAACTCGCCATCTGGTGCCGCTTGTTCCGACGCATGAAATCGATCGCTTTATTGCTCGCGATCGCGTACAGCCACGGACGAAACCGTTTTCCGGGCTCAAATTGTTCAATCCTAAGATGGACACTCAGAAATGTTCCTTGGAACACATCCTCCGCATGCTGCGTATTTCCCAAGAACCGTCGAAGGAACGTATACATCTCCCGCTCGTAACGACGGACTAGCATCTCGAAATGCTGCGGCTGTCGAGACTCAAGATAACACGCCACCAGCTGCTCATCCGTCAACTCGGAATTTACAGCTTCCCCAGCAGAAAAGAGGGATTTGGAGGAAGTAATATCCATGGGGAATGGGTCCCGTATTTCTAAAACCCAGCGCCGTAACTACGTCGACTCATAACGCCCATCTAAGAAGGCCCTCGGTCGACAAGCACGCGGTCCGAAGCGAGCCGTGTGTGCAAGCTCGAATGACACCCTAAGTCTAGCGACAAAAGCACCAGGAAGTCAAAGGTTTACTCCTAATTTCCCCTCGGAAGGAGCCGCACCAAATCCTCCCCAACCGGCCCGTCAAATCAGGCCGACTAATCAAGATTCGTCTAAAAACAAAAGGATTAATCTTGACTCGGTGAGGTTTTAAGAAATATCCTTGAATTGGGTAGAAATGGTTCCTGCGGTTCTGCACTTAGGAGCTTTTCGAAATGCAATTTGAGGGTGCTTCTGTGCCCGGGGACAATCGGGTCCTCGAGCGTTATTTTGCCGGACTTTCCGAATACACGTTTTTCACGGTCCTCGGGATCGCGGATACCCAGCTCGTGCAGTACATCAGCCACTTGCTGGTCCGCTTCACCAAGACCGATGCGATGATGCGTATTCGTAAACTGAACGGCTTGCCCGCGACCGAAGTCGTCGCAATGGTCGCCGAAGCACAGCACCGGATCGGCTTGGCGAGGCGCGAAGTTCACCGGCATATCGGGGACTTCACTCTGTTTTGGACTGGCCTGTACCCGGAATCGATTCGTGCATTGGGACCCATCGAAGGTGTCAGCGCTCGGGACCCCTTCGTGAGCTACTGCCAACAAGGCAAATTGGCTTATGAGATCGCGAGCGAGATAGAAGATGAGGAAGACCAAGAAGCCCCAAGCGACCTGCTCCACCGACTGAGTGCGCAATTCGATCTGTGCGCGTATGGACTCAGGGAAGTGCGGCGGCAATGGGAAGAAGGCCCCGCAGAAGGCTCAGGCCCGATCCTTCTTTGACCAGTGGATGGGACGACTAGTGGAGTTGCCTACTCGTAGCCTCTTCCACCAGAAGGCTTGCTCAACCAAGCCTTGAGTTGGGCAACCCGGGCGGCTCGATTTGCTTCAGGCTGGTAAGACAATCTCTCTCGAGCGGAGTCGATCCTAAAGTAATGATCGACACCCAATTGAGCCGCTACAAAGCGTGTCATGGGTGGCTCCGCGGAGATCCTCAGAAAACGATAGATAACCTCGAGCGCCGCCCCGATCCTGGCTGCCTGCTGCAAACTAATGCGTCGATCGGGTGCTCGAAGTCCTGCACACTCCAGGATGGTTCGGATCCAATCCCAACAACCTTGCGGCTCACCATCGGTGATGAAATACGCGCGACCGGACGCCCGAGCATCATGATCCAACAACCGCTCCAATGCCAAGCAGTGGGCGCGGGCCGCGTTCTCGACATGCACCGTATCGATCAGATTGCTGCCGTCTCCTACACATCGAAGCCGACCCGACCGGCAACGCTCGATGACGCGTGGTATCAAATGGGGATCATCCACACCCCAAATCAAATGCGGTCTCAATGCACAGGTGCTCAACGTCCCCGAATCATTCGCCTCGAGCACGCGCTGCTCCGAGATCGCTTTGGTTCTCGGATAATCACATAACCATTTGGTCGGGTAGGGAACAGATTCGTCGATCCCCGACTGCGGAGAACCATCGAAAGTTACTGAAGGTGAACTGGTAAAAACGAAAGCTCGGAGGTTATGCCTCCGAGCCGCTTCGATCAACGCATCGGTCGCCTCGACGTTGGTCTGTTCGTACGCTCGCTTTGGCCCCCACACACCAGCCAAGGCGGCAGTATGAATAATCGCATCCATCCCGCGAACGGATTGATCGCAAACACCTGGGTCCGTCACCGAGCCTCGGATGACCTCCACTCCCAACCGCTGCAATTCGGGATATTCACCCCGCGCGACGCCTCGAACCAAGTACCCTCGCGCCACCAACGATCTGCAGATCGCCGCCCCCAAGAATCCGCCGTAGCCAGTGACCAATACGCGGATACTCAAGATGCCGTCCCAATCGTGGCGATTCCAACAAACTCAGTTACAATCCAAACACCGATCGCAACCAGTTTAACGTCGATCCCCGCGTCTCGCTCTCGCGGTCGAACGCGCGAAGCGTTCGAACGACTTCACGTCGCTCCTCGAGTTCAAGGTCCGGCGAATCGACTTCGGACGCCGCCACCCATGAGTTCGACGAAACCGTCGCAGCCACTGCTTCCGGCGCCAATGCCTCCTCCTGGAACACACGCTCCAAAACAGGCAACTGCATCAGCCCCGATACTTCCCGAATCTCAGATTCCGAACCAGTGGGCCCTTCGAACGTCGGCTGGTCGAGCAACTCCTCGCGATCCAGCGGGAAACACAAATGAATCCGCTCCAAACGTTTCCTCCGCCGACGCGGGTCGAGCAACCGGTATGCGGCCAAAGCGATTTCAAAGCGCCGCTTGGTGAAGACCTCAAAGTCGTACACTGGCTCCTTTTCCGTTAGCAACGAAGCCATCTCCTGGGCGGCTTGCCGAATGACAGCCACCCGCGACTCCCCTCGCTTGAGACCCAGGATTCGGAATTGAGCGATGTTCTCTCGCACCAGTTTGCCAGCCTCTGGCGACAAAACCTCCATCCGTCGAGGTTTTCTGGTTGCGGTTCTATTTCCAGTCATGATCTTTATTACTTGTTTTTCGTTGATCTGCGCCGACTTCTGTTGCATCCTACTCACGATATCGGCAAGGCAAACCACCACGCCATAGCAACTCGAGGCACATTTTTTGTCGCTTCTAGGACGCAGAAACCCGAAGAAAGTTCACGTTTTTATCTTGGGCGGGGATATCTTCCCTTGCGGGTGTCTTGCGATGGACGCTGGTCCGCAATCCCGCAGAGGAAGCTCCACGGAAAACATCACCGCGACGAAAAGAAATTCGCTCGCGCCGTCGGGAAGTTGGCCGAAAAAAGAGAAAATTCCTGATGGGGGGGTTGGACAGTCAATCGTTGTGCCGTCGCGTCCCAGTTCCTGCCAAACTCAGTTCTTGCCAAACGCTGTAGCAACCGGCCTGGATGGCTCTTCGGAACTCACCACGAGCGGAACGTCCGTCGATGTCACAATTCCCATCATGAATCGGTTGGCGGCGAGCAGCATTTCCGTTTCGAGCGAATCCGCGTGCGCTGTACCCGCACCACAATCGGGCATAGCGCCATCACCGAAACCTCGCTCGCCTGTCTCGAATCGAACAAACCTGTAATCCAAACCTGCAGCATGCGCAACCCGCATGGTGTCGATGACATCGTCATCCATGCACTGTCGCGAATCCGAGCCTTGGGCAAACAAAACTGGCAAGGATCTGGATTGCTTCCAGCCTGCCAGTGCTCGCTTGGTTTTAGGGAACGGACCATTGATCGAAACAACCCCTGCAAACCTCGAAGGATTCCTCAACCCAAGCCATTGCGCAATGGTTCCCGCAGTCCCAAATCCACCCAAGAAAATCCTACCGGGATGGATTGGCAATACTCCTAATACTTCATCGATGGAATCGAATACAAACTCTTCCGCCATCGTCAAATCGGCAATGTTGGTTCCCCAGCGAAACAACCTTTTGGAGATTTTGGAAACGCGATGAGCCCGTGGCGCAATCGCAGCATAGTTGCGAACACTCATCCCCTCCATGATCGAATCCAACTCGTACTCACTGCTGTTGTCGCTGTGTAGCCAGACGAAAAGCGGATATTCGTACCTAGCTTCAAAATGCTCAGGGACAAACAACCGATAAGGGAATCCCAATCGAGGCGGGGCGGTCAAGGGACTTCCATGCGTCGTGTCGCATCGCGAAGCCGATGCACCCATCCGGTCCTTCAACAGCCTTTGCAGTCGACTCATTCCTGGATCCTTTTCAGTGAACAACGTTCGGAAGACAGGGGAGGATTTGCGAAGCTCCCAGCGTTGAAGGAGCAGCCCATCGCGGCGAGCGTTTGTACGGCGATGGCGGCCCATGAGTCAATGCCGCCACCTCAAGATTGACGAAACTTCAACCTATCTAGAAAAAATTCAATGCTAGCCTTTGACTGCGATCGCGTTAGCTAGCCAGCAGCTTTTCCATCGATTCCACAAGCGATTTCACGGCATCGACGCTCTTTTGGAATGCGGCCTTCTCGGAGTCACTCAGCTTCAGCTGAATGATCTTCTCAACACCGCCCGAACCGAGCACAACCGGTACGCCGACATAGAAACCACCCACCCCATACTCCTCCCGGCAAAGCGCCGCGCAGGGAATCAATCGCTTCTTGTCGCGTACGATGGCTTCCACCATTTGGGCGGTTGCTGCAGCGGGTGCGTAGTAAGCCGACCCAGTCTTCAGCAATGAAACAATTTCAGCTCCACCATCGCGCGTCCGTTGCACGATTTCTGCCATACGTTGGTCGGGAATCAACTGAGAAACAGGAATGCCTCCGACACTCGTGCAACTAGCGATTGGAACCATCGTATCGCCGTGTCCACCCATGAGCATCGCGGACACATCCTCAACGCTCACTCCAAGCTCCATCGCAATGAACGTCCGGAAGCGCGCTGTGTCCAACACACCAGCTTGTCCGATGACACGGTGAGATGGGAATCCGAGAACCCGAAAAGCTTGCTGAACCATCGCATCGAGAGGATTGCTGACGACGATCACAACCGCATTCGGGCTCGACGTTTTTACTTGTTCGGCAACACTCGAAACGATCTTCGCATTCGTGCTCAACAGATCGTCGCGGCTCATACCTGGCTTACGAGCGATACCCGCGGTGATTACCACGACGTCGCTATTGGACGTATCCGCATAATCGTTGGTACCGGTGACCTTGCTGTCGAACCCCATAATGGGAGACGACTGCATCAAATCCAAGGCCTTGCCTCGAGGCATGTTTTCCGTTTGCGGTACGTCCAGGAGAACTACATCTCCGAGTTCCGCTGCAGCGCACCAATGTGCACAAGTAGCCCCGACATTTCCTGCACCGATGATGCTGATTTTTGCGCGACGCATGCTCTTGTTATCCCGAATAAAAACGAGGTTTCGATAAATGCTAGGACGTGGAAGTATCCAAACCCAAGCGACTCAGTCAAGAACCCGAGTCGGTACACCTCAGTCTAGCGATTTTCCTCTACACTGAAGCCGGATCGCTCCTCCATATCCCCGGTTTCGCGCTATCCCCGGTTTCGCGATGGCAGCCTAGCAGAATTACCCTTGAAAAACCCGCAGATCAACCCAATCCGCCTCCTGTCGACGCCCCAACCAATGCTCGGCACAGGAATAGCCGAAAAGACTTCGCATTCCCCCCAAATCCAGTACAAACTTCCCCTCCACACGCGACGAAAAGTTTTCCACGCCCTCTGCCGTCGCGACTAAATCCTGTTCCTTTTAGCCCCCCATCCCCATAACCCTTTTCTCCGCCAACGCGCAATGACTCACTGGCATCAAACATC
Organism: uncultured Pirellula sp.; assembly: GCA_903892355.1. Classification (GTDB taxonomy): domain Bacteria; phylum Planctomycetota; class Planctomycetia; order Pirellulales; family Pirellulaceae; genus JBKCUI01. The sequence continues at coordinate 73,726 of CAITIE010000119.1, read as the reverse complement.
CATCCGGCTGCATCCACACCCCAGAGGCTTTCATCTGATCACCTCCTCGGTCGAACAAGCGATGCCGCAAATCGCTTCGACCGCGATCGGTTTGCTCCACGTGTTCATCCAACATACGTCGGCCAGTTTAACCATCAACGAAAACGCAGACCCTGACGTTCGAACCGACTTTGAAACGGTCTTTGACCGAATGGTTCCCGAGGACCAGCCACTGGTTCACACCATCGAAGGCCCCGACGACATGCCTGCCCATATCAAAGCGTCGTTGCTGGGCTCCAGCGTTTCCGTCCCCATCCGCGACGGACGATTGCAACTGGGGACTTGGCAAGGAATCTATCTGTGCGAACATCGCGACCAAGCCACCCCGCGGACAATCGTGATCACGCTGATGGGGGCGACGAAATAGGTTTTGCGAGATAGGTTGAATGCGGGAAAAGTTTATTGTGAGAGATGCCCATCGAGGGTAGCGGACACAAGCTCGGTTAGCCTTCACATCACTTCTTGCCAAGCTTCCGTTTGCGTTCGAAGAACTCGGTCAAAACGCGACCACAAGTGCTCGCGAGAACACCACCCACAACCTCGCATCGATGGTTGAGTCGATCGTCATTCAACATTCGATACAACGACTCGACAGCACCCGCCTTGGTATCGATCGCTCCATAAACAACCCGAGGTATGCGTGCTTGAAGGATTGCACCCGCGCACATCGGGCATGGCTCCAAGGTCACGTACAATTCGCAATCGATCAAACGCCACGAGTTCAAATGCGATGCCGCTTGGGTGATCGCAATCATCTCCGCATGAGCCGTAGGATCAGCGAGCTGTTCGCGCTGATTGTAGGCGCTCGCAATCACCCGACCCTTGTGGACCACCAGCGCTCCCACTGGGACTTCGTCCTCGCTCGCCGCCTGCTGAGCCAGTCCTAACGCTTGCCTCATCCAATGCTCATCACCTATGGGCATCCAATCATCCAACAAAGGTTCATCAGGGTCGAAATCACGCATGGGGGTCGGTTCGGATGGGTATCTAAGGATTGATAAGATCGTTTGAGGTACGAACAGATTTCTGCCGGTATGCTCTTATTGCGGACTTTTCGGTGAATTTCCGACAGCCGAATGGTTCTTTTTCCACGCGTCGATGCGGGCCACGCGCACGTCATCGGCACCCTTGGGACTCGCGACGGACCGGCCGAGATACCCTCGTCGCTCTTGCAGTACAATGTTTGGAAAGTATTCGCGATACGCCATCCCTGAGATCTGCATGCACGCCAACACCGCTGCGTCTCGTACCTCTACGGTATATACCGTTCTACCTGGGTCCTGTTCCGGGGTCGGCCTCCGTTCGCCAGGCAGCCCCCTGGGCAACGCTCCCGGAACTCCACCACCGGGAAAACTGAAGCTGACGCTCTCTTCGCTCACGTCGGTGCACGCCAGCCAACGCTCGAGTAAAGGCAAGTCTTCTTTTTTGCCAAACCGAAACATCACTTGCAATGCGATGAGCAATTCGTCTGCCTCGGCTCTGTTGGGACCATCAATCTGTTGGAGCATCCGACGAGCGACCGCAAGAACGGTGTTGAGCTCTGCCTCGAGCATGATCAAGATGGCGCTCGTTTGATCAGCACCTCCTTCGAGACTGCTCGCCCACCTTTCCATCATCACTTCCATCGGCTTCTTGGCTTGTGGGTCTCGGAAGAACTGATTGTAGGGCGCACGCAAAAAGACTCGCAGACTCAAGGTCGATAAGGTTGCTTCCTCCGATGGATCCATCGCACACAGACAATACAGCAAGGCCAAACCATCCGCGCCGCTACCCTCACCCCGCTTGAGTTCATCCTCCTGAATTCCCCGTGCGACCCTCTTTGCCAATACCGCCGCCTCTTTCGAGGTCGCAAGCGGCTGCTCGACCAATTCCGGATACCGATCGTACAACTGCAAAAAGAGTCGCTTCGCGCTGCGATTGCTACCGGCCGCGCGCGAGAAACTGGTCCATCCCTCGAGTTCATGGTTGTTCGACATGTTCGGATCGCGCAGGAACGCCTTGATCGTCCTCTGCTGACGCTCGTACTTGAGCTTTGCAATCACACTCGACAGACGAATACGCACCTCAAGGTCGGTCGCTTTGGCCAATGCATCCTCGAGAACTCCCAGGTGGTCGGTGGTCAATCCACTCAATCGCCGCGTCGCCCCATCGCGCACTTCAAATTCACTACTCCCCAGTTGCCGAATCCATGCTGCGATGTCTTCGTTCGACGCCGGAGGTGCTTCCGATTGGTAAGCCCACGATTCGCTCGATCCAAAGGCCAGCAAACCAAGTACCGTCGCCAACACCTTCACCACCAACAGCACGCCCTGCGGCCATCGATTGGCATCGTCGCAATGCTTGTTTTTGCCATTGATCGAATGCATCATGATTGCGTTGGTTTTACGAATTGATTGGAGTAAGAGCCCGAAAATTCGCTGGTCGGAAAATGCGATGTTCGAAATGTGGCCGTCAAAAAATGTAACGATCAGGAAAAATCATCCGGCATCCATGCAGCTCTGGCATCATTCTATCGCTTCCTCGTTCCTGCTGGACCGTACCCGACCACGAAAACCGCTTGAAAATACTTGCCCAAGGGATTCGTTGCGGCTAGACTGAACCGCGTTCAGGGATTTGCGGCCGATTGCAGCCTCACTGCTAAAGAGCCACCCGAGAAACACTTTCTCAACTCCTGTCGATGCGGAAGTAACATGACGTTGCAGACCGCTCGATGGCCTGAGTCAGTTCGGGGTCTCCTCTAGCGACACCCTCCGTGTTGGGAACTTGCGACCCAGTTAAATGCGATCGGCAGAGGTATCCATCAATGGGTATCCGAGCATGAACGTCCGTCAACGCAGTCATGCGCATCCGTTTGCTGATGCAAGTCCCTGTTCGCCTTACTGCATTCACTCCAAACCGTTCGTTCCAATTCCTTTTGACTGTTTCCTCTTGACTGTTGTCCCCAAGAGGACAATCGTCCATCATGCAAAACGCAACTATCGTGGATAAGAAAAACCAAAACGTGTTCAGCGGCCAAGGCGAATCGGGTCCTCGCCGTGCCGGCATCAGTACCGCCAGCGTCCATGCCGGTGAAGCCCGACAGAAAGCCTACGACGCGATCACCGATGCGATCTGCTGCTCGAGCACCTACACCTTTGAATCCACGGACAGCATCCTTGAATACATCCGTGAGAAACAGGATCGCGAGGAGTATGGAAGGTACGGAAATCCCAACGAAAAAGTAGTGGAACGGAAACTAGCAGCCCTCGACGGCGCCGAAGACGCCATCGTCTACTCGAGCGGGATGGCGGCCATCGTCGGTCTTCTGATGACCAAACTGAACTCAGGAGACGAGATTGTATTTTTCGACCAATGCTACCACCGAAGTCGCGAGTTCTGTGCCAAGCACCTATCTCGATTCGGTGTGGTAACCCATCAAGTCACCACAAGTGACTTTGATGCAATGGATGCTGCGATCAACGAACGCACCAAAATGATCGTAAGCGAATCCCCTACGAATCCTCATTTGACCGCCATTGATCTTGAGCAATTTGTTGCGTTGGGCAAAGAACGAGGCGTTGAGACCTTGATCGATGCCACCCTGGCAACCCCCTTCAACGTCAGGCCTCTCGAGTACGGTGTCGATTATGTTTGGCATTCAGCGACGAAGTATCTGGCGGGCCATAACGATTTGCTCGCCGGAGTCATCTGCGGGTCCAGAGAGAAACTCGAACCGGTCCGAAAGCTTCGAGGAATCCTGGGATGTATCAACTCCCCGCACAATATGTACCTTCTTGAACGCGGCTTAAAAACGTTTGCACTGCGGATGGAGAGGCATAACCAAAACGGCCAACAGATCGCGGAGTTCCTCAGCAATCACCCTCGCGTCGAACGGGTCTTCTATCCAGGATTAAAGTCCCACCCATCGCACGAGATTGCGAAACGAACCATGAAAGGCTTCGGCGGCTTGATCACATTCTTGGTTCGCGATGCGGATTGGAAAGAAACCGCTGCCGTCATCGATGCGTGCCGAATTCCCAAAATCGGACCCAGCCTCGGCGGCGTGGAAAGCTTGATTGAGCAACCTCTCGTCATGAGCTACTTCGATTATCCACCGGAGGTACGAGAGTCGTTCGGTATCTACGACAACATGATCCGAATGTCCTGCGGGATCGAAGATCCCGAAGATTTGATCGCAGACCTCGAACAAGCGCTAAGTCAATGAGATTTCGAACACGCGCTATCCACATCGGCAGCGAACCCGACTCCACAGGAGCGGTTGTCCCTCCCATTTACCTCGCAACCACCTTCATCCAACCAGGAGCCGGTGAGTGGGGGACCTTCGACTACTCGCGAAGTGGTTCCCCGACGCGAGCTGGAGTTGAACGCACCCTAGCAAACCTCGAAGGGGGTGTAGGAGCGCTGGCATTCTCCTCCGGCATGGCCGCTACCCATTGCGCCATGAATCTGCTCGAAGCAGGCTCGCACGTCGTTGCAGGTTGCGACATCTACGGAGGTACCTATCGGTTGCTCCATAAGATTTGCAATCGAAACAACATCTCAGTCACCCTGGTTCCAGCTCAAGACGCATCGCGAGTCGCGGCGGCGATTCGTCCGGAAACTCGCATGGTATGGATCGAGTCCATTGGAAATCCATTGATGAGTGTCCCCGACATCTCAGAAATCGCTGCGATCACTCGCGCCAAAAATATTCTGCTGGGTGTCGATAGCACCTTCGTACCCCCATGTATCCTGAGGCCACTCGAAATTGGCGCGGATATCGTCATGCACTCAGCTACGAAGTACTTGGGCGGGCACAGCGATTGCCTTGCAGGCGTCCTGGCAACCAAGGATCCCGAGTTGCATCAACGACTCTATTTCACCCAAAACGCCACAGGGGCAGTCCTCGGTGGATTGGAGTCGTTCCTGCTCGGACGCGGCATTAAAACCCTTGAACTGCGGATGCGGGAACAATGCCGCTCTAGCATGCAAATCGCGCAGTGGCTCGAATCCCACCACCGCGTTCGACGAGTTCTGTACCCGGGACTGGCAAGCCATCCACAGCACGACCGGGCGAAGCGAATCATGGGTGATCAGTTTGGAGCTATGATCTCGTTCGAAATCCATGGGGATTGCGAAGAGACCAAACGGGTGTGCCGCTCCACCAAACTTTTTGGACTCGCCGTAAGCTTGGGTGCCGTCGAATCCCTCATCGAACAACCTGCGACTATGTCCCATGCGAGCTACGAAGCATCGGCCCGCGCGGCAGCCGGGATCTCCGACTCCTTAATCCGTATCTCGGTCGGCCTGGAACATCCCGAGGATCTGATCGAGGATTTGGATCAAGCCCTCGTCGGGCCCAACAGGTAATTTCAAGATGACTCAATGCAAAGAGGCGAACCTTGCGGCCCGCCTCTTCTTGTACGTTGTTTGCTGGATCCCTTGCGGATCCCTCAAGCTTATCGGTTGATCGCGAAACCGAAGGTAAGACCCGGCATCACCAACTGCTGGTTGGTCTCGAACTGTCGCCCTTGGGAGCTCAACGTCGATCCTCGCCAGATACCTTGTCCGAAGTAAATCATCTGGAAGCCCATTCGCAGATCTACCCACTTCGTCGCTTTGAAAGCACCCTCAGTCCGCAAGTCGAATCCAACGGGAGTCTCGTTGTTCTTGCGACTCGAGAAGGAGGTTCCAAGGTGGTCACCGTCGAAGGTTGGAGGATCACCGATTCCTGGCGGAACCCCGTCATAGGTGGTAGTCGTAATCAACCGCGTCGTTTCTTGGGTTTGGAAGGTATGACCTGCGAAGACCTTGAAGTCCGAAGACCAAGTGAACCGCCGCCAATTCTTGAAGTACCGGAATCCGATTTGCCCCAAGATCATATCGTTCCGCGACCATACAAGGTCGTTCAGAAGAATTTCACCTTGGCCTGTGATTGAAGTCGGATCCGTTGGATCGGTCACATCAAATATCGAGTAAACATCGTCGCGAGCCGTATCGATGAACTTGGCATATCTCAATCCGATCAATGGCTCGAGCATTCCACCGTAACGGTAGGGCTCCAACCGCCATGTTTTGTTCGCTTCGAAACTGGTGAAGTCCCCAACGTTAACGCTGTGAAGTAAATCACGGGTCCGTTGCAACGTGTAGGGGTCGTTCCCAAACACGGTTGGAAAGTACGGATCTGTTAAATCGTTCTCATCGTCATCATTGACACCGTCGAGCCGAAGCTGTTCCCAACCGTTGTAAACGTTTGGCCCCATCACCTGTTGGTACGAGAACGCCCAGCCACTCTCTTGCTTGCTCATCCAGCCAAAGTCCCATCGATTGCCCCATGTGGAGTCCATCGTGTAGCTGGCATTCTGATTCTCAGGACGGCTCATCGCGGTGTAAACGCGATCGTACGTCACGTAGAATCCGTGCGGTGCTCGTTGACGCGCCGTAAGATCCTCGAGATCCTGAAGCTGGACCGGGGCGAAAAACTGCCAGTCCGGATCGAAATTCATTGGTTCCGAAAACGGATGGTATCCGGAGTCGGCATAGCCCAACTGACCAGCCATGGCGGCTGCCGCTAAAACAAACGTTCGCAAAGTTCGTTGCAAAATGGACATAGTCAATTTCCCACCGTTCCCCAAAGTTCACGCACTGCCCAGCCACGGTTCGACTGAGCGCACTAGATTGGTTTGTGCTGCTAGTATCGGAACTGTCGCTCGGTGAAATTGAGTCGGTTTAGGTAAAGCGTATCGAAAAATCCGAAGCCAACACCCGTTTCCTATGCCAGCATTTTCGCAGTGCACCCTGGCTGCAGGTCATCTCAAGAACGCGGACAATCCATCAAAACACTGGTGATTCATCAAAAAGACAGGCAGGCAACCGCCCGAACAACGCTTCGCGAGCGGCCGTCGAGCCCTTGCCAATCGTTTCCTGAGTGCTCAGGTTCTTTTCGGAAAAAACCGGTTGTAGGGCTCTACGATAGATCGCTCACGGCTCGACCAACGAAGGGGGCGTTCCTGGAACTGCCTCGGGTAAGAGAAACTCCCGCACCTTCCGAAACCGTTTGGCGAAAACGCCTTTGCAGTCGTCCAAGAGAGAATAAACAACGGGCGTCGCCACTAGACTCAATACCAACGATAACGCTTGGCCACCGATAATGACCTTGGCCATGCTGGCTCTCGCACTCGCGCCAGGCCCTTGACCGAGCGCAATTGGGACCATGGCTGCCATCAACATAACCGTTGTCATCAAGATCGGTCGAAGCCGTGTGTAATTGGCCTCGAGGATCGCTTTATCACGCTCCATTCCGCCCCGTCGTAGCTCATTCGTTTTGTCGACTTGCAAAATACCATTCTTCTTGACGATCCCAATAAGCATGAATAGCCCGAACATCGCGTATAGATCGAGCGGCGTCCGGAACAACAATAAAGATAGTAGCCCAAACGGGATGGTTACCGGCAACGCAGCGAGAATACTGATCGGATGGATCCAACTCTCAAACTGGGCGGCGAGGATCAAATACATGAAGGTGATGCTTAGCACCAATGCGACCGCAAAATAGTAAGCCGTCTCGTTCAGCATGTCAGCTTGACCTCCAAAGACGATCCCGTATTCGGGTGGCAATTTCATATCGGCAACGCATTGGTTGGCATACTGAACCGCTTCGTTCAATGAAACTTCGTCGGGGTGCGCCATCAGAGTTACCGTCCGTTGCCGATTCAAACGATCGATTTGGCTTGGGCCCTGCTTCTCCTGTAGCCTTGCCAAACTCCCCAATTCAATCGGGCCAGCAGTCGGTGATGGTAAAGCTAGCGATAGCAGGTCTTTCGAATCGGTCCGAAATTGTTTGTCCGCGCGCAACCATACATCATATTGCTCCGTGCCTTCTTTGTAGCTCGAGACAATCTGACCTCCGACGAGCACATTGAGAGTGTTGGCAATCATCTGAACAGGAATCCCTAAGTCCATCGCCCGCTCACGGTCGATCTCGACTTGCAACTCCGGTTTGCGCATCGAAAGGGTTGAATCGATGTCGACCAAACCTTTGAGCCCCTGCAGCTTTTGCCGGAGCGTCTCGGCATACTCCGCGAGCTGCTTGATCTCCGGGCCTTGGAGGCTGATTTGGAAAATGCGACTATCTCCATTTGGACCTCCGCCAAGGGCTGAGACATCGGAAACTGCTGTCCGCAAATCTGGGTACTCGGTGAGAATCTCCCTGGCCTGTCGCATCAAGCTGAATTGGCTGAATTGCCGATCCTCCAGCTCGACGATACGCAGATAAATGGATCCCCGAGTCACATCTCCCTGCCCCTTCGCTGACCCTGACTGACCTATCGATGTGAAGCGATGCACGACACCGGGAAGCTGTGTCAGTCGCCCTTCGATCTCGCGAATGATCTGGTCGGTTCGTTCCAAGGTATAGCCCTCGGGGGTGATAAAGCTGATCTGCATCTCACTTTGATCATCGCGGGGAACCATGTTGACCCCCAAGTTCATCATGATGGGTATGGTCGTAAACACTATCAGTACACTCAGCCCTACCGTCATCCATCGATGCTTCATGGACCAACGCAGGACGATTCCGTAAAACGCTTCTACCCATCGATAGACCCAGCCCGATTTCGAACCCGAATGGCCATCGCCATGCTTCTCTAATTTAAGAAATCGCGAGCAGAGCATCGGGGTCAAGGTGAACGAGACGAATAGACTCATGAGGATCGCAAAGGCGACGGTCAGTCCAAAGCTGCTAAAGAACCGACCTACCATCCCACCCATGAAAGCGACAGGGACGAAAATAACAACCAACGAGAGACTCGTTGCGAGTACCGCTAATGCAATCTCACGCGTTCCCACCCTCGCCGCCTCCATAGCATCGAGACCGTACTCTTCCATATGGCGAAAAATGTTCTCATGCACAACCACCGCATCGTCGATCACAATTCCGATCGACAGGATCAAACCGAGCATGGTGATGTTGTTGAGCGAAAACCCCATCCACTGCATGAAGAGAAAGGTAGGAACGATTGATGTGGGAATCGCGAGTGTGGCGATGATTGTCGTCCGCCAATCACGGATGAACAGAAGAATAGTGACTCCTACCAACACCGCTGCGAGCAACAGATGGAACTTGACTTCCTCCATCGATACCCGAATGAACCGCGACTGATCCTGAGTGACCTCAACCTTGATATCTCCAGGAAGGGTTCTCTTGATCTTCTCAAGCCGGTTTTGAACGGCGTCGGAGATTGCCACAGTGTTGGTCCCCGACTGCTTCTGGACGAATAAACTCACGGCGTTTTGGCCGTCCAGCCGACTCAGGCCTCGCGGTTCTTCGATCGAATCCTCGGCACGACCGATATCCCGGATACGAATCGGGTACCCTTTGCGATTGGCGACGATCAAGTCGTTGAACTTCTCCGGCCGCGTCACTCGACCGAGCGTCCTCAAAACCATTTCTCGAGGCCCTTGATCCACGATCCCTCCAGGGACCTCTAGGTTCTGCGCGACGAGCGATTTTCGAACCTCTTCAACAGAAATCCCGTACGCTCGTAGCCGGTCCGTATCGACCCGAACATTGATCGCTCGGCTTCGCCCTCCCGACATGAACACGTTTCCAACACCGGGTACTGTTTGCAAAAGTTCCTGGATCTGATGTTTGGCGATCTCAGTCACCTCCTGCAAATCGCGATTGCCGGAAATACCGAGCGTAATGATCGGTGCCGCATCCAAATCGAATTTGTTGACCAAGGGTGTCTCCATCCCCTCTGGTAACTGGCGAGTGATCGAAGATATTTTGTCTCGAGCTTCCTGCGCGCCCACGTCACCATTCTTCTCGAGCACGAATCGCACCACGACCGTGCAACTACCTTCGCGCGTTGTCGAACGTAACTCATCGATCCCTGAAATCGTATTGAGAGCCTCCTCCAGCGGCTTAGTCACCGAGCTTTCCATCTCCTCAGCGCTCGCACCCGGAAGTGCGGCTGAAATCGAGATCACAGGAAAGTCGACCTTCGGAAACAAATCGACTCCCAACTCAAAGTAGGAAACCAACCCCAACACCACAGGCACAACGACCAATACCCAGGTAAAGACCGGCCGCCGAATGCAAAGTTCGGAAATGCTCATCACTCTGTCACCTCACTCGTGCCGGTGGGAGAGTTCTTGAACGCATCGACTTTCGAGCTTTCCGGAGCAGAAGCCTGCCCGAGCTTGCGTTCGATAACCGGCGCTCCATCCGAAAGCATCCGCTGACCGCTGGTCACCACGCGGGAATCCGAAGGAATCGACGGCGATGCGATCTCGACCCACTCGCTGGTTTGCTCCCCGAGAGTAACTTGGATCTCTCGAACGTGGTCTCCTTGGACCAAAAATATTTTGTTGATCCCAGCCAATGAATAAAGCGCCGACAGAGGAACCGTAGCTGCCTTCTCGGAAATACCCACCTGAATACTCGCTTTCGCAAAGCTCCCCGGTTTGCATTTCCCATCCTCGTTGGGCACCTCCACCTCGACGATAAACGTCCGCGTGGTACGCTCGATCGATGGACTAATTTTTGCAACTCGACCAACGCGTCCCTCAGGCATCGAGGAGGTTGCAATCAGAACCTTCTCATTTACGGCTATCCGCGAAGAATGGACTTCAGGTACCGGCAACCGCAACTTGAGCGTTCTCCCTAACACCAGTCGAAAGACTTCGGTACCAGGTCGCAACAGAGTTCCCTCCGAAACCATGCGTTCCGACACGGTATAGATTTCGTCCTGCGGATTCCCGGTCAACGTCGGTGTCGGAACCCGAATTTCGCAATCCCTGAGTTTCTGTTTGGCAATCGCGAGTTCCGCTGCTCGGAGCCTCGCCACGGCCGCAGCCGAATTCGCCATCAGCAATTGATTCTTCCAATCGGACTCCGTGATTTGCGATTCGGATTTCGCTTGCTCTAAGTCATCCTGGCTAATCGACTTCGTCGTCTCCAAGGGAAGCATTCGATCCAATCGAGATTTCGCCAAATCGAATCGCAACCGCGACGATACCACCATCGGCAATTGACTCAGGTCGTATCCTTCGTCAGGTACCGATGCAAATCCCCATTTCGCAAGTTCTGCCTGCAAGCTTCGTTCGGATTGATCGACGGCTAACCTCGCATCCGTCGCATCGAGTTCCAACAAGATCTCCCCAGGTTTGACAATACTTGATAAATCGTGATGGATTTTTTCGACTCGCCCCTCTACTTTGGAACTGACCGTCAATTCCTCAAAACCATGTAGTGTCCCAACAGCATCGACAGTTCGCTGGATCGGACGCAACGTCACCGTCTCGGCGGTAACCACAACGGCATCACCTCGATACAACGAAGATGCGGAACCATCTTCGTTCAATGCGACTAATGGCTCCCGGTGACGCTCCCCGACCCAAAAACGACCGGCCAAAAAGCTTAGTGCCGCAACAACGACCCACGCCCAATTCGTCCAGTTAGACGTCGCTCGCGACGGCGGCGCTAAAGGTTCGGTTACGTGAGTAACTCGTTCCGATGGTTCGATCAACTTGCTGCTCATGAACTACACCTTGGATGCCCGGCTAAGAATTTTTACTACAACCACAAGCAACACGGCCCTCGCTCCATCTGGTGATGAAGGATGAAGCACTCGAGCTTGGGAAAAATCGGGCATGAAAAAATAGTGCATTTCGTAACGAAGGTCTTGAAGCATCAACTCACCTGCGACTCCGAGAATCGCTCCACTTGCTTCCATCCTTCGCGGGCAATCTTTCGAAACAACACCAAGAGGATCGCCTGTTCGTCCTCGGTCAATGCTCCCAAGAGCGCACGGTGGAACTGCAACTTGGCGTTGGCAGCTAACTCGTACGTGGCTTGCCCTCGAGCGGTTAGCTCGACATGGATCACACGGCGATCGGTTGCAGACCGCGTGCGCAATGCCAGTCCCTTTTGCTCCAAACCATCCACAATGGCGGTCATCGAATTGACCGCCAACCCTAAATGCTCCGCCAGCGATCGCATCATCTGCGGCCCCAATTCCCCCAAGCATTCGATCAAACGAAGATCCTGGTGCCCCAGGTTTGCGTGCTGCCCACAAGCTTGCGAATCATGCAGCCTCTGAAATTGCTTAAGGATTTCACGAACCACCGACCCAAAATCGCGCGCCCGCTCTTCCAACCCACTCATAGATGCTTCTCACGGAGAATAGTTCGAGCAAAGAACTATCTAAGTATAGAAGGAATTTCCGAGAGATCCAATGGGCCAACGAAAACGGCGTCCCACTTCCGTGAAACGCCGCAGTATTCTTAACTTGGAGAACTCCGCTGCCCTGTTGTATCCGACAGCTTGCATCGGACCTGTTCTATCGGATGCCCTAGTGGCTTGGCGGGTATCGTACTTCACAAGGTATCGCGGGTGCGTTACGAGCCTACGGGGCGAAACAGAACAAGTGCTTTTCTCCCCGAACAAAGAGTTGGTTGCCAACCAGCGCCGGAGTTGCATCGACCCCTTCGCCTGTCTCATTAGTCGCCACCACCTTGAGGTTGGGAGAGTCTTCGATCACCACGATCGTCCCCCCCCGGTCCGTCAAATACACAAAGCCGTTTGCAGCGACCGGGGATGCGTACGTTCTCGAAACGCCCGGAACACGACTCGCCGTGTAGAGCGATTTTCCGGTGGCTGCATCCACGCATGTCAGCAGGCCGGTCTTCTCCTTGTAGTAATAAAGGCGGCCATTGGACAGGATTGGTGACGCAACATCCGGAGTGTCCTTGGATTGAGTCCAACGAACGCTTTTCGTTCCTTGCAGATCCCCTTTCCCATCGATCGAAAAAGCGCCGATGAAGGAACCACGGAAACCGCTAGCGACATAGACGACACCATCGGCTGCGACCGCCGAAGCACATGGGCGTTGGGTTTGACCCGCGCACTTCCAAAGCTCTTTGCCGGTTTTCAAATCATAGCCGCGGGCTGCATTCTGTCCGTTCATTACAATTTGCTTGGCACCCCCTGGGCCTTGGACGATCAATGGTGTCGCCCAGCACGTTGGCTCTTCGCGGGCCACATCCCAAACGATCTCGCCGGTCTTCTTGTCCAACGCATAGAGTTTGGATGGGCCTTCGTGGTCCCAAGGCACAATCAGCAGGTCATCGGCGATTGTTGGGGAACTTCCCTCACCGAACCCGGCGCGGATGTTCATGTCCCCTAGATCGCGTTTCCAAAGAAGCTCTCCCGCCATGCTGTAGCAAAACAATCCGCGTGATCCAAAGGTTGCGTACACCCGCTCTCCATCGGTGCACGGCGAGCCTGAAGCGAATCCGTTCGTCTCGTGTGTGCCTTCGTGGGGCGATGCGATCACTGCGGTTTGCGACCACTTCTCTTTCCCTGTCGCTCGATCGTAGCATAGGACTCGAAAATCCCATTCGTTCTTCTTGCCCGTAGTGACCGCCGTCGTCACAAAGACTCGCTCCCCCCAAACCACAGGCGACGAGGAGCCATTCCCCGGTATTTCCACTTTCCATCGGAGATTTTTTCCAGCTCCAAACTCGATCGGTGGCTTCGCATCATTGGAAACCCCATTGCCGATCGGACCTCGCCAATGCCCCCACTCGTCCGAAACCCCTTGAGCAGCATTCCACGAACCTAACGCTGCAGCCAAACCGAGTCCCATCCAAAATGTTCGAGCATGTACAGGCTTGGAGTACGTGTCCCAAAGCCGACTGGACGTTGTACATAATGTAGCAAGTCGATTCGCGCGCATTCTCCCAGCCCTCATCCGCTGTAGGTGAAACATAGCCATCGTCAATGCATGTATCTTAACGGCAGAATCTCCGACGCACACCTCGTAGTGGCTGGCGAATCGACCAGAACGCCGACAAAACAAGGATCATCGCAATTGTATGGCGAGAATGGTACATCACGTTGCCGAAAAACAAGCTGCATACCTAATCCCGCCACCATCCGAACCATCTAGCCTCATTCTAAATGGATCGCAATGCTCGAATCCAGTATTAAGTCTGGGTCTCGATCGCTACGGTCCTGCAACTCATGATCACAGCGATGAATGAAATTGGCCAATTGCTTGCTTGCATCGCACCATTAGTTGACTAGTTCCTTTGGCTATACCGCTCGCTCTTCGGGTTTCCTCCTGCTTGGAGGTAGACCAATAGGTCGATGACCTCGTCGGCGGTCAAGGTATCCAGTAGCCCGCCAGGCATCATCGATACCTTGCTAGCCTTGGTCTCGACGATCTCATGGCGTTCAATGTTGGTGAAATTGCCCGGGTCGAGCATGTTGGTGGAAACCATCAGCACGTTGCCGTTCAGATTCGCCACCCGTCCAATGATCGTTTCTTCTTCGGTTTGGAAAATCGTAGCCTCGTACTGATCGCTGATCTCTTTGCTAGGCTCAATGATCGATGTGAGCATGTCGCGGGGACTGAATCGCTGCGACGCTGCCGTCAAGTCTGGACCTTGAATCCCGCCCTGACCCGCAAAGCGATGGCACTTGTAGCACTGCGCCACGGCAAACATTTGCTTGCCTCGCTCATAATCAAACCCGGACTTCTTCTCTTGAGCCAGTTTAGCAAGCTCATCAACCGTCCACTGCTTCACCTGCGATCGAGGTGCTAAGTCCGCCATCGGATCTTTCGGAGCGGGGGGAGGACCAACCAGTTCCCCAAGATTCGCTTTTTCTTCATCGCTCAACCAACCGATCGCCACTTGACGGATGTTCTCAATAAAACCGCCGAACGATGCACCCCCGCGGGCCGTTGCTATCTGATAGAACCACTGAAAATACGCCTTGCGAGTCTCATCGGTCCAGCCATCCTTAGCGTCTCGCAAGCAAAACGCATAGTGGATCTGCTGCTCCGCCGAATTCGCCGTGCTCATTTGCGAAACACATCGCTCGATGATTTTGGGTGCTTGCAAATAAATCAATACGCGAGCCAATTCGCGATCCACCAACGAATCCCCATCAGGGCTTGGGAAATGCGAATCGAGCTGGGCAACGATCTTCTGTCGAAGCTCTGGATCCCCTTCACCCAATCTCATGAAGCTCAATTGGTAGGCTCGCAACAACTCCAGCTTTTCCGATCCGCTGAGCTTGCTCCATTGCAATCGAAGCAAACTGTTTTGAATCTCTTTTTGATCGGATGGAACACCCTTGCGAGCCAACGCCACCGCGAGGGTGATGGCCGCTTGAGGCGAAAGCGACTGATTGATCGGATCCCGCCATAACCTCGAATCTTGATGTTCAAGGGCCAAGCGTGCGGCCGTACGAACAGCGCGATCCGGGCTTCCTAAATGCCTCATGGCCAAATCGATGTCGAACTTTGCGCCATCCCGATGCATCGCCTCCAGCGCTCGCCGAACGGACCTAGCCGATGCTGCCGCCGGCGTATCGGGATACTGAGCCTTTGCCGTACTATCGCCGCCAACATACTTGATCCGGTAAAGAGCCGACTGGACCTTGCGTCCGCCGATGGTCATGTACATGCAACCCTCCGACGGATGGATCACCAAGTCGGTAACCGGCATCGGCGAAGCGCTGACGAATGGTTCAAACGTACTCTTATATGTGGACCCGTCCGGCTCCAGATTCACCGCATAAACAACACCATAGCTCCAGTCGCTGATGAACAGCGCATTCTGAAATTTGGCTGGGAACTTAGCCCCCGTCCCAAATACAATTCCCGTCGGCGAACCGTATCCGATATTGGCAACGGCTCCGAAGCTGTCCGCGAAATACTCAGGCCACTTGCCCGTCCCGTTGCGCCATCCAAACTCAGCACCACTGATCACGTGATTGACGCGAGTCGGTCGATACCATGGTGTACCGATATCCCACTCCATGTCCGCATCGTAGGTGAACAAGTCCCCATTGGGATTGAAAGCGATATCGTACTCATTTCGGAAACCTGTCGCGACCAGTTCCACATCGCTTCCATCCGGCTTCATACTTAAGACAAAGCCGCCTGGGGCAAGCCGTGTCGCCATAAACCCACGCGCATCGGGCATTCTCCCGAGCATGTGATCCTCTCCCCAATGACGTGGCACGCGAGAAGCATCGATTTTCGCAGGTAGATCCGTTTGGTTCCCGGCGCACATGTAAAGTCGACCATCGGGCCCTGGAATGATGGCGTGCGGACCATGCTCACCACCACCCTCGAGCGGTATCAGGTGCTCGATCTTTTCAAACTGATCATCGCCATCGAGATCCTGCAATCGATACAGCCCTGCACCCGTCGGCCCCTTGCCGTTCACATCGACGTACAAACCATCTTTGGTGTGAAGCAGTCCTTGCGCCATCCCGATTTCGACCGCAAGTGGCTCCACCACCGTCTTGCTCGCATCCTCCCCACTCGGTGCAGGCGTCACTCGGTACAGCTTGCCATACTGGTCCGACACAATCAGCCGACCCTTCATGTCGACGCACATCGCCACCCAGGAGCCTTGCTCGGCCAAGGGAACCTCATGCACCATCTCTACTTCAAAGCCTGCTGGAACGCGGAACCCATTGGTCGGCGTCGCACCGAGGCCTTGGCCGTGAGCCAGCGACTCGCAAAAGAGACCAGCGGACATAAAGGTGGCCATCGGTAGCGCGAAAGCGAGAACCGACAATCGAGACAATGAAAAACGGATTCGCATGATGTCGTTTGATTTGTGAGAAAGTGAGAAAGCAAGATCGATTGTATCATCGACCCGAGAGCCACCGACGGAATCGGAACGCGGGTGCCAGCCTCCGCGACTCCGACTCCAGTTTCATGGATTTAAAATTCGTATTGCTGAGAATCGAAAACTAAGCGAACAATTCAGTTACCGCTTGGCCTTTGACCAACTCGCGTGGTTGATTCAAGTGGTTGTACACAATGGTCTCTGGATCGATTCCGAACGCATGGTAGATCGTTGCCAGCAGTTGGGCTGGATGGACCGGCGAATCCACGGGAGCACTGGCGGTCTTATCGCTCTTGCCGTGGACATAACCCCGCTTGATCCCCGCCCCTGCGATGACTGAGGTGTAACAATACGGCCAGTGATCCCGACCATCGTCGCTGTTACCATTACCGCTGGTGCTGACCCCGCGCTCGGGCGATCGGCCAAACTCGCCGACGGCAACGACCAAGGTATCCTCGAGCAAGCCGCGTTGATCCAGGTCTTCGATCAGCGTGGATAGGCCGGCGTCGAGCATTGGTCCCGACTGGTTCTTCATTCGCTTGGAAAGATCGACGTGATGGTCCCATGAGTGGTTGTCACTGTTGGCAATCTTTGGCCAAATCACTTCGACAACCCGCGTTCCCGCTTCGACCAATCGGCGTGCGAGCAAGCAACTTTGGCCAAAGGTGTTCCGTCCGTACGCATCTCGCAGGACTTCGGGCTCTTGGCTCAAATCGAACGCCTCGCGCGCTTTCCCAGAAACCACCAACGAGAGCGCTTGACTGAAGTATTCATCAAGCTGCTGATTCTCGACCGCAGCGTTGATCGTCGGCATTTGCTTGTTGATCAAATCCCGCAGCGCAGCGCGTCGCTGCAATCGAACCGAAAAGACTTCCGGTCGCAGCTGCAGATCGCTGACGTTGATCCGATCCATCTTGTTCATGTCCAAGTCGTCCCCTTCTGGGAACAGCGTGTACGGATCGTATTCCTTGCCCAAAAAGCCTGCCGATCCACCTTTGCCAACGACATTGGACTCCTGCAGCGGTCGCGGAAGCATCACAAACGGAAGCATCGGCTCATCGGCCGGTCGCAGCCGAATGATGTTCGAGCCGAAGTTCGGGAAGTCCTTAGGGGTGGGGGGCTCCAACTGGCCCGATGGACTCACCTTGTCGGTGGTGTACCCGGTCATCATCTGATAGATGGCCGCGGTATGGTTGAAGAGCCCATTGGGCGTGTAGCTCATCGAACGAATCATGGTGAAACGGTCGTTGACCAAACTGAGCTTCGGCAGATTCTCGGTAAAGTAGGTTCCAGGAACCTTCGTGGAAATCGGCTTGAAAACACTCTTCACCTTATCGGGAACGTTTTCTTTGGGATCCCAAAGATCCAAGTGGCTCGGTCCACCTTGAAGGTAGACCAATATCATGCGCTTGGCCCGGTTCCATCCAGGTGCTCCCGTTCCCTCTCCTGCGTTTGCCTTCTGAAGTTTCATCAGATTGGCCAAACTGATCCCGAAGAGGCTGGAGCCACCCACTCGCAGCACATCGCGGCGTGTCACTCCAAGACCGGAATCGCATAAATCCTTGCCAGCAGAGCCTGTCAGTCGCAACATCATCTAGTTCCTACGTGAGTGCCTTGGAATGGAATAATCAAAAGGTTGGGGTAATCTCGTCTCGCACCCCGAATGCAAAACACTCGGGGAGATACCGATTGTAAGGGCCGATGGTTAGATCGGATTCTAATGGTTGAACAAAAATGCTGGGCTATTGATAAGGGCCCACGCAAGATCCTGTGCGGCAGTCAATCTGGCGTTCGCCAATTGCGATTCACTTTCCTTCACATCGGCTCTCAGCCGTACCAATCTGGAGTCTTCGGGCAGGGGAGCGCCCAATCGTTCGATTCGCTTGTTGAGCACGATGACTTGATCATCCTCTGGCAAGCCCTGACTTTCTTTTTGGACATTGTTACGCAGCGCGATCAACTCAGGGGATGCACCCTTGAGGTAATCAAGCCCCAGCTTGGCGTTCTCAGGTGTCCACGCGGTTCGCGGGGTCGCACCAATCGCTTGGAACGACTCGGGCAGCCCCAGCACCAATTCCCCTTCGTGTTGTCCAACGCTCAATCGGAACCTTCCTAAACGATGGTCCGGCGCATCATGCTGTTGATGAATCCGCCACTGAAGAACTTCTCCCTTGGCGAGAGTCAACGGCTCCGCCAAGGCAAAGACCGCCCAGTGCTCGATACCATTCGCACCATGGATCGCCCAACCACCCTGATCGTTGTTCTTCCCATCGATCACCGCCGCTGCAGAGAAGCCTTGTTGGTCGTAATCGGTCAAACCCTTCGCCAACTTGATGGACCGCATCTCCGCAGGTTTGTCAGCCATCCCCGCAAAGAGCTCCAGCTCAGTCACGACAAAATTTCCATTCGGCGGCAACCCAGGACCTTGTCCTGGCAAATCGGGCGCTGTCAAAGCTTCAAGCCGAATTGCGGTTATCGGTGCCGTGCCAGGTTGCGTGTTGAGGGTATAAATACCCTTCGCGGCGGATCCGCTCGCTCGTACGGAGCGATCGCCAGAAGGAACTAATGCGGCACCATTGTTGGCTTCCGCGCGACTTACAGCCAAAGGCTGCCAAAGAGGTCCATTGCGACGCGCGTCGATGAACTCCTGGAGCTTGTTATCGAGAGCCGCTTCAAAAGCCTGCACTGCACCTTGGGCGGCTGCCAAGCGTTCCTGCCTCGCTTTTTCTAAGGCTTCACGTTCGGGACGGATCTGTTCTTTGCGAGCCTCAAGCGCGTTCTTCGTCGATTCCCGCTCAGCATCAAGCGCCGCTTGTCGCTTTGGCTTTTCGGTCACCCACCACGCTTCACGCTCAGCCAATTGCCCGACCAACGTTTCATGGTCCTTCTGGATCGCCGTCATGGCAGAAAGGGCGGTCTGGATCTCCTCTGCGGTCGCATGGCGATTGAGAACCCGAATGAACAGTTCGTCAACCAACGCTGCATCATCGGGTATGCTATCGACCATCTTTCGAATCGCATTTTCCGAGTCGGCAATCGCACCACCCAATGTCGGTCCGCTGACGAGCGCCATGACAGATCCAAGCTTCAAGTCGTTTGAGCGTTCGCACTCGCAAGCGCTTTCTCGAGGCGGTCGTCCGAGGTTGTTCAAGAACCCATCAGGGAGCCCTGCGTCGGCATCCGCAAGCGCTGCAGCGCGTGATCCTGGTGGCAACCCTGGAAGTTTCGAGGCTGCACCGGTAACTTGGTGAATGGCATCGAACAGTACCTCAGCAGGTAATCGACGAGGCATCGCATGCGAGTAGTTGCGATCGTCGTCTGCATTCCACTTGTTGGTATCGATCGACAATTGATACACATCGGAGCGACAAATATTGCGCACCAAATGCCTAACGTCAAACGAATGATCGATGAAGTCCTTTTCGAGGTACTCGAGCAACTCCGGAATGCTCGGTGGATTGCCAGCTCGGATGTCGTCGATCGGTTCGATCAAACCCTTACCGAGCAGGTATCCCCACATTCGATTCACGAAGCTCTTTGCAAAATACGGGTTATCTCTGCTGGTAACCCACGCTGCGAACTGAACCCGTCGCGATGAACCTTCCGGCACTTCGGACTTGCACTGGAATGGAAATTTAGGCGGAATGACTTGCTGGGTCTTCTGGTGCTTCACATCCCCGCTGCCGGTGTCATAAACCTCTTCCCATAGGGGCTTGGCTCCCTCGACAGCAGACCCGCCGATGGTCGCATTTCCAGATGCTTCATCCTTCTTAAGTCCAACCTGCGCGAAATAGGCAGCTGCCTCATAATACTGGTCTTGAGTCCACCTCTCGAACGGGTGATCATGACACTTGTTGCAGTTGAATCGAACCGCCAAAAACAAGTGGGTTGAGTTCTCGATAGCCTCTTCCGGGGTGCGAACAATCTTGTAGTAAGACGCCGCTGGGTTCTCTCGATTGGAGCCGGTCGCCGTCAGAATCTCGTGCACAAATTTGTCATAAGGCTTGTTGGTCGCAATGCTATTTCGAATCCAGTCCTTGAATTTCCCAGCCCCTTCCTTCCCGAGGAACTTCGAGTTTACCTGGAGCAAATCGGACCACTTATTGGTCCAGTGATCCACAAACGCCTCGCTCGCCACCAGCTCATCGATGACTCGCTCACGTTTGACCTTCGACTCAACAGGGTCCGCTAGAAACGCTCGAACCGCTTCTGGAGTCGGCGGCATACCGGTCAAATCCAAAGTAACACGACGTAAAAAATCGGCGTCGGTGCAAACCGGCGAGGGCTGGATCTTCATCCGATCCCATTTGGATGCCACGAAGCGATCGATCGGGTGTTGCGATGCAACGGTTGCGGATTGATAGCCGTTTCGATCCCCCATCACGGTCAAGGTCGTTGCTGCATACGCTCCCTCGTACCGGGCGAGCACGGGAACTTCTCCTCGACGAAGCGCTTGAACGCGTGCTCCTTCAAGCACAGCACCTACCTCCGTGTTCCCCGATTCTAAAAACGCTTCTCGCGTCACATCCCGAGTCTTGCCATCCGAATAAGTCGCGACAACTCGCAGTTGTTGAACTCCGCCAGGCAAAGGAATCACCGGGTTGCTCGGCGACACCGTAATGCTCTTTACCCTCGGTGCAGCCATGTCCAGCTTCGCTCCCGCTGCGATCCATTGGCGGAGCACCAATGCATGGTTATCTCCCGGCTCGATGAGCTTACCCCCGACGTGCGGAACGATACCGAGCGGCTTGGTCAACATCATGGAATCAATCGGAGACGTTGAATTGATCCGTCGGCCAGCCAAATCGTCCGCCAAACTTCGCACATCGTACAGCGGATCGTATCCCCGCAGCGAAAGCTTGAACCCGTTCTTGCCCGCTTGGGCACCATGGCAAGTCCCCGAGTTGCAACCGAGTCGCGACAAAGCAGGGTTCACATCGCGAATGAAGTCAACCGAGTAATCCGAAGGAAGCGTCGCATTCAGCGCAACGGCTTGCGCATGACCACCGATAACAACATTCACCTTCGCGGTCCCGCTTTGCAGCGGCTGTATCCAACCACGATCTGAGATCCAGAACGCATTCCCCTCCAGCCCAAATGCAGATTGCGACGTAACGTCGACCATTTCACCAGAATCGAGCTGTGCCATCACGACGATCTGTGCCGAGTCGTTCCAAGCAGCAAAATCGACAGAGGCTGGCTCGACACGAATCCCAGCAATTCGTTCCACTGGGATCGGCTTGTGAACCAACTCCGCATCACCCTTTGGAGTCGCCACAGCGTCTCGTTCGAGCCGATGCGATTCCGCAATCATCTTGAGCCGATCCACTCGCATGCCCGCAAGCGATTCTGAGGCGATTCCTTCCAAGGACCCTGCAGGGGTCACGTCGATATCTGCAAGCTGCTTTCCATCCGCGATGTTCCAAACCCGAAGGTGCCCATCGGAAGACCCGCAAACCAATCGGCCTTGCGCGTCGATTGCGATCGCGTAGACGGCATTAGGCACGGGATAAGTCGCCAGGAGAGGTGGCTGAGGCGTCACGTAATCTTCCAGCTTCTTCTTCTCTCCAGCATCCAGTGTCCCCAATGGTTTCGCTTGAATCGCTTTGATCTCCTCGGGCACCTGCCCTTCCACATCGTAGCCCCACACCTTCACCTCGCTCTTGTTATCCAAGGTAGACGCGGCTGCGAGATACTTTCCATCCGGGCTGACAACCACATCGAACACGCGCCCAGCCATCGGCTCGAGCTTGCGAATCAAATTTGCATCGTCCCCGATAACTCGCGCCGTTTGGCGGAAAACTCGATAAATCTTGGGCACACCATCGGCACCACCTACAAAAATTTCATTCCGCTTGGGATGCCGAGCCAACGCTTGAATCCCTCCGCGAAGTGCGCCCGGAGTGATTGATGTCACATTATCGATGAAACGCTCGGTTTCGACCTCCGTCAATTTCACCGTCATGTCACGGCTTCCAGAGACCAAGTGCTTGCTATCGTTAATAAACACCGTCGCTCGAGGCCAATCCTCGTGAGTCCGCTGATACAACTTTTGATTTCCTTGGATATCAAACGCTCGCACCGAACTATCTGCCATCCCGAGAGCAATCAACGATCCGTCGTGTGCCCAGGACAATCCGAACAAAGTGTCCCCACCGAGCATCAAGCTGCGCTCGAGCTGCTTGGTCTCGTTATTCCAAATCTGAAGCTCGCCAGCCACGCCTGGCTCACCCGCACCGACGGCAATCCACTTCCCATCCGGCGAGTACTTGATCGACTCCACCCGTGGGCTCATCCCAACCAATCGATTCTTGAGTTGCCAGCTCTGGGTGTCAAAAACCAGAACCTCATGAAAGCCGCTTACGGCAACTTCGCTACCACTAGGCGAGTAATCGATGCTTCCAACGCTCGGCGGTCGCGTGTACTTGGGAGGATTCTGCGCCGTGAAGCGAGGGCCGGAGTCGACTTTGTCTTGAATAGCGCCTGCGGCAATCCAACGCTTGATCGTTTCAATCTCAGCCGTTTTGAGCGGAGGAAGGTTCTTCGGCATCTCTGCCTTACCCTCCACCGGGGTGATTTCGCGCATCAAATGACTCAGCGCAGCATCACCTGGGACGATGGCTGCATCTCCCGACTCCCCACCCTTGATCATGCTTGCAAAATCGGTCATCAAGTAGCCACCTTGCTTCTTCGCCTCTTGATGGCAAGCAAAGCAATTGGCTCTCAAAATTGGAAGAACGTCCTTCGACCACGTGGGCGCCTCTGGCTCAGCAGCTCGTCCGGCACTAGCCAGCAACACAAACCCTAAGCAACTGGTAACAACCAGCATCCGTCGCAAAACCAGCATCCGTCGCAATCCGTATGCCGAGGGGAACAACGACACCGAAGCAAGGCACATAAGCAGGTCCTATGTTGTGAGCGTTTGCAGATGGTAGCATCGGCGTCGGAAGAGAATCCGCCAACACGATCGCAAACGGAAGTGGAGTCCAGGAGGGATAATCAGGGGGTGGGTCAGATCCCTTAATTCAAGCGATCTTTCGACGAAAACGTCTCTCTCGAATATAACTGGAAAGCCCTGCGGGGTCAACTTTATCGTTACCCCCCAGCAATGCCGCCATTCACTCCTTTGACGGGATTCAATAGCCCCAGACACTAGATCTTGAACGCTTCCGACCATCGTTTTCTCGTCTATTGGCATTTCTGGATTGGGTTATTCGTATCCCCGGTCCTCGTCGTCCTCGCAGTCACAGGCCTAATCCAACTTTTTCGAGGGGAAATCGAATCCCGAATCTACCGGG
Organism: uncultured Pirellula sp.; assembly: GCA_903892355.1. Classification (GTDB taxonomy): domain Bacteria; phylum Planctomycetota; class Planctomycetia; order Pirellulales; family Pirellulaceae; genus JBKCUI01. The sequence continues at coordinate 49,751 of CAITIE010000119.1, read as the reverse complement.
ACATCGTGACCGAGTCTGCGCCGACGACGTTAGAGCATGGATCAACGGCGATGCAGGCCCACCCGCTACCCCTCGGGCACGCGCCGTTTCAAAAGCGACTCGAAAGTGGTTACTACCAATCGGCGTTAGACATCGCCTCTCGCGAGCTCGGGCCGGGAGTTCGCACGGCTCGCGTCGAGATCGACAACCGACTGCAACGGCTTCCATCGCTCTTGGTCGCCCCCTTGGAAAGGCCATGGCCGCAGCGCCGAATCTTCGTCTCCCCAGAACGAGGAATCATCACTGGCTCGCTCCCAACGCACACATTCTTTACTCGATCGCTCGATCTCCATCGAACCTTGATGGGGGGCACAACAGGTCGGCTGATCGTTGAGTTCACCGCCAGCTGGATCATCGCTTCGATTTTTATTGGATTCCAACTTTGGTTCCGCCAAAAAGCGCCAAACCAACGAGCCAACGGCGAGGAGGCAATCTCCGGCAAAAGCCGTCCAGACTTCGAAGGTAAATCCAACTTGGATCGCTGGTGGCGATGGCGTTCGCTGCACGTCACCATCGGTACATCCACCGGATTGCTTGTCATCTTAATCGCTTGGAACGGCCTCCAATTCTCAGAAATCTACGGCACCCTGTATCATGGCATCGCTCGCAGCACGGGCCAATACGATTACCTGCTCGACAAACCGAAACCCATCTACGACGACAACTCGCAACCTACTTTGTCGTTGGATGAACTGCTCGCACGAGGCTTCGCCAATGGCATGCACTGGCAGCGTATCGCAATCCAATTGCCATCCCATGCAGATGATTGCGTGACTATCGAATCAGGTGGTGATTTCCCCCCATCGATGACACAAACCCTTTATTTGGATCGTATCCGAGGAGATGTCCTACGTCGCTACGAACTCTCTAACTTGGGCCCGCTAGCCCAATGGAACAAGTGGAGCTATCCAATCCATGTGGGGACCGTGGGAGGAATTGCCACGCAATGCCTATGGGGCGCCATCATGCTGGGTCTCGTGTCGATGCCATTGTCGGCCATCGCCATGATCTATCATCGTTGGCGTCGCGGCGTAAGGGTGGCACCAAACCGAGCGGTTCCAGAGAGCCTAGCGATGCGAGTTTGGGTCGCTATCCTCGGCATCCTACTTCCTGCCGTTGGCTTGACCATGCTGGGCATCATCGCTGCCGATTGGCTTTTAGTTCCTTGGCGACGGTCTCGAAGCCGCTCCGCCCGATCCAAATGAGTCGACCGCCGGCAACCGGATCCGAATACCGGTAATTTCATGGAGATAGACGCGAATTATTTTAAGCCGTTGGACTCCCGTTTCTTTGAACTAAACTAGAAGAAGCGTTGCCATCTTGTTTTCGCCAAGAGATCGCAAACGCTCCACAGCTGCTACCTCTTTGGCAACCTTATGAACCGATCTAACCTTCGACGATTCGCTCCTTGGCATTTCCTTCAGCGCGAGGTCCGCCTGCGGATCCAGTGCGTATTGAGCTATCTCGCATTCCCGTTGATTCTCGTTGCTGCCATCGAACCGTCGGCCCACGCGGAACTGGTAACGCTCTATTCCGGCTCAGGGCTTCCTTCGGCGGAGCCATGGCTTGTGTACGGCTTCGATTCGATCACAGGGGCATCCCAAACAAGTGTCGCCGGTGGCGTACGACTGGTCACCGATGGAGCCACAAGGGCCGGCTATAGCAATTACAACGTCATCCCAACCACCGCACTCAAGAACCCCGCCTTCCCTTCGCTCGATCGAGCCAACGGCTTCGAGCTTTCGTTCTCACTAGCACTCACCGGAGAATCGCATACGTCCAACAATCGCGCTGGATTTTCCGTGATTCTGCTCGGGAGCGATGCCAAAGGAATCGAACTAGGATTCTGGCAAAATGAAATATGGGCGCAAAATGCCGGGTTCACTCATGGTGAAGGTATCGCATTTGACACCGTCCTATCCCAGGAATACAAACTTCGGATCGTCAACGACAACTACACGCTCAACCAAGGAGCCAACCAACTCTTGACGGGCAATCTAAGGTCGTACGAAAGCTCACAACCTTACACGCTCTCGAACTACATTTTTTTCGGGGATAACACGACAAGCGCCCAAGCCAACGCGTTGATCGGAGCGATCAAACTCGAGTCGAACTTGGCCTCAGTCCCAGAACCTAGCACGTTCATACTCTTGGGCTCGGCGACGCTCGTATTCCGCGGACTGAGACTCCTGCGACGGCCCAAAGCGTAGCGACACGATTCTTCACACGAACTTCTTCAAGCCAACTTCTATCGCTCGGGGAAGGGTGATCCCGCGCCGCGAGTGGCTTGGTTACAATAAGCGTTCGTTAGATACCTACCCTAACTTTCTACCTGCCATTCATGGTCATTGCCCTGTTCCATGCAGAGGCAACGGAGTCATCAGCATGCGTCATCAACGAGTATCGGTCGGTCCCATCGCGTTGCATTCCAGACACTTCTGGTACTGCTTGCTCTCCGGATTCTTCGTAGGGTTAAGTGGCTCACCGACTCTCGTGCATGCGTTCTTTCAATCCACAGCGAACTCCGAAACCGTCGCAGCCCCCCATGACCCGGTCCCGAACACGCCGGTCGCCCGTTGGTGGAAAGGCAATTTGCACACCCACTCCCTGTGGAGTGACGGGAACGACTTCCCAGAGATGATCTCCGAATGGTACCGCGAACGAAACTACAATTTTTTAGCGATTTCCGATCACAACCTTCTTCAGGAAGGCCAGCGATGGATGAAGCAAAGTGCGTTGGCCTCGCGCGGAGCCGCTAACGCCCTTGAAAAGTACCGCGCTCGGTTCGGAGGAAGCTGGGTTGAGACGCGTGGCGAGGAAGGTACAGACTCGTACCAAGTACGCCTCAAGCCGCTCGACGAATACCGCTACCTTCTCGAACAACGCGGTGAATTTATCTTGATCCCCTCTGAAGAAATCACCGATCGCGCCGATGGAAAACCGGTGCATATGAATGCTACCAATTTGGACGAAGTCATTCAGCCGCTCGGTGGCAAGACAGTTCGAGAAGTGATGGAAAACAATTTGAGATCGGTCTTGGAACAGGAAAAGGCCAAAGGTCGTGAAATACTGCCACACCTGAACCATCCCAATTTTGGTTATGGGATCACCTTCGAGGACCTCGCAGCAGTCATGTCGGAACGATTCTTCGAAGTCTATAACGGCCACCCTGGTGTGAACCATCGAGGCGACGCCAAAAACCCAGGGGTCGAACGCATGTGGGATCTTGCGAATCACCTGCGAGTCAACAAGCTCGGCGGTAGCCTATTGATGGGTGTTGCTACGGACGATAGCCATGAGTACCACGGCAAGCCAGGGAGTCGACCAGGCCGAGGCTGGGTCATGGTACGGGCCGAGTACCTAACACCTGAACACCTAATCCGCGCCATGAAAGCCGGGGACTTCTATTCCTCCAGCGGAGCCACCTTGAGCGATATACAATGGGACGCGGCCGCGAAGAAGTTATCCGTGACGATCGAACCGGCGCCCGGGGCTACCTATTGGACGGAATACCTGGTAACGACCACTAGCGGCGAACCCGAAGAAATCGGTCGTGTCGGGCTCGCGACACAGGAGCTCTCGTCGTCGTACACACTCAAAGATGGGGAGACCATCGTGCGGGCCGTTGTCACCAGCAGCCTCGCACCTGTCGATCCTGTGTTCGATGATCAAAAGCAACAAGCCTGGACGCAACCATTCACGATGGTGCCGGCCGAATAACTAGCCCCCGATTTCCGATCGTCTACTTTTTCTTTTTGCCTATGACAACACCGCGAATGTACTCCACTTCACTCTCACGGTAGGGTGTGCCATCGCGTCGGAAGATGTCGTGGAACCACAACTCGGGTTCTTTGTCATAGGGCTTCTGCCAGCTGTCCCATGGATAAATGGTTTGGCTCTTGCCATCGACAAATCCCCAGTTGTGAGCACCAACATTGAGATCCTTGAGAACCTGCAAGTTGGGGTCGAACAAGCTATTATTGCCTCGCGCCATATACTCGGTGCATAGGACAGGCCGATCGTATCGGCTCAATGACTTGACAGCTCGCTTCAAGCTTTCTCCGTCTCCATAATTATGGAACGTGATGATGTCGGACTGCTCTAGGCATAATTTTTCCATGGGACTCAGCTTGCTCTCATCCTCCCAAAGTCCGATCCAAACGCCGCATGTTAGCGGCTGCGAAGGGTTGACTTCCCTCGCCCACTCAAAGCACCTCTTTGCGAACAATGTTCCCATCTCAGCCTTATTGGGCAATTCGGTCTTCGTTCCATCGCGGCCATAGCTATTTGCATTGTCGTTATCGAGTTCATTGACCAAATCCCAAGCCTGAATCCGCGGATCGTCCTTGAACCGACGAAGGATACCCTGCAAGTAAGGCTTCATCATGACATGCTTTGCAGGATCCCCAAGGATCGATGCTCCCGGGCTCTGCACCCAACCACTATTGTGAACTCCTCGCTTAGGATCTCGTTGCTTGCCTGCAACAGGCTGCGGATCCCACACCGAGTCGAAGGGGACGAAAACGATCCCGATCTTATGCTTGGCAGCTATCGCAAGGAACTGATCCATGCGCTCAGTCAAATCCTTTCCGTCACCGGTCCACAAAAGATCATGCAGAAAGACTCGCATGGAATTGAATCCGAGGCTTTGCGCCCAGCCTAGCTCTTTGTCGATGCGCTCAGGATCGTAGGTACCAATCTGCCACATCTCAAGTTGGTTGATCGCATACGCGGGGAGGTAGTTTGCACCCACCAACCAACCTCGTTCTTCCTGCCACTTTTTCGCTTGCTCCACCGTCCATCGCTCTTGGGACCAGCTTACCGCTGATGAGCAAATGCAAATAACCAGGATCGCAATGGAGCTTGCGATTCGCAACGATTGGGCCTGTGCGCTCTGAACGAGCGCCGTGTGTTTTGATGGAATAGCAATATTCATGGGACTTCGTACCTCGACGTTTGGAGCATGAGTCTAACGACGAGACGATTGTATCCGAAACAAGCCCCGTATCTATTCGAGGCGATCGAATCGCAAGAATAGAACCTCGCAGCGGTCGCGTTGTAGGTTCTAGGGAAAATATTCCGGCGGGTTGTTGTGAGGAAAGGAATATCAGCGATCGACGTCCCGCCCATGGCTAGCGAGCATTAACTCGCCATCCGTTCGAGATCCGGCAACTTACGGCCTTGCACTTGGTATACATATTTCAGCACTTCAGCGACCGCTGCATACTCGGTCACCGGAATCGGCTTGCCAATATCCACTTGTTTGAACAACGCTTGTGCTAGCGGCTTGCGTTCGACGATCGGAATTCCGTGCTGGAGGGCGATCTTACGGATACGAGCCGCGACGAGGTTCGCCCCTTTGGCAAGCACGATCGGCGCCTTCATCGTCAATGGATCGTATTTGAGTGCAATCGCCAACTCTGTTGGGTTGGTAACTACTACGTCCGCTTTGGGTACATCCGAGTTCAATCGCTGGTTCGCTAATTCCCGCTGAACACGTCGGCGACGCGCTTTTGTATGCGGATCCCCTTGGGTCATTTTGTACTCTTCACGCATCTCCTCATCCGTCATGCGCAAATCCTGCTCATACTTCCATCGCTGAATGGCATAATCGACCACCGACAAAATCAAAAGCGCCACAGCAACCGTGCGACACAACGAGATCATGGTCTGCCATACAAACTGCGAGACAGTTTCAAGGCTTGCCCCTCCGAGCGCCAGGATCTCATCCCAACGCGACCACACCCCCATCGCGAGCAACCCTACCACCAATCCAATTTTGATCAATCCGAATCCTAATCGCGATGCATTCAGGATGGAAAAAATCCGCTGCAATCCACTCAGAGGATTGATTCGGTTCCAATCGGGTATCAGTTTATCTGGCAGCCATAACGAGCCGACTTGTGCGTAGTGCACCAAGATGGAGGTCAGTAGCACACCGCCAAACAATGGCAGCAAGGCGAGGGAGCTTTTCGAGGCTATCAAAAGCATTCGATTCATCCACGTACGCGGATCGGTCGCCCAATCATACGGTTCTCGCAGTTGCTCTCTCAGGATCTCTGACAAAGCTTGGAAGATGCCAGGACCGGTCGTATCGAGCAAGATCACACCGACCAACAGCAGCGCTGCCGAACCGAGGTCTTGGCTGCGCGCAACATTCCCCTCCTCGCGCGCTTTTCGGCGGCGATACTCGGTCGCTTCATGCTTCTTATCACCCGCCGAATCAGCCATTCCGGAACGCTAGCCTTTCCGAATGCATGCTTGGAACCGGGTCCTGCAGGCCGTGTGCGACCGCGCGAGGAAACAAATCCACGGTCCGTTCAACCCACTCGGCAAGCTCGTTCTGAAAAACCCAGCCGACACTTGCCACCGTCAGTCCCAACACTAACATCATTACCAGCACATTGATGTTGAACCCGACCGCCATAATGTTCAATTGAGGTAGCGTGCGGCCGATCAGCGCCGTCACAAAATTGGCTAGTAGCAGTGCGATCGCAGCTGGTGCCGATGCTCGAAGGCCCACCGAAAAACCATGCCCGACAAACTCATGCAGGTGCATCAACCAATCTGCTTCGGCCAACACCTCACCGGCATGATAGAAGGCAAAACTGTCCAAACACGCGCCAATCATGATCCGATGACCACCCAACAGAACAAACATCGCCATCGAAAAAAGGGACATCAACTGCTGGATTACAGAAACCGTCTCCTGGGTCGATGGATCCGCCGCCTGCGCCATTTCCATGCTGCTTAGCGAACTGATGACTTGACCACCTACCTGCAAGCAAGCCATTACCAACATCACCGAAGTGCCAAACAATGCACCTAGCAGCATTTCTTTCGCAAGGGCTACCACCAAATCAAATAGGTGAAGAGGCATATCCGACGTCTGAGACCACACCATCGGTGACAGCGAAGCGGAAATCATCAACGCCAGCATCACCTTCACACGATTGGGAATCATTGCCCCCTGAACCGGTGGCATCATCGCCAAGACAGGACCAATACGACACAAAACGCAAAGAAAGGTCCATACCGGGCCGAACAATGTCGACGAAACCGAATCGAGGATGCCCATGTTGGATCCCTTATCCCTCTACGATTGCCTTATCGGGGGGATACCAACGCTGGAATGTCTCGTATCAAGTTGCGGGAATACTCTAGCATTTGATCGGTCATCCATGGAAGTGCCAACGCAATGGCGATAGTCATCGCAACGAGTTTCGGTACCGTACTAACCGTTTGATCTTGGATCTGCGTGAGAGCCTGGATCAAACCGATCGCCAATCCCACAAGCATTCCGATCACGAGCAATGGCGCCCCGATAATCAACGACATCATGATCGCGTTGCGTACCAAATCGACTGCGTCTTGCACAACCATGCGATGGGATTCCTTATTAGGCGACTCGCGACTGAATTTGTTAGACCGGCAAGGTACCAAAGCTGTCCAGCAGCATTTGCACCACCAATCTCCAGCCATCAACCAACACAAACAACAGTAGCTTGAATGGCATCGAAATCATCGCTGGTGGCAACATCATCATCCCCATCGAAACGGTGACCGACGCGATGACGATATCCAAGATCAGAAATGGCAAATAGATTTGGAAGCCCATCATGAAGGCGGTCTTCAGCTCGCTCAGCATGTACGCGGGCAACAGGACCTGCAACGGAACCTCGTCAAAGTTCTTTGGGGTGGGACTACTGGGCGCGTAGCGACTGTAAAACAAATGGACATCATCGTAATTGTTGGCCATCGCGATCTGACGCGACATAAACTGACGTATCGGTGCAACACCGCGATCCCACGCCTCACTCGTTGTCATGCTACTTCCCTCCGCCGTGTACGGCTCGATCGCATCGGTGTATACCGATGTCCATACCGGACCCATGACAAAGATAGTAATGAAGATCGAAATCGCCGTGATCACCTGACTAGGTGGCAACTGTTGTGTCCCCATCGCTTGCTTGAGCAATCCAAAGACGACGATGACACGTATGTAGCAGGTCGTCATCAAAAGAATCGCCGGAGCCACACTCAGAATCGTCAAAAGAGCGACGATCTGCATGGAACTGGTCAAGCCTTTCGGACTCAACCACAAGTCCGGACCGCCAAGCAGCGTCTTCGTCAATTCATCGGCACTCTTTGGATCGGAGTCCTCCGCGTTCGTTGCGGATAGATTCTCTCGAACCGCTTGCTTGGCCGCACCGCCGTCACGATTCCGAAGCGCTCTCCCAATCACGCTCTCTCGAGGACCCGCTCCAGTCGTTGTCTGAGTCCTCGCCGTTGAACCAGAAAGAGATTGTCCTAAAGATTCCCTCGCTCCGCCGATCCACGCCCCCCATACAATCATGCAAACGCTACATACCCGCAGCGCCCATCGACGATTCGATTGTGTTGGGTTATCTGTCATGCCGATACAGCAAGCTTCAGCGAAAGGAACAAACGTTCAAACTGGACATTGTTGAATATGACCAGCGGTGAAAATGGACAATCAGGGAAGGATGTACATGATTTCCAGCGGGCGACGCAAGCGGAACTGACCGCGACTGCGCCCCGAAATCCCACCCGATCCGACTTGACCCACTCTCCCACCAATGGGTAACCTCCACGGTCCACGTTACGTGGTGCCGGAACACTTCAACCGTTGCACTACAAACGCTGCACTTCAAACGCTAGCAAACCAAGGATGGGGGTTGGGATGAGCAAGGATAAATCATCGCAAGCATCGGAAAAGCAATCGGCACCGACAACAGCGGTTCCCATGCTCGATGTCGGGCGAGGGAATCGGCCTCTTCGTGACGAGATCATGGAAGCTGTCGGTAGGGTTGTCGACAGTGGTCGGTTCCTTCACGGCCCCGAGGTCGGAGAACTCGAGTGCACCGTCGCCGGTCTCAGTCAGACGAAGCATGCGATCGGTTGCGCATCTGGTAGTGATGCGTTACTTTTGGCGCTGATGGCGCTCGATATCCAACCAGGGGACGAAGTGATTGTTCCAAGCTTTACGTTCTTTGCCACCGCCAGCGCTGTTGCTCGGCTGGGGGCAGAACCTGTGTTCGTCGACATCGATCCAGAAACGTACAATATCGATCCCGAATCGCTCGGCGAGAGCATCACATCCCGAACGCGAGCTATTATTCCGGTCCACTTGTTCGGACAGTGCGCTCCGATGGACCAGATTTGCGAGATCGCCGGGCAACATGGAATACCCGTGATCGAGGATGCGGCCCAAGCGATTGGAGCCGCGTGGGATGGCCGTCCTGCAGGTAGCTGGGGGATCGCCGGTTGCTTGAGTTTCTACCCAACCAAAAACCTTGGCGGGATGGGTGATGGTGGGATGCTCGTCTGCAACGACGACGCGCTCGCCGCGAAACTTCGCTTGCTAGCTGCTCACGGAATGCAACCTCGTTATTACCACAAGTTGCTCGGAATCAATAGCCGCTTGGATACCATCCAAGCAGCAATCCTCAATGTGAAGATCGCTCACTTGGATGCTTATGCGTCAGCCCGGCGAAACCATGCCGAACGCTATACGGCTCTCTTCGAAAGCACTCGGCTTCACGAAACGCTACAGCTGCCATACCACGACCAGCGAGCCACGCACGTTTGGAATCAGTACGGTGTGCGGGTACCCTACGGCCGCCGGGATGCTTTGAAACAGCACTTGGCCAAACAAGGCATCGGTTGCGAGATTTACTACCCTGTTCCACTCCACATGCAAGAATGCTTTGCGGACCTCGGATACAGTCTCGGATGCTTGCCCCATACCGAAGCTGCTGCAAGAGAAATCCTTCATCTTCCGGTCTATCCTGAACTGACCGAAAGCGAACAGGACGCGGTTGTCGAAGGCATTGAATCGTTCTATGTCAGCGGCGCTTTCCGCCAAGCTGCCTAGTTCGCTTCAAAACTCTGAACACTCCAACATCCACGCGGGGGAAACCGATTAGGTCTTCCCTCGCATCGGGGTGATCACCGCTTCTGAAAACCGCTCCATCTCTTCGAGTTGCGGGCTGCATTGCAACAGCAGCAGATTCACGCCGACACGTTCAAACGCCGCGACTTGATCCTGCACCTGGGCCGGCGTGCCTAACAGACCAGCCTGGAGTCCGCGGTTGCTAACTGAATAATCCGCCAGGCTCACCGAGCGATCGAGTTGGGTGCCTGAAAGCCACTGTTGGTAATTTTCATACCCGGACTTCGATTGCTGCACGTCGGTAATTCGAGTTACCTCGGCAGTTAACTCAGTCTCGCTACCACGAACAATGGAATAGCCAGCTACCCCGAAAATCATTGGGGGCAATCCATGGCGCTCGCGCCGACGCCTCATGTCCGCAATCTTTTCTCCGACACGCTCTGGAGAATCCCCGTGCATGACGTATGCGTCGCACTTGCTCGAGATCAACTCTTTTGCCGCTTCAGACTCCCCCCCCGCATAGATCGTCGGGCGAGGTTTGCTCAACGGTTTAGGTTGCAATACGGAGTCGCGAAGTCGATAGAAATCTCCTTGGTAGTCGACACCATCCCGACTCCAAAGTGCGTCGACCACATCCAACCATTCCGATGTCCGATCATACCGCCGATCGTGCTGCTCGAACTCGACCGCATACTTTTCCGCTTCATCCTTCCACCAACTCGATACCACGTTGAGCGATAGCCGACCACCACCACCGATATGGTCGATGTTCGCAGCCTGTTTCGCTAACAGCGCTGGATTATGAAAGGTAGGCCGAACAGCTACCATGAGTTCAAGGCTCTTGGTAACCGCCGTCAACGCAGCGGCAGTAGACCATGCATCCAACGAAGGAGCTCGTATTCCTTTGATGTCGTTCAAATTTAGCTCGGCGACCAACGTCAAATCGAAACCGATTTCTTCGCTGCGCTGGGCTAATCGCTTCGAATAATCCCAGGTCGCCTCCATGCGCTCATCGTCGACATTCCTGAGCCAGCCGCCGAATACCGGAAGCCAATAACCAAATCGCATGTTCTGAATCAGCCTTATTCGTTGACTTCAATTATCCAATGGATACTAACCGGTCACGATAGGAGTAGCTTACCGTGGATCCGGTTGCTGTCACGCCGAACTCGCACGGGACTCGAGGTAATCCACCAGCTTCACAAAGGGATCGAAACCGACGACGTTGATTCCGTCCGCTACGAAATTCGAGAGGGCGTTGATATCGTAATATACCACCGTTCCATCACGATCGTCGATCATCAACTCAATCCCGCCGACGTCGATTCCCGCCTGCTGCATGATCCGTTCGCATGCCTCCACGATCTCCGGTGACGGCTGAAAAGCCTCTACCTTCAAGCCTGTCTTCGGGGCGTCGATCGGGCAAGCAGACCTCTGCAATTCAACCCCGTCCGCTCGCTGGCAAATGTCTGCAGGGCAAAGATTGAATGTATCGCCGGTGATAAAAACTTTGATCGCATACAAAAATTTCCCCCCAAGCAACTCCACGCGCACAATATAACCACCGCGCGCAGGTACGTATTCCTGAACCAACGCGGTGTGATCGACGCCAAAGTCAAGGCCTCCAGAGGCTGCAGCGCCCGCGAGCGATTCCAAGGAATCAAACCTTACAATCCCCGCACCGCTCCCCCCGATATTGGCTTTGAACACGACAGGAAATCGCAACTCTTCGGCGACCTTCGGTACCCAGGACGCATGGTTGGTCACGATGGCCCTCGGGAAGTCTAAGCCGAGACTCTGCAGCAAATTCAATTGCCGCGCTTTGCTCGTTTCCATCGTAAAGGCCGAAAGTCCGTTCACCACGGGAACCTTCAATCGCTCGAGATGGTCCAGCCAGCTCAAGGTAAAGAACATACCCTGAAGGCCTCCTCGCAGGTACGCGGAGGGGCTCATCCGATTGAACACTAGGGAATAACGGCTCTCCTTCTCGGATGGATCGTAATAGTGAGCGCGCGGATCGAGCCGAATATACCGTAAACCCCGCTTGTCGAGCTCCGCAAAGAGGGGCAGGAACCAATGCTCGTGCTCGTGATAAATCGCAAACGGTTTGGTGCGGAAATTCGGCATGGTGAATCTGGGGCTGAGTGATGCAACCGTAAAATACCTAAGTCCGAGCAACCTGTTGCGTCGCTGTTCAGGCCCACTAACGCCATTGATCCTCAACGGACCAGAAGTGAGGCCGATACCACAGCAGCAACGCTCATGATCTCTGCAGACTGCGAACTCAAATTATCGCCGACGCGACAAATGTACGATAGCCTCAATGAGACGTTCGACTTCCTCATGCGTGTTGTAGATGGCGAACGACGGACGCACCGTGGACTCCAACCCGAAATGCCGTAGCGACGGCTGAGCGCAGTGATGCCCAGTCCGGACGGCAATCCCACGTCGATCGAGCTCCTTGCCCACCATCTCCGTGGTGTAACCATCCAACGTAAAGGAAACCACACCGATTTTCTTGGTGGCGTGACCGTAAATAGTAACCCCGCGAATCCCTTTCAGCTCGCGTGTTGCATGCTCGAGCAGCGCATGTTCGTGCGCTTCGACCGAAATCGGATCGAATTGCCGAAGGTACTGAAGTGCTGCCCCCAGTCCCACTGCGTCGCCGATACTCGGCGTCCCAGCTTCGAATTTCGCGGGCGCATCGGCATAAATCGTTTCGTCAAAACTGACCCGCCGAATCATGTTCCCTCCACCTTGCCAAGGCGGAAGCACATCGTGCAGTTGCGGATGCACGTACACCACACCGATCCCTGTCGGCGCAAAAATCTTGTGCCCCGAAAAGACCAGAAAATCGCACCCGATGGCTTGCACATCCACCGGCATGTGCGCGATGCTTTGCGCTGCATCGATCACCACACGGGCTCCATGGTGGTGCGCCATCTGCGTCATCTCTTCGATCGGTAACACAGTCCCGAGTGTGTTCGAGGCATGCGAAAGAGAAACCAACCGAGTTCGAGGGCCAAGCAACCGCCGATACTCTTCGATCAGGATCTCCCCCGAATCGTCAATCGGGATCACGCGGATCCTTGCTCGAACTTCCCGAGCGATCATCTGCCACGGAACAATGTTCGCATGATGCTCCACCGCCGATAGAAGGATCTCATCTCCCTCTCGAAGAAATCCTTTGATCGTATGGGCGATGAAGTTGATCCCCTCGGAAGTACCACGAACAAAAACGATATCGTCCGTGGACTGAGCATGAATGAACTCACGTACCGTTTCGCGAGCACCCTCGTAATGGTCAGTCGCCCTCGCAGCCAACGTATGCGCAGCGCGATGGATGTTGGAATAATCCAATGCGTAGAACGAGGACATCGCTTCGATCACCTGGCGTGGCTTTTGGGTTGTCGCTGCATTGTCGAACCAAACCAGCGGAAATCCATGGATCGATTGATGCAACGCGGGAAAATCCAATCGCACCGAACTGATGTCGAGGGGACGCGAATGCTGAGCTGGCGAGGCACTCGAACCGGTATTCCCGGAAAACTGCGATTGCGTCGCACCACTTAGCCCGGTGCGATCCGCCCGATACGGGCTGGTACCAGGCAATCGCTGCGCGAGCGTATCCCGCGATTGGCTTTGCAACTTCGCAACTACGCCTTGCAAATCAATATCACTGAAGTCCGCGCCACTCCCTCCTCGCTCCATCGCCGAAACCACCGGCGCTGGAAGAGAGTCCTGGGCACTTCGAATCATCGCAACCGACGACTCCGACTCAGGCTGCACAGAGACAACATGCGATGAGGGAACCTCGAAACGATGCGACTCCATTGCCCCGAGCGGAAAGTGCACTGGCATAGACGGAACTGGCATAGACGGAACTGGCATAGACGGAACTGGCGGAAATACGTCTGCTGCACTGGATGGACCGCGAGGGATGTCAAAGATGCGTTCCAGCAATCGTCTCGAAATCGTTTCCGAGCTTTCGTTCTCGGCGTTCGATGGCATTCCCGAGGCTGCCGCTGCGGCCCGGGATGCAGGTGGGGTTCGTAGGAACGGATCCATGATTAGATGCCCGATCCGCTATCAAATGATTTCGGAAGTCGTTGCATGTAATCGTGGTAGTACCCTACTTCCACATTCTCAAGAACACCGACCGCATCATCGGTCAACACGGCCGCTGAGAAGTAGAGGGTTAACAAGTACGAACTGACGCCGAGGCTATCGAGCCCCATCAGACGCGCGGACAAACTCGGAGCGATCTCTCCTTCGATCCCGGACTGATGCAGCCCTACCACTCCTTGATCCTCTTCCCCTACCCGGACCAGCAAGATATTCGTCGTTCCCGACGACTGCCGCGACTGGTAACGATTGGTGATCTCGAGCTTGTCGCACGGAACGATCGGTACACCGCGCCACGAGACCATCGGATAACCGAAAATGCTTACGGTGACAGGAGGGACACCTCGCCATGTGCACTCTCTCAAGAACGCTGCGATGGCTTTCGGATGCGCGATGAAGAACGCAGGCTTCTTCCAGACCATCGTCAGCAATTCATCCAAATCATCTGGCGTCGGTGCGCCATAGCGCGGGGTGATGCGCATCGCCGGATCCACGGAATGGAGAAGCCCAAACTTCTTGCTGTTGATCAGCTCCCACTCCTGACGCTCCTTGATCCCCTCGATAGTCAATCGCATCTGCTCCTCGAGCTGGTTGTACGGCCCGTTGTAGAGATCCGACACTCGCGTATGCACACGAACCACCGTTTGAACCGCCGACAAGCTATACTCGCGAGGCGTCGGCGTGTAATCGACGAACGTCTCAGGAATCTCGACATTTTCGGCAAAGCCCGATACCAGGTCGATGTTGCGCTCGCCATAGCGATTCACACTGGATCGTAATTCCTGATGCTCATCGATCGCTTTCTGAAACTCCGTCACCATGTTGGGGTTGTCCGAAAGCAACAAATCCAAATCCTTGCGTGACAATGTCAAAAGCACGCATGGGGTAATGGTCCGTATTGTCGCGTCGGATGGTTTGTCCGAAATCAAATCCGATTCGCCGAAGAACTCACCTTCGGTGAGAAGGGCGATGCGAAGGTCACTTCCATGCACTCCCTTGCTGAGCACTTCGACTTGGCCCTGAGCAATGATGAAAAACTTGCTGCGGTCTTCTCCCTCGACCAAGAGCTTGTTGCCGATAGGAACACTTTCGGTACGAAAGAACCCGGACATACGATCAAGAATTGGATCGGGGAGCTTGGAGAAGAGAGGTATCCGTCGCAGCGCGCTGGGAGGAAATGAGGCAACTCCTTCCGCAAAGTCGACCGCGATCCGCTCCGCCTTGGCCAACTCCACCTTGGTACGATTCACCCGATACGTACCGCCGTTGACTTGAACCCACGGCAAAAGTTTCAGCAAGTACCTCGGCGTGATCGACATCATCTTCGGTGATGTCTTGGTCGTAGTCGCAAGATTCCTTGCGACGGCCGTGGTTACACTCCGTTGAAGCAGACTATCGCTCATGTGTTTTCTCGTTGTGGATCCTGAGATGTGATAATGCGAGGTTGGAGCTCGTCATTGTTTCACATTCGTGAAGGGCTTGCTATGGGTCCTCGACAAGAACCGACAGTGCAATCAGCGCTAGCAACAACGAAAAAAGCCGCCCAAAGTAGGGGCGGCCGTTAGATATCACCATCCTATTTGACGGGCTGTTTGCAAGGCTCTGTCTGTAGCCGGCTACCTCGACAGGGTTAGACGTTCTTCCACTGACGATCTTTAGCACTCGCCAAAACCGCGTCGCATACGCGTTGGGTTTCGAGGGCATCTCGGAAGGTCGGATGAGCAGACTCGCCCGTTTCCAATCCCTTCAAGAAATCGGCAACTTGGTGCGTGAACGAGTGCTCATAGCCAATTTGCAAGCCAGGAACCCACCAGTTGGCCATGTAAGGTTGGTTGCCATCCGACACATGGATGCTTCGCCATCCTCGCACCGACGATTCATCTGCGTAATCGAAGTACTTGAGCCGATGAAGGTCGTGGAGATCCCAAGCGAGGCTTGCATTCTCGCCGTTGATCTCGAGGGTGTACAACGCCTTGTGCCCACGCGCATAGCGGGTCGACTCAAACAGTCCGAGCGAACCGTTGTTGAAGTGGCAGAAGAACGAGCACGCATCGTCGATCCCGACAGGAGCTTTCTTACCAGTCTCAGCATGGACACGTTCCTTGACGAACGTTTCGGTCATGGCGCTGACATCTTTGATGGAGCCGTTGATCCAAAGCGCAGTATCGATGCAGTGCGCTAGCAAATCGCCCGTCACTCCACTACCGGCCGCTTCGACGTCCAAACGCCATGTCGCAGCACCACCTTGTGGCACATCCGCGTTGATGGTCCAATCCTGCAAAAAGTTGGCTCGGTAATGGAAAATACGCCCCAGCTTGCCCGATGCCACGATCTGCTTGATCATGGTCACCGCGGGGATGCGGCGGTAGTTGTACCAGACCATGTTGGGGACTCCTGCCTTCTCAACGGCAGCTACCATTTCTTCCCCTTCGGCGGTATTCATCGCCAGTGGCTTCTCGCACAAGATCATCTTGCCAGCCTTTGCAGCCTCAATGGCGATCTCTTTGTGCAGATTGTTTGGGGTGCAGATATCGACCGCGTCGATGTCGGATCGCTTGAGGAGTTGGCGCCAATCGGTTTCGATCGATTCGTAGCCCCAGTTATCCGCAAAGCCTTTGGCTTTGTCCGCATTTCGAGCGCACAGCGCTTTGAGAACAGGCTTGTACTCACTCTTAAAGAATCGGCCCGCTTGCAGGTAGGCGTTCGTGTGCGCCTTGCCCATAAACCCGTAACCGATCATTCCAATTCGCAGTTCTTTCATCGTGTGTTACTTCCGTTGAGTCAATTTGAGTCAATGAGTGTTTGAGGACTGATACTTCGACCGATTGATGCGCTGACGGTAGATCTACGCATTGGCGCCAGCGGCTTTCCAGCCGTGCGCTTCGCGAACCGCGATCATCTTTGCCAAGATCGTATTCCAGGTTTTTGGATTTTCGAGTGTTGCATTGGGGAACATACATCCATCCCAGCAGATGTGCTGAATGCCACGAGCCGCCGCATCTTTCAGCCAATAACCAGAGCACTTGACGATATCGAGCTTGCCGTTCGGATCATCGGCTGGACAATGCTTGCCCGTCTTATCGTGGGATCCAGCGCCGTGAACATGCCCATCGTTCTGGGCGACGTGGAAGTCGATCGTCCAGGGCCGCAGTTTGTCGGTCATCTTCGCGTACGCTTCGTAGAACTCAGCATCGCTGTAGGTCGATCCGATCATCGCGTACTCGGGTGCGTTGTAACCGAGCAGGTACAAGTAGGTATGAGCCAAGTCGGCTTGGAAACCGAATGCTTCGGGCATGCCAACACCCTCGAGCACATCGAGCATGTCTCGCCAGCTGTGCATCCCAGCCCAACAAATCTCTCCCTCGGCCGCTAAACGCTGGCCATGGTCCTTAGCGATCTTTGCAGCTTGCTTGAATGTCTCCACAATTCTTGCCGTGTTGGTCTTGGTATCAGCTCGCCACTTCTCGATCCCGAACTCGGCGCTGTCGACTCGGATAACGCCGTACTTGCGGATGCCGTGATCTTCGAAAACCCGAGCGATCCGGCAAGCCATCTTCACTGCGGAGAGGAATTTCTCCCGAGCCGCATCATCCCCCATCGCCGAATCCCCGATGGTACCTGGCCAAACAGGGGCAACCAGCGAACCGACCGAAAAACCATAACTGGCGATCTTGTCTGCGATCCCACGAATCTCGGCATCGCTAGCGCTGGGGTCGGTGTGGGGCAAAAACAGGAAGTAATCGATCCCGTCAAATTTTTGCCCGTTGACCTCCGCCGCCGCGGTCAACTCCAACATTCGCTCCAACGAAATCGGTGGCTCTTGTCCCGGTTCGGTACCTTTGCCGACCAAGCCCGGCCACATGGCATTGTGGAGTTTTGGAAGCTGATTCATGATTCGACTCGGATTGCAGAAAGAGGAATGAAAGCTAGTTGTGGAACAAAGACTAGTTCCGAACGATCAGGGGTTGAATCGCCCAACGAACGAGCGATTGCATCGCAGACAACTGTGCTATCTGCTATGCGATTTATTGGTCATGCGTTATCGATTATTGCGCCATGCGCCGTTGGTTGGCATGTTGCTATGGGCATCCGGTCCAAAGTATCGCAATCCAACGAGTGGCTCGCTGCCGGTGTTTTCAATCTCAACACCCCGCGATGCAGCATCGTAACTGATGAAGACTTCGTCTTCGGTGTTCTGACCGAATCGAATCATCGCAGGTGTCTGCAGCGCCAGTTTGCCGATGCGACCTTTTCCTTGAACCGTCGTCCAGCCGCTTGCTGCATTGTCTTTCAATGTGCACTTCGCACCTGGCTCAATGGTCAACTCTTTCGCACTGAACAATTGCTTGCCATCGATCGAACCGTACACGATCCATCGATCGGTGTATCCAGGTCCACTCTTTGCCGAGTCGACAATCGGCTCGATGTAGTTCGCATCCTTGAAGTGGGTATCAACGTTCTTTTCCCAATCAAGCTGGCCGACAATAAAGTCCAAATCCTGATGCTTGTCCTCCGGCATGTCCTTTACCAGCAACGACCAAGGCACATAGCGGCCTTCGACGATGGACTGGTACATGCCGAACACATCGCTCCCCCACTGTGGCTCATAGGTGCACAGCGAACCGGGCGCGTGCAAGACTCCAGGTGGAATCAACCAGCCGGTACCTCGCTTCAGTCGATACGCCCGCGACAGATCCAAAATCCCGTTGTCCCCGCGATTCCAGTTTTCCAAACAACGTCGCAGTTGTTCTTTCGTGGTCCCTGGCTCGAGACCCATGAAGGTGTACGCAAAATTGTTGTCGACGTTGTTGTACTGAGGCGGGAAGTAATAGCTCTCTGGCTTTCCTTCTTGACCTACGAGCGCCGCATCCTCGGCCGATTGGTGCATGTGGTGCGGAATCGGCCCCATGTTATCGAAGAACTTCGAGTAGACCGGCCAGCGGTTGTACTTGCTGAAAATGGGAGCCCCGACCAACTTGTTCCCATGTTCGGCAATCGCGTCCTTGAGCAAGAACTTCTTACCTTCGAACAAGCAGAAACTGAGCCCCTCGTGCCATACCCGGCCTTCATTGGCGGCTTCGGTGGTGCTCGCGAACCATCGCTCATCAATCCCGCCACGATTGGCGCCAAACGCATAAAGGTCGTCCGGATGAAGCTTGATCCGACGCCCTGGATGCAAAAAACTGCGAGGAACCCATGTCGGGGTCAGTCGCAGCAGGCCGTCACCCGCATCGAGGGCTTGCTCCAAAACGCGAGCGACATTGTCCTTTGAAATCAAACCTTGATCTAATGCGATGCCCGACATGAAAACTTCTCAAACGTGGATTGGGGTGGGATAAAGCGGAAGTTAAGGGAAATTGATATCACATTCCGCGGTTTTTACGGGAGCTTTGTTGTATGGTCCCGGGGGCTCAATCGCAAGCCCCGAAACCCCTGTTCCCACCAAACGAAGGCTTGCGATTTTGCGTCCGTTCGGCGACGATGCGTGTTCGACTCCATGATTGGTGTTTCCGAGTTGTCTCTTCCGAATCCTTTACCGAACTCCCTTTCAGCCGTGAACACTCTCCCATCGATCCGCCGAGCGATCATCAGCGTCAGCGATAAAACCGGACTCGCCGAATTTGCCAAACGATTGCATGCTTGCGGCGTGGAAATCTACAGCACCGGGGGAACTCGTAAATTCCTCCTCGATCATGGGATCGCATCGGTCGAGGTAGCTCAGTACACAGGGTTTCCCGAAATGATGGATGGCCGGATCAAGACCCTCCACCCGAAGATTTTCGGCGGCATCCTGGCGCGGCGCAATCTGTCGGAAGATCAAAGCGCGTTGACCGAGCACGGGATCCTCGCGTTCGATTTGGTTTGCGTGAATCTGTACCCCTTCGCTGCAACCATCGCTAAAGCAGGTGTCACGATCGAAGAAGCGATCGAGCAAATCGATATCGGCGGACCGAGCTTGATCCGCGCCGCTTCAAAGAATCACGCATTCGTAACCGTCGCAACCCACCCTGCTCAATACGATGCCATCGCAAGCGAACTCGAGAGCCAAGGAGGCACCAGCGATGCTCTACGCCGTCGACTCGCCGCCGAATGCTTTGCGTCCACCGCAGCGTACGACGCAACCATTGCTGAATACCTTCAAGCATCCCTCAACAAAAATGCTGAATCCTCGGCACCTGTGCTCCCTACGAATATCTCGGTTCGGCTGACGAAGGAGCTGGATCTGCGCTACGGTGAGAACCCCCATCAAAAAGCGGCGCTCTACGCTCGCCCCTACGGCGGTGGTTCACTCGTCGGCGCAAAGAAATTGCATGGCAAGGAACTCTCGTACAACAACTTGCTCGACCTCGATAGCGCCTTTTCCATTGTTCGCTCGTTTGCAAAACCCTCTGCCGTGGTCATCAAGCACAACAATCCATGCGGAGCAGCCTCGGCGCACAAGCTTTCATTCGCTTGCCGCAAAGCCCTCGACGGCGATCCACAAAGTGCATTCGGTGGGATTCTCGGCTTTAACCAAATCGTCGAAGCCGATACGGCTGAAGTCCTTTGCCAACCAGGCCTGTTCATCGAAGCGATTGTCGCTCCGGAGTTCACTCCAGAAGCGATTGAAATCCTCTCGACCAAGCCCAAGTGGCGTGATAACGTCCGATTGATGGCTATCGGACACCTCGGACCCGCGCAAACGCAACTCGATTATCGATTTATCAGCGGTGGAGTCTTGGTCCAAGAAGCCGATACCCTCCCGCCCGCGAACCTGACTTGGAAAACCGTCACCAGCGTCCCCGTCGTCGATGAGCTTTGGGATGACATCGCCTTCGGTTGGGAAATGGTTCGCCATGTAAAGAGCAACGCGATCGTGCTCGCCCGCGACGCCGCTTTGGTCGGTGTTGGTGCTGGCCAAATGAGCCGCGTCGACAGCGTTGAGATCGCGATCGTCAAAGCGGGCGAACGATCCCAAGGAAGCATCCTCGCCTCCGATGCATTCTTCCCATTCCCCGATTCGATCCATCGAGCATCGCAAGCCGGCATCATCGCCATCATCCAACCGGGCGGCTCTCGGAAGGATGACGAGGTCATCGCCGCCTGCAACGAGCACCGGATCCCCATGATCTTCACCGGCCAACGGCATTTCCGTCACTAACATACAGCACCATCCGAGCCACGCGTGTGAGCGAGTGGCGACTGGGCGCTGGAACCCAGCATCCCCCGACGCTCGCCATGATCGAATACTCGTTTCGATCTCTTCGATACGTACCTCCGCCCGGCGCTCACGCTGAGGGCTCTGATGAGATTCGCCACGCGAATATTCTGCTTACCGAGAAATCCCATTCCGAGCCACGCGTGTGAGCAAGTGGCGACTGGGCGCTGGAACCCGACATCCCCCGACGCTCGCCATGATCGAAGACTCGTTTCGATCTCTTCCGTACGTACCTCCGCCCGGCGCTCACGCTGAGGGCTCTGATGAGATTCGCCACGCGAATATTCTGCTTACCGAGAAATCCCATGCCGAGCCACGCGTTTTAGCAAGTGGCAACTGGACGCTGGAACCCGACATCCCCCGATACTAGCCATGATCGAATCCTAAGGAAAACCGGTCTGCTGGTTGCAAGCCGACACGACACACAGACCATTAATACCCTCAGGTCTATCGAATTTCCGACTATCTTCATTCCGGGACAACCTAGAATCGACCGTGGAGCGTCAGTACACTGGCTCACCACATCGGAGAACTCGTGAGATCCTCCGGCAGTTCATTGAAGGATTTTTTCCATGAGCGAAGTCAGTCGCATCCTATCGCAGATCGACGCTGGTGACCCGATGGCCGCTTCTCAACTATTGCCACTCGTCTACGACGAGTTGCGAAAGATGGCGGCTTCGCAGCTTGCGCGGGAGCAACCAGGTCAGACACTGCAGGCGACTGCCTTGGTCCATGAAGCGTGGTTTCGACTGGCAGGCAACGAACAAAACGAACCATCCTGGGACAATCGAGCCCATTTCTTCGCCGCCGCCGCGGAAGCAATGCGACGTATTCTTGTGGAGTCAGCAAGACGTCGCAAACGCTTGAAACGAGGGGGGGCCCACGTCCGAGAGTATCTCGCGATGGAAGATATCGAAGACACTGAACCTCGGGAAGATCTTGTCGCCTTAGACGCTGCTCTAACGAAACTTTCCAAAACAGACCCCGAGGCATCGCAGCTTATACAGCTTCGTTACTTCACGGGGCTCACTATCAGCGAAGCAGCAGAAATCCTTAAGATCTCCCGACGTACCGCCGATCGCCGCTGGGCCTATGCTCGAGCCTGGCTTCACCGTGAGCTACTCGATGCTGACCAACAGGGGGCGTGAAATTGTGAAAATGATTGGCGCAAACTAGAACGCATCGGCGCATGCTTTTTTGTTGGATAATTCATTGATTGATTCATAAACTCGATTCAGACCAAGTGCCATGAGCGAACGCGAAATTTTCGAAAAGGCTATTGAGATCCGAGATTTCAAGCAACGCCTTGTTTTTCTGGATAAGGCGTGCGGCACGGACGTGGAACTCAGGAAGCGGTTGGACGCACTCCTCGCATCGCACGATCAGGCAAGCGGTTTCCTAACGGTACCGATCGTCGAACCGGTCTCTCCTACGGATGGAGCAACTTCTCAGGAAACAGTGAGTATACCGCCAGCCAATCAGAAAAAGGTCGCCTCTCCGACTCGCAATGATGTTGATGATGATGACTCGTCAAATGTAGCTGAACTTACATTCCTTGAGCCTTCGTCCAAGCCGGGGTCAATCGGCCGATTAGCGCATTACGAGATTTTGCAGGTTCTCGGACAAGGTGCATTCGGGATTGTCTTCAAGGCCTTCGATGAGAAATTGCATCGCTATGTCGCAGTCAAAGCAATGAGCCCTCAACTTGCTACGACCTCCCCACCACGGAAACGATTTTTGCGTGAGGCACGTTCGGTAGCGGCAATCAAGCACGAGAATATCGTTCAAGTTTACAGCGTCGAAGAGCAACCACTTCCCTACTTGGTAATGGAATACATCGACGGGCAAACATTGCAGCAAAAACTCGACGGTTCCGGGCCCCTGGATATCCTCGAAATCCTGCACCTAGGTCGCCAGATGGCAGCGGGTCTGGCTGCCGCCCACGAGAAAGGACTCATTCACCGAGACATCAAGCCGACCAACATACTGATCGAAGGGGGTGCTGAGCAAAAACTGAAGATCACTGATTTTGGCTTAGCTCGCGCTGCCGACGATGCCACTATGACGCGAACAGGAACGATCGCTGGTACACCGATGTACATGGCGCCGGAGCAAGCAATGGGGCAAACTCTCGATCATCGTGCCGACCTGTTCAGTCTAGGTAGCGTACTCTATCAAATGACTTGCGGCCGGCCTCCCTTTCGCGGCCCCAATGCAATCTCCGTTTTAAAACGGGTGGTCGACGAGTCACCGCGTTCGATTCGAGACATACTACCGGATGCTCCCGAGTGGCTTTGCTCTATTATTGGAAAGCTGCATGCCAAGAACCCAGACGATCGGTACCAATCGGCCCGAGAAGTCGCCGAACTACTTGCCCGCTGCCAAAACGAATTGCAGGTGCAAGGCAATGTCACGTGTATTGCACATCAATTCTCAAATAGCGATTTCGCATCGAATGACAAACTCTCGTCAGAGGTCTCGCAATCAAGCAAAACCATAGCGGTTAAAAAAACTACAACGCCACATGCGAGCAGTTTAGGTACGAAGACGGGGGGAACAGCGTCGGGTAGCGAGGTGGCTAAACGAAACCGCTCGATACTTATCTTTTGCGGCATCGGTGCCACTGCCGCAATCATTGCAGCCCTAGCCATGAACCTAGGCAAGCAAGAAATGAAGCTGTCGGAAGGCCGTGTTCAGACCGCAGAACCAACGTCTAAAAAATCCGAGGCTAGCGAGGGTTGGGCCGGTTGGCCGAAAGACGCCCCACCTCCTGCAATCGCTCCATTCAATGCAGATCAAGCCAAACAACATCAAGAAGCCTGGGCGAAATATCTAAAGGTACCAATTGAGTACACGAACTCCATCGGCATGAAGTTCCGGTTGATACCACCCGGTGAGTTTACCATGGGGATGACTCAAGGCGTTGCTGATGCGATCAAGGCTGTTTATCCGAGAAACGAGTTCGGTGCGGAGTCTTTGGGATCCATGCCGATGCACAATGTGAGACTTACGGACGCGTTTTACATAGGAACCTGCGAGGTCACTCAAGAGCAGTACGAAAGAATCGCTGGTACAAACCCTTCAGCCTTTTCACCGAATGGGAGCAACAAGACGCTCCTAGGAGATAAATACTCTCGCCAATTTCCAGTTGATTCGGTTTCATTTATCGACGTTGCTGACTTCTGTATCAATCTTTGTAATCGGGAAGAATTGAAACCCGTACATCTGAATCGTGACAATATGATCACTACTTTTTCTAGCGACGGATATCGCTTACCAACAGAAGCCGAATGGGAATACGCCTGCCGCGCGGGAACAACAGGGCCTTTGTTCTACGGTAATTCAGAACGCGAATTTAAAGACATAGCCTGGTTTGCCAATAACGCGGAACATCTTCCACACCCGGTGCAGCAGCGCATACCCAACCCATTCGGCTTATACGATACGCACGGGAACATGTACGAATGGTGCCAGGATTGGTATGACGATCAAGCCTACGCAAAACGCACGAATACCATCACCGAAAATCCACAGGGGCCGGAAAACGGTCTCACTCGCGTCATGCGAGGCGGAAATTGGGCATGCAATTCGATTATCTGTAACTCTGCGTTACGTGCGTTCGCAAGTCCACAACATCGTGGTGGGACCGGATTCCGTCTGGCGTTAGGTGTTGAAACTGTCCTCAAAGCTGTGAGCGAAAACAAATCGAAAATGCAGGAACTTTCGATGGAATCTGGCAGCAGTCGTGAAAATCTACCTGCTACTCCGCAATTAGCTATGGCGCCATTCGATGCAGACAAGGCCCGCATGCACAAAGAATCTTGGGCCAAACATCTCAAAGTACCTGTTGAGTACACGAACTCAATCGGTATGAGGTTCCGACTGATTCCTCCAGGTGAATTCATGATGGGGTTTACACAGGAAGAAGCCGAAGCGATCGCGGCGTTAGGGGCCAATGACGAGCACTGGACAAGCATGACCCTAGGCTCCACACCACCACACAGAGTGCAACTCTCAAATGCATATTATCTTGGCACTTGTGAAGCCACTCAGGAACAGTATACGAAAGTCGTCGGTATCAACCCATCATATTTCTCGGCGAACGGAGATGGCAAAGAGAAGGTGAAAATGGACGAAGACACTATGGAACATCCTGTAGAGACGGTGTCATTCAACGACGCGGCAATCTTCTGTATTCAGCTGAGCGAAAAGAAAATGCTCAAACCGCAATATTTTGGAAACGACGGTGTAATCGCGATTGTTCCCGGAGACGGTTATCGCTTGCCGACGGAAGCAGAATGGGAATGGGCGTGTCGCTCGGGTACGACAACTTCTTGGCTTTGTGGAGAAAAGGACGATGTCTCTAGGAACCATAGCTTGGTTCATTGCAAATTCGGACGAGCGAACACACGCAGTGGGAGAATTGAAAAGTAATGCATTCGGCCTATTCGATGTCATTGGTAACGTTTGGGAATGGTGTCAGGATTGGCACGGATCCTGGTCCGGCTATTCCGGGGCAGAGTTGGAAATCACCGTTGACCCACATGGTCCTAATACTGGTACAACTCACATTTTCCGAGGTGGTGATTGGAAAGCCACGTCCGTCTCCTGCCGTTCCGCATTTCGCGACGCCGGCGATTCTGTAGTCCGCGATAGGCCCCGCCGCGGTTTCCGCGTAGCCTTGAGTGTTGACGCTGTTCGCCAAGCCCTGAGCAACCAAGGGATTCACTAAAAATCCTGCGATAATGACAAGACTTCCTATCCGAGCCACGCGTGTGAGCAAGTGGCGACTGGGCGCTGGAACCCGGCATCCCCCGACGCTCGCCATGATCGAAAAACCGCAACGAGCTGTTCCAGGGTGCCTCCACCCGGCCCTCACGCTTAGAGCTCGGATGAAATCCGCGTCGCGACTCTTATCGTCGGCTCAGGCCAGCAGCTCTTTGATCACCCTCGCTGGCTCCACCCCCGTTAAACGCAAATCAAGCCCTTGATTCTTGAAGGTGAACCTCTCGTGATCAATCCCGAGCAAGTGCAACGTCGTGGCATGGAAGTCGCGGATGTGGACTGGATCTTTGACGATGTTGTAGGAGAAATCATCGGTCTCGCCATACACCGTACCACCCTTGATTCCGCCACCCGCCATCCACATGGTGAAACATCGTGGATGGTGATCCCGACCGTAATTCTCGCGCGATACGCCCCCTTGGGAATAAATCGTTCGCCCGAACTCGCCACCCCAGATGATCAACGTCGAGTCCAGCAGACCGCGACTCTTGAGGTCCGTGATCAAACCGTAGGTCGCACGATCGACGTCCTTGCACTGCGATGGCAATCGCACCGCAACGTTCCCATGGTGATCCCAGTTGTTGAGGTAGATCTGAACAAACCGGACATCGCGCTCCACCATTCTGCGCGCTAACAACACTGAATTGGCGAACGTCCCAGGCTTCTTGGCGTCCTGACCATACAACTCCATCGTGCTTTCAGGTTCGTCGGCGATGTTGGTCAACTCGGGAACACTCGACTGCATTCGGAAAGCCAACTCGTATTGCTGAATCCGCGTATGAATCTCCGGGTCTCCCACCGCACGGAAATTCATTTCGTTGAGGGACTTGAGCCCATCGAGCGTCCTGCGACGAACATTCATCGGCACGCCGTTCGGATTGTTGATATAGAGGATCGGATCCCCCGCAGACCGGAAGCTACATCCCGCATGCTCACCAGGCAAACACCCCGACGACCAAAGCCTTGCTGAGATCGCTTGGATCTGCTCAGTGTTCGATGGCTGTGCAACGAATACCACAAAGGTTGGGAGGTTGCTATTCATCGAACCGAGACCGTACGATAGCCACGAACCAAAGCATGGTCGGCCAGTGACCATATTGCCCGTTTGCATCAATGTAATCGCAGGCTCATGGTTGATAGCTTCGGTGTGCATCGAACGGACAAAGCACAAATCGTCAGCAACCTTGGCTGTCTCCGGCAACAATTCCGAAATCCACATCCCGGACTGACCGTACTGAGCGAATTTAAACTTTGATGGAGCGATCGGGAATCGTGATTGGCCACTGGTCATCGTGGTCAACCGTTGCCCATTCCGGACCGACTCCGGCAAGTCCTTGTCATAGTACTCATTCATCTGCGGCTTGTAATCGAACAAGTCCATCTGCGAGGGACCGCCGACCATGTGCAAGTAAATGACCCGCTTGGCTTTGGGGGCGAAGTGAGGCAAGGTACCTAGTCCTGCTCCCGATTGGGCATCGGCTCCCGCCGATTGGGCCAATGGCATGCCTAGCGATGCGAGCGCGGCCATCCCTAGGGCATTTCCTCCCCGACGAAAGAATTGCCGTCGCGTTTCGCTGCGCACATATTCCGCGAACAATGGATGGACGGATGGATCTCGAAACATTTCACTGCTCATTTCGTTAACACCTCATCCAAATTCATCAGAACATTGACACCCATAGTCCAAGCGGCCAACTCGGCTGGATCAACGGCCGCATCGGATCGGGTCGCTCCCATCATCAACAACTCTTTAGCCTCTTCGGCGTGCCCTTTGTAATGACCCAAAAGATCATTGAGAGCGCCTTGGATGACCCCCAACTCCTCACCTCGCAAAGGCCGAGCCAACAATCGGTTGGAAATCGACTGCAAACGCGTCACAGGATCATTCGTATCCGGAAACTGCTTGATCGTTTTCTCCGCCAGGATCCTCGCAGCTTCAATAAACTGAACATCATTGAGGGTCACCAACGCCTGTAGGGGCGTGTTGGTCCGTTCGCGACGGACCGTGCAGACCTCGCGGGCGGTCGCGTTGAACACCTCCATATTTGGCGGAGGAGCAGACCGTTTGAGGAAGGTGTAGAGACTGCGACGGTACAACCCAGCTCCAGTATCCGCAACGTAATCGCGGGTATTGCTGCCCGGCATCGCAACAGCTTCCCAAACACCGAGGGGCATATACGGCCGAACGCTTGGTCCACCGAGTTTTTGAACCAGCAACCCGCTGGTCGCCAGCGCGTAGTCTCGAATCATTTCTGCATCCATTCGGAATCGCGGCCCGCGAGCGAGGAACTTGTTGGTCGGGTCCAAAGCCAACTTTTCCTGAGATACGCTTGCCGATTGGCGATACAAAGAACTGGTCACGATCGTCCGGAACATATTTTTCATGTTCCATCCATCTTCGCGGAACGAGATCGCAAGATAATCGAGCAACTCCGGATGGGTTGGCAATTGCCCAGTTGCACCAAAGTCCCCCGAAGACGACACCAACCCCAAGCCGAATACCTCCTGCCAAAATCGATTGACAGCCACACGGGCAGTGAGGGGATTCTCTTCCTGAAGCAGCCACATCGCAAACCCGAGCCGATTGCGAGGCAGTTCCTGCTTCATCGGGTGCAAAACCTTGGGTGTCTCCGGAAGCACTTCATCGGCCCGCTTGTCATACTCGCCTCGCATGAGGATGTACGCCTTGGGAGGCTCATTTTTTTCGTTCATCACATGGGCGATGGTACCTCGACGCAGGATCTCTCCTTTCTCGTCGACGAGCCGCTGTTGATTGGCCACCAGCGCGGTAAAGCTCGCATCCCTTGCTCCCAAGAACCAGCTGTACAGCTCTTCGGTTTCTTCAGGCGTGCGAGCCGATTTTCCGATCAGGTATTGCCGTCTGGGCAATTGCCCAACCCCCCGCAATTCGTCCGCTGCGAGAACTTTGCGGTAGATGCGGATGTCTTGCAATTTCGCATCCGTTGTCGGTGCAGTTTCATTCCGTCGCCCGATCCGCAGAGGAACCGCAGTGCGGATGGTCTCTGTCAACGTATTCTTTGCGACATTCTTTCCAACCTCGCGGCCATCGATGTAGATCTTTACCCCTTCAGCCTTCGACGATCCATCGTACGAGATCACCACGTGCTGCCATCGGGATGCCGTCAATCGCTCCGTCGATGTAACCTTGAGCGCGTTATCCGGCCATTTATTGACTATGTGCATCCCAATATTGCCATTCTCCGTCCAAACATCCCAACCTCGGTGGGCGTCTCCTTCATGCATCCGAGCCAGAAGCGATCCATTCTGGTTGTCCGCACCAGGACGAACCCAGAGCGCCACGGTAAAAGCTTGGTCGCGTTCAAAATCACCTATCGGCAGTGTCGGAAACAAATCCTTGTTTACTTGCCACGCGAAATCGCCGACATGACCAGGAGCGAGCGTCGCATCCGACGCCAAACCGATTTGCCTCAGTTCTCCTTGATGCAACACTTCGAGCGACTTTGCATCGTTGGAGCGAAGGGGCACGTGCGCCACGAGGCTATCGTTTGCAGGGAGCGACTCCCAAGCGATCCCATCGCGTTCACCCACGTTCCCTAGGAATGCATCGAATCCAGGTCGAGCTTCCGTGCGACGTTGATCGATGGCTTGCTTTGCCTCCGCGATCAAACCATCGAGCGCTCCGAAACGCTCACGGTCACCGTCGAGCGGAACCTGGATGATCGGCGGGGTGTCCTTGATATTACCGTCCATGGCATTTTGTGTCGTGTTATTGAAGAAGGCAGCGAGTTGATAGAACTCCTTTTGCGTGATCGGATCGAATTTATGGTCGTGGCATACAGCGCACCCAACCGTCAGCCCCAACCAGACTTGACCAGTGGTCTCCACTCGATCTCGCGTGTAGAGTACCCGATACTCCTCATCGATCGCGCCACCTTCGTTGGTGGTGATATTGCAACGATTGAAACCACTCGCAATTCTCTGATCGAGCGTTGGATTGGGTAGAAGATCCCCTGCGAGTTGCTCGATCGTGAATTGGTCGAAAGGAAGATTGCGATTGAACGCCTTGATCACCCATTCTCGGTACGACCACATTTCTCGGAAATTGTCAAAGTGAATACCGTGCGTATCGGCATACCGGGCATAATCGAGCCAATACCGGCCTCGATGCTCACCCCATTCTTGCCTCGATAGCAGTTCATCCACATAGTTCTCGTAACGTTCAGGCGATGGGTCCGATAAAACCCGTTCGATCTCCTCGGGAGACGGAGGCAAACCAACCAGATCCAAAGAGACCCTTCGGATCAAGGATCGGATGTCTGCTTCTGGAGCAGGCTCCATTCCCTTGCGCTCGAGCTCTGCCAAGATGAATCGATCGATCGGGTTTCGGACCCACGCAGGGTTGCGAACCTGAGGCAGTTCGGGCTTGCTCGGAACAAGGTAGGCCCAGTGCCCCTGGTACTCCGCACCCTCCGCGATCCAAGTCTTGAGAAGCTCTTTCTGCGCCGCAGTGAGGGACTTGTGAGACGAAGGTGGAGGCATTACCTCGTTCTCGTCCGTAGACATGATCCTCTGGAGAATAGAACTCTCGTCGGGTTGACCAGGCACGATCGCCTTCTTCTCTATCGCTGCATCGCGAAGGTCGAGCCGGAGTTCCGCCGCCCGCTTGTTCACATCTGGACCGTGGCACGCAAAGCAATTGTCGTTGAGGATCGGTCGTATATCGCGGTTGTACTGAACCGTGCCACCTTCGCATATGGCGAACGAGGAACAAGCTATCGCGAACGAGCAGAATGCGGCGTAAAAGAAGTTACGACACATGGGTTAATCCAAGTGTTGAGGGAAAGAATCGAAACGGGGCGGGGGGCGATCAGGTGAGCATGCGGGTTTGCCGATGAGGTCAACCACAACTCGCAACCCACGATGAGAATCCCCTCGAGGGAAAACCAACGAGGTTGCAGCTCGGTCAGTCGGCAACTCCACATGGGAATCTTACGCTTCCATCCCCCATTTTTCTCCGAAATCAGCCGTTTGCAATCCTCAACGAGCCCCTTTACCGAAATCGCTAGGCAATCAATCGAGGCTAGCATTTCATGCTTACCTCCAAAAAGACGCTCCGGTTTTAGCCATGGAAATCCTTCGCTGGCACGCTTTCCGCTCGGTTGGGGTGCCGAACTCCCGTGCATTTGACCAGTGTCATGCCCTTCTCTGCGGCTAGCGACGCACTGTTACTATGGCGTACTTACTATGGCGTATTATCGAGGTCACTCTGAAGAAAAATCGTAAAAGGTTGTTAGGCGTCCTTTGAAGCGGGACGCGGCTTAACGCGTTTGGTTCCTGGAAGCGGCTCGCTCGGCCAATCCGTTTTCATGATCTCAGGGTCGAATCCGCGCGACGAAAGGAAGTACTTCAGTTCCTGGATCTTTATCTGGATTGCCGACTCCTCACTTCGGTTTTCGGGAGTTTGGCGACTCAGTCGCATCAAATGCTCAAACGCTAGATCGACATCGGACGCTGCAGGCATCTGCGGACGCGGAGTACGATTCCCTTGGACCGCTGATTCTGTCCGGTCGCTCTGACGGCGACCGGTAAGTCGATCCGAGATCCGACGTCCATACGTGGTCCCAGAGTCCAGGGGGGTGATCAAGAAAACCACGCCGACGCCGAAAGCGAGTCCAGCGATTGCCGACACCGCTGTCAAGGTCGAGTTACCTGGCCCGAGGGGGCGATCATTGACGATCGGCGCATCGAGACGCGTCAGTAAGCTCACCGACTGAGAAGAGTCTCTCGTTGCAGTGGCTTCTGCCAGTTCCTTTTCCGCTGCATCCAAAATCACCGTGCGTGATTTCACATCCGCAGAAAGATTGGCATAGGTGGCCCGTTGATCCGCCAATTTCGCCAACCGCAACTCCAATCCTGTCTTCTGAGTTTCCAGCCGTTCCATCTTTTGCCTAGCCACCTTGATATCGGCTTCGACACTTAGCAACGATGCTTTCAACTCATGCGAGAATCGATCGGCAATGGTTCCTTGAGCGGTCCGCGATGCAATGACCAACGGATGATCTTCCGTGAATCGCCCTACCAACTGCGAGCCATTGAGCTGGGCGTCCACCAAGCCTTCGCGGAATCTTTTTAATCCGGGCTGGCTGTTGAGCAATCCACTCGGAGCTACCACCAAGGACTCTGGATCCTCGATGGCCTTGATGAGCAATTCATGATCGGACTCGAACTGGTTTAAGATTTGCTCGGTTTGTCGAATCTCATTCTTGATTTGATCAAACTCGATACGCGACGAAGAGCCACCAGCGACCATATCGGTCAATCCTCGCAGGTCGGATAGATCGGCCCCCGACTCACTCTCCATCCGATGCAATTGCTCGGTAGCAAAGGCCAATTCGCGTTTTGCGGAATCCCGTGCGTGAAGCAACTCGCCAATAACGCTGTCCGCACGGACACCCCGAACCTGTTGCAGCCGGCTTTCAAGAGAATCACAGATGGCTTGGTTCAATGCCAAAGCCCTGGATTGCGAGTCGGAGTTCACGTCGATGTAGATCACCTCAGTGGTCCCAAACTCAGTGCCTTTGGGAGCATGTACCGAGATCGCTCGCGTAGCGATCTCATCGACCAGCGCGCTGGATGGATACGAAGCAACATCAGATGTTTTGGAGAACCAACCTGAAATCGAAAGGCCTGATGCATGGGCCGCAGGACCAACCTTTTGGAGCGCTCCTCGAACCACTTGGTGGCTTTTTGCCATCTCCAGGATCGTTTCCTGAGCGGCCTTCAGCTCCGGCTGGCTTTGAAACCGCCCCAAACGCATTACCGCCCCGTTCGCCTCGTCGCGAACTAAGATCGCTTGAGAAGCCAAGAAAGTATTCGTCTTAAAGAACAGCACATAACCAACCCCCATCGCACCGAAGAGGAGCGTTGTCCCTACCCACAGCGGAGCCCAAATCAGCAACCCCCGTAGCAGGTTCTTGAAGATCGGATTCGCGATCAAGGAACTCATCGTGCTTTGGTTTCCATCGGACCATGCTCTCCTCGCCCAACCACACTCCGCTCACCCCACCACATGGTTGGGTTACCCTCAGAGAGGCAAACTGGGCAAACCACCTGCCGGTACAGCCCTCGCAGGTTTCAACTCGAGTATGCCTCGCTGTTCCACGAAACGATCAAGGTTCATCCCGGTTCCCGAAAAGAAAAAAACAACAGGTGAACGCATTTCGGAATAGTCGATCCGGAACAGGAAGTAAAGAATTCTTAAAGTCCTACGGGGAGCCCCTACTTGACCACCACACTATGTGTCTAGCCCTGTGTTTAGCCCTCCTGCTTACACCACTCTCCAAGTATCATATGCCGCGATCGCATGCGGAGTAAAATGGTCGGGTTATTCCGGTGGTACCAGGCCTACATGTCAGCATCCTCAACCCACGGCAGTCCAACAGCAATCGAGTCAGCGACGTGCAACCACCCAGCAATGATGCCATCGAAGCCATCAATCGACGCGCCTACGATGCCATGGCCAAAAGCGAACACTTTCTGACTACCCCGGTGCTCACGTCAGAACTGAGCAAGCCTCTCGAAATACTTGACGCTCGAGGCTGGCTCGGCGGGGATATTCGAGGCTGGAAAGTGTTATGCCTGGCCGCAGGTGGTGGACGACAAGGCCCACTCTACGCAGCCGCAGGGGCGGAGGTAACCGTCGTCGACATCAGCCCTGAAATGCTCGAAACCGACCGACGCGTCGCTGCGGAACTCGGGATGAATCTGCGAATCCTGAACTGTTCCATGGTCGATCTAGCCCCTCTCCGCGATGAAGAGTTCGATCTGGTCGCACACCCGGTAAGCACGTGCTACATAGTTGATGTGGCGTCTGTATTTCGAGAAGTATCGCGGGTGCTAAAACCCGGCGGTCTCTACGTATCGCAACATAAGCAACCGGTAAACTTGCAAGCTTCCTTGCGAACCGTCAATGGCCACTACACCATCGAAACAGCGATCGGGGAACGAGCTAAGGGTGTGGCGCCAGGAGAATCCAGCTGGCTTCGAGAGCCGAATACCGCGGAGTTCGCCCATTCGCTCGAAGCGATCCTAGGTGGTATCTGCCGATCGGGAATGGTGATCGAAGATATCTCCGAGCCGGACCATGCCAAGTCAAACTCTGCTCCGGATAGCATGTCCCATCGCAGCCGATTCATACCGCCCTACCTTCGGATCAAAGCGAGGAAACGCGGAGACTCGAAACCCCGCTCACTCATCCTATTTTAACACGGGTTTTCACACGGGCACTTTTAGGCCCCCTGGCACTTGATAGACCCCGTGGCACTTGATAGACCCCGTGGCACTTGATAGACCCCGTGGCACTTGGTAGGCCCCGTGGCACTTAATAGGACCATGGCATTAGGGACGTGTGGTAGATATGCTATGCATCGGATGCTTTTGGACCAACCACCGCATTTTTCCCGCCCCAATCCCATTTCCTACCTTAATCTCCCCAAGAGAAGCAATCCATGAGCGACTCTGCGTCTACTTTAGAAACCAACGCAACACGACCCAGTCCGACCGTCGTGTGGCTGATCTGCGCGATGGCTGCCATCGGTTTCGCATTCGACATCTATGAGCTGTTGATGCTGCCGTTGATCATCAAACCTGCGATCGCCGCGTTGAGCGAACCCTATGTCCAGCAGTTGGTGGAAGGTGGCATGGCATTGCCCGATGCGAAAGCCGCATGGGCACCAGGTAGCAAGAACTACACTTCATGGGCTCGAACGCTGTTCTTCGCACCGGCCTTGGTCGGTGGCATTTTCGGCTTGCTCGGTGGATATCTGACCGACCTTTGGGGTCGGCGACGAGTGCTCACGGGCAGCATCCTGCTCTATGCCTTCTCTGCATTCGCAGCAGGATGGTTGGCCACGGATCTGTATCAACTCCTGTTCTTCCGCTGCCTTGTCTTCATCGGTGTCTGCGTGGAGTTCGTCGCCGCGGTTGCTTGGCTGGCGGAATTATTTGACGACCCTGTTCAGCGAGAGAAGGCGCTGGGATGGACCCAAGCATTCTCGTCGTTCGGCGGTTTGCTCGTCGGGTTCGCGAATGTGTTGGCTGCCCAGTGGGCAGAGAGTCTTCCGGAAATCCAAGGCCAACACGAGGCTTGGCGTTACACCCTCATCTCTGGTGTGCTTCCCGCACTTCCATTGATCATCATTCGCTGGTTCCTTCCGGAATCTCCGAAGTGGCTACAAAAGAAGCTCGCTGGGCAACTCAAACGCCCCAGCATTGCGGAGCTCTTTTCGCCACAATTGATCCAAACAACCATCGTGACAACGTTGATGTTCGCTGCCAGTTACGGAATCGCCTTCGGCGCGATCCAGCAACTGCCCCAGATCTTAAGCGGTCACGCAAAGATTGTTGCGGATGCGGACGCCGAGGCCGTGGTCAAAGCAGCGGCCATTTCGGAGAAGACGGGCAAACCTGTGCCACCTCCACAAATAAAGGGGATTACAGCCAACATCAAAGACGAAGCAGTGGCGAAGGTCACCATATGGCAAGAAATTGGAGGGCTCTTCGGCCGGTTCGCATTGGCCATCTTGGCAGTGATCATCGCCAGTCGCCGAAATCTGCTGCGAATCTTTCAAATCCCAGCCCTTATCTTTGTCCCCCTCTTGTTTTATTGGATCAGCACCGCGATCTCGTCTGAGGATTCGCTGCTGATGATCAAACTCGGGGTCTTCGCCGCAGGATTCCTGGTCGTCTCTCAATTCAGTTTCTGGGGCAACTACATCCCTCGCGTCTTCCCATTGCACCTGCGAGGTACCGGCGAAAGCTTTGCCGCAAACATCGGTGGTCGAATTATCGGGACCGCGGCCGCTTGGTTGACCCTTACCTTTGCCGCTTCGGAAAAACCCAATCCTGGCAAAATTGCTTTGGTTGGCGCCATCGTCGCTGGGAGCTATGCATTGGTTGGGGTTCTACTTAGCGTCTATCTCCCCGAACCCAAAGAGTCTGTAGATGATGAGTGATGTCATGAACTGCATCGAAAACGACTTGGATTAACGCCCCATGTCGACACTTGCATTCGCTAGCCAACTCTTCGGCGCCATCGAACGATCGCGCACCCTGGACCAACTGCTGCAAGAACCCGTGGACTTATTGCGGGATCGTTGGGGGTGCGGTTATGTCGTTGTATTGTCGGGTGCAAAAGGATCCTGGAAAAAGGTGCTCTCCTCGGGCCGCGCCGCAGCGGTCGGCCCTGATTCCATGCATGCCAGCGAATGCTTGGACTCGAGAAGACTCAAACAGCTCGCCCCTTGGACCTACATTTACATCCCATCCCAAAGCCATTCCGATTTGGTTTTGTGTTGCCACGGGCTTCCCGCCAGCACGGATCTTGAAAGCCTCAACGAACCGATTGCACTCATCGCTCAGTCGGTTGATATCTGGCACCAGCAGACCAAGAAAACTCGCGATGTCATTCGCCTGAATCAAATCCTCGAGGTCGCAGCGAATTGGCATTCGCACCAGGACCTCGATCGTTTGCTTCAAGATATCGCCCAAGCCGCAACCAGCTTGTTGAGATGCGACCGCGCCAGCATCTTTCTTTGGGACAAACCGGCGAGAGAACTGGTGGGACATCCCGCCCTCGGAATGGAAGGAAAACCGCTTCGCATCGCCGATGATAAAGGGATCGCGGGCGCCGTGCTAAAGAGCCAGCAGCCAAGACGATGGGACCGCTCCGATCCACACGACGAAGTCGATCGAAGGGTCGATACCAGCAGTGGTTATCGAACCGACTCACTCCTCGCTGTCCCCCTGACAGACCATCGCGGAAAACCGATGGGGGTCTTTGAAGTCATCAATCATGTCGACAATCGCTTCGACTCTCAAGACGAAAGCGATTTGATCGAACTCGCCCGACATGCATCGGCAGCGCTCGCGAATACGCAAACACTACAGCGCCTTACCCAAGCCCGCGATCGGCTCACCGCCGACGCACAACAACAAGTCCAACTCATCGGCGGATCGCCTGAGATGATGACCTTGAAATCAACGATCGCGCGGGTCGGCGACACGGATCTGGCAGTGCTATTGCTCGGGGAAAACGGAACCGGAAAAGAAGTCGTATCGCGACAGATTCACTATCAAAGCAAAAGGCGGTATGAACCGTTCATCGCGGTTAACTGCGCGGCCATCACCGAGACCCTCTTGGAGAGCGAACTGTTCGGACACGAAAAGGGGGCCTTCACCGACGCGCATGAAACCAGGACCGGGAAATTTGAATTGGCTTCAGGCGGAACCCTTTTCCTCGATGAAATCGGCGACATGAGCTTGGCTGGCCAAGCCAAACTGCTTCGGGTGCTCGAAGAAAAAGTTGTCGTACGTGTAGGCGGGTCTTCCCTGATCCCAGTCAACGTGCGAGTCATTGCAGCCACCAATCAAAACCTTGTCGACTTGGTACGCCAAAAGAAGTTCCGCGAAGACCTCTACTTCCGCCTGACGGTCGTTACGATGAATCTGCCCCCGTTGAGGCAACGCGGAAACGACGTCTTGGAGCTAGCTGACTTTTTCTTGACTATGTTTTGCAACAAGATCGGGCGGAGCAAACCAGCCCTTTCTGCATCCGCCAAGCGGCGTTTACTGACCCATGATTGGCCCGGCAATGTTCGCGAACTCAGGAACATCGTCGAGAGGATCGCGTACCTCACCGCCGATGAAACCATCGACGAATCGTCGATCGACTTTGTTCGCTCCCCTCGGTTCGATGATGGCGGGTCCGGCGAATCGATCGATCTATCCAAGCCTCTTGCGGATGCAACCGCTGACTTTCAAGTTCGATACATCGAACAGCAGATCAAGGCCTGCAACCGCAATGTGACCCAGGCAGCCGACCGAATGGGTTTGCAGCGATCCAACCTTTACCGAAAAATGAAGCAACTCGGGATGAAACCTCCCGAGTAACTCACTGAAGAAGTCGGCCTAAATTTCTCTCGCACCGCGATTTGAGGGCATCGAAACGTTTAGTTCAAATCTTCGAAAGGATGCAACTGCTCGACCGTAGGAGATGTGCCTTCATCCAAGCCAGGTTCCGGCTTCGGTTGCGCGTTGTAGATATCTCGAATCTTCTGAGAGAGACCTTCGCTCTGGAACGGGATCTTGGAGCCGCATGCGTAATGGCGAATTTGGTTTCGACCATTGTGCTTGCAAGCATACAACGTTTCATCCGCTCGCTCGAAGAACTCTTTGCAATCGGATGGTTCCAGGTGCGATGTCGCGAGACCGATAGAAACCGTCGCCTTGAGCTCGGTCTCCATATGGTTGACTCGCAACGCCTCGACTTGTGCACGAAGTCCCTCGAGCAATTCCATCGCTTGCGCGGGCTCTGTGTTCGGCAATAGGATGCAGAACTCCTCGCCTCCGTACCGGAAGGCCATGAAATCGCTGTTGACCCGGGTGATTTCTTGAATGAGGGACCCCACGTGCTTGAGCATCGCATCGCCAGCGGAATGCCCGTACGTGTCATTCAGCTTCTTGAAGTGGTCGATATCAAGAATCGCGATGGTCAGCGGCTTCTTGTTGACGATCGAGTCGGTGTACAAATCGAACAGCATTTGTTCAAAGTATCGGCTATTGTACAGCCCGGTCATCCGGTCGGTAATCGATTGGCTATACAGCCGCGCCTTGTTCAAGTTAACCGCAGCTTGGTCGGCCAATCCGAGCAACAACGAAATATCTTCGTCGGTGAATCGCCCCAACGCATCCAAAACCTTGTTGCCGTTTTCATCGATGGTCACTTTGTTAGTCATGTTAATGACACCTTCGAGTTCGTTCCCGTAAAGAATTGGGACGCTCGCGATGCAATAAACTGTGTGCTGACCAACTTGTGGAATCTGAGTTCGATCGTTGAGCCGAATCGGCTTTCGGGTCTTCGCGCACGTCCCCGCGACGCCTTCGCCGATATCGAACGACTTGGTTTCGGTGACTCCGTTGTTGATATCGTCTCGGACGTCGGTGGGGATATTCCCCCAGACAACCCGAATCTCCAGCTTCTTGGTGATCTTGTTGTAGATCATCAAGTTCCCCTTTTGCGTCATCAAAACGTCGACGGCGCGGTTCAATGTTTCGATGCACAAACGCTTGAAGTCGTTCACGTTTGCGATCTGTTGATTGATGTCGTACAGGGTTTGAATGTTCTTTAGGATTCGCTCGTTCTTTTCGTACTTCAACGTCGAATCGATATTCGTGCTAGCGATCGAGGCGAGCTCCTGGATGAACGCATACTCGCTCTCAGGGATCTGGCTACCGTCCTCGCGAGGCCCAATCGAAAGCACGCCGAGAATCTCACCGCTTTTAATCAGCGGGCACCAAACGTCCGATTTGAGCACTTCGAGATTCCACTGCTGCCACGCATGGCGGAATCGCGGACCGAACTGCATGTCGCGGACGCTAAAAACGTTTCCTTGATGGATCAACTGCCACAGCAGTCCATTGTTCTTAGGAAACTTAAACATGTAGATCGACTCTTCAAGCCCGCTCGGGTGCAGGAATCGTTCGTCGAGCCCGTGGTATGCCTTGACTCGATAAAAGTCCTGGGTATTTTCCAGATCGTCCTTCAGCAGGACCGCGGTGTTCACGGCGCTATATTTTTCGCGAACAACAGCCATGAAGGTTTCCAGCAATTGACGCAAGTTGAGAATGTTGCTCAACCCTTTGCCAGACTGAAGCAGAGCTCGCATCTCGAAAATTTCGATGTCTTGCTCGATCGCCTTTTTCTTGAAGTAATCCAACTCTTGCTGAACGCGCGGAGAGATAGCCCCTTCGATGCCGTCCGCCGTCGAAACATTCAACTGGCGCCCCATCCCTGACGCGGGTGCGACCGACCCCATCGGTGATGGCAGGACCGGCATCTCCCGATTCCCGCCCAAAGGAATGTTTCCGAAACTCGAATTTGGGAAAGTTGGATTCACGTGGCTCACTGATCTCGCATTAGCAACCCGGAGGCCATCGCAACTCTGATGACGGTTGGCATCGGTGATTCCGAAACCTCCCTCGTCATCGGAGCGACATAACCCCACTCTTAGGAACAATCGTTACCAGTGGAACCAGCCCAACACGTTAGGCTTCCACCTGGCTGCCTGACTGTAGCTCACAACTAGGGGGTACGAAAAAAGAGCGGGAAAATTCCCGTGAATATCTCTTCAGAGGAAGGGTCCACTATCCGTTCCTAAAAATCAAATCCGCTTGAACATCTTATCGAGCTGCTCACGCGAAAAAAAGAGTGCTGTTGGTCGCCCATGTGGACAATGATGGGTATCGTGGTAGTAATCGCGCTGCTCGAGCAACGCAGTTATTTCTTCCGACGTGAGCCTATCCCCAGCCTTGATCGCTGCTTTACACGCCATCATGTTCATGATGTCATCGAGCACGTCGCGAGCGTTCACCTTCTTGGCTCCCGACA
The DNA here is from genome assembly GCA_903892355.1 of uncultured Pirellula sp. GTDB lineage: Bacteria > Planctomycetota > Planctomycetia > Pirellulales > Pirellulaceae > JBKCUI01. Next base: position 9,260 of record CAITIE010000119.1, on the reverse strand, counting down.
TAAGCGATTCCAAGATTTGCCGAAGCATCTCCGAGGGAGCCATCGACGCTAAAATCGATGGATAAGCGTTCAAAAGAACAGTATCACCTCCGAACGCCTCCACCTCAAAACCGATCTCGGCCAGCATTTCCTTCGACTCCATTGCTGCCGCCGCTTCCGCCGCTGTCAAGGTCACCGGCTCGGGCACCAAAAGTCGCTGCCTCTCGAACGAATTGGAGAGCACCTTATTCTTGATCTGCTCGTACATGATGCGTTCGTGAAGCGCATGCTGGTCGATCACCACCATCCCAGCATCGTCTTGTGTCACCAAGTAGCGATCGTGGATTTGAAACCCCGCGATGCGAGCGTGCCCTTGGAACGCATCGCGTTGTATCGGAAGATCGATTCTGAGTCGATCGACTTCAGCAGCCTCACTCGGACGATTCTCAACGCCACTTTCAATGGCATGATCACCAATGCCCTCCGCCTCATGGCCCTCGCTCGGCCGCACCATCGCTGGTGATGCAAACGGTGGGGGCGCTAAGTGAGCGAATGGATCGTTTCTCGAACCACCACCCAATCGGGACCCCGCATCCGGGAACGGCATGAACTGGGGAACCCCACCCAAACCGTGGGACTCCAGACGGTGATGGCCGGAAATCGAATGCGTGGTCGATGCAGGGGAACTTCCAACCTGACTCCTTGCCCAGTCCATCAATTCGCTACCCGCCGAGGCGCTGGCCCCCACATTCTGTACCGGCACTGCGATTGGAACTGCCAATGGATCCGTTCCAATACCAATGGAAGTTGGCGATTGGTCGCGCACTTTAGCGACCAAATTCGTAGTCAAGAATTTATGCCGAAGCGCGTGGAGCAAGCGACTATAGATAGCTCCGCTGTCCTCAAACCGCACCTCGACCTTGGTCGGATGAACGTTCACGTCGACTACCTTCGGATCGATTTCCATCTGCAGGAAACAGACCGGCATGCGACCTACCATCAACAGCCCTCGGTACGCTTCACCGAGCGCATGCTGCAGCGCTCTATCTCGGATGTAGCGACCGTTGAGAAACAAATATTGCATCCGATTGTTGCTGCGTGACACACTCGGGTCGGCGACATACCCGCGAAATCGAACCTTGTCATCATCATGCTCGACCGCGATCAAGGCATCCGCGATCTCATCTCCGAAAAACGAACGAATACGATCTGCCCACCGCACCGTCGGCGGTAAATCATGCAGGATGCGGTCGTTGCTCTTGAGCACCATCTGAACGCTGGGAAACGCTAGGGCGATCCGGGTGAATGCCTCGATGACATGCCCCATCTCGGTGGATGGCGACTTCAAAAACTTCCGCCGGACCGGTGTATTGAAGAATAAATGCCGAACCTCGATCGTCGTCCCGACGTCCATCGCGCAGGGGCGAATCGGCTCCCGCTCACCACCTTGGGCTCGAAGCTCATACCCGCTGTCGTTCGCCGCAACCCGGCTGCGCAGGGTCAAATGGCTGATCTCAGCGATCGACGCCAACGCCTCTCCACGAAAACCAAGAGTCCTCACATCAAAAAGGTCGTCGCTCGATTGCAGCTTGCTCGTCGCATGAGGCGCCAAGGCTAGTTCAAGCTGCTCAGGCTCAATCCCACACCCGCTGTCGCGAATACGGATCAAATCGATCCCGCCACCCTCGACGCAAACCTCGACGAAATTCGCGCCAGCGTCAATGCTGTTCTCCAGTGTCTCCTTCACCACGCTGGCAGGGCGTTCGATCACCTCACCCGCTGCGATCTTGTTGACCAATCCCACTGGAAGCTGACGTATTAACGGCATCCGTTCTCACTTTTTATCGAAGAGGATTATCAAAAGCGGACTCGCGGAATCGGCCTCCCGCTGCGATCCATAAAAAATCGACCCGCAAAAACACCGAAACTACAAACCGTAAAGAGTACCGCAAAGCACGACCTCGGAGAAGCGTTCAAGGGCTCCTTTTCAACCCTCACCGCCGCAGGACAGAATGCCCCACCCAAAGCCTACAGAGATCAATTACACTAACTACAATAAAGATGACACGATGGACCATTCCGTCGATTCCCCACCATCCTAACCCCTGCCCCACCACCCTAACCCCTGCCCCGCCACCTGACGCCTTCGCCGATCGATCCCGAAACCAAATGCAAGCGTTCATGCATCCTCGCCCATGATTGCATGCGTTCCAATGCTCCCTCCCCACGCCGATCTGTCCAAAATCCCCACGAAAGACAAATCATGCTTGCTGCTTCCCCCAAAGGTCAAAACCGCAACATCATCCGACGACTCTTCCTGCGCAGCACTTTCGCAGCAATAGCCAGTCTCTCGTCCACCAACCTCAATCTGACCATGGCACAGGACCCCGAACCAGCGGCGACTGCACCCAACCCCGATCCTTACAAAGCGTTCGAGCCGAGGGAGTTTGTGGGGACAAACGGCAAGCCGCTCAAGTACCGTTTGATCAAACCTGTCGGTTACAAACCTGGAAAGAAATATCCGCTAGTCCTGTTCCTGCACGGTGCCGGTGAACGCGGGGACGACAACGCGGCTCAGCTAAAGCACGCGGCCAAAGATCTCTGCAACCCCGAACTCCGGACGAAGTACCCAGCTTACGTGGTGGCTCCACAATGCCCGAACAATAAAAAGTGGTCCGAAGTCGATTGGTCGAAAGACGCCAGCGAGTTGCCTGAAACCCCTAGCGACTCGATGCAAACCATCAAAGAACTGCTCGATGACATGGTTGAGAATGCTGGAATCGATCGCAATCGAATCTACATCACCGGCCTGTCGATGGGCGGTTACGGCACATGGGATGCGATCGCACGCTATCCAAACTTTTTCGCAGCAGCAGCACCCATTTGCGGCGGCGGCGATCCGAAGACTGTGAACAAGTTCAAATCGCTTCCGATTTGGTGCTTCCACGGAGCCAAGGACTCTGTTGTGAAAGCTGGTCGTTCCCGGGAAATGGTAGAGGCTCTCAAAGCTGTCGGCTCGAACATCCAATACACGGAATACCCGGAACTACAGCACGACAGCTGGACCGTAACCTACGCCAATCCTGAGTTCTACGATTGGCTTTTCAAACAGCGGCGGGAAAGCCAATAGTAATCACTTCCCATTTCGGACAAATCCCATTTCGGCATCTCGTCCCCTGGCTTCCTTACTCGTACCTACCGAAACAAAATGTTTCTTCCACGTGCGATCGCATCCCTTCGATTCTCCACCCAACGGCTTCGCATGGTAACGCAATGTGCGACCCTTGCGACGGTTGCGATCCTTTGCTCAGCTTCGATGGGATGGGCCCAAGAGGAACCGCTAGCGGATCCAGCGATCGGTAAGAAGCCAGAGACGACTGAAAAATCTGATGCATTACCGTCTGATGCATTACCGTCTGAAAAGCTAGTCGACTTCGTACGTGATATTGCCCCCCTGCTCGAGTCCCGGTGCGAATCGTGCCACGAAGGGGATTCGCCCAAAGGAGGATTCACTGTCGGCGATAGGGATTCTTTCCTCGGGTACATCACCCCTGGTTCCGTGTCGGACAGCACCCTTTGGACCGATTATCTGATGGCAAAGCCCGCCACGATCGAGAAGCAGAGCTTGATCATGCCCCCCGATGGCCCGCTCCCCAAAGCAGAACTTGCGTTGCTCAAACTCTGGATAGAAGAGGGAGCGATATGGCCTGAGGATGCCAAACTCAAGGCTGTTCCTATCGCCGTGGACGATACCGTGTCGAAAACGTCGGTCCACCGCGGATACCGAGCCATCGGATACTTCCATCCGGCGGTGGTCCATTTTCCGATAGCACTGATTACAGTCGCGGCAGCGAGCGTCATCCTGTCTTATTTTCTAGGCCAGCGTTTCGCGTCCTTCGGCTATGCATGCTTGGTGATCGGATCCCTCTTTGCGATCGTCTCAGCAGTAATGGGTTGGTCGTTCGCAGACATCCGCGGCTTTGCGAGCTGGGATACGATGCTCGCTACTAATGCGACCGAGCATCAAAGCAATGAGTTCTTTCATCGTTGGCTGGGATCTGCCACTGCGATCTTCGGTCTGATCGTATGCTATTTGGGATCGAGAGCCAAACAAAGCGATGGATCTCGCACTGGCCATGCGTGGCGTATTGGAACCATCCTGCTCGCATTGCTCGTGGGCGCTGTCGGCCACCAGGGTGGCGAAATGGTCTATGGAGATATTTTCGCGAAAGCGATCGAGCAATTCTCTAAGTGAGCTCGCCAACGATGGATTTGTTGCGCGATCTGCTCGGGATGACTTGAGCCATACGACCGATACGATTCGACAGCACCATTTACCCCGAGGCTCTTCCGAAGCTCTGAGCCAAAGCCCGGGTCGACGCTACGCAGTTCTTCATCGGTGAGCTCGGCCAAGGTCGCTCCGCGACTTTTCGCAATTGCGACCAGTGCGCCAACCTTGTGATGCGCTGTCCGCTGCGGCATCCCTCGCTGCATGATCGCTTCCATCAAGGCCGTGGCATCCAGGTAACCTTGATCCAATCGCGATGCGATCGCCGCAGGCTGAAGCTCGGAGCCTTCCACGATCGGGATCGCCAACTCCAAGCACGCAGTCACCGTGTCAAACGCATCGAACAAGGGCGGTTTGTCTTCTTGAAGGTCGCGATTGTACGCCAGCGGCAAACCCTTGAGGAGCACGAGCAAGTTTTGTAAATCACCGACCACTCGAGCCGACTTGCCGCGGGTCAACTCCAGCGTATCTGGGTTTACCTTTTGCGGCATGATCGAGCTACCGGTGCAGAAGGCTTGCGGTAGCTTGATAAAACCGAACTCGGTGGTGGACCAGAGGATCCACTCCTCCGCCCAACCGCTCAAATGCAACCCGATCATGGTCAGTACAAACACCGACTCGACCGCAAAGTCCCGATCGCTGCTGATATCGATGCTGTTGGCTGCGACTGCTTCGAACTCAAGCAATTTCGCTGTGTAATGGCGATCGATCGGCATGCTGGTTCCAGCGACGGCGGCACCGCCGAGTGGGCAGACGTTGACACGGTTGCGGCAATCGGCAACTCGCCCCCGATCGCGTTCAAGCTTTTCGATATATGCCAACCAATAGTGGGATGCTAATACGGGCTGGGCGCGCTGCATGTGGGTATAGGCAGGCACAATGGTTCCAGAGTCGCGATCGCATCGACCCAAAAAAGCCTGTTGCAATCGCACGAGCAATCCATCGACGCGATCAAGCCCCTCTCGTACCCAAAGCCGCAAGTCCGTCGCGATTTGATCGTTTCGAGACCTGGCCGTGTGAAGCTTGCGTCCAGTATCCCCGAGCGCATCGATCAAGGCTTGCTCGATATGCATGTGGATATCCTCCAGCTCGATCCGAAACGGAAGCTCTCCGCGATCCAAACGGCCTTCGATCAATCGCAACTCTCGCTCGATCGCCTCAAGCTCCTCCGGCGTTAAAAGGCCCTGTTTGCAAAGCATCGTTGCGTGAGCAATCGAGCCGCGGATGTCTTGCTTGTACAAACGGTGATCGAAAGAAATACTCTCGCTGAAACGAGCCAACGACTCATCCATGGAGCCTGAAAAAACACCGCTTCGGGATAACGAACTCAAACTCACACGCTCTTTGGTTCTGAAGTAATAAACTGGATGCCGTTGAGCAAACCACCCATCGTCGCTCGCTCGACCACGCTCCATCGTGTCTCTATTCTAAGCGAAACCGACCTTTTGCAAGCGCTGAACCACCTCGCCCTCCCTACGAAAAACTGGGAGGACTTGCCAGATGCCAAAAAACGGCTTCGAATACGCATCCCTCTACCGATCTACGAGCCCGACCACTACGGCCCCATTCCAAGCAACTTGACGTGAACCAACCCTTGCAGCGCGAATTGACATGGGTGGAAAAACTTGAGCTGATGACGCTCCTTTTCCTCCATGGAATGGCCTTGGGATCGTGGTTCGTACCGATCGGATCTGTACTCGAATCTGCAAATCTTCGAAGCGTCATCCCATTCGCTTTCGCAACATCTGCAGTAGCGGCACTTCTTTCGCCACTCTTCTTTGGGGCCATGGCCGATCGCTCTGTGCCACCGATCCAAGTCCTTCGTTGGCTCGGCGTAGGCACCGCATGCTTTGTTGGGACAGTGGCCTGGGGGATCCATTCCCGATGGAATCCGTGGCTAATTTTACTCCTGATCCAATTGCAATCTCTCCTCAGCGTCCCAACAAACAGCCTGACTGGCTCCATCGTCTTCGCTCGGATCGGCAACTCCCATCGACAATTCGGCGCCATTCGAGCCATGGGAACCGCAGGATGGATTGCGGGTTGCTGGCTGATCAGCGCGATGCATGTCGATGCCCATCCTCGCGCATTTCAAATCAGCGCTCTGCTTTGGATCGCCCTCGCAGCCTATACCTTGTTCATCCCAAAAGGGGATACCATTCCCATCAACCATGGCAAATTAACTCTTCGGGAACGGTTCGGATTGGACGCTTTGTCGTTGCTCAAGATTCACGACCTCCGCGTTATCTTTTTCACGGCAGCGCTGGTCGCTATTCCATTCGCTGCATTCTATCCCTACACGCCTGCACTGATGTCGGACCTGGGGCTCCGACGAACGAGCGCATGGATGTCGCTCGGTCAAGTGATCGAGGTGGGCGTGCTCTTCGCCATCGGCGGAATTTTGGCCCGTTGGCAACTGAAATGGGTTGTACTGACAGGCTTGTTCTGTGGAGTCCTTCGGTACGCCTTGTACGCTACAAATTCACCGATACCTGTTCTCATCGGTGTATCGCTCCATGGACTGGCCTATGCGTTAACCTACATCAGCGCGCAGATTTACCTCGCTAAAAAAATCGATCCTGCGTGGCGCACTCGCGCTCAAGCCCTCCTGAGCATGCTGACCGGCGGAGTGGGAAACCTAGCAGGATACCTCTGCACTGGGGCTTGGCTTGCGTACTGTGAACACGAAGGCCAAGAAAACTGGAGGCTGTTCTGGAGCGGTTTGTGCTTTCTGGTGATCTGCGTTCTGATCTATTTCGCACAAAGCTACAAAGGACGGGAAACCTTGCGATGAATCGCGACACCTCAACCACTTCCGCCTATATTCCAATCGGAAAGCCATCGATCGTTTTCCCACAGATAGTAGTCAACCTCCAGTTCAGCTAGAAAGCATCCGATCATGCTGCGCGGCGCACCCCTTCTCGATTTGATTGGAAACACCCCGATCATTCCGCTCCGCATGGAACCCGAAAATAGAACGATCTGGGCTAAATGCGAGTTTCTCAACCCCAGTGGCAGTATCAAAGACCGCCTCGCCCGAACCATCATCACTGACGCCCACTCGCGGGGGCTACTCAATGAGGACTCCGACATTCTCGAATGCACCAGCGGTAATACGGGAATCGCGTTTGCCATGATCGGGGCCGCTTGTGGATATCATGTCACAATCGTGATGTCGGAACGCGCCAGCGGCGAACGCCGCCGGATCATCGAACACTTTGGAGCAAAGCTGATCCTCTTTAAAGAGAGCAGTTACCAGCACGGAATCGAACTGACGCAGCAAATGGCAGCCAAAGATTCTCGCTATTTTCTCCCACGGCAATTCGAAAATCCGCTCAACGCCTGGGACCATGAGCACGAAACGGGTCAAGAAATCTTAGGACAGACACCCGGTACTATCGCTGCGTTTGTGTCCGGGTACGGAACCGGTGGCACACTGGCCGGTTGCTCGCGAGCCTTAAAAACCGCAAATTCCTCAACAAAGATTTTCGCCATGGAACCCGCCGAGTCCGCTCTGCTTGCCGGAGAAGAAGCTTGCTGCCATTGGATCGAAGGGATCGCAGGAGGATTTATTCCCAAATTGCTCCAAGGAGTTGCGATCGATGGGACGTGCAAGGTGAGCAGCCCAGACGCGATCGCCATGACTCGGCGACTCAACCGCCAATTCGGTCTTCTGGTTGGCTCTTCGTCGGGAGCGAATGTTGCCGCTGCACTTAGCATTGCAAGCAGCATGCCCGAGGACGCCATTGTCACGACCTTGCTTTGCGATCGTGCCGAAAGGTACTTCAGCACACGGCTTTTTGAAACCTAAACCAACACCTTGCAACTTGGCCAAAAGAAAATCCAAGCCATGACTGCAAACCTAATTATCAGTCGCTGTAACTACCACGCCCAACAGCCAGAAATATATACCCTCGATTCGACCAATCTTCGATTGCTTGGGCCGGAATGGATTGAACATGCCCATCAAAATAGAGGTAGTTTGCGAGACTATCGCTGTGCCGCTTGTACTCGATCAAGCATCGAACGCGACGCAAAGTCTCACCACTACGAACATTCTCCGGGTCAAACCAGAACTCACCGAACGTGAAACCTTCGGTAGTTCCGTTTCCATCCTCCACAAATTGAATCGTATTGCTGCTGCTCATTTTCGCCTCATCCAGACTCGGAAAAGGGTTCCGCCGATACCCGAGCTTCTTGGTGGACGTAGGGCAGATATTGACCAACTCGACGGATCGAATCTGATCTCTCTTAAATTCGCGATCCGAACGATAGTCGTAATGAAACTGCCTCAGGTTGCTTGAACAGACCGCTCTCCGAGCTGCTTCTCGAGCTGCTTGAACCGCAGGCAGAAGCAGCGCCATAAGAACGCTGATGATAGCGATCACGACGAGTAGTTCGACGAGCGTTACCCCGCGTGATGGCCGAGCGACACTTTCTGATGGAAGCAAGAGCGCGTCCCTCGAAGACTCAAAACAGCCGAAGATAAAAAAGGCAATAAAAAAACCCGACTTGGTATTTCTACCAAGCCGGGCTCTATTTTGAAATCCGGTGTTCTGGATTGGTCACGAGGACCAACCCGTTTGGACGAGCTTCACTGATGTAACTTTTGTGCTCACTTAATCATAGAATCCACAAGTGGATCCTACGTTCTAAAAATCCTTAGAAAGGAGGTGATCCAGCCGCAGGTTCCCCTACGGCTACCTTGTTACGACTTAGTCCCAATCATCAAGTTGACCTTCGGCGCCTGCTTCCTTACGGTTAGCTCGGCGACTTCGGGCCCCCCCAATTCTCGTGGCTTGACGGGCGGTGTGTACAAGGCTCAGGAACACATTCACCGCGGTATGCTGACCCGCGATTACTAGCGATTCCAGCTTCATGCAGGCGAGTTGCAGCCTGCAATCCGAACTGAGCGTTACTTTTTGAGATTTCCTAGACTTCGCAGTTTTGGTTCCCTTTGTATAACGCATTGTAGGACGTGTGCAGCCCTAAT
>CAITIE010000118.1 GCA_903892355.1 uncultured Pirellula sp. | reverse complement strand
TCTGGAGTCACCCCAACCTGCGAACTCTTCGTGCCATAGATCAGATCCTCGGCGACTGCATTGAACTCATCGAATGTCATGGTCTTGGCAAGCTTTTCGAGCTTGGCTGGTTGATCGAATCGACCCGAACCGGTGATCAATGCGCGAGGGTACTCCGGATCCGAATAGTACCTGAGCAGGACCGCAGGTTCGCCCTGATACTCCGTCTCTCCCAAGACTCTCCAGTGTCGGAAACTGTCATTGAGCGGTGTGCTCTCCAAACTCTTGCTGACCATGTGATTGAGGACCCTGGGAGCCTCAAGGTCCTTCATGATCGCTTCCCATGAGGCACTCGGTCCATCCTTTTGCCGTTTGTCGAAATCCTCCGGCGCGATCATCTTGACGGCCCGATCGGACTGACCTTGCCTGGCAAAGCCGACAAACTCCTCGGCTACTTGAATCGCAGGACTGCTCGAGGTCGATTTTTCCGGTCCAAGCGATGCGAAGGCTACGAAGCCCTGCTCGCGGCTCTCCGCACGGTTCGTACCTGAAGAGTTGGCACCTGAGGATTTCGCGCCCGAGGGAACGCTGTCCGATGGGCGATTGGGCGTCGCAGAGGTATCCTTCGAGGCGTTCTCAACGGGTCGAAACGCGCTGCTGATCGAGGCTTTGGGGCCAAACAGAAGATAGGCGCCCAGAGCGCCGAGAATCGCTAAGGCACCTGAGGCGACCGGCACGAGCCAAGAAGGCGCTTTTCCTCCAGCTTTTTTCGGGCGATTGACCATCGGGCCTGCAAGCGACGGACTCGCATATCTTTGGGTGGGAGCATGCGATGGAAAAGGATCATAAGACTCTGGCGCGATGGAGGGCTCGGGTGCCGAGTCAGTCGCTTGCTGTCCTTTGATCATCAGCCCCCTGCCACACTTCGGACAGGTCACTTTCTTGCCGGCCATGGAAGCGTTGGATCGTAGGCTCGCCCCGCAGGGGCAACGGAATTGTACACTCATGAAAAATCCCTGAGGCTCTCATCCAAAGGTTGAATCCTGAACCTGGGCCACCCTGAGACCCTCGCCGATGAACGCTCGCTTGTTTTGGTTTAGCGTGAAATGGATTTTTGTCTGATCGGCGTTAATCGTAAATGGGTAACGTTCACTAATTTGTTTTGAGATCTTCAAGATCCCAGCGTTTGGATTTATCGCATTCTCACCAGAATCGAAGGGAAGGAGTGCGCAAAGCCGGTTCGGTTGACGCAACCCTTCGATCCTGGACCTAAGACAGCGCTCGGGTTGCTTCCCAAGCATTGCTCTATCCTTCGCTCAAGTAAGTCTGAATCTAATCGATTCCGGACACTCATGCAACGTTTTGTATCGCCTCAGCTCGCCGCAACCTTCGTCTTTCCCGAGCTGCTTCGAGCTTCTCATCTCGCTGGGCGAAGAGTTCTTTTTCCTTACCTGAAAGCTTCTTATGAGGCGTCATGTATCCAATCGCACTGTGGAGCCGGATCGTGTTGTAATGATGGACGTACTGTATTACTTCTTGACGAGCATCATCAACGCTGGTCATGCTTTTGGCCCGTATGCAGTCCCCTTTGATCGTCCGATGATATCGCTCAATCTTTCCATTGCTTTGCGTGTAGTAGGGCGAAGTTTTCACTTGGGTCATTCCTGCGATCCGTATGAATTTTTTGAAGTCTATAGAGATGAATTGGGGACCAGTATTCGATCTGCAATCGATGTCCGAATTGAAGGTGACTGATCGGGCCGACGACGTTCAACATGCCCTAATGCTGCGCCTACTGTTCCAGACGGCAGTGCGAGTGAGTTGTGCGGCATTCAGATCGGGGATATAAAGTGCCACCCACGAATGGCACTGTACACCTTCCGTAATCTGTTTCACTCAAAGGAGTTATCTCCCTTGCTGAGCCTCTGTCGCAATTTGTCTCGGGGTTTCATCAGCAGCGTGTACTGGTCCCTTCGTCGCTTGCCGTATCTCGGTTCGACTCGGTCCGGTCTACGACCGACTCGGCATTGCGATATGCAGCGGACAGTGCATGACCACGGGGGCCGGAGGTCTCGGCGTCATGGCAGTGGGATATCATCATGCCGCGTCTGAAGGAGCTCCAGAGGAGCACCACACGGACAGCCCTCTTCCCTAAATTGTTATGCACCAACATCATCGTCAAAGGCAATCGTACCGATGGACCGCCTAACTTTACTGGTCCTGTTTCGCAAGGCCCACCATCGGGTCGATTTATCTACATCGACATTGGCAAGTCGGCGGGGCAATTCGATTGTTGTCAGCAGCGTCGAATTAAGATTCCCTTGGCAGGGATCACTTGGGATTTGCTCGATGACCTGTTGGTAAAGCCAAAGCGATCCTTGCTGGCTGCGCTTCCTGTCCCTACGCAAGCCGAGCTTCGTCAAGATAGCTATCCCATTCGGTGACTTAAATGAGGTTATTTGCCTACCGGGTCGAATGGCAACGACGACTTGTGGACACATAGCCGGAGCTTGCCGTCCGAACAACGACGGAACACGAACGTCTTATCCACCATCACCTCGTCACCCTTACTGTTTGACAGGTAGACATTCCCCATCGTGATGGCGAGATCGCCGTGGATTTGGATGCCGTTCTCGGCTGCATTGTTATCGTAACGGACCTTAACCCAATCCTTGAGGGCAAAGCCGGTATCCTCCGGGAACTCCTTATCGCCACCAAGGAAGTACGAGAGAGCACCCTGCTTGGTGGGACGGAATGTGTTCTTGCCGAAGGCGAGCGTCGGCTTGAAGAACACCTTGCCTTCCTTGTAGTCGTATAAATCGTCGAGCAGGGTACTGGCAATCGCACGGTAATTGCCGCCCTCTTTGTGGACTTTCCCAATTTTCACGAGTCCATCGCACCATGCCTGCTGAGCCGCATTCACTTCAGCTTCCGTTATTGGCTTCGGCTCGGCGGCATGGACGGGAAGTGCTGCGATCAGCATCAACACCAGGAACGAGAACTTGTAGGATGAGTACATAACAAACCTCTCTTTTGGAAAATCCAAAACACAGTGTCCAGTGATTCACGATGGAGCAAGCAGTCGATCGAAGCAGTTTAGTGAGTTCTGGTCGATTCCATAGACGAGTTTGCCAATTCCTAGGAATTTCAAGGGACCACTGAACGGATTCAGCGACTCGGCGGTGGCGGCGGTGCCGGCGGTGCCGTGGTGGTTCCTGCTCACGTCGCATCTCCTGCTCTTTCTCCTGCTGCGGTAGATTGGATCGTTACGCACGGTAATCCTGGATGGACCAAAATGTTTCATCCGCAGAATCAGTGGGTGCGAAAGTTTGAACTGGTTCTGGTTCAGCGCGATGGATTTTTCGCATTGCCCGAAAAACAAGCCAAGGTGGATCTCGAAAGAAGTCAGGGGCCACCGGGGCATCCCCTGGCTTTTTCCGACTTCAGTGTAGCTCGACTCGGTTCCCAACCAGAGATCTAAATGGGCCGTCATCCAATCTCAAGCGTCGTAACGCCGAAGATGCGGGCGTGATCCAGCAGGGGAACAGGCCCATAATACATACGCACGCACCCAAAGACTTCTTTCATTTTGTATTTTTCGCACATGGCGATTGCTGGTGGATTATTGTCCGGTACGTCCAAAAAGATTGGCATCCCCTTGCTGGCAAGTTGGCATGACTGAAACAGGGCATCAGCAACTTCGATGGAGTCCGCAAACAACGGCCCAATCCTCCATCCGATTAGGCAGGGACGCATGACGCCGAAACCGAGTAGTTGCCCGTCTTTCATAAATGCCAACGAAACCGCATTCTTTTGTTGTGTCCATTGCGCCAGAAATTGCTCTCTACGGACGGGAAAACACTGGCTGTCATAATCCGCGAGCATCGGAAGACCGACCGAGGCAACGTTCACAATCCGTTCAGATCGAATCAATCCCGAAGCTGCTTTCGTGAGTTCAAAACGCCGATGGCGAATGAACGGCGTGAATCCTCCTTTCTGATAAAAGGGAACCATCGCGTCTACGCCGTCTAGCCCGATGGTTCCACCATCCTTGAGTCGTGACGATAAGCTATTTCTCCGAGCAAACCACAGTGTCTTCCCCAATCCATTTCCTCGATGAGCATTGTTGACGATGAAAAGTCCCATGAAGCCAAAACGCTCACCGTGACGGATAATTGCACCGCCGCCTATAACCTTGTCGTTCTCGGCAATTGCCAGAAAGCCGTCTGGATCGAGGTTCCGGAAGCATTGAGCATCATTGATGCCAGGGTTCCAGCCTTCTTCGCCAGCCCATGACACAAGTTTTTCAACTTCTCGTGCATTCATCGGGCGAATCCTTATCGCTTCCGGCAAATTGGTATTCATCGTGATCCTTAAGAGGTTGATGGGCGGCGGGGATAATTACGTGCCATCCACGCAACTGAATAATGGCATGCAAATGACGAACTTTCGATGGTGGTGGAATTGTGCTGGCAATCGCTAGGGGACACATCCGTCCAAAGGGTACTGCATCAGAGTTTTCAACAGTAGAAGATGCTGGTTCTCGAACGACGCAGGAACAAGCATCCGACGTTGATTTTGTGTAGACATACATGGGACATCCCTGACCATTAAGTCTTCACACGCACCTACAGTGATGTCCACGTCGAACTCAATGTTAGCGGTGCTGGGCGTCACGTCGAAACATCCAATTTTCGAACTCGAAAAAAAATCGAAAATGGAGACCTCGCAGGACAAGAGGCTCTTAACGCTGCGCTGAAACTTCCGAAAACCTACGGCAGTGCCATTCGTTCCTGTTACCTTTTTTGCTCCGACAACAAGCAGGTAAAGCTTCAAGTCGTACTGCGTGGCGTTCTAACCTAAGGAGCGAACATGCGCGGTGATAGAGATCGTATATAATCGAGATTCAGCGTTGCCAGACAAAACGGAACCGTATCGCAGTCAAAGGTCAATAGAACTGAAAGACAGACACTGCCCCCCGCCCCTGCCAAAACCCATAGGGAATTAGTATGTTTTCCTTTCGCAACCAATGGATCGCTATTTGCCTCATTCACTGCTGTAGCGTCGGTCGGGCCGATGATTCGTGGCAGCCCGTAGTTCTACAAAGCACAGCCCAAGTTGTCGCACCGATGACAGGCATTGTGCTCTGGGATGACAACGAGAAAAACAGAACCGATGCGATCCAGCTCGAGTATTCCTACGTCGGCTACGACCAAGTCGTCTCGGAAAAGGGAGTTTACGACTGGCAAACTGTCGATGACAAACTGACGGCGATTGCGGCGCGCGGGCATCAAGCGGTGCTCCGGTTCTACTTTGACTATGTCGGCAAGCCCACGACAGTGCCGGCTTACATCAAACAACTGAGCGACTATTCCGAAATCACCGCCAAGAGTGAGGGCAAGATGACTGGGTTTTGCGATTGGTCGCATCCGGAGCTGCAGACATTCTTGATGCAGTTTTACAGCGAACTTGCAAAACGTTATGACAACGATCGCAGACTGGCGTTTCTGCAAACGGGATTCGGACTATGGGCAGAGTATCACATTTATGACGGACCTCTGGAACTCGGCAAGACATTTCCTAGCAAGCAGTTTCAATCTCGGTTTGCCAAGCACTTGGACGGAACCTTAAAGCAGTTGCCCTGGATGATCTCCATCGATGCTGCAGACGAAGAATGGTCGCCAATGGCAAAGGACGATACCCTGCGTGGCCTCAGTTTCGGTCTGTTCGATGATTCCTTTCTCAGCAAGGAGCATCCGAAAGTAAACGCTCTGAATTGGCAAGCGTTTGGAGGCGATCGCTGGCAACGCGTGCCCGCGGGGGGCGAATTTAGCTATTACAACAAACGCGACCAACGCATGGCACTTGCTCCCTCTGGCCCCAACGGCGATAGCTTTGAAAAGGCTGCAGCTCGCTTCCACATATCATTTATGATCGGTGACGACCAAGCCAAATACCAGTCGCTGGATCGCATACGAGAAGCTGGGATGCAATGTGGTTACAAATTCCATGTGGAAAAGCTCGAAAGCAATGGCAAGGCGACTCGCGGTACCATAACCAACCGCGGCATAGCACCGATCTACTTCGATGCTTACCCAGCAATCCTTCTGTCCGGCAGCGAAGTTCGGTCGACCGTTTCGCTAAAGCACCTACTACCAGGCGAACAACGTCAGTTTACAATAGCTGCCAGAGCTGACGCGTCCAACTTTCAAATCGCTTGCGATCGTTTGGTCGAGGGCCAGCTCATCCCTTTCACTTCGAAGTAGACAATGACGGTCCGCATGCAATCGATAACGATCACGACGCCAGATGACTTTCACTTGCATGTTCGCGATGGCGAGCTGATGCGACTCGTCGTACCGCACACCGCTCGGCGGTTTGCGCGCGCGATCATCATGCCGAACTTAGTACCCCCGATCGTTTCCACGGAGCTTGCAAGGCAATATCGGGACCGCATTCTCGCAGCGGTTCCCAGTGACGCCAGCTTCGAGCCTTTGATGACGTTGTATCTCACCGAGCAAACACCGGCAGCGGAAATCGCGGTTGCTAAGGCCAGTGGTTTTGTACACGCCGTGAAGTGGTATCCTGCGGGCGCGACCACCAATTCGCACCATGGTGTGCAAAACATTGAAAAGTGTTTTGAGGTGCTTGAATCGATGCAACAGCACGACTTGCCATTGCTCGTACATCCCGAAACGACGGACCCCGCCGTCGACACGTTTGATCGCGAAGCCGTCTTCATTGATCGTGTTTTGGCCCCTGTCATCCGGCGTTTTCCGAATTTGCGAGTGGTACTAGAGCACGTGACGACTCAGCAAGGGGTGCAATTTGTTCAAGATGCATCGTCGCGGGTGGCGGCCACAATCACGGCGCATCACTGCTTGCTCAATCGAGTCGCTTTGTTTGAAGGTGGACTGCGTCCGCATCATTACTGTTTGCCAATCCTAAAGCGAGAAGAGCACCGTGCGGCAATCGCTCAAGCGGCAACGAGCGGACATCCGAGGTTCTTTCTCGGCACCGATAGTGCGCCGCATTCCCGAACGGCCAAGGAAGCCGCCTGTGGTTGCGCAGGTATCTACACCGCGCATGCCGCGATCGAATTGTATGCGGAAGTCTTCGACCGCCTTGGAGCCCTAGATAAACTCGAGGCGTTTTCGAGCTGCCACGGTGCCGACTTTTACGGTTTGCCCAGAAACAAAACCAAGATCACGTTGGAACGCACTCCCTGGCAAGTGCCAGAGTCGTTTTCATTTGGCACGGACACCATCGTGCCCTTCCGCGCCGGCGGTCCGGTGAATTTTCAAATGGTCAATGGAAGTGCAATACCGAGTAAAGCCGGCATATAAACGCCTGTAGAAAAACCGAAGCGGCACGGCGCGAGCCGTCCGGTAAGTCTCGCTTTATAAGGAGAACCCGGGTAGTTTGCGCTGCACCGCTTCGATTTGCTGTCGAGTCAGGGCTTCGCCTTCCTTTGGTTTTTTCCAGGGGGAGCAACTGACCGCGATAAGCTCTGCTCCACCGCGCGCATCGCTTCCCATCGGGTTCATCCCGGTGGGAGCAGCAACTGACCGCTACACAATTCGCTGCGCTCACCGCGTTCCTTCGCTTGGGGCAAAGCCCCAAGCGAAGAGTAGGGTGGGGGGCGCGATGGGTAGCTGCCAGTCGCGGCTCCACCGGCACAAGGCCGGCGGAGGCCAGGAGCAGACCTTAGACCTTAGGCAGAGCTGAAATCCGAGAGACCGCGCATGGCTTTCCGCCGGGTTTATCCCGGTGGGAGCAGCAACTGACCGATACAAGCTCTGCTCCACCGCGCGCATCGCTTTCCATCGGGTTCATCTCGGTAGGAGCAGCAACTGACCGATACAAGCTCTGCTCCTCCGCGCGCATCGCTTTCCATCGGGTTCATCCCGGTGGGAGCAGCAACTGGCAGCTACACGATTCGCCTCGCTCACCGCGTTCTTTCGCTTGGGGCAAAGCCCCAAGCGGAGAGTAGGGAGGGGGGCGCGATGGGTAGCTGCCAGTCGCGGCTCCACCGGCACAAGGCCCGCGGAGGCCTAACATTGCGACGAACGATACAGCTAGAGAACCGAGACAGCCGCGATAGCAGCCGTTGAGTACCAGTACCATTTCATTGAGTCCCAGTAGGATGCGCAGCCAAAAAGCGTGATCGAGTGTCGTTATGGACTGAAATAACTCGATAAACAATCTGAAGTCGCATTTCCGATGTCGATCTTGCTACAATTTTTGGATGGATTCCAAAAGCCTCGCCAGTATGGTTCGTGAAAAAGGTCTCGATGTTTTCGAAAGGATGTTTCGCGCCGTGGAACTCGTTCAGGAACGATTGAATCGAGCGTGCAAGGCTCTGCGCGAGGCGCAGGTTCCTTACGCAGTCGTCGGTGGAAATGCCGTCGCAGCTTGGGTGGCAACGATCGATGATGGTGCCGTCCGCAATACCCGGGATGTCGACTTGCTCCTCGCCGAAGAGGACTTGCCACGAGCCGCCGACGCGCTGCAAGCCGCCGGATTCATCCGCGATGAAGTGATGGGTACCGTCGTATTCTTGGATGGCCCAGACGGAAAACCGAGCCAAGGATTGCATATTCTCCTTGCGGGACGAAAAGTTCGGCCCGAATATGTCAGCCCCACTCCCAACGTCGATCGAACGATCGAAATCAATCAGAAACGGATCGTCGAGCTCGAAGCCTTGGTGGAGATGAAACTCAATAGCTACCGAGATAAAGACCGAACCCACTTGCGAGATATGATCCAAATTGGGCTGATCGATAAGAACTGGCCATCCCGTTTCCCAACCCCGTTAGGCGAGCGACTACAGTTGCTGCTGGATGATCCCGACGGTTGATCGTTCCTCGTCAGCCCTTCACTCCTTTGGTGGGCAGCAACGGTTGCCACGCATCATGCATGCCGAACGTCTCCCTTGAAGTCTGCTTTCTTATCCCTATTCATCACGAATTTGGCGTATCCCATCATGTCGCTTCTACGGATCCTTCTGTGCTGGTTTTCGGTAACCGCATGCCTAACTTCGGTACTCGCTCAATCGCCAACCCCTCCCGATGCACTCGTCGCGGATTTGGGCCAACAAACCAAAATCGAACTGGTTCCTGTCCCCTCTGGTGAGTTCATGATGGGAAGTTCACAGGCGGAGAAGGATTGGGCGACGGGGATCGAAGGTGGTGCACAACCAGGGACCGAACGAGAATCGTATGAGGGAGAGCTACCCCGCAAAATGAAGGTGCCACATCCATTCTGGATGGGGCGCACCGAAGTTACCGTAGGACAATTTCGTCGATTCGTCGAAGAATCGGGGTATGTGACCGACGCCGAAAAACCAGGTGGGCATACCCAGTGCTTCAATCCCAAATGGACCAGCTACAACTTCCGCGGGTCGGTAGTGCATCCATGGGAACCGATGCCCGGAAAAAGTTGGCGTGATCCGAACTTTCACGTTCCTCCGCAAGACGATTTTCCGGTTGTCTGCGTGAGTTGGACCGATGCGAAAGCGTTCGCTGAATGGCTCAATGAGCAGGCGAGCGTGAAACAGAATATTCCTGCAGGGTACGAGTACCGCTTACCCACCGAAGCAGAATGGGAATACGCATGCCGAGGTGGACGGCAAGACAGTACCGCGTATTGGTGGGGAGAGGATCTCGCCGAAGGAGAAGGCCGTTTCAATATCTCTGCCGTCGATTTCCTGCCGGATCGAAAACAGAAGTGGCCATTGGCAAGTGCTCCGTGGAGCGATGGCTACTCCTTTGTTGCTCCCGTCGATCATTTTGGCGAGCGAGGAAGGAATGGCTTTGGGATCGCCGATATGTGTGGGAATGTTTGGGAAGTTGTTCTCGATCATTTCGATCCAAAAGGGGGCCACGAAGAATTGCATACGACCACAGAAAATTATCGTCCAGTATGCAAAGGGGGGAATTACTTCGACGTACCCGGCAATGCCCGTTGTGCGGTACGTTTAGGTCTTGCAGGTCCGCATTACTCCGATTCGCGCGATGGCTTCCGAATCTGCCTCGGCCCTGTCGTAACCGCGGCACCGAAAAAATGAAAAAGCGATTGATCTAAGCTAATCGACAGTTTCGTATCTATCACGGCATGAAGGTAGGAGGAGACTCGCGCGGAGACGCGGGGGACGCGGAGAGTTTCCGATCCAAAACCAGGAGTGATTATGGGCTATGTCTAAGATATCGCTTACCTCGGTGGGCTTCACCCCATCCTCACCAATCTCCCACCCTCCGCGTCTCCGCGCCTCCGCGTGAACCAAAAACATGAATGGTGCGAATCACTAGGCTAAGCGTCGGGTTCGTATCTATCACGGCATGAAGGTAGGAGGAGACTCACGCGGATACGCGGGGGACGCGGAGAGTTTCCGATCCAAAACCAGGAGCGATTTTGGGTTATGTCTAAGTTGTCTCATACAGCGATGGGCTTCACCCCATCCTCAATCTCCCACCCTCCGCGTGAACCAAAAACATGAATGGTGCGAAGCACTGAGTAGCGAGGCGTGTGGACGTCGATGCGTTGAGTTGGATCCGTGGGGATACGTTTGTTTTTTGCTGGATGCCGCAGCGACCAGATCTTCAATTTCTTGATTGCTCATCCTGTCGATGGTTTGTCGCGTGTCGCTAGGACTTCGACCGGGGAGCCTGCTTCCGATGTGTTTTTGACTCTGGCTTCATTCACGCAATCAATAGGAACCTGCTTTCCCCGACAGCATTGCTTGTCGAAGATCCTTGTCGACAGGGGTATCGGAGAGCCAAATCCCGAATAGGGCTTTTTTGAACGCCAAGCCCGGAATCACACCTTGGGATTTTCCGTTTTTGAAGACGCAAAGTCCCTTGTTGGGAATATACACGAAGTCATAAACGTCGTTCTTTTTGACCTCGTCCTGAAGCAATTGCTGCAACTGCTGGGTCTCTCGCGCTAATGCATCGGGCTGTCCCTTGGTGGACTGGGCAAGTCCCTCCTTGAGCGATGCGACCAAGGATGATCGGCTGACAAAGCCCGAAGTGATTTTGACCCGAATGGCCATCAGTTCGTCCGCACCCAGAATTGCTTGCGAGTCGGTGGTCGGTTTCGATAGATACAGACCACTTTCATAGATCTGTACGAAGGATTTTGTTCGTACCCCTGCGCCATTGAGCTTAAGAATCTGATCACCGATCTTAATTTGCGGCCCAAGTTCCGCGCTGGCGTTCGAAATGCAAGCAATGCAGAAAGTTATTGCCAGAAGAAAGCTACGAATCAAGGACATTGCTACCTCGGCACCAATTGGGGACACCAAAACGCCAGGCCGTGGCGTGAACATACTGGCTTCCTACCGGATCTAGGATCGCCATCCATTGGAGTCGAAGGTAGCCAATTAAACTCGGAAGGAAAATAGCAAAAGTCACGGTTCGCGATTCCAGAATGAATGCAGCCTAGTCCGCGTATTCGAAGGCTCGAACGCAACTATCTCGAACGCAACTATATTGAGTGCAAAATTCGCAGGCTCATGCGATGGTGTTGGTGGATCACGGCCCGGCACCAATCGGCTGACTCATTTCGCGGAAAACGCGTTTACGATCGGTTTTAAAAATGCGTCGTTTTTGAACCGTCGACCATCGACACTCGCTTCCGCGAAACGGACGATTACCAGATCTTGATTGGGCAGGACGAACATTCTCTGCTTGCCCAGTCCCGCTGCCATCCAAACTCGCACCTGCTTACCCTGCGATTCCATATCGACACTTGATTCTTCGTTGAGCGCACGGCTACGAATTCGATCGGATAGATTGGATGCGGAGGCACTTTTGGACAACCCTGTGTCCGCTTCGTCGCTGTTCCCGTTGAGCCACCAGGTTAAGCCATAGGATGGATTGTTGGCCGACGCAATAAAACACTGTGAAAGCAACGCGTTGTCGATCAACTCCTGCTTCGAGCCATCCTGCTTTGTGACGCATCCCTTATCAAGCATTAACTGACCGAACTTGGCCCACTCCCTAGCGGTCAAAAACATGCCACCTGGTATGTTCACATTTCCCGCTTGGTCTTTGGTCCAAACACCGATTTGTAGGCCCAAGGGTTCAAACAGCCGAGTTCGCGCGTACTGTTCGAAGGATTTTATCGTCGTACTGTTACGGGAAGCCAACTTGCGATTGAGGAGTTCGCCAAATGCATAAAAGTGGCTAGGTCCATATTCAAATGTGCTTCCCGCCTCATGCTTCGTTGGCACCTTGATTGAATCCTGGAACCAATTCCCGGTTGCCAATTCCTTCAAACGATCGTTGGAATCTTGACGTGCGATTCTCTCCTGGCGTTGCTGAAGCACCGGATTCGGATTGTTTCCGTTTTGGCGTCGATTGGGGAATGCCGCATCGGCGGGATGCAGTCCTGACGACAAGGTGAGAAGATGCCGAACGGTGATCTTGGACTTCCTCGGATCGTCTTTCCATTCCATCAGTGTTTCGCAAGCTAATTCATCCAACGAAAGGAGCCCATCTTGAACGGCCATCATCGCGATGACTCCGGCAAAGCTCTTGGTGCCACTGGCGAGCATGTGCGGACGGGATGCAATCCAATCATTGTCATAGCGCTCGTAAACCAATTCGCCGCGATGCATCACGAGCACCGCTCTTCCGCTGAGTTTCGACGAGTAATCAGCAGATTGGTCCAAGAGCGACTTCTGTGATGGATCTAAGCGAGTCAGGGTAGCTCGTTCCGCTCCCTCCTTCTGAGCGAAGGCATTCGCAGGCCACTCCGAGTGGATTCCAAAAGCGATCAGTATCAGCAAGATCGGGTGCGAAATCGCTGGCGAACGAAACGGAGGAAGGACCATGACGAATCAGCTGTTGGTGGGTGGGAACGATCGATACCGAGGGGCTAATGAACCGAGGGGGTAATTAGGTACCGCTTTCTCCACAGTGGAATCCACACGTAATTTTATTGGTAATAAACATGCTTCGCTTCGAACGTGTATTCGTACCGTGGTTCTATAGGCTGTTGTGCGATCTTTCCCGAATTTGAGCGAAGGTTTGATCGACCAGCAATTCTCCGTTCCTGAATACGACTTGAAGTTGGTCCGGCCGAGGGTCTCCGCTTGGCACAGTCGCAAAAACAGTACCATGCTCGGCGTCTTGATGCACCAGCTTCAAGCGACCTGCTTTGGACCGTTTGCTGTTGTCGGTAACCGGCTGCTTGAAAACCTCGCGTTCCTTATCCCCAACTTTCACCCAAGAGCATTTAAAAGCAAAACGCTGCGTGTCGCGGTTGAGTTTTTGGAGCAATCCCCCGCCGGAACCGAATGCAATGTTGTCCGCGGACCATCCGGCAGATGTGATCGCTGATAGAATCCCGTCAAGCGAATTGAAGTCGATTCCGTCACCTTGGATGACGCGGACCTTGGGGTGCAATACTTTAAAGCCTTTGGCATTGGTGGTGAAACCGAATCGTTCTCCTAGGATGTTTAAGACTTTCACAACGACGGTCAACGGATCGCCAGAATCCGGTCGTACGACGAGAACGCCATCGCGAGCCAGAACCTCATTCTTGAGAGTACCACCCCAGATATTCTCGCAGCAATGAAAAACATCGTAACTGTCGCTCACGGTCGCGACCATGCCGTGCGGATACTGCAGCAGCATGTTCCGGCACGCATCGACTTCATGCTCTCTTCCCCAAGAGGTGATGGTGCTGTGTTCCGCGGCGGGTATCGAGTATCCAGCGCACGGTTCGCGATAAAACTCGCTTGCTAGGACCACCCCTGCCACCGTGTCGGTTCCCTTGAAATTGACGAGGTGAGCTGCGCCACCGAGTGCGGCTTGCTCTGGGCACGTTACACCGCGAAAGCCGAAATCATGCAACTTGAAATCGATGAGCGATGGATCGCCAGTACGGACTAGGTATTGGAGGATCAATTCCTTCATGGCCCGACTTTGGGTTGCGACGGTCGATGGGTACCAAGTTTGCACGAGCAGCGTTTCCAGATAATTGGTAAGCCAGTACACGTTATCGTCCGTATTCTCTACGGTCATCAGTACGTTGGATTCGCCTACGATCGATCCTTCTGGAATCGCCTTGATTTCCACGGGAAGCCGTCCACCATGTTTTTTGAGGATGTACTCCCAACCAGAACGATTGAATACGCGGTTGCCGAAGTGCGCGTTGTACAACCTGTCGGCTTGGTCGATTTTGTCTGCGGTTACGACCTGGCCGACCAGATACTGTTTCAGCCAATACTGAAGTCCGAAGAACGTAGTTTGTGGATGGATGGCCCCAGCCCGCGATTCAAAGTACGAATAAACTCGGCGAGTTTGCGGTGGGTACTGCTTGTAATGACTGACTTTGTACGAGTCGGTCAGCCAGCAGATGTTGTTCAGCCAATCCATTCGTATCGTCCTTTCTCTTGGATCCGCGATCGTACGATTCCTCGCGCGTAGTCCTTTTGGTTCTATAGCATCTCTATCATACGGTGCAGTGGAAACGTAACGAAGCGGAGGGGTTAAGCCATCCCGAAATGCGGAACAGATTCTGCGGCAAACTTTGATGACGGAAACCCTGAATGCGGCAAACTCAAGGGGCTAAACGCTTGCTGTTGAGAGATCTCGCACGGAATGGCGGATGACGAGTTCGCCGTGGACCTGGAGCGAAGAAAACTCTTCGCCTTGAAGCAATTTCAAGATTGCATCAGCTGCGTATTGGCCCATTTCGCGAGCGGGTTGCCGGTACGTGGTTAAAGGTGGTGTGATATAGGCTGATTCCAATTGATCATCGAATCCGATCAGGGACACGTCGTCCGGAACACGCAGCCGATGCTGGTCGAGCGCGAGTCGGGCACCGAACGCGGTCAAATCATTGGCTGCAAAAATCGCGCTGAACCTTTCACCCCGTTTGACGAGTTCGTTCACTGCTGTGATTCCCGATTCCGGAGAGAAGTCGCTCTCTACGACCAACCGAGGGTCCGGGACCATACCGAGCTCTTCGAGGGCTCGTACGTAGCCTTGGTAGCGTTCGATGGCATCTGCGTGGGTTGGCAACCCACGAACGATGGCGATTTTGCGATGGCCTCGGTCGAGCAGATGGCGTGTGGCTGCGTAACCTCCGGCGATATTGTCCATCGATATGCAGCGATAGTGCGACTCCGCAAAGGTTCTTGCGACAATCACTATCGGCAATCCGTCACAGGTATCATCGATCTGCTGGCTTGAGATTCCTCCGCCGATCAAAACGAGTCCGTCGACGCGGCGACCGACCAACGATTGCAGTGCGGAAAGTTCCTTGGGGATCTGCCACTGTCCGTCCGCAAAAATCGGAGAGTAGTTCGAGCTAGCAAGCCCTGCGATGACTCCTTGAGCGATCGCGTCGTAAAACGGGCTGCCCATATTTTGAGTGAGAACACCGATGGTCATCGATCGACCGGACGCCAAGCTTTGGGCGACGATGTTGGGTTTGAAGCCGAGCCGCCGGGTTGCGGTCAGGACTGCATTTTTCTTGTCGGGGTGTACCGCTACCTTGCCATGAAGCACACGGGAGACTGTGCTTTTCGAAACACCTGCGACTTTGGCGATATCGTCGATCGTGACCTTATTCATGGATTTAGTTTAGTGCCTATGAAACCGATTGCAACCTTAAAAAACGCAGTTAGTGCTTGCATATGGATTATGTCGCCGATATCTTGAAACCGGTTTCAAGGTAAGGTTGGGTGTGGTGGTGAGCCGCGCGATGCAACCGTATTCTCGAAACGACAGGCTCTCGGAGGGAATCCGCAGGAGCCAACTCCTTTCCAACAGTCCTCTTCTATCAGGTGGCGGGGTTTGTCATGGCTGAGTCGGGTGTTTCGAAGGTCCCTTTTGGGCAGAAGCTTGCGTTCGGGTTCGGCATGCTCGCCAATCAAATGTTCCCGGCCGCGCTGGGCGTGTTTTTAGTGGTCTTGGTTCAGGATCTCGGGTTTCCACCTTTGGCATGGGGATTCATCTTCTTTGCGCCGCGAGTCTATGATGCGATCACCGATCCGATCATGGGCTTCATCTCGGACAACACCCGATCGCGATGGGGCCGGCGTCGTCAGTACGTTTTCATCGGAGGGTTGATACTCGGTATTTCCTACATCGCGATGTGGCAACTGTATCGCGAAAACAGCCTCGAGTTCAACTTTATCTACTTCATGCTCTGTTCGGTCCTCTTTTACACGGGGCTCACTATCTTCAGTGTCCCCTATGTGGCGATGGGATATGAGATGAGCGACGACTTTCATGAGCGGACCAGTATTATGGCGGTCGCTCAATTCATCGGCCAATGGGCATGGGTGATCGCCCCTTGGTTTTGGGTCATCCTCTATGATCCTCAGTGGTTCCCGAACGCGGATACCGGTGTTCGGGCCTTATCTTTTTGGGTTGCAATTCCATGCACCTTGTTAGCGATCATTCCAGCGATCTTCATCAAGGAGCCTTCGACGCTTGACCGATCCGATTTTCTGCCCATCAATATCGGATCTGTTGGCAAGAGTCTCGTTGAGATTTGTCGAACGAGTTACGAGGCCTTCGCGATCCCCCAATTTCGAAAGTTAGCGATCGCCACGTTTTTGGTCTTCAACTCGTTCAATATCATCGCATCGTTCACTTTCTTCATCATCGTGCACTACTTGTTCAATGGAAATGCAGCAAACGCAGGAGTATGGCCCGCGCTCCACGGTTGCGTGGGGGCCCTGATCACCACTTTTTTCGTGATCCCAATTGTGGCCGCTGTCTCGAAGCGGATTGGGAAAAAATGGACGTTCATTTGGTCCCAAGCCATATCTATCGTTGGCTACCTTCTGTTCTGGTTCTTGTTTGTGCCTGGCAAGCCCTATCTGTTCTTATTCGCGTTACCGTTGCATTCCTTTGGAATCGGTGGACTCTTCACCTTGATGATGTCCATGACTGCGGATGTTTGCGACATCGATGAGCTCAATACCGGCAAGCGACGGGAAGGTGTTTTGGGGGCGGTCTACTGGTGGATGGTGAAATTCGGCAACGCCTTTGCAGGCTTGCTCGGTGGCTTGATTCTCTGGTTTGTCGGTTTTCATCCAGATGCGGTCAGCGAGGCCGCCATGACAGGCATCCGCTTTTTCTATGTCTTCTTGCCAATCGCGGGTGTTCTGGGCGCGATCTGGGTGATGTGGAACTACGACATTACCGAGGAAAAGGCGATGGAAAACCGGCGATTGCTGGACAGCCGACGCCAACAGGCAGGCTGAGTTGACCTGTCAAGCAGACCGAGTCGATCCGTTATTCAGACTTCGTTGCCTAGTAACTCGTCCAATCAACTATGGATTCGAATCGATGGTAAAAACAATGAAACAACGTGTTGAGGTCGTAGAGGTAGCTGGTAGCTACGTGGAGATCGATGGGGAGCGGTATTATCGAATTGCCAATTCCCACTGCATGCCCGAGTTCATGATGTCGTTGGTAGGCGCCAGCGACCACTGGATGTTTATTTCCAGCGCCGGCGCCGTGACAGCCGGGCGTTGCAACCCTGACATCGCGCTTTTTCCGTACGCTGCTGACGATCAAATATCGGCAGCCATCCGCTCGACTGGTTCGTTCACCCGACTAAGGCTTCGCGAACACGATGGCGTGGATATGGAACCGACGGTATGGGAGCCGTTCACGGCGGAAATCCGCTCCGATGGCATTGTGCGGAATCTCTATAAATCGCCTCTTGGAAACAAATTGGTGTTTGAAGAGGTGAATGAAGAGTTTAAAATGGCCCTCCGATACCAATGGACCTTCAGCGAGCGATTTGGTTTTGTGCGGAGTTGTCGCTTGGAAAACATTGGAAGCTCCAACTGCGATTTTGAGATCCTGGATGGCCTTCAGAATTTGCTGCCGTACGGATTGACGAGCGAGTTCATGATGCGGTTTAGCAACCTCGCCAACGCATACAAGAAGAGCGAGCTTTTGGCGGACTCCGGTTTGGCCATTTACTACCTCAGTTCCATTCCGACGGATCGTGCTGAACCGTGCGAAGGACTGAAAGCGACCACGGTGTGGCAGATAGGTTTGGCTCCAGGTGCAACGCTATTATCAACATCGCAGGTCGAGCGGTTTTACCATGGCAAGCCCATCGAAAACGAAGTAGATATTCGAGGCAAAGCAGGCGCGTATTTGGTGCACCAAGCTTCCCGCCTCCAAGCCGGCGAATCGATGTCTTGGAAAATGGTAGCTGAACTCCAGCAGGATCATTCGGATATTGTTGCCTTGGACCAATGGCTTCGCCACTCTGCGACCATTGTCGATGAAGTTAGAGCAGACATCGAAACCGGCGAACGGGATTTGCTTCGGATCGTTTCGTCGTCCGATGGATTGCAGTGCGGCGAAAATATTCGGCGCACGGATCGTCATGCATCCAATACGATTTTCAATGGGATGCGTGGCGGGGTTCCATTGGACGGCTATCAATTCCCCCTGGCTGATTTCCTCAAGCATCTCCGCGGCTTTAATGTGGATGTCTTTGAGAGGAATCGTACACGATTCCAAGGGCTTCCCGAGCGAATCGACGTTCGGCAGCTTCATGCATTGATCGATCCCTCGGACGACCCGGACCTGATCCGATTGGCCCAAGAGTACCTTCCATTGGCCTTTAGTCGGCGGCATGGCGATCCAACGCGACCATGGAACCGTTTCGCGATTCACCTGAGGGCCTCATCCGGCGAAACTATTTTGAATTACCAAGGGAATTGGCGAGACATTTTCCAGAACTGGGAGGCATTGGCTGCATCGTACCCCAGGTTTTTGACGTCGATGATCTGTCGTTTTGTGAATGCAACGACAGCAGACGGTTACAACCCCTACCGATTGACGAAAGATGGCTTCGAATGGGAAAAGCCAGAGCCTCATGACCCTTGGTCCAACATCGGCTACTGGGGAGATCATCAGATCATTTACTTGCTCAAGTTGCTTGAGGGGAATCGGAAATCAGATCCGGAGGGACTCGGTCGGCTGTTGCATCAAAAGATCTTCACCCATGCCAATGTTCCGTACCGTATCAAGGATTTCGAACAAGTCAAAAAGGATCCTTGTGCCACGATCGAGTACGACTACGAGTTGGATCGAGCGATTTCTGAACGTGTCGCTCGCTTAGGGGCTGATGGCAAGCTGCTGTGCAATCGATCCGGTGAGATCCATCGTGTAACGCTCTTCGAAAAGCTGTTGACGCTCACGCTGGCAAAGATTTCAAACCTTGTTCCTGATGGTGGAGTTTGGCTCAACACGCAGCGGCCAGAGTGGAATGATGCGAACAATGCGTTGGTCGGTAATGGACTTTCTGTCGTTACCGCATGCTACCTGTACCGTTGGTGTTCCTACATCGAGGACTGGCTTGCCCGCGTCAAAGTGGATTCGCTACTGGTATCTGAGGAAGTAGCACAACTGCTTCAAGAGGTTGGTTCGATCCTCGATTCGTCGTGGGGAAATGTCGAGGCGAGATCCAATAGTCGCGTTGGGGTGATGTCCGCATTAGAGCGGCGGGAGATCGTTGAGGCTTTGGGTAATGCGGGGAGCAGGTACCGTAGTTGCATTTACCAGGATGGCCCCAGCGGCAATTACAATCAGCTAGATCGTTCGGTTTGCCAGAGTTTTTTCTCGAATGTTCGGCGACGTTTGGAAGCCACTATCCGCCACAATCGGCGGGATAACGGCCTCTACCATGCTTACAATTTGCTTGATTGGCGCAAGGATGGAATTTTCGTTGAACATTTGGATGAGATGCTCGAAGGACAGGTCGCTGTCTTGAGTGCTGGATTGCTCAGTATGTCCGAAGTTCTGGACCTGCTGCGAGGGTTGCGATCCAGCAAACTCTTCCGCGAGAATCAAAACAGCTACTTGCTTTATCCAGATCGAACGCTCCCTAGGTTCTTATCGAAAAACCGAATCGACGAAAGGGTCTTTCGATCGAGCCCGTTGCTACAGCAATTGTTGGCGGATCGCAATGAAGAGATCATCAAACGGGATGGTGTTGGCGATTTGCATTTCAATGGACGCTTTCGGAATGCCAGAGACTTAAAGGCTGCGCTCGATTCGCTGCCGGACTCTTACCAAGCCGATGTGACGACGGAAAGCGAGCAACTAACTGCGATGTTTGTGGAGACATTTGGGCACCGGCAATTCACGGGCAGGTCGGGTACTTTCTTCGGCTATGAAGGATTGGGATCGATTTATTGGCACATGGTTTCCAAGCTGGGACTTGCCGTTGCCGAGAACTTTTTCTGGGGGATCGACCGAGGTGCAACGGCAGGGCAGCTTGAGCAGCTGCGCAACTACTATCGCGATATTCGCGCAGGCATTGGGGCGGAAAAAACTCCCGGCGAGTACGGCGCGTTCCCTTCGGATCCTTACTCGCACACCCCTGAGAATGCAGGTGTTAAGCAGCCTGGGATGACCGGCCAAGTCAAAGAAGACCTGCTGGCTCGGCTCCTGGAGTTGGGCCTGATTGTCGACAGTGGATGCATTCGCTTTCGATTGGAACTGTTTGATCGTAATGAGTTACTGACTGAGCCGCGAATCTTCCAAGTCGCTGGACTTTCAGGTGAAACGATCTCTGTTACGGTACCAGTGAACGGGTTTGCGTATACCTATTGCCAATTGCCGATCGTTTACAAACCCGACGACGCTGATTCGATCACGATTCACTACAAGGATGGTCGCCAATCGAAATTCGAGGGGCTGATGCTGGATCATGAGTCGAGCCAGCATGTCTTTGCCAGGACGGGACAAATCCGCTGGATTGAGTGCGGCGTTCACGAACTGATGCCTGAATCAACACCCGGATGACCCATTCCTATTTCGAAACGACCTATTACAACGCGTACCAGCATCCCATGATTCCACGAAAAACAGCTACCAACATGTGCATCGATTTAGCGAAAAAGCCCCCCAGATACAAAACCTACTTATGGCTCAGTTTGGTATTGCTGCTAGGGGCTCCCTCCGCATTTGGGCAATCCAAGGTTGAGCTGCAGCATCGCGATGGTCGCTTCGAGTTGCTGAGAAATGACAAGCCTTATCCGATCCGTGGTGTGGGTGGAGAAACCCAATTGGCGGAACTGGCAACCGTGGGTGGAAATTCGATAAGGACATGGGGTGTCGATCATCTCGGTAAAGTGTTGGACGACGCGGAACAGCATGGCTTGACGGTATGCGCCGGGATCTGGATAGGTCATCAAAGGCATGGCTTCAGTTATCAAGACGCTGCATCTGTTCGCAAGCAATTCGAGGAATCTCTTGCCGCTGTGGAGAAGTACAAAAACCACCCGGCACTGCTGCTTTGGGGAGTGGGGAACGAGGCGGAAGGGGAAGGTAATGATCCATCAGTTTGGTTCGCGATCAACCACATCGCTCGTGAAATCAAGCGTATCGATCCCAATCATCCAACGATGACCGTGATTGCGGAGCTTGGCGAAGGTGGTAACAAAATACGGAACGTAGAATTGTTTTGTCCGGATATCGATATTGTCGGTGTCAATTCGTACGGTGGCATCGAGTCTGTGGCACAGCGATACCGAGATTCCGGTGGTAAAAAGCCATACATCATCACGGAGCATGGCCCGCCTGGGCCGTGGGAAGTGGACAAAACGACGTGGGGGGCACCGATTGAGATCACGAGTACTGCGAAAGCTCAGCTTTATGCCAAGGGGTATCGGGCCAACGTGGTGGCCAATCGAAATGCATGTTTGGGTTCGTACTCTTTTTTGTGGGGGCATAAACCAGAAACTACGGCAACTTGGTTTGGCATGTTGCTTTCCGATGGAACCCGGTTGGCAGCAGTGGATGTGATGGAGGAAGCGTGGACAGGAAAGCCTCCCAGAAATCGATGCCCGGAGATCCTTGAGTTCAAAGTTGATCGACAACAGGTAACTGAGCCAGGCGATGCGATCACCGCTAGGATTCGCGTGACTGACCCCGAAGGAGATCCGTTGAAAATCGAGTGGGTACTGCGCGCTGATTCGAGAACGATTGGCGTCGGCGGCGATCGGCAGGATGAAGAGTTGGTGATCAAGGATGCGGTTCAATCCGAGCGTGATCAGGCTGTGGTGAATTTCCCCAAAGGTAACGGAGCCTACCGACTCTTTGCCTACGTGTACGATGGCAAGGGTGGTGGTGCGGTCGCCAATATTCCGTTGAAGGTAGGTGGCGAAGCGACATCCATCGAAAAGATGGAACCTGTTGCTTTGCCGTATGTGATCTATGGCGATGGTGCAACGGACAGCGTATATACGCCTTCGGGATACATGGGAAATACCGAAGCTGTGAAGATGGAACTCACCTCAACGGATGCTCCGTACCAAGGTGAGACGTGCCTTAAGGTTGAATATCGCAGCACGCAGGCATGGGGCGGGGTGTTGTGGCAGTCCCCGGCAGAGGATTGGAATGGAGCGAAACCCGGAGGGGCTAATTTAACCGGCGCCACGCACTTGCAGTTTTGGGCGAGAGGTGCCGATGGTGGCGAAAAAGTCAACTTTGTTTTTGGCGTACTCGACGGAGAGCAGCCCTACAGGGATACGGCCAAAGGAACGCTTGACAACGTAACATTGACCAAGGAATGGAAGAAGTACGCGATACCGCTAGAGGGACGCGACCTACGGCAAATCAAAACAGGCTTTGGTTGGTCACTTGCTGGCCAGGGCAAACAAGTGGTTTTCTATCTGGATGATATCCAGTACGCCATGGAGTAGTTGGGATTACTGTTAGTTGGGATTCCTGTGAGTTGGCATTCCTGCCCAGTCGTAGACTCGGTGTTGGTTTATCTCCCAAGCCCGAAGCCCGCAATTTGTAGCTTCGGCGCTTTGGGGGGATATCCTTGCCCGCCCGATCTATCGATCTATCGCCCGATCGATTGATTGAGTGATTGGATCGGTAATTGGAAGACTCAATCGCAGCAGCTTGGAACTCGAGCGAGTCCATCCGCCCAATCACGGAACCTGCAGATCGTAACCCATCGCGGTAAGTTTTTGACGGATGGCGCTGACGGTTTGATCGATCAATGCGTCGATGCGAGGCAGCGTAGCGTCAATCTCAGATTTGCAGATGTCGAATTGTTCGCGATGCGTCTTGGTCGGACCATGAGGCGACGACATCATTCCAAACAGTACGCTATTCAAACGCTCTGCGGGTGCCGGGACCGATTCGATATAGCGATCCTGAAGGACTGGATTTCCAAGTAACTGCTTCTCGATTTTTTTGGCGTCAAGCTTCGCTTGGCGAATCTCGGTCCCGATCGGCCCCAGTTCCGGCGCCCCCTCCTTGATGATGCCTTCGGCTTCGTTCAGTTTTTCGATTCCTTGGGCGAGTTTCGCAATCGATCTTTGAAGTCGATTTTGAAGTGCAACCACTTGGTTTTGGAACTCCAACGATTGGAGGCGATCGACGGGTGGCATCGACGGTTCGACCATTTGCTCGACACTAAAGACTACTGGGTCGGAAATCGTTTTCAGGTTTTGGCCATCCCAGGCCATTACCACGGCGTTGTATTTTCCAGGCAACGCCATCGGACGAATTCCGGATCCTCGCAGCGGGGACTTTTTCAGATCCCAAGTCACGCGATGCAACCCTTTTGCGGTGGGCAGAGCGATGCGTGTCACAAATACTCCCGCTTCGTCAGTGATCCGTAGAAACCGCATGGGTACCAATTCCTCAGCTTCTTTTTCCAATTGGGCAAGCGTTGGGATTTTGGCGTCCTTGTTCTCCTTTTTTGCATTCTCTTCTAGTTCGGATCGCGTGTCTTTCAGCGATTTGAACTCATCCTTCAGATGGACGGTGAACACGGTTCCATAGCTAGGATTGTCTGCGATGAAATAGCTTTCCCCTTGGAACCCTTCTTTGCTTCCCATGCCACCCAGTCGATCGACCGGAGCGTACCACCACGTGCGCCGAACGGGGAACAGATGCGATTCTTTGTCGAGTCGTTCCGTCGACAACTCGCGGAGCGCGGAGTAGTCATCGAGCACATAGAATCCTCGGCCAAAGGTTGCAGCTACCAAATCGTTTTCTCGCTTCTGGATTGCCAAGTCTCGGACGGGGATATTGGGAAGCCCGTTCGAGCACTTGAACCATTTCTTCCCTCCATCCACCGATGCAAATACGCCGAACTCGGTCCCGAGGAAAAGCAAATTGGGTTGCACGTGGTCTTGTTCGATGCGCCACACCAAATGGCGTTCGGGCAAACTGGCTGCGATGGACGACCAAGTCTTGCCGCGGTCGGTGCTCTTGATCACGTACGATTTATAGTCTCCGCTCTTATGGTGATCTAAACATGCATAGACGGTATCGGGATGATGCCTATCCGCTTTAACATCATTGACAAATGCACCTTCGGGGATATCGAAGAAGCGATCGACCTTGCGCCATGACTTGCCTCCATCTTCGGTGATTTGGATGAGTCCATCATCGGTGCCAACATAGAGGAGTCCTTCGACTAATGGCGATTCACTTATCGAGGTGATGTTGCCGTAGGCGCTCATCGCGAGCAAGTCGAAACCGGCATCGATTCCCCAGACTCGTCCCATGACCGGCAATGTCCATCGGTCGATCCCTTTGGAGAGGTCCGGGCTGATGGTTGTCCAGGAATCTCCGCGGTCTTCGCTGCGGTGTAGTTTGCGGCTACCGAAATAGATCCGTTTCGGATTGTGAGGGCTGATTAAAATGGGGGAATCCCAATTGAATCGGAAGCTTTCTTCGCCGGCAGCGGGTTGTGGTCGGATATCGACGGCTTGACCCGTTCGACGGTCGTAGCGATGGATGAAACCTTGCTGCGACTCGCAGTAGATGATGTTCGGATCGGTTGGGTCGATCGCGTTGTCGTGGCCGTCGCCACCCAAGACAACTTGCCAATCCGAATTCGCGATACCCTGGACATAACGTGTCGCTGACGGACCGTACTGGGTAAAGTTGTCTTGGGTCCCACCAACCACATGGTAGAACGGCAGATCGTAATCGACATCGACTTTATAGAATTGAGTTACAGGCAAATTGGGAAAGAAACGATAGGACTTGCCAAAATCATTGGACTGATAGACCCCGCCATCGCAGCCTACCAATAGATAATTGGGATCGGTGGGGTGAAAGACGACGGCGTGGTTATCGACATGTTTGGCCCGCCCTTCGATCGGCGTAAAGGTTCGGCCACCGTCGAGGCTGCGAACCAACGTGTCGTTGGCGTGATAGATAACATCGAATCGGTGAGGATCGAGATAGATTTCTTGGTAATAGTGTGGCCCGGTTCCGCCGGAAATAAAGTCGCTCCGTTTCTCGAAGGACTCACCGTGGTTTTCGCTCCTGTAGAAACCACCTTTGCGGTTTGGCAGTTCGATGCTCGCGTAGACGATGTTGTTCTGCTGAGGTGATACGCCCAGTGCGATCTTACCTTTGTCTCCGCCCGGTAGGCCTTGGCTCAGTTCTCGCCATGTCTCACCACCGTCGGTCGATTTGTGGACACCCGATTCGGAGCCGGTGTTCAGTAACGCCCATACGGTCCGGTGGCGTTGGTGCGTCGCCGCATACATCGTGTCCGGATCCTTCGGGTCGATGACGACATCGGTAACTCCGGTGTATGGCCCTTTGCTAAGAACGTTTTTCCATGTGGCACCTCCGTCGGTGGATTTGAACAATCCTCGTTCGCCACCGGAGGACCACAATGGGCCTTGGGAGGCGACGAATACGATCTTTGAGTTTCGAGGATCGACCAGGATTTTGCTGATATGCTCTGATTGCTTGAGCCCCAGGTGCTCGAACGAGCGACCGCCATCTTTGCTTCGGTAGACCCCATCGCCGAACCCAATGTGACGACCTCCCACGTTTTCGCCAGTACCAACCCACACGGTATCGCTCTGCTGAGGATCGATCGTAACGCATCCAATCGAATAGGAAGACTTATCATCGAAGATGGGAGTAAACGTGGTACCAGCATTGGTCGTTTTCCACAGATTACCCGATCCGACAGCGACGTACCAAGTGTTGGGTTGCTTGGGATCGAGAGCGATATCGGAGATTCGACCTGCCATAAAGGCCGGCCCGATGCTCCGGAATTTGATGGCGCTGACCAATTCCGAATCAACACGATCCGCAATGGATTTCGGTGCTTCGTTCCCGGCCGGAGAAATCGGCTCCTGCGCTTGATTGTTGGAACCCACACCGTTAAGGATGATTCCGAGGAATAGCTGGCTAAGAATGAAACGAGATTTCATGAGGGATCTTGCTGAGTAAATCTAGAATACTTCGAAAACGCCATCTCAGTCTGCTCGGCGATTGCCGTGCCGTCAATTGTGCAGTGTCGCGTTAGCCCGTATTTTGGTGCGTTGAAAACGTGTAAACTACACGGCGTCTAAATTACACGGCGTCTTAACTACATAGCGTCTAAATCTTTGCCGGCGTTGCTTTGCCTATCCTACGGTAATCCCAAATAGTGATCATGATGCGGAATGATATCGCCCAGCCGTACTTTGTGCTCCTCGCGACGCTTTTATGTGGTTTTGGTGCTGGCCTTGCGAGTGCTCAACAGGATCCAGAGAAACGTTTTGAACAACTCGAACGCAATCGAAATGAAACAAACACTCCAGACGAAGTAAAACAGTCGTCTGTGGGGGCTTCCAAATCGCCGGTCCGACAAGGGCCCGTATTATTGGCTCCGGGTGAGCATGGTATCGGACGCTACGTGCGGGATTTTGAGTTTCGCGATCTCGAGGGGGGATTGAAAAGGATTCACCAAGATCTGCCCAGCGACTTAACGGTGATCGCGTTCACCAGCACAAGTTGTCCCATCAGCAAGAAGTACCTACCCACGTTGATCGAGCTCCAACGAGATTTTGCACCGCGCGGGGTGCGGTTTGTTCTGGTGAATTGTGTAGCAAGCGATAAACCGGAAGAGATGAAGATCGCTGCGTCGCGTTTCGAGTTCCCTGTCGAATACGCATTGGATACAGATGCTCGATTGGCATCGTACCTTTCGGCGATGAGCACAACCGACGTGTTCGTTGTCGACCGCTCTTACACCTTGATCTATCGCGGCGCGATCGATGATCAATACGGGTTCGGTTACTCCATCGACGCTCCCCGGCATACGTATCTTCGAGATGCCGTGCAAGCGGGACTTGATCATCGATCTGCTTTGGTTTCAGCAACCGCAGCTCCCGGTTGCTCGCTAGAAACTCGAACGACCTACGCACCGGCTTCCGAGGTGACGTATCACAATCATGTCTCCAGATTGCTACAACGCCACTGCGTCGAATGCCATCGTGAGGGTGGGGTTGGTCCATTTCGATTGGATACTTATCCCGATGCTGTTGCGCATGGGGCTATGATTCGACAAGTCGTCGAGTCTGGAATCATGCCACCTTGGTTTGCAGCCCCTGCCGAGAACAAATCGCAATCGTATGCATCCCCTTGGATCAACGACCGCTCGTTATCGGCAACCGAAAAGCAGCTGATGATCGCTTGGCTGGATAACAAAATGCCTGAGGGAGATCCGAACGAATCACCCTTGCCGATGGTTTTTACCGACGGATGGACGATTGGAAAGCCCGATGCGGTTTTTGAATTTGATCAACCGATGAAAGTTAAAGCCACCGGAACGATGCCATATCAAAACATCACCGTGGATACGCATCTGGAGCAAGATCAGTGGGTTCAAGCGATCGAGATACGTCCCGGTAATCTGAGCGTTGTTCATCATGTTCTGGTGTTCGTGCAGGGGAGCGATGAAGAGGATGGTGCTCGCGACGAGGCAGCGGATGAGCGAGGAGGATACTGGGGGATCTATGTTCCGGGGAATAGCAAGTTGGTGTATCCCGCTGGATACGCTAGAAAGATTCCCAAGGGGGCGAAATTGCGATTCCAAATGCATTACACTCCTAACGGAACCGCGACGGAGGATAGCACCCGTATCGGGTTGGTTTTTGCCAAGGAGGAGCCGAAGCATGAGGTGCATGTCGCCAGTGTGGTCAACATGAGGTTTCGGATTCCAGCTGGAGCCGACAATCATCCGGTCGTTGGAAGCATTAAGAGTGTTCCGATCGATGTTCAGATACTCGCGTTTCTACCCCACATGCATTTGAGGGGCAAAGCGGCTCGTTATGAGTTGATTTCTGGCGGAAAGACACAGACGCTATTAGATGTTCCTCACTACGATTTCAATTGGCAGCTTCTCTATCGTTACGCCGAACCGTTGAGTATCAAAGCGGGTGATGCCCTGCAATACACTGCATGGTACGACAACAGTAGCGGGAACCCAGCGAATCCTGATCCCAGCAAAGAGGTGCGTTGGGGACCTCAAACGTTCGATGAGATGCATCTCGGTTATGTCGAGTACATCGTCCCGGGGGCCAAGCCAGGTGAGCCCAATCCATTGTCTCCTCGGAGTCGTATTCGAGGAGCAATCCGCAATGCATTTGGACGCGGCGAGTCCAGCGGACCGAACCTCGGTGATGGCCTTTTCCAGCAGTTGGATACGGATGGTGACGGCAATGTCACGCGCGATGAGGTCAAAGCCAAGTTCGCGAATAATCCTGCCGCATCGACGACGATCTTCGATCGGCTGGATGCCGACAAGAATGGCCAATTGAACCGGCAGGAGCTTCGTAAATTATCGGAGATCCTGGGACGTTAAAGAGATCGTTCCGGCACGATTGAGCCAAGGGCGATTCGGAACATGGGAGTACCACCCCAGGGGGAAAGAGTCATGCGTCAAAACGTTGTTGTCCCAATGATTCTGCTTGCAATTTGCGCTGCTGGCATCGCCACTGTCGAGATCGCCACTGTCGAGATCGCTGCGGCTCAGCCTCCAGTGCGTCCACCAGCGGCTGTGGTGGGTGCGGCGTGGGTAACAGCAGAGATTCCTGGCCCACGAGTGATGTACCAGACGTTTGAAAGCGCTCTGGTAAAGACCAAGGTTAGCTACCACATCTACAAACCGGTCGAGTATGACCGCGACACAGAGCGTCGCTTTCCGGTGGTCTATTGGCTGCATGGCTCAGGAGGTGGACTGCCTGGTATTCCGCGCGTGGCTACGTTATTCGATGCAGCCATCCAGGCAGGGAAAACACCCCCGTGTTTGGTCGTCTTCGTGAACGGGCTTGCCGAAGGGATGTACGTCGATTGGAAGGATGGGTCGGCACCCATCGAAACGATGATCATCAAGGAGCTCGTGCCCCATATCGATACGACGTATCGTACCATCGCAACTCGGGACGGCCGGCTACTCGACGGCTATAGCATGGGTGGGTACGGTTCGGCCCGATTGGGATTCAAATACCACGACCTGTTTAAAGGTATTTCAATCATGGGTGGTGGGCCATTGCAGCCGGAACTGGTACAAGCACCGCGAGCGGGTAGGCAGCGGGCAGCCGAAGTTTTGCAAAAAGTCTACGGTGGTGACCAGGAGTATTTTCGAAGCGTTAGCCCTCGGCGTTTGGCGGAAGAGAATGCTGAAGCGATACGAGGCAATTCGATCATCCGAATGGTCTGCGGTGATCAGGATGAAACGTACAACAACAATTTGGCGTTTCACGAGCATTTGGACAAACTTCAAATCCCGCATACGTGGACGGTGCTTGAAGGGGTCGACCACAATCCGATGAAAACGATCGAGGGGCTCGGTGAGAGCAACTGGAGCTTTTATCGCAAGGTGTTCGATCCCCCAGCGAGCAAGTCCGCGACGAATCGCCGATCGGATTTCGAGATCAGGTTCAAAATCAACCAGCAGGATCGCCGTGCTGTGGTTGTCAATGCTCCGACGGATGGCACCAAGCGACCGGTCGTGATCGCCCTGCACGGAGGGCAAGGAAGTGCAGAGGTGATGCGGGCCAACTCGGGCTTCGATCCAGTCGCGAGATCGGAAGGGTTTATGGTTGTGTACCCAGAGGGGACTGAATTTGGAGGCCGGCGTCACGCTTGGAATACTGGGTTTCTGCTTCGGAGGCAGGTTCGCGATGCCGATGATATCGCGTACCTCGACGCGTTGATCGATCGGCTTATCGACGAGCACGGGGCGGATCCACGGCGAATCTATATGACCGGCGGGTCCAATGGCGGGATGATGACGTTCGTCTACGCTGTCGCGCGTGCGGAGCGTTTGGCTGCCATCGCTCCGGTGGTGGCCTCTATGTTCACGTTCGAGAAAATGCCCTCCGTCCCGCTACCGATCCTTATCATCAATGGCGCAAAAGATGACGAGGTACCGCTTGAAGGAGGCATGAGCCGCAATCCACTGGTTCGTGCCGCCCAAGATGCTCCTTACAAACCGCTCAAGGACGTGGTTCGATTTTGGGTCGATGCCAACAAATCTCAGAACGAACCGAAAGTCGCCAACGTTGGAACGGTGACCACGACAGTCTACGCGGCGACGAGCGAGGGGGCAGCGACCGAGTTCGTGGTGGATTCGGTGGGCGCTCACGGTTGGCCAGGAGCACGATCACGACGAGACGGCAACGCCCCAATCTCCTTCCCCGGCGCCAACCGCGTCTGGGAATTTTTTGTTGATAAGCATCGGTAAAGTCGCTATGGGTAAGTCTTCCCCAACGCCCTCGTCGCGAATCGTGCTAAAGATCTTTTGTAGTGGATCTTGCTAAAGATCTTTAGTAGTAGTGGATCTTGCTAAAGATCCCCTCTCCGCCGTTCGTAGTGGATCTTGCCAAAGCCCCCGCTCCGCCGTTCGTAGTGGATCTTGCCAAAGATTCCCGCTCCGCCGTTCGTAGTGGATCTTGCCAAAGATTCCCGCTCCGCCGTTCGTAGTGGATCTTGCTAAAGATCCCGCTCCGCCGTTCGTAGTGGATCTTGCTAAAGATCCCGCTCCGCCGTTCGTAGTGGATCTTGC
>CAITIE010000117.1 GCA_903892355.1 uncultured Pirellula sp. | reverse complement strand
CGCCTTGCTGCTCACAAATGCCAGTGACGTTCTTCCACCCCGCACGCAAAGCGTGCAACAAACGTGAGCGACTTTGGCGCTAGCCGTCGGTATCGCTAAGAACGCTCAAACCCGCGACAACGATCGTGGTATTCGGCACGATCCCCAAACCACCCGCTAGCGCCTTGCTGCTCACAAATGCCAGTGACGTTCTTCCACCACGCACGCAAAGCGTGCAACAAACGTGAGCGACTTTGGCGCTAGCCGTCGGTATCGCTAAGAACGCTCAAACCCGCGACAACGATCATGGTATTCGGCGCGATCCCCAAACCACCGGCTAGCGCCTTGCTGCTCACAACAGATCGGTGTCCATATCTGGCTTGTCCGGCTCCCCTAGCTGTAGCAGGCCTAAACTCTGTGCGGGCATGCAAATCGCCACGGCGACATCTTCTTTCCAGCCCAGCGATCGCCATAACCAATCGACAAAGTGCTGGACATTGTCGTCGCTGCACAGGGTTGGGTCCTGCATCAAGATCGCAACGACGGGGGGTTCGGAGTCCATGACGCATTCCAGCTTCGCGACGGGCCAATAATCCTCTTCCTCGGCATCCCCATCTTCATAATCCTCGTCGGCGCAAGCATCCACTTGCAAGGCGTAGCTTTCGTAGTCCGGGCTATCTCGGTTGACTCGGTTCTGGCGGATTTCTGGTTGCCCGATATTGGTTGGTTCGAACCGCGAAAACACCTCGATCCGATCCAGCTGGACTTGCATGTTGGTGTCCAAGATATCAGCGACATTGAGAGCCGTCGGTTGCCACGGTAGCTCGTCCAGCTTGTCGACAGCATCGAGGAAAACCAAAGTCCCTGCGTACCCTGATTCCGTGACGCGGTGGGCGAAAAAGAACGCAAAAGGCTCGCTTGCGCCATCGTACGTAAGGATCGCTTGCACTCCGTTCGGAGAGACATTCTTGACTACAAACTCAAAATCCTCGCCGTCCATGATGCTCTCTCCCGATCATGTTTCCTGAAAACCCTGGGTGCACCCCGACATCGCGGAAGCCAACAAAGCTCCAGGTCACGGAACGCAGCAAAGCGGTCAGCGAATGCTTACCACCTCGGTGATTCAGTCTAACAGATTGGCTCAGCACCACCACCTCGATGCATTGCGGAAAGCGAATTCGCCTGCAGCGAATAACATCAGTCACGATCAACACGCAAAAAAGGTCAAAGGCTTCCCGCGAATCCTTTGACCTGATGGGCTCTAACTGCTTATTCGTAAAAGGAATCGATCGCGCATTGAGGCGCAATCGATCATCGAACTTCGAGAACCTTAGACTTTAGGTATCTCAAATCCAGCCCGTTGCACGCGGGCTTGCATGGAGGCGGCCAATGCGTCTCCCTCGATCTTCTCGGTCGCTGCATTCCATTGGATCTTGCGAGCCAAACGGCCGGCAATCGCCGAAAGGTGGCACATGTTCATGGTTTGCAAGTGCGAGTAGACGTCGGACACAGGCAATCCGCCTTCGCGGATACAGCGATAGAAATTGTCTTTGTGACCTTCGTACTTCTTCCCTTTGTACAAGGCATCCAAATCGGCATCTCCGTAGGCGTCTTTGTCCCAATTCTCTTCAATAGGTTTGCCGGTAATCCGCTCACGGTTCACAAAGATCCTGCCCTTGGTTCCTTCGATGAGCAAGCCGTTGTCGCCGCGGCTGGTGACGTGAATCTCCATGCCATTGGCGAACTTGTGAACGATGTTGAAGTCTTGAGAGGTATTGAAGGAATCATCCGCCAACGGATTGCCATCCTTAAACTCGACTGGATGCTTGCAGTCAGTCCCATCCACTTCAACCGGCCCGGTACCTTGTTCGGTCAACTTTGATGCCCAGATCGCGATATCGATATGGTGTGCACCCCAATCGGTGAACTTGCCACCCGAGTACTCATACCACCAACGAAAATCGTTGTGGCATCGCTGCTTGATGTAATCCACTTTGGGGGCCTGGCCGAGCCACATATCCCAATTGAGATTCGCTGGCGCTGCTTCCTTTGCGAAGGGGCCACCGGTTGGACTGCCATTGATCCCACAGGTAATCTTCTTGATATCTCCTAGCAATCCCTTGTGCGCCATGTTGACCGCTCGCAAGAACAATCGGCGATCGGATCGTTGCTGAGTTCCGATGAAAAACACAAGTTTCGGATTCGCTTTGCAGGCGGCGCGGATCGCTTGATTTTCTGCAAGGGTCAAGGTCAACGGCTTTTGGCAAAACACATGCTTGCCAGCTTGAAGTGCCTCGATCGCGATCTTGGTATGCCAGTGGTCCGGCGTCACAATACTGACGACTTCCACCTCTTTGTTGTCGAGCACACGGCGGTAATCCTCGACCGCTTCGGCTTTGCCTTTGCCGATCCGCTCGTCGTTTCGAGCCCGTTCCCGGTGATTCGCGTCGACATCGCAGACGGCGATGATGTCCCCGAACCGATTGTGATCGTGCGCGTCCCCGGTACCCATACCACCGAGCCCAATGCAGCCAACCTTGAACCTATCCGCAGCCGATACCGGTGCCGCTTGGCTACTGGTTGCCCAATAAGGTGCCGTGGCGAGTGCCGCCGCGGTTGCCGAAGTCTGCTGGAGAAACGACCGTCGTGAATGTTGCGTCATGAGAGGAACCTTGAACTTAAAATGGTATCAACCGTAAAGTGGATTCAATAACAATGCACTGACTCAGGGAAAATCGCTATACCGAACCTGCGCATGGATCTCGCTTTCGCCCCGTCAGAATGTACCCCCGAGCAGTGTACCACCAAGCAATCGCGGTTTCCATCTTATGCCCTATCTTTGTGGAATCCGCATTTGCTCTGGGTTTTTTGTGGTCGTGCTGGTTTTTGTG
This sequence comes from uncultured Pirellula sp., assembly GCA_903892355.1. GTDB lineage: Bacteria > Planctomycetota > Planctomycetia > Pirellulales > Pirellulaceae > JBKCUI01. The sequence continues at coordinate 6,446 of CAITIE010000117.1, read as the reverse complement.
CTCGACCAAAACCGACGAGTAGAGCACGAGCGGGCTAGAAAACCGCGGCGGCAGCTTCGCGCTCCACGAGAAGGGTTACAGGCCCGTCATTGATCAAGCTAACTTTCATGTCGGCTTGAAAGATGCCTTGTTCGACACGGACTCCGTACTCGCGGATCTGGTCGCAAAAGGCCAAGTACAGTGACTTGGCCATCTCGGGCGGTGCGGCTTTATCGAATCCCGGCCTACGCCCTCGACTGCAGTCGCCGTAAAGGGTGAATTGGCTGACGACGAGCATGCTCCCCCCAACGTCTAGCACCGAGCGATTCATCTTGCCAGCGTCGTCGTTGAAGCCCCGCAAATGAACACACTTTTCCGCCACCCATCGCGCTATCTCGAGCGAATCGCCATGCCCCACCCCGAGCAGAACAAGCCACCCAGGCCCGATCTCGCCGACGACTTGCCCATCGACCACAACTCGGCTTTCAATCACACGTTGCAGCACCGCTCGCATAAAAATCCTTCACGCTAAAAATCCTTCACGCTAAAAATCCTCTACGCTAAAAATCCTCTACGCCGATAACAAGCGGACCACCGGGGATGGTTCAACTCGTGGACTCCCATCGGCGAGTTTCAATGATTCCACTGGAACTCTGTGCTGTTCAAAAGGACCCAATAAAGGTTGCTCATCTCCCGGCTTCGAGCCTCTCCGCGTTTCCCTTGGAGTCGGGCTGAAAAGGTTTCTAGCTCTTCGTGTGACGGCCCGCGGTTGAGGGTCGACCAATAGGCGGATTCCACCGCGGTGTGGTCATCGCGAGCCAAACCTGCGATGCGTGTCGATGCGTTCATGATCGGGTTGTCTTCAATCCGTTCACGGATAAACTTGCCATTCATCACCAATAACCGCTGTGGGATAGTCACAGACTGTTCCTGGAACTCGTCTTCACCAAGGTCACCATAGGCCTTGGTAAAGTCATTGACTCCACCGAACAATTCCAGCTGAGAAAGAATGGAAGCAGATGCATCGATCGCTTTCAAACGACAAGCCTGATGGATGGAAGCAGCCATCTGCTCCGGCCGGAGCTGAGTGATCGGAAAAACACCCCATGCATCTTCCAATTCCTGCGTGACTTCCGGATCTCCCGAAACGTCACTTATCGCAACATCCTCGCTGTCCTCTTCGCAATACAACTTGGAATCTCGTTGGAAGACGTGCGTCGCAGCGATCGTTCGGATCAACCGATGGATATCAAAACCGTGGTTGGAAAAATCTTCTGCTAGTACTTCCAGTCCCGGTGGGAAGGGTCCCTCAAGCGGAATATCGTCCACCGGTGTCACCAGTGGTTTCCCCAGCATGATCGCCCAGACGCGATTCACCGTCGCACGAGCGAATGCCTTGTTCTCCACGTGCGTCACCCAGCGCGCTAGCGCATCCCTACTCGAGGCGGTATCAGCGTTGGTCCCGAGGGATGGATCGAGATCCTGATGATAAGGTACCTTGGGCTTTACTTCGATTTCGGTTTCCGCATTCAAATACCGGACTTGGTATTGAGGAGAGTAATCCCGCAATCCTCGAAACGGGTTCTCCATACGAACTCCAGAAAAGAACGCTGCGAGCTGATGAAAGTCGGACTGCTCTCCCGTTCGAAGGGGGGCGTCAGAGTCATCCTTGGTGAACTGAACGTTTCCCAAATAGTCGTTGTGGCACTGCAAGCAGTCGATTCGCATGGCGAGAAACGCCCGGCTGGTCCTGCCCGCCAATCGTATGATGTCCGGTTTGCGGTTGTCTGCATCATCCATTGTCGCCGTCAAGAAATTCACTTCCGGCGAATCCGTCCACGATCCTTTCGCAGAGATCAGCTTGCGAACCAACTGGTCATAGGGCAGATTCTGCTGGAACTGGTCCGACAACCACTCCCGATACTTGCGGCGTCGGAACAACAAGAAAGGCCCATCATTGGTCCCAACGGTCGCCCTGGTCCAACGCTCGGCAAAATAATCAGCCCAGCGGCGGTCTTTCAACAGGTACTCCGTCCACCAAGCGGCGCGCTGCGATTCGGGGATCCTCTCAAGAGCTCGCACCTCCTCCAAGGACAAACTGTTCCCAACCATTGCGAGACTCAATCGGCGCGCGATGACATTCCACGCGGCTCCATCAGCTATCGCAAAGCCCTTTTCTTTCAAAGGTGCCTCGATCGCTGTATCGATCCTCGACGCCACATCCAAAACATCATTCGGAAATTGCAACGTGAGCACTTGCGACGGTCGCATTAGAGTGGGTCGTGCGGTCGTCCCCCACAGAATCACACCCGCGATCGCTACCACGGTCGTCAAAAGAAACGCCCGCTTGCGCCAACGCCGCGGGGGCTGGGTCGGTACCTGACGTTGCTGCGCGGGCCCATCCCCAGCGCCAATCCTCTGTTCAGCTTCCATAGTTGTGGCCATCGCGATGCACTCGTAGGAATAACTTAGCCTCAGGAGACAATTCGCCGTGCTTGCCACCCTTGTTCGTACGCCACTATTCGTACTTGTCGCTCAAAGCTTGCATCAGATCTTGCCGAACACTTCCTTTCCCGAGGGACTTCTCCAGCCAACCAGCGATCCTTTTCTTGACGATATCGTTGTTTTCGGCCGACTCGCGGTAGTTGGGATCGAGGGAAAAGAAAACGGCTCGAGCAGCTATATCGACAGGCTCTATGTCGCTCAGCGCTAGATCCGAGAATGCGACCGCCATCCCAAAAGGTAGCTTGCCCCATTCGTAGGTCTGGTTTTTGCCTTGGGCGCGAACGATCACCTTGTCAGGAGTCGACTCGACAATGCTGAACTCGGCGCTGCCGACTTTGATGGATGAAGCCCCCTTCGCCTTCTTTTTCGCCTCGGCAAAAGCATCGATATAGATCTTGTAGAGTTGGCCCATTTGGTCGAGACGAGCCGCTTTCGCCTTTCCTTCGGCAGTGACCGAAGATTTGTTCGCACTTTCGATCGATGTGTCGAATTTGCCAAACTCCAATTTATCGATCGCCATGCGAGCGTTCTCCATGTGGCCAACCCATTCTTTGCTCTCCACGGTCGCCATGGGTGGTTTGACTTCGGGAGTTGGCTGCGGCATCGGAGTTGTCGGCGTTTCAGGGGCAGGAGACGCCGGTGCAGGGGTCTTCGTGGGCTCTGGGGTCATCGGAACCTCAGGTTTCGGCTCCATGGTTTTCGCGGGAGCCGCCATTTCCTCTGGAGCCTTTGCCTGCATGTCGCTTTTCATCTCCGTGGACATGCCCGTGTCCGCATCAGAACGATTGACCTTCGGTAATGAAGGTCCGCTGGCGTCTCCACGGCCCTTGGGTCCTTTCAGCCCCAACTCAAGCTCCCCAGATGATGGCGAGGAACCAATTGGCGTAGCGTTCGCGGAACCGGAGTCCTTCATTCCCGAGAAACGATTCGACTTCTTCTGCTCTTTCTCAGCCAATCTCGCAGCGACTTGTCTCTGATTATCGATATACTTATAGGTTGCAAATCCTAGCAGCCCAGCCGCTGCAACGACCATTCCACCGACAGCCATCAGTTGACGCTGCCGCCGCTTGCGGCGCATCTGTTCCAGCAGAGAAACGCCATTGTTGACTTCCATCGATTGGCCCGATGCAGATGCATCAGGTCTAGAGATCTTAGGTCGACCTGTTTTCCCGAAACGTTCGAACTCCGCAGCTGGTTCTTCATCCTCCACAGCGGACATCATCGCCAACGATGGGAACAGCAGCATCAACTCCGAACGCCGCTGATCGACATCCTGAATCTGAGCCAGCCAATCCGGTTGCAAATCGTCGGTTGCCGTAGAACTTGCGAATGTCGATTCGAGACCTACGAGAGATACGGGAGCCATCGGATCTCCATCGGGAAACCAATTTCGCGAGTCGACTCCGGCGGAAACATGAGAGACCACAGTTGCAGCCTTCCGTTTTGCAGCAGCCATTTTTCGGAGCTGGGCGTCGTAGACAACCCTTTTGTCAGCATCCAACAAGATCGCTTGCGCTTGCTTCAATAACTTCGCGACTTTATTTGATGATTCCGGATGCGTTTGCGTATTCGAGCTTTTATACGCTGCGATCGCAGCTTGCATCGCCGTACGAATCTTCTTCTCGTCTTCGCAGAAAGTCTCAAGTCCCAGCACGGCGTAGTAGTCCAGTTGATCCGTGGTCAGGACTCGTCCCAGATGCCTTTCGATGGCCTCGATGATTTCAGTCATGGTATTGCCCGCTTATGGTTTGGTCTGCACTTAGACTGGACTGTTCATAGGTGGTTCGTTCATGGTTTTAGTCCTTCACTGAAAAAGGACTTTCATCACCATTCTCGTCGTTGGCGTCGCGATCCAGACTTCTCAGGTTGGCGATCTTCCGCATCGCGCTGACGCAAATCAATAGTAGCACCGGGGAACTGTAACAAAACAGGAGCATGAACAAGTGAGTCGATCGATCGGGACGGTCCGGTTTAGCCCCCCTCGCGACTCCCAAAATATCATTGATGCTGTTGGCGACCGCAGGCACTCTCGCTGCAAACATCATTAGCAAGGAGATCGCGGCGAATACGATCATGGTCACAAAAACCACCCACAATCCGATCACAGGTCGGCGCGATCCGCTCGGAGCAAATGGGGTCTTTTCTTGGAAGATCTTTGTTGAGCGTTTCACAGCATTTCTTCTCAAGCAGCGTTTCCGGGGCTTTTCGCAAATTCCATCCCAGCCCGTTCCAACCCAGCACGCCGAACTCTGTTCCGTCGCCAGCACTCTGGCCCGGGGGCGGGCGGAAAACAAGTGGAAAACAAATCGAGGTCATCGAATCTCTTCTAATATAACGGCCAAAGCTGTAGACAGCGGGATTTGTGGCACGGATAATCAACTTTTGAAGCGATGTTTAGGTTCGAGTTTACTTTGGGTTTCACGCGGTTACGGGTTTCTCGCGGTAACCTCACCGGCTCTGACGAGCCTAGCAACTGGCTCCGACGAGCCGAACAACTCGGTACGTTTTAACGGGCATCATTTTTAACGGGCATCATTTTTTAAAGAGTGGGCGATCCCATGAAATTTCGTCTAGGTAAGTTCGCATTGGTATGCCTCGGCGCGGCCACATTGAGCCTAGGAATCTGCGGCTGTGGCAGCAAAGAGCAAACACAAGTAGCGGCGAACAGCGCCCCAGCCACCGAATCATCGGCGGCGGCAACCGCACCACCTGTTAGCAAGCCCGCACTGCAAACGCCCCCAGCTCCCCAAGCCGGCGGAGAAACGGCAGAAGGCGTTTCCAATCAATCAATCCCCAGCAACACAGGTGCTCCGGCCGAAGCACCCGCGTCGAGCAAGCCATCGCGCCCTTCGTTCGGTTCTGCGACGGGTCCCGCCGGAGCTCCTCCGGCCGGTGGTGGAGCACCCGGTGGTGGAGCACCAGCGCGACCTGGGTTCGGTTCTGCATCCGGAGGTGGATTGCTGCCTCCATCTGACCCGAACGCCCTCGGTGGAGCCACAGCAGGCCCTGGTTCCCTGTCTGGCTTTGGGGCTGGCCCCGGTGCACCCGCCGGTATCAATCCAACGTCTCAAGGAACCACCCCCAGTGAATCCTCCCCCGCCCCACAAGCACCACCTCCTCCCGTCGAACTGTCACTTCGCGACCGAGCGGTCATGGCCTTCAAAGCGGGCAATGCCTCACGTGCTTACGGGCTCTTCCACGCTCACGCATTGCACGTTCCGAACGAAGAATCTGCTGACTTAATCAGCAACTACCGCTGGGATGACAAGCGTCGTGTGCCACGCCTCGGATACACGTTTGCTGTAGGCTTGATCCTCAAGAAAGGCGCCAAGGTCACGGAACTGAAACCGGTAGGTACGGAAAAGAGTGCTCTCGGTGGAAGCCAACAAGGTGGTGGTGGACGAGGGGCTCCGGGCGGATTCGGTGCTCCCGCCGGCAGTTCCAACATTCCACCCCTCCCAGCACGAGAACTCAGCGATGCCGCGGGCAAGTACGCCACGAAGTTTGTGGATGCATTCTCACGAGAACACTCAGAAGGAAAGTGGTCTGAAGCGTTTCGCGAGTATTCATTCGGTGCCGATGCGGGATTCGCTTCCGGTCTGGGTGGTTTTGCTGCCGGGCTAGGGGGTGGCGGGTTGCTCGGTGCTCCCGGTGCTGGTTTCCCCGGTGCTAATTTCACAGGTGCTGGTGCAGGGGCCGCTTCCGGAGGCGGCCGACCAGGCTTCGGCGGAACGGGTGGACCCCCTGCTGGCTATGCCGGTGGTGCTGGTGGACCCCCTGCTGGCTATGGCGGTGGTGCCGGTGGACCCCCTGCTGGTTATGGCGGTGGTGCCGGTGGACCTCCTGCTGGTTATGGCGGTGGTGCCGGTGGACCTCCTGCTGGTTATGGCGGTGGTGCCGGTGGACCTCCTGCTGGTTATGGCGGTGGTGCCGGTGGACCTCCTGCTGGTTATGGCGGTGGT
>CAITIE010000116.1 GCA_903892355.1 uncultured Pirellula sp. | reverse complement strand
TAGGTACTGCTTCGGCAAGACGCCAATGCAGACCTTCCTCGATTCGAAACAGTTAGTCGAACAAAAAATGCTCGACCAGCTCGTACAATCCAGTACGTAAAAATGGGTAATTTCCGTCAGATCAAATACTGGCTACTACACTTGATCAAACGCTTTCTGCATACGAGGAACATCACCGAGTCTCCGCATTACCAAGAAGTGCTTGATGTTGTAGTCGATGAAGAATTTTGCGTTAGAGGCATTCATCCTCAGTGCCACTTCGGCTGCATTTTCCAACATCATTTGCGGCACATCTCCATCTCTGCACCATTCAAAAACTCCGTCGAGCAATCGCCTGGGTTGCAAAAACCCTTCCGTTTCTTTCATGAACTCAGATTGGTTGTAGCGAATCATACGATTGACGAGGATTCCAAAAACACGATCTTGGAACTCACGTGGGTACAATTTTGTCACCCCTTCGGCATACGCTTGGGCCTGACCAGCGGAACCACCCCAACGGGGTAGCATCCACCACAAGTTCGTTTCGTGAAGTCCCCAAAACTGAGGATACTTGCGCATGCACTGGCGCGTGAAATCTTCCCCTTTCTGATATTCGCCACCCATCGAACGCAAGTGCCACAGCATCATCTCGTAGGCCTGCCCAGGAGCATCCGGTTCGCTGAGAATCTCCTTGAGAAGAGCGAGCTTTCGCTCCTCGTGTTTTTCATACCGTTTCAGATCCTCTTCAGGAACCAGATGGATCATCGAGGTACCGCGGGCTTGCCTTGAAAGATTTTGCTCGAAGCATGCCGCGACGAGTCGTGGAAATGCTCGCTTGCTCTCGAGCCATTCAGAGATAGGCTTGGGCAGCGGTTGCTCATCCAACGGCTCATCCGGATTCGCTAGCTGTTGTTGACTTGCAAAAATGGCCGCGCAACTCTGTGCTAGATTCCCATATGCAATTTCACCGGAAACATAATCGCGGGGCCAGTCATGACTCCGCAGCTCGACAGCGACTTTTTCTAATTGCTGCCAGTCCATCTTATCGATTAATTCGGTGGTGATTCGGGTGAGGCCGTATGACATACGCGAGCCCCCCTGCGGAATACGCGATAGGACTCGCAATGACGTAGGAGTAGCCCAAGCAAGAAGGCCTCCAGTCTTTGAAATCTGCACATCCATCGCTTGAGCTTCTTCAAGGATGACCGGCTGAGAATGCAACACCCCACCATCGATAACGTCGAGATCCGTTACCAAAACTTGGTCTGAGTTGTCACTACCTGGAAGACCTCTACCGATCAACGTGTAGAAAGTTTCCCGATTGCTCACCTCACTTCGAAACAGTCGAGCCTCTTGCAGAAAATGGGAGTAAGGGAATAACTGCGCCTTGTATTTACCGTGTTCTCGAAACGCGAAATGCTGGTGATCGATCCACCCATCCCACGCAGGACCTGCGAAAGGAATCGCCTTTTCCGGATCGATTCCAACCACCGAGTGCTTGCTTACCGAATCGCTTGCATCCTGGAAATCCCAGAGCAAGATCTGTTGCTTGTGATTGCCCAGTAGCCATTTTCCTTGAGGGTTGATGGAGATTTGGGGCGATGAAACTTGAGCTGGACTTACCGTGAGTTTCCCCGAATCCCCCTCACAGATCACACACTTTTTATCGGCGGTCACGAGTGCGATCGTGTTGACATCCGTCGCTCGCACCCAACGAATAGCAGGGCTTGGCAATTCCGTTTCCCACAACACAGAAGAATCGCTAAGACGAACTCGAGCTATTGCTTTTTCCGTACGAATGAAGACAGTCTCATTCTCTAGATCCCCTATGACCGCTTGGGGAGCACCGAGAGGTGATCGAATGGAAACGGGAGTTGAAGGCGAAGATTCACCCTGCGCGTCGGTAACCAATCCCTGCGATTGGATGAGATCACCCACACACCAATACAACTTGCTCGCACGGGGATCAAGAAAAAACTGCTCGCGATCCACTTTCTCTGTCAGTGGTACCTCAAGGATCACTCGCGGAGGAGGACATGAGGTGAACAGTCGAAAGTAGTTATAGATTTCGTCCGACATCCAATCCGGGCGCTTCCAAGCGGACTGGTCCTCCTGGCCAAAAAGGGATTGGATCCGAAATCGCGGATCCGATTCCTCCAGGAACGCGTAGATCGAGGGGCGGATAGCTTCAAAGTATCCATTCGGATTCCACGTCCAGTCATAGCTACCGCGACCATCGGTCGATACAAGGCCGGAATTCGAAGGCTTTACATTCTCTGGCTCGCGATACGAAGGCAAGTCGTCGCAACCAAAGCACACCAGTGCCGCAATCGCCAACCATCGATACATACGCACCGCAATCGGTAGCTTTTTCACGGCAAGGCCTTCCCAATAGGATCTCGAAAGAGCTCAGGATTAGCGATGAACGGCCTCCCTATGGACCAAGGCCATTCCTTATTCGTACCCGTAGGCAATAAGATCTCTTCAAATGTGCCACGAGGCTGGTCGCCGAAACTTTCAATGCGTTCAAATCCCGGAGTTGCGACATCCAAAAAGGGCGTGTTCGAACTACATCCCGCTAACTTGGACTTCACAATGGTATCTTCGATGTCTGAATCGATGACCGTTTCAAGGATGGAACAGACAACGCTTCCCTGGATGCACTTTTTTAACCAACCAATGCTCGCATCCACATCGATTGTGCAATGATCTAAATCGAAAAACGTTAATGAACCAACGTCTCGTTCTGACAAGGCGGCCGCCCCATCGGCTGGCAATGTGACTTGTTGCAATCGCCACTCACGAAGCGATGGCATCGATGGCCACTGCCGTAGGTTCGCTGCATCCAATGTCCCGCCTCGCACAGTCAGTCGTTGCAATCGACTGAGGAACGCCAACGCCTCACGACTTGCTCCCTGCACAACCGATAAATCGATGGCGAGTTCTTTCAGAGACGACTGACTGCGAATCCACTCCAAGGAATCAGCTGTGATTCGTGTCTCCCTCAAATCAAGGATTTCCAGATCGCGTATCGAAGCCCACGCTTTGACTACCGAGTCATCCACCGCCGATCCGCACGCGCACAGAGCTCGCAACTTCGAGGCCTGACCAATCCGCTGCAGCGCCTCACCCGATAACGTCGTATGGGCGATCGTCAGAGACTCCAGGCTGCTGAAATCGGCAAGGGATCGCCAGGAAGCCTCTTCCAAAGTGTGGCCACCCAACGCGATGCTTCGGAGTTGCGAACAATCCTCCACCACCCCGCTTCTCGGCCATGGACTGGTCATCACAATCCCTCGAAGTTCGGGAGTACCCCGGATCTTCAACCGCTCTAATGAGGGACTGAAAATGACCGTGTCTCGTAACTTTGGATTATCCAAGATCTCGATGTCTAACGCGTAACTCCAATTGCCGTCAAACAGCGACTCAATACTCGGATGGCCTTTCACGTCGAATACGCGTCCGACCAGCGAATCGCCTCGGAGCACTCGAAGCCTCGGTAGAGCGGCCAAGACATCCTTCAAATCAAACTGTCCGAGCGACTGTTTCCGGTTTTCTCGATGCCGTAACATCGAATATGCGAGAAATTGGTTATCCGTGTATTCGCTCCGAACAATGTCCTCGATCGACCAGAATCTTAATTCCTCAAGCGTGGGAATGCTTGCGAGCCCCTCAAGTTGCCCCTTCGTTATTTTCGCCCACGCCAAGTCGATGGTTTTCAACGATACATACTTTGCCAAAATGCTGAGGTCTACCTCGGATAGATCTCGGTAGCGCAAAGGAAGCTGATTCAACTTCGTTAAACTTACGAGCGCATTGATCATCTGCTGCGTGTCATTTGCCGACGGTATCAACCAGGATCGTTCCTCGTCGTCGGTATCCTCGCCTGACCGAACCGAGTCAAAAGCCATCCGACTTTGAATCATCTCATGCACGGGCACAAAACCTTTCTTTTCGATGACAAATACATCGCCGAGGGCATTTAGCCCCATTCCACTCGTATTGCAGTTCGACACCTCGATCTGTTCGAGGTTGCGGATGAACAACGGCATCTTTGTCAAAGAGGGCAGGTCCTCGAAGACCGCTTTTCGGACCCAGACCCCATTAGGGACAATACTCCTGCGGTGAACACGTTCGCCAATCAAAAACGAATAATTCTGAACCGTTTCCAACATGGGTAACCTTCGCAACTCCAGGTCCAATTTTTGCGCGGTGTCCACGGTAATTGTGCGAAGGGCAGGGCAATCCTCGACGATCAAGCGAACTGGGGTGGCGTTCATCCGCTCGTCGTATTCCATGCAAGTCAGTTGCTGCAGCTGACGCAAACCCGCGACGCGATGCGTTACTGATTGCCCCCTGGGAGGATGGGGCAACAACAATGAGTAAAGATTGGAGAGCGATGGTATCGATTGCTCGCCATCGAACGCCACATCCGTATGAACCAGATTCAAAAGCCTTAAGTGAGGCATATTTCCCCAAGCCTCTAAAGCGTGCCGATGCACGTTGGTCCGCATTAGATTGATCATCTGAAGGGACTTGAGCCGCCCAATGAGCCCAGCTGTCTCGTCGTCCAACGATCGGCCAGAAATCCGAAGCTCCCGAAGAGCGTATCGTTTTTCAAGCGGCTTGAGACTTGCCAAGGGATAACGATCTCCAGCTAATCGAAGCACTTCCAAATGCGGAAGCGAGACAATCTTTTCCAAGAGATCCTTCGGCGGGTTCTCGACGGTCACGCCGGTGATTCGGTTCCACGACACCAACCAATCATCGAAACGCCCCTTCGCCATTCGATGGATAGGTAGCGGTATCGATCGGGAAACATCGACCCACCCTCCCGCTTGTTCGATTTCCAACCGGAGCGACTCCTGCTCGTTATACGTTTTTCGGCTCCAACTGTACTGCCCCAAGAAAAATGCGATCAATGCGATCACCAGAAAAAGATCGCTGAGTCCAAGACTGCGCGCAACCACGGTTTTTGTGCCGTTCTCATCGGCGATGCACTTGGGACCGGTGTACCAAAACGTAAACGCCAGCAAGCCAGCCCACACAAAAATATTGCCCGCCAATCGCAAACCATCAAAAACTTCGTGCCTAGGGAATGCAGGTAGATCACCTCCACCGGGCTTTTGGTAATGAAACACTGCGCGATAGGTCCACGGCCATCCTGCAACCGATTGGGAACGGTCATCCACCGCCACCTCGGATTGGTCAAACGGAAACTTATTGATCTGGTCCACGATCGTGATGTCCGGTGACCAGAGCCAGTTGCACGCGATCGCCAACAGCGCTACCGCCAGGGTAGGGAGGAAACGATTGATTTTCTTAGGGAAAAATTGGGGCATAGTCGTTCGGTTCAATGAATTGGTAACTGCCTGACTATCTGCTGCAGAAGAAATCCGCGTCTGATGACGAACGAATCACCTGCGCTTCCCAAAGACTTGCGGAAACCGGCGTCGAAACCGCCCATCAAGATCCGATGATTCTATCGAAAAATCAATCTACCCACAAAGAATTGGCCGAAGAGTTCTCAAGTCCGGTGTTGGTCGTGCATCTGGTTTTGCACGGATGCGCAATTCGGTGTTGCCCCAATCCGAAACGTTTGCCAGGGTGGAATCTCCTTCGCTGTTGACTTGCTCCCTAGCGCAACCATTTACGAAGCAATGGAAAACGGCGTAGTACCATATCTCCGAACCAGAATCCTGCCGCACCAGAAACCATACCGAACAACAAAGGTACACCAAAAAACAGAGCCACCAAAACGAGCCATTTAACGGCCTCTAAACGCCCAAAAAGGGAAACCGGTTTGGAGGGGCGAAGCACGATCAGTAATAGAACGAACATAATCAAACCGAGTAAGCCGCCAACCAATGCACCAACTTTGGCACCACGAAGTAACGGCGATGAATCGCGCGGTTTAGAAGTGTGGCTTACGGACAAGTCACGATTCTGACCGCGAACACTGGGCTCGTAAGGATTTTGCTCATTCATGCTCTGTTGGACGCGTTACAAAAATTGGTCGAGGAACGGCGCAAACAACAACGCAAAACCGCTCAGATTAGTGTACACGCGAGCGCAAAAAAAAAACCCCGCGTGAACTTACGTTCACGAGGGGTTTTTAAAAACCGGCAATACCTACTTTCGCACTGGTGGGCACTATCATCGGCTCAGAAAGCTTAACTACTGTGTTCGGGATGGGAACAGGTGATCCTTTCTGATAAAGTCACCGGGAGTGAACCACGTAGGCGGTAGCCTACGTGGCCCAATGTTGGATTGGTTGATGGCTGCAATACTGAAAGAACAAGTCTTTCGATCTTATCGGATCCTGTTGTTTGAGAACAAGATACCGATGGTCAAGCGTTCGTCCGTTAGTAATGGTTAGCTAAACACGTTACCGTGCGTACACATCCATCCTATCAACCTGGTGGTCTACCAGGGGACTCTCGCTAATGCTACGAAACCTAGTCTTGAAGAGGGCTTCACGCTTAGATGCTTTCAGCGTTTATCCTTTCCATAGTTAGCTATCCAGCCGTGCCACTAGCGTGACAACTGGGACACCAGAGCTATGTCCAACCAAATCCTCTCGTACTAAGGTTGACCCTTCTCAAGTTTCGTACGCCCACGGTAGATAGGGACCGACCTGTCTCACGACGGTCTGAACCCAGCTCACGTACCGCTTTCATTGGCGAACAGCCAAACCCTTGGGAGCTTCTTCACCCCCAGGATGCGATGAGCCGACATCGAGGTGCCAAACCGCCACGCCGCTGTGGACGCTCGGTGGCGATAAGCCTGTTATCCCCAGAGTACCTTTTATCTGATGAGCGATGACCCTTCCATTCGGAATCAC
>CAITIE010000115.1 GCA_903892355.1 uncultured Pirellula sp. | reverse complement strand
GGCCGAACTCTCGAATTCGATGCGAAAGGCTTCGCAAAGAATCTTCACTGTGTTGGTGTACGTGTGTAGCGTACGGGCGACCGTCGCTACCAGATGCTCCTTTTCCGAGAGTGTTTTCAGAGATTCTTTGATCACGGTCTTGCCCGTGCCAGGTCTGCCAACGACGAGGCACTCCGGCATGATCAACACGGGTTCGCACGGAAATCGTGCGGTGCCAGAGTCACTATCCTGTCATGGCACTCCGACGGTTCAGCGAGCAGGTGTTGATGCTTCGATCACTGATTTGCTACTTCGTTGATGCCCGATTCGTATACGATCAGACCGCGTACATGGCCATTTTGCGGCCTGTTCGCAGACATGGAGACAGTTGCAGTCAGTACGCGCCCAAGGAGCAACGCAAAATGTTTGACGGCGAGCCTGCATGCATGCTACATTCCTATCCGCGGCAACTCCATTTTCCGATTCGTCCCTAGGAAATCTGCTGTGTTCGACCCGACGATTGGCCGCTGGCAGTCCAAAGACCCGAAGAGCTTCGATGCTGGGGATACGAATCTGTATCGCTTCGTAGGTAACCATCCGAGTTACGCGACGGATCCGAGCGGGCTTTGGGAGGAGCCACCGCTAATCAATCCTATTAAGGATACACACGGCAAAACGCATCGATATCAGATCACTCCTCAAGGTGACAGAAGAGAAGACAACAGGATTCTTGACGAAAAAGCTGGAAAAAACACGAAGGGATTCTCTCGGGGAGCTAATCAGGTTTGGCATCATGAGTCTTTCGACAAAAAGACGGGAACTTTTACCATGACTTTAGTCGATGCTGCGGATCACGATTTACACCATAAGCTCTACCGGAATGGCGCTTGGGCTCAGTGGACCGACTGGGCAACGGAGGTAATCAGCAAGGGACAAAGCGCGACTTTGACGTCAGCGCAATTCGATGCTCTCAAGAACGGATTTGCGTATGCAGAGGGAACGAGAGATATCATGGGCAAGCTTGCAAAGACTGGACATTCATTCAGACTGGCGGCAGGAAATGTTTTAGAGATACTGCAAAACGGTCAGGTTATCGAGTCAATCGCTTCTCAAGTAAGGGCGGGATCGCTCCTTCAATACACAAAGAGATTTGCACCAAAAGTACCTGGAGCGATCGGCGTAATCTTCATCATTGGTGCTGGCGGGAACGCCTTTGCAAATGGAAAGAGTGGGGAAGAAGTCTTTGAGGTGATGGGACGAGAGGCCGTTGGAGCTGACCTTATTGAGTCAGGTTTTCAAATGGTGATAGTTGATGCTGGGACCCCGGTCTTCAACTATGTCGTTGATCCCGGCGGAGTGATTTCCAAACGATCTGGGCCTCTGACTGATCGCGAACGAGCCGAGCTTGTACGAAGTACAAACGAATGGATGAAGTCGCGTCAGTCGATTTTCGAGATTATGGACGAGTCACCGCCTTTGGACGACGCGTTTAGGCAGTTTTGGGATTTTTTGATGGGCCGTGAGAAGCCCCAGAAAGCAAAATTTTAGATCATGGAGTACATCTTCATCCTTGATAAAGACGCAAGCGTCGCCGAAATCGGCAGTCAACTTCGTCTTCTTGACGGAGTAGCATGGCGTATCGACAACGGGAATCTGCGTGTAGAAGTGCCAGACAATTTGTATACAACTTATGAAAGCAGGATTTTCGACGCCGTTGCGTCAGGGATTTGGGCAACTAATGGTCACCAGCATGACGATGAAAAAGCGAATGAGTCGAGTGTGCTCTGCGGTGCTCTACAAACGAGATTGCTCAACCGATACTTACCTAGTATGTTTGAGTCCATGACAAGCGGGATAGTCATTGAGGTCGAGTCAATAGACAGCAGTCTCTCGATGTTGCGCATGCGTGGTCCAAAGAGAGCGGCGAAAGAAATAGATGCAGTAAGTGCGTGGATCATGTCGAAGTGTGCGGTTGGTGTTCCTGCCGAAAGTTGATCTGAAGCCGCGACCGAAGGAGAAATGCCCTGCTCCGAGTCACAACATTCTGCACTTTTGCGTGCGAGAACTCGGCACTAGCAGCAAAACTTATCCTGCCATCGCACTCCGACGGTTCAGCGAGCAGGTGTTGACGCATCGATCACTGATTTGCTTCTCTGTTGATGCTTGAGTCGTATACGATCTGACCGCGCAAATGGCCATTTTGCGGCCAGTGCGCAGACGTGGAGACAGTTGCGGTCAGTACGCGCCTATCACAAACGTATTGGCAGCAGCGTCTTGATGACTTGATTAACTCTGGTCAAATCTCCGACGATCTGTTGCGACAACTTGGAAGGTAAATAACGAGCTCAGCAGAATTCAAAAACGTAATGAACAGAGCAACCGTTGCGGGACCTGCATCGGACGAAATGATTGACGACGCGGAGAGCAAGCTGTCTTTGCAGTTTCCGTCGGAGTATCGGGCGTTCCTTAAGGAGTATGGCGCGGCGATGGGAACGGGATTCGAGATCGCAGGAATCTTTGCGGACGACGATGATGGGGCACCGATGTGGCGACAAATCGTTCAAGCAACACAGAGATTGAGAAAATCGGTCAACGGGATGCTTCCCGAATCGTTGATTCCGATTTCAGATGATGGATGTGGTGTGGCGTACTACATCGACGCTTCAAAGTGCAACGAGGACGGTTGCGATGTCATCGCTTACGGTTCCGGCATTGACGGCAAAACCGTGGCTGGAAGTCTCGAAGAATTCGTCCTGAAAGTCGCAAGGGACGAACTCAATGTCTAACGGTTTCAAAGGCGACTGCATTTCACGGCGCAATTTCATATTCGGCGAGTGCTCCTGTCCTTCTTTCCGGAAAAACCAACGCGCGTCGAACGAGAAGGTCGCGTTGAGAAATTCGGCTACTGGGGGACTTGAGGTTGGTTGGTTGGTTGCATGTCGATGATGGAACTCAGAAATTACTTTGGACCAATGGGGAGCTTTCTCGATGGTGACCGCAGGACGCAATTTATCTGTATGGGGCCAATGGTTCAGCTGCTTTACTACGTCTACGAACGATGTCTGTAGTGCACATGACCTTGCAGCAGTGAACTTGCGCTGCTCCCTTGGTCTCAACGAAAGTATCGACCATCTCTATCTTGAATGCCTAGACTTGGTGTCCGAATGGTCCTGTCAATTGCTCGAATTCACAGAACGGAATCACCATCATTTTCGGGAGGACCCTGAGTGTTTTGATCATTCGGAAGATGTCTACAGGGCC
>CAITIE010000114.1 GCA_903892355.1 uncultured Pirellula sp. | reverse complement strand
GTCCAATTCTCCCAGGAATTCATGCATAAGAAGTTTGGACCGTTGCGGCAGGAAATTGTCATCGTTCAGCGATGGCGAGATGGACGTGTTTACGACGA
Organism: uncultured Pirellula sp.; assembly: GCA_903892355.1. GTDB lineage: Bacteria > Planctomycetota > Planctomycetia > Pirellulales > Pirellulaceae > JBKCUI01. Next base: position 7,306 of record CAITIE010000114.1, on the reverse strand, counting down.
GTCCGTCTACGTGATGAAGCTCAACAACAAGAGTGGCGGACTGGCCTCAAGAACGAACTGGCGATTGGTCTCCCAGGTAATCGATGGTAAGAACCAGCCGGTTGATGGTACGACTGTGGTGACCTCGGTGGGTAACGAGTTTACTGTTACACATGACGGAGTCGAGGTGATGAAGGGAACTGCCCGAGTTGTTTTGGACGGTATGCCCATGCAGCAAGATATAGAGCTCGACCGTGGCCCAAATGCCGGTAGGACGATCCGGCAGATTGTCAAGATCGAGGGCGATGCGATGATTGTGTGTGACGGGCCACCCGGCGGTGAGAGGCCAACCGAATTCACGAGCGAGCCAGGTAGCGGTCGCACGCTCGGCGTTTGGTCCTGGGTCAAGTCTGCAGACGCACCCTGAGTTCGCAAAGGTTACTTGCCTGTACCTTCGGCTGGTCCCGAACCAGTCTTATCGCACAACCAATCTAAGAAACATACGCAACGGATGCGACCAAGGAAGGTGAGATTCCCTATGCGCCACCCCGCACCGGCTTGACACACCGGTGCGCCGGCTTTGATCACTGGTTCGCAACGTCTTCTAGATCATGGGCGGCCTTTGATTTCAGGACTCGCCGTTGCTCATCCCACGAAGCTGGAACGCCTTTCCGACAATGGCGTAGGCTGATGTCGGCAAATGCCTGGCCCGCATGAATCGACTCCACGATGTCCGGGGCCAGCGAAGTCAGCTGGAGCATTCGTCCAACGTAGCTGCGGTCGACACCATTCGCTTTGGCGATGTCCTCGAGGTCTTCGAATTGCCCCGATTCCAGTTGCTCCTGCCATGCGTACGCTTTGGCCAGGGCAGTCAACAGACTGCGACGTCTGAGATTGCTCTCGAGGGAAATCGCTTGGTGACCATCATTGGATCTGGTATCTTGACAATAGTAGGCAGGCAATCAGCACGCCATGCTGTTCTTTCACTCCCAGAATAAGCGAGCACAAGCCATGTGTGCCCCAATGGCAGGCCGTCGCCATCGGATTGGCAATGATAATCGAGTTTTTCGAGGGACTGTGATCATCCTGTTCCTCGTCTTGGTATGGGGCTCCGCAATTCAAGGACAGGAGGCGCGGAAATCAGACACACCCTCGCAAAAGGTGAAGTTGCGATGGAAGTTCCAACCGAATCAGGTTTTTATAGGCAAGCTTGCCACTGGATTCCAAACCACTGACAACAATCCTCAACAGACCTCGATTGTCTATGACTTCGAATGGAATGTTCAGTCTCGCGATAAGGATGGACGTGCGGTCGTCAAAGTCGTCATCCCTCGAGTGAGATTTCGGCACCGAAGCGCTAAAGTCAAGGTCGACTATGACAGCAACAACGATGGTGCTTTTGCTCCCTCGAAAACTGACCTTAGTGAAATCGAAGTGTTCCTCACGGTGGCTCGCCAATTTCGCAAACAAGAATTTCTGTTTCTATTTTCCGATCGCGGAGAGATCCAGCAATTCCAGAAGTATGAAGTCAGGCCAGGCCAGATGATCGATTGGCCGGTATTGCCCGAACAGCCTGTTGGAGTCGGCGACACTTGGACCGACGATACCCATCAAGGAGAACCAGTACGATTCGAATTGGTGAAACTGGAAGAACTCGAAGGTGCTACGATTGCGTGGATTGAAAACAAGTCCAATACGATGCGTTATCGCTTTCTAGTCAACGAAGGAAGGTACCTCGACAATGTAAAATGGGACATCCTGAGAACCCCGCCTGGTGCAAAAAACTCGTATGTACACAGCCGTTCCCAGAGGCTGAGGCTTGAGTTGGCAGGAGAAAAAGGAAGATTTGACCGGTTGAATGCATTGCAGCCAAACCAACCCGGTCGTGCCCTCAACTTGATTAGCAAGTCATTAAAGCAAACAGACTCGATCGAAGGATTTCTCCTCGATGAAAAGAGTGCACTCTCGAGTATACAAGAGAGACTATTCGTCGAACATGTCGACAGAATTGACACATCAGGCAGAAGCGATCAATGGAACCCGTTTGATTGGTCCCTATTCGCGCGGTACTACCAGCGAACCGGCAACATCGAGAAGTACAAAGAGCTCCTCGAGGACGGCGCGGAGTCGACAGCGGTCAATTTGAAAGTGACCGACTCTACACGAAACGTCTTTTTGCTTCAGTTCGCAGATTTATTGGCAAGCATCGGCGAATACGACGCGGCCAAAAAGGCGGGTCTTGCAATCGATCTGGACGCCATGTCCGGACTTGCTGTAACTGCCATGGGACCGATCAGCATTCCGAAGTCTGCATTGCGAAGCTACGCGCTCTTCCTCATTGCAAGAGAACAAGGTAAGGCTGGACTAGCCGACAAAGCGACTTCAACGGCCCAATTGATCTCAAATCCCTACTATCTTTCTGCAGCGCATTGGATCGTCGCAATGCATCTGGCGGAGCATGGAAAGACGAAAACCGCGATGGAAAACGTAGCATTCGCTGAGAAATCGTATTCCGAGGCTGCGAACGTCATCGAGTTTGATACCAAAGGTCCCATTGAGGTACCCATACACAGTTACCAAGCCCTGGCATTGGGAAAGCTCGCGATCTCACAGGCAAAACAGATGGATGAGAGCGCGATGCGCAACACGTTAGCCAAGATCAAAAATCCCACGGAAAGGAACGCTGTTCTGGTCGATTTGATCGTCGCTCTCGACAAGGCAGGGATGACCAAGAAGGCTGACCGAATAATGGCTGAATTACCCAAATCAATGCAAAACTTAGCAACGCAAATGCGGATCTCGATGCGACTCAAGTCAAAGGTACTGGGTGAAGTCGAACAGATGATTGCATCCATCAGTGAGGCCGAATGGAACGCGTCCAGCCGCCTAGAGTACTGCATGGCGCTTCGGTCTGACAACGACCGAACGAATGAACTTCAAAAGCAACTTGATCTTGCAGGAGCCGCAATTCGAGAGATATCGGAGCCACGGACGCAGGCATCGATGATCATCGAATATGCTTCCGTCTTGATCAAAACCGGCAGGCAGCAAGAAGCCAAGAAGCAGTTGAAGACAGCACTCGAAATCGTTGACCAGGATCAATCGATCTATTCTCAGAGCTTAGAGATGCAGCTCAGAATTGCAGACGTCCTGGCAAAGACTGACGACGCAACAGGATTTGCAAGTCTAATGGGAAGGATTGAAAGCACTGTCAACGGCCTAGTCAAATCCGAGCGAGCAAACAATCAACTTTTGGTCGTTCTCGCTTATCTGCAAAAAGATGACATGGAACGGGCCGAGACGCTTGCTGAGAAAATTGAGGACGCATCCTTTCGCTGCAAGGCATTAGCGGCGGTAGGGAAACGATATGCCCAGCACCTGGAATTGGAGCGTAGTCGGGAGCTTTTTGCAAAAGCCTACGCGTCAGCGATGCAAGTCATCGATGTTGGTGGGCTGGATACCCTCCACTCCAAGGGAGGTGCCGTCAGATACGTAGGACAACAACAGGGCGAGTGTGATTTTGAAGGCTTGGTCAATTACATGGAGGAGTCGCCAAATGCAAACATCAGGGCGTACGGGTTGGTTGGAGGGGTTGAGTCATTTGATCCGGCTGCGGCCGAGGCGGCAATGAGAGTCGCGAAGCTCCCTGAGGGAATCCTAATGGACGTTTGTGAATCGAATGTTGCATGCAAGATAATACAGGGACAGCTTCAGCTGTTTGAGGAAAACTTAAAGGCAAGTGAAATGGACCGACCGTAACACCGCATGACAGATGCGAAATGAATCGGTTTGTGCATCCATGCGGAGGGCCAAAGGCTCTAAACCACGGGACGCCCCCCAAACACGTCCCGTGCTCAGAAACCCTGCAAAACACGGCACTTTCGTGATTTCCAACCAGCGTGAGGTTTTAGCGAAAAACGCCAATTGCGGTGACATGAAAAACCTGCCCATCACGTCCCGGCCTACCATAGACCGCGTGCGATCGTTCGTTTGCAGCCAACTCCCAAACTCTTGGCAGTTGCCGAAAGATCGGCCTGCTAGAATCAGCCAAAAAGCCAAAGCACAGCCGCAATACGAAGATGGCAACGAAGATCAATCAGCGGGACAGGGACACGCATAAGCCAGTCCAGGATTTCCACCTACAGGATTTCATGAGTTACATTCAATCGAAACCATCGACTCACCTGCCCACAAAAACTTTTCTGAATCCGCGACAATGATTTCAGCGAACTCATGTTTGTAACCCACTTTGGGTCATTCAAAGATGAAGAATCACCGAACGGGAAACACAAACATGAGAACAATTGCGACAACACTTGCTGTCATCATTGCGATGACAGGCCTCGCAACGGCACAAGAACAGGCAGCCAAGCCAGCCATCGTCGAAACTGCTGCTCAACAGGCTTACACAAAGCTTAAGGGAAATCGTGCCGGCGAGGAGCGAGAGTTCGAGATCACGCCTGGCTTAAAAATGACCTTCTGCTGGTGCCCACCGGGTGAGTTTTTAATGGGAAGCCCGCTATCCGAGGAGGGCAGGGACAGCAGAGAAGATCAGGTCAAAGTAACCCTGAGCAAGGGCTTTTGGATTTCAAAGACCGAGGTGACGCAGTCCCAGTGGTCGGCGGTGATGGGGAGCAACCCACTTGATGGCATAGGCCCCTTCGGCAAGCCTCACCCCGAGAAGAACAGGGGTGCCAATCTCCCCGTCGTGGGCGTCAGCTGGGACGACGCCCAGGTGTTTATGGAAAAGGTTAATTCCACGCTTGGGAGCGAGGATGGTGGAAAGATGTCTTTGCCGACCGAAGCTCAGTATGAATACGCTGCGCGATCGGGTGAGACAGGAATGTACCCCGGAGGCAGTCTTGATGAGGTGGCGTGGCACGATGGAAACAGCGGCGGTTATATGAAGCCGGTAGGTACAAAGAAGGCGAATGCCTGGGGCCTGCACGACATGAACGGGAGTACCTGGGAGTGGGTTCAGGATTGTTACTACGTGGAGTTGCCGGGCGGAACGGATCCGATTGCGAAGGAATTAGGTCCCGATCGAGTGATCCGGGGCGGCTGCTGGTTCAAGGAAGCCACTCGCTGCAGACTTGCGACCCGCAGCTATCGGTGGCAGGGGGCTAGTCAATGCTTCAGTATCGGGTTCCGGATTGTCCTCAATAGCTGGCCGGTGGAGGTTTCCAGGGCAGCCATCGACCCCGAGATCAAAGGTCAAAACGTCACCAAGGTCTGCTATCAGGGCTCATCTTCCGAGCAGTCGTTCGAGCAAACCGGTCCAAAGCGCTGGATGAGCGGGGAAGTTGCCTACACCGAGGTGAAACGGAACGAGTGGCACGTGTACCTCCAACGGGCCGCTGAAGTAGACGAGCGTGTGCAAATCGACCTCTCCCAAATGACGATTCATTTTCGCGGTCAGGGGCCGAAAGAGGTCCTTCCGATCTTAAGTGCGTCAAAACAGCTTTCCGCCTCAGCCGAGGTGGCGATTGAGCAAGCTCGTCTGAGCAGTGCTGAATCCTTAGAGGGAAAGGCGGATCATGGAATCATCAACAGCTTGGGTATGAAGCTGGTGCCGATCGCTAAGGGGAAATTTCAGATGGGCTCGGGGGTTCAAGAAGAGGGTTACCGGTTTAAGGAACCTCGGCACGAAGTGACACTCACTCGGGACTACTACCTTAGCGCTTTCGAGGTGACTCAGGCCCAGTATTCGAAGCTCATGGGCAACAACCCTAGTAAATTTCAAGGAGAGATGATCGCTAACGTTGATAGCTCGAATCATCCCGTCGATCAGGTTTCGTGGGAGGACGCTGTCGAATTCTGCAAGAGGCTTTCGGAATTGCCAGAGGAGAAGGCCGCCGGTCGAGTGTATCGCTTACCGACCGAGGCGGAGTGGGAATACGCCTGTCGTGCTGGTAGCAACGCGCCGTTCGGGTTTGGAGGGCTGGAGTTAGTTGATGATTACGGCTGGTTCTCTTCGAACTGTAAAGGCATATCGCAAGGGGTCGGCAAGAAGGAATCGAACGCCTGGGGTCTCTATGATTTGCACGGAAATGTGATGGAGTGGTGCAGCGACTGGGCTGGTGATTACCCCGAGGGCGCGGTCAGCGATCCCACTGGTCCAACGGAGGGCTATAGCCGAATGATCCGTGGCGGCGCTTGGTTGACGCCCGCAATGTTAGGGAGGTCAGGGAACCGAGCCTTTCATTTCCCTCCGGACACTCGCTCCGACTACGTCGGCTTCCGCGTGGCCCTGAGTTGCCCAGAAATTTCCAACTAGCCGGAGTCGTCGCAAGACAAGTCAAGCGGAGCAGGGCGGAACTGATCCGATTGCCTCCCCGAACAAGACTCGAACCTGCGACATTCAGATTATCGAAAGTTGGCCCCCTTGCGAGTCCACGAAACCGCCTCCATAAACTTGGTCACCGCAATGTGACCATTCCGCTCAAGACCCGCTGGCTCATCCCAGCGGGTCTTTGCGTTTCTACATGGAAATTCTGGGCTTTTGCGAGCGTCCAAACCCCGCTCCTCTCCAAACCACGGGACGCGTTTGACACCCATCGCCACCCCAAAAGGCTCAAATCGGGGTCAAAGGCTCAAAACCACGGGACGACCCCCAAACACGTCCCGAGCTCAAAAACCCTTCAATTCGCGGCACATCTGCGATTTCATGCCGCCGCGAGGTTTTAGCGAAAGACGCCTATGGCAGTGACATGCAAAACCTGACCAGCTCGTCCCGATGTTTAGTTGGCTAGATGCGATGGTTTATTCGCGGCCAACTGCCGAAGTCTCCTGCTGTGGTCAAAAGATCGGACTGATAGAATCTGCCGATAAGCCCATAAATAGCCGCAAATTGGAGACGGCACCGAGTTCAATACAGCAAGACAGAGAGACGCCTATGTCGGCGCCAACCATGTTCTTGCATCAATCGTAGCCATGTCGAAGCCGATGCGTGGACCTTGCCCATCCGCTGCGCAAGGACCGCCAATCGAGTCGTAGGAACGTGGCGGTATTCATCCCCGGTGATCAACTCTCGAATGGTAGAGACTTCATTTGAGGTTATTGACTCGGCTTAGATTTTGGACACGATGGCATGTCGGTCAATCCGCATGTTGATCTTCTTACCCAAGCATGGTATCGACTCGGCGAGAGTCGGATCATGCCGAGCACTTTGCGCAGTGGCAAGGTCGTGCAAGCTCGCGTGAGCGTACACTGGCCGATCTTAGAATTTTCCGACCTGGCTAGTATTCGGCGTGTAGGTTTTTGCGTTCGATCAACGATTCCCCTCGTACGCAAGGATCTTTACTATGTCGCGGCTAACGCAATCTAC
>CAITIE010000113.1 GCA_903892355.1 uncultured Pirellula sp. | reverse complement strand
GGCTTCGTTTTACACTGGCTTCGTTTTACACTGGCTTCGTTTTACACTGGCTTCGTTTTACACTGGCTTCGTTTTACACTGGCTTCGTTTTACACTGGCCCGATTCAATTTGGTCCGCTTAACTCCGTGCCGATCGATCCTATGTCACCACGCAACGCCATCGATCTCACGGCAACCATCACTACCCCTGAAAACATCCAGTTCGAATATCGAATCGCTGGTCCCTTTCGACGAATCCCGGCGTTCCTGGTCGATCTGATCGTCAGGATCGTCGCGTTCTTGGCCATATTTGTACTTGTCGCCTGCTCGGGGATTGTTCAACTCTTTCCTTTTCTTTCCCAATTTGCAACGATCGGTGTCGTAATCCTGCTGGCATACTTCTTTATCGATTGGTTCTACGGCGTCTTCTTTGAAACTTATTGGAACGGGCGCACCGTCGGCAAATGGATTAGCAAGATCCAGGTCATCTCTGTCGATGGAAGGCCGATCAGTGCTTACCAAGCTACTATCAGGAATTTTCTTCGATTGGCAGACCTAGCCCCCATGATGTCGCTCGCGGCATTATTTGCGAACGAGGCACCACCGTTTCTTTTCCCGACAGGTCTGGTGGCAATCCTATGCATGGTGTTTACGACTCGCTTTCAGCGACTCGGAGATCTAGCAGCAGGTACTATGGTCGTGGTGGACGAGCGGGCCTGGGTCCCACCCAAAGTGAAACTGGAAGATCCTCGCGTGGCCTCCCTTGCGGAATTGATTCCCGCGAATTTCATGATGAGCCGATCGATGGTGCGGGCCGTAGCACTGTACGCCGAGCGACGGATGCGGATGCCGATGGCCCGTCGCATGGAGTTATCGGCGATTTTGGCAGCACCCCTCATGGCGCAACTCGGACTTCGTGAGGACACCAGTCCTGATCTTTTTCTATGCGCCTTGTACTACCGGGAATTTGTTGCCAAGCCGATTGCGATTACCGATAGTAGGTCCGCCGACATTGGCATTCCAATCTCCGAAGCAACACCGGTCCTGGCCACTGCAGGACCAAATCCCGTTTCGCACGTATCTACCTCAACACCATCACCAGATCTCGCAGCTAGCACACCACTCCCTAATGGAGAGTATCCATGAGAACGGTTGATCTCCTAGAACGCCGTCGCCAGGGATGGCACGAGTTGGACTCGATGTGCGACAAGTATCGCAACTTCTCGTCGCTTAAGAAACCCACGGCTGCCGAGGTGACTCGGTTTGCGGCCCTCTATCGTGCCGCATGCACCGATTTGGCCATGGCCGAGAATCTCAAACTCCCGCCGACAACCCTCGATTATTTGCACCGATTGGTTGGACGAGCCCACAGCCACTTGTATCGCTCCCATCGACTTCCAACCTCACTTTGGTGGACCTATGTTTTTGAGACGATGCCTAAAGCCGTTTTCAACGACCCTTGCGTGAAAATCACAGGCGTGATCTTCTTCGGGCTTTTCAGTCTGGCAGCCGTTCTCAGTTGGGCGGAAGGAACATTCCCAAAGTTTGGCGAAACCATTCTAGGACGAGAGCAAATTCAGCAACTCGAGAGAAGTTTTGAGAAGCCCTTGAGCGGGAATATCGACCAATACGCGAGCATGGCGGCTTTTTACATTCAGCACAACACGAGCATCGGTTTGGAATGCTTTGCACTCGGCCCGCTGCTGATACCGAGCCTCTTTAAATTGGCCTACAACGCAATCGTGCTCGGTGCGTCATTCGGTTATATGGCAAGGCCCGAGATTGCTGCGGGGGACACATTTTTTGAGTTTGTAACCGCCCATGGAGTCTTTGAGCTGACCGCTATCAGTTTGTCGGCAGCAGCCGGTCTACGCCTAGGGATTGGTTGGATTGTGACCAACGGCCTCAGTCGCTTGGACGCATTTCGCGTCAGCGCCAAAAAAGCATTGCCAATTATTTTGGTCGCTGTTGCACTGTTTATCCTCGCTGCATTCACCGAAGGCTTTATTTCACCCTCTCCGTTGCCTTATGCAGTAAAGGCCCTCTTCGCCATTGTCAGCGCATCGCTTCTCATGTTCTATTTCGTGATTCTAGGTTACCCGAGCGATTTGGAGTCCGACCCAGAAGAGAGCTTAGCCTAGCATGCAATTAGACACTACGTCCATCGTCATCGCCCAGCGTTCTATCGACGAACTCCTCGACTTGAGCCTCGTCGTCGCACGCACGTACCTTCCTAAGATCGTGCTCTTCGCTATCCTCGGGTTCGCCCCGTTTTTCGCCATCAATTTGGTGTTGCTCTACCCGATCACCGATTACGACCGGCTCAGCATGGCGTCGACCTATCGAGCCACCAATACCGGCTATCAAGCTCGCTATCTGTGGACTCAAGTTTGCCTGGTCTACTTGCAAGCTCCACTCGCCATGTGTGGCGTAACCTATTTTCTAGGACAAGCCGTCTTTATTGAACAACCAACCCTACGGCAGGTTTATGGAGTCCTCTCGAATCGCGCGATGGCATTGACCTGGGTCCTTGGTTGCCTCCGAGGTGGACTATTGGCGATCGCTTTCGCATGCATCATCTTTGCGTCGCCCTACGCAAACACCCACGTAGAACAAACTGTTTATCTAACATTATTCACCATCCTTGTATTCATGGTCCGAGGTTTCCGGCCGTTCGCCCCGGAAATACTCCTGCTCGAACGCTGCCCTTTATTCATCCGAAAGAACTCAAACGCGAACGAACTTTCCTACGGACGAAGAACCTCCTGGCTCCATGCCGGTTCCGGAGACTTATTCAGCGTGCAAATTGTCAGCACGATTATCGCGGTCGCATTCGTTCTCTTAGCATGCGTCGGCATTCTCTACGTCAGCGGTGTTATTTTCGGGATCCGAAACTGGGGTTTTTGGATGGACTTGATCCTATTCCCGTTAACCCTTTGGGTCATGGCAACATGGAGCGCAATCATTCGCTTCCTGCTCTACCTCAATACCCGAATTCGAACCGAGGGCTGGGAAGTGGAACTCAAGCTTAAGGCCGAACAGCAACGACTGATCGAAAAGGCTCGACTCATAGAGGGAGCATCATGAGTTCGCGAAATTGCAAATGGCAACTGCTACCAATCGCTATTTTCTTTCTCTGTATGCACGTCGTTACCTCATCCTATGGACTCGCCCAATCACCTAACGGTTCGAACCGCAAAGCACTTCGCCGTGGCACCGATCCCGTATGGGCCAACACCGACGAAGATGCCGTCACCCTTCAATCCGACCAATTGGCTCGCACCGATGTTGACGATCGACACAATTCCATACAAGCACCCCAGTCGGGTACTAGCTGGTTCGATCGACTCTTTGGAAGCACCAACTCCTCCTCGACGGGTTCGCCAAACATTTTTGGGAACCTTGGAGATTTAATCGCTGCAATTTGGAGGATACTTTGGTATCTCATCATCGCAGCCTTGATCGCGGCGGTCATCTATTTCCTCTACCGCACCAAAGTACTTCACTCGTGGTTTGTTCGGGGTAAAACTCCCGAGAAGCAAGAAAATATCGAGCAACAACTTGCACGTATTTCCGACCTTCCGTTCGAACTTGAGAAACCCATCGCAGGACTTCGCAGTCAAGCTGACCAATTGCGTCAACAAGGGGATTATTCGAAGGCGATTGCGTACCTATTCAGCTACGCGCTGGTTGAACTTGACGCTGGGCATCGAATTCGTTTGGAAAAAGGGAAGACGAACGGCGTGTACCTTCGCGAATTGAGGCAGGAACCTGCCCTGCATGGATTTCTTGCACAGACGACTTCCGTCTTCGAGCAATCGTTTTTTGGTCGGCATATCATCTCGAAAGAAACGTTTCATCACGTCTGGGACCAACTACCTCGCTTTGAGAAAGACCTAGCGGCGGCTACGCGTGCAATTCAATCCGCACCCCACAAAGCCGCAGAAGCGACGATTGCGGGGGTTGGAACATGATACGGCCCCTTCCGGCGATTGTTCTATCGTGCCTTACGATGTTGGTTTTCAATGGATGCAGCCGACAGGTTCGTTTTGATTACGGAGAGAGTGAAGGCTACAACGCCAAATGCAGCCCGAGCGGACTCACGGTGTTTCGCGAGATGGTCAAGGAGAAAGGCTTCGACACCTTCACTGTTCGCTCCTTATCGCCGGCGAATATGGACCGCCTCAACACAATCATCTGGTCCCCGGATGCCTTCCCTGTACACGACGCTGCTACCTACACCTGGCTGTCTCAATGGTTGAGCAGGGGTAATCGCACGTTAATCTACATCGGTCGCGACTATTCACCCAATGTGGACTACTGGCGCGATTTAGGAAACACGCCACCGACTCTCAAGAACTTCGACGAATCCGGACCCGCGGCACGGGATTGGCAAGCGTTGGAACAATCACGGCTTGATCGTATCAGACGGTCCAATCGAGATACCGTCATCATGCCTTGGTTCCGCTGGAATTGCTCGGCCGAGAAAATGGAACACGTCCATGAGTTCGCAGGACCGTTATCGAAATTCGTTGACGCGAGTAACTCAAAGATATTTCTAAGAGCACACCCCACCGCCATCGCGCCGAACGATGAAAGCGTGATTAAAAAAGAGTTCGACTGGGAACCCGACGCCACAAAGCCGTCACCCACCACCAATTCTTATCCGAAAATATGGACACAATCCGATGCGTCCCAGCAAAAGATTATCGAGCAAATCCCATTTGACGATGTACCCAAAATTTCTGAGGACCTGCTGACAGGCAACGGTCGAATCCTCATTGGGACACTCCTCCGCCCTGAGTTTTTAGGAGGCAGAGTTATCGTCGTCGCAAACAACTCCCTCTTCTCAAATTACTCCATGCTGCACGAATCCCATCGCAGTATTGCCAGTTCTCTCATCAATGATCTACCCAAAGGAGGCGTTGGCTTCATCGCGGGGGCATCGGACCCAATGGTTCGAGATAACGACTCCGGCGACCAACAGCAAGGGCTCGAAATGTTTACACTTTGGCCCATGAACGTGATCACTATCCATGCTGCGATCCTGGGCTTGATCGCATTGATCGCCGCATTCCCAATCTTTGGCCGACCCAAGCGATTGCGTCAACAATCGAATACGGACTTCGGCCAACACATCACCGCCGTCGGTAAAATGCTAGAGCGCACCGGGGATGCAGATTTTGCAACTCGCACCATCGCGGAGTACTTCCGCAAAGTGAAAAAGGATAGCGCGTCACCGTGGGCCACCATGGACACGGCGACCTTGAACCCCAGTTCCCCATTTGCGTCGTCGCCGACGCGACACACAGCCCCGCCCAAGATCCCTGGGAACGAACACGCCGCACCAGTAGTACCGGTTTCCGAACCATCGGACGCCCAAAAGCCCACGAGCTAAACTCCGTTGATGCTTGATCGGTGCTTACGCCACTACTCAGTTCGTCACCGCGCATGGCGGCCCGCATAGATTTATCTGGCTGCGAGCAAAGGGCCGCCATCATTAGGTAACCTTGCCATGCAACGCAGGTGATACTTCTACCTATTTTTGGTACGGAACATAGATCTCTAAGTATCGCGAAACAGCCTCTGCCAGCACTGCGGCCGTTTCCTTCCGATTCGCTTCGTTTCGATACTCGGAACCAAACTCTAGCTGAATTGCGTCGATCCCTTCCACACGATGGCTTCCGTAGGTTTGGACAATGTAACCGCCAGTAAACCCTGACTGCTCTCTCCCACCGTACGGTTTCGGGTACACACGCCACCCTAAAGTATCGAGGATTCCGAAGAAACTCGCATCGCCGGTATGCGATTCCTCGCCAAACCGCTCGCGGAGCCTCGACACCGTTTTGCCATTCCCCGTCCCTCGAAAAACAGTCTGGCTGCTCGAGCCTTGACCGTGCAGGTCCAAAAATAATCCACCTCGAAATTTCGAAATGATCTCATCGCAATGCGCCCGGCAATTTGCATGGTACCGCTCATAAGCGGGCTTGGCATCATCGTCCTCATAGGCAATTTCTGCAGGTCGATTTGGGTCTAGGTACCTGCGATGCGCGCGGCTAATCACGCTGTAAGGACGCGCTCCGAGCTTCTTCTCAATCGCCTGAACGACCTCCTGAGCTAACTCTTCCGTTCCACCATCCCGACCCGTAAAGAAACCGGCTGGTCCTGGCTGCATGCCCTCGCCCTTCCTTGCAGGCACCCCAGAAATTCTCAAAATTCCTCCGTGCGGAGCGGATATCATCACCGGAAGCATCCCTCGCTCGACCAGGACGAGCTCCTCGATATTGGACGTCGACCGCGGCGCGATCGCCTTGGGGCGCTCACCATCCAATTCCCCCTCAACTTGCTTCTCTTGTGCAACTCCATAACCGGTCAAAACCGAAAGTGACACGGAAACCGCAAGCCGCCTCACGAGCGCGATCGCATTCCAACGCCTTAGATTTTGTTGATCATTTCCGCAATACATCCACGCCTCTATCGATCTCGATCTATTCGTCAACACTCGCTCGAAGAATCCTGTCCATCAACGCTCGGCCTATCCCATCCTCGGACACGCGCTCACAAACAATTGCCTCTACCCCCAGTCGATCCATCTCCCGGAAAAACGAAAACAGAGCTCTCGCATACTCATCGACGTTCTCACAGACCTTGATGATACGCCAATTCTCCGAGGGGTTGGGGGACGAGAGACCGATCCATGCCCGCGACACGGCGCTGCTTGTTTGCCCCACGGAAAGTGTGTTGCCCATGACATCCGTCTTCAGTCCCGCCACCATCACTCGGGCATGCGGTTGATAGTGACGATGCCGTGTCCCCGGAGATTTGCGCAATCGTCCTTGTTCGGCTGCCTCTAGATCTTCTACGGAAACAACGTCCGGACAGACATCTTGGATTGCCGTCAAAGAAATCGCTCCATGCCGAAGAACACATGGTGGGGATTGAGTGATGTCAATAACAGTACTCTCCAGACCAAAATCGGTAGGCTCTCCGCATACGATGGCATCGACACTCCCCGACAGATCGTCGCGCACCGCCTCCCAGGTTGTACCGCTCGGACGTCCCGATCGATTGGCGCTAGGAGCGACCAACGGTACACCCGCTCGACGGATCAACTCGATCGCCACAGGGTGATTCGGCATTCGTACAGCCACCGAAGGTAAGCCAGCGCACAGTTCCGACGTTACCGAAGCCCCTTTCGGCATAACGATCGTCAGTGGACCGGGCCAGAACGCGTCTATGAGCTTTTGGGTTATCGGCGAGACTTCCTTTGCGACACGTAAAACACCCCCTACATCGGCAACATGCACGATCAGAGGATTATCGCTAGGCCGTCCCTTTGCCTCGTAGATTTTCAAGATCGCAGACGCGTTGGTCGCGTCTGCCCCTAAACCGTAAACCGTTTCTGTCGGAAACGCCACAAGACCACCAGCCGCGATGATCGCGGCTGCGTCACCCAGTTGGTCGATCCTTAAAAGCGACGTTTCCATCTCGGACACGCTTCATCCCCAATTACAATCGTTTAGCGGCGATCGCCCTTTACCATGGCGAAGCTCTCGCTCTCGCTGATTATCTCGCCCCTCGCTTTTCTTTCGAAAAACGTCGCTCCGAGGGATGGTCCATCAACTTTGAAATCCGAAGTTGACGCCCTAACACCCACGCCTTACCCAATGTCTTAAAAACTTCACGAGGCATACCGGCGGGCAAGTCGATCGTCGAGAAATCGTGATGGATCTTGATCTGACCAATCAGATCGGAGTTCAGTCCAATCTCGTTGGCAACCGCTCCGACTAGATTCCCAGCCTTCACTCCATGAATACGTCCAACTTCGACGCGGAATGTCTCTTTTTCACGACGCGGGTCACCTAGATCGAGTCCGTCACCACGTTCTCCGCGGCGTCCTCCCCGTCCTGCCTCGCTACCAGCACCGCGGTCGCGATCCCCAAAACGTTCGCGTGTGTTTCGCCCGGAGTCCCTAAAATCCCGGCTATCTCCACCCCGTTCTCGTCGTCCGCGATCGGAATCCATACGCAGCATGCGTTCGGAGGATTCACTGACGAAGAACGGCCGTTCACCCTGCGCCAAATGCGCTAATCCTGCCGCGATCTTGATCGGCGACAAACCGTGTTCGGAAACGCAATCGTTGATCAGTTTCTCGAAGAGGTTAAATACCTCTTTGCCTGCTTCGGCAGGTGCCGAAGCTCTTTGAATCATCTCTTTGAATCGTGAAACTCGTAGAGCGTTTATTTCTTTCGAAGTTGGAATCGCCATCGGCTCGATCGTCTGCCCGGCAGCACGATCGATCTCTCGCAAGAAACCACGTTGCCTCGGCGCGATAAAGATGATCGCTTGTCCGCTCCTCCCTGCCCTACCCGTACGCCCGATTCGATGCACGTATGCCTCGGAATCAAACGGCAAATCATAATTGATGACGTGGGTGATGCGCTGGACATCCAAACCTCGTGCAGCGACATCTGTCGCCACCAAAATATCAAAAACTCCTTCTTTCAGCTGTTCAATGGTTCGTTCCCGCTGTGTTTGTGCGATATCACCATTAAGCGCGACGGCGGAATACCCAAGCGACCGCAAATGGTCTGACAATTCGACCGTACCGATTTTTGTCTTAACAAACACAATCATCCCATCGAAATCCTCAGCCTCGAGGATTCTTTGGAGCGCCTCCGTCCGACCACGCGGTTCGACGGTGATAAAACGTTGCTCGATATTGTCAGCGGTCCGTTGCTTGGACTCGATCGAAATTACATGCGGATTTTTGAGATGCCGATTCGCGATCTGTCGGATTGGGTCCGGCATCGTCGCGGAGAACAACGCGATTTGACGTGTGGCTGGACTCTGCTCCAAAATCCATTGAACATCGTCCACAAAACCCATCCGTAACATTTCGTCTGCTTCGTCCAGCACCAAACACTTCAATGTATCGATTCGCAAGCGGCTCTC
>CAITIE010000112.1 GCA_903892355.1 uncultured Pirellula sp. | reverse complement strand
TTGACGGACCGACTCGAAATCCCATTTCGCTCACAATCGGAGACTAGAATTACGGATAACAATCCATTGCAGCGAAGTGGCGGATCGGCCGCCTCCACTTTTTGAAATTTTATTTGCCGCCACTCGCTGAATGGCGGCGTTATTCACTAAAGACAAATGCAATTCCAACCTAGTCTCCTCCGCGACGTCTACGCTGTTATTGACGATCCAGCAAGCTTCGCAGCATCGCATAATGCTGCAGCCAAGAGGGTCGTCACTTGGCGGCTAGCCACTGGTGACATGTCAATTGCCGAACCCTACGGAAAGGAACTGTACGGCGACAACGCAAAGTGGAAAAAGGCAGACGCGAAGCTGGGCAAAAAAGATTTTCGGCATGGCTTTGATGCCAATCAACGGCTTGCACTTGTTGAAACCCACGAAGGTGAGCATGTCTGCCACTTCGAATACACTGATTCCCATGCATTGCGTTATGGACACTCACCTCCAATCCCCAACAGGTGCGTTCGCCGCCTCGAGTTCGACGCACAATCTCGCCTGGTCAGGCACGACATGCTTTACGCTGGGCATGGTTGCCAACGTGAGTACACATGGGAAAACGGAGTTCTGAGATCCGTTGAATCGTATAGCTGGACACAGAATTGGAAACACCCGGAAACAGACTGGAATGAAATCAAGATTGAGGCACCTACACATATTCGGCAAGACTATGTGCACGATGACCAAGGGCTGTTCCAAATTGTAGACAGGTATTTCAACGAAGACGGAACGATCGATATGGACGCAGTCGGACATCTTGTCTATTTACGGGTTCCTGATGGCGTGACTCCGTCTAGTATTGCTAACGACATTGCTAGGATTGTTTCGGCCCAAACCAAAACATTGGTTGCAAACAACATACTAAAGGACGCAACTTACTATGCGTTGCTGATATGTTACTGTGCGGAAGACCCTGTTGCGGGATGGCCTCCATTTTTGCTGCTCGCCAATGAATCAGTACTCACCTCAAAAGAATGCCCCGAAACTGAGTTAAAGTACAAGGCATGGGCACCTGATGAACTTCGAACGATGAAGGGAAATAAAGAAATCCACTTCTCTGATCCTGAACTCATCGATCTCTGCAGCCTCCATTCTCAGATCATGCTCTGTCATGGACTTTCATCAATGAAACTTGCGCTGCGCCAGATCGTCACTTCGCTTCGCGAGATAAATTGGTCTGAAATAATAAATATGACGACCGATTTCGTCATCGCGTCAGTCGACAACACTGGTGAGATAGATCCCACGAAGGACATTAAGGCACAATCGCCAGAAGTGTTCAAGCGTCTTCGGCAACGGGGCCTGATCTAAATGGTGAATAACAATGCGTTGGACACGGAGCCGCGGATCGGGCGGCTTTGAAATGGAAACTTTACTTACCGCGGCCCGGTCAACGCGGTCGTTATTTGCGAAGGGGGCGGATGCGAGCAATCCCCGGGCGACTAAATGCAACTAAGAGCAGAGCACCTTGATGGATTCACAGAACACCTCGTAGCGTGGGTACTTGAGGCCGCCGGTGGTTCCGCAATTTTGGATGCATC
>CAITIE010000111.1 GCA_903892355.1 uncultured Pirellula sp. | reverse complement strand
CGATCGCGGCCTTCTGCTCGGCAGTGAATTTTCTACGTGATTTGGTCATCGAAATCTCCAGGAATCAGGTTATGTTAACCTATCCAACGGCAGATCCAATTCCTAGAGAGGCAAGACACCATGAGTTACCACCTTCTCCAGCACTTAGTCAGTCTTCCTTAGGACTTCGAAGTATTTTTTCCATCGCTTTGCCCTTGGCCAGCTCATCGACGAGCTTGTCCAAGTAACGAATTTCGCGCATGGTTGGCTCTTCGATATTTTCGACGCGTATGCCGCAGATGACGCCTTGGATCAGCGATCGCAACGGATTGAGTTGTGGCGCTTGATTGAAAAAGGTTTCGAAGTCCGTTTTGTTCTTGAGTAGGTCCTCGAACTCCTTTTGGTTGTACCCGGTGAGCCAACGAATGATTTCGTCCACCTCTTCTTTAGTGCGCCCTTTCCTCTCCGCTTTGGCGATATAGTGTGGATAAACGCTTGCTACGCTCATCGTGTAGATTCGGTGTTTCGTCATGAAGTGCCCAGCAATTACGGCTAAGATTGAGTTGGAGCGAGCAGGAGTCGAACTTTGGCGTGCGGGCAATAATCTAATGAATCCCATGATAGGGGCACAAGTCACACTGAGGCGGTCGAATGGTGTTTGAGTTGAGTATGGATGGATGCAGAATTGTGTGGGCTGGGAGGCTGACGGTAGTGCTGTCGTCAGGGAGGGTAAATGCAAGATGGTTCATGGCATGATGGCGGGCGCTACTGCGGTTGTCTCTCATACGTTTAGCCCTGATTTGAACGGACAATCTGTCGTGTTGGGTAGGTTGCTTGAAGGAATGCCTCCTCTCGTTCGGATTTCGAGCGATCGATTTTGGCGACCTCAGGCGATCCCTGGTGTGATCGACGAGCGTGTCGCGGCACCTTGGGCGATTCGTAAGCTGCGAAAACTGAGGTTCATGGAGGGGGTTGTTTTTCGGGTGCATGTTTGGCATCGGGCTCGTGGTATTGAACGCGCAATTGTTCGGCATCGTTGTTCTTCTGTGGTTGCTTGTACAGGAGGGGATCTAGTCGATCTGCCGGCTGCGATTGTTGCTACGGAGCGAACCGGAGTCCCTTGTGTGTTGCATTACTTTGATGATTATCGGAGCCAATGGAAAATACCGAACCCTGCATGGTCGACGCGATGGATGGAGCGAAACGGGGCATCGATTGAGGCAGAGGTGCTCCGTAAGGCATCAGGGGTGGTTGTTCCGAACGAGCTTTTGAAATCTGAACTTGCCGAGCGAATATCTTCGCCGATCACGATCATTCGGAATCCTGTGCAACTGGATTTGTATGAGACCCTACGTGCCTCAGTGCCTTCGCGTGAATACAGTCCGCTGCGACCTTGGTCTATTGCTTACACGGGTTCCATCTATGAAGCGCAGCTAGATGCAGTAAGAAACTGCGCACGAGGGCTCGATGTGTTGCGCGGTCGTGGTATCGACGTAAGGCTGCACCTATACACAGCACAGTCCGAGGCGTCGCTGCATGCGCAGGGCATCCCCGATTCGGTCCACATTCATCCCGCGGTGAAACCTCTGGATGCGAGTCGTATTCAATGCGAAGCCGATATCTTGCTTTTACCCTTGGCTTTTGCGACCAGATATCCCGAATTAATCCGCACTTCGGCGCCAGGGAAACTTGGGGAGTATCTGGCCTCGGGAAGGCCGATTTTTGTCCATGCGCCCGCCGATTGCTTCCTTTCCCACTTTGCAACGGACCAGCGATGGGGGCTCGTCTGCGACACGCCGGACGAGTCTCGCATCGCAGATGGCGTCGAGCGGATGATTAGGGATTCGCAGTTGCGGACGGAATTGAGCCGAGGGGCGTTGGCCGCGAGTCGGCAGTTCTCTGAGGCCTTAAACCGGCAGGAATATTCACGTTTTCTGCGAGAGTCTGCCGCGTTCCAAAAGACCCATGCGCGCCCCCCGTTGTCCGCTTGACGTCTTGAGCGAAGGCCGTTCAATTGCTACGATTCTTTGGATATGGAGACCGTTTCCGGAACTCCGCCCCGGAAAACGTTTCAGTGGAGGGAACGTTGCTAATTGATCACGTAAATACACTACTATCGGGCGGAGCAGCTGTCGCAGCGAGGCGTCTTCATCAGGGACTGCTTCAAGCGGAGGTAGGAAGCCGGTTATGGTACTCACCTCGTGATGTCTTGCCGGGTGAGGCTGAATTGGCGGCTGGAGAAGGGATGCATGCCGCTCCATGGCCTCGCATGGATGTCTCGATAGTAGCGAGGGCGAATCGAACCGTCCACGAGTGTTTCCGCAAACTGCAATTGCGATTACTGCGGAATTATTACCGTCGAGGACGTCGGCGGCAGGGTGGAGGATTTGTCGGGGCGCGCCAATCGATCAAGACGCCATTCGATCCCAAGATTTTCGATGGCGACATTGTTCATTTTCATTGGGTCGGAAAACTGATCGACTTCCCTTCGTTTTTTGAGTCGATGCCCAACGAGCGGCCGCTCGTGTGGTCCTTGCACGACATGAATCCGATGACCGGTGGTTGTTCGCACGCTGGCGAATGCGACGGTTTCACTCGAAGGTGTGGTGATTGCCCAATCCTGGCTCGGCCTGGTCCTCGCGATTTGTCCAATCAAGAACTTTCGATCAAGCACGATGCGCTTCGAGGGCGTCGTGTATTCGTTATCGCACCCAGTCACTGGATGGCTTCGATGGCGAGGAAAAGTTCCTTGTTTTCGGAATGCCCTGTTTCGGTAATTCGAAATCCGATCGATACGGCGGTGTTTTATCCCGAGAACAAACGCCTAGCCCGAAAGTCGCTAGGGCTTCCCGAAGATGGAATCTGTCTTTTGTACGCGGCGGAATCAGTCGAAGTGAACGAGAAGGGAATCAATGAGTATTTAGCGGTCCTGCGAGAGGTTTCAAAATCCCGTCCCGTATTTGGACTGGCGTTTGGTCGTGGAGAGATTGTTTCGCAAGTGGAAAATGCGAGGATCTATAGTCTTGGTTATTTAAGTTCGCCATCGAAAATGCGGATGGCTTATTCCGCCGCAGATATCTTTGTTATCCCGTCCCATGCTGAGACGATTTCTCAAACCACCGTGGAAGCGTTTGCTTGCGGTACCCCGGCGGTGGCCTTCGCGGTGGGCGGTATACCGGAGTTGGTTCGCGATGGAGAAACTGGATTCCTGGCTCCCTTGAGAGATGTTGGGCGAATGTCGGAACATATTGGATGGCTGATCGATCATCCCGATCGTCGATTGGGAATGGGGGACGCCGCTTTGGGTGTGGTTCGAAAAGAGTTTGAAAGCAGCCATCAAATCTCAAGATACATCGATTTGTACTCGGAGATTCTTGAGCCTGCTGTTGCGGTCGCTCCTGCGGGAGCGATGGAGAAACTATCGTTTCCAAGTTAAAGGAATGACTGGCGATGAAAATATTGGTCTTGGGCATTACGGGAATGCTCGGAAATGCGATGTTTCGGTATCTCTCAGGCCAGCCTGCTCTGTCCGTTTATGGAGCGGTACGGCGTTCGGCGGCATCGAAGTATTTTTCCCCCGAGTTAGCTAGCCGACTCATTGCTGGCTGGGATGCGGAAAACCATGACTCGACAATTCGTGTCTTTAATCAAGTTCGCCCTGATGTGGTTATCAATTGCGTTGGACTGGTGAAGCAGTTAGCAGAAGCGGACGATCCTTTGCAGGCGATCCCCATCAACTCGATCTTGCCGCATCGATTGGCGGCGTTGTCGGAGACCCTCGGAGCACGATTGGTACACATCAGTACGGATTGTGTGTTCCTGGGGACACGGGGTATGTATAAGGAGGAGGACGCTCCGGATGCAAAGGATCTTTACGGTCGGACCAAGGCGCTCGGTGAAGTGACGAGTGGTTCGGCGATCACCTTGCGTACTTCGATTATCGGGCACGAACTGGAAGGAAACCGTAGTCTCGTTGGATGGTTTTTGTCACAACCGGGACCGGTGAAAGGCTTCCGGCGAGCCATCTTTTCCGGGTTGCCCACGGTAGAACTGTCTCGCGTGGTTTGTGAGTACGTTTTGCCAATGCCTGAATTGAGCGGTTTGTATCATGTGGCCGCGCCACCGATCGATAAGTTTGCATTGCTCGAATTGGTTGCCGAAGCTTACGGCAAATCAATAGAGATCGTTCCTGACGAAAAATTTATCATCGATCGATCTTTGGATGCCTCCAAGTTTCGGGAGGCAACTGGTTATGAATCCCCGGACTGGCGGGAACTAATCCGTCGCATGCATGCATTCAAATAGGCTACCCTGTTGGAAATTAGAGGAGATGGAATCGGATGTTTGAAGGAAAAACGCTATTGGTTACCGGGGGTACAGGTTCCTTCGGAAATGAGGTATTGAGGCACTTCTTGCACAAACCACTGCGCGAAATTCGCGTCTTTAGTCGGGATGAAAAGAAGCAAGAAGACATGCGGATCGCGATCAATGATTCCAAGGTCAAGTTCTACATCGGGGATGTTCGGCAGTACGACAGCGTTTACGAAGCGATGCATGGCGTCGATTACGTATTTCATGCAGCAGCACTCAAACAGGTTCCATCCTGTGAGTTTTATCCGATGGAGGCCATTCGAACGAATGTGCTCGGCGCCGAGAATGTCATGAACGCCGCGATTGCTCGGGGAGTGCGGCGGATGGTTTTGTTGAGTACCGATAAAGCGGTCTATCCGATCAACGCGATGGGTATCTCCAAGGCGATGATGGAAAAGGTGATGATCGCCAAATCGAGGATGCGTTTAGATGGCGAGACCGTTCTCTGCGCAACGCGTTATGGGAATGTGATGGCATCGCGAGGTTCCGTGATTCCATTATTTATCAGCCAGATCAAAGCGGGCAAACCCATCACGATCACGGATCCATCGATGACACGGTTTTTGATGTCGCTCAAAGACTCGGTGCGATTGGTGTTGCATGCTTACGAGCATGCCCAACAAGGAGATATCTTTGTTCAGAAGGCACCCGCTGCAACCCTCGACGTTCTGGCGAAGGCTCTGATTCGAATCTTTGGTGGCAAAGGAGATATCCGGATTATTGGAACTCGGCATGGAGAGAAGCTCTTTGAATCGCTGGTTTCTCGAGAAGAGATGGCCAAGGCGAGCGAAGATGACCAGTACTACCGAGTACCCGCCGACAATCGAGATTTGAATTACGCGAAGTATTTTGTTGAGGGTGAAACCTCGGTCTCCACGATGGAGGATTATACGTCGCACAACACGCATAGGCTCAATGAGGATCAGACGGTAGAGTTGCTTATGAACCTCGACTATGTTCAGGAGCAATTAAATGCTTAAGGTGATGACGATTGTTGGGACACGACCAGAGATCATCAAAATGTGTCGAGTCATCGACGCGTTCGATCGAAACACTCAACATGTGTTGGTGCATACGGGTCAAAACTACGACTACGAGTTGAATCAGGTCTTCTTCGAGGACTTGGGGATTCGGAAACCCGATTACTTTCTGGAGGCAGCTGGCCCCAACGCAGCGGCCACGATCGCCCGAGTTATCGAGCGATCGGACGAGGTCTTGGGCAAAGAATCCCCGGATGCTGTTTTGCTCTACGGGGACACGAACTCTTGCATCTCGGTGATTTCTGCGAAGAGGCGAAAGATCCCCATTTTCCACATGGAAGCTGGGAATCGATGCTTCGATCAGCGTGTTCCGGAGGAAATCAATCGCAAGATTGTGGATCATCTAAGCGACATCAACATGGTGATAACCGAGCATGCTCGGCGTTATCTTTTGGCCGAGGGGTTACCCCCAGACCGTATCTTCCAAATCGGTTCCCATTTGCCGGAAGTCTTCGAAACCTTTCGCCCGAAAATCGAGGCGTCCAATGTTCTCGATCGATTGGGATTGTCGTCCGGTGAATTCTTTGTCGTGAGCGCTCATCGCGAGGAGAACGTCGATACGGAGTCGCGGTTGTCGTTGCTGTTGGATGCGCTGCAGGGGTTGGCCAAAGAGTACCGGGTGCCGGTGATTGTTTCTACGCACCCGCGAACCAGGGCGAGGCTGAACACCGTTTCTACTGAGGCATTGGATCCACTGATTCGTTTCGAAAAACCATTTGGGTTTTTCGATTACATTCGACTTCAGCAATGTGCAAAATGCGTTATTTCCGACAGCGGCACGATCACCGAGGAGTCTGCGATCTTGGGATTCCCGGCCGTGACAATTCGCGATTGTCACGAACGCCCTGAGGGAATGGATGAGGGCGTCTTGATCATGTGTGGTTTGGAAAGGGAGGGAGTATTGAGCGCAGTGAAGTTGATGATTGCATCCGCGAGTACCCGAAAGCCTGTATCGGTGGATGCGTACAGGTCAGTCGCTGTGTCTCAAAAAGTACTTCAACTGGTATGTAGTTATGTCCCGTATGTGCGTAGAAGGGTCTGGGGCATAAGTACCTAAAGCTTCAGCACCGAAATCTTTTTAATGCCTTGTATGTGTTCATCGCAGAAGGCGAGCAAGTCATCACTCTTTTCGCTTACTTCACTGTTGTAAACCAAGTCGTGGAACTCACCTACTATGTTTCGCACGATTCCTTTTCGGAGTTGTTCGGAGTGGAGTAGGATCTCAAACTCACTACCTTCGCAATCGATCTTTAGAAGGTCGATTCTATCGACGGCATGATCATGGATGATTTCATCGAGAGAAACACAAGGCACCGTGATTGATTTAGCTGGTGAATGATGGAACTCTTCAAAGGGTTCTTGAGAAGAGCAAATCGTATTTCCGCCGGAGAACTCGGGGTGCAGATGCAATGTTACTGAGTTGCGTCCGGCTTTTCCAACGGCACAATTAAATGCTTTAACGTTTGGGATGTTATTGAGTTTGATGTTTTCGAGAAGCAGTTGGTAGGTCGGTGGGAACGGTTCGAACGAGTAAATTTGCGAGTTGGGGTTTTGCTTAGCGAGAATCGTGGTTGCGACGCCGCAGTTGGCGCCTATATCGAAAATTGATTTCGAATACTTGCTAAACCGGAACAGTTCGTACTCGTCATTTAAAATGATTTCCCGGATGCAGCCATATCCCGAAGGGTCCTCAGGATCAGTCTTAAAAACGTAATTGACATTGTTGTAGGTTAATTCGGTCAACATAGAAGCGATCCTCGGTCAGTAGAGTGTTGCCGTTGAATGGCGATGCAGCGATTGAGACGTCGAGCGTATTATCCGCTGACTGCCTTTCGAATCTTGCGCACAGCTCTTCCTAATTCTTTGGAGACCTTTTCGGGAATCTTGTAGATCACATCTAGCGGATGATGTTTATCGACACGAATTTCCGCCTCTATGGTATCAGTAATGAACTCAGGAGTTTTAGCCGGTTCGACGGTTGGAAGATTCTCTGTCGCAACAGTCTCTGGAGGAATCTCGAGAGTTCGACTTGCTGCCGCAACTAGGCGATTAATCCACGTGCTGTGGACGGCCAGGTGCTGGTGTCGCATGCAATAAAGTGCGATGTTCAAGAGACCGATAACTTGCTTTTGTGGATTGAATGCTGACGATTGGTCGCTGATTCTCACTCGAGTTAAAGATGAATCCAATCCTCCCCAGCGATGAATTGCAGATAGTTCGATCCACAAGCAGACATCCTCGCCGATTTCATTGTTCTCGGGGAACGAAAGAGTTTGAAATACTTCTTTCTTACCCATTACCGTTGGCATTGCGATAGTGCACGTCCCGATGACTGCGGGGAAAATGTTGCCATTGAGTTTTGCTGAGTGGATGACTTCCAAAAGCTCACCAGCAGTTGTCATCCGTTGATAGGATGTGTGGGACAAGGAACAGAGATTTTCCTCCATGAATTGGAGTTGTTTTTCCAATTTTTGCGGCTCGTATAGGTCGTCGGAATCAAGAAACGCGATGTACTGTCCAGTTGCATGTCGGATGCCATTGTTTCTGGCTGCCGCAGGGCCTTTCGGAGTCTGAAGTACATATCGGATACGCGAGTCCGCTTCTGCTGCCTCACCTAGGTCTATGCATGGCGTGGACGAGCCATCGTCAACCATGACCAATTCCCAGTTTGTGTGTGTTTGGGATTTCACACTTTGCATGGCTTCGATAGCCCATGGGAATCGATCCCGAAATGGCATGATGATGCTGATTTTTGTTCTGGCAAGCCGCTCTGCGGCCAGTTCATCCGCTTTCTTCTTTGCTTCCGAGTAAGGTGTCTCAGCAAGAAATTTCGCCGTTCGAGTTAAAAAACGGTATGGAGATCCCTCCATCCTCGTCATTTCTTCATCGGTGAGCTTATGTAAAAAACCTGTCCATAGCTCATTGCACTCGGCAATATGCTGATGCCATTTGCGATGTGTGTCCTGCGCGGGGTGTACTCGCGATCTTACCAGGAGTTGCTCGTCATAGATTAACGGCGCCTCTCGGAAGAATTTGAACCAGAGATCATAGTCCTGCGTTGTTGGGAGCGCCTCGTTAAAACTTCCCATCTTGTCGAAATACTTGCGAGGAATCAAAAGAGCACATCCATGGATCAGACCTCTTAGAAGAGGCAACATGGGCGTTTCTAATTGACTTTTTTTCAGAACGGCGTGAGGACGCATATCCCCCGTGCGTTTCGACGTCGCGTCCATCAATTCGTAACCACAAAAAACGATTGCATCCGGATTTCCAGCACTTTGATGCAATGCGATTTGGTGAGCGATTTTATGTGGTACATAGGCGTCATCATGGCTTAGCCACGAAAAGAAATCGCCTCGCATGTTCGCGATACCTACGTTGAGAGCCGAGCCGCAGCCACCGTTTGGCTTGGAGAAATAACGAATTCGGTCACCATAGGACATGGCGATAGCTTCGGTTTTACCATCATCCTTAGATCCATCATTCACTACGATGACTTCACAATTGGGGTAGGTTTGCCCCAATGCGCTGTCAATCGCCTCTCGCATGTACTGCCCGCCGTTGTAAACGGGTATCACGATTGAAACTAAAGGAATGCTTTCAATGGTTTCCGAAGACACTTGTCACCTCCATGTTGTTCGTCGAGCCGTCCGTCCCGGCGATTTTGCCAGTATCCGTTCTGACTGCATCATTGCTCAAAAATGATAACAAATTCCCGGATGACAAGTCATTAGGAAAAATTTCAACTAGGGACACAACTTTGGCGAATTGCTAGCAATTGCCATCGCGAATTAGCATGATTCGTCAACGAAATCTGCAAATCTATACGCCGATATCTTCGTTCCAGAGTTGAGGGAAATCGGTGATGAATTTGCGCATCAGTTCGATGCACTCGGGGTCGTTGAGCACGGTCAAGTCAACACCGCGTGAGCGGTTGTACTCTTCGGGGCCACGAAAATTGACGTTTTCGCCTACCACGATTCGAGGGATCTTGTACAAGAGCGACATGCCACTACACATGTCGCAAGGCGATAGTGTCGAGTACAGCGTTGCAGCGGCGTACTCTTTTGCGGTCAATCGACCAGCATTTTCGATGCAGGCCATTTCCGCGTGCAGGATCGCGCTACCTCGCTGCACACGCATATTATGACCTCGCGCAACAATCTCGCCGCGGAGGACCAAAACAGATCCGATCGGAATCCCTCCTTCATCAAGTCCGCTTCGGGCCTCTGCGATCGCCTCCCGCATGAATTTATCCATGGTTACACACCCCTCAGATCTCTCGATGTCAATTACGAATCAATTGCGAAACAACGTTGATCAATCACAACTCCAACTGGGGCTCTACTGTTGGAACCCCCGGAAGATACCATCACTTGCGACAGAGCGAACGAAATCTTCGAAATCCAAATTCGCCAGCGATAAGTTGTTCTCGATACTTTGGATTGTTCTCGGTACTGCGCGGAACGATGTAAGGTCCTTTGCCTGTACTTGCTGCGGATGCCATCTTAACTCTTCGGAGATTTCGCCACTGGGAGCAAATCCAATAATGAGGATCGGTAGCTCAGCGGTTTCGAAGGTGTGCCGATCAGCCACCATACAAAAAAGGTAGTTGTAGGACTCCGGAAGGTGGTGAACTACAGACACTGGATCAAGACCTTCGAATCTCCCGTCACTGATACATTCTACGTCGGCAAAGAATTCTTGTCCAAGTTCGATCTGTGGTGCGAGTACTTGCTCGATCAGGTCTGTCCATAAGGCGTCGCTGGCGAAATCCGATCGGACGAGCCATGGCTTTTTGCTGGTTTCACTGGACACGTATCACCTCGCCTGTATTGGCTTGATTTCAGGAATTCGCCTCGACGTTTACGTTAGGCTTCTTGTATCGTTCAGCCCTTCGAACCGATAGGTCGACTGGAATTCACAATCAGGATGAGGATCCGATGAACGCTTTCCCATGACATGGCGTTCGGAAAATCGGAAACGATGGAAGAAGATGGATTGAGGTAGGTGGCGAGGAACGCTGACTTTGGGGCACTGTTGGGATTTGCATGCATTGGCGTACGGGATTCTAGAAAGCGTCGGTGTGGAACCGCAGGCATGAGCAGAACGCAGGCAAGAACAATTCGGTGGTCCGCCGTTTGGGCATTTGCAGTAGTTGCATCGCCACTGAGCCGTGCCGATGAAGCCCTAGAGCCTCATGACTTGAACAAGGCACCCATTTCCGAGACGAATGCATACCTCGGTTCAACCGCCAAAGCCCCTCCGGCGTGGCTCGGTGGCTGGGTCGACTTGGGATACACGGCGTCTACCGTCGGTACCGGCCGGTTGCTGGTAGAGCCACGGCCTAATCATCTAGGGAACGAATTCCTACTGAACCAGTTGGTTTTGGACTTACAGCAAGCTCCCGACCCTGAGGAGGACTCACTTGGGTTTCACGCCCAGCTTTTCGCTGGTTCGGATGCATGGCTCCTTGCCGGTCCGGGCGATCCGATCAATAACGATATCTACTTTGGTTTTGTCCTTCGTCAACTGTACGTTTCCGCCCACTTGGAGATTCTTGGGGAGGGAGGATTTGATTTGAAGGTCGGGCGCGCACCCTCCTATTTGGGGTATGAGTCGTACCAAGCCCCCATGCGGCAACTGTACTCCATGTCCTACCAGTGGTTCTATGCCGAGGATGGGTGCGACACGGGTACATGGGGTACCTGGCATGCCAGTGACTCGTGGGATCTGACCGCAGGTATCTATTTGGGCTCGAATACCTTTTTCGAGTTGCGTGGAGATGCTCCGTGCGGTGTCGTGCAGGCACTCCGCAAACGCGACGACTCCGGGAGCAACTATCAAGCTTGTACGATCGTGTTCGGCGATCAAGCGATTGGTCAAGGGAATAGTGCGCTGCTCGAGGGTAAGAACCAAATCGTCCTCGAGTATCGGCATCAGGTCCCACTATCGGATCGTGTATCTCAAGTGTTGCAATTGAACGCAGGTCGCTCCGACGAGGTGTTGGGGGACAACCATGGTGTTTGGTATGGTGCCTTGGGTGCCAATCAGTGGACTATTACCGAACAGTTCCACTGGCAATGTCGATACGAGTGGTTTTACGACAACGGTACGAGGACCGATTTTGATACGAATTATTTCGCAGGAACCGTTGGTACGCTGTGGATTCCTCGCAAAAACATGATGCTGCGTCCTGAGCTACGCGGAGACGTTGCTGGTGTGCCTGCATTTGGAATACTGAATAACCCTGACCGCAAACGCCAACAACTGACGGCAGCGATGGATTTGGTCTTCACCTTTTAAGTGAGTCACACTTGAGGATTCATTTTTGCTACGAGCGAACGAGCGTACAAATTGAGGTTGGTGACTTGTGGCCGCAATAATAAGGCCATGCCTTAGTTCTAAATCGAACCTTCACTAAAGTGGATGGAGTGGTGGTCGGTTTGTAGCAGCGGCCCTGGGGTTTATTTTGGCGAGTCTGTGGGTTCGCGGTCTACTGTCCAAGCCCAGCGATGGAGGTTTCTCGAGTCCGCATAGCGAGCATCCGAACCGGAGGCTCCTAATACCACCACGATGGTTGTTTTGCCGTGATGATCGCTCATCGAAACGAGGCATTCACCGGCCGCGTCTGTGGTCCCCGTCTTGATCCCGATGTATCCGTGCCTATCGAGCAAGCGATTGGTGTTGTTCCAAACCACTCGGCGTTGGTATCCCTCTGGACCTTTGACAAGGGAACTGTGGCGTCGCGTTGCAACGATATCTCTTAAAAGCGGTATCAGCATCAACTCGCGGGATAGAACGACTAAATCCTCACAGGTACTTTTATGTTCTGGATGAGTAATCCCATGCGGATTGCGAAATGAGGTAGCGTGCATGCCGATTCGCTTCGCTTCTTCGTTCATGCAATCCACAAAATACGTCAGCGGATCCATAGTCCTGTTCTCGCTGAGTTTCCGTGTTCCGTACCACTCGGCCAATGCAACACTCATGTCATTTCCAGAGGGTAGCATCAAGCCGTACAATGCATCTCGAAGGGAGATAGATTCACCAGCTCGAATGGTTGTGGAGGAACCCGGGGTTGTGTCGGCCCGTTTGGAAAATGAAATCGACGCATCGAGTAGGCTTGGGTCTTGTTCCAATTCTCTCGCGACCAAGAGTGCTGTCATCATCTTGGTGGTGCTGGCAAAATCCAGAGGATCATTTTGTCGGTGTCCTGCGAGGGCCTTTCCCGTTAACGCATCCGCGACCAACCATGCCTTGCACGATAGATTTGGCATTCCGCCCTGGGAATCCGCAGGTTCGATTTCGGGAAGTTCTCCTAGCCGTTTTTCAGAGTCATCGATGAGCCTAATCTCCCCGAGAGACTGCCACATCGATTGGTCGACAATGCCGTTTTCCTCAAGCCCCTTCTCGTGTTGAAACCGTAGAACCGCTTTCTCGGTCATACCACCAAAGTCCCCATCGACCGTTAAACCAGGTGACGGGTTCAATTGCTCGTTGAGAGCAGCTTGCAACGCTTCTACGAGAATCCCATTTGCACCGATTTTAAGAGGCCGAGGTTGGATGGAATCGGTTGGGAGCGGATGAAAATGCTCGTAGACCGTTTCCGCGATGCGACCGCACAGGATCTCTGCAGCATTATTGTCCCCCCAACTCTTATCCCCATTGCTGCTGGTCAAAACCACCATGGCAATCCAACCGCTAGGTGTTTGGAATAATCCTGCGTCCGTCCTGCAGTCGTTGACGGCACCGGTCTTGTGGTAGCCTTTGACGTCGATTGGCAGAAATCGTAAAAGTTTGGTTTTATCGTCGCAACTGAGAAGATGCTTCATCATCATCGCGGATGCATTTTCTGAGACGAGTTGTTTCAGGTGCAGCTTTTCAAGCAGCGATAGCATGTCTGCTGCCGTGGTGCTACCCAACCCATACTTTTGGCTTCGTTCGATGGCTACCGAGGTGTCCCTTCGGAAAACTTTCGAGTGTATCTGGGTTTCAGGGACACCGAGTTCAGACATGGTTTTGGATACGTTGGAGATGCCAACATGGTCCAGCACTAGGTTTGTGGCTGTGTTGTCCGAATAGGTGATCATGAGATGGGCTACGGTTTCGAGCGGGAGCAAGGTTCCATTCGCAAAGTGCTCGGTTAGTATCCCAGAACCAGGCACCTTGTCCTCCTCCCTCAATGGAACCACAAGGTCGCTTTTTATCGCCCCGGTTTCGAGTTGTTTGTAGTATTCGACAAGAATCGGAAACTTGATCAAACTCGCAGTCGGCATGACTTCGGTTTCTCGATACAGAAACGTCTCGCCCGTTTTTAAGTGCTTAATAGCGACGGCAACCAAACCTTGATGCTTAGAAATCAAACGGTTCAATCGTTCTGAAAGCTCCTCTGCGATAACGGTGCTGGTGAGATCTGTCCATAAGGATACTGCTAACAAAAAAAGAACAGCCTTCATGGTTCGATGCGAACATGCATAGTTAGCACTCGTAGAGGGAAGAGGTTCCCCGATCATTGGTTTCGATTCCTTTTATAAAAATATGGGATACCAGCCGCGATCAAAAGAAGACCTGCGATGCCTTCTAACGGTTGCTCTCGTAGAATGCTGGCGATAAACCAAACATACACCAGTAGATATGCAAGGGGTGTCCATGGGTACCATGGTGTTCGAAAAGGCCTTGGTTGGTCCGGCTGTTTTCCACGCAAGATGATCAAGGCCGCGATTGCGGCTGTATAGAAGAGGCTCGAGGCGAAAACGATGCAGTCTGTGAGCAGATCGAAAATGGTTCGCTTTTGGAAGTAATCCGTGAACTGAATCAACGCTGCCGAGAGAATTACCATGACGCACGCTGCCGCAGCCTGAAAGAGGATGGCTACCATCGGTGTCTTGTACCGTGGGTGGAGCGATCCGAAAGCGCTCGGCAATAAACCATCTCTTCCCATCGCAAAGGTAACGCGTGGGCTGGTCAGGAGATTGCTATTGATCGTCCCGAGCGTGCTCAACACCAGTCCTACCGACATCAGCGAACCAGCCCAACTTCCTAGTAATCGGTTCAAGAGTAATTCGGCGACATGTTCACGGTTTTCAGGTGTCACCATTTCTGGCAAGGGAATAACGAGGTGGTACGCGAGCGTGGCACTTAGATACAAAAGTCCCAGCACGCCGATCCCCCCCAATAAAGCAAACGGGAGGTTTCGCCCCGGGTCCTTGACCTCCTCCGAGATGGGAACTACGCCCTCCCATCCATTGAAGGCCCACATGACGGCCAGTAGGACTGCGGCGACTTGAGTCGAAAACGTTGGTTGCTCCGGGTTAATCGATTCGGTCAATAGATTGGAATGGATCGAGGGTTTGCCAATTGCTGTTAGGATCCAGGGCAAGAGAGCAATCGTCAAAACCAACGCGCATTTGATAATCGTTGTCAGCGCCTGGAGTCGTGCGCCCCAAAGGACACCGATGACATTAAACCAAGAGATTACTCCGATCAGCACAAGTACCAACGGGATCATTTCCCAGGGGGCTGACTTCCAGCCAAAGATACGAAACAACGAGGAGATACAGATTACCGCTAATGCGCCTGTGGATGCTGGCCTTGCGAAGAGGAACTCAGTCCAACCAAAAAGGAAGGCTGGCAGTGGGCCATAAGCTTCGCGGAGATAAACATAGATGCCTCCGGAACGCGGATGCATCGCTGAGAGTTCAGCAAGGCACAGTCCGCCTAGGATACATAGCGTCATCCCGACAAACCAAACCGAAAAAATCAGGGGGAATGATCCTGCGTCGGCTGCAATCCTTCCAGGTTTGACGAATATTCCCGCACCGATCGTGTTTCCTACGACAACCGCGATCGCCATCCACAGCCCAAGCACTCGCGGCAATTTCAAGCCATCTGGTGACCCAGGGGCATTTTGTTTTCTCATGTCTCGTTTCGATTGGAACATCGATAGGGAAAACAGATTCATGGATGACTGCCCGTTTATATTGGCGTGCATGTACTTCGCAGAAAAGCATGTGTCCTCTACAAGTACTTCTTGGGATGTCTGTGGGGGCTGTTACCCTGATCTCTTCAACCTCTGTTCAATCATCATCAGGTGGCCTATGACATGCGTTACGTCGACGGGTTAATACAAGTATTCACCAAAACGCGAGTTGGAATCACCGCCGTCGCAGCATGGAAATCCCTATAGGCATTGTAGCATCTGGCGTTTTCGTCGTTCGCAAACCTGCGCTAGCGTTTTTTCGATTTAGGCCGCGATCGTTTTCCGAACGACTTGTTGCCATGCGATGGTGGGCGAGGTTTGATCTTTCGAACTTTGCCGCTGATGGAACGCCTTCGCTGGGTGACCGCTCCATCGTCCGTCCGATCCTTGGTTGGCTCGGACGACTTTTTACGCGATGGGGTCCCAGCGTTGGAGCCAGTTGATCCTGATCCCCTTCCACGCTTAGCACTTCGAGGCCGTTGTGACTGGGGCCGTTTTGACTTCGAGAGATTGCTATATTGATTGAGTTCATCGTCGGCGGCGTCGACGGAATGGAATGGATGGTCCCGATCGATGGGGATGGCCATTCCGATCGTCTTTTCGATCTCTCGCAGGTACTTGAGTTCATCACCATCGCAAAGCGTGATGCTTTCGCCGCTGGCGCCGGCGCGAGCCGTTCTGCCGATGCGATGCACGTACGCTTCGGCTTCGACCGGAACATCATAATTAATCACATGGCTGATTTCATCGATATCGATTCCACGCGATGCCACATCGGTTGCGATGAGAACGCGGATTTCGCCATCTCGGAACGAATTGAGAACACGCTGGCGAGCATTTTGAGATCGGCCGCCGTGGATTCCTTCTGCAGAGACTCCCGCATCAACCAGGGATTTGTAAAGTCGATCTGCCCCGTGTTTGGTGCGCATGAAGACAAGAACGCGGGTTCGCGACGATTCGGATAGCAATTGATCGAGAAGCTTCCGTTTGTCACCTCGATCGACAAACATCACGGTTTGCTTAACGCGATCGGCAGTCCTCGATGGTGGTGTTACCATCACGGTAACATGGTTGTGCAGGAGTGCGGCGGCCAGTTTCTCGATCGGTGCAGGCATGGTCGCCGACAGGAATACCGACTGTCGGTTTCTAGGCAGCAGACGCACGATCTTTTGGACGTCTGGCATGAAGCCCATGTCGAGCATTCGGTCTGCTTCGTCCAGGACAAAGTACTGGAGCTTGGCCAGGGAGCAGTATTCCTGATCGATCAAATCGAGCAATCGGCCTGGAGTTGCGACCACAACATGGACCCCTTTTGCCAAGGCCGTCACCTGAGGACGCTGTCCAACTCCACCAAAAATTGTTGTTTGACGAAACTTGATATGCTTCCCTATCGCACTCATGTTTTCGGCAATCTGGACAACCAACTCGCGTGTCGGTGCAACGATGAGGCCGACAGGTTGGTACGGAGTCGCGTACTTGCCAAGCTGCTGAATTTTTTGGAGGAGGGGGATCGCGAAGGCGGCAGTCTTACCGGTACCCGTCTGAGCGCAACCCAAAAGGTCTCTGCCCTCCAAAAGAGGAGGTATCGACTCAGCTTGGATCGGGGTTGGGGTCAGATAATCGAGAGATTTTAGAGCCGACTGGATCTCCGGAATGATTGGGAGATCGGAAAACTTGATTGACACAGATGCCTCAAAGCCCGCCGTTGAACTGGAGGGGCTACCCAAAAGAACTAAATGATTAACCCATTGTACGCTGGCTCAATCGCGATCATAAGGGTAATTCTGACCACTTTGAGGGCATCATCATGAATATCTTTGTGTCTTTGCCGTCGACGTCAAAAGGTCTTGGTTCACCGGCAAATGGAATTGATCGCTGCTCAGTTAGGCGTCCCACGCTCAACAATCCACGGTTAGAAAAAGGCTCGGTCTAAACCGGTCGTGACGCTCGTTGCTCCCAATTCCTACGTCGATGATTTAGAAAAACGAGTCGTCACGCTCGAGCGACGCACGGCAAGGTTGCGTGCGCTGCTCCGATTGTGCATTGTATGGCTTCGATTGTCGGGATTTTACCGTGCAAGCCAACGAATCCCTGACGGGGATGACAAGCATAGACTACTCCGCTCGATCGATCCTGCGAGCCGATTCGTTCGGTTACTACGTATGCGGAACGGCCATGCAACGAGGTTGGTCGGAGTGTCCCGCACCATCGGTGCCCGCTGGCGAGATCGAGCGGTTTGTAGTCGAGCAAATACGTACGATCGGCAAGGATCCCGCGTTACTCAAGCAAACTACCATCGATGTTCAGCAACGCAATCATGTCGAGTGCAAACGATTAAGAGACGAACAGAAGTCGCTAGCGCGTCAAATGCGAGACGATCATGCCAAGCTTCAAGCGATCGTTGCCAATCCGAACATCGCCAGCAACTTGTCAGGGCTAAGCGAAATGCAGTCGCGACTCGAAACCGCCGACCGTCGCTCTCAACAGATCGCATCAGAGCTTGCGGTGCTCGAAACCCAAAAGATCGATGACCAGCAAATCACAAACGTCTTGGCTGGCTTCGACAACCTATGGCAGACGCTTCCCCCGAAGGAACAAGTACGACTAGCCCGTCTTCTGATCGAGAAAGTCAGCTTCGACGGTCCAGGTGGCAACGTAGCAATCACGTTTCATCCAACAGGCTTGAGAAGCTTAACCGAGAACCAATTGGAGCACGCACAATGACCGAACGTCTAACCATCAACCGCCAATTTCACGTCGCTACCAAACGCAGTGGAACCAAGCAGATTGAAAGCGGAGCGAAGCCCGTTATCCCTGCTGGCCGCGTGCCCCGAATCAGCCGACCTCTTGCCCTTGCCCATCATTGTTTTCGATTGGTTCAAACGGGAGCCATCATTAACCAATCAGAACTCGCCCACTTCGGCAAGATCTCTACAACACGCATGACGCAAATCATGTGGCTCGACAACCTCGCCCCCGACATTCAGGAAGAGATCCTCTTTCTACCCAGAACTACCCAAGGCCGCGACATAATCAAAGAAGCCGACATCCGCCCAATCGCAAAGACGCTCGACTGGAATAAGCAACGGCATATGTGGAAACAGATGAAGACGACTGCGCCTCCTCGATCCGTTGTGTAGCACTTGAACACGCCGAACTCGGGCTGCAAACGTGATAACCCGTACTGGTAAAGCTTTAGCTTTACTAACTTGGAAAGACGACCTTGTCGTAGACTTCGGCTCCGACCAGTTCGCTGTCTATCGCGTCCAGCATGATCTTCCCGTCGAGCCCTTGGCAACTCGTCAATTTCCAACTGCCGTCGGTGGATCGCGTGAAGCAATCGATCGAGTGTCGGTCTTGGGCGATCAAGACGTAATGTTGTAAGCTAGGAATGGTTCGGTAATGTTCGAACTTCTTTCCTCGATCGTATGCCTCGGTAGAATCGGAGAGGACGTCGACGAGCACTACTGGGTTCAGCAGAACTTCGCCACTATCGGATTCAAGCTGAGGTTCACCGCAGACGACCGAAAGGTCTGGGTAAGTGTACAAGCCCGTCGATTCAATGCGAAGCTTCAAGTCGCTTGGGTAGACTCGGCAAGGCTTTTTCTTGAGCTGCTGACCAAGGGTCTGAATGCAATTTCCGACAATCAGGTTGTGATTGGCTGACGCCCCCGCCATGGCAAACATTTCGCCACGAAAGTACTCGGACCGAAACTCGGCCTTTCTCTCGCGGTGCAAATATTCTTCAGGCGTAATGTAATGCTTGGGGACTGTTGACATTTGGCGTCTTCCTATGAAATCCCAGATCCGATCCGTATGTCGAATTATAGACGATAACCGCGGTCTCGGCTCATTCGTCCGGATCAAAATGCGGCGTAACTCGGCGGCGAAAGTACGAAAATGGGCGAGCAGCTTAATAGCTCGAAGGCGAACAAGTCCAACGACGACCGTTATTGCACTCCATAAGCTGTTAACCCGGCGGTCGGGTAGTTTGGGGTCCAGTTCGGTGGGTCGGAAGCAATCGGCGTTGTAACAAGCAGCCCCCTATCAACTAGAGAGCGCGATAGTTCGCGGTCGAAAATACCGTTCAGACGGAAGCAACATCCGGAAAATCCGCTAGCGGTTAGAACGGTGAGAGCGCGGCAAGCTGGTCCCGGAAAATCAAAAACACCCAAAACATTGGGGATTTCAGCAACCATGTCGCCTCAATAGAAAACCTCTCCATCCGCGAACTGGCGGGTAGCCTAAAGTTCGCAGGATGAGACGAGTACACCCGAAGCAACGGTTTTCGTGAAGCCTCTCAGGCTGGAGGCTACTTTGGGCGTTGCTGCGTAGTTGGCTTGTACTCCAGTGATCCATTGGATTGGACGACTTTTGGCAGAACGGTTGTCAATTGATCTTCTGCGACTGGGTCGTCAAGGAGAGTCCAGCGCCCGAATGCTAACGTAACTGCTTCCACCCTTTCGTGGTTCTCCGCCAGCCTGGGGTCGGCTTCCATTCCTGGTAGCAACGCAGCAATCCTGGGACGGTCAAGATTTCCTGAAAAGGTCAAGTGAGTGGCTCCGTCGAGAACGAGCAAGCAATGGATTGCCTTCACGACTTCCACCGCCTCCGTGTGAAAACAACACGACCGGCAAGCGACCCTTACTGTCCACCGGCGCATAGATTTTAAAAGGAATAACGCGATTGTTGCGTCCAGGATCAGTCCATTGGCCAAGCTCGGTTTGAACTCGGAATCGACCCGGCTTGGTCAATTCTACTGCATAGAGAATATTACCTGCCCAGTTGCATCGCAAGGGTTAGAATGAAACTGGCAGGTGTACGGCGGGAAGTCTGGTGAAGCCTGAAGTGTGCGTACGAGGTATTGCCGTTACGATCATGTGGATGCACCGCGGTAAGGTCCGTAAGCATCGTTTTAGTCCTCTGCCTTTATACAGTAGATTCTTGCAGCAGTACGAATGAGCAGACGGTCGCCGACGATTGCTGGCGATGCCATTCGATAGTTGATTCAAGCTCAAGCTACTCCAATCCGGGCTCTCTCAGTTCCCTCAACGTCCTGCCGCTCAGCGGTGCTTCAGGATGCAGACCCATCACGCGTTTGTTGCCATCGCCGCCGCCGTTGCCGGGTGTGCGGAAGACGGATTGCCAGTTGATGGCGTGAGCGGGGGCATCTTGCTTCATTTGCTCGGCGCGGGTGTAGTTGGCTTCCACTTTGGCTTTGGCCTCCGTGTCCTGGCCTTTGCTGGCTTCGAGCTTTTGCATCCAGGCGCGGGTGTCCACGACCAGTTTGGCATAGTCAAATCCGTACTGGATGAAGCGCAAGCGGCGCTGATACTTTTCTTCAGCGGTGGCAAGTTTCTTCGCGGCGGCATCGAGATGAGCCTGCGCCTCCGCGAACAACTCGGGCGTGTATTTCTTCGGCAGATCAAAAGCGCGATGGCGGCTCGGTTCTTCTGCTACGAATTCCATCCGTGTCCGCTCTAGGAGTTGCCAATAGGCTTTAACTTCAGGTGCAGCAGGCCCGAAGCCGCGTTCGTAATAGTCATCCATCACGGCGGCGACATCAGCCTGCGGATTCCACGCGAGATGCGCCAGCGCGTAGTAATGCGGTCCCTGATTGGCCCAGTGCAGCCAGAACAAATCGAAGTAAAGCCCGAGACAATGCGTGTCGGCGGCGAAACGAAAATCCTCGCCCGCCTGCATCATCGCAACATCGGGCATGCCCCAGCTCAACCCTGCCTGACTGCCGAGATTCGGCCGCCACATGAGGTGTTTCGATACCTTCGCCCAGCCTGCGTGCTGTGACATGGAAAGCTTACGCTCGGCAGGCGAGCGCAGGTGAAAATTGGCCACACTGGAGATGATCACGTTGTCGTCAGGCTTGATACCGATGGGTGGATTGCGGGCCAAACCATACGCATTGAGCTGCACGAACAATTCACGCTCTGGAAAACGCTCCTTCAGCAATCTCGCGAGTGTATTTGCAAATTTCACATCTCGATCTGTTTGCGACACTCCCTGATACTTCACTCCGCCGCCAAAACTTCACTCGACCTTCTCGCCCTCGGGATGATCCCACTCAAGGCAGTTCGCACAAGTGCAGTGCCCGCTGGTGTAGCCGTCGTTCGGCGAGACATTGATGACGCGCAGCAGCGGATCGGCGCGGACTCTGATGGAAATGTCCTCCAGCCATTGCTGCCACACTTTGGGATTCGAGGCGCAGAGTTTCGTGTTGCTCACACTAGGCTTCACCGCCTTGCGACTGCCATCCGGTGCAGCGGCGAAGTAGTCGGGATGCGCCGCGCCATATTTCTCCCACCAATCGCCAAACCCATGCCCACCAGTCATGTCCATGGAATCTAGCTGCACCCGCTGGAACCGCGCCCAGAGTTCCTCCTCGCTCTCTTTGTTATCGCCCAGCGAAGTCTTTACCAGCATGCCCGATCTCGCCCGAATTTGCGGATGATACCGCCGCTCCATCGGTGCGATGGAGATGCGCTCGCCCTGAATCACATCCTCCTCACCCGGCCAAAGCCAGCGCACACCAAGTTGCTCTTGAATGAACGAATACACGGCGTTTGCAGTTCCGTATTCCTGTTGGATGCCCGTCTTCATCGCCAGTCGCCCTTTCGCCTCCATGTGCCCCGGAAGCCACCGGTCTCGCCCAGCGATGACGAGATGTTTTTCATCCGCCACGATAAGCGTTTCCTCCGCGTGTTTGAAATCAAAGTCCGTCTTCGGAAACAAGGTCATCACCACCGGCTGCACCCCAATCCAAATCGCACGCGTTGGCAAAGGCTTCGGCTCGCCATCGAACATAGCGGGTTTCTGTCCGCTAATCTTTTCGATGTATTCCGCTAGTTGCCCAGTGCGGGCGGGCCACCGCCGATGATCGTCTTACCGCCGCTCTTCTCCTTTTCCTTGATTGGCAGCACGCCGAACTTCGTCGCACGCATATCCCGAAGAACTTGATCCACGAGCCTGAGCGCGGCGTTGCGATACTTCTGCTCTTGCGTGAACTCATACATCAAGTAGAAGGTAAAGGCTCCACTGCCCTCCGAGGTCTTGCCCTTCAACTCGGCGAGCGATCCGTCGTCTTTGATTAGTTGGTTCAAGTGCCGCGTCAACGTTGTCCGGAGCTTGCTATTGAAGTCCGCAGGCAAACGCGAATCGGCGGCATTCAGGGTAGCCAGCGGAGTGAGTAGTAGGGCGGAGAGAGTAAGCACAAAAGTTGGTTTCATGGTCTTCTTCTTTTCGAAGTGTCATTTCTTGGTTTGAGCCGCCATTGTATTCACTTCGCTCATATTAAAGCGGATACTGACGATGGAGGTACCGATGTCTTCTTTTTGGTAATTCGCATAAGTTGTGGCGACGATCGTGCCGTCTGGCAGCAGGTGAAGGCCGGGGTAAAAGCCGTCTTTGAAGGTTTTGAGCAGGCTGATGCGATATTGGCCGGGCTTGCCTTGCTTGATGTCGTCGTAGGTGCCGACCCAGGCGATGAAACCTTTGTCCTTGGGGTTGGGCGAGGCGTTGCGGAAGACAATCATGAGGCGGCCATCAGGCAAAGTGATGCCGTGGTGGCGGTCGCCGGTAAGGCCCCAGGGTGTGTCCATGGGTTGAGACCATGTTTTGCCTTCATCGCGGCTGAACATGACGAGGCTGGTGCCGCTGCGGCGATTCTCGCGCATGAGGCAGCAGAGTTCGTCGCCATCGGGCGAGCGGAAGACATACGGCTCGCAGGGATGCTTGCCGTCGAGCTTGGTGCCATCGCAGGCGATCACTGGCTCGGACCAAGTAAACCCGCCGTCACGACTGATCGATTGCAGCACTTGCAGCGTGCCTTCCTCACCGACGCCACTGCCGCGATGGAAGAGGCCGAGCGAGGAGCCGTCCTTCAGCCGCACGATGCTGGAGAAGGTCATGATGTTGCGAAAGGGATCGTCTTTGGAAATGCGCCCGCCGATGGGCGGCAACTCGCGCCAGGTCATGCCATCGTCCTCGCTGACGATGCGCGGCATGAAGCCTTCGTGACGGCCCACGATGGGCTTGGGGTTCTCCATGTCGGTCAAAGTGCGTGCGGCGAAGACCCACAAGCGCTCTTTGCCATGCGGATCGGTGATTCGATAGATGCTCGGACAGTTCTTGAAGTTGACGTAATTCGGCGGCAGCACGTCGTCGATGCGCTTCCAGGTCAACCCCGCGTCATCGCTGTGAGCCATCGGCCCCGCGTGCCCGCCGTGGCCGATGTTCCAGACGCAAAACATCGTCTTGTTGTCCGCCAGCATCGCCGTCGTCGGATGCGCGTGATATTCGTCCGGCTTTGGCGACCCACGTGCAATGACGATCTGCCGCTCAGAGTCCTCGGAGAGGTCGATGTGTGTCAAAGCCTCGCGGTGCTGCTGCCAAAGCGATTTCTTTTCAGCGGGCGCTGATTCCCAGGCACGTTTCGCGGCCTTGGTGGCGTTGGCGACTTCGGGCTTGGCTTGGGCGAATGCGGCCAGCGGCGTGAGCAATAGGACGGTGAGGAGTGTGAGTGTAGTTTTCATCATTGCAATTCCTTCGTGCTTACCTGAGTTCTTGGGGAGATGTCTTCGCTTCCATGCCGCCCCGTTTCATGCCCAGCGTCTTGCTTTTGACGAGGTTCTTCAGCGCGGCGTCTTTACTGACGAACTTGCCCGCCT
The DNA here is from genome assembly GCA_903892355.1 of uncultured Pirellula sp. Lineage (GTDB taxonomy): Bacteria > Planctomycetota > Planctomycetia > Pirellulales > Pirellulaceae > JBKCUI01. The sequence goes on along the minus strand of CAITIE010000111.1, from coordinate 2,886 downwards.
GCACGTCTTCCTCGCGGAAACGGGCAAAGAGAATCTCTGCTGCGCCGGCGCGGTCGCGATCGTAATGGACGTAGATGTCGCCGTTCGGTGCCTGCGCGATGTCGGGGTAGGAGACGTCGATGCGTTCGTCTAGCAGCAGCTTGCCGGACCAGGTCTTGCCTTCGTCGGTGGTGAGGAAAGCGGTCAGTTCTTGTCGCTTGGGCGTGGCTTTCGTGATGTCCTGGCCATGACGGATGACGAGCAGGTTGCCCGATTGCAGGCGGTGGATGACGGCCTTGCTGTTCACGTGCGGAAAGGCGGTGGACTGTGGCTTCCACGTCCTTCCTCCATCGGCAGAAAAACTCTGGAAGGTTTCCTTCATACCGCGAGAGAGCATCCAGAGCCGTCCGTCGTTCAACTCAGCCACGGTGTGCTCGTTGAAGCAACTGTCCCTAAAGATGAGGCCGCCGCGATAGCGCCAGTGGCCGCCTTCGTCATCGGAGACGAAGACGTTCGCGCCGCGCACGGCATCGAGTTCGTGGTAGCAATCGGCAAAGGGCTTGTCGATGTGCCAGCGTTCCCACAGCGACACGGGTAGAATCCATTCGCCGTTCTTGCGCACGATGGGTTTGTTGATCGATGCGCCGAAGCCGATGTAAACCGGCTCCGTCCACACGGGCTTCTCCGTATCGGGATCGTCGCAGCGGACGAACCAGTTGCTGCAACTGCCATCGAACATGCCGAGGGACTGATGGAAGAAGAGCCAGAGCCGCCCCTTCGGATCGCACCAGAAGGAACCGAGCTGCGTGCCGATCGAGACTTTTCGTAATTTGGGACCGAGGCCCGTCTCCACTGTGTATGAAAACTCCGGAAGCCTACCCGTTTTCGAAATGTGGGCCTGAGGGTCGATAACAAACACCGGATCGCGCCAGGACCTCCCTTGGTCGTCGCTATAGCTGGCAACGAGAAAAGCATTAGGCCCGTCCTCACCGGCCGCCCAGCAGGTCCAGAGTCTCCCTTTCGAGGTTGATTCCATGCTCGCCGCCATCGCGAAGGGCAGATGCTTTTGCCCATAGGCGTCCATCGGATCGAAGATAAGCTTCGGCGTGACGTGGATGCTGTTGAGCAGCTCCTGCGTGACTTTGACAGCGGGCTTCGGCGCGTCGGCGGCATTCACAGCGATGAGCGGTGCGAACAGCAGGGTGATGAGGAGTTGGAGAGTGGCTTTCATGGTTTAGCGAATCCAAATGCCTTTCCCAGTGCCGCCTTTGGGCGTTGTCTTTGGGTAGTCGGGGTTGGGTTGTAGTTCGATGACCTTAACGACTTGCTCGATGGGCAAGTCTGTTTGCGTGTCCCGAGGGCGGACGCCGGAGAGTCTGACGTTGCGCACAGTGCAATCGAGGTCAGGTGAGAAGATCTCAAACCATTTCGCGGGGTCCTCGGACTTGCCGCGCTTGTAAGTCTGCGACAGCGGGCCAATAGCAAGGAGGTGCCAGTCGGGGGTGATGGGATGATTCACCTGAACGTTGTGAATGGTAAGTCCGTCGATGTTCGCGTGGAGTTCGATCTGGCCGGGGCGATTGAAGGTGAGGTCTTCGAAGCGGAGGTTCTTCACTGTGCCGACTCCGATGCTGAAGTCGTTGTCGCGACCGAGTTCGAGGTTCGGCTGGTCGTAGATTTTGAAATGTCGGATGTCAGTGATGCGTCGCAGGGTGATGTCGCGGATGGGGCAATCGAGCGTGGTGCCGTCATCGAAGCGCTTGACACCAGGAAGGATGCGGATGGCGTTGTTTCCTTCGTGCTCGTCCTCGGGCCAACCGGTGATGTCTTCGACGACGATGCGCTCGATGGGACCATAGCTGGGCGCATAGTTTTTCCATTCCCAGGCATTCAGCGCCACGTCGTCGTCGTGCGAATCGCCACGCACACCTCGGATGAGGCCATCACTTGCGGGACCGTTCACATGCACGCCATCACGGCGATGCTCTTCGAGCGTGATGTTCTCGACGGTGAACTCATGCGCATTCGCCAGATGCACACCGAACGCCTTGCTCTGCCGCACGGTGACGTTCCTCACCGAGACGTGGCGGACGTTTTGCAGCAGGATGACGCCGTGCGTGCCGAAAGCGGGATTGACCTTCGAGGAGAGGCCGAGGTGATTGCCGTTATTGGCGACGGTGGTCGCCAAAGTTGTCCAGATGCCGCCTTCGATGGCGATGTCCGTATCGAGCTGTTGGTCAGCGAGCACCGGCTTCGTGTTTAAGGCGACGACATGCTCGTTACGCACCATGCAGGTGTTGGAGCCGGGTTTGAGCCGGATCTCGGCAGTTGGGTCGGCGCTGAGTTTCTGCCCTGATTTCAGGATGAGCGGGCCGTCCAGGTAATAGGGTTGCGCTCGGGCGGGGATGTGCAGTTTGCCATCCGCATCGAGCGCGGCTTGCATGGCCTTGGTCCACACCTCGGCGGTGACGTTTCGGGTCTCGATTTTCCCGGCAGCATCCGGCCATTGCTCGGTCCATTTTTCGGTGCGGACGAGAGGTTGCCACGCGCTCAACGGCTTCGGAGCAGCCTGCAGCGCGGCCAGCGGCGCGAGCAGCACGGCGGTGAGGAAGGTGAGGGTGTGTTTCATGGTCATTATTCCTTCTGGAGCATCATTTCTCGTTTTTCGCCGCCAGCGCATCCACCTCGCTCATCTTGAACCGCACGCTGACGATGGACGGATTGTCCTTCGGTGTGAGGCTCGCGTAGGTGGTCGCGACGATCGTTCCGTCGGGTAGCAGATGCAGGCCGGGGTAGAGCCCGTCTTTGAAGGTCTTGATGAGGCTCACGCGGTATTGGCCGGGTTTGCCCTGCTTGATGTCGTCGTAGGTGCCGACCCAGGCGATGAGGCCCTTGTCTTTCGCGTTG
>CAITIE010000110.1 GCA_903892355.1 uncultured Pirellula sp. | reverse complement strand
GGATCGAATCCTTCGCGAGGGTTGGGCCAGACGATCCGCCGTCTGGAATCGAATTGGAATTCATCTGGCAAGTCGACCGCATACGAGACGGGGTCACCATCCATGTCGATGGCTTCTATGTCGTAACTCCATTCAAAGCCTGGACGGATGACCGTGCGAGGCTCGCTGATGAAGACTGGCAATCGATTCGGTGGTGGGTCGGTGAGAACCTCGAGTTTCCACTCCAGGATCGCTGTGCCACCATGTTCATCCGATGCGAGGATAGCGATCGAAAACGATCCCGTCTGTTGGTTGGTGGGTGTCCAGTCCAATTGGCCAGTGACCGCGTCGATGGCGACACCTGATGGATTGGTGGGACTGCCGGCGAAGGTGATCGAATCCCCATCGGGATCGAACGCTGAGGGAGTGAACGTGTAATGCCTGTTGCTGTTGGTGGGTCCAGGTATCACTCTCTCGCGGAAGACAGGAGCCCTGTTGGGTGCATCGACGATGATTTTAAATTTGCGCGTGCTAACGGCTCCATGCGGATCGGAGGCAGCAACGATCATTTCATGGATCCCTAAATGTTCCTCGGTGGGTTCCCAATGAAACATATCGGTGATTGGATCGATGATAGCGCCTCGTTCGTTGCCGAGCGACAACCGAAACACGATGGATTCTTTCTGAGGATCCGATCCTCGCATTCGCCAGTCGATCGAATTGCCTGCGAGTACATGCAGGTCTGGGATGGGATCGATCACAGGGGGACTGTTGGGTTCGCTCGGTGGCAGGACAGCTTGGATCTTCAACGGTGTTGTGCTGATTCCACCTTTCGAATCGCGAGCACCCACCAGCACGGTTGCCCAGGTTCTCGTTGCGGACTTCGCGTTCCAGTGGATCTCCCCAGTTTTACGGTCGATCGATAATCCGTCAGGAATACTGCTGCGGGCAGACGACGGTTGTAGGAAATAAAGAATTGGATCTCGATCTTCGTCCGTTGCAATGACTTGGTAGGTAAAGTCGTTTCCGACATAGGCTGTTTGATTCGGGATTGTTTCGACGTTTGGTGAGCGATTCGATGCGATGGAGAGATCGGGGCCGGCGATCACCGACCACGATTGTTCGTCGCGACCACCTCGCCCATCCGAGACATTGATTTCGAATGGATAAGTACCAGGAGCGGGAGGCGTCCAAGCGAGTTGGCCTGAGCGTGGGTCGATGGAGGCACCATGGGATTGGCCGACCATAGAGAATGTCAATGGATCGTCATCCGGATCGACGGCCCGGGCTGGGTAACGGTACGGTTGTTGGATCTGAACGGGAATCGAGCCGACGATGTTTCCTGTTCCTTTGCGAACAAAAAGAAGGTCGAAGGTTCGATTGGTGCCATCGCCAGTCAGCCGTATATCAAATTTCGCCGTCTGACCGGGCTTGAGATTTTCGACCGCACCGGAAGTCTGGATTTGTATGGAAGGGTCGGATGCGATGATGTCGACGTCCAGTCGTCCCGACTGCAGGAATTGACTTACGGCGCTGGTCAGCTGGGTCGCTTGTTGGGAGGAGCGGTAACCATCGAAGAAGAAGGTCAGCGGTTGGTTCGGCTCGATTGAAAAATCGCTATCGCCGGTATTCAGATCGTTGTCCGAGGCATTCGTTGCACCTGTTAGCCGAGCGATGGCTTGAGGAAGGTCGTACCACGATTCATGGATTTGGCGTTGCTCTGGGGAATCGAAGGAACTGGTGTAATCCATGAAGACAGGGAGCACATAGGCGCCGAGATCCTGAAGGGCATCGATCGCTCTGGTGATGGTTGCTTCGGTCGAACGCACGATGTTGTCTTCGAGGATCCTCGCGTTGGGAGGATTGCCGATATTTAGGTCGCGGTACTGGATTCGACCTGAACTCGAATTCGGGTCCGGGAAGAGAAATGAGAACGCTTCGCCTGGATTAGGGTTCGGGTTGAGGAATGCACCGGACAAATGATCCTGTGGAACAACACTTTCCCCGTAACCGATGACCTCGGTCGGTTGGGTGTTTTTGCGTTGACCTGCGGCACGTACGTCGCTCCACGTGTCGGTTGCCAAGACGATGATCGGCACAGAGTGAGGGCGAAACCCAGCTCCACCTCGCGTTCCGCCCGCGGTGATCGGCACGCTGTTGGTGTAGGTTTGCACCAAGAGTGGGTTGGTTGTATTTAAGTGAATTATGTCGGAGCTCGACATGGAGTTCGAGAAGTGCCGACCACCACCTCGTTGGTCAAAAATGATATCGGTTGGATAATCCCCTGTGGCTTCTAGACCATCGAAAAAATAACGCTCACTCGATACTGATTGAAACGTCGCATCGTACAGAAGCTTCGTGGATTCGATGCTCACGGCATGGGGTGTGCTGGTACTGAGTGATCGAACATCGCTGGCTGGAAAATTCGATTTCAAGTCTCGTTGGATGGTGAATGACCGCGTCAGGTTTCCGCTGCGAGGCTGTTCGACGATGACCGAGTACCTCCCGGTGGTTGGCAGATCGAGGTCGATGTCCACATAGCCGGGCGAAGGAACACTGTTGATCGGTCCGGGTACAAACCGTGTGGTGACTAACCTGCCAAACGGATCCACGACGCGAACTCTGAGGATCCCGCTCGAACCTCGCGTGTTTGGTTCTGTGAATCGAATTCGGTTCCAATCTCCTTGGCGGCCATCGAATGCAAAAAACCGTGTTCCTTCCGGATTTGGTCCCGCATCACCATTGATCAGGTTGCTAGTCAGTTGCGCACCCGCATTGGGCAAGTCCACAAAGCGAAATCCGACATCCCCGGAGCGGCTTCGTACAACCAGTCGATATTCCCCTTCGCGAAGCCAAACACTGTTGGATTCTTGGGGATCGGTATCCGCCGCAGACGCTGAAAATGCTTTTGGAGCGACGATGGTTCCATGGCTGCCGAGGATCGACCAGTCAGCGTCGGAATTGCGAGAGTTTGGTCTGGGCTCGAAATAAAAATGGGACGGGTTCGAGAGGGAGAAATGGTATTCATTCTCTACGGCGATGTGTTCGTGTTCGGACGACCAATAGGTCCCTTCGGACATCTGTTCGCTGGACCACTCGAAATGATGGACCAGACGGGGATAGATGGTCGCCAAGGCAGTTCCGATGGCTGCCGATGGACGCCCGAGATCGAGCAGAAAATAGCTCGGGTTGCTGCCCGGCCATCGAAGGGATTGATAACCTCCGTCTGCGGTGCCGTCGACTTCGAACCGCAGTGCATGGTCCGGTGCATAGAGTTTCCAAGGAGTCGTTCCTAACGATTCCGCTTTGAAGTACCTGGAATCGATACCGTCGGTTGACACTCGAACTAGCTTGGTCCCCACTTCGTTGGTGGTTGATTGGGTGATGGTTCCGGCATCGAAGATCGGGGTATTATTTAGGTCGATCAATCGAAATTGAAACGGGGTGCCTCGTCCTGCGGGAGCGTCCGCCAATTTATTGATCAATAACGAGTATCCGTTTCGGTCCAGACGGAGAGGCTTGTTGGATAGTTTTGGGAGTGCGTCATCAGTGATTAGTTCATCCCCGTTCCATTTGGATCGAGCGACGATGGCTCCAGAGGGGGCGAGCAATGTCCAGCCGAGTGTTGGCGACAAACTGAGTGGATCGAAATATAGATCGCCCCCGTTTGAGGGGACGGAAATTTTGTAATTCACGCCCGACGGGGAGGTCACCGTACCGTCAATGATTTGGTTGGGCGAGACGGAGATGCTTGTAGGTGGCACCTCGACCGAATTGCAATTGAGCCGAATCGTTGTGGATAGATTCCCGCCTTCGCGATTGATATCCCCATCGAAGAGAACGGTGTAATCGCCTGCCGATGCGATCAGAAATTGCGTGGGTCTGGTTCCGTTGCTGCTGTTGCTGTAGTTGGAGTAGTTGTGAAGCACGTTGCCATCGGCATCTACGATCCACTGACGAACGTTGGGCAACACACTTCGTTCGGGGATCTCTAGTGAAATCACTTGTCCCGCAGTGGTCGTACTAAAGCCATAAAAACTGGTGGACGAAGGCCTATCGGTAGCGTGTGGGATCGATAAGCTTCCGTTGGGCGCAAGGGGCGGGTGTGCGATGGCTGGCAAGGTTCGAAGGGCGATTGCGTAGTCGATGGCTTCATGGGGCCATGCTGACGCCCCCGTTGCGTTGATTTCTAGTTGGTAGTCACCTGGGGCTAGCCTTAAGAGGGTGTCCCCGGAGTCGTTGGCAGCATCGGTTCCCTCAACCGCATCGGAGAAGCGGTTAGACGCTTTGGCAACACCATCGGGGGCACGAAGCGTCCACTGCACACCAGGAGCGCGATTCATAACGTCGACCATGATGGTAGTGCTTTCAGGTAATGAAAATGTGTAATGGTCGCTTTGCTGTTGGTATTGAATTTTCCCTGATTGGTTGCGGTCCAGAGGTAGAGTTTGCGTTTGGGAATGGAGAGAAAGCGTGCTGTTGTAGTTCAATGGCGAGTTAGACAACGAGTTTAAGACGAGGGTGTATTCCCCTGGTGTCGCAAGCATAATCTCGATCGGTACATTGCTTGGTCCTTGGTAGATACGCTCACCCGTCGGGTTGAATGCGAGCCATTCTGCGGTGCCTTGCTCCGTCGCAGCCGAGAGGCGAAGCTTTTGATGGGATGCCTGCGATTGGAATCTCCATCCTAGAGCGATCCTGGGTTCGTCAAATTTGCCGGATAGGGTGATGGGTGCATTGAGGTTGAAGGACGGTAACTTGGGAAAATCGGACAGTTTGAGAATCCGGTAACGGAACTCTCGCGGAGTATCAAAAGCAGCGACATCACCATTGGACGATAGGAGCGTCTGGCCTGGGATATCCAGTGAATGGTGATTATCGAGGTTGCTACCGTTCACTGGTCCGACCGTTCCATCCTTCGAATCGCTGCCGTAATCCAATCCCAGTCCCGTGGATGCTTGGTAGAGAGCCTCGAAAATGGAAACAGTCCCTGCACCGACGCCAGGAGCTCGCCGCATCAGGGCTTGGGTGATGAACCGTTCAAACCCCGCGTCGCTGCTTCGATAGATGGGCTGGTTCAAGATAAAAGGCCGATTGAGAGCGCTCTGCGGATCTGAGAGAGCGAAATTCTCTAGCCGACTCACACCGAACGCAAAATCGGTTTCCGGGTATGCCTTGACCAAGCCATCGATCGACTGCATGAACGCAGTGAGGAGTGATTCGCTGCCAGGTCGCGTAGAACTTCCCCAGCGATCCATGCTGGCTGTATCATCCAGCAAGAAGAGAACATCCGCTTGAGGTAATGTGGGTAGTCGAGTGTACATTACTTGATGCGATGATACCTCGCCATCGCCCACGTTGATCACGATGGGGGATGTTGGCGATACAGGTCCAACCGCTGGATTCGGGGTGACGACGTTGTAGATCGAGCTCGGGGTAGAAACGATGACCGGGTTTGAATTGCCAGGTTGCTTGCCGACCAGGATGACGAATTGCTGTTCTGCGTAAAGGCTCGGTCTAGCATCATCCGTCGTGCGAACGATGACCTCGTGAAGACCAAGTTGATCGTCGGTTGGTCGCCAGCGAAGTTCGCCGGAGATGGGATCCATGGTCATTCCAGCTGCGGATTGGATCAGCGAGTAATTCAGGCGATCGCCATCTGGATCGATCGCTTTCGACGGATAGATGTAATCGGTGTTCACGTAGGCAGAAACCACGGGCGTTGTAATCCACGCCGGTGGATGATTGCCGTAATCCATCGGCAAAACACGGATACTGAATGATTGAGTGCCAGTCAGTCCTCTCGGATCGATCACTTGGACGGTCACCCGATGTGTGCCAGCTGAGATATCGCCAGGACCTGTCTTCCAGTGGATCTCCCCGGAGTTTGGATCGATGCTCATCCCGTCAGGCGCTTCCAACAAGTCATAGATCAACGGGCTGTCTTGATCGGGATCTTCACCGTCCACATCGTAGCGATAGATCGCTCCGTCGGCGCGGACCATGGTCTTGGGTTCGGAGACGATAGAGGGAGGGCGATTGGGTTGCGGAAAAAGAACCAGCTGATAGGTGAATGGACTTCGCGAAGGGTTATGAAATGCCAGATGAATGGTCTCTGTGTTTTCTCCACGATCCAATTCGGTGTGTCCGCTTGCGGAGAGGAACTCAACGTACGGAATTCCCTCGTCGCTGATTCCGTCCCGATTCCGAAGTTCGACATCGCCGCGCGAAAGATTACGGACGCCCAGTAGCAGTGGGCCTTTCATCGCGTAGGTAGCTTGGTTCTTCAGTTGGAGTTCGACATGTAGAGTGTTGTTGATCTCCGAGAATGAGGTTGTCTGGTAGTCCGGTACGATGGTTTGTTCGTTGAGAGGTTCTGCTGGTGGCGGATCCGCGATATCCTCTGGAAATTGGTTGGATCCAGAAAGAGCAAAGGAGCTCGATGCACTGTGCGAATCATTACGCCATCCCAGTCCACCAGTGTAGGTGTAGACCGTGGCATCCGTTCGGTCGACGACCCAGAGGTCCTCGCCGCCTTGCGGGTTAAGCGTTAAACCTGAGGGCTCCGAGTTTCTCGTGTCTAAACCCCAGCGTCCAACCAAGGATCCGTCCATGCGATATACGAACACCGCATCGCTCGCGGAATCGCTGATCCAAAGGTTTTTCCCGTCGGTAGTGATTCCAGTCGGTTCGAAATTCGCCGTGTCGAGCTGGAACTGAAAATCTGGAGTTAGCGAACCGTTGGTTCGATCTGCGGCGAGCGTGTATTGGTACACAAGATCGGTGCCGGAATCGACTGTCCAAATGGAGGATCCGTCGACCGCGATTCCTTGTGCGGAGTCGCCGACCTTCGAGTTCCAATAGCCAAGTGATTGGTGGGTCGCTGTTTCGATGACGTGAACGGTGTGGTTCGACGCGAGCACCCACGCCATGTCGCCTCGTTCCGTCATCGCAATCCCGCGGGGAGAGGCAATAGGCTCGATGCGCATCTCGGGCAATGGGGTTCCATCGATTCGGTAACGCGAAATGTTCTGTGCAGTTCGATCGACCGTGAAGAATTTGCTCTGGCTGGAGATGGTGGTCAGAGTTGGTGCCATCGAAAGACTGGCTAGGTTGCGATCCGCAGATGGCATCCCTAATTGATTGTTTCTGGTGAGCGTCACGTCGTCCGAGAGGATCAGCGAGCTTCCATTCACATCGCGGAATGGATCGTAGGTGCCGATGCCGATTTGGCTGTTGCGAACCAAAGTGACATCGTTTGATAACACCAACCCACTGCCGTCGACATCGCCAGGTACGACTTGAAAACGTAGATTCGCCGGGTCGCCGCCTTGACCGTTACCATCACCATCGAGTGAGTTTCCGTCCAGATCTCGGATGGTTTCTCGGAGGCCGAGAAGAATCTTTTCGGTGGACAGCGTTTGGCCCCCGCCCAAGGTGAGTACCAACGTCGATGGGGTTGGTTGTTCAAACGTTAGTTCCTTGTTGTAGTCGCGGGCTAGGGTCGGAGAGCCAAGCCACGTGAAATCATCTTTGGTGATACGTTGAACCGGCTCGGAGAACTCGATGCGAACTTGATTGATGTTGAACCATGGGAGATTGCGTGAATTGCCAAGGACTGGGTAACCAGACGCAGCAAACGCGAAACTTGGATTCCATCGCGTAGAGTCGACAAAGACCCCTGTGATGCTCGGTGTTATTCGCAGGTTGGAAACTATGGGCTCGGAGAGTATTTCGCCATCGGAAACCCGATAGGTGAAAAAGTCATTGCCTGTCCAGCCGGTGTCTGGGGTGTAGGTGAATCCACCGTCGTCTCGGAAATCGATCACTCCGTGCATCGGGCCGGATATCGTATCGCGTACTAAGACCGCTTTAAGAGGGCTCGATTCAGGATCGAAGTCGTTGCGCAGGACACCTTCGGTGCCGTCGACGACGAACTTCTTGTCGCGTGACAACGAGTAGTGATCGCGAAGGCCTACCGGTGGATCGTTCACCGCAGACACAAGAATGGTGACGGTGCATGGCGCCGATGCGATGGTTCCATCGTGGGCTTGATAGACAAACGTATCCAATCCAGAGAAGTTTTTGGTTGGAACATAGTTAAAGCTGCCATCCTCGTTCAGCGATATGGTTCCATGCTGTGTTGTGGTGACCAAGATCGCTCGCAATGGATCGTCGTCCACGTCGCGATCGTTAGCTAATACCCCGGGTGAAAAAATCCGAATGGGCTGGTCTTCAGTGGTCTCGAATGCATCCGCCAGGGCATCGGGGGAACTGTTGGTGAGATCCAGTCGAACGTACGACCGGTCATCGTTATTGGTACCGTTGTCGTTGTTGATCAACCTGAAGACAAAAGTTCCAGCCATCCCGGACGGGAGAGTCGATACGTCCAATCCGACCGTTCCGATGGTCGTTCCGCCAAAGGGGTTGAGATCGATGCTGGTGGTGGCACCTACCAGTGGATTCTCACCTTCGCTGAAGTTGAAGAAACTATCGCGGCCTGGTTGGATAACAGGAACTAGGGAGCGATCGCCGGCGTCGAGCCACGCGATCTCGAAAGCGTCGTTGATGGTCGCCGCGTCGCTATCCCATTTCGTTCGGAAGCGAACCTCCACGCGGTCCACGTCTGCAGGCCGGCTCCAATCGAGCTCCAATTGGCTTAGAAACGAATTGCCTTCGACAATCCAGCGCGGTTGTTGCTCTCTCCCCGCGTTAGTTCCACGACCGCCGAACTCCGTGAACCGCCATTGAGCGGATGGTAGGTCGTTGAGCAGGATGGTTTTTCCAGGCGGAGCCTGTTGGAGAGTCGGTCGATCTGAAGATTTCGAAGAGGACGCAGCGGCGCTCGACGAACTGTTAACGATTGCACTGCTGACAGCGGATGTTGATGGAGTTGCACTCGCCGCCGAGGAAGCGTTGGTGGTGCTCGGTGCTACGCCTTCTGGTGGATTGCTGATGGGCCGCGATGATTGAGGATTGGGACTACCACCACTTGCTTGCAGATCGGGACGCGGCACCTCCGGTATCGGTGCTCCGTGAAGGGACTGCGGGGTCGTCATCCGGTCACTCGATCCCGCTGAGCCACCACCCTTGCCACCGGAATCTCCATCCGCGGACGGGATCGGATGGCTATTGGAGTCGACCTCGCGATCGGATGGGGTGCTCGGATCCAGGAGCCGTTCGTTATTCAATGCGGAATTCGAGGAGGCTTGCGGATCTGGAGTGGTGGTTGGCGACGACACATTCTGGGACGATGGTTGGCCTGATGAATTTGGGTCGAGCGGCGATTCGGTCGACGCAGGATGAGGGGTTCGAGATTGCGATTGGGATGGTGTTCGCTGGTCGAGTGTTTGTTGGTTGGGCGATGAAGGTCTTGTTACGGGATCGATGGTGCTCTGGGCGGGGATCGGGTAACGTGCGTTGTCCAACGCTTCGGAGATCATTGCCAATGGAATTGGGATCAAGGAGCCGGTGGCGATCCGGCCTTCGAGCGGCTCGATGAGAAGCGATCGAAGCCGCTGCAGCAATCGTCGTCGCTTTTTCAAGCGAGCCGCGTCGTGATTCGATGGGAACAGTCTTCTCTTCTTCGAGGAGCAGGTTGGCCGGAGGCGCTGAAGAAACCGAGAACCGATGTGACGGCGTAGAGAACTTAAATCGAGCACGGTGCAATACTCCAAGATGAGCAATGCGTCGTGAGTTCTTTATTGAATGACAAGTGTTCGCGAACAACGTTATCTATAGAACGTTCGCAAGACTCCGTTCCCAACGCCGAGTCTTTCAAGAGAAGAGCTGACGAGACATTGAGTATTCAAGTGATGGGATTTCACGGTAACTACCACAAATCGTGAATGCAAACTTTTTTGGCAACGGCACGCACTATGTGCATCCGCGATGGAACACACCATGCGGTGGAAAAGATGTCAGGAACTTTACGGTCGTTTTCTGCATGATTTCCATGGACTGCGTTGCGCCGACCATGGATAAAAGATTGGGATAATCGATTCGCCGCAATGCATCGACTGAACCGAGAGCAACCGATCGTGGCCGTCGAGTACGAGTACCGCTGCGCTGAGTACGAGTACAATGGGAAAAGATCAACTGCGATGATTTGGCTATATTTCGCATACAGTCAGCTTCGGCGGACGGTACTCGTAATCGTACTCGTAGTATCTTCCGACACCTCGATGATGCACAGCGCTAAGATCACGATTGGTGGTCCTAGCTTTCCACCGGGTTCATCCCGGTGGAAGCAACAACTGACAGCTACTTAGCCCCTCCCCCATCAGGTTGCCTCCATCCGTTGGAGCTTCGCCCCAACGGACAGGAATAGGGAGGGGGAAACGGTTGGTAGCATCCAGTCGGGGCTCCACCGGCACAAGGCTGGATGGAGGCCGGACATTGCGCTGAGTGAAGAAGCGAGCGGAGCGAAAAACCCAGAACGGCCGATAAGCTGCCGGTAATAGCTGATACCAGCCGAGAACAGACGTCGAGTGCGATTACGAGTACTGCTGCGCTGAGTATGGGTACGGCCGGATAACAACCGCAAGCAAGCATGGCTGTCGTTAGCGTTCACTCCACTTTGGATCTGTCGCACCACGGATATACTACCAATCGTATGCTCCTCGGTAGCATCACTCCTGTGCTCCTCGATATCATCACTATCATCACTCGAACGATTCGCTCCATGCTATGGCAACTCCGTTTGGACTCGACTTCCACTTCTTCCGTTCGATCTCAAAAGCGATCTTGACCATCGCTGCCATCGTCCTTGGACTGGCCGGAAACGATTCGTTTTCAATCGTGGGAGCGAACCATGCTCATGCGCAGACTTTGCCAACCTTTGCCGTCCCCGGTTTCGTGTCGGATATGAAATCGCTCGAGGAGCTTCATGCTCTCCATCACCCCAACGCCTATGTCGATTGCACTCTATGGGATGGTTGGCTCCCAAGGTCAAGTCTTTGGGCCTCCGAAACCAAACGGCTGCAATACCTCCGATCGCTCAACCGCCGACGGATCGATGACGAAGGATATGTCGCAATGCAACAGCATCGCGGGATGGCCCATAGCGACGGTTGGCCGTTTCCAGCGTGGCAGCAAAGCACCGGCAGCGGGTTTCATTTTTCGACCGAAGGCGAAGGCTGGGCGATCCAAAACTTTCGATTGCAAGCGGCAGTATCCACCGATGGTTGGGAAATCGCTGGGGCTGAAACGCTTGGGATCGATCCCGCGCAAGGGTTGCAACTGCATGCCTCCGAGGACACGATCGTAATTACAACCCCACCGTTTCGATGTGGGACCATCGTCGCACCCTTCGCACGCATCGAGTGGACCGCGACAGATTTGCCACCCACCGCGGAATGCTCGATCGAGTGGTTGCTCGAGGGCGAGAGCGATTGGAAACCGTCGCGAGCGATGACGATCCCGCACCCTGCGCCCTCGAAGCTGACTTATGCCAACATCCCGCTCTATCGACATCCTGAGTACGCCGGCTTGTTAACCCGCTACCGGATCCGAATCCGCGGTGCATCGGGCTGCAATATCCAGCTCAAGTCAGTGATCACAGCCATCGATACGCGCCATCCGATCACCAACGCGATGTTTGTGCGAGGCTGTATCGATACCTTTCTTTGGACGAAAGATATCACGTTCCTAAAAGCATCCTTGCCCCGCATGCGGAAAGCGATCCGTTATGCCCTCGAAGAGTTCCAAGTGGAAGCAAACGCGCATGTGGTCGTGCCGTGGGTCGGCCATGATGGGAAAAGCGGATTGGTAATTGGAAGCGATGGTAAAAAGACGTTGAAACCTGGAGCAGGAGTTGGGAACAACTATTGGGATCTGCTCCCCTTCGGAGCCCACGATGCCATCGCAACGATGTATCTTGCCGATGCCTTGCAGAGTTTCGCCGCGCTAGAACGGAGTTTGAACTCCCATCCGGAATGGGAACCAGAGCCAGTTAGCGAGACAGCAGATCAAGCCCTGCAGCACAACGCGATGGCAGATCGCGCAATGCAGCAGCGTCTGGACCATGACGTACTCGATCGGTTGGTCGCTCGAATTCGCGATGATTTTCGACAGCGGTTTTGGGATTCAGCCAAGGGCCGTTTTGTTGGATGGATCGATCGCGATGGCAAGACCTACGATTACGGATTCACCTTTGTCAATTTAGAAGCGATCGATTACGGAATGGCGACGAGCGAGCAAGCTCGATCGATCCTCGGTTGGATCGATGGAACACGACTGATCGAAGGGGACACGTCTCAAGGAGCCGACATCTATCGGTGGCGATTCGCACCCCGCGCGACGACCAAACGCAACATAGAAACGTATGGTTGGGTATGGTCCGCACCCGAGTCGATTGCTTGGGGCGATCAAGTTCAAGACGGAGGGGCAGTGCTCGGTTTTAGCTACTTTGATCTTATGGCCAGGTTAAAGACCAATGGACCAGACGATGCGTGGAAGCGGCTGCGAGAGATCCTTGCATGGTTCCGCGAGGTGCAATCGGAAGGTGGATACCGTAGCTATTACGCCAAACCAGGTCGAGGCTTGCTGCAAGGGGGCGGGCCGCCGGGAGGGCTGGGACTCGATCAAGAGTTTCTCGAAAGCGTGATGGTCCCTCAAGTCATGCTGTATGGGTTTTTGGGATTTCAGCCCACCGCAGACGGGTACACCGTCCACCCCCGATTGCCCAAAGACTGGCCGTCGCTAACGATCACCGGCATCCGGATCGGGGATGAGGTGATCGACATCACCGCGCATGCGGATGGTCGAGTGGAAACCAAACCGACGGGAGGTTTGTAGTTGATTTCCAAGGTAGAAGGCACTCTCCGAGTTCCGTTCGCGGATCGGATGAGTACTGTGCATCTTGCAGCATGAGACATCCGATCTCTACAAACTGCGGTTAATGCTAATGCGGACCGACTCATGTCTTTAGCTTATACCTAATACCTTATCGCTCACCGTTCCTCGATCAGCCGTATGGGCCGTAGCCCCGTTTTCGAGGCCTGCCGAATCGATTTGCCTCCAGTCTCCGGCTTGTTCTTACTCCTAACCCAACCCCTCACCCCCGCCCCCTCTCCCCGAAGCGGGGCGAGGGGAGTAGAGTGGTGTTCAAACCGCGGCTAAGGCCGACCGCTAATCTATGGCTGAACCTCTTCCCTAATCCCTCCTTCCTTACACCTGAAGCCGTAAGCCTTAAGCCTAAAAAATATCCCCAGAACGTCGTAAAAAATTCGGAATTGGAAAAAGAGTGCGCCTACCTCTGGGTGCAAGCTAGCCCGGAATAGTTCAAGATAAAGAGCCCGCAGTCCTTTTGGGCACGGGATGCTCACGTTTGCAGGCAAAATCCTCTCAGCGAAGGTTGAAATCACCATGGGGCTATTCGACAAAATTCGTGGCGAGTTTATCGACATCATCGAGTGGCTCGATGATTCTCGGAACACGCTCGTCTGGCGATTCCCTCGGTACCAAAACGAAATCAAGAACGGGGCGAAGCTCATCGTTCGACCCGGTCAGGTCGCGATCTTTGTCTCCGAAGGAAAGCTCGCCGATATTTTTGAGGCGGGGACTCACGAACTGACAACCTCGAACTTGCCCATCCTGTCGACGCTCAAGGGATGGAAATACGGTTTCAACAGCCCGTTCAAAGCGGAAGTTTACTTCGTCAACAAGCGGCCTGTGCTTGATCTCAAGTGGGGAACGCCTAACCCGGTGATGCTGCGGGATCCTGAGTTCGGCCCGATCCGGGTTCGCGCGTTCGGGACCTATGTGTTGAAAGCGGTCGATCCCCGCGCTTTGCTGACCGAAATCGTTGGTACCAACGCAGAGGTTTCAACCGACGAAGTGACCGAGTTGATCCGCGCGATCATCATCGAAGCGCTGAGCGACATGCTCGGTTCGTCCCAGATTGCGGCACTCGATTTCGCATCGAACTATCGCAAGCTAGCCGGCGAATTGAGGGAGAAGGTGCAGGAGCGGATCGACGACGAGTACGGGCTCGAACTGCCTCAGCTGATGATCGTCAACATTTCGCTCCCCGAAGAAGTCGAAAAGGCGCTCGATGTGAGCACCAAGATGAAGGTCATCGGCGACCTTGGTCGATTCCAGCAGTACCAAATGGGAGAAGCGATGACGACCGCGGCAGCGAATCCTGCCGGTGGTGGTGCGGCAGAGGGATTAGGGCTCGGGATCGGATTAGCTATGGCGAATCGAATGGCACCGATGGGTGCACCAGCGACCGCTGCTGCGGGCCCGTCGATTTCATTGCCCACCACGATGTGGCACATCGCCCATCAAGGTCAAACGTTGGGGCCATTTAGTTCGCAGCAGATGGTGGATGCCATCGCCCGCTCAGAGCTCAAGGGCGACACGATGATTTGGACCGCAGGCATGGCCGCGTGGCAACCAGCCCGTGAAGTTTCTCAGTGGGCGATGTATTTCCAATCACCACCACCACCGCCGCCAGCAGCTCCACCGGCAGCTCCTCCACCGCCTCCAGCCTCCTAACGCTAGAAAGCGAACTCGTCGATTGATGGAGCCAGTACGCGCAGGATATCCGAGCTTGACGAATGCCACGACGATCGGTTGCGAATGGGTGATCGATGCGTTCGATTGCATCCCTGAGCGGCTGCGCGAATTGGGGACGCTGCGGGCCATTTGCGATACGATTATTCGTGAATTGCAATTGCATGTCGTCGGTGAACCGATGTGGCATCAGTTCCCCGGTGCTGCTGGCGTGACCGGATTGTACTTGCTCAGCGAGTCCCATCTGGCATGCCACACGTATCCCGAAGTTGGAATGGCGACCTTCAATTTGTACTGCTGCCGCGCCATCCCGCATTGGCCCTGGGCTGAGACTCTCCAACGCGAGTTGGGAGCAACGCATTGCGACATCCTGCATTTCGAGCGCGGTGCGCGCCGCGATCCAATGCAGCGAGGCTACCCCAGATCTCGCGGTACAGCCCCGCAGTGGGAGTCAGTACCATGAAAGCACGTACTGCGGTCTGCCCAGCATGTGGGGGACCGGTTGCATTCCAGGTCAGCTCGTCGCTGGTCACCATCTGCGATTTCTGCCATTCGGTGGTTGCTCGCGGGGATAAGAAACCTGAGGACTGCGGCAAGATCGCCGATGTCGCCGATTTGAACTCGCCGTTGTCGGTAGGGATGACCGGCAGCGTGGAGAATAAAGCCTTTCATGTGACCGGACGCGTCCAGTACAAACATCCATCGGGCGCGATGTGGAACGAATGGTACTTGAGCTTCCCCGGGGATCGCTGGGGCTGGCTCGCCGAAGCGCAAGGCAATCTCTACTTGATGTTCGAGCAGCGATTGAAATCGGGATCGGCTTTGGCTCAGTTCGATGCGATTGAACTGGGGCAATCGTTCGAAGTCCGCGATGAGTCCTTGAAGGTCACCGAAAAAGCGATCGCTGAGGTAGCTGCGGCTGAGGGAGAGATCCCGTGGGCTGTGCGACCGGGTCTACCCCATTCCTACGCCGATTTGAAGTCGGAGGGTGGCTCGATCGGGACGCTTGATTTCAGTAGTTCGCCGACTAGGTTCTTTCTCGGCAAACGTGTGACGATGGAGTCGTTGGGGATGACCCCGAACTCCGGCTGGGGGGCGCCCAAAGACATCACTGTTCAAGCCCTCCAACTCAACTGCCCTAAGTGTGCCGGCTCATTGGAGCTTTTTGCTCCCGACCAATCGTTGCGGGTGACCTGCCCGAATTGCAACGCTCTCCTCGACGCGGATCAAGGCAAACTCAAGTATCTCGAAACGCTTAGCACTCGAAAAATCAAACCGGTGCTGCCGTTGGGTTCCAAAGGGAAATTGCAAGGCAAAGAGTACACCGTGGTCGGATTCATGCGTCGCCACGTTGTGTACGAAGGAAAAACGTATCCGTGGAGCGAGTACCTGCTTTACAACCCGGAAGTCAATTTCCGTTGGCTCGTCAAGACGGATGACAGCCACTGGTCCTTTGTGGAGCAGATAGATTTCCCAGGAAACATCACTTCGGGGACAACGATTCGTTATCAAGGCGATTCGTACCGACTCTTTGACCGCGGAGATGCGATCGTTAGCTACGTCGTAGGTGAGTTT
The DNA here is from genome assembly GCA_903892355.1 of uncultured Pirellula sp. Taxonomy (GTDB): domain Bacteria; phylum Planctomycetota; class Planctomycetia; order Pirellulales; family Pirellulaceae; genus JBKCUI01. Next base: position 23,312 of record CAITIE010000110.1, on the reverse strand, counting down.
CCATGGCGAGTAACCGTCGGAGAGACCTCATTCACCTCGGATTACATCGCACCACCCTACATGCTGTCGTTTGAGCAGACATTGCCGACGGCGACCAGCGGTCCGGAGACCGTGAATCAAGAGATCGCCGTTTCCAAGGGAGTGTATGTTACGGTTGACGAGATTGAGAAGGCGTTCTCATTAACCAATTTACGTAGGCCTTTGGGGGTGGGTGCGATCCAACCCGCTCCGAAAATGGGCTATCGGTTTTTGTACAGCAACATCGCGTTCCTTGTCGCTCTCTACATGATCAGTACGCTGATCGGGTTGCTGCGACCGGACCGGCGCCCCGATGGCACATTGCTGATGATTGCGATGGGTTTTGTAACCCTGTATCCGATTATCGTTTTGCTCTACAGGTGGTCTTATGAAACACAGCGTTGGCGGAATAGCGATTTCAATCCATATGCTCAGAGCTAGTTGAGTCCGGCTGCCGGAAAGAGGGAGATTCGAAATTGAATACAGCTTTCAACGGCTATTTGGCGACGGGAATACTCGTTTGTGCTTGGTTTGCGTACGCGGCGTACAGTGGATGGAAGATGCCTGACATGGATTCATCCTCGAGCGGCGGGAGTTCATTTTTTTATGGCGGCGGCTCTTCGGGCCGTTCCAGCGGTGGGTCTTGGGGAGGGGGTAAGTGATGATAGAAATCGTTTCTTATGATGGTCTTGTTTCTGCAATGCAACGTTCTGCGGTGCTTGCGCAATTGGAGCCGGTGGTGAGCGAAGCTCGAACGGGGCTGCTCGGATACCATCTTGCAGCGGCAGCTATTTTTTCGGTCGTCGGGATTGTGGTCCTTTTCCTCGCCATTTTCCTGATGGAGAAACTGACTCGCTTTTCGATCACCAAAGAGATCGTCGACGAGCATAACACGGCCCTCGCGATCATCGTCGGTGCGATTGTGATCGGGATCGCGATCATTATCGCCGCATCGATTTTAGGCTAAACCAAATCGATGCTGAATCGCGCTCCGCTGTTTCTGCTGTACCTCAATGTACTGGTCATCGCCATCTGTGGCTTGATCTATGAATTGCTGGCCGGCACATTGGCAAGTTACGTATTGGGGGATTCGGTCACCCAGTTCTCGTTGGTGATCGGGACTTATCTTTCCGCCATGGGGGTTGGAGCATGGCTATCGCGGTACATCGAGAGGCAACTCGCGCGGGCCTTTATCGAGATTGAATTGGCCCTCGCCTTTCTCGGTGGGATCTCGGCCCCTCTACTCTTTGTCGCGTTTCCGTGGGTCGACTGGTTCCGCCCACTGCTGCTGGGAACCGTATTTGCCGTCGGGGTTTTTGTGGGGCTCGAGTTGCCCCTGCTGATGCGGATCCTCAAAGAGCATCTCGACTTCAGCGATTTGGTTTCGCGCGTGCTGGCGTTTGATTACATCGGTGCCCTGATCGCATCGCTGCTGTTCCCGCTGGTCTTCGTTCCGTACCTCGGTTTGGTCCGAACATCATTGGTATTCGGGATATTGAATGCATGCGTTGGTTTGTGGAGCACGTTTCTTTTAAAACCGCTGCTGAACCCACGGAATGTGTCCAGTTTGCGATGGCGTTCGATTGTCGTGATGGGGATCTTGGTGGTCGGGTTGCTCAAAGCGGATCAGTTGACCCAGTTCGCGGAGGAAAGCACCCTCGGTGGTAACGTCATCCACACGTCGCAATCACCATACCAGCGAATCGCGATCACCAATAAACGAGGCGGTTTCCAATTGTTCCTGAACGGTCATCTGCAATTCAATTCGGTGGATGAGTACCGGTATCATGAGGCGCTCGTCCATCCTGCGATGCTCGGATCGCGACGGCCGGAACGCGTTTTGGTCATGGGAGGTGGGGATGGGTTAGCCGTTCGGGAGATCCTCAAATACCCCGAGATCCGCGAGGTGCTGCTCGTCGACCTCGATCCCGCCATGACGCAGCTATCGAAGACCTTTCCACCTTTGGTTGCGTTGAACAAATCCTCGCTGCTCGATCCGCGGGTCCGTGTCGTGAACCAAGATGCCTTCGTATGGATCAACGAAGCGGTCGATCCATTCGATGCGGTCATCATCGATTTTCCGGACCCAGGGAGTTTTTCGATCGGCAAACTCTACACCAGCCACTTCTTCCGGAAGCTAAAGACCAAACTCCACCCGGATTCGCTGGTGAGCATTCAATGCACCTCGCCACTTGTGGCCCCTAAATCGTATTGGTGCATCATTCGAACCCTGGAAGCGGCAGGGTACCGCGTGCGGCCTTTCCAAGCGACCGTCCCTTCGTTCGGAATCTGGGGATACGCACTGGCGAGCTTGAGCGAACCCGACGTGGATGCGTTCCAATTGGCGCTCGATCAAGGATCCTTTCGCTTCTTGAACAACAGCAACCTGCATGAACTCTTTGTCTTTCCACAAGATATCCCGAGTTTGACGCCCGAGATCAATCGGTTGGATAATCAAGCCTTGGTGCGATACTACGATGAGGAGTGGCATGGCTACGATTAATCGCCGCGACTTGATCAGCTCCTTGCTAGGGATCTCCGCTGCAACCATTTCGGGATGCTCGAAACCGCAAGAGGTTCGCATTGAGGGAGAGTTGCTCAGTCCCGATTTCGCCACGGGGCATCGATTGAGGGACCCAGCGACCGCGATCGGAGCCATCGAGCAATGGAAAGAAATACCGGTCGTGATCGTTGGCGGCGGGATCGCCGGGCTGACCGCAGGATGGCATCTGCGACGATCGGGGTTTGAGGAGTTCGAACTGCTCGAGCTGGAGGATGAGGTAGGTGGCACCTCGCGCAGCGGCGATCGCGATCGATTCCGCTATCCATGGGGCGCGCATTACATGACCACCCCGATGCCTGAAAATGTAGCCTTGATCGATTTCCTGCAAGAGATGGGGGTTGTCCGGGAGGTGGCACCCGACGGATCCCCGATCGTATCGGAAGAGTATTTATGCAGGGAGCCCGAAGAGCGGGTTTATGCCGAGGGGCAATGGCACGAAGGATTGTTTCCCGTCCCGGGAGCGTCTCAGGATGACCTGGATCAAGTGGCGGATTTTCATGCGAAGATGCTGGAGTGGTCGACTAAACGCGATGCGAAAGGGAAGCGATTGTTTGCCCTTCCCATTGCGGATAGTTCCGAGGATTCGGAAACGCGCAGGCTCGATCAAGTATCAATGCTCGACTGGATGAACGAACAAGGTTGGGATTCCCCTCGATTGCGATGGTATGTCGATTATGCGTGCCGAGATGATTACGGACTAACGATCGATCAGACGAGCGCATGGGCCGGGATCCTGTATTATGCCGGACGATTGCGGCGAGAGTCGCATGAATCGCAGGATGTCATCACCTGGCCATCAGGGAACGGTCACGTCGTCGAATATTTACGGCGACAGCTCGAACCGCATCTGCAGCGACGCAAGCTGGTCGCACGATTGAAGCCGTCGGGCGATTCGGGACGCGATGCAACGTGCGAGCTGGTGGTCTTTGACAAAGATCAAGACTGCTGGATCGGATACCGAGCCAAGCGGGTGATTTTTGCAGCGCCCCAGTTCGTCGCCAAGCATGTTATCGAGCGATTTCGCGAAGGGACTGCGGTGAACGATCAACCGTTTCGGTACGGTTGGTGGTTGGTGGCCAACGTGCATCTGCGAGGCCGGCCTAAGGATAGCGGGTTCCCGATGAGTTGGGACAATGTGCTCTACGAGAGCAAGTCTCTAGGCTATGTCGTTTCGACCCACCAGTCGGGGATCGATTATGGTCCGACGGTTTGGACATGGTATTACCCGTTTGCGGATGCGAAGCCGCGTTACACACGGGAGCAATTGCTGAGTGTCCCGTGGGCGGATTGGGCGGAGATGGTGATGACCGATTTGGAGATCGCGCATCCCGAGATACGGTCGCTCGTTACCAGGATCGACGTTATGCGATGGGGGCATGCGATGGTCCAACCCTACACGGGATTTGTCTGGAGCGAGTCCCGGAAAATGGCCTCGAAACCGGATCGGAACATTCATTTCGCCAATACGGACCTCAGCGGTATCGCGCTCATGGAAGAGGCATTCTTTCATGGCGTTCGTGCTGCCGACGAGGTTTTAGGGTTTCTTAAGGAGCGGGCTTGAAATGGCCTCAGGGACGGTGGGCACATCGGCCCATGGTGCTGGGGCATCCGGTGAACCTGCGGCGGGGTCGGGCTCGGAGTATCCGTGGCTGTTCAATGCGCCGTTGGACCTGTTTGCGTTCTTGGGAAGTACCGCGGTAGCGTTTGGACTGCTAGCGATGGGGGAGCCGCTGGGATTGCTGGGGGAAGGGACGCCTGACTGGTTGTGGGTGGCCACCATCTTGATGATCGATGTTGCGCATGTCTATGCCACGGGCTTTAAGGTTTACTTTGTGCCGCAAGAATTGCGTCGTCATCCATGGCTTTACGGGCTGACGCCAGTGTTAGGGTTTGGGATTTCCTGGTTCCTGTACCAACAAGGGCCAATGGTCTTTTGGCGAGCGCTCGCGTACCTGGCCGTATTTCATTTCGTACGGCAACAGTATGGTTGGATGGCACTCTATCGAGCCAAAGAAGGGGATAGGGAGCGGATCGGCTGGTGGATCGACACGGCAGCTATCTACATGGCGACCCTATATCCGCTCATCTACTGGCATACCCATTTGCCTCGAAAATTCTTTTGGTTCACGCAAGGGGATTTCGTGGCGTTGCCCGGTTGGTTGTCGCAGGTCGCAGCTGCGATCTACTGGATTGCGATAGTGGCATATGCGATCCGTGTGGCGGTGCGCGCGTGGCGGGACCGAAGAGTGAATCCCGGCAAAGAAATCATGTTCGTATCGACGGTGCTTTGCTGGTACGTTGGGATCATCACGTTTGATTCGGATTATGCCTTCACCGTCACGAATGTGATCACCCATGGAGTGCCCTATTTGGTACTCGTCTATTGGGTCCAGCCGCGCGATGATCGCGGAGAGTCCATGAAGATTGGAAACCGTTGGATCCATTACTTGGCGGTGCTTTGGGGGTTGGCTTATCTCGAGGAGTTTCTCTGGGATGTCGGCGTCTGGCACGACCGAAGTTGGCTTTTTGGGACGCCTCAGGATTGGACATCGGTCCATTCGATGTTAGTGCCGCTGCTCGCGGTTCCGCAGATCACCCATTACGTGCTCGATGGGTTTATTTGGAAGCGACGAGCGCGGGCGTTAACGCGGGATGGGGTTTCGTGAGGGACTTTGTCGCTAGCCGTCGGTGTCGTTCGGGACGACCCAACCCGCGACAACGATCGTGATATTCGTGGCGTTCAACACACCGCTGGTTAGCGACCTGCTGCTCACATCAGCCACTAGCACCTCGCCTTTAAGCGGCTGATGGGATCTGATTGCCAACCGATTCCGCAGATTGCGTTTCGCAGGTCAAAACACCCGCCTTCATCGTATAGACATCATCCGCTAGCGCGATCAATGCCTCGCGGTGGGTAATGATGATGATCGTCATTTCCCCCTTCATGGCTTGCAACGTCTCTCGAATTTGCAGCTCGCTCGCCATATCGATTTGGCTGGTCGATTCATCCAAGATCAATAATTCCGGCTTGCGCAGGATAGCTCGTGCAAGTGCCAGACGTTGCCGTTGGCCGCCACTGAGCCGCTGACCCGACTGACCGACGATCGTATCGTAACCTTGATTGAGCGAACCCATAATAAACTCATGAGCATGAGCCAGCTTTGCCGCTTGCTCCGCCTCTTCACGCGTGCTATCAGGGCTCCCGTACTGGATATTCTCAAGAACCGTTCGGTTGAACAATTCGGTGCTTTGGCTCACCAAGGTGATCCGTTGTCGCACATCCGATAGCGCCAATTCCTTAAGATCCATCCCATCCATCGTGATCCGACCTTGAACGGGATCATAATATCGGCACAGCAATTGGATCAGCGTGGATTTGCCACTCCCGTTGGATCCCAGGATGGCGATAGTTTTACCAAAGGGGACTTCAAGACGAACATCCTTCAGCACGGGCTGATCGGGATGGTAATGAAACTCGACCCCTTCAAGGGCGAGTTGATGATGTTTGCCCGCAATCTTCTTGGGAACCTCCGGCTCGGCCAATACGGGTTTGGTGTTCAAAATCCCATAGAGCAAGTTTGCCGACGCGATCCCTTGATGGATCATCACCGACACGCCCGAGAGTTTTCGCAACGGGTCGCTGGCACCGATCAGCAATCCGAAGAAGATCAGCAAATCGGTAACCGACATAGGGCTGTCGCAGACTCGCAAGAAAAACAAATGCGTCTGCTTGTTCACGACCAAATACGCTCCTGCGCAGACGGTGATGGCAACCATTCCGACTCCGACCAATTCCGTGAACGGCTTGCCAACCCCAGTCCAGAAAATCATGCGCAGTCCAATGCGTCGCATATCGCCGGTGCAATCGCTGAAACGCTGCCGTTCGTACTTCTCCATCGTGAAGGCTTGTACCGTGAAAATATTACTGAGAGCCTCCAGGAGCACTTCATGGAACCCCGCGTTGCGTGAGAGGATCGAGTTCGCTACGCCTCGAATACGACGATTGAAGTAAACGATGATAGCGACTAGCAACGGGGCCAAAACCAACGAGAGAAGAAGCAATCTCCAGTTGATCAAGCTAGCCATGATCAAGCAGGATGCGATTCGAAGCGGTTCACGGACTGCGGCCCCAAATAGATGAATCAACCCCGCGGTAAGACCATCGGCAGCGCTGGTGATCGCCGCCAGCAATCCGCTGGTCCCATACACCTGATACGATTGCCTATCCATTTTCAACGCAGAGTCAAAGACTCGCATGCGCAAATCGCGAACGATGCTGGTCGATACGTGCCCGATGATCATGTCGTTAGTCAGCATCAGCATGTGCTTGACGAGCGTCGATACGATCAAAATCCCCATGATCCAGCAGATGGTTTGGAAGGGGTCTCGGGGGAGAAAGCGATCGGCGAGCTGCACGGTCCACTGCCTCCATGAACGCGACGATTCTTGTCCGGCGATCAATCGCTTGATGCGATTTTCTTCGCTGGCGAGTTCCGAGGCATGTCGATCTTTGAACCGAACAGGGGCATCTTGGAGCTCTTGGTGAAGTCTCACAATTTGCGCATCCGATCCCTGCACTCCCTTTTCCAGCCAACTTTGAATCGACTCCCCGTTGAGCGTCATCTCCACGACCGGGTAGAGAGCACCGATGTTGGATCCCCACAAAAACGCAATTCCTACCGAGCAAAGTGTTGCAAGGATGATGGCAGGCGTGTGGTGAAGCGAGTCGTGGATCGCATTCCAAAAGGACTTCATGAACGTTGCGCTTTAGCTTGCGGGAATAGTTTCGGCAAACGAGCGGCACACCCCCAGTGGAGACGCTGCAGCTAAGCCGCCGGGTATCGCAAAACCCACCCCATTGCGTCAAGGTCAGGATGTGAAACTGGGAAAGATTCGATTTGCTAGCAAGTCGCTCGGCCGTGGGTTGTTACCAAGCTGTTACAAGACGCTGATTGGTCAGGGATAAAATTCATGGAAACGCAACGCCTCCAATAACGCCACAGCACGAATACCTTCTTCCCTAGGATCTGAATACGATGAAATTTTTGAAGATAGCTATGCTTCTGATGGGCTTTACATTTGGCTTGAGTCTCGCGTCGTCGGGGACGAAAGTTTTCGGTACGGATGACGAGGCAGTATCCAACCCCTACGTTTGGAAACCCAAAACCAAGTCGGTCTCCGTGTTTAAGAATGGGTATGGTTTTTTTACTCGCGAAGGAGACGTTTCTTTGCGCGATGGATGGGGTCATGCCGCTGACCTCCCTCCAGCCGCTTTTGGGACGCTAGCAATATACGCTCAAAACCCTCAGCAACTGGTCGACATCGTAGGGATCGGCGAAGGGGAGCTTACTCGCTTTGATGGCCTGGAGCAAAAAAACGACTTCGTACTCAAGCAACGCGCACTTGAGTCGGCGCTAGCGACGTCGGTCAAGCTCAAGTACAGCGATGGCAACGAGGAATTGGAGGCGACCGGGGTGGTCAAGGCGATCAGTGGGGGCTACGTGGTGCTCCAGCAAGGGAAGACAGCCGCGGCGATTGCTTTGCAGTCGATCCAATCGATGCAGCGAGCGACGCTTCCGCTGAGATTTCACGTGCTGGGTGACCAAGGCGCTCCGGCTGAAAAAGTTTCATTGAACATGGCGTATCTCCGAAGCGGCATCGTCTGGATCCCCGAATACACGCTCAAGCTGATCGATGAGGAGACGGCGGAGTTGACACTGCGTGGCACGTTGGTCAACGAAGCAGAGGATTTGATCGACTGCGATGTGAACTTCGTGGTTGGGGTTCCTCATTTCGTCCACTCGGAGCTACTTACCCCATTGGCAGTCGGACACACCATCCGAACCCTCGGTACGGCGATGCCCGGTGTGGGTGTTCCGCAACAAGTGATGTCGCAGGTCATGAATCGAGCGGCGATCGCCAATAATTATGGCAACTCCCTACAAAACAACGACGTCGTTTCTGGGACGAACCCGAACGAGCCGAATGCTGCGTTCGCATCGATCATGAATCAATTGCCTCCGTCGGAGTCGGTCGGCTCAGGCGACTACAGCGTCTATACGAAGAGCCGCGTAACTGTTCGACGAGGAGAGCGCGCCGTGGTTACCTTGATGACAAAGAAGATTCGCTATAGCCACACTTACCAGTGGAATACTGGGAGCGATATCGAGCACCGATTGTCTCTTTTCAACAATACGACCACACCGTGGACCACCGGCCCTTGCTTGGCCCTTTTCGGGTCCCAACCCTTGAGCGAGGATGTGCTGAGATACACACCGGTCAACGGGCGAGGGGAGCTGACTGTCACTACCGCGATCAATATTGCCAAGCAGATCACGGAATCGGAAGTGGATCGCAAGCTCAAGTCCCATGAGCCGCAGCCGAATCAATTTTTCGATTTGGTGACGGTCGGTGGGCACTTGAAGCTCAAAAGTTACGAGCGATCACCGGTCCAAATTCGGGTCCGAAAAAACGTCTTCGGCAAGCCGATTTTTGCGAGCGAGAATGGCGTGCTCGCAGTGGATTCCGAGAAACTCCGACTGCTCGAACGAAGCGGCACTATCGAATGGAACCTGACGCTGGATCCGGGAGTTGAGTATGATTTGGAGTATCGCTTTGAGCGGTTTGTACCTTCCAACTAACGGTTTTTGTGGTCCAGCTAACCAGTGGAACCGTCCGACAAAAGATATCGACTATTCCTTGGGTGCCATGTTGGACCGCAAACGAATCTTGGTGATTGAAGATGATGCCGCGATTCGGCGCGCGGTTGTCGATGCGCTAACCATCTCGGGTTACGAGGTGGACCAAACCGATCGCGCGGAAGAGGGTTGGGCAAAAGCGCAGCAAGGGAATCCTAACTTAGTCCTTTTGGATCTCGTTCTTCCAAGGGGTGATGGCTGGAAAGTGCTTCGGCAGATACGCCGCGCCCACTCGACCGTACCGGTGATTATCGTTACCGCGTGTGGCAATGAAACCGATCGGGTCGACGGGCTCCGCGAAGGTGCCGATGATTATGTGGTAAAACCGTTCAGTATCAAGGAACTGCTGGCTCGCATCGAAGCCGTTCTGCGTCGCTCCCCACAGAGGCCGCAAGTCATTTCTTCGATTGCGTATTGCGGTGGTCAAATCGATTTTGAGCGGCGTGAGATCTACTGCGAGGACCAGCGCCGCGATTCTCTCTCCGAGCGTGAAGCGGAGTTATTGCAATACCTCGTGCAGCATCGCGGCCGAGCGATCTCGCGCGACGAAATCCTACAAAATGTTTGGCGATTGAAACCCAATGGATTCAGCACTCGCACCATCGATATGCATATTGCTCGATTGCGTGAAAAACTGGGAGATACCAGCAGCGAGCCTGCGGTCTTGCTGACCGTCCGTGGAAAAGGCTACATGTTTCAGTCGCATCCGAAGGAAGCATCTCCGATCGGTGACACCCCATGAAGCGAGCCTACCTGCGACGGTTATGGTTATGGATCGCCTTTGCCGCCCTTTGGAGCCTCGCTTTTGCGGCCGTCCTATGGCTAGGCAGATCCGTCATTCGTTTGGATCAAGCGGAACGCGAAGCCCGCCACGCTGCGGCCATCGAGGAAGGCCTGCGGCTCAGTCTCTGGAGACTCGATACTCTCTTGACTCCACTCATCGCGCAAGAAGCCCTTTCCCCTATCCCATTGTCGGAGGACAAACCAAACAACCTGTCGGAAAACGACCGGAAGGCAGTGCCGCAGTCCAACACAGCGGGCTCGCCAACCGAGACGGAAACGGTCCTTTCAGCGATCCCTCATCGGAGTTCCTTCCGATGGGAATTGCCTGCCAATGAGCCAGTCCTACTCGAGGGAGAATGGGTGGAACCGTCGATTGTGCTCAACAAGATGCGGGAGTTTAGTCGGTTTCGCTCGAACCTGCCCGCAGATTCCCCTACGCTTGTGGCCGATGCGACGGCCAAGCTCGATGGTTTTAGCAACCAGCAAAACCGAGTACTCGCTGCGAACGAGTTCAGTCAACGCGTTCAGAATTACGATCGAGGCAATCGGTTGCTGATGGGCAACAACGCACTGATCCCACCTGCCGATGTACCGCAACCGTTCACCCCGGTATGGCATCAAGGAAATTTGCTGCTGGTTCGCCAAAACAGCTCCGTGCCAACGCAATTCGAAGGCTGGGTGGTCGATTGGGTCGCGCTGCGCCGCGCAATGAACCGCGCGGTCCAGGATCTTCTTCCTGAATGTGACTTTCGTCCCATCGAAAACGTCGCAGCTCAAAGCAGTCCCGACATGCTCATCTCCATTCCATGCATCATGGTTCCAGGAACGGTGGTCGGAGAGTTCCAAGCCCCCACCGCGGATCGCGGGCTGTCGGTATCATTCGTGCTGATCATCGGTTGGATAGGAATCTTGACCACCGCCGTACTCACCGGACTCTTGTTAGCTGGGGTTCTCCGATTGAGCGAACGGCGCGAAGCGTTTGTGGCCGCGGTGACGCACGAGTTGCGCACTCCGTTGACAACGCTGCAGCTCTATACGGAAATGCTCCACAGTGGAATGATACGGGACGAGGCAACGCGCCAATCGTACCTTGCTACTCTGCAGAACGAAGTCGAACGCATCGGGCATTTGGTCGAGAATGTCTTTGCTTTTGCAAGGCTCGAAGGTGGACGATCCAGTCGATCCTCCGAGACTGCATCGATTCGCTCAATGCTCGATCGCATTGAACCTAGGCTCGATTCTTTGGCCGAGCGATTCAACATGCATCTAGCGATAACCGATTCCAGCGCATGGGACAGCTGCATCGCCGTGGACCCGTCTATCCTCGAACAGATCTTGGTGAATCTCGTCGACAATGCGAGCAAGTACGCGCGCGATTGCGAGGAGCGAGCCATTGAAATACAAGCCTTCGCGCAGGACCGCATGGTTCACATCTCCGTGCTCGATCACGGTCCCGGGTTCGCACCCAAGGCAAAGTGGAGAAATCCATTCTCCAAATCCGTGGAACAAGCAGCCGACACCGTCCATGGTATTGGACTGGGGCTCGCGATCAGCCACCGGTTCGCCAAGCAGTTGGGTGGCAAACTAACGCTTGAGAATCGTGTTCCGAGGGGAGCCAAAGCAACGCTGACCATTCCTGTGACGCAGGCCCACTAATTCAGCTCGTACAACTCAGGATCGACGTTGGGGGCTTCGAACAACCGCCGCAATCGCTTGGACGACTTTCCGCTACCTTTCACAAATGGGTCTCCTTCGGCGTCCAAGGCATCTCCCATTTCCTCGTCGATTTTGTCGGGGTCTTCACCCGCTTCCATCCGGCGCATCGCTTCGAGCATGGCACCATTGGGTTCCGCCCCCGTTAGATCGAACATCTTTTTCATGAGGGCTGCCATTTGGCGAGGATCCTCGGGACCTTCGTCGTCCATATGAGGCGCCATCTCCTCCATCAGCTGCTCCATTTTGGATTCGTCGACGTTTTCAAAGGGGTCGCTTCCATCGCTCGTCGGTTCTACCAGACCTTTGGAGATCGCGAATCGGGAGATTTTCTTCTCAAGCTTTTTCTGGCCGCACTTGGGGCATTTGGGTGATGTTGGCAATGCCATCGAACGTGCCAGGAAGCTGTAAATCGTGTGGCAGGGTGGGCAATAGTATTCGTAGATTGGCATTTTCGAACTCCCTTGGTGAGAAGAAGCATTTCTGATGTGGATGCTCGACTGGGGGTATCATCCATGTTTCGAAATCCCACGTAGGGCCGTGGGATTCTTGACCCTGCTGATGCCTCCTGTATTATTTCACCAGCTTTCCCGCGGTTTTTCCAGGGATCATCCCATTTTCATCACGACGCATGGACCTTGTTTCGCGTACACCATGACCAATTCGAATGATCCGAAGGGTGATGGTGAAGGAAAACTGATGGAACCTCAAGAATTGATAGGTTCACAAGCCGCAGATCCACCCCTTCTTCCAACGCCTGAGGTTTTGGAAGATTTGGCAGCGATCAGCCAATCCTTCGAATCGGCAGAGCCTGAAACGATCCTTGAGTGGGCAGCATCCAGGTACGGGAATCGCTTCACCATGGCCACGGCATTCGGTCCCGAAGGGATGGTGATCCTTGAAATGCTGTCGCGGGTTTCTCCTAGAACACCGGTGTTCAACTTGGATACGGGTTACCAATTTGCGGAGACACTGGCCTTGCGCGATCGAGTCGCTGAAAAGTACCGGATCGAAGTGGAGCTGATGCGTCCGGAACTGACCGTCGTCGAGTACGAAGCCCTCCACGGTGGGCCACTTTATAAAACCGATCCGAACCGTTGCTGCGGCGATCGTAAGCTTTCGGTGCTCAAGCGAGCGGCTCGGGGCAAGTATGCGTGGGCCAGTGCGATCCGTCGCGACCAGAGCCCCGATCGTGCCATGGCCAGCATCATCGGTTGGGACCGCAAATTCCACTTGGTCAAAGTCAGCCCACTAGCCAACTGGACCAAAAAACAGGTCTGGGATCGGATCGTCAAGAACGATATCCCCTACAACCCACTCCACGACGCCGGGTACACCAGCATCGGCTGCTGGCCATGCACACGCGCTGTCCTCTCCGGGGAAGACGAACGGGCTGGGCGATGGAGTGGGACAGGAAAAACCGAGTGCGGTTTGCACACCCAAGATTAACTTGCTCTACCATTTCTGTGCTCGTGCTACGACAACACACGGCATCCCCTCTCATGGATTCCAATCGAATTGGTTCTCGGCATTCGTAGGTTTTATGGTAAACTCGACCGATTCGTTGCACCTAAGCCATCCTTCCTTTTCCGCCAACCTTACGAAAGCCTAAAACCATGCCAGCTTCGCATACTTCCGTCGTCATGAAAACGAACAAAGGTGACATCACGATCGAGTTGGATGCGGAAGCGGCTCCCATCACCGTGGAGAATTTCCTCTCCTACGCAAAAGAGGGCCACTACAACGGCACCATTTTCCACCGCGTGATCCCGGGCTTCATGATCCAAGGTGGTGGCTTTACCCCAGACATGAAGCAAAAGGGTACCAAGAAACCGATCAAGAACGAATCGACCAACGGCCTGGGGAATCTCAAGTACTCGATCGCGATGGCTCGAACGAGCGTGCCCGACAGCGCCACCAGCCAGTTCTTTATCAACACCAAGGACAACGGCTTCCTCGATAAGAAGAGCTCGCAAGACGGCGTTGGCTACTGCGTCTTTGGCCGAGTCACTTCAGGTACCGAGGTGATCGATGATATCGAGCAAGTCGAAACGACGCGACGATCCGGCCATAGCGATGTTCCAAGCGAAGCGATCGAAATCGTTTCGGTGGAAATCGCTCCAGCCTAGTCCCGATGAGGCTCATCTCGCGTCGGCTCGATTAGCGCACGCCAAAAAGTAGTAGCGAAAAAAGTGCTGTGGGTTCAGAGAGTGCTGTGAGTTCAGAGTGCAGTGGGACATCGCGGTAAGCCATGGTCTTGTTTCTACCTTGCTGATCAGCGGGATCGCTGCGGTTCTCGCACCGATCCTAGGCTCCGTAGCGGCATACGGCTTGATCGTAGTCCGCCCGTTTGGCTGGCGAGTCGCGGCCGCGCTGCTTGCTAGCTTCTTGTTGGTTCCGGTTTATGTCCAAGCGACCGCGTGGAGCGCTGGATTTGGCTCGCAAGGCTGGTTGCGGCTGAGCCAAGTCGACGCCGCTAAAAACCCTTGGTATGGCATTGCGGCTGTCGTTTGGATCCATACCGCCGCCGCGACACCCTTCTGCTTTTTCATCGTATCGCTCGGATTGCAGCGCGGTCGCGATGCGGCCTACGAACAAGCTCTCGTGGAGATGGGTCCAGCGTTCGCATTTCGCCAGATCCTGTTTCGGAAACTGTTTCCTTGGATCCTAGCCGCATCCCTTTGGACGTTTTGCTCGACCCAGAACGACATGGTGGTCACCAATCTCTTCCAAGTCCCCACGCTGTGCGAGAGCGTTTACCAACAAGTCCAATTCGGCAAACTCCGCGCGGTACCGATCACCGTAAGCCTGCTCCTGGCCATGCTCTGCGGGATCTGCTTGGCAATCGCAATGTTGTTTCGATTCCCCACCCAATCGATTGGGGATTTCCGCGATAGCAGTTCGAACGGCCACGGCGCGATCCTACCGATTGGACCTGGCGCATCCAACGTTCCGTCCGGGACACCTGTTGCCGTCTTCAACATCCGCGGCAAATCCCTTTGGGCTCTGGGCGTTTGGGGGATCGTTTTCGCGACATCGCTCCTTCCGTTCGCAAGCTTGATCACTCGCGTTGGCTGGGAATCGCGCATTGTCGGCGAGCGTGCGATACGCAGCTGGAGCGTTGAACAAACTCTGCGATCCATAGTGCACGTCACCGACTTCTCCACCGAGTTCGGTTGGAGCTTTCAGTTGGCGATCTGGAGCAGTGGGCTAGCGGTCGCCCTGGCATTGCTCCTGATTGTTAGCTCCACGTCGCGAACCTTCGTCGTCACGACTCTTTTTCTCTTGGGCTTTGCCCTCTCCCTCCCTGGCCCCTTGGTGAACCTGACCCTCTTGCAGCTCTTCAATCGTGTGTTGCCCGACAGCTGGAGCTTTATCGCGGAGCGGACCCTGATCGGACCGATACTAGCTTTGCAGTTTCGTTGCTTGCCGATCGCCTATGGGATCCTGCTCCTAGGTCGATGGCGTTATGAATCGCGGCATGGAAATTTGATCGCGACCGACAAATCCCTGCCTTGGTGGATACAGCAATCGATTTGGCTCAAGTACGCAACCGGCAGTATCCTGACGTGCCTCGGGATCACCTTTTTTATCTCATTTGGCGATCTCGCATCGTACTTGCTCATCCAGCCACCTGGAGTGACAACCGTAGCGATGCGGATGTTTGAATTGCTCCATTACGGAATTCGCAACCGCGAGGCCAGCGTGGCCTTGGTGCTCGCGATCGCGGCAGCGATCCCGAGCTTATGGTTGACGATGCGAGCCACACGCGATCTCTAGCGCAACAATCTCAATCGCAACAATCTCTAGCGCTATTTGTAGCTCTATCTAGACAATGCATTAGACGCCGAATGCCTTTTGCATTTGTTCGCGTACGGTCGTCAATCGTTCGACGCCACCACCGCCGACTTCTGCGGTGGTCCAGCCGCTCCAACCGATATCGTCGAGCCCCTTGCGAACTTCATCCCATGGAAGATCATCTTCCGCGGAGGTGATATCGACGAATTTGTTTTTGGCTCGGCTGAACCCCTTCACATCGAGCTTTACTGCGCGATGGCCGAAAGCATTGAGCCATTCGCGTGGCTGCCCGTACTTCCAGTGATTCCCGATGTCATAGTACATTCCGACCCACGGGCTCTTGAAGCTATCGACGAACTCGATGAAGCGCGTTGGCTTTTGCTCGGGCGGTGCATCGTGGTCGTAGTGCATTTGATTCCAAACGTTCTCGAACAAAATCGGTTGGCCGAGGGACGCAGCGAGAGGGAGAAGTGTTTTGATCTCGTTTCTGGCACGATCATTGATTTCGGATTCGGGCCCGTCAGCTCCGCGACCGATCACGATCAGCACACCGCTACCACCGATCGCATGGGCAACGCGGAGGCAATGGGCGATATTTGCGACCCCTGTTTTTCGGTCCTCGTCGTTGGCGCTGGTGAGCCGTTTGTTCCAGTGATCATGGTTGATCGCGTTGTGGCAAAACACACCTGATTCTTGGACCGCTGCGCGTGCTTCCTCGACCGTGAATCGCCCAGCTTCATCAAAGTCGACCCCATCGAATCCGGCTTGTTTGGCCAACCCCAAGCGTTGGGCCAGCGTGATTGGCTTTCCATCGACATCACCCTTGATCATCGAAAGCTTGCAGGAGAGCAGGATCCGCTTTCCTTCAGGGGGCGTGATCAATTTCGAGAGGGACGCTTGAGGTTTGTCCTCAGCTCGACCGCTTTGGATCACCGTGGTGGAGAGGGCCGATGCAGCCCCGATGGTCACCGCGGAACGCGTGAGAAAGGAACGGCGGTTGGATCCGCTAGTGCCGGAGTTCGATGTGGAATTGCGCATAGGAGGGATAGACTCGTATTGTGGATGATGAAGTCCGCATGGAGGCGGGAACACAGGCTGGGATTCGCAGGCTGAAAAACGCTGCAGAGTCGAGCCGTTTCATGAGCTCGGCGATCAACCCTGCGGCCGCCCTATTCTACTCCAGATTTTACTCGCGGCGCATCGAAAAGCCGGTGTAGTGCAATCCGGTTTCTTCATCGACCAGGAACGCTCCGCCGGGCGCGAGGTATTTGGCGATCACCTCAAACGGTGGCAGTTTCTTGCTCCGTACTGCCGTGACCAACGCTGTAAAAAACGGGTTGTTCTCGGACATCCGCTCGAGGTTATCGATGTTTTCGGGGTCGGTGGCCAGATCATACATCAGGCGCATCCCTTCTTCGGGGCGCTGGTACGCGAGGACCGACATCTCGCTGTTCTTCAACTGGGCCTTGATCCGATCCCGAACCAGTTTGAATTCGATAGAGTCGGCCAGCAGTCCGTCACCGCTCGATTCAAACTTGACAATCTCCTCGATAGCCGCCAGCGAATCGCTCGCGATCAACTCCTTGCCCAAGATGCAGAGGGCGGGCTGGGGCAATCGGATATTGCGAACCCGTTCGCTGGCTTCTTGACTGATGTTGGCGTAGTAAATGGTGGTATCCCCGAGAAGTTTGGAGCTGAGCCCCGGACCTTGACCTTTGATCTTTTCAAAGATCTTTGGCAACACTTCCGTTTTCATCTTCGAGGGGTCTTTGACGTGGATGCTGTACACGTTCGATTGGCTGTTGATCTTCTTGGGTGGAACAATCAATTGGACCAAACTCAAGCGATCGTCCAATTGTTCGATCACATCTTTGCGCAGATCGATTCCGAGGAACCGATTGGCTTGGCTGATCGCACGGCCTTCCAAGGTCCCTTCGCCGCCGAAGGTATCCACGATTTCCTCGATGGCCTTGAATGTTTTGGCAAAGTCCCAGTTCATGGTGAAGTAACTGGTGACTTGCTCGCTCACCCATGGTTCCGGTTCGGTCGATCCGCTCTTGGGACGAATCACCCGCATGATGCCTTGGCGGTTGCTGTTGAGTAGCAAATGGCCATGGATGATCGAATCAAACTCATTGGGCGCGATGATCGCGCTCCCACCTACCCCTTTGATGCCATCGATGCCGAGGGTTTTCAACGCGGCCAAAATCGCGACCGACCCGCTTTGGCTCTTCCCGACTTCCCGGACCAGAGCCAACGGATCCACAAAGAAGGAAACCTGAGGCCGCTCCCCTTCGGTACCGACGCAACGGCTCATGATGGTCGTAAAGTCGCGGTTGTCGGCGAGCGGTTTATGGTCGATCCCGTTCCCGGTCCAGACGAGGGCCAGCTGCTCGGCGTACTCCGGACGGTTCGATGCGACCATCACTCCGGAATCGATGAAGTAGTAGAGACGATTGTTTCGATCGCTCCGTCCCAAGCTCTTCATCGAGATCCGGCCAACTTCCTTTTCTTCAAAGGTTCCGCCACTGTTCTCGGTGGCTTGGCGTCCTCGATCCAGCAAGAGTTGAAGCGAGGGCATTTCCTCCCCAGCTTCGAGCAAGATGGCGATGGCAGGATCGTTTTTGGTTCCGACCAATGCAATTGCAAACTCACCATTTGGAACGGACAGAAGTTCGTCCAGATTCAATCCGATAGCGTCCTGCATCCCCTGAAGCTGCCCGACAAAGGTCGAATAGAAGGTCCCCAGGATCGGCGCGATCTGGGGATCGTTCATCATCTTACCCATCCCGGTCGACTCGAGCTTGGCCTTCATATCGCGAGTATCGTCGATTCGCATGTACGCGAGCGTCTTGTTCGAAAACAACTTCGGAGCGGTCGGCCGCTGAGCGAAGAGTGGCTGAGCCACCATGGCGATGAAAACACAACCAGCTAAAACAAAACGAGCTAAGGAGCGGATCACGGGGAAGCGACTCAATTGTGGGTACTGCATTTCTACTTACTCGGGGCTAACTACGGGGCTAACTTCTGGGGCTATCTAGAGGGGGAGCTAACACTTCGAGGGAGAACGTCGATGACTACGAAGGACGACATGGACCTCGAAATCGCGAAACTTTTATGATACGTTGCATTCGCCATGAAACGAGCGATCTTGGTCAACCAATCTCTTTTTTTGGATTTTTTCACAGTTTGCTTGCAATCTAGCTCCAATCGGCGGCTTGGGATCGGCCCATTTCCACCATGGACACGTACTGATCGTCGCAAAATCGATCGGTCATTCCGGCCAGATAGACGCCGATGGCTCGTTCCGTCCCCCATTCCGCCGCGAGGCGCTGGAACCGGTCAGGAAGGCGCTCTGGATAGGCTTTGAGCAGTAGAAACAACTGCTGCAGTCGAGTTGCTGCGCGTTGCCGAACATCGATCAAACGGGGATGGCGATAGACATTTTGGAACAAGAACCGTTCGAGTTCTTTCTTTTCCGCCTCGAACCCTGGGGACATTCGGAGGGTGAACTGCACCTCCCGAACTCCGATCGAATCGAGACCATCGGCCCGCTCTAAGATTTGCTGAGAATAGGTCAGAAAATCCTCCATCTGCAAATCGAGCAGCGTGTGAACCAGCAATTGTCGTCGGTGCAGTTCGGGGGTCTGGTCGAGCGGCACGACTCCTCGCGCTCGCTGAACCAACGCGAGTTCGGACAATTGGTCCCACGAGAGAAGCCCGAGCTTGATCGCATCATCCACGTCGTGCGCATCGTAAGCGATGCTATCGGCAGCATCGACGACCTGGATCTCGAGCATCTGTGTCTGTGCGTCTTGCTTGTCACTTCGGAAGTTTTGTCCTGAGAGGACTTCGCGTGTTAGATTGAGCCCTGGGTAGGCGGTATACCGTTCCTCGAGCCGAGTCACCAAATCGATCGCAAATTGATTGTGCGAAAAGCCGCCGTGATGTTTTAGGCACTCGTCGAGGACGTCCTCACCGCAATGGCCAAAGGGTGGATGGCCGATATCGTGCAGCAGCGCCATGGCTTCGATCAAGTCCTCGTTGAGCCTCAAGGCTCGTCCGATGGTCCTGGCCAAGGATGCGACTTCGTGGGTGTGGGTCAGTCGTGTACGGTGGTAATCCCCCATGTCTCCCGTAAATACCTGCATCTTGCCACTAAGCCTGCGAAAGGCGGCGCTGTGGAGCACGCGATCCCGATCGCGTTGGAATGGACCGCGGTAGGGATGCTGTGTCTCTGGATGCTCGCGGCCCTCGGAATCGATGGAATGCATCGCGTACGATGCCAAAAGCGATTTTTCACGCTCTGCCCAGAATCGACTTTGGTTTTCCGAGGATTGGAACGGCATAAGGGATCGCTATTGAAGTTCGGTTCGACGGCACCACGCGTCTCCCCTAAAAACTATCGCACAGGAACTATTTTATCGAAACGAATCGCATACATCATGGGAACCGATCAAACCACAGCCAGGTTATCGCGATGGATGACTTCATCGTAGGGGCACTGCCCTAGTATCTGCGCAATACGATCGGAGCGGCAACCGCGAATCATTCGGATTTGGTTCGAACTGTAGTTGGACAATCCGCGTGCGATTTCAACCCGCTCGCGATTGACGACCGAGACAACTTCTCCTTCGCCGAAATCCCCTTCAACATCGGAAATCCCGATCGCGAGCAAGCTTCGTCCGCCTCCTTTCATGGCCGCTGCCGCTCCGTCGTCCACGACCACCGATCCGCTGGGTTGTGTCGAGAACCCGATCCAACGTTTGCGGGAGGCGAGTGTTTTGCCTTGGGGCAGGAATAATGTGCCGAGGTTCTCACCCTTGGCCAGTCGCAGCAAGACGTCGGGTTCGCGCCCCCAAGCGATGACCGCGGATTGGCCGCTGTGAGTGACGAACTTGGCCGTCGTGATCTTGCTCGCCATCCCACCTTTGCTGATTCCGGTCTTACGATCTCGCACGAGATCCTCGATGCTCTCATCGATTCTTTGCACACTGGACAGAACCATGGCACCCGCATCGCGAGGATCGCGGTCGTAGAGCCCTCGAACATCGCTGAGGATGATGAGTGAGCTGGCATGGAACAAACCTGCGACCATCCCTGCCAACCGATCGTTATCACCAAAGGTGGTCTTCAACTCATCGACAGCGACGCTGTCGTTTTCATTGATGATCGGGATGGCTTCCATTTCGAGGAGACGAAGCAACGTATTGCGCACATTGAGGTACGCGACCCGATCGTCGAGTTCGGCCGCGGTGAGCAAGATCTGTGCTGCATGCTTGCCATGGGCTGAAAAGGTTTGCTCGTAGACTTGGATCAAGTGCGTCTGGCCGATCGCCGCGACAGCTTGCAAGGTCGCCAAATCCGATGGCCGCGACGCCAAGCCGAGTTTTCCCATCCCGCTAGCAACAGCCCCACTGGAGACGAGGACGACTTGTTTGCCCAATTGGGTCAGCGCCACCAGCTGGGTAGCCAAGTTGGCGATCTGGTCCGGATCAAGTCGTCCTGCATCGTCGGTCAGCGATCGCGATCCGACCTTGACAATCCAAGTTGCCGAATCGATCAACACCTGACGTTCGGAGTCGACGTTCCGGTAATGGCCATCGGATTGCAGCCCTTTGTTCTTCAGACCGTTTTGATCGCGATGTGTCATTGTTAGGGAGTCGTCGTGGTCGCTTTTTGCTGGGCGATGAGCGCGTCGAGTTCTTCGCGGAGCTTGGGCAGGATCTCATCGTAACCAAAGGCACCGATCGGTTCGCTGCGACGTTTCAAGTTCACCTTGGCCGGTCCGCACCACAGGCCCAAGTCGGCGTCGTCGGTTTCTCCAGGGCCGTTGACGCGGCACCCCATCACCGCGATGGTGATCGCGTAGTCTTTTGCGTAGGTGGTCATCTCTTTGACCTGCTGAGCCAGCTCGACAAAGGCTTCGTTCTCGACCCGCGAACAGCTCGGGCACGAGATGATGTTCATCTTGGTCGGATCGAGGGCCACCACCGACCGCAGGCGGCCTTGATAGATATCATCGATGATTTGGCGACCGACCTCGATTTCCATCGGCTTCTTAGAATTGGGAACCGTTAACGACACACGGATGGTGTCGCCGATCCCGCGTCCGATCAATTGCTCAAATGCTATGCGGGTCTTGATGATCCCATCAGGAGGCAGACCGGCTTCGGTGACTCCGAGGTGGAGAGGAACATCGGGTCGCATTTCCGCGAAGCGGCGATTGACTTCGACAACCTTACTCGGATCGCTATCCTTGAGCGATACGACGTAGCGGGTGAACCCGATCGAATCGAGCAGTTCGCAATGCTCGGCGGCGGAAGCCAACATCGGCCCGATGGAATCGTGCGGATCGAATTTATCTTTGATCGCCGGGTCGACGCTACCGCAATTCACACCGACGCGAATTGCGCAGTCGTTGGCCACAGCTGCTTCCACGATAAACTTGACTTTGTCCTGCCAAGGCTTCGTTTTTTCGTGATGGTACAAGTGACCTGGGTTGTACCGCACTTTGTTGACGTGCGGAGCGACTTTGACCACCAAGCGATAATTCTCTTGGAGGTCAACCGAGAGATTGGCGGTGGTTTGCTTGCGGATCTCGGCGAGTGCGTCGGCATCCTTGTCGCTGTCGACCGCGATCCGAACGACATCCGCTCCAGCGCGGTGAAGGTCATTGACCAGGGCGACGGTCGCGTCGATATCGGTCGTATGGGTGGCGGTCATGCTCTGGACCGCGATTGGGTTTCCGCCACCGATGGTGATGGAGCCGACACGGACGGGACGGGTTGGATTTCGTTGGATCTGCATGGAGGTAGGCTTTATCGAAAGGTTGCATTCGCACAGCTATTGGATTCTACCGTGAAATCCGTATTCTCCCAACAGCCATTGCCCCCGCCCAACGATGCTCCACCCCGTTTTTGCTGTTCGAATATTCACCCCTGGCTGCGATTTCAGGGGCGTTTCGGCATTTTTGCGTCTGCGTCTCGAAGATGTGAGATCGCTCATGTCGCTGTCTGCGGCGCGCTCGTTCCATGTAGAGCAGTTGTCCTCAACTGCTCCCGTCCTGCGCCGACTCTCTGAAGACGTCAAAAGCTAAACGACGGTACCAAGAGGACAGAAATATGAAGGTCTTGATCAAGCGCTTAGCGTTGTAACTGTGACCAACGCTGGGTGGGAACAGCTGAGGACAGCTGTTCTACGGTAGGGCTATGTAGAGCCGTTGTCCTCAACTGCTCCCGTCCTGCGCCGACTCTCTGAAGACGTCAAAAGCTAAACTACAGTACTAAGAGGACAGATATATGAAGGTCTTGATCATGCGCTTAGCGTTGTAACTGTGGCCAACGCTGGGTGGGAACAGCTGAGGACAGCTGTTCTACGGTAGGGCAATGTAGAGCAGTTGTCCTCAACGGCTCTCGTCCTGCGCCGATTCTCTGAAGACGTGTCGGGAACCGGAACGGGGGTCGCGTCTAGGTGGCACTTCTCTGGTGCCAGTGATGGGCATCAGGCACTACACCAGGAATCGTTGCCATAACGTGTAGTAGCCAGTATTTGATCTGACGGAAATTACCCATTTTTACGTACTGGATTGTACGAGTTGGTCGAGCATTTTTTGTTCGACTAACTGTTTCGAATCGAGGAAGGTCTGCATTGGCGTCTTGCCGAAGCAGTACCTACCTGAATGTGGCCTTTCTTCGTTATAGCTCTTGATCCATCTATCTACATCGTGCTGCAGTTGC
>CAITIE010000109.1 GCA_903892355.1 uncultured Pirellula sp. | reverse complement strand
CACGCGTGGCTCGGATTCGATTTGCTATGCCAACTCCATCAGAGCCCTAAGCGTCAGCGCCGGGTGGAGGCACGCTGAAACGGCTCGTTGCAACTTTTCGATCATTGCCAGTATCGGCGGATATCGGTTCCAGCGTCCCGCCGCCACTTGCTACCACGCGTGGCTCAGATTCGATTCGCTACAAGAAAACCATATGCGCATTTACGTGTCATCATGTAGCGATAGGGCGTACGGTACCTGAAATGACTCGTTCGTTGCGACCGAAACGATCGATGACGATGAGAGCCCCTGTGCTATCGATTCCGCTGGCGACTCCTTGGATGACACGATCGAGCAACGTCACCTCGACCATTCGTCCAGAGAGCCAATCCCATGGTTCCCAATTCGATTGGATCCACTGTGGGTCGCTGCGCCATTCCTCGTGGACAGCGATCCAACAATTGAGGAAATGAAGCAGGACTGACTCCGGCGTGATCGCTTCTTCGATCCTAGACCCGAATGTCTCATGCAAACTAATCGCGGTTGATCGCAATTCGTCCGGCGCATTCGAAAAGTCAACGCAGCAATTGATACCGATTCCAATGATACAAATGTCGTGGCTGTTCTCGTCGATCCGTGCAGACGATTCCATCAAGATACCGCAGATCTTGCGATCCTCGAGGTACACGTCGTTCGGCCATTTGACATATGCTCGTCCGTGGACAAGCTGCGTAATGGTTTGAGCGACAGCCATTCCCGCCAGCAACGGAAGCTTGGCCGATTCTCGGTCTCGCTGCGACCACGGCATCGCGATCGAGAACATCAAGCAGCCATCGGGGGACCACCATGTGTTTCCGCCTCGTCCGATCCCTCGCGATTGGCGATCGGTGACGATGAGTGACGGGATTGGCAACTGACCCGATTTGTATTCTCTCGCGAGATAGCGATTGGTGGAGTCGATTTCGCTGAACCACTCCACCTTTTTGAAGTAATCGAGTGCGTGGATCTCTTGAATCGCCGCATCGCGACGTCTCTCGGAAAGCATTTAGACGCGAAGCCCCAGTCGTTCCGCCAATCGCAACAAGGACCGACTAGCATCATTCTCGATCAGCTTGACATGGATCAAATGAAGCTGGCTGCGGTCGGCCCAGGCCTCGGTCAATGCGGCATCGAACTCCCGTTCGTTCGAGACCAAGTGCCCTTTGCCTCCACCGTATACTTCAGGGAGTTTCGAATAATTCCAAACCGCGATTTCGTTGTACTTCCATGTGCCTTTCTGCAGGAAGCGTTCGGTACCATACCCATGATTGTCGAGGACTATAATGATCGGTGAGTACCCGAGTCGGATCAGGGACGACATTTCTTGACCGGTCATCTGGAACGCGCCATCACCTGCAATAACCAAGACACGGTCTTGGGGTTTGGCGACGCATGCCCCGAGGGCCGCGGGTACCGAGAAGCCCATAGACGTGTAGTACGCCGGAGACAAAAAGTCGGTCCGTTCATGGATCACCAGTTCCGAAGAAGCAAAAAGCGAATCGCCGATATCCGCGATCACGATGGTTTCCGCGTCGATTTGCGTATTGATCCGTTCCATGATTCGGGTCACCGACAAACCACGCTCCGGATCGACCTGAAAGACTTGTGGTTTCTTCAGATGAAGGTCATCAGGAATATGACGTCTGGCTGGGCTGGGATTCGCCGCGATGATCTTTTCGATGAACTCATTCAATGGAACATTAGGGTACTGATGGTAGGAGATCTGTAGTTGCTCGCTGGTAGCGTAGATGCAATTCCGGACATCGAGTTTCGCGGTGTAGATCCCTAGATTGATATCGGTCATGAATGTACCGAGGAGGAGAATGCAGTCGCTATCCTCGACATAATGGGTGACTTCTTCGCGGCCCATGGCACCTTCGTAGAGTCCGACGAAGAGAGGGTGGGTCTCATCGACCACACTCTTCCCGAGAATTGTCGCTGCGATGGGAATACCAGCTTGTTCGGCCAACCGAATCACTTGATCCTGCAATCCGAATCGATGAATCTCGACTCCGGCGATGATCAAGGGTTTCTTCGCACGGTTGAGCCGTTCGATGGCTTCGCGGACCGCTTCGTCCAATGCGAGATGGTCGTACGAAAGGGCGGGTCGACGATACGCATGTGCGATTGGGGGAACGACATCAACCATATCCCGAGGAAGTTCGATGTAGACCGGTCGTTTGAAGCGGTAGCAAGCGTCGAGGACGCGATCGATTTCGCTGAAGGCAGTCGCTGGATCATCCAATTCAGTTGCAGCGATGCATAGTTTTTCAAAGACTTCTCTCTGGGTACTGAAATCACGGACCTTGTGGTGCAACAGCGGGTTATTGACCCGTTCCTTGAGCCCTGGCGAGCCGGTCAGTACAACAACCGGTGATTTCTCTGCGAATGCTCCTGCAACGCTGTTGCATACCGAAAGTCCTCCGACGCAGTAGGTGACGCACAGTGCCCCCATCCCGTGGATCCTCGCGTACGCATCTGCAGCGAAACCAGCGCAATCCTCGCGGGTGCAACCGACGACATTGATGTCGCTTTCTTCGAGCATGCTGTAGAAATTGAGCACGTAATCCCCGGGGATGCCGAAGCAGTCGCGGATACCGTAGTCTTCGAGCCGGTTGATCAAGTACTGACCGATCGAGACGTCCTTTTGTCTTTTGCTATGATCGGATACATGTTTCGCATGCGTATTCTTATCCATCGAACTGAGCGCGTTGGACATGGAAGACCTATAAGGGGTTGAAGCGAGTTCTAGGTTGGATGAAGGGTAACTTCGAGCATTTAGCTCTTGAGTTCCACGAGCTTTTTCTCAACGACCGACGGATCCGAAGATGATTTAGCGGGAGCCACCGTGGTGGGGAGAGCCTGCTCATTGGCCATTTTTCGAATATCCTCGGTGATACGCATCGAGCAGTATTTAGGCCCGCACATGCTGCAGAAGTGGGCGCTCTTAAATGTGTCCTGGGGTAGCGTTTCGTCGTGGTATGCTTGGGCCGTCTCCGGGTCGATCGAGAGACGGAACTGCTCCTTCCAGTCAAAGGCGAACCGCGCTCTCGAAAGAGCATCATCGCGATCTTGACTTCCAGGACGCTTGCGAGCCACATCGGCCGAGTGGGCAGCGATCTTATAGGCGATAACTCCTTGTTTGACATCCTCACGGTTAGGCAAGCCCAAATGCTCTTTCGGCGTGACATAGCACAGCATGGCAGCGCCGCTCCAGCCGGCCAAGGCAGCACCGATGGCGCTGGTGATGTGATCGTATCCCGGTGCAATGTCGGTGACCAAGGGGCCCAGGACGTAGAACGGCGCACCGTGGCATACCTCGATTTGCTTTTTAATGTTCATGTCGATTTGGTCCATAGGAATATGCCCTGGGCCTTCGACCATGACTTGGGTTCCACGTTCCCAACTTCGCTTGCAAAGTTTTCCGAGCACATCAAGCTCGGCGAATTGGGCTGCATCGCTCGCGTCCGCAATCGATCCAGGACGCAATCCGTCACCCAGGCTCCAGGTGACATCGTACCCCTTCATGATGTCGCAAAGATCATCGAACGACTCGTAGAGGGGATTCTGTTTTCGGTGAGCCATCATCCACTTAGCGATCAGCGAACCCCCGCGACTGACGATTCCGGTAACGCGCGAGGTTGTCAGGTGGAGGTGCTCCAGGAGGAGTCCGCAGTGGATCGTCATGTAGTCGACCCCTTGCTTGGCTTGATGCTCCACCATGTCGAGGAAATGCTGCGGGCGCATGTCTTCGATGTTCCCCCCCAGTTCTTCCAACATCTGGTAGATCGGAACGGTTCCGATCGGAACAGGGGAGGACGCGATAATTTCACGACGGATGTTATCGATATCTTTTCCGGTGGAGAGATCCATCACGGTATCGGCGCCGAAATGGACAGCCACGTGAAGTTTCTCAAGCTCTTCCGAGACGTTGCTGGTGACGGCCGAGTTTCCAATATTGGCGTTGATCTTGCATCGTGCCGCGATACCGATCGCCATCGGCTCGAGTCGCCCGGCGGCGTGGACGTGGTTGGCTGGGATCACCATCCGACCTGCTGCGACTTCGACGCGGATCGTTTCTGGAGTCAGATTCTCTCGCTTGGCGACATACTCCATTTCGCGAGTAATTTGCCCTGCAACGGCCGCCTGGTACTGAGTGGTCACTATGAATCAACTCCAGTGGGAAGTTTGAAAGTGGAAGTTTTTGTGGATATTGCAGTCGCGAGGATCGGTGTGCTCAATCGCAGATCCGATTGCTCAATCGCAAAGGAAAGCTTGAGAAAACCTCGGACGACAACCTCTAAAGTGTATCGATCCCCTGTAGGCTGGCAAACGGGTAATAATCCGTCGACGAGTCGGTTGGGACTACCTTTGTGCGAGGAATCCCGTTAGCGACAGTTTTTCCCCATGGGTTCAGACCATTTTCCGATGTGATCTTGCAACAATCCCGCCGATTTACCCGCTCTACGGTTTGGCGTGTGCACGACAATAACTCAGCCCGAATAACTCAGCCCGCCCCCTGGCAGCGAAGCCTAACTCACGCTGGAGTTCCGCGACCGCTCCAAGGGGACTTGGCTCAGAGATCCGCCGAACCGTCTGCGGGTAGCCCAAAATACCGATACAATTTTCGGCACGATGTTCTCATCGTCGTCGCGGATCGCACGGCTGCTTGGACGGATCCCGATGGCGATGAATCTCGGTCCGTTCTTACGGCACCGAGGATCAACTTAGATGGTGCAACATGAGTGAAGCTCGCAAGCAGAAATTGCAAAGTTTGATCTATTCGATTCAAACGACGGATCCTTTTTCGGTCGCTTGGGCAAAGACCCAATGCAGAGATTGTGCCCCTGCGTACGTGACTCGAGTATTGAAACAGTTGGCGCGCGATGGTCATCTCGAGGAGACGGTCGACCGCAACGAGTCGGTGTATCGATGGGTACCGGACAAGTTCGATGCGGTGCATGGCTGGATCCATCGCCAAGTGTACGGGGAGCAGATCAAATCTGGACCAGAGTCCGATCGCCCGCGCGAGCAACTGCTGCGCGACGGGGTTTCCCGATTGAGCGATGCTCAGCTCATCGCCATCCTTGTTCGGGTGGGAGTCCCCGGCGAGTCAGCCGTCCAAGCAGGGACTCGGCTCTCGGCCAGCTTCTCCGGGAATCGTTTGGCAGACTTGACCGATTCCAGTTTGCCGGAATTGCGGCAGATGAGCAAAGCCATACGCAAGGATAGCTACTGTCAGATCATGGCAGGGATCGAATTGGGGCGGCGAATAGCGGCGTTGCGGGATATCAACCCGGTTTTACCTACCAGGATTCGAGGCTCGGAGGATGCGATCTCCTACTGCATGACACGTTTTGCAAGATTAGCGAATGATGGCAAGCAGGAGGAGTTTCATATCGTTACACTCGATACACAACACGGGCCGATCAAGGACCATCGGATCACGGTAGGGACTCTCGACGCGAGCTTAGTCCATCCTCGAGAAGTTTTCCGACCCGCCATTCGAGACAGCGCTTCTGCTATTCTACTGGTACATAACCATCCGTCGGGTGACCCTACCCCCAGTCGGGAGGATCATGCTGTCACTGACCGGCTTTCCAAAGTTGGCGAACTGGTCGGTATCCGCGTTTTGGATCACATCATTGTCTCCAAGCAATGCGGCAAGAGCATCATGGCGGAACGCTAGTCGCAATCCGTTTCTGAAATCCAAGCTAACAACCATCACAAAGGTCCTCTATGAACTTCGCGAATTTGAAACCGATTCTTTCCTTGAGCCTCCTTGCCGGTTTCGTCACGACTACAGGTACATCTTTTGCCCAGGAGAACAAGACGACCTCTGGGGCTAGCACACAAGCGACTGTAATCCTAGACACGACGGGATCAGACTGGGTGGAGTTAGGAGCCAGCGACTTTGTCCGCGCGAATTGCGATGAAGCAACATGGACTTGGGATGGTCCAACGGTCCACTGTACCGGCAAGCCGGTCGGCGTTTTACGCTCGAAGAAAAAATATCGCAATCTCGAGTTCGTCGGCTGGTGGCGTCATTTATCCAAGGGAGGAAACTCAGGGTTCTTCCTTTGGACCCCCGAAGACGCATTGGAGAAACTCGTCCCGAATCGCTTGCCAGATGCGGGAATTGAAGTGCAGGTCCTCGACCACGGCTACACCGAACAGTACGAAACATCATCGGGCAAGAAAGCGACTTGGTTCACCACCAACGGGGACATCTTTCCCGTAGGCAGGTCCAAACTGAAGCCCTTCCCACCCTTGTCGCCAGACGGATCCAGGAGTTTTCCTAAATCGAACCATAGCCTCGGCACACCCGAATGGAATTTCTACTACGTGCGAGCGATCCAAGGTGAGGTTCGCCTGTGGGTCAACGGGCACGAGGTGTCTGGCGGTTCTGGAGCCAATCCCGCCGAGGGCTATTTGTGCTTAGAGTCGGAAGGAGCTCCCGTGGAATTTCGGAACATCCGGATTCGTGAGCTTCCATAACGAACCCGCTATGCGTTCTGATGGTTGATTTTCGTTGAAATCCTCCGTTTTTCACTCGAAAAAAGGGGCGGTTGGTACATCATGGATTAAACACGCGCTCCATCCAGCGACCTCTGGATGCGGCCGAAATGACTAGTCCACCTGATCTCGGAAACCACATGTCGGACCCGCGACGTAGGAAAATCCCCCAGCGTCAATTGCAGCCGCGCCTACGGTGCCTGTACCTCTCCGCCAAGGAAATGGAAAGAGCATTGGTGAAAGAGCGGATGCGTTGCGATCGTTACCGACAATGGTTTTCGCTAATCGTGATCGAGCTCCTGCCCAGTCCAAATCGGAGCGCACCCGAACAGTTGTTACTTCTGGGGAAGTTCTTTCGACGACGGTTGCGATTAACCGATGAACGGGGAATGCTTCTTAAAGGTGGGGTTGGTGTTCTGCTCCCTATGACCGACGTCATAGGGGCTCGACGCGTCCTTCGCGACATCGTTTCATCGATGCGCCACGAAGGGATTGGAATTGAAGGCAATATCTTTTGTTACGATCCAGCCCCTTCGCAAAAAGATCAAGGGCCGTTGGTAGACCCCGAAGACGAGGATTCCGAACAGAGCGAGGTCGGCTTAGATAAAGATCCAATCGGACGGGGAATGAAACTAAGCCACGAACGCATCGATACCACGCTCAGTCGGTCGTCAACCGCCGCCACGACGACCGCGAGACAGCATGCCGCTCGCCCACAGGTTGAGGCCTTCTCATCGATCGATGCCGAGCAAGGCCTCATCCGAAGTTCACGAAACTTGGATCACCTGTCGTATTTCGCACCAAGATTCCCAGCATGGAAACGCTTGATCGACGTTATGGGCAGCATGTGTGGCATTGTCATCGCTACTCCGATCATGTTAGTAGCCGGCCTAGCGATCAAATTGACCTCTCGCGGGCCTATTTTTTTTCGCCAAGTCCGGGCTGGTCAATTCGGGCAGCCCTTCACTATGTACAAGCTGCGAACCATGGTGGTCAACGCGGAGGACCTAAAATCGACATTGCTCGATCTCAACGAGCGCGATGGCCCTGCCTTTAAGATGAAGAATGACCCACGTGTAACGAAGTTGGGGTATTTCCTTCGGAAGACCGGTATTGATGAGATCCCGCAATTGTGGAATGTCTTAATAGGAGAAATGAGCATCGTCGGCCCCCGTCCATTGCCATGCCATGAGGACAGAGACTGCGAGCATTGGCACCGACAGCGACTCGACACCAAGCCGGGACTGACCTGCATTTGGCAGATCTCGAAAAGCCGCGATGTTAGCTTCGAAGAATGGATGAGGATGGACTTGCGTTATGCTCGGAGTCGGACGATTCGCCACGACATTGCATTGATGTTTAAAACGATCGGTGCCGTCATTCTCGGGCGCGTTGGCCATTGAACGCGAGATGGCCAAAGAGCGAAGAAGATAAAAATGTCATCTTGGTGTGGCTTCTTAGAGCGATCGAGGCAAATCCAGTCGATTCTAATTCGCAGCACTTGTGATCCCTTGGGAGAGCTTCGGCTCTTATTGGAATGAATGTTGCAGAAACTGTCGAAATCCCTCGCGCATCAGGCAAGCCGCTTGAAGAGCCTCGCCGCGTAACGATCTTGGGACTCCCTGTTGCTTGCGTCCAGATCCCAGACACTATTGCAACGCTAGCTCGTGCCATCGATCTTCGATCGTCGCCCAGATATTTCGTACTATTGGGGATGCATGGTCTGATGGAAGCTCGGAGTAATCCAAAAGCTTTGTCGGCCTTTCAGAGAGCTGACTTTCTGCTCCCCGATGGTATGCCATTGGTATGGCTATCCCGATTACGCGGCCACAAGAACATGGTCCGCCGGGTCTATGGCCCTGAATTGATGATGTCTTTTTGTGCACAGACTCAAGGGCGCTACAAACACTACTTCTACGGCGCAGGGCCCGGTGTCGCGGAAAGACTCGCAACGACCCTGCAAAATCAATTTGGAATTCAAATCGCTGGAATCGGTGCACCGCCTTATCGCGACTTGAGCGAAGCGGAACTGCTCGAGCTTTCGCGCGAAATCAATCAGTCAAACGCGGACGTCGTATGGATAGGAATCAGCACTCCTAAGCAAGATATTCTGATGATGCGTCTGAAGCCTCTCATCAACGCCCCGGTCATGCTCGGGGTAGGCGCCGCTTTTGATTTCAACAGCGGACAGAAAACAATGGCCCCGCGGTGGATGCAGGAAAATGGGCTCGAATGGCTTTATCGCCTTTTGAGTGAACCGAGAAGGCTATGGAAGCGATATCTGATGCTCGGTCCAAAATTTGTCGCCCTCGCACTGTTGGAGCTTGCCGGATTTCGGATGGATGCCGAAAAATCGCGACATTCCACCAATGGCTAGCGAGGAATGATAGCCATTGCGATTCAGGAACAAGCCCCTTCGTGGATGCATGGCTGAGAGATAGAATTGGAATTCTGGGTGGTCTGTGCAGCGAAAAGACTGCGACCTCTCGCAACCGCCCCATGGCCGAAACCTAACCATCAAATGCTTTACGGATAAATCTGCTTGTGAAAGACCCGAACGCTCCCTCAAACCCGCCTAAGAGCGAGTTGGATCTTTACGATTTTGAATTGCCTCGCGACTTGATCGCGCAGGAACCACCAGCCAATCGCACAGATTCCAGGATGATGGTGGTGGATCGGCGTAGCGGGCGCATCGACCATGCATCGATCAAGGATCTCCCGTCTCATTTGCGGGCTGGGGATGCGATCGTGGTCAATGACTCGAAAGTGATTCCAGCGAGGCTGGTGGGTTATCGCGAGAAGACTCGCGGACGGTGGGAAGGTCTCTTCTTGCGAGAGGAGAACGGAATCGCAGAATTGCTTTCCAAGACACGTGGCTACCTCATGCCTGATGAACGGATCGTATTGAGGGACCCGGAAGGGCGGGAGAACCAGGGATTGGTCGTCGTTGCCCATGCCGATGAAGGTCACCTTCTCGTCCGGCCTGACCCGAGCAGAGACTGGCTCGAATTGCTCGAGGCCGCAGGCCGGGTGCCGTTGCCTCCCTACATCCGTGATGGCCAAATGACAGAGACCGATCGACAACGGTACCAAACCGTCTATGCGAGGACGCCGGGATCGGTTGCAGCCCCAACGGCCGGTCTGCACCTCACGGAAGAGTTGCTGCAGAAAATCCGAGCCGCAGGAGTAGCCTTGGTATCGGTAACACTGCACGTTGGATTGGGAACCTTTCGGCCAGTCCAAGTCGCAACGTTGGATCAGCACAAAATGCATAGTGAGTTTGCACAGATCAGCGGCAATGTCGTCAAACGGCTAACAGGGGCCAGAGCCGAAGGTGGGCGGATCCTCGCGGTTGGAACAACTTCCGTTCGGACTCTCGAAACATCTGCCATGCATGGCGACGGAAAACTCATCGAATGGTCTGGGCAAACCGATATTTTTGTTAGGCCCGGCCACAGCTTTCAGGCCGTCGATATGTTGCTGACCAATTTCCATCTGCCGCGGAGCACATTGATGGTTTTGATCAGCGCATTCGCAGGGAGAGAATTGATGCTGGAAGCCTATCGGAAGGCCATCGAAGAGCAATATCGGTTCTTCAGTTATGGGGATTGTATGCTGATCGTTTGACTCGAATTCGATGGGCATCGAGCATACACGGGCCGTGGAGCACACGTAGACGATACAATCCGGTACTGCACAATCCGGTACTGCACAATCCGATACTGCCAAATTCGAATTTTCAATTCGCTGATTCGTCAACCATCGAACCTGCACCGAACCAACTTCTCAAATGCCCAGGTCTAACAAACGCAACTCTGGCAAAAACACCAAATCGATGGCGGCGACGACCGTTGAAGCAACCGTTCTGCCCGAGCCCACCCAACGATGCTTGGGTATCGACATCGGTGGCGCGAATATCAAATTAGCGCATGCCGACGGGTGGTCTTGCTCACAACCGTTCGCCATGTGGCGCGAGTGGGAAAATCTCGCTTCGACGCTCGCCCCTCTCATCTGCCAATGCCCTGATTTTGACAGCGTCGCAATCACCATGACGGGGGAACTCGCGGATTGCTTTACGACTCGGGCCGACGGTGTTGCATTGATCCTCGAGCAAGTCACTCGCATTATCCCATCTCCATTGGTCCAGGTTTACTGCATCGATGGAAAATGGCGCAGTCCCTCGCAAGCCGCACGTGAACCTTGGATGGCTGCAGCCTCCAATTGGCACGCGCTCGCGGCGTGGGCACGCCGTTTCCTGGTCTCCGAACACGGAATTGTGGTCGATATTGGTTCCACCACGATCGATTTGATTCCGATCCGCAAAAGCGGTGTTGCCACACCTTCGATGACCGATTCGCAGCGTTTGCGCCGCGGAGAACTGCTCTACACCGGTATCGAGCGCTCCAACATTGCTGGTCTCGTTCGATCCGTTCCCTTGTTCGGTAAGCGCTGCCCGGTCATGAACGAACAGTTTGCCACGACGCGAGATGCCTACCTTTGGTTGGGCAAGCTACCCGAAGACCCAGAGGATCGAAATACTGCAGATGGCAAGCCGGCGACGGTCGATGGGGCAAGGTATCGCTTGGCAAGGGTTGTCGGTGAAGACGGTTCGACCCTTACCGATTCGGACATCACCGCCATCGCACAAGCGATCTTCGACAAGCAGGTGTCAATGCTCAAACTGGGAATCGGGAGGGTGGTAGCGCGGCAAGTCCGTCTCGACGGTGCCAGTAAACCGACATGCTTGATCCTAAGTGGCCACGGTGGCTTTTTGATCGATACTGCGATCCAGGACGGCGGGGACTTTTCCAAGCCCGTTTCGCTCCTAAACTCGCTCGGACCGGAACTGTCCCGGAGCGCTCCAGCGTATGCCGTGGCAACACTGGCCTCCGAATCCGTCCCGGCATCGAAGGTGGCGCCCTAAGCCAACTAAACCGAACAATCCCTACCAAGCCGGGCTCTTTCCTAGGCGGAAAACCTCAAAATCAGGGTAGAGAATTAGGGAATTATTCCATCGGACTATCATCTAAAGAATGGTGATTCGACGTGGTTCGAGAGGACTTAGCCCTCCACCGAGCCCATGAATCGCTCTTGTTTTGCCATTTTCTTTGACCCCGTTGAGATTTCAGTCCTCTGAGATTTCACCCCGTCCGGATCCCAGGGATTCTATGAGCGAAGGCAAACTGCGACGCAGTCGAGTTCTAGAGCGAACGCTTTCCTTCGAAAGCTTGGAGGAACGCCGCGTCATGGCTTCGTTGCCATTCGGTGCCACGGCGGATGACACGGGAGAGTTCATGCTCGGTCGGGTTGCCGTCACCCCGGTTTTACTCGAGAGTGATGGGACGATCGACCCAAGCACCGAAAACTGGACTCCCGCCCACGTCGCAGCCGTAATGAACAACGTCCAAACAGGACTGAACTGGTGGACTCAGTTGCTGCAAAAAGAGAGTTCCGTACACACGCTCGAATGGGTCATCGATCGATCTTACGCGGATAACCGACCCAGCACGCCGTACGAACCGATCAACCGAACATCCAATGCCTATGAGCTTTGGGTAAGCCAATTCTTGAGCGACATCGGCTTTGGTCAAACGAACAACCTCGAATCGAATATACGCCGGTTCAACGATTCGCAACGGCAGAAGCTCGACGCGGACTGGTCGTTCACTATGTTTATCGTCAATTCGGTCAATGATAGCTCGGGGACCTTTGCGCCAGGCGGTGATTTCTCGCGAGCATTCGCCTTTGCTGGTGGATTGTTCATGGTGGTCCCGTCGGTGCGACCAGCGTCGACGTTCACCCATGAAACGGGCCACATGTTTTGGGCACGAGACGAATACTCGGGCGGCGGATCCTACTACGACAAACGCGGGTACTATGACGCTCAAAACACCAACGCTATCGACTCCAACCCGATCCCAGGGTTCCAGCAGCAACCCAGCATCATGTCATCAGGGGCGTCTTTGGACACCGCCTACAATTCGCTCACATCGCCTGATGCAACACTCGCTCAAATTGGTTGGCGCGACTCGGATTCCGACGGTATCTTCGACGTGCTCGATGTTCCCATTTCACTAGAGGGTACGGGGCGCTACGACACACTCGGTGGCGAATATCTCTTCAGTGGTGTCGCGTCGGTACAGACCTTGCCCAATCGCAACTCATCGGGCCTCCAAAACAACATCACGATCAATAAAGTGACGCGCGTTGAGTACCGAATCGGGACCGGAGCATGGACCAGCGTTGCGTCGCCAAACGCTTTCACGGCCAATCTCAATCTCGCCATTCCCATCGCAGCCAACGATCTCGGAAAGACCCTCGAAATCCGCGCTGTGGATGCGCGAATCGGTATCACCAGCAACGTTTTCTCGGGCGTCATCGGAAATGTGCCGGACACCACCACTCGCCATGGCATTCAAGGTTTCGTATGGAAGGATTCCAATCAAGACCGCCAATGGAATGCCTCAGAGATTGGATATGCTGGCGCGACAGTCACATTGGTCGATGCGAATCTCAATCCAGTTTCATTGCAAAAGATCATCGATCCTGATAGCTACCCGAGTGGTACCCTCTCGGGGAATCTTGGCGGGGTTCGTGTCGATGTCGTAGGATTCGATGCAACGGGAGCCATCGGCGTTTTTGATGACTCTGCTGCGTCGACGGGAACCAAAATCTTCAAGCCCTATTCCTTTTGGTCCAAAAAGTATCTCGATACATTTCGAGATCAAGATCAGCAGTTGCGAGCTAGGTTCGACACGTTGACCTCCTACGTTTCTATCGATGCGATCGCGGTTGCTGACAACTCCAAAGTACGCTTGGAAGCCTATGCCGCCGATGGGACCCTCCTTTCCCGGTTCGAACGCAAGGGTCTCTTGCGGAATGAGACCGTGACGATGGAGGTTGAAACCGGCGAAGCGAAGATCGCTTATGTGATCGCTCGAGGTTTTCAGAATACCACGGTGAAATTTGACAACCTGCGCTTTGGACCTGGCAACAAGGCAACCACCGCCGCCGATGGAAGCTATTTTCTGGAGAATCTACCAGCGGGGAATTACCGTCTCCTCGTCACCGATACCAATGGCGGTTTCAAGGCAACCAATGCGATCAATGGTGTGCTCGAAGTCGCTTACGGCTCGAACCGCTCGGTGACGCACGTCGATTTTGGTGGCTATGTCGAACCGAGCCCTTGGCAGAACCAAACACTCCCAGAAGACGTTGATGGACAAGCTGGAGTGAACCCACTGGACGTGCTAGTCCTCGTCAATGACATCAACCAAAACCAACCAAGGTCTTTGGTGGGGTCTCCCATTAATCCCCCTCCCTACTTGGATGTTAATGGCGATCGCTACGTTAGCCCTCTCGATGTTCTGGCAGTGATCAATTACATCAACCGAAACCGAGGTGGTAGCGGTTCCGGCTCTGGCGGCGAAGGGGAACGATCCTCGGTTCCAATTATCATGGAACCGGTGCACTCGAATGAGAACGGCCCTCGCTTGGTCTCGTTCGCAACAGGTCGGAGCAACTCTCTTCCAACAACGTGGATCGTCGAGCAAAGTGGCTCAACGATTGTTTCACAAGGTCCAGATCGCTGCGGCTGTTCGACATGCACCGCGTTTGAAACCGCCATGACAGCAGCAGGTGAAGCCAGGAAAAACGAGACAGGCTTCCTGCAAGCACCGCTCGAGGAACGTGAGGAAGCAGCTCTCCGCGACCTATTTTTCTCAGCCTTCGATGGGAACTAACCCGAAGGAACTCGCCCCGGGAACTAACCCCGTTGAGACCCATCCAAAAACGAAGAAAGCTCGGCGAGTTGGCCGAGCTTTCATTGTTTAGATCCGGGCGATTCACATAGATCCGGGCGTTTAAATCTGCATAACCTATGGGAAGGGACAGGATTACTCGCGAGGACGAATAGCACCGGTCAGACCGCTATAATCAACGCGGTCATCGTTGTGCCACAGAGGCTGCCCCAATTCGACACGGCGGCGAAGAACCTCGATCTTCTCCTGCGATCCCGCAGGAGCGTCGGTCGGTAGAAATCGATTGTCTACCACCGGATCGAAATCCTCGTCGTGCCCGTACTTGAGGATGGCTTCGAAAACGTTCTTGCACAAACTGCTCATTCGGTCAAAACCCCTATTGGAAGACGTAAAAACGCTTCAACGAAAACTCATTAAAATTTCACTCCTTCGGATTATTTGTAACTGGGGACTAAAGTCAAGGAAAAAGAAATGCCAAAGCTGGGTACTTTTTGCCACACTCCGCGAATTGAGGCCTAGGGAACTCTTGACGGTCTGGCAAGAAACGGTATGCACCCTCCGGTCAAGGTGGGAATCGCCCCGTGGAGCCTTGGTCTAGGGGAAACCAACAGCCTTAAACCGACCCATTGCGTGCGCCTTGCGAAATCATGGTGAAACGGCAGCAAGGCCTCGAGTGCGCCAGAAAAAGTCCCGTTTTTTTGGGGCAGAGGGACTACAGGTATTTGGCGATCGCTCCACCGCGAACAGCCAGCGCATCGATTCGCCGAGTGACCTCAGGGGATTCCAGTAGCGGCGGCGCGTGATGAGGCTTGATCCTGGCGTCGAGCACCATCGGGCCAACGCAACCCCAATGCTTGTTCTGAACCGTTTCTCCCACGCCACGAATATCGGTTGCAGGATTGCTACGGGTAAATGCCACCCACAAGAAGTTGTTGACCGATTGGCTGGTAAACGCCGAGTCATCGACGAGAACAACCCAGGGGATCGAGTCCATCCAACCGGCGCTCGTTTTGCCTGACGTAGAATGATCCGATGGGGAACCGATTTGCCCTGTCCAGTGCTCGACCAGCGTATCGATGGATGCTCGCGCGTTGGCTTGGATGGCCAGCACCCCTCGCATGCACAATTTGGGGGAATGAAACCCTTCCGGGAGAGAAATCTGACTGGGGCATTCCGTGGCCAAAACCCGCTTTCGAGGACCTCTGGCCGCAATGACGAGCTTGGACCCCTGGTTGAAACCTTCTCCGCTGTAATCCAGGGTATCGATGGTGGTTTTGGTCTGAAAATGGAGATCCGAACTGAAATCAACGCGTTCCAGAACCCATCCGAAGAAGCGTTCGATATCGTAAAGATCCAAGTCGGGAGATTCATTTCCATCTCCGATCATCAGGTACTTTGCCAACGACATTTGGCCTTGGCCCAATATCGCGTTGGCTTGGGTCAGCAACTCTTGGGGGCGCCCAGGTTTTGCGTAGGGAGTGTATCGCTCACTGCCGATAGCCAGCAGGAGAGGATGGACACCCGCAGCGTCGACCGCGTGAACCCCGCGAACTCCTGGCAGAACCGACGGGATGATGGGCCCGGTCAGTTCATGGATCAGCTCCCCAAAGGTCGTGTCTTCCTGCGGAGGACGCCCAACCACCGTGAATGGCCATATGGCTCCGGGACGATGGGAGACACTGGTCACCCGCATCCAGGGGAAAGGGTGCTGCTTTGCGTAATACCCTAAATGATCGCCGAATGGACCTTCCGGCTTTAGGCTTGTGGGGTCCACGATTCCGTGGATGGCAAAGTCCGCATCCGCATAAATCGGCGAGTGCCCTTGGCCTAGTATCATCGGTATTCGGTAGCCAGCCATGGCCCCTGCAAATGTCAGTTCACCGACTCCTTCGGGAAGAGGCATCACGGCCGCCAACGTCATGGCGGGCGAGCCTCCCACGGTTACGGACACTCGAAACGGCTCGCCGCTAGCGATCGCTTCTCGGTGATGAACCCCTATCCCGCGATGAAGCTGGTAATGAAGTCCAATTTCGTGGTCGGGAATGTAATCGTTACCACCGAGCTGCACGCGGTACATGCCCAGATTGCATTGAGTTAATCGCCCTGCTCGACTCGACATCGAAGCTCCCTTTGGACCTTCGCTGAGAACCTGAGGAAGGGTGACAAAGGGTCCTCCATCGTCGGGCCACGAAACGACTTGCGGCAGCTCCGATAAACGCATCGCATGCTTCTGGACAGGGCCGGAGCGGACCGGACGGGGCAGCATGGTCCACGCGGTCCACGGAGCACTCGCATACCGGAAGGGCTTCCGGAAGAGAGCTGTCGGATCAATCTTCAGCTCGATCGCGCGACGCACTCGGTCGATCGTCGATCGAAAAAGGAATCTTGCTTGATCGATCGACCCGAAAAGGTTGCTCACCAACGGAAAGGAGCAGCCTTGGGGATTGGTAAAGAGAACTGCCGGTCCTCCGCGAGCATAAACCCGTCGCTGCACCTCCGCGATCTCCAGTCGCGGAGAGAGCGGTTCCGTGACCTCAATCAAACGGCCATGCCGATTCAAGTCATCAACGACTTCGCGGGTGCTTCGATAACGCATACGTAGGTGCAAACCTCGTTAGCCCAACTCAGAAACGATCAAGATACTGGGCTAACCGCACGATCTACGAATCCGCAACGGCTCTACGAATCCGCAACGGCTCCCAACAGCCCATTGAAAAGGCGAGCGGTTGGAACGAACTCGACCCGAATGATCCTCAGTGCGAGGACGATTTCCAATCGGAATTTGTCGTATTTACTATGCAGATTTACTATGCAGCAACAATGTCCCGCATTTTTGGCTCGAGGTAGGTTACCGTTGAGCCCATGCTGGCGAGGTGACCGTAATCTTCCTCGGGAATCTGAACGCGGTGACGTTTTCGCAACTCCATCACGATGTCGAGAAAGTCCATGCTGTCGAGTTCGAGTTGCTCTCGGAATGACTTGCTGTCTTCCAGTCCGGACAGGTCTTCGTCAGGCGCAATGTCACTCAGAATGTCTAGGATCTCATCCCGGATTTCTGCAGATGTCATGGAATTACGTTACTCCCAAGTGAAATCCAGCGGCGCTCAAACGCCGCTGCGAACCAATTTGACGGAAATGAAAAAGTCAGTACCCGGGGGTACTTCGCCCTTCGCTACCTCGAGGATGATTAAAACCGTCTAACGATCAAGACCGAATTTATCCCGAGCATACCGAAGGAATTGTTGAGGATGTAGTCGACGCGATCAAGCTCTTGGGGCTGATTTATCACCAACCCGTCGAGGGCGCACTTCGGATCCAAATTGTCCACATTTATCGTGGCATGGCAAACCCTGTCCTGGAAAGCCGGCAAATTGCCGGCCAATTCGATAGCCCCGGCCGCCCCCATCGTATGGCCAATAAAACTCTTGGTATTGTTGAACCGTACCCCCTTGCAACCCGCAAAAACGTCCCGGAGAGCCTCGCACTCCTGGTTGTCGCCGCTGGTGGTTCCGGTCGCATGCGTGCTAACAATTTGAATCTGATCTGCGTTCAGCTTGCCCCGCTTCAAGGCCAATCGGACGCATTGAGCCTGGCGTTCTGGGTTGGGAAGCACGAAATCGGTGGCATCGGTATTGATGGCGTATGAGACGATTTCTGCCAAAACCGTCGCACCTCGAGCTTTGGCGTCCGAAAGCCGCTCGAGGATGTACAAGCAGCCTCCTTCGGCGACCACGATCCCATTGCGGTCGGTATCAAACGGCCTCGAGGCCTTCGTCGGATCCGCGTTGGAAGCGAGGGCACCCTGGGATTTGAACGACGCAAAGATCCCAAACGTGTGGACACTTTCAGACACGCCGCCTGCGATAGCGATATCGCATTCATGCAAGCGGAGCATCTGAACGCCCTGGATAATCCCTGCGTTACCCGCCGCACACGCGGCACCGATCGTGTAATGGGGGCCGGTGATTCCCAAGTTCAAGGCGATTTCACCAGCGGGATTGTTGGCGACGGTGCGCGGATTGTGGTGGTGGGACCAATAGGTCGTATCGTATTCGTATTGCTTGATGGAATAGATTTCGTTTTCGGTCTCAACATTTCCATGCTCGGTGATACCGACATAGATTCCAACACGCGACTTGTCGACATTGGCCCATTCGAGCCCACTCCTCGCGATAGCTTCGCCCGCCGACCAGATCCCCACGGTGCCTGCGCGGGTGCCACGCCGCATGTCACGCCGGCTCTGATACTTGACCGCTTCAAACTCACAAATCCCTGCGTGAGTATCGCCGACGTAGCGGATGTTGTAATCCTTAACCCCGCTTCGCCCAGCCACGAGCGACTCGCGATACATCTCGAGATTGTGCCCATTGGGGCTGGTCAACCCCACCGAGGTCATGACGATCCGCTGATCGTCCGGCAGTTCGTGAGTGCAATCCCTGAGTGTCATTGGGCAGCTACGGCTCTCTTTGAGGAAATCGGTAAACGTGTAACGAGGCTAGCTTGGAACCTTGAAATTTGCAAGCGGATCGTCTCGCGACGACTCGCAAGCAATCCACCTACTGGCCGAACAAGCTGCTCATCAGCCACTGCTGCAGGAAGTAAACCGCGATTCCCGCAAAATAGCCAGCGAGGGCCAGCGGGGCGATTCTACGCAGGTACCAGAAAAAGTCGATTCGCTCGAGCCCCATCGCGGCCACTCCCGCGGCGGAACCAATGATCAAGCAACTGCCTCCGGTACCGCCGCAATAGGCCAACAGCATCCAAAAAGGATCGTTCATTCCGTTGGTTGCAGAGTACATCTCGATCCCCGCGGCGACCAAGGGCACGTTGTCCACGACGGCCGACACTAAACCGATAATGATTGCGATCACCGATTGGTTTTGAATCGAAGCTTGCAGTTTATCGGCCAAGCTTGTCAGTACACCCATCGAACCGAGGGAGCCAACCGCCAACAGGATCCCCAGAAAAAACAGAACGCTCGACATGTCGATCTTTCGAAGCGCTGCGAGCACCCCCGTGCTGCTTCTCGTTTTTTCATCCATGGTGTGCGAGACCAGTTCCGAGACGAGCCACAGTATGCCCAAACTCAACATCATCCCCATGAAAGGCGGTAGATGGGTATAGGTCTTGAAGATGGGAACGCTGAGCAGTCCAGCTATTCCCAAAAACAAGAACAGCGCTCGGTGCCAGCCCTCGATGCTCTTGTCATCTCCTTCGTCATTCTGCGTCGCAGGCGGTTCCACCTCCCCTTTGAGTGTCGGCGAGATCAATAATAGGGGAACGAGCAAACATACTACGCTCGCCAAAAATAGATCGCGGATCACTTCCAACTCGCCGATTTTGTGCTTCATCCATATCATCGTCGTCGTGACGTCCCCGATGACCGTCCAAGCCCCACCGGCATTCGCAGCGATCACGACAATACCGACATAAACCAATCGCAATTGTTGGTCGCTAACCAGCTTGCGCAGGACCGAAATCATTACGATGGTGGTCGTTAAGTTATCAAGGACGGAGGAGAGCAAGAACGCAATCCAGGCAATAATCCACAACAGCGTGACCTTGTTCTTGGCGCGGATAAACCGCGTGATCAGCGAGAAGCCTTCGTGCGCATCGACCAATTCCACGATGGTCATCGCCCCGATCAGAAAAAAGAGGATTCCTGCAGTCTCGGCGAACCCATGGGCCAACTGACCATCCACAAGAAACTGGAGCTTTGGGTCGAGGCCACCTGCCTCCTCGACTGCGGCCTCACCGGCATGGTGGGAATTATCCCACACACCGAATTCTCTTTCGGGGACCAAGGTCCCAAAGTTCACCGCATAGAGTGTCCAGCAAAGCACTCCGGTCAAGATCGCCGAAGCTGCTTTATTGATGTGGATTTGGTGCTCGAGGGCGATCGCCAAATAACCCACTACGAAAATCACGACAATGGTGGTAAGCATAGAGATTCTTCGTCAGCGGAAACCATGGAAAATTGCAAGTTGATCATCGGGCAATACAACGTAACCTCGCTGTTTTCGTACCCGTGTGGCATGGTAGTCTATTCGATCCACGGATCCAACTCTAGAGAAGCACACCATTTGCCACGCACCTGTCCTTTTGCCACACACCTGTCCTT
>CAITIE010000108.1 GCA_903892355.1 uncultured Pirellula sp. | reverse complement strand
CTCCATACCAACTTCTGATTCAATTCACTGGCTCCTTCATGTATTCCCGTAGCCGCAAAGACCTTGCATTTTTCGAGATAAAACTATGCAGGATTGTCCCCGGGATTTATCATTATACATTTTTCCAGCATGGCTTTCGCCGCATCTATCTTTTTGTAATGGTAATGAGCCAGGGCTTCCTCAAAAAGCAATTTGGTTTCGTTCTTTAACTTTTTAACCTCCACAGGATCGTTGTCAAAAACCTCATATACGGATTGGGGACGGGATTTCCCTTTCACAAGCACCCTGTCAATAAAGCGGATATTATGTCTGCCGATATCGGAGATGCCATAGTAAGTATTCTCCCCAATCAACAGATGCACCCCGTATTTCTTGGTTTCGGACTCCAGTCTTGAAGAAATGTTAACCGCATCACCTATCACAGTTCCCTGCATCCTGTTGAATCCGCCCACAGTGCCCAACATGCACAGGCCGGTATTCAGTCCGATCCCGATGTTTACTGGGGCGTGCCCGTAAGCTTTCCTCTCTTCGTTGAACTTATCCAGCTGCTGCAACATTGACAATGAGCAGTTTAACGCATCCTCCGCGCTTTCTGGAAATATTGCCATTATGGCATCCCCGATAAACTTATCAATTACACCGTTGTGGGCGCTGACAATGGTTTCCATCTGCCCCAAATAGGAATTGATGAAATTGAAGCTTTCCTTTGGTGTGAAGACTTCGGTCATTGCAGTAAAATCCCTGATGTCGGAGAATAAAATCGTAAGGTCCTTCTCAACCTGGTCGCCTACCTCTACATCGGTAATGCTTTCTTTCCCAAGAAGATTCAGCATCTGATGCGGCACGA
Organism: uncultured Pirellula sp.; assembly: GCA_903892355.1. Lineage (GTDB taxonomy): Bacteria > Planctomycetota > Planctomycetia > Pirellulales > Pirellulaceae > JBKCUI01. The sequence continues at coordinate 198,471 of CAITIE010000108.1, read as the reverse complement.
ATTTGCGATAGGAGCTGATTGTTTTCTCAATATCCGCCTCCAATCGCTTGCGCTCGGAAACTTTCCCTATTCGTTCAGCAGCCGCATTTATCAGAAGCCTTTCCTCTTTGAGAAAAGGGCCCTCGTCGCTTGGCGCTTGCTCCTTAAGATAGCAGATTTCCAGGAGACCCGCTTGAGCGCCATACAGCGTAATTGCGGCAGTTTGACTCCACCGTGTTTCGATGAAGTTGCCTGTCGTGAAAGTCCGCCCATTAAGTGTAATCCTTGCACAGGTCACCTCGGGATACTGCCAGGCGAGAGGAATAAGTTCAACAATGCCTTGGAGGATAACCTCTAATGAAATATCTGGTGTACTTGCAAGTTGGGCTATGCCATACATGCAATTTAGCTCTTTGACTCTTTCGCCCAGATCATGAAGCAGCTGAATCCTTGTGTTTTCCATCTGTTTCTGGGCGGTAATGTCCCAATTGGTGCCGATCACATGCAAAGGGTGACCTGCGGCATCACGCTGCACGATGGCCTGGGCGCGGATGTTGTGAACGCTCCTGTCAGGCCAAAGCACCCGGAATTCGGTGTTGAACTCCTTTTCTCCGCTCAGTGCGAGCCGGATTTCCGCATCGCCAGATTGCCGATCATCAGGATGAACCCCTTCCAGCCACGCCTCGTAAGCTCCGCTAAACTTATCACTGGAGGTTCCATAGAGTCTGAACATTTGCTCATCCCAGACGAGCCGTTTGTTTACAGGGGCGTAATCCCAGAGCCCCACGCCGCCTGCCTGCGTCGCCAGAGACAGGCGAGTAGCCGTCCATTTACGCTCAGTGATGTCACTCAGAACAACACGGTATTCTGAAGGACGTGAGTAATCATCTTGGATAACGATCATCTCCAGCTGCGCCCAGAATACAGTACCGTCTTTTTTCAGCATCCGCAGGTCGAACGACTGCGGCTCCTTGGTCTTTAAGATCTGGTTCCGGTGCAGGTGGTAGAGGTCCTGGTCTTCCTTGAAGATAAACCTTCCGAAATGCTGCGTTACCACCGCGCCCCGGAGCACGTCCAGCATTACCGCGGCGGTGAGGTTGGCCTCCAGGATCAGCCCTTCTTCACTGACGGTGCAATAGCCCACCGGCGCCAGGTCGTAGAGATCTAAATAGCGTGCCCGCGAGGCCTCCAGGTCCAGCCGCGACGTTCGCAGTTCTTCGTTCTGCATCTCCAGCTCAATCTGATGCACGCGCAGTTCGTGGAGGACCTGTTGAGTTTCCTCGTGGGAGAGCGACTTGGTATTTTTCAGGAATTGATCGGCTTTCTGCTCTGCGAACTTGCGCAGCTCCGAGGCTTTTCCTGTAATGTTCTTTTCTTCAGTCATGATTATCCTTCATACTATATGCCGGCAAGGGTGCCGGCGCTGAGATTTTATCAGCAGCAACCGGAGCTTCTGACGTTTTAGATTTGTCTTCCTGCTTGGAAGTCATTAGAAGATCACCCTTGTTTCTAGCTGATAGTAAAATTTAGAGTTACCTATTTTACCGTCGGAACAATATTCAAAGATATCTCTGTTTTTATCACGTTCAACTACAGGCGTCTCACCATCTTACTATGGAACCCCATAAAAAAGCCCTTTACCCGCGTTTTGGCAGGCAGGACGGCTAAGGCGGGGTCGGGCAATATAGCAATAAAGCGGGAAAAGAGTAACAACTAGAGAAGAATCATCACCTTACCTATTGATTATCAAGGGGGAGAAGTGGTGCGCCTGGTAGGAGTTGAACCTACGACCTTGTGATTAAGAGTCACCTGCTCTACCAACTGAGCTACAAGGGCAATACTTCGAGTAATGTACCCACCCGCGAAGAGCTTGCAAGTCCCAAAAAAGACATCGCCCATTCCGGCCAGCCCGACTCCATTTTGCGGGGCTGTGGCAATACCTTCGAAGACTTGAGTTTCCTGTTTCCGGATCGTCAGTGCAAACCCCTACGGCCGTTTCAAACGCCCCCGAAAATGCCTTAATGGGCACTCTCTGGTGAAATCCTAGGCCCAAGGGGCAAAAAATGGGGCAAGCTAGGTTGACCGATGGTAGGGTTTTTGCCGATACTTTCCAGAAGTCAAGCTGCGTAGGGCGAAGGGTTTGCGAGTTCTAGGCTTGAACCTCGCGATTCCCTGCCGCTCATTTCTGCTCATCAATCATCTTGTCTTTCAAAGCGACTCACGCTTCCGCGGGAAGCCGGGCTGAGGAAGGACAGGAGGGGGCATCCACTACCACTCACAAGGAGTATAACGATCGAACGCATTCAGACTCGGGTCAATAATCAAATCCGTATCTCTCCACTACGCGTCATTGGCCCCGATGGAACTCAATATGGAGTCATCACTGTCGAAGACGCTCTCAATCGAGCTAGAGAAGCTGGATTGGATTTGGTGGAAGTAGCTCCGAACGAGCGACCACCGGTTTGCCGAATCATGGACTTCGGCAAGTACAAGTACGAGAAGAACAAAAAGTCCGGACAAAAGACTCACCAAACGAAGACCAAGGAAATCCGTCTGCGCCCTAAAACTGGCGATCACGATGTCGAAACGAAGGTCCGCCAGGCAATCGGATTCTTGAAGCACAAGGACAAGGTCATGGTCACGGTGATGTTCCGTGGTCGTGAAATGGCCCACGTCGACGAAGGCCGCCGAGTGATGGAAACTGTCATCAGCGATTTGGCTGAATACTCCAAGCTCGAGCAACCACCGCTTCAGCAAGGCAAGAAGATTATCGCTACGCTTGCTCCCAAGTAATTGGCGACAGCCCACTTGGCGACAGCCCACTTGGCGACAGCCGACTTAGATCAATGTCTGATTTGTTTTTCGTTGTAACTATTGGCCCACTTCCCCGATGCCTACGGGGAAGTGCTTGTATTGGTACCGCTAAGGAATCTGCCGGTTAAGGCAACTTCGCGTCTTATGAAACTCGTTCGATTCATTCGCCCCGATCATAGCATCGGCTGGGGTGTCCAAACCGCTCATGGTGTCCAAGACCTCCTCGGTGCCGACCGGTCTCTCCCCACTTCGATCGTGGACTTGATTCCGAAGTGGAGTCAGTACGAACAACGCATCGCTGGTTTGATCAAAAAACTTGGGGTTAGCTCTGATCCACTCCGATTGATCTGCCCCATCGATCGGCCTGGGAAAATCATCTGTATCGGCTTGAACTATCGCGATCACGCCATCGAAACCAATACGCCGATTCCCGACGAGCCCATCGTTTTTTGCAAAATGCCCACGGCGATGATCGGCCCTGAGGACTCCATCGAAGTCCCCTCGATCAGCAACGAAGTCGACTACGAAGCTGAACTGGTGGTCGTTATCGGACAAACCATCAAGAACGCTTCCCCCGAACAAGCAGCCGCTGCAATCTTCGGATACACAGCCGGAAACGATGTCTCCGCCCGCGACTGGCAAAAAGGAAAACCAGGCAAGCAATGGTTTCTCGGTAAGTCGTTCGACACGTTCGCACCGATCGGGCCGGCTATCGCTCTCAAGGAATCGATTCCAAACCCTGGCCAACTGAGGATCCAGTGCCGACTCAATGGCGTTACTGTCCAAGACGGCAACACTCGCGATCTGATTTTCTCCCCCGTCGAATTGATTCGGTATGTGAGCCAAGTGATCACACTTTGTCCCGGTGACGTCATCTTTACAGGAACTCCTGCAGGAGTAGGGGCGGCCCGAACACCGCCATTATTCCTCAAGCATGGAGATGCGGTCGAAATCGAAATCGAATCGATCGGTACGCTGGAAAATCCGTGTATCACCGCTCGCTAGCAGCAGCCACACCTTCGAATAGCTTCCCTGCCCAAGCCCCCGAAGGACCTTGAAAAACCAGCTTGAACGCCCCAATCTCCCCATCGGCGATACGCCCTTATACTCTCCATGTCGAGTTTGCGTCGCTGTGAACAAGAACTTGGGGAAATGATGTATGATAATGTCGTAGGTCACACGTCCGTTTTTCGCCCAGAAACTATCGTCCATCAACGATCTCGCCCCGACGGACTGCTGGCCTTTATCCCCTCCGCACGCATTCAAACACTGTAACGTCCGTGGAAAACTCACGCATCGAACCCAATGGCCCCCGGGATTCTAGCTCCCCCCTTGTCGACTCGATCACGATCACAATCCTGAGGATCCTGTTTATCCTCACCGTTGCCAGTATCGGTGGCTCCCTCGCCCAGTCCTCGGCTCTGCGTCTTGAGAGCTCGAACTCCAAAGCCTTCGTCCTGCCCTACTTGATATTCAGCGGTGTGCTGCTGGTCGCTTTCGCGATCATCGCCCTGGACATGTTCATCCCTCGCAAGCGGATCGACGTGATCTCAGCCGTTTACTTTGGACTCCTCATCGGTGCATTATTCACCAACCTCTTAACGCTGGCGATGGCACCTTTTCTTTCTGGGAGCAGCTACGGTTCCTACATTTCACTCGGAGTATTGACGGTGATGTGCTATGCGTGCGTCAGCATGCTGCTACAAACGAAAGATGACTTTCGCTTTGTCATTCCCTACGTCGAATTTGCACGCGATTTCAAAGGCATCAAACCCCTTATCCTCGACACGAGCAGTGTGATCGATGGCCGACTCGCGGAACTCGCTGAAACCAATATCCTCGATAGCCGGTTGGTGATGCCCCGTTTCGTACTGCTCGAACTTCAGGCGATTGCCGACAGTTCGGATAAACTCAAACGTGTCCGAGGCCGTCGAGGACTCGACATCCTGAACCGCCTGCGTTCCAGCGAACGGATCGATTTCACCATGTACGACATGGAACTCCCCGAGTTCGCCGGCCAACCAGTCGATATGAAACTGGTTCTGCTCGCAAAGCACATGGATGGCAAATTGGTCACCGGGGATTTTAATTTGAACAAAGTCGCGAAACTTCACAACGTAGAAGTGATCGACTTGAATCAAGTCGCCTCGGCGCTCCGCCCTCAACACTTGCCCGGCGAATATTTCCAGATTCGTATCGTTAAGCCTGGCGAAGGCCACGAACAGGGGATTGGTTACCTGGATGACGGCACCATGGTTGTCGTCGAAGGTGGCCGCGACAAAATCAATCAAACGGTGCAAGTCATCGTGACGAGCACACTGCAAACCCAAGCGGGACGTATGATTTTCGCGAAGCACGACGGACCAAGTCCCAACTGATACGGTCGCCCTCTATGGAACCGTTTTCGTCTTTCTCACCGCTAGGCTCCTTCGCGTTGGCTGCGGTGCTCGCACTCTATATCCTCTTCTTAATCGCTGTCGGTTTTATTGCTGGACGTAATGTCCACTCGTCCGAAGAGTACTTGTTGGCTGGTCGAAATGTGCCACTTCCTCTGGCGATCCTGAGCTTGCTCGCGACGTGGTTTGGTTCCTCGGCGATCTTGGGAACCACACAAAGCACCTACTCATTTGGAATGTCGGGAACAATCCTCGAACCGTTTGCATGTGGCTTAACACTGATTTTTTGTGGAGCGTTCTTCGCGAAACGACTTTGGAATCTGGGCATTGCAACGATCGCAGACCTTTTTGGAAAGAAACTAGGACCAGCAGGGCTTTGGATCAGCAGTGCAATACAAGTACCAACCTTCTTCTTCTGGATAGGTGCCCAATACCTTTCGATCGGGGCACTCCTGGAAGTGTATCTCGAGGTTCCCGCATGGATAGGAATCGTCGGGTCCGCATGCGTCACGGTAATGATTCTGTGGAACGGCGGCATGTGGGCTGTTACATGGACCGATGCCATCATGGTATCCATTTCACTGCTCGGACTCTTCATTCTCTTTGTTGCGACTGCAAACCAACTCGGCCATGGAAACACCATCGATGGCATCACCTCCGTGATCGCACGAACTCCGCAGGAGAGATTGCAACTCTTACCTAATCCAACGATCGCTTCGTCCCTTACGGCACTCGGTATTTTCCTGACGGGTCTGCTCGGTAACATCCCAGCCCAAGACCTCCAGCAACGCATTCAGTGTGCCCGCTCGGCGTCAACCGCGAAATGGTCCTGCATCCTCTCCGGTTGCATCTACATTGCAATGGGATTGATACCGATCTACCTAGGGCTCGCCGCCAGATTGCATTTAGAGGAATGGGACACGAACGATCGGATTCAAAGCGATCAAGTCCTTCCGATCCTGGCATCGCAAATCCTCAGCGAACCATTCGGAATCCTGCTCGTTGTCGGGCTGGTATCTCTCAATTTGGCCGCTGCAGGCAGTTCTACAATCTCTCAAACAACGATTCTATCCAACAACGTTTTGCCGCGAACGAAACGTGATTGGGGCAATGCAAACGGCACAACGAAGAATTGGTTATTGAAGAATTGGTTAGCGCCGAGACGAGAGCAATGGTGCGCGTTCGCAGTGACGGTTGGCAGCTTGATGGCGGCATTCTCCGGACAATCCGTGATGGGGTTGCTCGAGCTGTCACTCGCAAGCGTGCTGGTGTCGCTGTTTGTCCCGATGTGCCTTTGCCTGTTCAGCAACCCTTCCACCCCTTGGTCAGGTATCGTCCCAATGCTCGTGGGCCCGGCGGTTTGGGGGACGAAGTTAACTTGGGACGCGTGGAACCCTTCTTCGAGTGAATCACTCGCCACCAACAACCCAGATTTTCCAGCCCAACTTTCATGGTTCGCTCGGCCGAATTGGGGGCAATACTACGGGACAATCCCTGCGGAAATTCAAGGACTGCTAGCGAGTATCCTGGCAATGGTCGTCGCGGAAACGATCGCACGTGGATTACGCAAGCGATCCAATCATGATGTAACGCCAACGTGATTGTTCAATCGAGTGTTTCGGCAAGAACTCGATCGTAGTAGTCCCGGGCCTTTTGATAGGCTTGCTCGGCTTGCCCCAGTTCCGATTCCCTGATCTGCGGTCGTTTCTTATCCCAGCAGACATCGACCGCCTTGCGGCACCATTCTGCACTTTTGCGATTCGCGCGAACAGGTTTTCCGTCTATCGATACGAAGATCGGGTTGGTATGAAGCGATGGGAAAATCCGCACCGCCACCCAACTCGAACGGTCGATTTCGATATCCCATGTGAGATCGTTCCACGATCCATCCGCCGAGATCTGTCTGGTCGCAACCGGTTCACCATTAACGATCAGTTCGACTGGGATCTCTCGGCCTCCCGCGATGCGGCTTCGTTCCAAATGCCAGTAGGGCTTTTCATCAAGCCGTCGTTGTTGGATTGCTGCCCCGAGCCCGTCTTGTTGTTCGGGCAACATCGCGGCGACGCGTGTTGTGACTCGTATTCGGCCTGGTTTTTCCAATCGGAGTTCGCTGACATTACCATCGGTATCGGCTCGCCCAACAGCTGCGTCGTTGACGGCAAACCCCTTGATGTGGCTGAGTCCGTCCCCAACGTAACTGCGACCGTCGAGCAACCCACGCACCCAATGGTCGTATGAGAATCGATGCTTCGGATCCAACTCGACATAGATCCGTCCTAATCCTACCCGCTCCCCATAGATGCACGGAAAATCGGTTTCTCCACTGATGCGTGTGCGCAGACCACAGTTCAAGGCGTGGTACCAAATGTTGAGTTCCCAAACGGCAGGGGTATCGACGGTGCTTATGAAATCGCATGCATCATTGGGGGCTGCGACGATGTACTCGTTGGCACCGATCCCATCAAACGGAGGCATGGCATAATCTGGCAATCGATCGGCAGCTCGCCCCTTGTTACCTCCTTTGGCACCACCCCAAGTACCCGGTAGATCGCCGCGGGAACCGTCCGGCAAGTAATCGGGCAATGCCAAGCCCCATCCGCTGTGACTGTAGCCGACCACCCCACCTTGTTCCTGCCCCCATTTGAGGATGGGAATCGTCCATGTCGGCCAATCCTCGATCTTCTTGGTATTGGGGTAATCATCCTCGACGAGATTCAAAAGGCATAAATGCCCTGCGTGAGATGACGGGAATCCACTCACCTCCACATCGTAGCGCATCAGGTAATCACTTCGAGAAAGCTTAGACACTTTCCCATCGAAGAACTGCTTCTGGTGGTACCAGCACGGTCCCCAGCTGAGAACGCATCCCACGTTCAAATCTTCGCCGGTGATGTGCCGCATCATGTTCTCGGGCGTAACACCTTGGGTCGGATTCTCATAATGAGCGCAACCTGCGGCGTGGACGTGGTGGTCTCCCGAGAACCATCCGAGGCTTGCCATATGCACCCAACGCTGGAGCTGAATCTCGATGGCAGGGACATCTCCATTGGATGGCACCGTCGCTTCCAATTGGATAGGCAGATACTCTGGCCCACGCGTTGCCGTGATGGAGTACGTGCCCCCTGGCAAGATTACTGATTCTCCATCGGCGCGATAGATCTGTGGATGAAAAAAGAAATCGGGAGCCAAACGGCGAGCGGGATTCGGATAAACGCGTCCTTGTTTGTCTCGGATCAGCAAAGCGCACGTGGTCGGCTTGCCATCATGATCCCGCACCTTCACAACAACAGATTGGCTCTCTATTGCCCGAAAAAGGATGGGCAATTCGCTTCGAAAACCGAGGTCTTGGGTCCCTTGACCAACATCGAACTGCAGCGTCCCTTCGCGGGGTCCTGAATCTCGACTGTATAGCTGAATCACTCGATACTCGACCTTGAGCCCGGACAAGTTCGCCACCATGGGCTCTTGGACCGGCATCGCGATATCCAACCAACGCCGAGCTGTCTCGGCAGGCGTGATTTTCATCTGTGGATCTGCTGCCGACGTACTCGGCACGACCATGCGCTGGGATTGCGGGCTCGTGCAACGCAACGGGGCAGTCACGCCAGCTTCATTCACGACCTTGATCAAGAACGTTCGCCACCCCTTTTCGAGCAACTGAGGGGTTGCGGGCCCCGAAGATACCTTGACCCGACTTTCGGGATTGATAGAAACAATCGCCAGGCATAGCGAATCGAGGGACTTTTGGATGCCGCTGACGACCGCTGGATCGTCGATACTCGACGCCAATTTCTGCAATTCCGCTTCCACGTCGGCGAGTGGTTCACCGAGCCATTTCATGGCTTCGACCAGCCGTTTGGCGGAGGCCTCGAGAGGTTGTCGAGGAACATCGGTGATGATGTCACCCGCAATAGCGTTATGGAGCATCCATGTTAGGATGCCGGCTGCCAAAACCGTTCGTCGCACCAAAACCACCATGATCGTTCTCTCATCGTAAAGCTAAATCGTAAAGCTACATCGTAAAGCTCATCGACCAAGCCGACCTGTCCCACTAGAGCATATCGATCGGATCGATATCGATCAGATAAAGCACATCGTCAGGCAACTTGGTCGTCGATTGGATCTTGAGCAACACCGCGTGCAACGCCGCGGAATCACTCGACACCAGCATTGCATGATAGCGATAATTGCCGCGCAATTTTGGAATCGGAGGAAGGGAAGGGCCCAAAACCCGGACGACTCCACCCAAGCGTTGCGACTCGGCCCGCGCTTTCCCGACAACGGACTCCGCGAAGCCTTCCACGATTTCTTGATTCTCGCCACGAAAGATGATCCGGGCCAAAAACCCAAAGGGTGGGTAGCCAAACGGTTTGCGATGCTCGAGCTCCAACTGTGCGAAGCCCAGAAAATCATGTTGGCATGCGGCGAGGATGGCCGGGTGCTCGGGAGAAAACGTCTGCACGAGGACTTCGCCGGCTTTGTCGCCCCGCCCCGTCCGTCCAGCGACTTGGGTGACCAATTGAAAGGTTTTTTCCGAGGCTCGAAAATCAGGAAAGTGGAGAGACGTGTCGGCGTTGATTACACCGACGAGAAGGACGTTCGGGAAATCGAGTCCCTTGGCGATCATCTGAGTCCCTAGGAGGATTTGTGTCCGGCCGGAACGGAAATCGGTAAGCGTAATCTCATGGCTTCCGGGCTTCCTCATGGTGTCCGAATCCATCCGAGCAATTTTGGCATCGGGGAACCTGGATTGAACCTCCATTTCCAACTTCTGAGTCCCCAGTCCTGCGAATCGGATCCCATCAAATTGGCACTTGGGACAATGCGTTGGGGCGGAGACCGTATGGTCGCAATAGTGGCACATCGCTTTGTTGCCATCGCGATGAAAGGTCATCGGCAAATCGCAATCGGGACACATCATGACATGGCCACATGCGGGGCATTGGATCGACGTCGAAAAACCTCTACGGTTTAGTAGCAGGATGATCTGGCCATCCTCTTTGAGAACGCGTGCCATGGCTTGAGCGAGCGGCCGAGAGATGCTCGAGCGATCGACCTCGATCCGATTCACACGTAGATCGATCGTTCGCACCTCGGGCATAGGGCGATTAAGAATGCGGCGAGGCAAACTGACCAAATGATACGCGCCGGTTTTTGCGCGTTGATAGGTTTCTAGGGAAGGAGTCGCCGAACCCAACACGAGGGGCACCTTCTCGAGACTGGTTCGATGGAGCGCCACATCGCGAGCATGGTATCGCGGGATTGTCTCTTGTTTAAAGGTCGTCTCGTGCTCTTCATCGAGAATCACCAACCCCAGTTGCGGGACTGGCGCAAAGATCGCGCTTCGAGGCCCTACGACGACTTGGACATCGCCACTGGCGATACGCCTCCATTGAAAATGCCGCTCTGGTCCGCTCATGTTGGAGTGGAGGACCGCGACACTACGGAATCGATTTTCGAATCGGCTTCGGGTTTGCGGTGTCAAACTGATTTCCGGCACGAGGACGATCGACTGACGACCGAAACTGATCGCCCGTTCGATCGCTTGCATGTAGACTTCGGTCTTTCCACTCCCTGTCACACCGTGCAGGAGTATCGTCGCATGCTCCCCCGAGTCGAGCGCTTTGTGGATGGTTTGCAGGGCAATTCGTTGATCGGTGGTTAGGGCTGGCGGGATCGGGTTCCTTGCCCCCTCGGCATCTCCAGTCCCTTCATAGGTCATCACCCGTTCGGTGTACGTTTCTATGAACTCCGCGTCCCGCAGCTTCTTGATAATTCCATCGGAACAATTGGCCAGGGAACGAAGTTGTTCAGGCGAGAGAGGTTCATCGGCCAATATCAATTGCTGGAGTGCCTGCTTTTGTTTCACAGGTAACGTCGCCACCAAGCTATCTTCGCGAGCCTTCTCGCTCGGTCGCAACAAGGTCTGGTTGCGAGTCCCCGCGCCCGCTCGAACCCCAGCAGGGATCACCGCTTCAAAGACTTGGCCGGCCGGCACCAAGTAATACTTGCTCATCCAATCGATCAGCCGAATGAGCTGAGGGCTACATAGCGGGAATGGATCGCAGACCTTCAGGATCGGCTTGAGGGTGCTCGGATTTTGGTGGATGGACTCGACCGAGAGCGTGTAACCAGTGATCTCTCGATCGCTTCTCCCCAAAGGAACCAGAACCCGCATTCCAGGTTGCAGGATGGACGCAAACTCATCGGTGACGCGGTACGAATACGGTCCATAAGGTGCTTCCGGGAATACGACCGACGCCGCCAACGTCAACGACTGTGCATCGATCTCCCAAGGGGCAAGATCGTCGGGAAATAGTTCACCTTGACGTGGATCAGCCATACATTTCAGCGCACGCAAACAGCTTGCAGTCGAGGTCCAAAAGCAGGAGGGACAGGAGGCAAGCGACTAGGTAACTCGTTTTTCGATTTCACCAACGCAGTCGTCGATTTTGACCCGCCATTGCTCCAAAGTATCCCGATCCCGGATGGTGACCGTACGATCTTGGAGTGTCTGGGAGTCGATGGTGATGCAATAAGGAGTTCCGATTTCATCTTGACGACGGTAACGGCGACCGATGGCGGCCTTTTCGTCATAGAAAACATTCAGTTTCTTTTTGAGAGCTCCATAGAGTTCCGTCGCAACCTCGGGCATGCCATCCTTCTTTACCAAAGGTAATACGGCCGCTTTGATCGGGGCGATTCTAGGGTTGAGTCGCATCACCACTCGCGATTGCATCTTGCCGTCTTCGTCCGGTGCCTGATCTTCGTCGTAGGCTTGGCAAAGGAAAGCGAGCGTGGCGCGATCGGCTCCAGCGGATGGCTCAATCACGTGAGGAATGAATCGTTCGTTGCTCAAATCATCGCGATAGGAGAGGTCTTTACCGCTACCACGGTGCCTCGGTTGCCCATGCTCGTTGATTTCTACTTCGAGGGGTCGTTTCTTCGGATCGAGTTTTCCTTCGGAGTGGGATCGCAAATCGAAATCGCCGCGATGTGCGATCCCTTCCAGTTCCCCGTATTCCCCTTCGGGCAAAAACGGGAACGCGTATTCGATATCGGCGGTTCCGCAGGAGTAGTGGCTGAGTTCATCCGCGTCGTGCTCTCGCAAACGAAGGCGTTCGCCAGCGAGCCCGAGATCTTTGTACCACTGAAGGCGGCGATTGCGCCAATACTGGTACCATCCCGCGGACTCCTTTGGGTTGCAAAAGAATTCGATCTCCATCTGTTCAAACTCTCTCGAACGGAACGTAAAGTTCCTTGGGGTGATCTCGTTTCGGAAGCTCTTTCCGACTTGAGCGACTCCAAAGGGAACGCGGATGCGCGTGCTATCGACAACATTTTTGAAGTTCACAAAGATGCCTTGGGCGGTTTCCGGTCGAAGGAATGCGGCGCCCTCTTCGCCACTCAGTGCACCGACATAGGTTTTGAACATCAAGTTGAATTCGCGAGGGTCGGTAAGGGTCCCAAGCTCGTTGGCATCGGGCCCCAGAACCAACGCGCGATCTTCTGGCTGAATCTTGTCGAGAGTCAAGACGCGGCTATCGAACGATAGCTTCTCGAGATCCTTAGAACGTAGGTTGAATACTTTGAGGGCTCGACGAGTCAGGTCTTCGTCTTCGTGGTCTGGCTCTGCCATGGTGGTAACAAAGACCCTCTGCGAGTCTCTGCTAACCCATTTCCCACGGACTTGATCAAAGCGGTACCGCTTCTTAGACACGCGGCAGTCCACCATGTAATCATGAAACAGATCGTAGTGGCCCGAGCACTTCCAAACCTGTGGGTGCATGATGATCGTGCAATCGAGGCCGACCATTTCGTACGTACTCGGGGCACCCGGAGGGGCGAGGAGTTCGTTGTGGTTCTGGCACATGTCCTTCCACCACGCATCCTTGATGTTCCGCTTGAGTTCGACACCGAGCGGCCCGTAGTCCCAAAAGCCGTTCAGCCCACCGTAGATCTCGCTCGACTGGAACAGGAATCCTCGTCGCTTGCACAGCGACACCAATTTTTCCATTTGCATGTTGGTCAGTGGGGTTGGGGTTGATGTTGTAATGAATGGTTTATTGATTCATCGATGGTACAAGAGTCATTTGACGATGGAATTAGGAAGCTCGCTGCGCGATGGCAACGCGTTTCTTACCTGCCAAATCGTTGACTAATCCCGTATGTCTCCATCTCGTGTCTTTTTGCAGTAGTTCTAACGAACGCTCCGCGATCATGGGAGAAAGCTCGAAAATCAGCCATCCCCCAGGAAAGAGTTTATCTGCCGACTGGAGGATTAGGCGTTCGACGATTTCGAGCCCAGTGGGGCCTGAAACGAGCGCCATTTTGGGCTCATAGTCCCGAACCCCGCGATCCAATTGGAGCAGCTCCGCTTCGGAAACGTAGGGGGGATTGCTAACAATAAAGTCGACACTCCGATCGGGAACCGAGGCTAACAGATCTCCCTCCGCAAGCGACACGACTTCGGAAACTTCGAGCCGCCGAACGTTTTCGGCAGCGATTGCCAATGCATCGGGAGAGAGATCGATTGCGGTGACCGCGACATTCGCGTTGAATTTCGCAGATTCTTTTGCGATCGTAATCGCAATGCAACCGCTGCCGGTACAAACATCAACGACGCGAACCGCCGAGCGCTCAGCGACGGCCCCTTCGACTCGGTGGTATTTTTTCAACCGGTCCAAGCATTCGATGACTACGTGTTCGGTTTCTCCGCGAGGAATTAAGCAGGCGGAGGTAACATGGAATGGGAGCGAAAAGAACTCTTTCTTTCCAACGATGTAGGCAACGGGTTCGCCGGCTGCCCGTCGCTTGATGGAATCACGAAAAATGGCCTTCACCGATTCAGGGGGTTCTTCATTGAACGCCGCATAGAGATCGATCCTTTGGCAACCGCGAGCTTCGGCGAGGAGGACTTCGGCGTCGAGCCGAGGTGACGGTGAACCGGTTTTTTTAAGGTGCTCCGTGGTCCATTGCAGAAGACGCAGGATGGTCCATGGTTCCGATTGCGTCGTGCTCGTTCCACCCGTGCCGCTCATTGCATTCGTCCTTGACCGATTCTTGTGGGTTCTGTCTTCCTGGCCAGTGCTGATCCGTGCTTAGTCGTTCTCATGATCTCGCAGCATGGACCGTTCGTACTCGAGGCACGCTTCGGATACTGGTTGCAGGTTCCCTGCAATAATTTGGTCTAGTTTATAGAGAGTCAGATTGATGCGGTGATCGGTAAACCGGTTCTGAGGAAAATTGTAGGTTCGAATCCGTTCGCTGCGATCGCCGGAACCGATCAAGGACATGCGTTCCTTTGAACGTTCTTTGCGTTCCGTCTCTCGTTTCGCTTCGTAGAGCCGGGTCTTCAAAACGCGGATTGCTTTTGCCAGATTCTTGTGCTGGCTCTTTTCGTCCTGGCACTGGACGACAATTCCGGTTTCTAAGTGAGTCAATCGGATAGCGGATTCGGTCTTGTTGACGTGCTGCCCGCCAGGCCCAGATGCACAGAATTTATCGAGTCGATAATCCTCGGGCTTGAGATCGATTTCGATGTCTTCCGGCTCAGGCATGACGGCCACGGTGGCTGCGGATGTATGAATCCGGCCTTGAGCTTCCGTTTCAGGAACGCGTTGGACACGGTGCCCGCCACTCTCGAATTGCAGCTCGCGGTAGGCGCCATCCCCTTCGATCGAAAGGATGATTTCCTTGAATCCACCTCGCTCGCTGACACTCGAGTCCATGATCTCGACTTTCCAGCTTTTGGTTTCGGCGTAGCGTCGGTACATTTCAAACAGATCGCGGGCGAACAACGCGGCCTCTTCGCCTCCCGTACCAGCACGGATTTCAAGAACGCAACGGGTTCGGTTGGCATCTTCTCCACCGACAGATAATTCCAGCAACTCGTCCCAGATCTTGTCACGGTCGATCTTCAGTTGCCCAGATTCCTCCTCTGCCATACTGCGTTCGTCTGCATCGGCAGACTCGAGCATCGGTGCGAGCCCCTTGATCTCATCGTTGATCTTTTTGTAACGACGGTACTTGTTGGCCGCTTTGGATAGCCCACCATGCTCACGCATGATCATGGCCATATTCCCAGACTCCCCAGCCAAAATCTGCGGGTCAGACATCATCGCCTCAAGCTCATTGAATCGAGTCAAGGACTGTTCGAGTTGTTCGCGGATCTTCATGATGCCAAGTGGTTCAGGAATGCGTGGTTAGGGATCAAACGCTAGGGCGGTCCGAGACCGGCGGGGCTACCTTAGGTACCAGACGACGTCAAATGGGACAAATTCAAATGGAGTTGAGGTGGGAATTGATCAAGCTGAATAGTGGCAAAAAAAAACGCTGCAAGCTAGCACATTGGCAATCTTGCAGCGAACCGTATTTTCGATTGCCATCGACGCTGGGCTGTGAGGTCTCCAGGAGCCCGCTGCGATGGAGTAGCTACTTCTTCTTCGGAGCAGGCTTCTTTTGGTTTGCAAGGCTGGCGTACGTTCCGGCAGCGAACTTGTTCTGGAACTTCTCGATCCGGCCCGCTGTGTCAACGAACTTGAGTTTGCCCGTGTAGAACGGATGGCAAACGTTGCAAATGTCGACCTTCAACTCTTTTCGAGTGCTACGGGTCTTAAAACTGTTCCCACAACCACAGGTTACCTGGGTTTCAAAGTACTTTGGATGAATGCCGTCTTTCATGCTTCGTTCTCTGTCGAATAACGACTCGTAAAATGAACTTCCTGACCTCGTCAGACCCCGAACGTCACGACGGAACGATCGACTGCCGAGGCGATTCTCTTTAGATTTGTGCGGCAATTTATAACCGAAGTCCCCTTAGAAGCAACGTCAAATGGGTTTTCCAAGCCGTCGTAGCGGTACGAATCCCGCTCGAATTATCCACCAATACCCTTGATCGATCAAAAAACATCGTGTTTTTCAGGGTTTGCGTTCAAGACGCCCCTCGTTCGAGCACCCCACGCCTCCGAAAAAACCTGAGAAAATAATGAATCCCAACGAAATCGAATCACCCCGACACGGAAATCCCCCGCCACCCGATGATCCCCGGCAGTCAAGCTCAATAACGAGCCTGGCCACCGTACCTGTCGTTGGGATGGCGGTGAACGCTTCGCTGGCCGGCCTAAAAATCGTCGCTGGAGTCTTCGGAAACTCGTATGCCTTGATCGCCGACGGCATCGAATCGACTTCCGATATCGTGACATCGTTGGTGGTGTGGGGCGGATTGCGGGTCGCTGAGACTCCGGCCAACGAAAAACACCCCTATGGCTATGGCAAGGCCGAATCGTTAGCAGGTGTCATAGCGTCGCTCGCAATCCTTATCGCCGCAGCGATCATCGCCATTCAAAGTGTTCGCGAGATCCTAACTCCGCATCATTTACCCCATTGGTCGACGCTCATCGTACTCGTCTTTGTCGTGGTGATCAAAGAATCGCTCGCCCGCTGGACGAGTCATATCGGGGCTGAAGCCGACAGTATTTCGTTGCAAGCCGACGCGTGGCATCATCGCGCCGACGCATTGTCGTCACTGGCAGCATTCGTCGGCATTAGCGTCGCGCTCATCGGCGGCCCCGGTTATGAACCGGCGGATGATTGGGCCGCGCTCGTCGCGTGCTCGATCATCGGAATAAGCGGACTCAGGCTGCTCAGGCTGACCGCTCGCGACATCCTCGATGTCGCACCTCCCAAATCGTTTGAGGCCCAAGTCCGACAATTGGCAACAGAAATCGACGGGGTCATCGCCGTAGAAAAATGCCGGATCCGAAAAAGCGGCACCGCCTATTTTGTTGAGATCCACATCGAAGTCGATGGTCAGTCCACCGTGGAAGAAGGACACCGAATCGGAGGACGTGTCCGATCGCGACTCAGGCAATCGAGCCTTCGAATCGAAGACGCGTTCGTCCACATCGAGCCGTACTCAGTTCAATGAGCATCCCCATCCGAGCATGCCTGCTGGCTCTGAAGCCCATAACGGATCGTACTAAAGCTCCTCGCCAGCCTAGTCAACAAGGGGCATACCATCAAAGCTACCGCGAGCCAAAGCTACCGCGAGCCCAATCACAGGGCTCTCGGTATTGGCAATCTCTTGGCCCATGGATGTGCTCGGTTCTTGCCGAGCGAGGATTTCGTTCATGCTCACAATTGGACTTAGCGATTGGAACATCGCGATGGTTCGGGTGGATTCGCTTCTAAGCTTCCGTGACCCGACGTCCAGTGATTACCGAGACGATCAGCAGGACGAGGAAGACGAAAAATAGAATTCGAGCCGCTTGCATCGCAACTCCGGATAACCCAAACATTCCGAAAATGCTTGCAAGCAATGCTATAACAAGGAATATGATCGCGTAACGCAGCATGATGCTCTCCTGCTCGAACCTTCGAGCGTGGGGGGGGGGTGATCGGCACGTGACGAGAGGACATCTCTCGAATCCAGAATGCCGATCGGTCGCGGACTCAATGCGGTTTGACGAGCCTCAGGATCTGAAGGACCAAAACGCTCAATACCAATACCCCTAGTCCACTACTGAAACGTTACCGCTCACTTCGCTCAATGACTCCTTCGCTGACTTCGCAGAGAGCAAGGCATCACCTTGCCGTCCGTTGCGGAAATCGAAGCAACACTATCACGGTGGCGACTATCACGGTGGCGACTATCACGGTGGCGACTATCACGGTGGCGATTGTCGATCGTTCAATCATTGGGTAACTCCGCGATCTCACCTCCTACGCGGTTGGAAATCGCCCAGTGCAAGGGGTATCGGTTTCTATTGTTACTAAAGAATGGGGGGGGAAGGTATCCAGCGATCCTTGAAACTCGAGTGGTAGTTTCCGCCATTCCTGCATGGCAAAAGAAATATTCAGTCGATCGCGGAGGCGAAGTCTGGAGCAATACCAAGCCGAGTGGGCCGTCAGCCCAATCCGACGATTTAGGGAATCCATGGATACGGTTCCTATCCGACGAACGTTGGTGTCTCTCCAGAAACCACGCTCATAACACCTAGGTAAAAACCGGAGTTGCTCTTCGCGGCTTTGCGCCTTCGCGTGAACCTTGATCAGGAGCCACTACTCGGCTCGGCATCTATTCGTCGTTTCGGAAATCACCACAATGCCGGGCGCGTCTTAGTAGGTTCCACTACGATGTTTATGAGACGGCCCATCGAGCGATGTTCCGCACGCAAATACCGCGTGCCACGGTTTGGATTTTTGCGGTAAACTTGTAGTTAGTGCTGGCGCGTCGAAAACCGCAGTCACGCTACGATTCCAACCAAAGACGAAGGAGGCAAAGCATCTGATGACCAGCAACACTCAAGGTGAGAAATCATCCGGCAACATGCCAAGCTATGTTTTGGAATTGCAACACCATTACGGCCCAGCGAGTGCCGCAGGCATGGGTAGCGCGGTTTTTTATGAAGCCTCCACTCCAGAACAGATCGAAGCACAAGCGATCGCCAAGTACCGATACTTTGCTGGAGACATGTGGGAACAAATCGGCGAGAAAGCTTGGATGGAACCATGGAAGCGGGTCTACCAGCGCAGCGTTCCCGGCACAGGTATCCTGGCGGAACTGCGAAACAGTATCGAGGATCCAGCCGCGTCGCTGTCCGCCTCATTGATCGTCGATAACATCGATGATCCGACCCAGGCTCATCTGGCACTGGCGAAAGCTTTTGATGATCCCGATGTAAGCCGACTGGATATCTATCGACTTGGAGATGGCGAGCAGATGAACGGGGTGCTTATCGCCGCCTATCGAGCAAAGTCATCGGACGCGACCTTTTTAGTGTCACTCACAGATTAATCACTCCGATGAGGAATCAATTGCGCATTCCACGCCCGATACCGCAGTCGCAAAACACTTCAACGCGAATCTCGAGCATCGATCTCGCTTGGCTGTTGGTAGGGTGCTCTCTCACCCTGATTGCAACAACGCTATCGGACCGATTTATCTCTCGCGCTTCCGCCCAGCAACCCCAGCAAGCCGAGAAACCGAAGTACTTTTCCATCCAAGTCGTGGATGACCACACAGGTCGCGGTGTCCCACTCGTGGAACTTGAAACCATACAACACTTGACGTTTATCAGCGACAGCCAAGGATGGATTGCTATCGACGAACCGGATTTGATCGATCGCGAAGTCTATTTTTTCGTCCGCAGTCATGGTTATGAACTTGCCCCGGACGGTTTTGGAAATCGCGGCACTCGGTATTTCGTTCAATCAGGAAAAGAAGCTCGTCTCAAAATCCATCGAAAGAATCGTGCGGAACGGCTTTACCGGACCACTGGGAGCGGGATCTTTCGAGACTCGTGGTTGCTCGACAAGCCGATTCCGACCCGATACCCGCTCATCAATTCGGACGTGGTGGGCTCCGATAGTGTGCTCACTTCCGTTTACAAGGATCGGATCTATTGGTTCTGGGGGGATACATCGCGCTCGAACTATCCCCTGAGTGGTAGTTTTCACATGTCCGGTGCGACGACAAGCATCCCTGCTCCCGACCGTTTCGACACACCTCGTAGCAACAGCAACCACCCGAACCAACAGGACTTCACCGAAAACGGAATCTCCTTTGAGTATTTCCAAGATGACCAAAAGAGTTTGCGACCTTTGGCCGTGATGCCTTGCGAGGGCCCCACCTGGTTGACTTCCGTTGCAGTCCTTCCTGATGCCCAAGGCGTCCAGCGGATGGTTGCAAGTTACGTCAAAATTCGAAATTCACTCGAAGCCTATCAATGGGGATATGCGCAATGGGACGATTCCAAAAATCACTTTGTGCAAGTGGTCAGCTTTGACGAACGCCCCATATGCTTTCCAGACACACAGTCCCATCCGATCCTCTACGGTGACACCAACTCAAACGGTGACACCAACTCAAACGGTGCCGCCTCGGCGAGTGACGCACAAACCGGCAATACCAACGAAACGTTTCTTTACTTCTGTAGCCCCTTCCCATTCCTACGCGTAAAACCAACCGTCGATGATTTCATCCGTCCGGAGCGTTACCAAGGCTACTCGTGTTTGCAAACTCATATAGGCTCCTCCGATCCCAAATTGGATCGCAATCCCGATGGTGCTCTCAAGTACTCTTGGAAGAACCAGACGGAACCGCTTTCGCCGCGCGATCAAGAAAAGTGGATCGAGTCCGGAAAACTCGGCAGCGAGGAAGAAGTGATCCGGATCCGCGATCGGGCTACGGGCAAGGATCTGCGAGTTCACAACGGATCGCTGGCTTGGAATGAGTACCGCCAACGTTGGCTCATGATCTTTACGGAATTGGGAGGTGAATCCTCCATGCTGGGAGAAATTTGGCTGGCCGAATCACCGAACCTGATCGGGCCCTGGCGCGACGCCGTCAAAATTCTTACCCACGACCGCTACTCGTTCTACAATCCCAAGCACCATTCCTTCATGGACATTGACGGTGGAAAAACCATTTTCTTCGAGGGAACCTACAGCCACACATTTTCCGGAAATACGAAGCCCACGCCTCGGTATGACTACAACCAGTTGATGTACCGACTAGACCTCTCTGCGCTCGAAAACAACTAGCAAACACCAGCGAAATTGAGTTGGAGCCAGGGGGGGCAAGATCCGCAGTCTTGGGGCTGTCGGATAGGCTTTGGAAGCTGGTTTCTGGCCCTTTGGATGCCGCATCTCGCCTATCGAAAACGCACGTGCGAGCTGGTATCATGGAGTAGTTCGAACCCTGCCTAACTCGCCCTCCCACCCACACGATACTTACCGCTGAAAAACCTCGAGGCTCTGCGTTGCCCGCGAATCTTCTGTTCCGATGGTTGAAGCCTCAAGACTTCGCACGCGTGTCCCAATTGCAATGGATCGCACGAGATGTCGTCGAAGGACTCAGTGGGGGCATGCACCGTTCGCGACATATCGGTGCCAGCGTCGATTTCAAGGAGCATCGTCCCTATGTCCACGGCGATGAAATCCGATCGATCGATTGGAAGCTCTTTGGCAAAACGGATCGACTGTACATACGCCAGTACGAAGACGAAACAAATCTACGCGCCACAATCGTTGTCGACCAGAGTGGATCGATGCGATACACGGGCACTCGCTCAGACGGATTGTCCAAGCACGAATACTCGGTCCGTCTCGCGGCATGCTTGGCCTACTTATTGATCTCACAACAGGATTCGGTTGGACTGGTAACCTGCGATACAAAAATCCGCACAAACGTTCCCGCTCGAGCCAGGCCGAACCACTTGCGTTTGCTGATTGAGACGTTGGCAAACTCGCAATGCAACGGTGAAACGGATCTTGGTACAGTCCTCCAAGAATTACTGTCGATATGTCGTCGTCGCGGTCATGTGATCTTGATCTCCGATTGCTTCGGCGACCCCAACTCGATCGAGCGAAGCCTTGCGATGTTGCGAGCGAATTATCAAGAGGTCGTCGTGTTCCAAGTGATGGATGATGATGAAGTTGATTTTCCATTCAGCAATCGAACGATGTTCCGTTCGCTTGAGAAGACTGAAGATCAGCTATTGATCGACCCATCTTCGCTGCGTCAACGGTATCTCGAGAACGTGAAGAGTTTTCAAACGGCACTCCGTGAAGGTTGCAGCCGAAACCGAATCGATTTGATTCCTGTTCGAACCTCGGAATCGTTCAGCTCTGTCGTTGCCAATTACTTAGTGCAGCGAGGTAGAGCATGACATTCCTGAACGCATTGCTCGCATTCGGCGCAGCAGCTTTCACTATTCCCCTGATCATCCACTTGCTCAATCGAAGCAAGTATCTCACGATCGATTGGGGGGCGATGCAGTTTCTCGAAAGCTCAATGAAGGTTAACGCGAGACGCATTCAATGGAAGCAACTACTGCTTCTGCTTATACGCTGCATGATCCCGATCTTGCTCGCTCTGGCCATGGCTCGCCCCATCGTGCGAGCATGGCGGGAATCCGGCGAGGGAAACGCAATGTCGTTGGCGGTGGTTTTGGACGATTCGTTTTCGATGCAATCGGAGGTGGACTCGAATCCCGATAAGCCCGCAGTCAACCGTGAGAGCTTGCTCAGTCGTGCTACGCGCGAGATCGACTCGATCCTGGGGCAACTCCCTCCGAGCAGTTCTATCTGCTTGATCTTAGCAGGCGATCCTATCGATGTATGGGGCGAACATCGCCCCGAGGTTTTGCGAGAGTCGGTGCGGGAATTGTCACTCCGCAAAGCCAGCGCCGGCACGATAAACCTCGCCAGTGCGGTGCGAGCTGGTGCGGATTGGTTGTCCTCATCACCACACCCGAAACGCCACTTGCTCGTGCTGTCGGACTTCCAAGCGTCCCAGTGGGACGCTTCGGAAAAGGATACGGTCAAGCAATTGTCCGAGATGCTGGTTCAGCAACCCGTCCCAATCCAATGGAGTTTCCTCGATGTTGCTAATGACAACGGGGCCGTTGGAGCTACTGCGACGACAAAGAATAGCAATGCTGGATTCCAAAGCTCTGCGCCGGATGGAGCTGCTGTAACGGGAAAATTGAACAACTCGCGAATCGGTGACGATGTTTCGATACTCTCCATGGAGTGCGTTCCTGGCTTGCTCGCTCCGTCCGGAAACGCGACGATCTCAGCGAGCATTCAAAACCATTCGAAGGAACTCGCACAGATTCCCGTGGTGCTGCGTGTCGGCCTCGAAGAGGTCGAACGCCAAACCATTCAAATCGGACCTCAATCCAGCACGAATGTTCGTTTTCAATGGTCCCCGAAGAGCACGGGAGATCTGGAAGTCCATGTTGTGCTCGACACCAAAGACCGAACCCCCGCTGACAATATCCTCGCCGACGTTATCCGTGTTCGCGAACCCGCAAATGTGCTGGTCATCGATGGGGATAGGCGTCGTGAGGCGATGAAGAGCGAATCGGACTATTTGCGACTCGCTCTAACTCCGTTTTCTTTGTTGCGAGGTGAACCGGGCGACTTGGTCACCACGCGAGTCGTCGATTCCGGAGGTTGGAACGAAGCCATGTTGAAAGAGTTCCAAGCCGTCGTGTGCTGCAATATTCCCGACCTCAATCCCGAACAACGCCGCATTTTGAGAAGCTTCGCCGATGCAGGAGGAGGGCTGGTTATTTGCCTTGGAGATAAAGTTCAAACGGAGCGTTGGAACACGTGGGAATCCGTTGCCGCAGGTGGATTACGACCGGGTAAAATCTCCGCTCGAGTCGATTGGAGCGGGCGTGTTGGAACAACATCAACTCCGCTGTTCGAACTATCGCGAGCCTCCCTCGACTCGCTCGAGACAGCCAGGTTCGAACACCGCCATACGCTGGAACTCGAAACGCCAAATCCTTGGACGGGAATAGCCTTCGAGGATAGTCAGCCATGGCTGGTTGCGTTTCCCATGGGACAAGGCCGATGCGTGTGGATGATGTCCAGTTGCGACGATGGAGACAGCAATCTACCGTCTCGCCCTGCCTATGTGCCCCTCATGCAGAAACTTTTAGCTTTCGTTTTGCAAACCCCTCCAGGTTGGCGAGAAATCGTACCCGGAGAACCGTGGCGAGAAGAATGGAAACTTGCAGCCAATGGCGCAAACGCCACCGTCCAAGTACTATTCCCCGATGACTCGACCGCCGAAGTTCCATGGGCTACCGATTCCCCCGGGAAGTCTATCACCCTGCTTCCGAGCCCTCGTTTGCTGGGAATATCGCGAGCAACCCATGGTGAGGAGCGACGAAGCATTGCAACCCAATTGCCGGTTGCCCTCCGTAAAAGGGAATTGAATCGCGAACGACTTACAAGCACCGAAGTTGAACAACTCGCCTCGGATGTTTCCGCCACGCCATCTTCATCGGCAAATGATTGGCTAAACTCGATCCGATCGAGTTGGGGAGGCAAAGAGCTGTGGACTTGGTTCTGGCTAGGCTTGCTCGTGATGTTCCTCGCCGAAATGTACCTTCAACAGTCGATGAATGCACGGCTGGCCAAGACGGCTCATGCAACGGCTGGGGTCGTCCAATCACCTCGAAATAAGCGAGGTGCGGCATGACGCGATTGCAGTTCGGCGGAATCCTGCCCCTTTGGTTCGTCTTAATCGCGGTACTGGCAGGGTCGATCGCAATTTGGGTTTGGTATTATCGGGAGACCAAATTCCTGCAGTCGCCCTACTCGTACATTCTGCCCACGTTGCGCTCTGTTGCGTTCGCCATCATCATGCTGATGCTCGCCGGCCCTAGCCTTCATCATGAATGGGTCTCGGGGGAACTAAGCCGTATCGCATTGCTCGTCGATGGATCAAGTAGCATGGCGATGGACGATCAAATAAGTCCGCGCGAGGTGTCCCAAACAACTGTCGATGAAGACGAGCCTAAAGGTACTATGGCGAGTGTCGCCAGCAATCCAAGCACTCGGCTCAATCGGGTTCGACGGTGGCTCCAAGGAGACCGTAGTAGTACCCCCTCCGGGGATAGTGCCGACTCTGGGTGGCTGGCCCAACAACGTACCAATTTTCATCTTCAGCTTTACCAGTTCGCAGGGGCTGATGCTGATGGCACTTCGTTGCCGGTCACATGGGATTCTCGCACACACGCAACGAACGCTCCGATCGCATTGGACCTCGCGTCGGTCGGTAATCGCACCGCGATCGGCGACGCATTAGCGCATGCGACGCGTCAGTTGCTCCCCCAAGATAACGACGTCCTAAAACCGACTGAAACCGACTCGACACGTCCCGCAGCGATTGTACTTTTGTCGGATGGTCAATCGAATGCTGGTGAATCGCCAGTGGCAGTCGCTGAGCGAATCGCCGGTAGTTCCATCCCGATCTTCACCATCGGCTATGGACAATCCCAAGAGCCTGACGACGTCGGCGTGATCAGTGTCAATCACTCAAGGTCGATGTACCGCACCGACAGCTTGCAAGGGACCGCAAATCTGAAACAACAGCTTCCGCGAGGGCAACCGTTCGAGGTGTCGATCCGACATGGTACCCAAGTTGTATGGACCCAAACCTACGAGTCCGACGGTTCCCCAACGCGAACGATCGAATACCGAATCCCAGGTGAAAAGTTGTTTAGCGGACTCGATGCGTCGACCCGTCAAAAGGCTGTTCCCATAGAACTCGTTTTCGAAACGTCCACCCTCGGCCGAGAGATCGCATCGGATAACAATCGGTACGAATCGTCCCTATGGGGAGTCGTCAGGAAGAATCGCGTCTTGGTGATGGACCCGCGGGGTCGCTGGGAATCGCGATACATCAAAAATGCATTCCAACGGGACGAGGCCTGGGATGTCGTGACAGTACTAGGCCCCGAGGAGTTCGAAAGAAATCCATTCCCGAAATCCCGTGAGGAGCTGGTGGGATTGGATTTGCTGGTGATGTCGCTCGACAGCGTCGCCAGCATGGAGGAACCCAAGTTACGTTGGATATCTGACTATGTGGCGGAGATCGGTGGAGGGGTTATTTGGATCGACAGTGGACGTGAACCGCCTCCCAAAAACGCAACTGGGGAGTCTACAACTGGGGAGTCCATGGAATGGCTTCCCATTCGTTTCACCGAAGAAAACGCGCCGATACCGATCGCATCGTTAACCCTGGAAGATATCGCTATCGACCAAAGAGCATTCGCCTTCGAAAAAGATGCCGCTTCCAACCGCAGGTTGTGGGAGTCGTTTCCGAGCCCTCGTGTCGCTCGGCGCGTCGAATCCGCACCGGGAGCCGAAGTGTTGGTGATGGGCAAAACCGAGGCCAATCGACTCTTCCCGATGATTGTTACTCGTCAACTCGGCCAAGGCCGCATCGTTTACCTCGCGAACGATGAAACATGGCGGTGGCGCTACAATGTCGCGGATCTCTACCACCAGCGGTTTTGGAATCAGTTGGCCCAGTGGGTTATGCAAGCTCCCTATGCGGTAGAAAATGATTTTATCGCTCTCGATTCCGGGGATCGCTCCTACTCGTTCGGTGAAGACGTTTTAATCCGTGCCAGGATACGGGATTTCAATCGAAACCCACTTTCGAAGGTACGTGCTGCTGCGATCGTGTCTCGAGATGGTGTTCGAATCGATACGATTCCGTTGTCCGAAAATCCGCTTTCAGAAAATGGGGAAGCCACCGGACTGTATGCAGCGTCAACCAACTCCTTACTTCCTGGGCGTTACGAGATAACGCTCGATGTTCCAGGAGTCCCCAACGAAGCCCTCGAGCTACAAACCGAGTTTTTGGTACAGCCCCCAGAAGATTTAGAGATGCAGTCCCTGGCGATGCATCGCACACTTCTTGAGCAGATCGCATCGGTGACCGGTGGAGCGTACTTCGACGAACAAGACGCGGATCGCGTTTCCTCATCGTTGAAACGCTTTCAAAAAGGTAAAATTGAGCAGAGCCAAACATTGCTTTGGCAAAGCTATCCATGGTTCATGACGGTGATCGGACTTTTGGCCGTCGAGTGGTTCATGCGCAAGCGAGCAGGATTAGTCTAATGAGCACGACAGTTGCATCCTACGGATCCGGCCACACGAATCCAGATCGCCAAGCATCGTCCAGGCAATCGATTGATGCGTGGGTGAATCGGTTTGGAACGCGTCAAGCGTTGCTTTTATTTATCCAAGGCGCATCCGTTGCTCTGTTGGCCTTGATCGCTGGGGCATCGATCATCGTGCTTCTCGATGCTTTAGGCTGGATCGACGATGCAACCCGGTGGGTGCTGAGCTTGGCGATGTATGCAGTAAGCGCCGCGTGCGGTATCGCGTTTGGCATCGCCCGTTGCTGGAAAGGGTTGGATCCTATCAGTTTGGCAAAGCATGTGGAATGCGCGCACCCGGAACTGAAAGAGAGCTTGCTATCCTGCGTTGAGTTGGCGCGCACCCCGGAATCGAACCGGCACTTCAGCGGTAGCTTCTTGCGAGCGATCGAGCATCAAGTGGCCAACTCGCTGATGGAGGTCAATGTACCCGAGCTATTGCCTTGGTCCTTGATCCGCAAACCCATGCTCGCAGCGGTCGCTGGGACGGGATTGGTCGCCATCCTCTGTGCGATCCCGAATCTAGAAATGCCACAACGCTTTTCGCGTGCCCTTCTTCCATTCCTGGACCTGCAGCGCCCGTCGCGGACCAAGATCGAGGTGCTTTCTCCCGCACGTAGTGATTCGACCGTCCCGGAAAACCAGTCCATCTCGTTCGAGATTGAGATCCAAGGCGACGCGACCGATTCTGCGCTGTTGGAGATTCGCAAATGGGGAAGCAGTTCGAGAGATGCAATAGAGCGCGTTGAATTGACGAAGATCCAGCAATCACCACTCCTTTATGCGGGTACGGCCCCGATCGCCAAAGAAGCATTGGAATATCGTTTTGTCGCCGGTGATGCCAAAACGCTATTCCGCAAGCTCACACCCTCCCCGAGGCCCCGGGTCACCAACTTTCAGCACACCTTTCGATTCCCCGAATACACTCAGCTCAGTGACGTATCTCGAACTTCGAATGAAGGGGATATCACCACCCTGGATGCAATGGAGCTTGAAATTGGAATCGAACCATCGATGCCCCTGACTACTGCACAGCTTGTCATCGAGAGCCTGAACTCCGGTGAAAAATCATCGATCCCCATGATCTATCGCGAGGATCGAAAGATTTGGTCGGCTCCATGGAAGGTGGACGGGGATGCCCGATACCAGATCAAACTCAAGGCAGATGTCGCCGGAGCAGACCAACCCATAGAAAATACGTACATTCCACTTCACGAGATCAATGCGGTTGCCGATCACGCCCCCAATGTGATGTGGTCGACGACGGAACAAACGCTGTGGAACTCCACTCCGTCGCCTAAACAAACGTGGGTGGTGGCCCCCGAGGAAATCGTCGGCCTCGCGGCAGTCGTCGCAGATGATCTTCCCGGAGCAACACTGAGGCAAGAGATCTCCATCAATCGAGCTCCTTGGATTGCGTTGGATTTTGAAATACCAATTGTCGCTCTCAACGTGAAGGGGCTTGATAACGAAGGGAACCCTTCAAACGCTACGGTCCCGGCAGGTTTGGTCGCTTGGACGAGTCTGGATGGAGTGGAGTCTCCCACGCGAGGGTCTAGCTCATGGAAGTGGGATATGCTGACCTCCTCGCTCGCTTCCGGAGATGTCGTGTCGATCCGCATCGCGGCAATAGATCGCGCTGACCAAACGTCCTATTCAAACCCAGTGCAGTTAGTACTCGCCTCTCCCGGCTTCGATCGCGATCGGCACAAGCATCTACTTTTGCGAGCGTCGTTGACAACCGAGCTGCAGCGCATGGCCGATCTGGTACGGACCAAGCGTGCTGAATTGCGAGCCAAGATAGAGCAACTCAAGAACCCAAATCTCCCCATCGCTGAACGCGCACAGATTGCCGATCAAGTAAAAGCATTCACCCAGGACTGGGGGAAGTCTTGCTTTCGATTCCGAGAGTTATCTGCCAAGGTAGTGAGTTCCTTGCCCCGCATCATCGACCAAAGCGAGGCGGAGTTTGTCATCCGCAATGTAGCCAAGTGGGAAAAAGAGACCATTTCCAGCATCGCATTGGCATCAAGTATTGATGACTGGATCACCTCCGATACAAACGCTTCAAATCCAGTCCAAGCCTCGGCCCCAACTCCTGCAAAAATCCCAGACAAACTGCTCCAAATTCTTCAGCAACGAATCGATCGGTCCTTGGCCTCTTTTGACGAGTCCGAAGGTGCCACCGCACGGGTCACCGACATCTATCGCCAAATGATCGGTCACGAGTGCTTAACCGCCATCACGAAGGACTTAATGGGACTGCGAACCTATCAGGCCGAGCAACTTGAAAAGGGATCTCGCAACACGGACTTTGCAATGCTCGCGCGTTCCCAAATCATTGCTGAGCAGACCATTGACTCGGTCGCTCAACTGGGACAACAACTCGAATCGCACGTGTCCCAGCATTTGCAAAACCAGCTAAAGCAACTAGCCCGGACTCTTGACCAAACTCGGCAGGAAACCCGCGCGCTCATGGATGTGGAACCGACCCCTCAAGCGTTTTCCAACCTGCTTCAACGGATCCAACGAAGTGTCAGCGAACTCAACACACAGCACTGGGCGTTCAATCTCGACGGTGGATTGCTCTGGAACATTTCAGACACACGCCGAGATTTAATCCTCCGCGGCGCAGGTGTGGGTAACGCGATGACACGAGCTATCGATGCCGCCTCCAAATTGCAGGAATGGGCGACAGATCCAAGTCTAGATAGCGACCTGCTTAGACGGTTGCGATCGTCCAACCTCAATGAATTGTCGATGGGCATTCTTCCCGCTTCCGATCAGATTCTCGCCCGACGCGACTTCCACCAATATCGCACCCCGAATGATCCCAACTTCCCAAGTGACATGGGATTGGCCAGCCGCGCTTGGGAAACCCTGTTTACGACTTGGCTGGAAATGCAACCCGGCACCGACGAATGGAATCGCACACGGGAAGATCTGCGATCGATTGTAAAGGCGTACCGAGTTTTGGAAGCAGCGCACGAACTTCAAGATATGCGATCCACCATCGAGTCGTTGCGTCGCAACGAGCAGTACGATTGGCAATCGAACGAGGGACGACTGAGCCACCTCAGGCAATGGGACAGCCTCAATCATCGTTTGGACATCACCCATCAATGGATGAAAGAAGCCGGATTCCCGAATCCATTGGCGGACAAACTCAACGCGTTTCGCTGGAATGAAACGGCCAACAAGATTCGGCAAAAGCTGGAACCTCGCCGCACCGCCAATAACGAAGTCATGCTCAGCTCCGCCCCCGAATTGCAGACATTCCTAGTGGCATGGAACGGTATCGATCGCGAAGCCAAGCCCACCATCGACGAGGCGAGAAAACTCCTTTCGCGATTTGCACCCACAGTTTCTGAACTCGCCCAACAAGCCGCCCAACAAACCCGCCAGCTTCAACAACAAACCGAATCCCTAAAGACCGACGAAGCGTCGAGCGACCAGAAAGACCAGGAACGCGCAACGCCTCAAGAAATCGCAGCCCAGCAGAATGCAGTCGAGAAGAGCATCGAAAAACTCCAAGACGCACTACTCGAAATGGCAACACGCCAAGACATCCTCGACTCCGAACAGCTTCAAGCAGCCAAGGACAGCGACCGCGCGCTCGATAGGGTCGATCAAGTCAACGAGCCGATGAAGGAGGCAAATGCGGCTTTGGAGCAGCAGCAACAGCGAACTCAGGATCCCGAGGCGATCCGCCAAGCCGCAGACAACGCAGCAGAGAAACAGAAACAAGCCGCCGAAACACTCGAATCGATCGCCAAGCATTTCGATTTGGTCGAGAAATCGCTAAAGGATCCAAACTCAGCCGATTCCCAAGCACTCGCGCAATCGCGGCAAGAAATGCAATCGGCTGCCAATAGCAAGGAACCCCAGAACTCGTCACAGGATCCACAGGCATCGCGCGAACCACAGACGAAGGATCCTCTCGAGAACTACGCAAGCGCAGACCAACTCAATGAGATGGCTAAAAACTCCCCCGAAGAACTCCTTCGGAAATTGGAACAAGAACTCAAAAAGAATAAGCCAATGCAACGAGAGTTGACCGACCTCTCAAAAACCAATGTGGCCGATTCCGCATCCCAACTTAAAAATGCAGCACAGCAAGAAGCGTCGATTGCACAGCAGTTAGAAAACTCAGATGCAAAACGGATGGAGGCGAAGGAAATCCAAAGCCAGCAGCTTAGAGCTCTCGCCGATTCCGCAGAGCGATTTGCGGTGAACCTGCTCAGTAAATCCAACCAAGCCGTCCAGCGGATGAATCAACCTGAGATGAGAAAGGCACTGAACAATGTTTCTGATGCATTGCAGAATGCCGCTCGTGATGCCAAGAACGCCGATAGCAATACCAGCCAATCTGTGCTCAACGAGAAGACCGAAAAACTCTTGAACGAGGTTCAAAAGGCGCAGCAGCAATTGGCCGAAATCTCCCCCAAAATGAACCAACTCAGCGAGCAAACACTGATCAAGGATGATAACCAACGCAAAGGCCAATTGACGGAGATGCAGTCTTGGCAATCCTTGATGCGAGATGACCTCATCCGGCGTTCCAAAGACCAAACTCGCGAACGCGACCAATCGGCTGATCGACTCCGGAAGGAAGCTGAGGCACGGGATCGGGAAATGCAACAGAAGGCCAATGAACGCAATCAAATTATGGAGGCTTCCAAAAAGGCTCCAGAGAATGAATCGCTCAAGGCACAGCTCGATCAAAAGACCAAGGAAATGTTGGCCGCAACCAGCCGTTCCGAAGGAGCCAAGCAACTCGCTGATGCGGTGCAGTCGATCGCGAAACAAGGCCAAGAGCAACAGCAGAAAATGGAACAGGCACCTCGAGCGAATCTAGATGCGCCGAATCCTTTGGCTGCCCTGGCTCGCGAACAACTCAACGGCGCCAAAGAGCAACTCGATCAACTCCAATCGGGACTTCAAGGAGTTCAGAACAAAGCAAAAGAGACTCCGCCTCGCTCCCCGTCCGCCGATGCGCTCAATCAAGCGGATCGCAATCAAGAGCGTGTAGAAGCCACGGTGGATCAAGTCGCCGACCAGTTGGCTCGAAGCGCAAGGCACGAACAGCGACTCAACAATCAAGCCGCGAGCGAAAAGCTTGCACAGCAGTCCAAGCAGGTTTCCGATTTGGCCAAGAACCAAGTTGCCAACGCCTCCCAAGAAGTGGAACGCTCTGCTCAAAACGCGACACAACAAGAAAAGGGACAACTGCAACAAGCTCGAAACGAGAATGCACCGAAACCCGAGCGAGCACCACAAGGAGAAAACGCGATCAATAGCTTGAACCAAGCCCAACAAGGTCTCGATCAGCGAGCCGCAGAGTTGCAACAAGCGACGCCCCAAAACCAACCCTCGTCCAACCCATCCGACCAACAACCGTCCCAGCAACCGCAACAGGGCCAGCAACCGCAACAGGGCCAGCAACCGCAACAGGGCCAGCAACCGCAACAGGGCCAGCAACCGCAACAGGGCCAGCAATCCCAACAGGGCCAGCAATCGACTTCAAGTCCTTCGAGCCAATCGGGCCAATCGAACGCGCAATCACCAAAGCAACTAGCCAGGATGCTTGATCAGTTGGATCAGCAACTCAGTTCGAACGAGGGTTCGCCGAACAGTAGTTCGCAACAGTCCCAGGAGGGGGCTTCCGAATCGCAAAAGCCGTCAGGGGATAACCCTGCGGATAGCGAATCGGGCAAACCGACTCAGAATGATGATGGCTCCAAATCCGACTCTGGGAGCAAATCCCAAGGCAAACCGAGCTCGCAGGGCGTTCAGGATGCGTTGAAGGAATCCGCGGACGAAATCGCATCCCGTCTGCAAAGCGAGCGATTGGCAAATCGAGAGGCAGCCAAGCAGCGGAGCAGCAATTCCAAGAAGCGTCCCGGGGAACCAGGCGGGCAACCGGACGACCGAGGCATCACCCAGAATCCACCCACGGGGAACTCGGCATTACCCAAAGCCATTCTTGATGCAGGTAACAATTGGGGGCGATTGCGAGAGAAACGCGCAGATGACCTTACCGAAGGCCGACGCGAGGTTTTTGACCCTGAGTTCAGTGACGCGATCCGAGCTTACTATCGCGCACTCGGAAAACAGTCTTCCGAGAAACCATAACCGATCAAGCCGATCACAGGCATCCCTCGTCAAAATCCTTATCGAGATCCCGATAGGCTGTCACTGCTATGCTCGTATCAAAGTTAACCCGCTATGGCTTGCCCACTATGGCTGCCCGCTAAGGCTTGATCGCAAGGATCGCATCGAGCGGCACATCGGTGGTTGCGACGTGGATGTCGGAGAATCCGATCCGTCGCAGCAACGCTTCATACTCGGTGAAACTTCGCTCGCGGCCCTCGGTACAGATCAACATATTAAGGCTCTGCATCATGGCCCATCGCGGTCCGTCTCGATTCTCATTGATGATTTTCTCGCCGATCAGCAGCCCACCACGGGACGGGAGCGCCTCGTAAATTCGTTGTAGCAATCGATCGATTTTCGGCTCATCCCAGTCGTGGAGAATCCGCCCCAGAGCAACCAAGTCCGCTTGGGGTAAGGGATCCTCAAAGAAATCTCCTCCGACGACCAAAACTCTGTCGGCCACCGAGGACTCGCTCACAATCGACTGCGCCAAGTCAAGTGCATGCGGCAAATCGAAGACGGTGGCACGCAAGCTTGGGTAGCACTGGCATGCGGCGATTGCTAAATGCCCTGTGGCCCCTCCTAAATCGCACAAATGCTGAAAGCGTCCCAAGTCGAAGGCTCGCACAATTTCGGGCGAGGTAATCATCCCGAACCCATGCATTCCCATTAGGAACTCGTGCATGGACTCTGGGGTTCGAAAGAAGTGGGAAAAGATTGGCGCGTCGAAGCCAAATGTTTGGTTCCATCGATGGCTCCCTTCACGGATCGCGTCTTCGAGATGAGCCCACATCTTCCAGATCGCATGATTGGAATACTTAATGTAGCCCGTCATTCTTCTCGGGCTCGAGCTGCACAGATAAACCGCGGCCTCTTGGGTATTCTCAAAAATCCCGTTGTTTTGCTTCAACAATCCTAGAGCTGCACAACCCTCTAGCAAGGTTTGTGCGGACCGAGCGTGCAGCTGCAATTCAGTCGCTAAATCCTCGACCGATTTTCCACCATGCTCGAGGGCATCAAAGACACCTAACTCCACCGCCGCAAACATCGTCTTCGAACGCCGAAACGCTTCGAGCAAGTCGAGAAC
This sequence comes from uncultured Pirellula sp., assembly GCA_903892355.1. Lineage (GTDB taxonomy): Bacteria > Planctomycetota > Planctomycetia > Pirellulales > Pirellulaceae > JBKCUI01. The sequence continues at coordinate 164,563 of CAITIE010000108.1, read as the reverse complement.
TAAGGAAGGAGATGGTACAGAAGCCGACAGAGACTCAGTCATAAAGAACCTTGCAATTGCGATACGGTATTTCCAATCAGTCGCTACATCGTTCTGCTGCTGCGAGTATTGGGGGGCTAATGGTTAGGAGCCTCGATCCCGATCTCACGTTCCAACGTCCCGATGCGTTCGATCAATTTCGCGATCGCCTCACGCAATTCACCGATTTCCGATTCCAAGGCATCAACTCGCGTTGTGTGGGCTGGACTGGAAATTGTAGGGGAGTGAGATGATGTGTTCCCAACGGCGTGCGGAACAGCTGTGGAGGATTGGGAATCATCGCCATCCAGTGCAACACTGCTGGTACCCGCTGCGACGCTCTTCCTAAGGGCCTCTAATTCCCATTCCGGATAGAGGTTATGGGATACGATTTGGCCTCGGCCGGGTGGGGACAACTCGACCACGAGATTCCTTCGTTTCAGGTCATCGAATAGCCGTTTCAATTCCTCGATATCAGGGATCGGCTCCATGCGAGACGCACGTGTTCGGAGTTCTCCCAAGGTTTGTTCACCCCGCAGCAAAAGCTCCGTCATGATCGCACCTTCTACCTTGCTAATGCCAAGCCAGTTGTATGCGTAATGCCGGACTTTGGTAACTCGCCCGCTCCCCTGGACAATCGTCACCGCCCCAATCGTCCGGAGTTCATCGACAATGGTCTCGATCTGTTCTTCGGTGTAATTGGTGAATGGCGTTCGATTGCTCTTTTGATTGCAACCTGTCATCAACCCTTTAAACGTCATCGGATAGACATCTGGGGTGGTCTTCGATTTTTCCATCAATGTCCCCAAAACTCGCCGTTGTTTTGCGGTCAATGGTTTCCACTGCGGGTCCGCAGTGGGGGCGGAGGGTTGCGATTCGTCCATGGATTTCCCCTAAAAAAGTTGGCTTGCCTCGAGTCGATGATTGTACTCCATCGCTTGCATTCGTCGCAGGGAGTATCATCAGAATCCCCGATCGATGGCCCCCAAACAAGCACTCAAACGCATTCGGGACCAGATGCATTTGGCGTTGATGATTGTTTGGCAACCGTTTTTCAGTGGGAACTCCTACACTTCGTTTCAAGCAAGGATTTGGTAAAGGTGAGGTTTTGGATCGTTCCATTCGCACCGTGATAGCGGCGATCATAGGTTGTTTATGGCTCGCTACGGGTTCAGCGTTATCAACTCGTATGCAGTTGGTATTCGACTATTCAACGCTTCCTTCTGTCCCAGCGGAGCTGGAAGTTCTCGCGGTACCACCGGGTATTTTTTGCTTGCTGCTGATTTGTGCATTGGGTTTGTTCGGGGCTCTCTATCAGGCAACAAAGAACTTCGGCATCGCGTCCAACCTCGCGCTCGCCAGCGGCCTGGTTTCCAATCTGCCGCTGGTGTTGCTGATCGCCAGGGCGACGGGGACAGCAGTCCCTCAAGCGGCCTGGTGGGAGATCGTTTGGTTCGCCATTTTTACTGGCGTAAGCCTTGGACTTGCTTTGCATCAGTTCCCGACCAGCCAAGGTGTGCGGTGGCATTCTTTTACTATCGCCATGAGCCCGCGCATTTGTTTTTCCATAGCCCTTGCATGCGTCGTATTAGCGACCGTTTGGTGGTACCTGCAATCCGACCACTACTTTCGGGAATTCCAGTTGGGCTTCAATGACTTCGCTCATTTTACTCAGCGCATCAACAGCACACTCCGAGGCCATGGTTTCCTGCGCGAATCCCCTGTGTTGCCACCGTTCTGGGACCATTTCAATCCAGGGCTCACGTTACTGCTCCCTATCTGGGGAGCCTGTCCATACGCAAGCACGATGTTCTTGATCCAGTCCGTTTGTTTGGCGGGATCCGCACTTTTGGTATTCGCAATCGCTCGTGCGCATGGTTGTCCCGGACCGGTGGCACTTTTATGGTCCCTCGCATGGCTTGCGATCCCATCGATCGGCCAAATGAATCTGGCGTACACCTACGGATGGCACCCTATTACTCTAGCGATCCCATGCCTCTTAGCGAGTTACTGGTGCCTCGTGCGAGGACGCGGATATGGGGCGATCGCCTTTGCCATTCTTGGATGCTCCTTCGAAGAAGGTGTCATCGCCGCGATCGGTTGCTATGCCGCAGCCAACTTGCTCCGAGCGATGGTTGAAGAGCGAATACCCACATCATTAAGTTCTTCATCGGATCCGAATTCATCATTGGACCAAAACAATTTAAAGCTTGGTACGAGTCGTACTTGGGGAATTGTGTTTGCCGTTGCAGTGGTGGTATTCGCATTGGTCTATCACTTCAGCGGCTTGGCCCAATTCCAAACCGCTCGCTTCGCCCGCCTTGGAAGCGGTCCTTTCGAAATAGCGCTTTCTCCGGTATTGAAGCCGGGCGTTTTCCTGGAGCTTCTCCTTCGAGAACGCAATTTGGCGTTTCTCTCTTTCGTGCTAGCTCCCTTCGCAATGTGCGTCTCGCGTCGGTTCCTTTGGACGGTTCTGGCGATCAGTGTGCCGATGGCTGTACTCCTACTTTGGGAGCACATGCCCGCTCAAAGCCTAGCTTTCCAATACGCCAGCTGCCTTCTTCCCATCGTGTTTGTTGGGGCAATCGAACGTTCATCCTCCAAGCGACAAAATCCAGCAGGGATCGGCATCTCGCACGCTTGGGCATGTTTCTCGACATCCTTCATCATGGCCATATTCGTCGGGCAGATGCCGTGGAGCCTTGATAGCCTCATCGATGTCAAGACAAAAACGTACGGGATCGATGGAGAAGCCCGCCGTCAATTAGGGAGCGACGATAATGCGTGGATCCGCACAACCATCGATCGCATCCGCACACGTGGACGGATTGTGGATTCTATGACCGCGCCACTCGAAGGGTTACGAGTCTTAGCGACCGGTCGTGTTGCCGCTCACTTCCTTGGGGCCAAAGACATCGAGACGGTCGGTCAGTTTTGGCAGCGCTACAACGATCTCGCCCGATTGGATACCACCCTTTCATCGCCGATTATGCGCTACGATGTGATTGTGCTGGACCATCGCGAAACATTCCAGCAGTCGACCGACGAGATCTCAAGAATCAAAACCGAGGCCCTAGCGCATGGTTACAGCGTGATCGAGTCGCGGCATAGCGTCGATGTGCTCGAAAAAACGACCGAGCGCTGACCTGACCGAACAGGAGAGTTAGCCTCCTGTTCGGTTTCAGCCATCTGATGTCTGCATCCACCTTTGCTTACCGAGGGCTTCGGAAATCGGACAAGCTGACCGTGTTTGCTAATCCTTCGGCAACTTGATCGATCACCTGCTCCAGCTCGTTTTGTGCTGGGCTCGTGATCGGAGGAACCGCCGAAGAGCTAGCTGCCGCTGTCGCTGAATCGCGGAATTGGGATATCGCCGAATCCACACTCGCTGCGGACATCGAGTTCACACCAGGTGTAGAACGGCCTTCTCCTTCGCCCGATGCACCGCTGCTGGACGAGGACGAGCTCGAACTGGCTGGCGGTACAGGAGTGAAAGTCAATTCGCTCGGTGCCGCTTGGATGCGGAACAGGTGATTGTTTCCTTCTTTACCTCGGAGCTCAACCCGTGGATCGCTGGTTGGCAAGGTTGCTGAAACCACTTTATTCGATGCATCGGTCGCTTGAATGGTTAACGATGTCGCCTGCGGATTCAGAGTCACTTGGACTTTCGAATAGCTGCGCCAATCCTTGACCCCATCCAGCCAGGCGTTGGATTGGTTCGGTTGGACGGCAACCGTCATCCCCTTGCGAAGGCTCTGACTGGTGAAGTCCCGAAGGTCCATGTAGCGAGCATCGCGAGTTCCGACATTCATCGGCGTCGAAACCGAGTCGGTATCATCGGCTCCGGACACCACCGATACAGAGGTCTGTTTCGGTATAAAGAAGGGGAGAGTTGGAACGCTGAACTGGTAGGTTCCAGGTCCAACATCGCTCACCTTGGCAATACTGTTCGTGATCACAGGATCCAAGTTTTGTGGGCTCGAAATCGTCGGACCGGACACTTGCTGGACTTGGACAGCCACGCTTTGCACAGACGAAACCGTAGTCACGCCGACATCGCGAGGCTCGAAATTCACCACGGTCAATTTCACCGATGCCGTCGCAGTCAGCCCGTTTCCATCGCTTACCGTGTAGGTAAAGTTGACTTCACCTGTGAAGGCCACACTAGGAGCCGTATACAGAAGGGACTTGCCACCCGTCGCGATCACCACGGTACCTTTGCCAGTCTCAGGCTGGGTGATTGCGGAAATGGTTAGTGTCTCGCCCGAATCGACGTTGGTATCGTTTTTCAAAACGTCCACGGGTTGATTGGGAGCCGAACGGACCGTCAACACATCATTAACCGCTCCTGGTGCGTCATTGACAGCGGTAACCGTCATGGTCGCAGTCCCAACGGCAGTTCCGCCGTTGGTGCTTCGTACCGTGTAGACAATCTTGTCCACGCCATTGAAGTTCGCGTTGGGAGCGTATCGAACGCGGGTACCATTGCTGGTAACCGTCGCGGTCCCATTGGTCGCCGACGCGCTAATGACCGTGAGCGTTTCGCCGCTTTGCGATGGCGTATCGTTTGCCAGTACATCGTAATCGACGGCGGCTGAATCTTCGGCAACAGTGAACGATTCGCCGACAACGGTTGGCGGTGGAACGGCTGGAGCGACGTTCACCGTGACCGTGGCATTGGCGGTTCCACCCTTGGCGTCACTGATCGTATACGTAAAGGTTTCTGTGCCGACAAATCCTGTCTTCGGAGTGTAGACCACTCCGTTGCCAGCGGTACCAATCTTGACCAAACCACCTTGGCTGGGTGTTCCCACCGCGGTGACTTTCAATGTTTCTCCGGTATCAACACCCGATGTGTCATTGCTGAGCACATCGATGAAAACATCCTGGTCTCCCGATCGCACGGTAGTCACCGTGTCGTTGTTGGCAACAGGATTGTCGTTCACCGCTTGGACCTGCATGGTAACCGTCGCAGTGCCGGTAGCACCCGCTTGGTCGCGAACAATATACGTGAAGGTCTCCGTGCCGTTGAAGTTGGCAGCTGGCGTATAGATCAATCGCTTATTGTCCGAGGCAATCGATACACTACCACCTTTGTCCGGAGTAGAAACGCTTTGCAGAGTGAGCACCGTATTGGTGTTCGGAACAATCGTATCGTTTGCCAGCACGTCGATGGATGTATTCGTGGAATCCTCATTGACGCTGAACGTGTCGTTCACGGCAGTGAAGTTCTGGGCGACGGCAACCGACGCATTACCGAAAATGACGCGTGCTGCAGGTACAGCGGCATCTTCTTTGAAGATGGCAAAGCCGCGGCCTGCCGTCTCAGCTTCATTGATACTGAACAAGGCACTTCCGGCCGCTTTGGCCTTCATTCGCACGGTGATGAAATTCTGAGGGTTCCGCCCCGGGCCGACAGTAAGACTGGAGAACGCGCCGACTTCGTCGATCAGCCCCGCAGTCGTAGTAGTGGCCGTTTGTCCATTCCCGAATAGTGGATCGTAGGTGATGGGGTTGGTCCCAACCAATTCGACCTTGGTCGAGTCAAACACGATATCCATGTAGGCTGAGAAAACGCCTTCGCCCGTACCGGTCCCGCTGGATCGCAAATCGTTGAGGACGATCTTCAAGTCGAATTCTTGGTTGAGAGAAAGGGTCGAGATGGCTTGTCCTGAGGTGTTCTTCAATTGCAAATCAATAGCGATCTTTGCTGTGTCTGCAACATTGATGGCTAGGGCTTGGGTGACCGAATTACCGGCCACATCGACCAGTCGTAGCGTGGCGGTTTGCGGACCTAATTGGGCGGCGGTCGGCGTCCAAGTGATCACGCCTGTCTGCTGATTGACAGTCAACCCGGCAGGAGCATTGTCGAGCACATATCGCAATCCGTTTCCTTCCTCAGGATGCACCAAATCAAAGACCAGTTGCGAGCCAACATTGGCCCGCGTTGGAAGCTGGTTGGCTGGGATTGCGGCGGGTGCGGTTGGGTCGTAGGTGAGCACCAATGCGGGTGACGCCGCAGATGTCTGCCCATTCAACGTTTGAGTAGCAACCACAGAATATGTACCTGCTCCCAACTGCGAGATCAACGTCGTCGTGATCGTCGTTGAAGCACCCGAAGCTACCGCGGTGCCAACCACTTGACTGCCCACCTTGAGGTTGACAGTTGCACCCACGGTCGTTCCGGCGACCACCAACTGCATGCTGGCAGCGTTGGTGATGTTGTCGCTGTCGCTGGTTCCGGAATCGGTAGCGGATGCCAAATCGATCGAGGTCGGAGCGGTAACCGGCGCGGCGACATTGAACGTTAACTTCTGGTTGTCGCTGAACTCTCCGCTCGCGGAGGATGAAGCGGCTCGGACTCCTACGTTGATATCGAACGAACCACTGAAGTTCTGGGGAGCGGTTACTGTCATCAAGCCCGTCGTGCTGTTGACGTCGAACTGATAAGGAACACTTCCCGAACGCGTTCCTCCGTAAGCAACCGCATCTCCCTCTTTGTCCTGCGAGCTCAGTTGAATAGTCACCGTTTGCCCGGGAGCTATCGGTGGTACGGTGATGTCATTTAAGAACGGAGCACCGTTGACGGTATCGGCGCCTGCTGTTGCGACAAAGGTCGTCGAGAACGATTGTCCAGTAGAATTGGTCACGGTGACCGTGATCGTCGATGATCCGGTAGTTCCAAGCGATTTCAAACGAATCAAGCCATTCCGCGTGTCGTCGAAAATCTCCATCGACTTGATGATGACATCGTTGACCGGCTTGGACGAATTGGTCTGAGTCCGCGAAATCGCCTGCCGAACGGATTCGCCTTGGATCAATTGTCCGAGGATCGAATGGTTGAAATCAAGGTGCCGCTGTGGACCTTCGGTGACGAAGAATTGCGAGTCGTTCGAATCGTCGATCGACTTTGCATAGGAGAGTATTCCCGTGCGATTGTGTTGTAAATCGACGTCGAACTGATCATCGAAATCGCCCAGATTGGATCCGCCACTACCGGTGCCCGTCGGATCCCCACCTTGGATGACAAAATTGTCGATGACGCGATGGAAGGTAACCTTGTTCGTCGCTGTTTGATTGTAGAAGCCCGAGTTGACCAATTGCGAGAACTGATTGACCGGCCGAGGCGCTTCGTCTGGGAAGAGACGATAGACCATCTCGCCATAGCCGCTGACTAGCATTCGAACCGACTTGGGGTTGGAAATCAGTTCTGCGCTGATGGCGGACGGGTTGCTGCTGCTGACGGAAATGGTCAACGGTCCGCCGTTGGGATCATAGGTATCCACCGGAACGTGCATCGGGGATTTAAACAAGACGGTTTGGTTTGGGATCTCGACAATCCAAGGGTTGCTCGACTGCGGAATCGCAACACCCGACAGGGTCGCGATTTGCTCGAGTGTCTTTAAACCAGTGGCTGTTTGACCGTTTGCAAATTTCCATGTCGGCAACGTGGTGATGCCTTGTGCGGTGCCCACTGAGTTGAACGAACGGTCGGGATTGGTTACCTCGATAAAGGGGAGGTAGTTAGCTCCTTCTTGGAACAGCTGCCGTTGGTCGGTGGATACCGAATCCCAATCCGCGCCGTAAAGCTTAACACCCGCAGCGGTCAGAGCCTTGGCGAACCCGACCAGGTCCGCAGCGTTTTCACCTTCGGCCTGGAGCCCCGACCCACCGTTGGATTGGCTCACATAACCGGCAGACTGCAAGACGGTAGGCGACGAGTTCACGAACGCAGTGGCAGCCGATGCCGCCGAAACCGAATCAAAAAAATCCGCCGCCATCAATTCGCGGCGTTCCAGTGGTTCGAAACGAATCGAACGATTGGACCTGCTATCCCGCGATTCCGCCAATCCGTTGAGCACCTCTCGGATTATCCATCGTGCATTTCTTTTCAGATGCTTGCGATGCCCACGATTTCCCATTGCTTTTGCCTCAATTGGCCTCGTACGAGGAACTTACCGAACTCGAAAAATGTCATCACGGCCCTTCGTCGCCAATGGCTTCCTTTCCGAAGATTTCACCGTGTTTTTAAGGTTAGTTGCACCTCCCGGACAACGCCCTCGCCCCGCCGACCGTTTCCACCGTCTTGGGACTTGGACCTGCCAAGTTTGAGGGTTAATCCAGTAATTCCTTCTGGGTTCCCTCTGCGTGCCACGCTTTCCCTATGAGCGATTTGCGGGCCAAAATGGCGATTCTTCGCCGTGGCTGAATGCAAATCCCCGAGAATTTTGATGTTTTTCCCCTCAGAAGAGTTCCACTGTGGGTTCTAAAGGTGGGGAATTGCTCGAAGTGAGCTAGCCAGACTCAGCTTCGATTTGCATAATAGGCAACCTGCATTGGTTCGAAAATGTTTTCCTAAGCCGAAGTCTAGATCTGCGATGGCCAAGAGTAAGAAGAAGAAAGAGACGACGTTCCTGGTTTGCCAAGAGACTGGTGACATTAACTATGTAATGCTCCGCAAGCCTGGTGCAGAAAAGCTGCAACTCAAGAAATACAGCCCTCGGCTGCGGCGGATTACACTGCATGTTGAGAAGAGGAAGTAAGCCGGGCTCAACTTGAGACGAAGTAAGCCGGGCTCAACTTGAGACAGAGCGGTCGCATCCTGTGTCGGTCGGTCTCGTCGCCAACCCTGTGCTTCTATTCCCCTTGAGACCTCGAGGCAACCTGTCATCTGGTTGCCTCGTTTCGTTTCAGCCTCGCTCTTGCTCGACCGTTCGTTGTCCCGCCGGACACTTTGTTAGCCAGATTGCCCACCGGGCCGCGCAGGTCATGCGTGGCCGCGACCAAAGCGTTCTTTTTTTGCCACAACATGGCGTTTTTCTTTGGCCATAGCCGTTTTCGAGACCCATGGCGGTTGGCGGGCAAGGTTCCTTTGGTATCTTGGTTCAACCCGCACGGCTGGATTTCTTGGTGCATGATTTTTTCAGGATGGGTTGGGGGATACCGTGACAAAACGATGGATCTTCCGAGGTCATGATGCAGGGGACATTCTCAAGCTCTCCGAACAAGCTCGGTTGGATCCCCTGGTGTCCAACTTGCTTTGGGCCAGGGGACTCACGGACACTGTTGCTATCAAGTATTTCCTAGAGGCGAAGTTTTCTGAGCTTCGAGATCCGGAATTACTACCTGGTGTGGATGAGGCAGCCAAACGCATTTTGCAGGCTGTCGAAGCCAAAGAGCCTATCACCATCTACGGTGATTATGATGCCGATGGGATGACTGCGACAGCGATCATGCTGAATTGCCTTGAGATGCTCGGGGCCGATGTTGACTACTATGTACCCAATCGGCTCGAAGATAGTTATGGACTCAGCCATGAAGCGATCACGCGTCTGGCGCAATTGAAGCGGAAACTGATCATTACCGTTGACTGCGGGATCGGTGCGGTTGCCGAAGCGGCCGCGTGCCGCCAGCTCGGTTTGGATTTGATCATCACCGATCACCATCAATCCGGTGAGAAACTCCCAGATGCCGTGGCGATCGTCCATCCAAAGCTGCCGGGATCCGAATATCCGTTCGCAGGTTTATGCGGCGCGGGCGTTGCTTTCAAACTCGCATGGAGGCTCTGCCAATTGACCTCGGGAGCGAAAAAGGTAAACGATCGCCATCGGGAGTATCTGCTTTCGGCAATGACCCTCGCTGCCATCGGAACGGTTGCTGATGTTGTGCCGTTGCTCGACGAAAACAGAATCCTTGTTCGCACCGCATTGGGACTGATGCAAAAGCACTCGCCGATCGGACTTTCGGCACTGATGATGCAGACCAAACTGCAGTCCAAATCCTCGCTGTCCGCCGAAGACATCGCATTCACGTTGGCACCGCGTCTCAACGCAGCAGGGAGACTCGGACAAGCCCAGCTCGGTGTGGAGCTGTTGACCACACGGGATCCACAGCGCGCTCAAACGCTCGCCCAGTACTTGGAACGACTCAATGGCGATCGCGAATCTCTAGAGCGAAGCATCTCGCTGGCTGCAACGAAACAAGCCAAAGAGCAATATGACCTCAACATCGAACCCGCACTGGTACTCCATTCACCCGGTTGGCATTTGGGGGTAATCGGCATCGTTGCGAGCCGCATGGCGGATAAATTCAACCGTCCGGTGGTGATCATTTCCGTGGATCCAACGGGACAAAAACATGCGACCGGAAGTGGACGCTCGGCAGGCCTAGTCAATCTCTACGATGCCTTTGAAGCATGCCGAGATCATTTGGTCGGGTGCGGTGGCCATGCTGCAGCCGCAGGCCTGCGCATCGACGAGAGAAAGATTCCTGAGTTCCGAGAAGCGTTCTGTGACCAGGTTCGGAAGGAACTCGAGGGTCGCGATCCTCAATCCACCTTGACCGTTGATGCAGAGACCACCTTCCAGCAATTGAATCTTCATACGGTTTCGATGATCGAAAGCCTCGCCCCGTTCGGTGCCGGAAACCCACGTCCGATCTTGGTGGCAAGCGACGTCGAATTGCACGAACCTGCCAAGCTTTTTGGCCAAGGCGAACGGCACGTTGGGGTTCGATTTAGGCAGCATGGAAGCATTGTGCGAGCGGTCGCTTTTTCACAACCGGAATGGGCCGAACAGATCAACTCCCATCAAGGCAACTTCGATTTGGCATTCCGTCCGATGATCAACGAGTTCAACGGCATGCGCAAAGTCGAAATCCAATTGATCGATTGGCGGGTCGCGAAACAATCCGTTCCTGCACCCAAGGACCGCAGCCCGAGTAACATCTCGCAACCCGACCCGCTATAAACCGAGCAGATTCCGAAGGGCCTCTTCGAGAGAGTTGAATCGAAACCGATAACCCGAGGAAAGCAATCTCGAAGTAGTCACCCGCGTACTGGCTAGCAATAGTGGCCCCGCCATCTCGCCCAGCAGCAGCCTCATTGCAAAGGCCGGGGTTGGTACGCACGAAGGGCGCGACAGGACCTTTGCCAGTGTCTTTGCAAAATCGCGATTGGTCGGGACATCCGGAGAAGCCACATGGTAAGGACCCTCGCAGGCGGATTGTGCGGCCAGATGAAGAAGAATACTGGCAGCATCGTCGATATGCACCCAAGGCCAGTACTGCTTTCCGCTACCAGTTCTCCCTCCCAACCCCAATCGAAACGGCAGTAGCAACTTCGCGAGAGCGCCGAACCTCGGATGCAAAACCACGCCCATCCGAGCAATCGCCACACGCCGAGCTGTCCTTCCAGTGGATGTACTCCCATAAGACATTGCCGCAGACTCCCATTCCTTGGCCACATCCGAGAGGAAACCAGTACCAGCCTGCGTCGTCTCGTCACAAAAATCATCACCCCGATCCCCAAATATGCCAATTCCCGAGGCTGAGATCAAAGCCTTCGGTGGGGAATCGAGTCGACCGAGTCCCTCGATCAACTGCAATGTGCCTGCTACCCGGCTATCCCGAATTCTTTGCTTCACCGCCGAAGACCAGCGTTCCTCTGCGATTCCATATCCGCCTAGGTGAATGACGGCATCGAGCCCCTCCAGTCGACGCTGATCCTCCCCTGTACCTCCTCGCAATTGAGCCGCGACGACACCGGTAGGGAACCTGGACGTACCCTTCACGCTTTCAGGCCTAACGATTCGAACCACATCGAACCCAAGAACCGATGCTAACTCGCATACCCTTCGACCAATGAGGCCAGTGGAACCCGTGATTGCAATCCGCAAAGGTGCCGCCGATCCACTCCTGATCGCCGCTAAGGATTCGCCAAAGTTGATATCGTCCGCGGTAACACGATGGCGAAAACGGAACATCGATTCGAGTTTGGTGCGCACCCAAGGCAACGCGAGATTACTCGCCGGCGCCAAAGGCAGCTGAAAGTCGATGCGGTCAGTGAGCTGGCTTCCGAACGGCTCGACATCCGAGAACTCGTGCCGATGGATCCATTTTCGAAACGGCCCATTCTTTAGCTGATCTACAAAGAGGGAACCTACGACGAGCTCTAGATGCTCTGCATTCCAAACCTGACGAACGCCAAACTGGCGATTGGCGATACTAACTTTGGAGCCTGGTGCCAAAGAATCGGCGCTTTCGAGGATGGTGACAGATTCCCACGGTGGAATCAATCGGTCGATGGCGCCAGGGGATTGATGGTATCGAAAGAGCGCGGAACGCGAGCAAGAAAACTGGTGCGAGGCACTAAACAGTGACATAGGGTGACTTAAACGTCAGACTCAGGGAGCGGAGATAATTCTGCCATGTCTCGAAGCTTGTCAAGGGCTCTCTTCTCGAGTTGCCTGACACGTTCCTTCGATACTCCTAATTTATCAGCAAGTCGCTGCAGGGTTTGGATCCGGCGGTGACCACCCAGAGAAAACCTAGCTCGGATGATCAGCTTTTCACGTCGATCCAACCGATCGAGCATGGTTGACAGCCGACCACGGAGTTCTTGCCAACGCTCTTCGCTCATCGATGGCGAGCGATGTTCGTCGCTGATATCGATACCAGGTTCGTGCACGCTCAGCGTCACACGCTGACGCTCTTTCTGTTTATCCATCACTCGGCGATACGAGTTTCTTCGTACAACCTGGGTTGCATACGTGCTGAAGCGGAAACCGAGACCTACATCGAATTTGTCGACAGCACGTAGAAGGGCAACGATGCCGTCACTCAACAGATCATCGAAGGAGTTTTGAATGTTGACGAATTTTTTGACGATAGAAATCACCAACCGCATGTTCGATTTGACCATACGATCACGGTACCAATCCGCCGCCTTGAGGAGGGCTTCGATCCGGCGTACCGTCCAGCAGTCGGGCGATTCCTGCGACAACTCTTGGCGAAGTTGGTTGGCACGAAACTTCAAGTAATTCATGCGGCTAAAAACAAGATGCTCCTCTTCAGCGGACAGCAGCTTTGCTTCGCAGAGTCTAGCCAGATGCGGAGGCAGGTCAGGTGTCTTGGTCCGATTCATCGGGTCCCCTAAATCGGGGAGCAGCAACCCGTCCGCAAAAATGTTGGAGGATGCATCGGGGCTAGCGAAATCACTACGTCCCATGAACTCAATCTCTTCGGCCAGCATTCGCTTGACCGATTTCGCCAAAACTTCCGGCGACTTGATTTCCGGGACGACAAGTTGGCAGAAATGAACGAAGGATGCCTCCAGTGACCTCGACGAGAAGGTGGCAGGCAACTTAGCTATCTTTACCCTTACGGCCTTGCTCTCGACCACAGCCTCAGGAACTTCGCGGGCCACCTTCGCCTTGGTCGCTCGTGCCGACTTTGTGGAACCACACGGCTTTGCGGCTCGTTTCGATTTCTCGATCAACTGCACCATAACACAATTCCCAATTCTGAAAGCTGAGACTGCTGATGTCGGCGAGACCCAAGGTCTCTCGACACGCGAACGTTTTAAAAACCGCCAAATCGTTCAATTCGTTCACGCATGACCGTTATATCGTTCTCGCAGGTAATGATCAAGCTGAGGAGGATGATTTTTACGAAATCTCCATCTGAAGTAAAAACCAACGAATAATATGGTTTTTATCCGAAGACGGCTTGAAGAAAAACGAAACTACGGTCTACAATTGCGTGGAACGCGTTTGGGCAGGAACTGGCTCGAAAACGTTCATTCGAGTTTTGAAACGTTCAGTTTCTAGTGCCGCGGTCGAATTTATTGCAGCTTGCAGGGGTTCAATAGGTTGGAAAACACCTTTAGTCCGAAACAGGTTGCTCAAGCGCTCCAGGTGAGCGAGTCCTCGGTAAAGCGATGGTGCGACCGCGGGGTTATCCGTACGGACAAAACCCTCGGTGGACATCGCCGGATCCCGCTCGAGCACCTGCTCGAGTTTCTCGAGTCAACCAATCGCCGCATTATTGACCCAACTGCGATTGGTCTGAATGCGACACGCCAACTCGGTCGCGATGAATTGACACGTCTGACGGAGGATCGAGATGCTGGCATGGGGTCTGATCCCGACAGCGATACTGCATTGCGAGAGCAGTTTCAGCGTGCGCTTTTGGCCGGTGATGAGTCGCATTGCCGCAAGGCGATAAGCTCCTGGTATACGATCCATGGCGGGATGGCTTCGGTGGCCGACGACTTGCTCGCTCCGACACTCCATTCCGTCGGAGAACTGTGGGAGTGCGGTCGAGCCGAGGTGTACCAGGAGAGACGAGGTTGCGAGATTTGCATTCGCCTCATCCACGAGCTTCGACGTTTGGTTCCTGAGCCAACCTCTACGGCCCCATTAGCCATGGGTGGGACATCCGAAGGGGATCACTACCAAGTCGCCAATCAGCTGATCGAGATCATCTTTCGCGAAGCGGGCTGGCGAACGATCAGCCTAGGATCAGGGGTTCCGTTCAGCAGCATGTTAGCCGCTGCCCAGAAATACACCCCCAAGGTTTTTTGGCTTAGCGCTTCCTTTCTTGAAAACGAGCATGACTTCCTGAATCGCTTCCAATCGTTTTCGCATCAGATCCCTCAAGGAACCATGTTGGTTGTTGGAGGAAGAGCCCTCAGCGACCAAGTGCGTCCCAGGATGAAGTTTGCCGCACACTGCGACAGCATGCATCAACTGTCGACGCTCGCCCGCAGCATCCTGTCGTCCGACCAGAACAATCTAAGTTGACCTGGCTGCTCGGGAAATGAGATTGGCGTCGGTGTCCCTACCTGCCCAGAGGCAGCGTCAGCAACGGGGATTTCGCTTCTGTCGATTGCAGCTCAAGCCTCGAGACCTCGAGCAATAATGCGAATGTCGCTTTCGATTCACGATCGCGTTGATCGATGTAATACCAATGGTCCCGATACTTGACCGACACATAAGCACACTCGGGCGGTTTCTTGGTGGCGCACGAATGCACTCGGAACAAACCACCTAGCACTTCTTGCCAATCAAAGACGCCCCCATCATAGCCGCAGGTCTGCGGAGCGATCCCTGTTCGACGGTGCGCCTCAGGCACATCGACCCCATGGGAAACGAAGAAGAGTACTTGGAGCAGCGACCGTGTTTCGAGATCCAATGCATTCAATCCATCGCCAGACTCCAAACGGGTGTACGGAGCGAGTTTCTCCGTCGTAATATCGAACGAACTTAAAGTTGGGTCCAAGTGAAACGCTTGGCAGAAAACACTCCACGCGAGATCGCTCGACGCTTCCTCGGAGGCTTTGAGCACAGGCTGCTCTTCATGGCGCACCAAAACATATCCATCTTCCATTCGCTTTAACTCCAAGTCATTTCGCACCGCATCAATGGCAGCCGTGACGACATCCTGCTCCGATACAAACGGACCAGCAACGACAACTTCTCGGTCCTCGTTGAAGAGCGTGATCAATTGCTTGTCTTGCAACTGTTGCAGCGCGAGGACGCCTTCGAGAAACTCGGCATAGACAGGCGGATCCGCAGGGGTTGGACCACTGGCTGTTTCCGCATTGGAAACCCAGTTGAGGTTTTCAAGGTACAGTCGAAACACCGTCGAGATCGGCCATGTGGTCTTCGATAGATAGATCGCCCCCTCCAGTGAGACCGGGGTAAACAAACGCCGTGTGAACTCCTCGTCATCGAGAGGAGTGTAGCTGAGTGTCGGTCGGGATGTTCGAGACAACTCCGCTTGAGGCCACACCGACCCGCGATAGCTTCCTGTGTCTCCCGCCCCGGCCGATGTAAAAAAGGGGACAGCTTGTAGTCCCGCTACCAGCTCTTGCTGGTCCGCGATGCTGGAGATCGACAAACTGCTCGGAGTGTCTGTGTATCGTAGCCTTACGATATTAAGAAGGAACTGTTGCTCCGATGTCGTCTTGACAGCATCGTTGTATCGCAGCCGGGTTTGCATGAGCGACCTAGGCCCGAACGAGCATCCCAATAGGCTCGCAGCCAACACGATCAACTTTGCTAGCGTTCCGCATCGACAACCGCCCCGTGCAGACGCAACGTTCCAAGATCCTGCCATGGGGGTATGTATCGACTGTAAGGAATCCGCAGGCTAGGAAAAGGTAGCGAAAACCGTTCGGTAAAACAAAAAACCGCCAAGAAGCGGAAGCCACTTGGCGGTTTTACGATTTTGGACAAACCATCTCAGAGATGAGACAGTCATGTTAGAAGAGCAACGGACTACGAAGGGGTCTTCGTCGTGGTCTTCTTAGCAGCAGCCTTCTTCTTGGCTACTTTCTTCTTGGTAGCAGCCTTCTTTGGTGCTGCTGCCTTCTTGGCAGCCTTCTTCTTAGCTACCTTCTTCTTCGTTGCTCCAGCTTTCTTCTTGGCCACGGATACATCCTCCAAAAAAATCCAAACCTTAGTTGTCGCAGAGTCGCCAATCCGAAGCAGCAGATTAGTGATCTGGTATCGACAACCGATACAAAAAGTCCATCGCAGCAAAACAGTCGATCTGGCTTCTTGACCTGTCACTCCGTGACATGATCGACCTTCTGTGCTAAGGACAACCTTAGTTGCAGGTATTTGTATAAAACCTGAAACTTAATGCAACATCTTTTCGACAATTTTTCCACAAACATGAAACCATTTTTCCACATCGAAGGGGACTTTTTGATCCCCGATGATGTCGCGCTGAGTCCTTCGCGGATCGCGATGGTTACCAAATCAAATTGCGTTTCCACGCGCGATCCATACACCGTGAATAGCATGCTCGCATGATCGAAACGAGTTGTCGATTGGCATCGTGCAATCAGGACGCTCACGCTGCGAATCGACGTGCATTCACGCTCGACGAAAAATCTTTTTCACCAATAAATCCATTGACAAAAGCGCTACGCTGATTATCGATCTGGGTTTGCGAAAACTTCGTATGCGCATTGGTTGCATCGAGTCATCATCGGCGCGCAACAGCATGTTTGCCGCATCGACTTCATCGTCTTAAGCACCGCGATGATCGCGATGCCAACACCCATTTTCATGCCCCGCAATGCGTCTCTTTGAGTGCCCTCGAATCAGGTCTCAAATGGTCCCGCACAGCGTCGAAAATTTTTTGATT
This sequence comes from uncultured Pirellula sp., assembly GCA_903892355.1. Taxonomy (GTDB): domain Bacteria; phylum Planctomycetota; class Planctomycetia; order Pirellulales; family Pirellulaceae; genus JBKCUI01. The sequence continues at coordinate 147,607 of CAITIE010000108.1, read as the reverse complement.
TTTTTTCGTCGGTTCACCAATTTGGAGGTCCCATTCGCCCCTGCAGCGACTGCAAGTTGCTCATTGCGAGCGACAAGAAGAGCATTGCGTTGATAGAAGAGCCGCTCTGAAAGAACCACCATGCGACCAAGAATCCGGTCGCTGTACCAATCGCGTGCGCTTCGTACACACCATCGGTACGACGAATGATCGCGACAAGATTCTGCACGATGTGCCCGCCATCGAGAGGCATGACTGGAAGAAGATTGAACAGTGGCCACCATACGCTGATCAAGACATAGAACTCGACCATCGCATAGACCCACGCGTTCTTCGGTAACTCCCCAGCAGGCAGCCAATTCAGAGCCTCTGGCTTTATCCCCACGAAGTCCAATATCGTCGAGATCATCGGGACCTTGATTCCCATATAAATCGCAATTCCTCCCACCAGAATCGCTGAAAGAAACTGGAGCAATGGTCCCGCGGCGGAAATACATATTTGGTCCGCGTGCGAAAGCCTGCGGCGGGCCCCACCCCGCTGAAATGCATACCCAGCAGTCGGCACGGCTACCCCACCCATGTGGTAAAGGACAATGTGCGACTCGATCCCAAAGTAGCGGAACGCCAACGCATGCCCAAGTTCATGGATCAGCACGGATACAAACGCAGCTACCACCCAGATCGCGAGCAGCGACGGCAACCCCGGGCTCGATACATCCGGCACCACGGCAGCCAAACGACGATAGCCATTGTCGACCGCCATTGCGGATGTATACCCGAGGGCTGCATTGACCAGCCAGAACAGCCAAGTCACCCGGATAGGGATCCCCACTATGTTAAATCGCCAGTCGTACTGACTGGGCATCGGTTCGCCGATCATCATGACTTTTTTCGCCTCTTTGGATTTTTTTCAAGTTTTACTAAATCGATGTTCTCGCAGTCGCGGGCAACTCGAGTCGCAAGCAACACTCGAGTCGCAAGCAACACTCGAGTCGCCAAGCAACACTCGAGTCGCCAAGCAACACTCGAGTCGCAAGCAACACTCGAGTCGCCAAGCCGAGCAACGCAAAATGCAATACCCAACCAGACCACGGTGCTATCTCAGGGCTGCCTTCGACGCCGCTGCAAACAAGGCAACGGAATCGAGCAACATGTCCTCTGGAATGTTCAGCGGTGGAATCAATGCCAAGCGATCCCTGCGAGGACCGGTCAAGTGGGCCAGGACCCCCAAGCCACTTAGGACAACAGTGAATCTCTTAGCTACGTCAATTCCATGATCTCCTAGTGCATCCAAGCTTAAAACACTCGCCATGCCCCGACCTTCGATCCGTACGCACTCAGGCATGTTATCCCTCAGAAGCTCTCGAAATGCATCCCCTTTTTGTGTCATCGCCTGAGGCTTGGTCGTATCCGGTCTAACCACTTTTGGCACCCGCCCAGTAGATGGGACCCCTCCAGTAGATGGGACCCGCCCAGTAGAAATGACTTCTTCCTCCATCACACGGAGCACCTCCTCAGCAATGCGACATGCTAATGGCGTCGCAGCGAAGGTTTCGGACTCGATCGATGCGGGCAATCGATCCATCCAATCTCCTGGACCTAAAACCGCCGAAATCGGAACTATTCCTCCCCCAAGCGACTTACCGAGAACCACCAAGTCAGGCCCCCAGCCATCGTTGATCCCCACCAAAAGGGGACCTAACCTCCCCAACCCCATCTGTATTTCATCGCTGACTACGACCAAACCCAACTGTTTCGCAAACTCGATCAGTCGGCGGTAGTAGGGGACCGATGCGAACCAATACCCCCGCGCTCCGATCGCGGGTTCGACCATCAACATCGATAATCGATCCGCGTGAACCGATAGCAGTTTTTTCGCAACGGCAAGTGCTTCATCGCAGACGCCGCAATCCTCGCCAGGGCAAACGAAGGGTACTCCTGTTGCTGCAACACGTGTACCTGCTGCACCTTGGGCAGCGAAACCCTGGGCAGCGAAACCGTGCCGAGGGAATGGGATGACCAACGTGTGCAAGCAGTTCACATCGAGCGCGTTCGAACGGGCCGTGTCACTGATCATCGCACTCCCCATGGAGCGACCGTGGTACCCTAAATCAAAGCGTGCAACGCCACCCGGCCTTACCGCCGCAGCGACTCGCCACGCCAATTCGACCCCTCGAGCACCCGTCGTGCACAGCCAAACCTTGACATTGCTCGCTCTATCCCCCACCGCTCTATTGCTCTGTGCTCTATCGCTTTGCGAGGCTCGCCACAGCTCCGCGAGTCTGCTTTCCAACGCATCGCGCCACGGGGACTCTCCTCCATTAGCAAAGGCTAATGTCTGCAGTTGCTCCATCGCCGCGGATACCAAGCGTGGATGAGAGTGCCCGAGATTGCACGCGGAGTATCCGCAGATCATATCGAGATAACGCCGACCACTTGCGTCCCATACATGGGGCCCGCATCCTCGCACCAATTGGAGTGAATGCAGAGGATCATACGATCTCAAGGTTCCTAAAGGGCGAAATGGATGCATCGTCTTTCGCCTTTATCTCTCATCACTGAGCTCTCATCACTAAATTCGAGGAAAGCCCCTTACTAAGGAGCATCCTTATTTACAGTTCCTGCATTCGGACTCGATCCAATAGGGGCTCAATGATAGCTCGAGGGACAAATTTTTCCAAAGCTCTTCCGTGCCCCAAGCTTGCGATCTGCTTGATCAAACTACTCGAGACGTGCGCGTACTCTTCATCGGCCATGAGAAACACCGTCTCAATCTCCGGATCTAGCTGACGGTTGGCCATCATCATGGTGAACTCGCCAGCGATATCGGTCAGTGGCCGCACCCCACGCACCATCACCTTGGCGCCTAAACGACGCACAAAGTCAACCGCCAGTCCATCGAACGCTTCGACACGCACTCGTGGCAAATGCGAGGTCACCTCCTCTACCAACCGTAGTCGCTCATCGATCCCGAACAATGGACTCTTTGCCATGTTCACGCCTATGCCAATGACTAGTTCCTCATAGAGTTGGGCCGATCGTTCGATGATGTGCAAATGCCCCAGCGTTACAGGATCAAACGAGCCTGTATACACCGCTTTGGTAGACGACAGCTTGATAGAAGGGATGGCCGGCATCGTGTAACTCCTATTGGAAATTCGTCAGACTCGACGGCTTGCGAAGGTGCAGGAAAGACCAGAGATAAAAAACAGCGCAAACCAACGCAAACAAAACACCCATCGCGGCCGCGACTGCAAAAAAGCCTTGGAACAACATCCCGAAATCCTCGGGGAGTTCTTGGCCATTGGGTAGCTTTGACTGGGCCTTCATCGATGCCATCATGTTGTTCTGCGCACCGAACTGGTTGTAGATATTGATAGGTAACGCAACCAACATCCAAATCGCCGTGGCCAAGCATGCTCGCGCCAACGTGACCGCCCCCCAAAGTCTTTGTTTCAAAGTTCCAATCGCTCCGGCCACCAACGCAACCGAGAGGGCAAACGAAGCGAAAAGCATCACCAAACCTATCGGCGAAAAGAGTTGCTTCGACGCCGACTTCAATTGAGCGACCTGGGCTTCATCGCCACCAGTAGCTTCCGCAATGAAGAACATCATCGTCGCGCTCAACGGCGCCATTACGGAATTGATTAACCCCAGAGCACCTAGTACCAAAAGGACAATCGCAAGGGTCTTCGTGGAACTCCTCCCTTGAGAACCGTCACTCACATCCTGAGCCCGCTTGCCCCCGGGAACAAAAACTCCGCTGAACTCATTAGGCGACTCTTCCATCGCATTTCCTCCACTTCGAACTTGCAATTTCAAACTTGCAATCATCGACTGCCCCCAACCGACGCACCTCGACGCCACACCATCAATGAGCGCGTCGAGTGCAATCTTACCTGCAAGGCTAACTCTGGGAGTAGGCAGCCAAGCGTATTGGCTATTCAATTCCCGGAAAAACGGGACTGGTACCTCGCCCGACACGAATATTGATGGACTCTCCGCTCAACTATTCTCCGCTCAACCCTAACCATTCGGGATGGTCTTCCGCATGGTCGGCGACCTCGGTCAGGATTTCTTGCAAGGTAATTCGTGGATTCCATCCCCAACTGTCTTGGGCTAGCGACGAATCAAGCACGATCCATGGGCAATCGTACAACCGCGTCACAGCCTCGTGTTCGATCACCACTCTACGTTGGCTTGCCTTCTGCCCGCTGGGATGCTGCCCGCTGGGATGCTGCCAGCGGGCATCGCACCATTTGGTCAATTCCGCGAGTGAAAAACTCGAATGGATCCCACCCGACACATTGCACACGATGGGTTTCGACGCATCTGTCCCCACCGCGATCTGTCGCTCGATCAACTCCCACAGATCGCGAGGATGCAGGCAGTCTCGAACCTGGTGTCCAGCACCATCAAACCCAATCATTCGAAGTATTCCCCGGTGCAAATAACGATGCAACCAGAACGCAATGATGCCTTGATCCGCTTTTCCAAACTGCCCCGCTCCGGCCATCAGGCCGCACCGATCGATCCAAAGAGGGAACCCAAATGCATTCGCATATTCCCTGGCCAGCAATTCCGACGCGAGTTTGCTCGAGCCGTAAAGGGACAAAGGCGGTTCGGTCGAAAAGCGTTCGGAGATACCGCGACTGCTGAGGCCAGCGGGCAACGGAGGCTCGCTGGTGTCGTTCGTCGCAGTTCCCCAACTCGGCTCGAATCGCTGTGCCTCGACGCGGCATGGAATCCGAGCAAGTTCCTTCACGGAATAGACTCGCGACGTACTGACTATGATCAATCCTGCCGAGTACTCCTTACAGTACTCTAAAACATTCACCGTTCCCCAAAGGTTATGTTCCATCGCGATGCGCGACGATGAATGCTTCCCAAAAGAACCACCTTCGGTTCCCGCCAGCACGCTGGGATTGGCAGCGCAATCGATGACCCAATCCGCAGCGGGGACCGACTGAGAAAATGCGTCATCGCGTAGATCCGCATCGAATACTCGGACGCCGAGTCTTTCCAAGACCGCAAGGTTGGATCGGCTCCCTGATCTCAAAAAATTATCGCATCCAAACAGATTCCAGTCCGGATGGCGGTCCGCGATGACTTGAGCGAGCGATGAGCCTACGAATCCGCAGACTCCAGTGATGAGAACTCGCATATCCCAACCGCAATATTGATTGAGTTTTCGGGCTCGAGATCCGACGCCCTTGAGATCGCGTCCACATCACCCCCAAAGCCCGAACCTTGAGGGGACGTTTTTGGGGATCTAACGGCGGGTTGGACTAGACCAACTTCCAAGCTGCGACCAGTTGCTCAGCGCCAGGGCTCAAGCGTCGAACCTTGTGTGCGATGATCGCCTTCTCAGACTTGCTCGCCTTTTCCGCTCGCTTCTGCAACTTGGTCAGCTTGACTTTGCGATTGCGACGACGACGCAATTCTTTGGTGCGTTCAATTCCCATGATATCGTGATTGTTGGAATGAGAGTTAGGTCGGTGATCGAAACGAAATCTAGCCCCAATGAGCCGGGGTCAGAACGATAGCCGAAGCCTCCTCATCCGTCAACGTTTGTCCTTGGGTTTGTCGAATGAGAGGGCGGGTTTATGCTCTGGCGGGTTTGTCCTTTGGTGGAGGGGGTGTCCTCTGGCCGGAAGAGCAAACTTCTGGCAAGATGTTACAAAGTTCTGCGCACCAAGATGATACAAATGGCTGCGCACAAAGATCCGAGATTCCCCACACGTTCTTGGCTCCATCCTCAGCGCACCAAGGATTCCCATATATCATGGAAAAACCCACGGCCATCGTCCTTGCCGCCGGCAAGGGAACTCGGATGAAAAGCGACTTGCCCAAGGTCCTGTTCCCGGTCCTCGGCCGAGCCATGATCCATTGGGTCCTCGATGCCCTTGAAAGTACAGGTATTGAGCGAATGATCGTCGTCGTCGGCTACCGAGCCGACTTGGTGAAGGCGGAATTGGCGGGGCGACGCGGTGTTGAATTTGCCGTCCAAGAAGAACAACTCGGGACCGGTCATGCTGTGCGCATGGCAAAAGAACACTTGGAAACCGGATCTGGCCCAGTACTCGTTGTCGCCGGAGACTCCCCGTTGGTGCAATCGAGTTCGCTTCAGGAACTGACGTCAGCCTTCCATCAGGGGGGGTATGCGTGCCTCTTGGGGACCTTGATCAAGGAAAATCCGGTGGGGCTTGGGCGGATCGTACGCGCCCCATCGGGTGCCTTCGAGAAGATCGTGGAGCAGAAGGATGCTTCGCCGGAACAATTAGAAATTCGCGAAGTGAACATGAGCACCTATTTATTTGATCGGGAAAGCCTCCTCTGGGCACTCGATCATTTGAAGAATGAAAACGCTCAATCAGAGTATTACTTGACCGACTGCCCCGAATTGCTTTTAAAGACCGGGCGACGCGTCGATGCGCTCGCTACCCTGAAGGCTTGCGAAGCATTGAGCATCAATACCGTCGACGAACTCGGTTTGGTCGAGGCGAAAATGAAAGAGATGGGTTACGCATGCGTGAATTGAAGATTTTTAGCGGTCGAGCCAATCCCCAATTGGCGAAAGACATTTGCGACTTCCTCCATCTCGATCTCGGCTCGATTGAGCTCGGAAAATTCCCGGACGGAGAGAACTTCTGCAAAATCCAAGAGGACGTCCGAGGCCGCGATGTCTACCTCATCCAGCCCACCTGCCCGCCGGTCAACGATAATTTGCTCGAATTGCTGATCATGATCGATTCGTGCAAACGGGCCAGCGCCGCCCGGATCACTGCGGTGATCCCCTATTACGGCTACGCTCGACAAGACCGCAAAGACGAAGGCCGGGTACCGATTACGGCAAAGTTGGTGGCGAATATCATCACCCGCGCCGGTGCGGATCGCGTTCTCGCGATGGACCTGCACGCGCCTCAAATCCAAGGCTTCTTCGACGTTCCCGTCGACCACCTTTACGCTGCACCCGCACTCACCAAGTATTTCCAAAATCAAGCCTTCGATCCGGAGGATATCGTCGTCGTGAGCCCGGACGAGGGGAGTATCAAGCGTGCCTTTGGACACTCCAAGCGGATCGGCGGAAAATTAGCGATCATCGACAAACACCGTGAGAGCGCGGTTCGCACCCAACAAAAGAACATCATCGGTGGCCCGGTCGAAGGGAAAATCTGCCTGATGTTTGATGACATGATCAGCACCGGTGGCTCGATATGTGGTGCTGCGAAACTGGTCCACGAAGCCGGGGCTCGAGAAATCCATTTGGCTGCCACCCACGGTGTCCTTTGCGGTCCCGCGATCAAATTGCTCCGCGAAGCCCCCATCAAGAGCCTTGTTATCACCAACACGATCCCACTTACCCCCGAAAAACGACTGGACAATATCCATGTCCTGACCGTCGCTCCACTCCTCGCCGAAGCTATCCGCCGAATCCATTCCAACAAGTCGATCAGCCAGATGTTTACGACGGGAAGTGGAATCCAATAGGCAGCGGAGCACGGCCGATAAGTAGTTTTGCTTCGATGCAGATTTGTTGGCTGAAAGATTTACGGTGAAAGATTTACGGTGAGAGATCGCCGAGGAACTCCGCCCTGTCAATCTGCGTAATTTCTATGGACAGCACCTTGAGAATGTTCTTTCTGTTGCGCGATTCCGCCCGCAGAGTACTTGCAACGACCTTGCAATCTTCGGACAATCGGTCGGGATCGTCGGACCTCGCAGCGAATGTCAGCTCGCGAAGGCCCCACCCCGACAAATACGGTTGAACGTGCCAAGAAGGTGTTGTACCGCCATGGTTCCCTCGCAAATGGATATGCAAACCGCACTAAGCTTTGAGCAGTTGAACATCGGCGATCGGTGGACCAGTGGTAGTCGAACCATTGCCATGGAAGAAATCCATCTCTTTGCAGGTTTAACCGGCGACAATGATCCACTCCATATGGATCCCGAGTTCGCCGCTCAAGGCCCATTCGGGCAGCCGATCGCTCATGGAATGCTGGGCATGTCTATCTTGATCGGACTCAGCTCCACAGCACCTCGCGTTCGAACCTCGGCGTTCGTCGACATCCGAGGTTGGAATTTCTTAAAGCCAGTTTTCCCGGGAGATTCCGTCCACGTCATCACCGAAATTGTTGACATGAAGCCTCATGGGCGACGCCACGGCGAAGTCCACTGGTATCGCCAATTGATCAACCAAAAAGGTGAAAAGGTCCAAGACGGTATCTTGGTAACTCTGATCGCTCGCCAAGCACCCATCTCCAACAAGACCAAACGGATCGAACCAGCCGATGTCCTGGCAGACTCCCCAGTCGCAGTTTCCCAGAACATTGCCGTCTCTCCGAACATGTCTGTCTCTCCGAACATCTCCGTCTCTCCGAACATCTCCGTCTCTCCGAACATCTCCGTCTCTCCGAACATCTCTGTGGGCTCCACCGGTTTGGCTCAGGAAGCCCTCCTCGAAGGCGTTTGAGCGAGAAAAGCCTTCTCGCCGCCGGTTTCCATCGGTCCCGCCTGTTTGCACGGCGGGGAGTGCTGCGGTGTATAATGGCATGGAGCGCCTCCGTCCCACCCGATACCCGACCTCCTCATGCAAATAAGCTTTCTCGTGCCGAAATCCATGTTCGCTTCCAAGTGGACGCCCAAAGTCCTCGTGCATTCGGTGGCATTGGCCGCGATGATCCTTTGCTCGAACGCGTTTCCCCTCAGAGCTAATGCGGTTCAAGCACCAAGCCGCTCCGAAAAGGATGAGTTCTTTGAGAAGAAAGTTCGGCCCATACTGGCTGAACGTTGCTGGGGTTGCCACAGCGCCGAAGCAGGCGAAAGCAAAGGTGCCCTGCGACTCGATCACGGAACACTGATTGGTCAAGGTGGTGACTCAGGACCGGCGGTTGTGGCCGGCAACCCCGATGAGAGCTTGATCTTTCAAGCGGTCAATTATCAAGGTTACGAAATGCCGCCGGATGGGGAAATCTCAGCCGCTGAAATTGAAATTCTGAGAACCTGGATCGCTGATGGGGCGGAGTGGCCCGATGAACCTGTGCCGGAGCTAGCAAGTGAGAAACAGGCATTTGATCTTTTGGCCAGGAAGGCGACTCATTGGGTGTGGAGAGAGCGATCCAACACCCAACCACCCGTCATCGATCCCTCCGAGGACAGTTGGTCTCAGTCGGACATCGATCGTTTTATTCTCAAGCAACTTCTCGATGGAGGATTGCGTCCCAACTCACAAGCAGATCGCCGGACGTTGGTCCGAAGAATTTATTTGGATTTGATCGGCACGCCTCCGAGCATCGATGAACTGGAACGGATCGTTAATAACCAAGACCCCGAGTGGTATGCCGACCTTGTCGATGACCTCCTGTCGAATCCTCAATTTGGAGTCCGATGGGCGAGGCATTGGCTCGACTTGGTTCGTTTCGCTCAATCGCGTGGGCATGAGTTCGACGAAGACACACCGGCGACGGAACCCTATCGCGACTACGTTGTGCGCGCGCTGAACGCAGACGTTCCGTACGATCAGTTCATGATCGAGCACATCGCCGGCGACTTGATCGAATCCCCTCGGCTACATCCAGAGTACCAGTGGAATGAGTCGATCCTCGGCACCGGATTTTGGCATTTGGGTGAATGGGTCCACTCTCCTGTCGATGCTCGCAAAGACGAGACCGATCGTTTCGACAATATGGTCGACGTTTTCAGCAAGACGTTTTTAGGGATGACGGTTGCGTGCGCCCGCTGCCATGATCACAAGTTCGATGCCATTAGCCAAGAAGATTACTACGCCATCTATGGTTACCTTCAAAGCAGCGACTATCGGTTATTCCGTTATGAAACCGATTCCAAACACCGGGAGTTGGCAAATCAGCTTTGGGCTCTTCGTGAACCGTTGGCGGCACGCACAGCGAGCGCAATTAAGGAGTTGGTCCCTGCGATTCAATCATCGCTCCAACACTTGGACCCGAACGCAGCCCGCTCTCAGGAGTTGGCTAAAAAGGTTTCTCAGGACGTGGCCGTTGCCAAGTCGGTATTGCCTCTCGAGGACCCAAGGGTTCGCTACGATGCCCGCAACGCAGAGAATCCACTTTGGACCTCCGACAGTGTGATCTATGGTCGCAAGAGCACGCCAGCACTGAGCGTATCGCTTGCGACTCAGGGGGAAACACCCAAATGGTCGGTCCACCGATTCGAAGAAGGTTATCGAGATCCTTTTTGGAATCCGATGGTTCAGGAATCCCCTGGAGTCAATCGACAAAATCGCTACTCGCAGGTCCAGGAAGCAGGCAAGATCCTGCCAACACCCAAATTCCGCCTCGAGAGCGGGAAACTCTCTTACCTAGTTCGCGGTTCTTTTCGCGCGTTCGCATGCATCGATTCACATCGTTTGATCGCAGGTCCATTGCATGGTGAAACGATCTTGGATAACGGTGGGACCGACAACGAATACCGCTGGGTCACGCACTCGCTCGATCGCTATCGAGGAAAAATTGTCCATTTGGAGTTTGCTCCGCTGCAGGACAAAGCGTTCGCGATCGTTCAAGTCATCGATGGTCCCGCCCCTACTGTTACTCCAATGCCACTCGATGCGAACGGGATCTCTGTGCTGCTATCAAGTGCCTCGGATGCATTGCAACAATGGGTGAACACCCCCGAATTTCCTTCGCATGAAAACCTCACTGTCGAACAACGAATCTTGGCGGCCTCGACCCTCGACACCATCCTTCAGTCGCCCCAGGACTGGATCGCTGCCGATAACAATGCAGGACAAATTGCAAAGCAACGGCTCGATCAAACTGCATCCGAGTGGGTGAATCAAGAACGACAATTTGCCAAGACCGTTCCTTGGTCCTCCAAGTTAGCACTGGCGATGCGCGATGGGGCTGGGTTCAACGACCATTTGCTCATTCGCGGAAACCCTAGTCGCCCCGGCCCCGAAGTCCCTAGGAGGAATTTGGAGGCCTTGGGTGGCAAAGATAAACCCTTCCATGGTTTTGGAAGCGGGCGACTCGATTTGGCTCTCGATTTGGTAGCTCCCGAATCCCCACTCGCATCTCGGGTTGTCGCCAATCGAATATGGCACCATCTCCTCGGACGCGGCCTCGCCCCCAGCACCGATGACTTTGGTGTCCTGGGCGTTCCACCAACCCACCCCGAATTGCTCGATTACCTCGCCAACGACCTGGTGGCTCACCAATGGTCCATCAAGCATTTGATCCGTTCGATTTGCCTCTCCAGTACCTACCGACAAGACTCGCGAGAAAGTGAAACAGCAAAGACTAAGGATCCCAGCAATATTCTGCTGAGCCATGCTCGCGTCCGTCGGCTAGAAGCCGAAGCCATTCGCGATACGATGCTCTCCATCACAGGCCAACTCGATCTTCGCTGGATGCCCGATGCCGCTCCGAGCGTCCCTGTTCATCTCACGGAGTTCCTCGAAGGAAGAGGTCGACCAGGTCGCAATGGTCCCCTCGATGGCATGGGGAAACGCAGCCTCTATCTAGAAATCCGGCGAAACTTTCTCAACCCCATGATGACAACCTTCGACACCCCCACCCCGTTCAGCACCATGGGACGTCGAAACGTCTCCAACGTTCCTGCTCAGTCCCTCATCTTGCTGAACGATCCATTGGTCCACCAACTCGCAGACCGCTGGTCCCAACAAATCCTCAAATCCTACGAAAGCGATCCAGAACGCGTTCGCTCGATGATGCTGTCCGCCGTGTCGCGCGAACCCACCCAATCCGAATTGGATTTGATCCTCGCATTCCTCCAATCCAGTGAGTTTAAATCGCCAGCCGATGCGTACCGGTCGCTCGCGCACATGATCCTCAACAACAAAGAAATCCTCTTCAGGTTCTAATGGGTTTGCTAGCAAAGCATTCCCCCGGTCTACCTTGCTTGCCAAAATAGTTAGAATTTGCCTTGGTTCACAGGATGATTTGCCTTTACGCAGTCAAATCAAATCCCTTATTATCCGGGCCGAATCGGTCAGCTTGTTGCTGACCTGTTGACCATCGAGGTATGCCGAGAGTTCGGCTGAAGGTGACGAGCATGAGCGGTTTACTAATTCTGATCAGTTGTTGGGTTGCTTCCGGTGAAATCCTCCCAGCACCTAAAAACGCAACCGTTTCCGTTTCTTCAGAACGGACCGGCCAGTCGACCAGCGAGCGGCTTCCACCTCCCAAATCCGTCGCATCTTCGTCCCCCGCGAAACTGGTAACCACCACAACGGAAGCCACCCTGGCCTCCTTGGATCAAATCGGCGCAGAAACATGCAAGATTGGCTGGGGAACCGACAAATCGGATGGGACTATGTACATGGTGGTCCAAATCGCCCCTGAGGCGATTGCTGCGTTTGCCGCAGGAGACCGAGGGCAAGAACTTCCATGTGATGTACCACCTGGACTTCGCAGCCGGATCAGCAAAGTGATCGTTCGCATCGGCAACGGAACCGTTGAGCGGGACCCGCCCGAATCCGAATTGGCAACGCTTCCGCTGCCGACAAATCCAAATAGCAATGCTCGAATCGCGACCTTGGACCTCAAGTCTCAGACTCCGGTGAATGTCGACTCCCCAAGGTCCTCGTCCAGCATCGTTTCGACCGCATCGACGTCGCAACTGCCAGGAGTCACTGGAACCATTCCCGCAACAACGGGAGAAGTTTTTCCAGGAGGCAGCGCCCCTGTCGTCGTTTCGAATCCGATCGTATCCAATCCCGTACTTCCCGGCACGTCCCTGCCAAGCACATCAAACCCTGGCTCGGTCGCCCCACCCACGTCGTCCCCAACCGCTTACAACGCGACTGGTGGAAATACCGCATGGAACAACAATACCCCGTCGCTCCCGTCGACCACAACCTACAGCAACGATGGGTTCGCTCCACCAAAGACGGTACCGACCACCCTAAATCCTTTCGGTAGCACTCGTACCACTACGCCGCTCCCATCCACATCGAGCACCCAAGGAAACGTGACATACAACGGCACCAACGGTGCCGCTGCCCCTCCTGCTGGCTACAGCAACACCTACGGCAATGTCCCATTGGTCGCAAACAATGGGGCACCAGGAGTCTACCCCCCTGGGAATAATGGCCTCGTTCTTCCGAACGATCCTAACGGATACCACGCCGCCAACGGCGGAACGCATCCCATGACCAATCCCGGCTTCAACGGTGCCTATGCTGCCACGCAACCCAATTACACCAGCCAACCCTTCAACGGACAGCCGTTCAACAACCACCAGCAACCGATGACCAACCCCGTGTTGCCAATCCCCCAAATTGCAAACCGTCCACTTCCATCTACGACCGGCAACACAATCACGACGGCATCCCTACCTGGTGGCTATCTAACCGGCAATCGTGATGATCAACTCCAGAGTGACCGCAACGGAGCCATCAATGCCAAGGCGGGTAGCTTAGTTCCCTTTTTCCTGGTCCTCTCATTCATTTTGAATGTTTACTTTGGACTATGGCTGAATCATCTCAGCATCAAGTACCGGCATTTGCTCGGTAGCCTTCGAGGATTGACTCCAGCAGAGATGGACCGTTAAGCAGCCTGCCGTTAAGCAACCTGCCGTCGTACTCGACGTCTCGGCGTGGCGATTGGGTGTTGGTCGGCCATGCGGTAAAGAATCGTGTTGCCCCGTTTGCCGTCTTGCTCGATAGCTCCGCATCGCCTCAGAGTATAGGCAATCTGCTGAGAGAACCAACGAGGTTGCTCTATCGCTTCGGCGAGCATTGCTGTATCGAATGGCTTGGGAAGGGTAGGCCCATCGAGCAACCGCCATAGATCCCCTGCAGTGTTCAGTAGGATTCGTTCGCCGACCCCCGCTAATCTCTGATCCACCATTTCGTACGCTTTACGTTTCCATCGCCGCTCGCGACGATCGATGCGAACCTCGATCGCATCGACGTGGATCAGCTCGAGACTCAATCGCGGATGAGGAAAGACCAAAGTGAAATGGATCAGCTCTTTGAAAACTTCTACCGGTTGCTCTCGTTTGGGACTCTTTCGCCGTCGCAGTAGCTTGCCACCCCGTCGATCCATGGTTTCAATCGACTTGCTTTGAACGATCGGTTTGATAACCCGTACCCGCTCTCCAGCCCCAAGGAGTTCGGCAACCTTTTTGCTGAGCCCAGACAACGCCGCGTGTTGGATTTCCACCAAGCAGCCATCGGCATCCAACGCATCGATGCGATACCCATGCAGTGGAACCTCCACGGAGAGTGGATCGCGTGCATGCAGGTACTTTAACTCTCGATGCAGCGACGTTTCCATGGGCTCCATCCCTGACTCAAAACTACATCCTGTCGACAACCCCGATGCCGAGCAATTCAAGACCTTGTTTCAAGGTCCTCCCGACCAATGCTGTCAATTTCAATCGGGAGAATGCTTCTCGTTCTGTATCGGCTTTTAGCACCTGACATTGATCAAGGAAACTGCTGAATAATCGGGCTAAGTCGAACAGATACTCGGTGATCAGGTTCGGAGTGAAATCCTGCATCGATTGCAGCAGCATTTCTTCGAACCGGCTCAGTTGCAATCCCAACGACATTTCAATGTTCTCGGCGAGTCGCATCGGAGCCGTTTCCCACCGGTCCGGTGTCCAGTCTTGTGCTACCGCGCGACGCAGGATGCTCTGAGCCCGGGCGTAGGAGTACTGAACGTATGCGGACGTATTTCCCTCGAGCCGAACCATTTTGTCCATGTCAAAGACATAGTCGCTGGTCCGGTTATGAGACAAATCAGCATACTTGATCGCACCCAAACCCACGGTTTCTGCAACGACTCGTTTCTCCGCATCGTCCATCTCAAGCCCCGCAACCTTGAGCCGATTGGGGTCGCAGACGACCTGCCACGCCCGATCGACCGCTTCGTCGAGGAGCGACTCAAGCCCCACGACACTTCCGGACCTCGTTTTGAATGGTTTCCCGTCCGTTCCGAGCACCGTTCCAAAACTGACATGCTTGAATTGAGTATGCACGAGCCCTATTTTCTCGAGCACTGCGAAGAGTTTATTGAAGTGTTCACTTTGCCGATGGTCGACGACATACAGCGATACATCTGGCCCGAACTCTCGCTCCCGGAAGAGGGCCGTTGCGATATCGGTGGTTGCATACAAATAAGCCCCATCCTGTTTTTGCACGATCATCGGCGCATCGAAACCAGGCAAGAAGACACACACAGCCCCATCGCTCGGCACCGCCAGCGACTTTGCGAACAGCTCTTCGATCACTGCTGGGAGCATGTCATGGTAGTAACTCTCTCCAAACTCGTGATCAAAGACAATGTTCAAGCGGCGATAGACCGAATGGATTTCGTCTTGGCAATGCGGCAAAAACTCGTCCCAAAGTGCAAGATTCGCTTTGTCGCCTCGGTGCAGCGCGGCGGTCTCGCCGAGCACTTTCTCATTCAAAGTTGGGTGGCGTTCGGAGTCCTGGAGCAATTCGGGGTTGGACTGTGCCTGGGCAATCTTTTCCTGGGTCGACGCCAATTCCTCGGATGCTTGCTTCAACCCATTGTTCGCAGCTGCGACCTCCTTTTGGGTCTTCTTGTCATTCGGAGCTGCATTGAGTTTCTCAGTCGCTAATTGGACTTTGCGATGCGCATTCTCCACACCTTGCTCCAACCGTGGAATCGAAGCCACTGCGGCTTGATACGCGATAACCGATTGAACTCTCCGATACAGTCGACTCAATTCGGCAACCGGTCGCGCGCGGTAATCGTCCTCATTCCGGAAGTGTTTGTACCCATAAATGATCATCCCGAACTGGGTACCCCAATCTCCCAGATGGTTGTCGGTGATGACCTTGTGCCCCAGAAATCGCATCACCTTCGCGATCGAATCACCGATTACCGTCGAACGGATGTGTCCGACGTGCATCGGCTTGGCAACATTGGGGGACGAATAGTCGACCACGACCGTCTTAGGTTCCTTGACGCTCGTCACGCCGACACGTGGATCGATGTAGGCTTGATCGAGTTCCTTCGCCAACCAATCAGGGGATAACTTCAAATTGATGTACCCCGCCCCTGCGATCGAGACGGAACTGCAGATATCGGTAAGATTCAGTCGATCGACAATCGATTGTGCAATTTCCAGCGGTGGCTTGCCCAACGGCTTTTGCAACGGCATGGCAATATTGGCTTGATAGTCGGCCAATTGCGGTTCGCGAGAAGGGACAATCCGCTCGAGCGACGAAGCTCGCAACTTGGGATCCTCGATCAATTCGGAGAGAACCGTCGCGAATCGTTCACGAATGAGCGCAAGAATTTGCATATCGAAACCAACGTGGTGAGTGACTGGACAAGATTAGGTTAAAAGACAAAGCATCGATCGCACGAGAGAGCATTTATGCTTTTGGGGGTGCATCTGGCTCGGCCTCAGAGGGGCCTTTGCGATTGCGGCGCTCGTCGGTATGGGGCAAGGGCATGGGCCCTGCGAAAGCATCGAAGATCACCAACAGGTTTAGCAATCCTGCGACCGCCGTGTAGAGGGTTCCAAGCTCAAAACCTGCTGAAGCTTCGGAGTGCCACTGCGAAAGTGCCTTGTGATTATTACCTCGCAACGGATCAACCGGGGGAGCGGCCATGAATCCACCGAGGAATCGTCGCTCTGGATCGCTCTTAGCAACCCACGCTTGGAGCAATGCTGGGGCTGCCGGCAACCCGATGAAGGCTTGGGCTGGATACTGGACTCGGAAATCATCCCCGGACCAGGACGCATACACGACACGCCCTCGCCCCACGACCATCCCGAGGATGAACAAACTCAAGATACATACGGCAAAAAGATAAGCCTTGTTTTTACGCCCTTGGTAAAAATGTCCGGCTGCCGGGAACAGTGCCGCGAGCACCGCTGCGACATACCGATTTTTTAAATCGATTTCGCAATTATCAACAACGACGACATGACTACTGGCAGGGGTTTCTGGCATAGGTTGTACTCATCGAGGTCCATCGGGCGATGAACGCTGGGGGGCCGAAGCGATTTTGGAAAGGGTCGATCTTAGGGAAATAGGTTGGGGCACGAACAAGGAACCAGCGGGTGGAGCCTTTGGGAAAACATAGCCACATCGAAATTTACGCATCACATCGACTTTACAGCAGCCTCAATGCATCCGCACGCCAAATCGATGTGGGCTTCTGTGGTCACTCCTGGAGGGGGCAAGAAACGCAACCGTGTCGGGTGGCTTCCAGCAACAAATCCCATCAACCCCAGATCGTACAGCTTGCCGAGCATATTTTTGGCTGTTTCGGCGCTGCCATCCCCAGGGGTGAAAGCGACCATCATTCCTTCGCCATAGGGGCCGCTAATTCGTCCCGGGTATTTTTTGGCAAGGGATTCAAGCCGTTCTTGGAAATACTTGTGGCGGCGCATGTTCCAGCCGTCGCGTCCAAAGCAATGAGATTTTTCGAGATGATCCAATACTGCCAATCCGCATCGAATCGAAGCGGTGGCAGCGGTAAATGTTTGCGACAGAATTGGTCCTTTGGGTTTTAAGCTCTCACCGAAAAGGGTCGCGCAGACTTGGGTGATCTTCCCGAGGGTCACGATGTCGGCATACTGATCTAGCTCGAAGTGCTGGAATGCGAACGGTCGACTCAATCGCGAGAAGGTTTGCACTTCGTCGAAAATCACCAGAACATTCCGCTCGTGGCAAAGCTTGCAAAGCGACTCGAAGTACTCATGCGTACCGGGGTAATAGCCACCTTCACCGGCAACGAGTTCGAGCCACAAGCAAGCGTGCTGGCCCGGGTATCGATCGAAGAGCCGTTGGATTCCTTCGATAGCCCCACGAGTGGTTCCCTTAGGATCGGACGGGTGGAACATCGGAAGATAGTCGACATCAAGCGCCTTGGGGACACCGGTTCGGTACGCAGGTCGATCGGTGAGAGCAGCGAGCGCGATGGAGCGTCCGGCGAAACAGTTGTCGATGCAGATCACTCTCGAAGCTGGAGCGCGATTGTGGAATGCGATCTTCAATGAGTTTTCATTGGCCATGGCTCCACTGGTACTCAGCAAGCAATGCTCTAACCTCGCCCCAGATTGTTTCGCCAACGCAATCAAGCGTTCGCAAAGCCATAGCGATGCTGCGTCGTGCTGCAAGTTGCCTTGCATGACCGTATCCTCGAGCGATGCGTCGATCGTTGCGCTGAGCATCCGAGGGTCGGAGTGCCCCATGCCGTGGACGCCGATCCCTACGATAAAGTCCAACTTAACGCTTCCATCTCCAAGCTCGATGAAGGGTCCGTTTCCAAGTCCGCTCGAGATGTACGGGAAGTAGGGGGCACCGCCACGGGCAGCGGCCAATCGTTCCAATTGACGATGATAGGCAGGGACAAGATCAGGGTTGGGAGGCCGAATCGATTGGATCGCATTTCGATGAGCCTCGAGAGCCTCAAGCAGCAACCCGCGAGCTTGTGCCACACGCGGGTCAGCAATCAGCCCCGCGTAGTGAAGGGACTCGGATGGAGCTTCAGGGGAAGATTCAGAATGAAACGACAACGTGGCACCTGGGAAACACGATAAAAACCCAACAAATCATCGACAAAACGAAAGACAAATTGTAACACTCCCCGTTGGAATTAACCATCGCAGTCCTAGGGATGCGGACCTCATTCCCTCGAGAGAAGTCGTCTAAGGAAAGAAAGCTCGGGGAGAGAAATTCGAGAAATCTAGGGAGTTCAGGACGTGAAACTGTGACGAGGGCTTGCGAAGTTAGGCTTTAAGACGCTTGAGCCAAAATGCGAAAGCCGACATGCTCCAGCCAACACGCCGCCTGGCTGACCGTGGGCCTAAGCCAAACGCGTGGAGCGGCCCAAGCATTCCAAGAGGAACTCGATTACCTCCATATGCCGGGTCGCCTCGGCCAAATCCTTGCCCCAGGTGTACATCCCATGACGCCGGATGAGGTACGCCCAACAACGCTCTTCGGGGTGAGCCTGGAAGTACTCGTCGACTTGCTTGGCGAGCGCCGGGATGTCTTGGGTGTTGTCGAAAATAGGAATCCAGCAACTCGATTCATGGGTCGTGATTCCATCGAGTCCTTTAAGCATCTCAAAACCCGCAATCCGTATCCCGCCGACCGGAGCAAAGTGTTGGGAAAGCAACGTACCCCAAACGCTGTGGGTATGAAGAATAGCACCGGCGCCCTGGCGAGCGGCCAAGCAATGCAGAAGTGTTTCGGCACTGCTTTTGGGTTGTCCCTCAACCACGGAATGTCCGTTTTCGTCGACCAAAACGAAATCGTTCGGCCCCAAATTGCCTTTATCTTTACCGCTGGCAGTTATCAGGATACGAAGCGGGTCTCGCTCGACGACCACACTGTAGTTGCTCGAGGTTCCACGAGACCAACCGCGCGTCCAGAATTGGTGTCCGACGCTGCGCAGTCCGTCGATCGATTCGGAGTAAGGAGCGAGATGGTCCATGTTGAAATTCAGAGGTAAGTTACAAAAAATAGGACCGCCCGGATTCGAACCGAGAACCAAGGGATTATGAGTCCCCTGCTCTAACCGTTGAGCTACGGTCCCGTGAACTGATCTCGTTCTCGGACAGGTGGGAATGCTGGCGTCTAACGAGCGCCGCTTTGCCCCCCTCTCACCCCCAAGCTACCGTACGGCCTTACGCCAGTACGACAACCCTCAAGGTCATGAGGTTCGGATTCTAACCCCGACATCGGTCCGACGAAAGCCGGAACCGAAAACGGAAAAGCATAACGGAGTACCAACCGAGGGCCAAAATCATACGGTTTGCAGGAATCCCCGGTTGTGCAGCGGAGATCCCGACGAGCAATTACGCTGTCCGGCCGCGGTAAATCTTGAGGGTCGGTTCCTCGGCCACGATCGATGGAAGTTGAGGTTCCTCGCAAAATTCGCGGAGCAACTTGGTACCAACTTCGATATCGGAAACCCCTTGTCGATCCCGATCCGTGGTCCAGCGACTGGCGCCCCAACCTGCTAACAGAACAGCCTCGCCACTTCGTGACGATCGGATTGCCATTTCGATGGCCGCTTCGCGATTGGGTACGATTTGAATTGCCGCTGGCCGCTCGCAGCCATCGAGCACTTGCCAAACGGATTTTTGCCCGAACCGCACCGATCTGCGTGATTGGGTCAAGATCACAAAACTTGCGGCCCGTTCTAAAACACGCCCGTATGCGGCCAATTGCTCTGGAGTTGCTGCATCGGGGACTTCAGCGACGCAAACCACCGGAGTTCCATCCTTGGACAACGAATGCAAAGCAACCGCCAATCGATCGGCTTGGTCGGCGGTGTCCACATACACGCTGCGAGTTCCATCGCCGGGTACTCGTTGCATTCTGCCTGGAAGGCGTTGAAGCCGTTCGACTCCTTGGACCGTTTCGTACAACTCCAGTCCAAAGGTGTACCCGACGGCGATGGCGCTAAGCATGTGCCGGGCGTTGTGATCCCCGAGAATCGTACTGGTGAGCGGGGCAATGCAATTTCCGGCCGAAACCATGATGGACTGTTCACCCTTCATGGCGCGCATCCGTCGGCCGGATACGTCCGCTGCTGCATCGAGACCGTAGCTAATCGCTTCGGGTTGATGGCGAGCAATCCATCGATTGAGTCG
Organism: uncultured Pirellula sp.; assembly: GCA_903892355.1. Classification (GTDB taxonomy): domain Bacteria; phylum Planctomycetota; class Planctomycetia; order Pirellulales; family Pirellulaceae; genus JBKCUI01. The sequence continues at coordinate 127,030 of CAITIE010000108.1, read as the reverse complement.
CGCGTCATCGGCGTTGTACACGACTACCCCGTGCGGCTTGAGCTGCTGGACCATTCGAGACATTGCATTTTCCACGCCTCGCGATTGGAGCGAATCACTCCTTTGGCATTTCCGCAGGCTGGTGAACACCAATACGTCGAACTCCAAACCGGAGGCAGCATGCGATCGCAGCATATCGTCACTCAACTCGATCACCGCTGCGGGAGTCCCATTATCGACGCTTTGCTGCAACCATTCCGCGATCGACAACGAATCCGCATTGGACTCACAGGGTAGCCCAGATTCTTTTCCATTGCTCGCACCCAGATCGGTAAAGTACGCAACCGTTTTTCCGATCCTCTTGAGCATCGACGCAACCATCAACGATGCAGAGGTCTTGCCATGCGTCCCCACCACACCGATGGTGAGAATCTTTTCACAGGGATTGCCTGCCAAGGCTAAACTCAGTTCGGCATACGCATCCCGAACATTGGAAACGATGCATTGAGGGACACTGCTCGGCAAAAGCTGCTCGGTCAGAATCGCAGTAGCGCCATGGTTGATTGCAGCTACAACATCGCGATCTGCGGCGGTCCAGTCGGAAACTCCCGCGGCAAACACCCAATCAGTTCGGTCGCTCTCAGGATGAGAGTCGCATGCGGAACAATGGATATCGGGGGCGCCTACAAAGTGCGCATCGGGAAACAGGGCTTTGAGCGATACAACTGGACGAAGCGATGATTCCACGTTTTGGCCTCCTTGCCATGGTGCGGATTTGTTTTTTACGGATATAGATTGAGATGCAAAGTTGCAGGTTACGTGATGGACGACAGAGTCCTCATGACTCCACCGCACCGCAAACTGCAACTGCACCGCAAACTGCAACTGCGCCGCCAAAGTCGACACGATAGCGAATCGATACGATAGCGACTTGATTCTATCCCGAATGCCAGACTGGGTCGCCTAGGATGTCGGAAGCACGCGGGCCGTCATTGCCCCGCGTGCCCTAACAACGTGTCCCGAAACACCCCTTCTCGTCAAGCCGAATCCTGAAAAGAAAAACGTGTTGCAATGCTAGCATTGCAACACGTTTTTTGTTGTCCGCATCCACATTCCCAGCTAGGACACTCACAAAAGTGGCGGCGGGGGTGGTAGTGAGGTCGTGGTTGTTGTTTTCGGCGGCGTCGTTGGGGTTGTTGTCGGCGTCGTGGTTGTCGTCGTGGTCTTGGGTGTCGTTGTTGTCGTGGTCGTAGGTGCAGTTGTTGTCGTGGTCTTGGGTGGTTGAATCGTCGTCGGCGTTGTGGTGGTCGTTGTTGTGGTTGTTTTGGGAGCCGTCGTCGTCGTAGACGCCGTCGAGGTCGTCGTTGTCGTTGGCGCCGTAGTGGTTGTGGTGGTCTTTGGAGCTGTCGAGGTTGTTGTTGATCCCGTGGAGCCAGTACCCGTGCTGCCACCACCTCCGCCACCACCAGTCGTCGTAGTGGTAGTTCCAGTCTTACCAGTTCCGGAGGCTATGGTTGTCCCGGATCCTGTCCCAGAACCGGTTCCAGATCCAGTGCCTGAGCCAGTTCCCGAACCGGTGCCGGTCCCTGTACCAGAACCAGTTCCTGACCCGACACCTGTTCCTGTTCCGGTGCCCGACCCCGTACCTGCGGTCGTTGTAGTCTTGGTGGTCGTTGTCGTCGTCGAAGTTGTCGTCGTCGTTGCAGGCGGAGTGGTTGTGGTAGTCGTCGGCGTTGTCGTCGTCGGCTTCGTTGTCGTCGCAGTGGTCGTGGTTGTTGGAGTGGTTGTGGTAGTTGTTGTCGTCGGCTTCGTTGTCGTCGCAGTAGTCGTGGTTGTTGGAGTGGTTGTTGTCGTTGTCGGTTTCGTTGTCGTCGTCGAAGCCGTGGTTGTTGGAGTGGTTGTTGTCGTTGTCGGTTTCGTTGTCGTCGTCGAAGCCGTGGTTGTCGACGTTGTCGTGGTCGGCGTCGTGGTGGTAGGAACGACAACCGGAGGTGGTGGCAAGCTCGCGATGGCGCTTACTTGGGACGCAGGCCCTCGTTCGGTGACCAGCAATGTATTTGCACTGATCGAAAGGTTCTTAGAAAACGTTGCCGCCGACCAAAGATTATTTGACGTGGGGATCGAGACACTGACGTTGATGCTCTGAGTCGTCTCCAGAATCGGATTAGGCGAAACCGTTACCGTGGCTCCCGTGATTCCACCGATTTTCATCACGTTGTTGGCAATCGCCTGCGCCTCGGCAACGGTTGCCCCGGGGACCATGACCGCGCGAGCCGCCTCGTACGACGCGTTGTCGGCAAGATGTTTGATAATCTGCAATCTTGCAAACTCGATTCCACCCAGAAACAAGACGAATACGATCGGCAGCATAAACGCCATCTCGACGGTATGCGCTCCTCGGAGGCGTTGTTGAGTCCGAAAAAACTTCGCCGATTTCAATTCGTCAAGCATGAAAAATACTCCTCAAGGGTGTGAAACGAAGGCTGATTCCATGGATCTGCGACAGGGGTTGCTGGAAAGTTACTGGGTCAATAGCAACGGCAAGCCCTTGGCAATATCCTTAAAGATATTTTGCAACTCTGTCGATGACGTCGCGTGCGCATGCTTACCAAGCCCAATGGCCGCAATTTGTGCCATCGTGGTCTTGTCCGCTTCATTGGAGAACGTCACCGTATAAATGATGATATTCTTACTTTTTGCCAGATTCGCAGCAGCGATCAACTGTGCTTTAGTTCCGACATTGTTGATTCCGTCGGTCAAAATAATCATCACCTTCGCTGCGTAGGGTCGCGACGTTGAACTCAACAGCGTCAATCGACCGACATCCAACCCAGAAGTGATGTTGGTTCCACCTGCATTAAAGTTTTTGGTGTACTTGTCCATCGCTTGGACAATCAAAGACTGGTCTACTGTCAGCCCAACGTCGGTACCAGCATCCGTGTTGTACGTGCTCAGCGAAACCAATTCCTTCATCGGTGTTTTGTTGATTTCTGCGAGAAAAACATTGACCGACGCCACCGCATCGAGCCAACGTGAGTTCGGCGGAGCCGCTTGGCCAAACGTCCAACCAGACGGAGCTGATTTGGGGACCGATCCATCGGCTACTTCAGTAGCCGAATAAGCCATCGAACCAGACCGATCGAGTACGACGGCAATATCCGCTTCCAAAGGATTCGAACGCGACGTTTTCGTAGCCTCAATCGAGGAGACACCACCAAATATCATCGGCATCATCATCGCTAAACTACCGTTGGACGATCCGCTAGTCTTGCGAAGTGTAACCTCCACGGCGTTCGGGAATGACCCTTTAGGGTCGAAGGTGTATCGCTTCGTCAAATCAGGTCTCGAAGCCTCCCCGAAGACGAAATCGGAGTTTGCAAGCTGCATTGCTTGCCCACCCACCGTGTTCAAGCTTGCCGCCTGACGACCGAGTTTCATCGCATTCGATTTGTCTCCTGAAATCGCGAAATCTCTCCCCGAAGCTCGTGTGACAGCATCGGCACAGATAAACATTTCCGTACGGCTTAACTCGAGATAAGCGACGTTAATCGCGAATGCTGAAAACATCAAAGTGATCGGTAAGAGAATCGCCATCAATGGCAATATCCCCCCGCGTCGATTCCTAGCAGATTTCCTAACCATGGCTTTTGTTACCCATACAACAAGTTGATGATCATGAGGTTTGAAATGTCACCGGATAATAAAGCGATCAGTGTTCTTTCATGAAGTCGACCGTACCCACCACATTCATGTCCTTATAAAAGATCGAGCCAAACAAACTGTTGTTTGCTACCGGCGCCGATGCGGAGACGCGAATGAAAGTCCCGTAGGCTGCAGTTTGAAAATTGGTGGGACTTACCGAAATCGAAAAATTCTTAACTTTGCGAGCCGTCAGCAGGGACGCTCCCGCCGACTGAACATTGACCAAGGTCGTCTGCGGAAGCACAGCTGCCCGCGCCGACTCATAAGCCGCCAACTCCACCGACTGACGCAGGAATATCATGGAGCAGGCTTCCATCGTTCCGAGCAGGAGCAACACGAACACAGGCAAAACGACGGCGCATTCGACCGTCGCGGTGCCCCGTCGCCTAACTCGCCCCAGCCGCGGTTTGCACGCGGAATGCCTCAACAAAAACTCATGCATTCGGAATACCTGAAACCATTTCCTAATCGTAGATTCGCGAAATTCACGGATTTCAACTCCGTAACTTCACCCCAAGGATGTCGTCCAATCGAACCCTAGGTCAGGATTTCCCCTCTGTCCAAAAAGGATTTCCAAAAATGGAAAAAAGGGAATCGCCCAGCACTCCCCCCACGAGAAGGGGGTTGCCGTCTGGCTAAAATGGTGGCCGAGATTGCGGTTGTTTCAAGAAACCCCAACCGTTTGCATCATTGATGCAGTTCCCTTTTGAATTGATGGGAAAAATCTAGTAATCCCTGTGTTACCTTTGCTCGCGACCCACCGACCCTCTCACTTTCTGGAATCGCTCATGAAGATATCAGCCCTTTCGCTCGCGGTTTTCTGCTCCACGGGCATCTGCGCCATCAACGCTCTTTCTCCCTCATCTCTCGCGGAGGACTCGTCGCAGTGGCTGAGTTGGCGAGGGCCAAACCGAGATAGCTTGATCGATAACCCAACGTGGCCTGAAACGCTCGATGAAGACCATCTCAAAATGGTTTGGTCGGTACCTTTCGGCGACAGCTATTCAGGCCCCATCGTCACCCCGTCCTCCGTGTTCACCACCGAAACGGCAGGTGGGAACGAGCGTGTTACCTGCGTCGACCGTCGAACCGGTGAAACACGATGGAACCGCGAGTGGAAGGGTTCGATGAGCGTCCCTTTCTTCGCCGCCAGGAATGGCAGCTGGATCCGAGCCACCCCGGTCTCCGATGGAGAAACGATTTATGTCGGTGGAATCCGTGATGTCTTGGTCGCACTCAATTGCCAAAACGGAGAAGAAAAGTGGCGAGTCGATTTCGGGACCAAGTTCGACAAGGTGCCAGACTTTGGGATGGTTTGCTCTCCCATTATCGATGGTGATTTCCTCTACATCCAAGCGGGCAAAGGCCTGCACAAGCTGAACAAGGCTAACGGCGAAATTGTCTGGAGCGCACTGGGCGATGATGGAAGCATGATGAGCAGCGGTGCCTTTTCATCACCCGTCATTGCCAACATCGATGGGAAGCGTCAACTCCTCGTTCAGACTCGGACTTACCTCGCTGGGGTTGATCTCGATAGTGGATCCAAACTTTGGAGCTACGAAGTGGCAGCGTTCCGAGGAATGAATATCCTGACACCCACCGTTTGGAACGGAGGTATCTTTACCAGCAGTTACGGGGGAAGATCGCTCCTGCTCGATGTAAAGAGTGGTGCATCAACGACCCGATGGGACAACAAGTTGGAGGGTTACATGTCATCACCAATCGTGATCGATCATTACCTCTACATGCATCTCCGCAACAAACGCTTCGCCTGCATCGACCTGCAAACCGGCAAAGAAGCTTGGGTCACCCGTCCCTACGGTGAGTATTGGAGCATGGTCAGCAACGGAAAAGAAATCCTCGCTCTCGACCAAACCGGAAAACTTCGGCTGATCGCCCATAATCCGCTTGAGTTTACTCTCCTCTCCGAACGCAAACTCACCGACGAAGAGTCGTGGGGGCATATCGCGGTCGCTGGATCGAGTATTGCCGTACGAACCCAAAAATCACTGCAACTCTACGACTGGAAGTAGCTCGATCTAGCTCGCTCGAAGACGACTGGACAAACCGCACCGATAAAGCGTATGCTTGTCGGTGTAGAGATTAGGCAGAGGACAACAGTTGTCAGGGCCTGATCCCTAGTTCTCGGAATGCAATGCACCGACCATCCAGCCACTGCTGCGGTGCCATGATGAATTTTTCTAAATTGCGGCGCGCGATCGCTCATGAAGCGGCGCGTTTGATGTATTTTCGACAAGAGTCCGAATACTTCCAAGCGAAAAACAAAGCGGCTCGGCAATTGTGCAAAGGCTGGGTGAAACCCGCCGATTTGCCTTCGAATACCGAGATCCGCGAAGCTGTCCAGTCGTTCGCTCGGCTCCTCGAAGGAGAGTCGCGTCTCAATGCGCTCCGGGATATGCGACTGACGGCGCTTCGTGTTATGAGACTTCTCAGCAAATTCCATCCTCGATTGATTGGCAGCGTCTATACGGGGCATGTCAGAACAGGGTCGGACATCGATATCCATATTTTCTCGGATAGCATCGAGGTCGTCCTGGGATGCTTGGACTGCGAAGGCCTACCGTACGAGGTCGAACGCAAGCAAGTCCGCAAGAATGGCGAGAACGCAACCTACACGCATGTTCATCTCCGTGAGGCTTTCGACGTCGAACTAACCATTTATCGAGAGAATCTAAGAAGCTACGGATTCAAGAGTTCCATCACCGGCAAGAGGATCGAAGGTGCCACGCTACCTCAACTTGAGGATTTCCTGGCGGAGGTGTACCCAGACGTTCAAGTCGAACAAGAACTCGCATCAATGGAGGTCCAAGGGGACCCCTATCGCGTTTTTTACTCGTTGCTTGTACCGCTCGAAAACGTCAAGCAGCATCCGAAATACCATCCCGAGGGTGATGTTTTGTACCACTCGCTTCAAGTCTATGATCACGCATGCGATGCTATTCCTTACGATGAGGAGTTCCTATTGGCAGCGTTGCTGCATGATGTCGGCAAGGGGATCGATCCCAAGAATCACGTCGATGCAGGACTCGAAGCTCTCGACGGATTTATTACCGACCGTACCGCTTGGCTCATCGCACACCATATGGACACCCACAAAATCATCGATGGCTCGATCGGCGCTCGCGCCCATCGTCGACTTCGCGAGAACGAGAGCTATGACGAATTGATCCTATTGGGGAAATGCGATCGTGCTGGCCGTGTCAGCGGCATCGAAACCACGACGCTCGAGGATGCATTATCGTACCTGCAGTCGCTCTCGGACTGATCTCTCGCCAGGATTCTATTACCCGAAAACACGTCTAGCCGCGTGGATGCCGAGAATTTCCCTGCATAGGATCGAGTCCTAAGTCAGTTTCTCACCCTTCCCATATCGGCTGCCAGTCGATTGGTAGAGGGCCAATGCTTCAGGCAGTTTCGCTGCGAGATCGGCTGCTCTGCGATCGTCGCTGGGATGGGTCGAAGCCCATTCCGGTGGCGCATCTGTTCCCGACTTGGCCTGCCCAAACCGCCCCCAAAACAACGGGGCCTCCGACGGGTCATAACCCGCTTTTGCCATCAACTGCAATCCGATCGCATCCGCTTCGCTCTCGTGATGCCTGCTATAGGGGAGCAAGACACCATACTGAACGCCCGTTCCAAACGCCTTCATCGACAACTCTCGTGTCGCCGGAGTCGTCTCGGACATCGCCCATCCGAGGACCGTCCCTACTCCCTTCACTCCAGCTTGTTGGCTCATCCGCTCCGCACCATGATGCGCCAAAGCATGCGCGATTTCGTGACTCATCACGACAGCCAACCCCGCTTCATTTTCGCAGGAAGGGATGATCCCTTCGTAGACTGCTACCTTACCCCCAGGCAAGCAAAATGCGTTTTGCTTGGGGCTGGCGAGCAACCGAAAATCCCATTTGAAGTCCGGCGCATTGGCCACCTGCGAAATACGTTGCCCGGTTCGGACCACGGCGTCTGACCAAGCCGTGTTTTGTGAAACCGCCGACTCGGCCAATACCTCAGCATAGCTTTGCTCACCCAGCGACATTTCCATCGATTTCGGAATGAAGCGTAATTGCGGTCGTCCAGTGAACGGTGTCGACCTGCATCCACAACAAAGAGAAATTGCCGATAAACCCGCGGCACCTGAAAGCCACCGCCGGCGATTCCATGTCAAATCATCACCGACTCCACCTTGGACCTGCTGCTCACAAGCTATTTCTTTATTCCACACGTTGGCCATTTCTACACACTCTGTAACGAGGCGATCGTCGATTTCCACAGAAGAGGCAACCCTGCACAGACCTCTACGTATTGCCTTATCAGATCCATCGCAGTCATCCAAGACCAACTTTCGTCGTCGCTTGTTCCGTCGCTAGCATTTGCAGAAAACCGATTGGACACGTCAATTCGCTCAGCTTCCCAAACTACCCAACCTTCATTGAAAGTTTTCCTGACATCGCCTTAGTCTCTTTATCGAAGGATATTCGTGTTGATTGTAGGTTCACTCTCGTGCTGTTGATGAGGCGTATCCTGCGATCACGTTAGGCTTTTGCCGCTCAATCCACGTCCATCATTTTGGAAATCGCTGACAGACATGAAACCAATGGACCCGCACATGCTTCAGGTACCATTTGCACGCGCGCGCCAACAGTTGGTTGGGCAGCGAAAGACCATCTTCGACGCGGTCGCTTTGAGGCTTGCCGTCCTCCCGATGATCTGTGCAGCGTTTGCCACGTGCATCGGCTGTCGTATGTCGGCACCGATCTACGTTTGGAAGAGCCCTCCCATGGATCATGGTGGCGCCATGACCATCGCGGTTGGTCCGATAGGTGGCGACTTACCAGTCGCTGAAAAACTGGACCAAGCCATGGTTGCTTCGCGGCCGCAGAGCATGCCGCAGCTGGCGGTTTTGTACCCTGATCAGCTCGCTCGTAGCGGCGGAATCCAATTGGTAGCTTACGATGGTCAACCGAGCGAGATGGCGACGCTCGGAGCCGCGCGACGAGTCGGAGCCAACTACGTTCTCTCCGGTCAAATCGTCCAGCATCAGCTTGAGCTACCCGAAGAGAAAGGAGCCTCCGGGCAACCTTGGTACCGATTCCTTCGGCGCCCATCTCCACCTGAACGGATGACGGTCCGATGGTCTCTGTACGAAACCGCAACTGGAAAGCGAGTTCTCGAACAGAATGTGGAAATGAATCGAACGGATGCGGAAAGGACGTATCCCGATCTAGCGTTTCAGCCAACAGGCGATCTCAAAGTCATCGCGGCCTGCGCCAGGAAGTCTTGGGAAATGGTCGTTCCCACCACCCACGCCACCGAAGCTTCAATCTCACTCCCGTGGTTCTCACCCGGATCGACTCAGGTTCGTAAAGGGAATGCTTATGCAAAGCTCGGACGTTGGGAAGACGCCGAGCGGGAATGGCAGGAAGCAGCCGATCAGCATCCATGGAATACCGCAGCGTGGACCAACCTCAGCATCGCAGCCGTTGCCCATGAGGACTTCGAACTCGCCTCGTCGCGTCTAAAGCATGCCAACACAACCATTTGGCCGGGCGACGAGACGGCAAAAACGAAGGCATGGGTCGAAAAACATCAACGAGAGTACATGGCGTCGTTTGACCCAAACAACACTCCACCAACCCGTTTCTATCCTAACGGAGCACCGCGTCCGTCCATGCTCAATCCATTCCCAAGGCATCAATCCAATCCACCACCAGGAAATCCTGCATTGCTAAACGGCGGTGATCCCAATGCAGCCAATCAAGTCAGCGTTTCCAATACCAAGCCGAAATCGCTCGACGAACAACCTTGGTATACGGTTTTTCCGCTGATTCCTCCGCCGGGATGGACCTGGAAACAATGGTGGTCTCAGCCCGTCGGTTGGTAGTTCATCCCGGTTGGTAAACCATCTCGGCTGGTGACCAAACGCGCGCTCTGCAGCTGCATAGATTATGCAGCGGTTAGATCACTACAGGCTTGCCCAAACTTCTACGCACAGGAACCCATTGCCCCACATGCATCATGGCATGGGTTGCCAGCAACACCATCACGTCACCGACCGTGGGAAACATGCCGCGAAAATGCTCGGGCCCTGGCGCATCCAAATCCGATTCGGACATCCTATCGATCACTGATACCACCGCGTCGTTAACACGCTTGAGCAAATCTTGGTACTCGGACTTGGCCAAGAACCCCTTGGGATCATCGCTTCCGGCAGTCGCCTTGCTATGTTGATCTGCGAACCCGCTGGGCAACTCGGGTGCAGTCCCAGGAGCGATGGAATTGAGGATCTGCGCATTAGAACTGATCAAATGGCCGAGTTGCCATGCGATATGATTGCAGCCAACCCCAGGACGGGTCAGCAATTCAGCGTCGGTGAGATCATTGACATAGCTATCGGTGACCATGGTCGTCACCTTCAATGTGGACTTGAGAACGTCTTGCGATTTCATCTGCGGATCCTTCGATAGAGTCTATCGGTATCGGTTTAGAAATGATTTACTGGGATGTACCATTCGTTCCTTCGATTGAAAAGCCCATGCGTCATCGGGACGATTCATGTGCAACCGACCGCTATCGCAGGTACAATTAGCCAGTACCCTAGCTAGAGCGCCGCGAGCTCAGCCACATGGGCATCCCTTGGTACCCCCGCATTGTATTCGAAAGGGGCGACCGGCGGGATGATGGATTTGGATGGCGATTGAATTGCAACGGGTCGAATCGATGCATCCAGAGTTGAGTGAAGCGGAGCGTTTTCCGACGCTAACTCCGAAAGGAAAAAGCTTCTTTACGCCATGCGCCAAGGGATACGTTATGGAATACCGTGGTGACATCGATGCCGATCAACTTCGTCAAGCATTTTCCGACCACTTCGGCGAGTCGGTCGAGGTTCAAGCCATTCACACTTCATAATTTCCTCGCCGAGGATTCACTGTTTTCAGCGATTTGGAAATCCGCATTCCATGGATATTGTTTCCAGGATAGAAAAGGATTTCCGGCACAAATAAGCCGTCCTGACCGTCCCATCTAGTTCAAGTCCCGCAAAAAAATCTTGTAACTGATCATTCCCGAAAGGTTTCCCAATGTCGCGCGATCCATGGTCCAACGCCAACAAATTCCTCCAACATCGCCGCGATTTCCTCAGCGCTGGAGCTTCGCTGGCGGTACTGCCTTGGGTGGCCCAGGTTGCATCGGGGATCCCACAGACCCGCTTCGCATGGTCCAAAGATCCATTCCAACTCGGAGTTGCATCGGGCGACCCAACGAGCGATAGCGTCGTTCTATGGACGAGGCTTGCCCCCGAGCCAGTCACCGGCGAAGGCTTGCCCGATTCCTCCATCGAGGTGATCTGGGAACTCAGCCCCGATGAATCGATGCAACAAATCATTCGCACAGGAAAAACTCTCGCGTCCCCCGCCCTAAACCACTCCGTGCACGTTGAAGTCGATGGGTTATCTCCCGACCGTTGGTACTACTACCGATTCCACGCTGGGGACGCGACAAGCCCCGTCGGTCGAACGCGTACGATGCCACCCGCCGGCGAGATCCCTGACCGGTTGCGATTCGCATTCGCATCGTGCCAGCATTACGAGGCAGGTCTATACACCGCCTATGAGCACATGGTCCGGGACGAACTCGATTTGGTTCTGCATCTCGGGGATTACATCTACGAAGGGCCCGCTGGGAGGAACAAGCTACGGCAGCACAACAGCCCCGAAATTGTTTCGCTTCAGGACTACCGCAATCGCTATGGGCTTTATAAGTCGGACCAGCATCTGATCAAGGCCCATCAGCACGCGCCGTGGATTGTCGTATGGGACGACCACGAGTTCGACAACAACTATGCCAATCTTATTTCGGAAGAGTTGCACGTCGATCCACGCGAGTTCATGCTTCGACGCGTCAACGCCTATCAAGCGTACTACGAAAATATGCCGTTGCGATCGAGCACGATCCCCAAGGGCCCTGACATGCTGCTCTATCGCAGCATCTCATTTGGTCAATTGGCCAATTTCGCAATGCTCGACACCCGGCAGTACCGTTCCGATCAACCCAACGGGGACGGTCGAAAACCGCTCGAAGGCCAAGTCTTCCACCCGAAAGCGACGCTGCTCGGCGAGCAGCAAGAGGAATGGCTCATGACGAATCTGCGCAAATCCGATTCGCGATGGAACATCCTGGGTCAACAGGTCATGGTCGCACGCGTCGATCGTGTTCCCGGTGAGGTTCGCGAATACAGCATGGATCAATGGTCGGGATACGATATTGCCCGAAAACGACTGCTCCGAGAAATCAGCGAGCTGGAGCGGGCCAATACCGTGGTCCTTACAGGTGACATCCATACCAATTGGGCCAACGAACTCAAAGTCGATTTCGACGACTTTGACAGCCCACCTGTGGCAACTGAGTTCGTCGGAACCTCGATCTCATCGGGGGGCAATGGCTACGATCAACCCAAGGAACTGAACGCCTTATTGAGCGAGAACCCATTTGTTAAATACCACAACGGGGAACGCGGGTATGTTCGATGTGAAGTCACCGCGACACATTGGAAGACTGACTACCAAACGGTTCCTTTTGTCGACAAACCAGGAGCTCCCATCCAAACCCGAGCTTCCTTTGTCGTTGAGCATAACCGGCCAAAGCTCGAACGAGCCTAAAGGCCTGCTGCGACGAATTATTCCGTTTCCACTTCGACTTTTGACGTCGCAAAAATCCGTGTGTCAGGCCGAACATCACCTAGTTCCCCTGCGTGGATATGCATCAGTACGAGCGTTTTCGACTTCTTTTGCACCGTGGTTGGAGAAATCTCTAGCCCGGAGAGGTCTTGGTCGGTCCAGCCGATGGCGATCCATTCGCCGCGTTTGAGTGGATAGCGTTGTGCGAAATCATGGAGCATCGGCCCTAAATACACCCCTTGGTCCAATTGTTCCGTCCACATGAGTCCGTCCTCCACTCGGATCGTCTTCGGCATCGCGGTCAACGGATTCTCATCCCACTCAGAACGCCAACGAATCCCACCTTCTGCAAGCGGTTCCAATCGCCCTTGAACTTTTTCACCGTCTTCAGATGTCCCGGCCCAACCGGTCATGAATCTGCCATCCTTGGTAATCCCTAGAATGCCGATCTCTCGAACCGCAAAACCGATCTTGTTAATCCCCTCAAAGACTCCCCGCGTTTCATCGAGCTTCCATGCCAGCGGGCCACCAAAGTCGACCATCTCTTCGGATTGCAAAACTCCGGTGGAGTTGGACAAAACCGGAAACCGCTGCAGGCCAGTTCCTCGTTCATCGGCGAGCCAAGATTCCACATAGGCGGTCTCGTCACTCCCTTTTCGGTTACTAACTCTGGGGATCGGCACAACCAATCCATCTCCCTTTTTGAAGACGGCTTGGTAGTTGGTAGACAACGAGGTGTAAAGGGAGTTGTAACTCGAGAGTAACCCTCGAGGGTATTCGTTATGGCATTCCAAAAATCCGTAGGTTGTTTGACTACGGGAAAAACCGACGTCGAGTTGCACGCTCCGAGCCACGACGGCTGCACCCACCAATGCGATGATCGGCGCCGCAACCCACGCCAACTCTACTTTTCCAATCAGTCGAAATACCAACCAGTTGGCGGGTACCAGAACGACCAAATACCATGCCAGCAAACGTACAATGGTGCTGATTTGAGGGACGGTGATACCAGAGGATTCACGCAGGCACAGTAAGGAGTTCTCGATGACACGCGACGACGGGTTCCATGCTCCTAAACTCGTCGTTTTGCCGGCGGGAAATTTCGCTTCTACTTCCGTCGATGCCGAACTCTTCACATCCGACTCAGAACGCATCATGGAGCTGTCGAAATCCCTGGCCCACAACCGCAATCGCGTCGTGTGATACGGGTTCAACTCGGTCCCCATATATTCGTCCGCATACTGCGTCGTTGCCTCTGCCCCCAGCGTGGGATGCCGATGCGGTTTACGCAAAACCCCATTATGGATCATGGAGCTATACGAGGGCCAATTCAAAAAGGCGGCATCGGACATCGGGAACGTCGTCATCACCACGCGGCCTTGACCGACCAACCGCTCTGCAATCAGTCCTTCCAAGCTTGGAACCCAGCTCGCGCCCTCAACCAACTCGCCAGTCAAGCAAGGCACACTCTTGCTCGTTTTGAATGCAATTTTATCACCACCGGCAAACCGAATGCTCCAATCTCGATCAAGGCCTGCGATCACATCTTCTGACAACGCCGAGTCTGCCGTTCCTCGCAGCGGCGTTATTTCCTTCAAGAAGGTCGATTCGACGGCTGTGATAGCCTCGGGTCCATTGATGACTAGTGTTCCGCCGAATCGCAACCAATCCTGAATCGCGATCTGCTGCTGCTCGCTCATCAGACTTGGCGATAAATCGTTGATTACGATGTGTGAGATCGACGTCATGGTCGCCAACTGGTTTGGGAAATGGCCTGCCACCTCCGACTCGGAAATATCCACGATGCGATGAGGGGAAATACGTAATTGCTGCAGATCGTCGTTACGTGGCCAGATGATGCAGTCGAGTCCCCTCCAAAACGTATGGCGAGACGGTTCGCGACTGAGCACCACGAAATTGTACTGATACCCCTCCAAGTACTTGTTCGGAAAAGTTTCTTCCAAGACCGGTGTGCCGATTCCACGGAGGCTGTAACTCGCAAGGAGCGAAGAAATGGGTGGTTTGCTCGGCTCACCCGGAAGCCCTTCATTCATAGGCTTCAGCATGGGTTGCAGTATCCTCATCTCGATCGTTTTTTCCTGACCGACTGCGAGCGCCACATTCCTGCGAATTTGGTACGGAGAATAACCCGGTTGAAACCCGATCGGTGTGCCTTCGCGATCGACCACCGACACGCCTGCAGTCAACGATTCGTCGCTGAAATTGGCTTTGAGTTTATGCCGCAGTTGGTACCAATGCCCCAGCTTGAGAAAGTTACCGACCGAGTCCCCGGCAAAGGGTAGCGCGCGCATCTCATCAGCGGCCAAACGTTGCTTTTTCTTCTTTGCCTCTTCCGCCTTGCTCGCTTCTGTCGCAGGATCGCTATTGCATCCTCGGCAACCGACCAATGGCAAGACGAGCAACATCACCCAAAACCAGTTCCAAGCGGCAGAAGGTCCGACGAACCCACCAGCATGCACATCGCTTAAGAGACTATCCTTGTTTCGCATGATAGGACCTATGATGAATTGCCAGCCATGCGTTCCTCAGTTGCCGAACATGCAACCGCGAGCGCATTGCGATCGACCACAGGTTTCCCCCTCGGAACGGGAACCCCTCGATGGCGAATCGCCGATAACAGGTGTCCCGATCACGCTCAAAAGCTTCGACATATGTTGGGATCCGCACTTGGGGCATTCCGGTTTGGATTCCAAGTTCTTCACGAGGAGTTCCGCCTCATTGTTGCAATCGTCGCATCGGTACTCGTACAAGGGCATAGCAATTTCTCCGTTTTGAGTATCCAGTAGTCGCCGCAATCGTGCCCGTAGTCACACTTCGTTGAAGTGTCGGGAGGGGGCACCCTCAAACGCGATCAACCGATCCACCATATCGCCAATCCGATCACGGCGGCAACAATTCCCAAAAAGCTAACGGCCCAAATGGCAGTGCTCCAGGATTGTTTGAGAATCAGATCGGTTCGTTCGTGCCGGGTTGCTGCCATAACCAGCGAGACTGCCGCAAGCACCGGCAGGACCCAAAGAAGGTATTCCACTGAAATCGACATGACTCTACTCCCTCGGTATTGCGGGGAGCCTGAGTGGCTCCCCCTCAGCCAGCAACCATTCTATCAGCACATCGGATCCGGCCAATACTGCTGCGAAAACACCTTAGAAGGTGTGGCCTATTCGAGAATCGCCGGCGAACGGATAACCGCTCGCTTTAACCGATTAAGGACCAACGGATTCGATCGTGCTGATCCGTGCCCCAGTGTTCTTGAGCACCTCGGCCAAATCGACCCGGGCACCATCCGCCCACAACCCTTCCAGATCGTAAAACTTGCGATTTTCCTCGTCGAAGAGGTGGATGATGATTCCGCCGTAATCGATGGCAATCCAATGGCTTTCATCGTAGCCAGACATCGAGAGACGGACTTCACCCCGTTTTTTGAGCTCGCGATGGATTTCCTCCGCGATCGCGTGCAGCTGCCGACGACTGGTTCCAGTGGCGATCACGAAACAGTCAAAAATGCTGGTTTGGCGGGACAAATCGAGCACGACGATGTCCTGCCCTTTGTTTTCCGCTGCGATTCTCGCTGCGATTTTGGCTGATTCGATACTATCCGCAACCGTCTTAGGATTCGTGGTGATGGTGACAGAATCGTTTCCTACGATGGTCATTCGGAAAGGCTCATTGGGGAAAAAGGGTAATGCAAGGGATCGGGCCGGGTGGGACTAGGTCAGGGCGAATCGGCGCGGGCTAAAGAACGCCCTGCGTCTCGAGCAACCTTTCACCTACCAAAACGTTTTCTAATCCCGTCGGCAGGTATTCTAATCCAGAACAAGTAAAGTGTCACGCCAAACAGTGACCTAGAAAACCGCCGTAAAGTTCGCGGAAACCGCGAACGCAGGCCGTTGTCACGGGTCCTATCGACAGCTGGTTTATTCCGGCTGTACCGGTTTTGCCGTTAGACTCTTCCGCGGATGGTATAAACTGAGGGGGCTTTCGAATGGCCCCCCCCTCGAGCCGCCGACACGACCTATGGTTCTCGACCATGGCTAGTACCTTGACCGCACCTACCACCGCAAAAACCGATACCGCTCACCAGCGCTGCCTCAATGTGGACTGCGCTGCGACCTACAGCGTCGACGAAGTTCTGACTCGCTGCAGAGCCTGCGGTGATCTATTGGACGTCGTTTACGATTGGGACCGCTTACCCGTCCCCAAACGGCTTTCGGATTTCGAGGCAATGTGGTCGCGACGCTTTGAGCCGCTTCGATTCTCCGGCGTTTGGCGATTCCATGAACTGCTTCCCTACGCTCCCCAAAACCGTGTTATCACGGTCGGCGAAGGCCAAACGCTGCTCCAACAAGCAGACAGCGTGGCTCGTTATGTCGGGATTCGCCCAGGTCAACTCTACCTGCAATACGAGGGGATGAACCCGTCGGGTTCGTTCAAAGACAATGGCATGTGTGCCGCGTTCACCCACGCACACATGATCGGGGCGAAACGGGCAGCCTGTGCCTCGACCGGAAATACCAGCGCCTCGCTCGCCATGTACTGCGCGGTGACACAACTGATGAAGGCCGTGATTTTTATCGGCAGCGGCAAAATCTCGTACGGGAAACTTTCCCAAGCCCTCGAGTATGGCGCGTTGACCGTCCAAATCGCAGGGGACTTCGATGATGCCATGGCTCGCGTCCAAGAAGTGTCCAGAGAGCTAGGGATCTATCTGGTCAATAGCGTGAACCCATTCCGGCTCGAAGGCCAAAAGACGGTGATGTACCGAGTGCTGGAAGCATTGCGATGGGAAGTCCCCGATTGGATCGTCGTCCCAGGGGGGAACCTTGGAAATAGCAGCGCTTTTGGTAAAGCATTCCTTGAGCTTCGTGAACTCGGATTGATCGATCGTGTTCCTCGTCTCGCTGTCATCAACGCGGCCGGAGCCGACACACTCGACGTGCTTTACAACCAACGCAACCTTAAATGGAACCGCGGTCGGCCGCGCATGGAAACCGCTTGCTGGTACTACGACGAACTCGATCGAGGCAAAATCAAAGCAGACACCATCGCCAGCGCCATCGAGATCAATCGCCCTGTCAATCTTAAAAAATGCCTCCGCGCACTCGATGTTTGCGATGGCGTTGTCCGCAAAGTCTCCGACCAAGAAATCCTCGATGCGAAAGCCCAAGTGGGCGCAGGGGGAATCGGGTGCGAACCTGCGAGCGCGGCAAGCGTCGCTGGAGCCAAACTTTTGCGTCAGCAAGGAGTCATCGGCATGGACGATCGCGTCGTTTGTATCTTGACCGGCCATCAGCTCAAAGACCCCACCGCTACGGTGGCTTATCACACCACCGACCAGGAAAAGTTCAACGATGTCCTAGGAAGCCGCGGTGTTTCGCGAGCCTCTTTTGCCAACCGAGCCATCGCCGTCCCCAATGAAATCGACGCCATCGTCAAAGCGATTCAGCTCTACTCGTAATACCAGAGCCGATCTCAACGCGAACCGAAGGCCAATTTGTGCCGGAGGCTCCTAGCGTTCCGATCACGGACCTGTCGAGCGGCGTTGCGATTTCCATCGCTGAAAATCCGTGTATCGAAAACTCTTTGCAGTTGCGTGCCCTGGAGCCCAAAGCCCGTCGATATCGATAAATGAGTCCGGCGCGAGTTTGAGTATCTCCTCCAGTGACTTGCTCGGATCGTCCACCAATACCCAACGCAGTTGGTATTTGCCATCGGTGAGTAAATCTCGCCAATCCAACGAGCCATCCTCTCTGCCAGTAACCTCATCGGTCCCGGAATCCGTACGATCCTCGCCGTCCGACAACAGCAAGCATAGGGTAGTCCCCCATGATGTGCCGTCGTTGCTGACGCGTCCCTCGCCAAATGCAACCGGTTTAGGATCGACCATTTCCATTTGGCGGCCTTCATCGCTACGGTGGATTCGGTGCATAGCCACCACTCCGAATTGCCCCGAAGGAACCTGCGATAATCCCTGGATCTTCAAATGCAGACCGGTCCGCCATGTCGCAATCGAATCCATCGAAGGAATCTGATCGGAAGAGGCATACCTCCGGTTTTTGATCGCTGCGTAATCCTCGATAAACTTCGACCACTGCCGGTCCGTGTGACCATCCTCTGGGAATTTGACTCCTCCCCCATGGTCTTCATGCCCCAACGCTTTGGCACGGATCAAACTGCTTCCGGGTTCAGCGAGATCAATAAGTTTTCGATTCTCCAAAAGCTGCAACGTTTCGCCCGGTGACTTCGGAACAATCCAGCTCATCGACGCACCGTTCTTTTCAACTTGTTTGGCATTCCTATCAGGTGAATGGCAGTTCGCGCAGCGTTCCAATTGAGACCAAATGACGTCGACGAACCGACCGAGCACCTGATCCTTGCGAGCATGCCGTATCAAGGCCTCATCGAGCGTGAGGTCCCGCAGTTCCGGAAGTTGTGTGTTCAAGGATTCAGGGTCCTGGCATGCTGATCTTATCCACTCTCCGATCGCATCCAACTCCGCACGCCGAACCCGCTCGTGGATCGGATCGGAGGTCGCGTTTGTCTTCGCGATAAACTCCAACAACTTGGATTCACCAGGTGACTCTGTATTGATCCAACCACGGGCTCGCAACGACGCAAAGGACGCCCTCGGATCTACGTTCATGAAGTCACTGAGCTTCATTCCTTGCATGTGGCATGCCGAACAACTGCTCCCCTCCGGCGATCGCAGCAGAGGAACGACACGTCGCTGGTAGAGTTCCGATGGGGTCTCTGCAAACATACCCCCAGAAATACCGATCACCATCGCAAGGGCAACCACGAAACGCAACTCGCTCATAAGAACACTTCCCATATTGAATATCCAAGGGCCATCAACTAAGTCCACTAGCCAACAAGCAACCCAGTCAACAAACAACCCAGTCAACAAACAACCCAGCGGCAACGCCGGGTGGATTGCGATCGTTGACTATTCGAAATCTCGAATGACTTCGCCACCGTTTACCGAGTGCAGAGCTCGGAGGATCGACGTATCGATGCTGTTGCTGATGTACTGAACCGAACCATCTGCAAACCCTAGATTAACGCCACTGCCGTGATAGCTTCGTGGACCAAAGTAACCTGTAAAGTGAGTCACCACGTCCGGAATGCGACTATTGGGAGAAAGATAGCCGTTGGTCAAGGAGTTGATCGCGCCGCTGAATCCCCAGCATATTCCCCGACCTCGAAGGGCCGGGCTTGAACCACCGCGCCAACCAGTAAACCCTCCCCAAACCGTTTCAAGCGTAGGATTGGAAACCATTCCGCTCGCATCTGCAAAAGAACTCCACGGCGAACCTGTCGTTTTGAGCCCAGGCGTCGCATTCAATCCAGAACTTAATCCACCCGAACCGTTGAGGGTGTACTGATAGGGAAAACGAGGTGTCTTGCCAGCAGGCAACGTAATATCGTCTCCTACGCTCCGCACTGACTCGCTGAGCATCACAGTCTGCGATGTACCATCCTGGATATCACGAAATCTTCGCTGCGAGAATTGAAACACAATACCATCTGTATTCCATCGCAGATCGTTATTGGTGCCTGTCGCACTGCCATAGCTGATCAAATAATTCAAGCCGCCGTAATTGTAGGTGGTTTCATTCACAATCACTTGCTGCACGCTCGGCGCGGGATCGCTCGGACATAAAAACGTCGCGATAGGCATCGCAAAGGCGGCAATGAATTTTGGATTCGGCACCTTGGCATTGAATGGTCCCCGCCACGCAATCTGGCCATAATCAAGCAGATTATGGATGTTCGTTTGCTCGAGATAAGGCAGCAGTCGAGCTTGGACGGAGAAATCGCTGTCAACTCCTCCACCCATCGGGAATCGTTTGAATGCCGACTCATAGTTCATCATGGCCAAGCTCAACTGCCTGGTGTTGTTGCTGCATTGCATCCTCCTAGCCGCCTCCCGAGCAGCTTGGACCGCAGGTAGAAGCAAACCTACAAGAATACCGATAATGGCAACCACGACGAGCAGTTCCACCAGAGTGAACGCGATACGCGGCGTTGATGCAATCAACCGTTTCGAAGACCGTAAATTCGTTCTCTCGATCGCTCGAGAATACGGCCTTGGCAGTGCATCGATGCCTGAACCAAACGAAGCAGAAAAAGCAATTTGGAGAGTCATTGAAGATCGAATGATTTGTTTGATGGTAATGGAAGAATTAATAGCCCCATCGTTTGCCCCGTCGAGGCGAGCGTGTCGAGGCGAGCGTGCTGTTACCGCGCCGAGCAGCAGATTCCATCACCGCTTTGGTCGACTCAGAATGGCGCACTTGGAACGGAAAAACGACCCACTTGTGAAGGGCGGGTGGAAAGCCGTGCAAGTGCGCCATCCCGAATCGATTCTATTCGGTGAGGAGCGATGGGTAGCGAGCATCAGCGATTCACCTGCGAACGCATTGCAGTTCGCGGGGTACTCGTTGAGCCAAACGTCAGATAATGCACCGTCGCACATGAAACAGCCTCGGAGCGATGCATCAAGTAGGTTTGTGCAACCTCGAGTAGGCATCGCCTTAGCTTTGCGTGAGAGAGCGCCAGAGCAATTGCTCCGATGGTACTTATGCGTTTTTAGGAGGAGGAGTATCGGGGGGATACACCATCCACTCCCAGTCGTCGGGAGCTATCACCCAGGAAGGTGCCGCGACGCTCTCCATCCAATCGCGTCGCCCATCCCACTCGAAGTTAAACCATGGGAGCATTGAGTAAAGAGAAACTCTTCCTTGACACTTTAACGCGAGAATACGAATCACATTCTTGGAGCTACGGACCTTCGCATTGCTCGTTCCTTTGCTCTTATTGCAGCATGTCTTCTTGAAACTGTGGCAACAATCGGCTCGTCGCAGTTGTTCCGTAATCGACGTGGGTTTGCTGGGAATCGATCGATTCTTGGAACCTTCAGACCCCAGTTCAGGATCAAGCTCCACCAGATATGCAACGAATGCGGGTGGGGCAACTTTGTTTTTCTTTGCCCATGCCAATCGTTCACGAAGCGAGTAGCAGCAGCAACTCGTCCAGCATTGTTCCGCGGAACTGCATCCACAACGGCAATTCTGACACGGAAAAGGCTCCGAACATGCCTTTGAACGCAGAAGAGAGCGGGAGTTTTCAATCTGGCCTCCAGATGGGACTGGAAGTAGCGCGCAGCAAAAGCTGAGCAGCAGCGTGATCGCTACTCCTTTTTGTGTCCCAAAGAGGAACCAGATTTTTCTCGAAACGCTGAACAAGTTTGCAATGCTCCAAATCCGCCAAGCCTTCGAAGCTTGGCGACGATTGAGCCCGCCCTTCACGACCACTAGATTAGTGAAGCACTGACGAATTGCAACGCGTTCTATTCTTGTTCTATAAAAAAACAGGACTTAAGCACCGCGGCATTAAGTCCTGTTTTTGGGGGCAATTTCAGATGAGTAATCAGGTTTTGTCCTGCACCATCCTGCCCCCGTAAGGGGATGTGATGGCAGCAAGGGAATGACCTAGATTACGCGCTCTCTTTGCGTTTGGGAACAGTTTTGAATGGCCGGATTTTGCCATCGGTGGCGTCGATATCGATGGTGTAGGAAGTCCCTTCTTCTTGTTCGGGGAGTTCGAACATGACGTCCATCATGATTTCTTCGACGATACTGCGGAGTCCGCGTGCACCTACGCTCTTGCTATGCGCTTTGTTGGCAATGTAGCCGAGAGCGGCTTCGGAGAAATGCAGTTCGCAGTTTTCCATCCCGAAGAGAGCTTGGTACTGTTTGACCAAGGCGTTCTTTGGCTCGGTGAGAACTTTGATCAAGCCTGGGACGTCGAGCGGAGCGAGAGCGGTCACGACGGGGAGGCGACCGATCAACTCTGGGATCATCCCGAACTCGAGGATGTCGTCGGAATGGATATGGGAAAGAAGTTGGGCGACGTCCTTTTCTTCGCGGACGGTTGCTCCAGGACCGAAGCCCAGAGACTTCTTTCCAAGCCGCTTGCTGATGATCTCTTCGACACCGACAAAGGTCCCACCGCAGATGAAAAGGATGTTGGTGGTATCCATTTGGATGTACTGCTGCTCAGGGTGCTTGCGTCCGCCTTGTGGTGGCACGTTGGCAACGGTCCCTTCGAGCATCTTCAGCAACGCTTGCTGGACGCCTTCACCGGAGACATCGCGGGTGATCGAGACGTTTTGGCTCGTCTTGCCGATCTTGTCGATTTCATCGATGTAAAGAATCCCTCGCTGGGCAGCTTCGATGTCAAAATCGGCAGCATGCAGGAGTTTGAGGAGCAGATTCTCGACGTCCTCGCCTACGTATCCAGCTTCGGTCAGCGTGGTTGCATCACCGATCGCAAATGGAACGTTGAGCATCTTAGCCAATGTGCGAGCCATCAACGTTTTGCCGCTACCTGTTGGACCGACTAAAAGGATGTTCGACTTTTCGATTTCAATGTCGGAGCCTTCCCAGTCCGCGCTGAGTCGCTTGTAGTGGTTGTGCACTGCAACCGCCAACGCCCGCTTGGTTTGGATTTGGCCGATCACATACTGATCGAGGTGGGAGACTATTTCGCGAGGAGCGGGGATCTCATTGAAGAGTTTCTTGGTCGGGCCACGCCGCCGTTGCTCTTGGTCGAGAATCGACGAGCAGAGCTCGATGCATTCACCACAGATGTAGACATCGCCTGGCCCTTCGACCAGTGGCCCTACATCGCGGTAGCTTTTGCGACAGAACGAACAGAAGGCGTTCTTTTTCGTTGTGCTACCGCTGCCAGTCCGACGACCGGCCATGACATCCTTACCTGAAGGCATTCTCGACTCCTTAACTAGTAGTTCCCCCCGTACCTCCGATAGGACTGGAGGGTACGGTTGGATCAGATTGGTTCACGTGATGGAGCTCGATCGTCAGCACCAAGCCTGCAATGCGTTACCATTGCCGTCTTATGCAAACCGGGCATCCGTGACCACTGGTTCGAGCCGATGGGTTGTTGTTTCGTCGCTTCGAGCGACCAAGGCCTCCCAGGCCAAAGCGTTCTGATCTTCTGTACGAAGTCTAACACATCTTTCCGGATGCTTGATCTTTCCCGATGCGTTGTGCAATTTTTTGCGGATCCCACGTCAGCAAGGACCCACTATACACTCGGCATCGGAAAGCTCCGGTGATATCGTCAAGTAGTTTCCTTGTCAGGTAACTCCACAGACTCCGTCGATCGAGGCGCTGATTCCTTTTCCGTTGCTGCCGGAGACGGGCGATTATTCCCCTCGCGAAGCAACGCCTTAATCTTTCGGAATTCCTGTTCGTTGATGTCACCCTCACTGCGCATTTCTTCGAAATTCTTTCGTAGCAATTCATCGAGTTGCTGGGTTTCGGTGTTGGAATCGCGCAACTTTGCCAAGTAGTACACGGCGATCGCGCTGACGATTAGCAATACCAAGACTCCTAAAACCGATTGAACAACTGGGTCCGAAGCGAACGCGGCAAGGGACGACCGAGGATCGGGTGCGGTATTCATTCTTAAAGCAATCGGATGGCTAGAGGACAGTTTCAGCTGCCTCCGATTTTAACCAAATTGCACCGAGAGTCATTCTCGTATTAGCACGCCCCTGAGGGCTCGGTGCAATGGTATGCCGTTGTCCAACGGAAAGTCTACGCCCGAGTTCGAATTTCCAACGGAAATCCCCGCCCCGAAAATCGGCTCAAAAGGAGCCACACCCAGCGAAAAACCATCCCATCTAAAAACCATACGATCTGGCGACAGGCGACAGGCGACAGGCGAAAGGCGAAAGGCGAAAAATGAAAAATGAAAAATGAAAAATGAAAAGAGGCCTTGGGGGGTCCCCAAGGCCTCTTTTGCATGGTTTAAAAAGTCACCCTCGCTTCGATGGCAGGGCGCCAACGCCCCACCGCTACGCCAGGCCCATCCGTTCTTTCGGATCTTTCAAGGCATGTTGCAGGCGAGCCAACGCTTCGGTCTCGATTTGACGCACTCGCTCCCGAGTCAATCCGAGCTGGGCTCCGATTTCCTTGAGCGTGTGGGGAGCGGTGTCCCCGAGACCAAACCGCATTTTCAGAACTGTCGACTCGCGGGCGTCAAGGGTTCCGAGCAACTCGAGAGCTGTCTTCATCACATCGTGATCAAGCAACTCTTCGTCGGGACTTTTGAGCCTCTCATCCATCACCATTTCACCCAGCGACCAGCCTTGATCGGACTGATCGCTTTGCGGAGTGGCGTTGTAAATCTGAATCGCCTTTTTGATGATCGGCAGCTTCTTCTTGGGCAGTCCCAAGATCCGTGCGATCTCTTCCTGGGTCGGCATCCGCCCTAGCTCATCGCTCAGCCTCGCCGTTGCCCGTCGCCACTTGCTCAGCAACTCCACCATGTAGGCTGGAATTCGAATCGTCTTCGCGGAGTTGATCAGAGCCCGTTTGATCGATTGCTTGATCCAATAACTCGCGTAGGTGCTGAACCGAGTTCCCATCTCGGGATCAAATCCCTCCACGGCCCGGAGCAACCCCAAGTTCCCCTCCTCGATCAAATCTTGAAGAGCCAGCCCTTTGCCAACGTAACTTCGGGCTATATTCACTACCAAACGCAGGTTGGCTCGAACCATACGGTCACGAGCCTGCACGTCCCCCATCGCAATCTGCCGAGCGAGCATGCGCTCGTCCTCGGCCGTTAGCAGTTTGGTTTCGTTGATCTCTCGCAAATACGTTTCGAGAGGGGACTGTAACTGGTCGCCATCCTTGCGACGTCGACGACCGGAAGCCAAAGTGGCCTCATCGTCTCGTGGATCCTCCACCTCATCGAGAAACGATCGAGGATGAACCATCGAAGGGTCTTTCTCACGTGCGAGAGGGAAATAAAAAAGGGTTGTTGCCGGTTGCTTCCCAGCATCTCTCCGACCGACTTCCCCCGACTTAAAACCAGAGAGCCATGCGAGGGTGGTCGATCGAAGAGACACTGGGACACGATTGGATCGGCGGGAAATGAATGCATTTCTCAAGAAATCTGGCACGAACCAGCCTGTAGCGGATGTGCCGAGTACGCGATGCTCTGTCCGAAGTGGCGTTTTGCCTTACAATCCGTTCTATTGATTCGGCCCGAACCGCTGATGCGGCCCGAGCGGCAGGTTCACGCTGCAACTCCGATTAACACCGCAACACCGCATCACCGCAACACCGCAACACCGCAACACCGCATCACCGCTTCGATAGGAACAACCCGGTCCGAAGGGCGATTGAGTCGGTTTCCGAATCCAGCCTTCAGCCTCCACTCCAAACTTTCTTAGAATCACTTCAACGCACTATGCTCGCTCCGGAATTATCCGCTGGCAGTTCCCAAGCCCAACCGAAGACTTGCGGCCAATCCGCATCCAACGTCGAGCCATGCGAGCGAACTCGCTGGCACGCCTGGGCGGACGATGTTTTGCAGGGCCGAGTCGTTTCCCGCGAACAAGCCCTCGAGATCCTTCAGTCGTCCGACGACGAACTGATGGATGTGATCTCAGCCGCGTTCCGAATCCGTCGCAAGCATTTTGGAAAGACGGTTCAACTCTATTTTTTGATGAACGCGAAAAGCGGACTCTGCCCCGAGGACTGCCACTACTGCAGCCAATCGAAGATCTCCGATGCCCCGATCCCTAAGTACTCCATCCTCAGTAGGGACAAACTCCTCGACGGCGCCCGAATCGCCGCGGAACGCCAAAGCAAGACCTATTGCATCGTTATCAGCGGCCGCGCCCCCAACGAACGCGAAATCAAGGCCATCGAGACGATCGTGCCCGAAATCAAGCAAAAGTACGGATTGAATATTTGCGCGTGCCTCGGGCTGCTCAATGAATCCCAAGCCATGAGGCTGGCCGCGGCAGGGGTCGACAAAGTCAACCACAACCTCAATACGAGCCGCGAATACTACGAAGAAATATGCACCACCCATACCTTCGACGATCGAGTGGAAACTCTCAAAAACGTCCGAAAGGCGGGTTTGCAACTCTGCAGCGGCGGGATCATCGGGATGGGTGAAAGCCAACGCGACATCGTCGAAATGGCCTTCTCGCTCCAAGAACTCAACGTGGAATCCATCCCGCTCAACTTCCTGCATGCGATCGATGGAACACCCATGCAGCAAAAGGAATACTTAACCCCCCGAGATTGCCTTCGAGCTCTAGCCATGTTCCGCTTTGTGAACCCCCAAAGCGAACTTCGCATCGCCGGGGGACGCGAACGCCACCTCGGTTCCTTGCAACCCTTCGGACTCTACATCGCCAACAGCATCTTCGTAGGAGATTATTTGACCACCCAAGGTCAAGCACCTTCGGAAGATTATAGGATGATCCAAGACATGGGATTCGAGATCACCGGCCAAGCCTCACTGCCCGACTCTTGCTCCACGTCATGCTCGGAAAAAACTGACTGTTCCGAAAAACCCAGTTGCGAAAGCACTGGCCAACCAAAGGCGGATCAAAGTTGCTGTAGCCAGAGCGGCTGTGGCCAATAAATGAGTAAACCGCCAGTCCGATCCAGCTAATCCAGCTAATCCAGCTAATCCAGCTAATCCAGCTAAGCCCGCAAGGGGTAGCAACACGAACTCCTCCGAAACCAACCACTGCGACCCCCAAGGAAAATCATTGTGCCTAAACTAACTGTTGACGGAATCGGCGTCTTCGATGTCCCCCAAGGCAAACGGCTGATCGCAGCCCTCCGCGAAGAAGCCGGCACCGACCAGCTTCACGCGTGTGGCGGAAAAGCTCGATGCACAACCTGCCGTGTCGAGTTCCTCGCCGGTGAACCTGAGCAAATCACCGCTGCCGAAAAAGCGATCCTGGAAGCCCGCGGTGTCTCAGGCGTTCGCCTCGGCTGCCAAATCGCTTGCGATCACGACATGACCGTACGAGTCATCAGTCGGCTCGAAGGCAGCGGCCGCAAAGACTGCGGCTCTCCCTACACACCGGAAATCGAGCCTCAGCCTGTGGAATGGGTTTCCAAGTAATCGACAATCACCACAGGTTTTTGTGGAGATTCTGGGTTGGGTGAGGATGCTGGTCGCGTAACAAAAAATTCCATTTGGGATAAACTACAAGAGCCATGCTCCTCGTCGACAATCCCGTACTTCAACGCGAACTATTGACCAATCTGCGTGCGCCTCGCGCGTTCGTACTGATGTTGGTCTACCAAATTGCTCTCGCAGCGGTGATTCTGATCGCCTACCCTCGCGACGTCAGGATCGATTTGTCCCGCGAATCGGCTTCTGCCCAGCGACTGGTCGATTTCTTTTTCGTCGGCCAATTCGCGATCGCATCGCTGATGGCCCCAAGCTTCACCGCGGGTTCGATCACCGGCGAGAAAGAGCGGAAGACCTACGAGATGCTACTGGCCAGTCCGTTGCGACCTTGGGTCATCGTCTCAGGCAAACTCATCGCCGCTCTGACCCACCTCGTAGTCCTTATCATCGGCTCGCTTCCCATCATCATGCTCTGCTTGCCATTGGGGGGCGTATCCATTTACGAGCTCCTAGCTGCATACATGGGACTCGTTTTCGCCATCTTCCTTTTTGGTTCGATCAGTATCTTTTGTTCGAGCTATTTCAAACGCACCTCCTCCTCACTTGTTGTGAGTTACGTCTTCATCTTGCCCATCTTGATCATCGGAGTCTTTGCATGGCTAGGACTCTCGAGCCGCGGTGACTTGAGATTGATCCTCACCACCACCGCCGTCCCCATCCTGTGCACCGTGTTCGGCTCGCTACTACTGTCGGTGACCGCACGGAGGTTACTCTATCCGCCCGACGTGGGGAGCCAAGGAAACGAAGTCATCGATTTGGACAAAGAACAAAGGGAAGCTGTCGGCTTGGTGATCCAACGGGACCAGTTCCCCGACAACCTGTTCGCTCCACCTCGCAGAAAAACTCTGATGGACGATGCGGCCAACCCTATCTATGACAAGGAGATGCATGCGGAACTCTTCAGCCAAGGGACGTTGATGCTGAGGTTGGTGATCCAGTTGAGCATGGTCCTGGCGATCCCACTTATGGCTGTACTCCTTTTTTGGTTTCCCAATTTAGCTTCGTACTACGTCGGCTACGTTCTCGTATTCAACCTTCTCACCGCTCCTGTGTTTACTGCGGGAAGCATTACCGGCGAACGAGAACGCCAAACATTGGATCTGCTTTTGACGACCACCATATCCACGTGGCAAATCATGTGGGGCAAGCTCATCTCGGGATTTCGCGTCTCCTTTGTCTTGACCGCGTTCCTAATGTTTCCCATGGTGCTCGGATGCATCAGCCCAGAGCTATCTCGCAACTGGAAAGCGATGCTTGCGTTTTTTGCAATTTGCATCGTTGCCTCCTTGTTCAACTCGGTCCTTTCACTCTTCATCTCGACTTTGGTGCGACGCACCAGCACCTCCCTGATGGCGTGTTACATCACACTCCTGGTCCTCTACTGCTTGCCACTGGCGATCTATTTCCTAGTGTGGAACTTTGCTCAGAGTGATAGCGATGTCGAACATCTCCGCTATTTTGGAATCACCAGCCCGCTCATGGCGTCGGACAGCGTTCCGATGACCTCCGTGCAGTCTGGGGTTTCTACCGCCAGGGCCAAGATCGGCTCGTGGCCGTTGGTTTTCAGTTACTTTGGAATTACCCTTGTCGCGACCGGCATGTTGCTTGCAGTCACCTCCTGGCTGTTCCGAAGCCGATGGCGTCTGACGGGAAGAGGTTGATCTGTAATGCCGTTCCCCCCCATTCCGCCCTTCCGAGGCCCCTTCAAAGGCTTCTCTCCTAGCGAAGCTATCAAGCAGTTCACGCAGTTAGTGAATCAGCCAGCGCTGACCAACGCGATCAAAGAAGCTGCACAAAAGCTTGGGCTCAATGAGTTGAATCCCATGGCCAACGTTCAAGAAATCTTGCGACAAGCGGGCCGTTGGGTCGAAACTACCGTCGAACCGTGGTCCCAGTTGGACCGAGCCAGCTTGACTCCTGGGATCAACGCGACCGGAGAGTGGTTCAATGCTCGATGGACGGCTCCGCAATTGCTCAAAGAGGTCTCCTCACTCCCTTCGCTGGTCTACGGAAGCTTTACCCAGGACTCCGCGGTTGAACCTCAACTCAAAAAGCTGCTGCTCGCGACGACCGGTGCCGCCGATGCCTTGGTCACCCCCAACGTTGCATCCGCCATCTTCCTGGCAGCGAAAGCGTACCAGCAAAGCGGAGTTATCGACGAAATCGTATTGCCTCGCATCCACTGCATCCGGATTCCGTCGAGCGTTTCGCACGGAGGAGTCCACGTTCGATCGATCATCGATGCTGCCGGTACCCCCGTGACTGAAATCGGTAGCAGTACCGATTGCCAAATCGAGGATTATCGCCGAGCCATAGGTGCCAATCGAACCCTACTCGTCGTATCCTCCCCAACTGCGAATGACGATTGCAAGGAGCAGGGGATCCAAGTCGCCCGAGAGAGACAATCTGCCGTGATCGAAATCGCTCTCGATGCATCCATTCATGATCTGGAGCCGTATGGTATCCCTGCACATGCCATGACGCGCCGTTGGCAAGACGGGCCAGACCTAATCATCCTCCCCGGACAGTCCCTCTTTGCCGGCCCCGAATGCGGAATCGTGCTCGGTACCGCAGATGCAGTCGCCAAAGTCCGCGCGCTTGCCGAACAAATCGGCATGCAAGCGGATCGAGTTACCTTAGCGGTCCTCTGCGAAACCTTGAGGCGTATCGAGTCGCTCGATGGCTGGAAACAATCACCCATTGGCAGCACCATTTGCACGTCGATCGAAAACCTTGAGAATCGGGCTCGTCGAATGGCGATCCAACTCGAAGTCGCTCCGTCGATTGAAACGATCGACGTCTCGAAAGCACCTTGTCGACTCGGTTCTGGAAATTGGCAATCGGTAAAACTTGAGAGCGCCATTCTCCGCATCAAACCGAAAAATCGAACAGCCTCGCAATTCGCCGAACTGCTCACAGCGCTACCCACGCCGATTTGGTGCAACGTACTCTCCGATCATGTCGAATGCGTTTTGCGTTCGATCGATCCATCGGAGGACCAAGCGATGATTAATGCCCTAGTGGCGATCGATGCTGAGAATCCGCCCGCCCCCGGTACCCCAACGCCTGACATTCGAAACCACTAAACGGGCGATCCATCTCGAACGAACCAAGGATAACCAGAGCGATTGTTCCGTCGAGTTCCATACTACATCTGCACTACCAAAGGATTTTTTCGTGACCTCTGCCGCCTCAAGCAAAGCTTGGATTCGCCTCCACCCATCAGATCACTGCATCGTGGCACTCCGCCGATTCACACGAGGAGAAACCATCGACTGCGGTGCCACCGGCGGCCCAGTGGAACTCAAACGGGACATTCCCGCAGGGCACAAAGTGTGTGTCGTCCGGCGTACTCTAGGAGATGAGATCCACAAGTATGGGTGGTCGATCGGTATTGCAACCCAAGACATCGAAGTGGGCGAACACATTCACGATCATAACTTGCGATGTGAACACGCACTCGATTATGCGGGACTCGCCAGCCAAACACCAAATCCACCGCAACCACTTTCCGGGAAAACCTTCCAAGGCTACGTGCGTCCCGGTGGACGGGTCGGCACCAGGAATTACATCGCGGTCATTTCCACCGTCAATTGCTCGGCAGGCGTGTCGCGATCGGTCGCTTCTCATTTCAATGATGAAATCCTCAAAGCCTACCCGAACGTCGATGGTGTTGTTGCGTTCAAGCACGACAGTGGTTGCGGAATGGCGCTCGACGGGATCAAGCATCGAACACTGAGTCGCGTCCTCGGCGGTATCGCTAAACACCCGAACATCGCTGCTTATGTATTGATCGGCTTGGGTTGCGAACAGAACACACTAGGCCACCTCCAGAAAAGCCAAAAGCTAGTCTCTCTCCAAGGAGTCAAATGGCATCCGAACCCTACGATGTCGCCGACCCAAGACGTTCCGGTACTCTCCATTCAGGACACAGGGGGAACTAAGGCCACGATTCGCAGAGCCGTCGAGATGGTGAACGAACTCCTTCCCCAGGTCAACGCGATGCAGCGAACTACCGTCCCTGCAAGTGAGATCGTTCTAGCAACCAAATGCGGTGGTTCGGATGGCTACTCGGGCATCACAGCCAATCCCGCCCTCGGTGTCGTGTCGGACTTGCTGGTCGCCCACGGTGGAACCTCGATCCTCTCAGAAACCACAGAACTTTATGGTGCGGAGCAACTCTTTACCAAACGAGCCAAATCGGAAAAAGTAGCCCGCCAATTGCTCGACAAATTGCAGTGGTGGAAAGAGTACACAGCCCACTATGGCGAAGACATCGATAACAATCCGTCGCTTGGCAACAAAGCAGGTGGGTTAACGACCATTGTTGAAAAGTCCCTAGGGGCCGCGAGCAAAGGTGGTTCAACCGCGCTCCAAGCAGTCATCGAGTATGGCGAACAGGTTTCTCAACGAGGGCTTGTCATCATGGATGCACCCGGCTTCGATCCGGTTTGCGTCACGGGAATGGTCGCAGGGGGAGCGAACGTTGTCGTGTTCACCACCGGACGCGGTAGCTGCTTCGGTTGCAAACCCGTACCCAGTATCAAGGTTGCCACGAACTCAGCGTTGTTTGAACGCATGAACGACGACATGGACCTTAATATGGGAACGATCCTCGAAAACGAATCGATCGAACAAGCCGGTGCGAGGATGCTGGATGAGATCCTTGAAACAGCAAGTGGCAAAAAGACCAAAAGCGAATTGCTCGGCTACGGTGACGATGAGTTCACCCCATGGTCGATCGGACCAACCCTTTAAGCCAAAAGTACACCCCTTTAAGCCAAAAGTACAACCCGAGAACCTTTTTGTGCGAAGCGATAAACCTGTGCTGACAACGGATAACCCTCCGAATGCAACCGCGGACGCAACAACCGTTGCACAGATGCAAGCATGGGTGGACGCCTTCGCGCATGACCGATTGTGGGAACGATACCATTCACCAAAGAACTTGGCCGTTTCTATCGCGATCGAGGCAGCGGAACTCCTCGAACACTTCCAGTGGAGCGAAGGGCCAAACCGAGAACGATTAGCGAACAAAGCAATTCCAGATAGCGGGGATCTGAGCAGCGGAAATCTCCAGAACCAGTCCGCGGTCGCCGAAGAGCTCTCGGACGTCTTGGCATATCTACTCCGCCTCGCGAGTGTACTCGACATCGATCTCGCCGCCGCGCTTCAGTCGAAGATGCGCAAGAACGCGATCAAGTATCCCGCGGATGTCGAGCACCGATTCGGCTGAGCAGCCGGTAGGATTCTGGAATCCGTTCCTACAAGCCTAGCGGGCAGCCTCGATCGAAGCCGACATGCTCCCTTTGGACTTCATGCTACCAGGATCCGCGCCGTAGGCTTTGATCTGATCTCGTTTGAGTTCTGCATGCTCAAGCGTCGTCGTCAAGCAGATCGCACGGCCAGTCTTGTCTACCTCTTCGGCTAACTTGCGGCCCGCTGTTTCGGTCATGTGAAACAGTTCTCGCATCATATCGATGACATAGCCGTAGGTATGCTCAGGGTCGTCCCACAGAATCACGTGGTACCGAGGCTGTTGCTTGGGCTTCGCTTTTTGTTCTTGTTCCTGAACTTCTGGTTCTGCAACCGCAGAATTGGATGACGCCATTTTAAAATCCTCAACGAAAACCGTAACCATGCACGCCCCGACCGCGAATCCGATCCTCCAGGTCCGCACGACCGGAACGAACGCGTTATATTGTAGAACCGTAGTGAACTGTTTTGGCAAGAATAATTCTTACAAATTGCACAATCCGCCATGAGCGCATTTACCCCCATCGACCGTTATCTTGAGAACAACCGTCAAAGTCACTTGGAGCAACTGTTCGAGCTTCTGCGGATCCCGAGTATTTCCGCAGATAGCACCAAAAAGGGGGAGATGGAAGCGGCCGCCCAATGGGTCGCCAATCGGCTCCAGTCGGCCGGCCTTAAAACGGAACTGATCCCCGGTGATGGCCCTGCATTGGTCTACGCGGAAACCCCGCCGGTACCCGGGAAACCAGTGGTGCTCGTTTACGGTCACTACGATGTCCAACCCGCAGACCCTCTCGATCTATGGAAATCCCCACCTTTCGAACCAGTCCTTCGGGATGGAAACATCGTTGCCCGAGGCTCCACCGACGACAAAGGTCAAATGCTGACCCACGTCCTGAGCGTGCTAGCATGGCATGAGGCTGGAATGCCACTGCCGCTGCAGGTGAAGTTTCTGATCGAGGGCCAAGAGGAGATGGGGAGCGAAGTCCTCGAAGCTAAACTCCCTGAAATCGCGAAGAAACTGGCGTGCGATGTGATCGTGATCAGCGACTCTTCGCAGTATGCCAAAGGCCAACCGGCGATCACCTACGGGTTGCGAGGTATCGCCTACTTTGAACTCCGCGTGCATGGCCCCAAAGCAGATCTCCACTCCGGTTCGTTTGGAGGTGCGGTCACCAATCCAGGGCTCGCATTGGCGAGAATATTGACCGACATCAAAACACCCGACGGCCGAATCCAACTCCCCGGTTTCTACGACTCCGTTGTTTCGTTGGAGGAATCCGAGCGAGAGATGTGGCGGTCTCTTGGGTTTTCCGACGCCAAATTCGCGGAAGCACTCGGCGTTTCGGCACTGACCGGCGAAGAAGGATTCAGCACACTCGAGCGACGATGGGC
Source organism: uncultured Pirellula sp. (assembly GCA_903892355.1). Taxonomy (GTDB): domain Bacteria; phylum Planctomycetota; class Planctomycetia; order Pirellulales; family Pirellulaceae; genus JBKCUI01. Next base: position 92,942 of record CAITIE010000108.1, on the reverse strand, counting down.
CCGCCCAACATTCGATGTCCATGGACTTCTCGGCGGTTACCAAGGAGAAGGTAGCAAAACGGTGATTCCCTCTTGGACAGGGGCGAAAATCAGTTTCCGTCTCGTACCCAACCAAGACCCAAAAACCGTTGGAAAACAACTTCGCGAGTTCATCGCTTCCCACACTCCTCCAGGGGTCCGCGTCGAAGTGATCGATTTGCACGGTGGTCGCGGAGTGGTGGTGAATCCGAACTCCCATTTCATGAAAGGTGCCGTCCATGCGGTTGAAGAAGGATTCGGCGTGAAGCCAGTCCTCATCCGCGAGGGAGGGTCCATCCCCATCGTGGCCCAAATGGTCGATGCATTGGAGTGCGACGTCCTGCTGATCGGATGGGGGCTCGATGACGATGGAGCCCATAGCCCCAACGAAAAATTTTGCTTGGAGGACTTCTATCGTGGTATCCGCGCCAGCAGCCGACTGTGGCATCATCTCGCCCAGTAAAACCTCCGTTGATCGGACCCTCTACCGAGCCATTTCGAAAAGCCTAGCGCGAATCGATTCCGCCCGCTCGGCCTTTCTGCGTAGGATCCGATCCGACTCTCGGTTGGACAATTGGTTTTCCGTGCTTACAGCATCCGTTTTTCGAGGTCGGATTCGGCGTCCAGCCACGCGCTGTGCACTGACTCTGTGTCTCGTTTTTCTAGCCTCGGGAACGCCAATTTTTGGCTTCCAGAAATCCCCACCCGCCGCCCCATCCGAACTTGCCAAGAAACGGCCACCGTCGGCAAATGGCGTTGCGCAATCCAAAGGTGTTCAGCCGCCAAAACGGGATACCGTTTTCCATGCGCTCGAGCTGGCCGATGGCGCGATGCTCGTGGGACTCATGCTCGGAGACAATCCATCGGAGGTCTTTTTTGCATGTCGCAGGGAATGGATGCGAGCCGAGGACCCGCATTATGCGAAACGATCTGCGGCAATCGCTTCCGAAGAACGCAAAGCTTACGAGCAACTGCGTGATCGCTTGAAACCGATGGTGGAAATGAGCGCCAACGAGAAGCATGTTTTCTTCCTCGAACAGGAATTAGAGCGTGCCCAGAACTGGCTGGACTCGGAAACACATACTGAAAGCGAACTTGTTTTGCTGATTGTGCCAAAACGAGACGTGAAACGCCTGCAGTTGCCGGAGGCTGCTCGCCGGCTGGAATTTTTCAACACAGCCGTATGGGCTTGGAGCAAACACCTGAGCGAACCCGAGAATGCATCGGTGACGAGCCTTCGCGAGGAATTGCAGAAACAGGGAATCGGACTCGACGTGATCGCCGACACCCCTGACTTAGGACGCCGCTTTCAGGCGATCCCCCAAAGTGATTTGGAGTGGGCAGCTCGAGTGGCAGTGGTGGAATACTCAAGGTTGCGGGCGATCGAGTTCCAAGGCATCCAAGGGATGTCGATCCGCATTGAGCCTGGTAAGGAAGCGGATGTAGCATCGCTCCTCGAGAAGACGCTTTCCCGACAAACAAGCTCACTTCTAAGCGAACTGCTAGGGGGAAAATCATCCCGAAAAGACGGGTCGTCCGAGGAGCGATCTCAAAATCCATTGACCGCGGGAACCGCCGTGCGTTGGTACGACGCCCCTCGGTCGCAACTCCATGATCCCGAAGAGCATTATTTCCGTACCACCGAGGTTACGACCGACCTGCCTTCAGAAAACGTCAATGTTCGGTCGGCCTTTGTGGTGAAGCTCCCAGACGGAACGTGGTCCGCTGTTTGGAAAACCGAAATCGATGAGAACGCATCGCAGGGTCGCGCTGATTCCATCCAGAGATTGAACGAAGACCCGCAGATACAGTCGCTAAAGAATTTGCTGGGTGGATTGGGGCTAGCGTCCGAAGAAAATCTGAACCGAGCCCTCCAATCAGGTGCTTCTACCATGCAGGCGCAACAGGAGGCGAACCACCGATTCGAGAAATTCCGCCAACGCTATTTGAATCAGCTCGACCTTCCTATCCTTCGCTGGGATCCAAACTAACGAGATCGACAACGTTGCTACTTTCGCGATGTCTTACTGAATCATTCGCTTGGCAGCATCAACCATGTACATGGTATTGCAGCCCGGACAGCGCAAATACCACTCGTAGTAATAGCTCTGCCCCGGTTTTCGCGTTTGTTGTTTGGTCGCTTTTTTGACGAGGGCTGTGCCACATTTACGGCAGGGCTCTCCTTCGGCCTCATGCTTGGTATTCGGATCTCCCTTGACGATCCCCTCCGAGGGTGATGGGGCAGATGCGGAGCCCACCGGGTGGGGCTTCGAGAAATCCTCCGGAGCGAGAAGGCCTTTCGCTCCTGCCGCGAGCTTCAGCTCCTCGATATACCCTGCATCGGGTGCAAGTTCATAGCCTTGAGCGGCAGCGACCGCCAGCTCATCGCAGCGTTCATTCTCCGCGATGCCAGCATGCCCTTTCACCCATCGAAACTCCACGTCATGCTTCTTTGCAACCACAAGAAACCGCTTCCAGAGATCGACGTTTTTCGCTCGCTCACCCGGAGCGCGAAACCAATTCTTTTTTTGCCATCGCTGCACCGACCCCCGAGTCACCGAATCGACGACATACTTCGAATCGCTGAAGAGAACGACCCGGCATGGCCTGGTCAACGCTTCGAGCGCAGCGATGACGCCGAGCAACTCCATCCGGTTGTTCGTCGTTTTTAAGAATCCCGCGGACAGTTCTTTACGGTGCTGACCAGCGATCAAAACCACACCGTATCCACCCGGCCCTGGATTGGGCTCGGCCGCACCATCGGTGTAGATGATCACCCTCTCGTGTTGCCCCGAGGGCTCCGTTTGCCCCGAGGGCTCCGTCGGATTGGATTCGTCGGTTTGATTCTTCACTTTGATGCTTCACTGTAGGCTCATTCCCTAAGCGATTGCTTGTTGAGGTGCGATCGCGTCAACATTGCGGAGTGTAGCGATTATAGCGACACGTCCCAAGGTGCAGATTTACGTTTTGAGGCTTGCACTTGTCAAATTGCGCAAATTCCCAACCTAGGCTTTCCAAGGTATCGATCCTCGATGATTCGCCAAGAGTCTCTGGGTGTCGTGCCATCCCATGATGCACAACTTGAGGCTAGATAATGATTTCGCAAAAGCGTGATCGGTGCGATCGCACACGCAAAGACGTGATAAAAACAACGCCGCTGGGCGTTGAGCAACTGGAACAGCGACTGATGAACGCAGTCGACTCCATCCAATTGAATCTTCAGCATTTCATTTCGCCCAACGCAACGCTAGGCTCCACGCAGCTGGTGGGGAAGTCCCCCGTCGTATCCAGAATTGTTTCAACAGCCTCGAACGCGGCGACAGTCAAGGCATCCGCCACAACCAACCAAGCCCCTACCATTGTTGCACCGCTCACGCTGAGTACGGGAACAGTGGTATTGAACAAAAGCGTCAACGCCACCATCCTCGGGGCGGATGACAAAGGCGAGGGGAATCTGACGTACTACTGGTCGGTCCTTCGCGCGCCAACCAACAGCACGATCAACTTCGCCGTTAACAGCAGCAACATGGCGAAGAACAACACGTTGTCGTTCACTCGCGCGGGCGATTACGAAGTCCGAGTGATGGTGACTGACAAAGGGAATATGAGCACATCGACTTCCCTGCGATTCACCGTTCGGTCGGTTGCAACAGGGATCCAATTACAAACTGCAGACGGTCGGGCCGTTCCGTTAGGAACTCCTATCACAACCTCGCTGACCTCGTTGTCGTTCCGAATGAATACACTCGACCAATTTGGGACGGTGCTATCTTCGAGCTCGAACATCACATGGTCAATGCTTTCGGGACCACAGGGAGCATCGATACGTTCGGGGACAAGCGGGTTGATGAGCCAGGTGACTTTCTCGCGAGTAGGTACCTATTCGATGCGAGCGATGATGGGTGGGAAAAATGTCGATTTCACGGTAGTCATCAATTCGCAACCCACCGCATTCCAAGTCACCCTGCCCAACACGAACACAGTGGCACCGGGTGCTGCTTCCATTCCGGTTACCGGTACTACAACTTCGGTTGGGATTCGCGTAATTGATCAGTTCCAGAACACACTCGCCTCGACACCAGTACTTTCCTGGACGACGATATCAACATCCAATGCCGGTATCGCAAGGGTGTCCATGAGCGGAACCAATGCCAACATCACCTTCAGCAATTCAGGCAATTACCGGTTACGGGTTAGCTATGCGGGAGTTTCTCGCGACATCGATTTTTCCGTTGCATCAACCCTGAAATCGCTTCAGATCACGCCAGGCGTTACATCCATGACTACGGGTGGCACGCAAAGGTTTAGTGTTCGAGGATTCGATCAATTCCAGCGAGAGTTATCAACATTTCCGACGGTAACATGGAGCACCAGTGAGGGAAATATCACGGTCAGCGGTGACTTCACCGCACCCTCGACAGCGGGTTCTGTACGAATCAGCGCATCCTCGGGAGGTGTCAGTTCGTCCCTTGCTATCAGTTTGGTAGCACCGACAGCTCCCAATGCACCTACGAACTTCGCCGTTGCAGGTCTGGGCGACTTGATCCGTTCGCTCTACGTGGACAACTCCATCAGCCGAACCGAAATGATTCAGATCCTTCGATCCGTTGGAACGGACGCTACGGTTGATGCAACGGAACTATCGGACCTCAGGGCACTCGTCACGAGTACTAACTTTGCGATGCCAGCGTACGTGCGAGAGCTGGCGAGAGATGTTGTTTTCGACAATTCTGCAAACATGTTCTATCAAGGACAATCCGCTGGAAATCTTACTAGCGGCAGCTCGGCGGTGCTATTGAACAAATTAGTCGATAAATGGTTCCTCGGTGCTGATGTTCCTACAGTAACCAGCGCCAGCTTCACCTACCGAAATTCGACCGGCAACCTTTTCAATGGCACCCCATCCCGGAACGACGCGAAACAAGGCCAAGTCGGCGATTGCTACTTCATTGCATCCCTGGTTTCGATCGCTGATGAAAATCCGAACGCCGTTCGCAATATGTTCATCGATAACTTCGATGGAACCTATACCGTTCGGTTCTTCGGAGGAAACTTGGGATCATTCCTTCAAAATGGCATGATCACCGCTGGATTCGTCTCTGGAGCGGGTGTGGCCGATTATGTCACCGTCAATCGCAAGTTGCCCACCTATTCCAACGGCATGCTCGCCTATTCGGGATTTGGATTGTCCGCCACGAACCCTGCAACCACCCTCTGGATCGCCTTGGCCGAAAAAGCCTATGCCCAATGGAACGAAACCGGCAAAACCGGCCGCAGCAGCGCTACCAACTCGTATGCAGCCATCGCTGGTGGTTGGATGTCGAATTCCAACGCTCACGTTCTCGGCACCAACTCGACGAACTACTCTTTCGCAAACACCAACAAACAGAACATGATCACGGCGCTGAACACGGGCAGAGCGGTGACACTCGGAACCTCAGGCACCGCGAGCTTGAAAGGATTAGTCGGAGCGCACGCGTACACCGTAGTGAGTTACAACCCTTCTACAGATGCATTCACGCTCCACAATCCTTGGGGAACCGCCCAACCCAGCGCGCTGACGTGGACGGAACTTCAGCAAAACTGTAGCTCGTTTTGCGTGGCGGATCCGCGTGGCTCGGTCGCAATCTCGACAGCCAGCGTGAAACCCGTTTCCGCAAGTGCTTCCGACTTTGGAGTTACTCCCGTCATTTTCGTCAACCACCGATTTGGAAGCACGTGGAATATGACCGAATCGCGATCCACCGAAGCGTGGCTGGACGACAGCGACCTCACCGACACGGTGACTTACCTGGCTGTCTCCTACGATGCTGCCTCCTACGATATTGGCACGAGCGAAGATTTAGGGGCACTATCCTGGAGCGAAACCGTCCGTGAACAAGGATTGAACGATGGCTCGCAGGACGATGATGGCCAAGCTACCTTGGAAGTCGACGGAGATGTGCGGACGGGCGATGAGATGCTGGTCGACCTCGCGTTGATCGAGCTTTATCTCAAACATATCTAAGAGGATCCGAACCGAAGTTCGACACCGACATGCTCTGTCAGTCGCGGAAATGAATACGAAAAAAGCCTGAGGAAATCCCTCAGGCTTTTTCAATGATGTTAGCTATCTCTGTCTTACCCCAACCAGGCTCAAACAGAGTCCAGCCAGTAGCAAGCTTGCCCCTGGGGTAACCGAGTTACGCCTTTGGAACATCGCTTGGCGAGACAGGAGCTGCTGGAGCTGCTGGAGCAGCGGGCGCGGCAGGAACTGCAGGAGCAGCTGGTGCTGCGGCTGCTGGTGCTGCTGCAGCAGGTGCTGGTGGAACAGCCGATGCGGTGGTGATGCTTCCCGAATCGACGGTGGTTCCACAGTTGCTGCATGGAGCAGCAGCTTGGGAAACGACAGCCGTTTCGCCACAACCGCAATCAGCGGTTGGAGCTGGTGCTGGGTCGCAAGCTGGTGCTGGTGCACTGCAGGATGATGCAGCGCCCGAGCATCGAGCAGCCTTCTTGGCGTGGAGCTTTGCGAGCAATCCACCACCATTGCAGCTCTTGGCTGCTCCACAGGATTCCTTCTTCGCATGCAGACGAGCGAGAAGACCGGTGCGTCCACCACCGCAGTTGGAGCTTCCGCCACAATCTGCCATCGCGAACGAACCAAAACTGCTGACAACAAATGCAGCGACCGCGAAAGCGGCAAAACGTACTCTAATCATTCGAAATTCCTCCGAGAGAACAATAAACGTGATCCACACAAAACTCCTCGATGCACATCCTGTAACCATGGATCGAGCTTCACAGTACCTCGCCCTACCGTCCATGCGGTTTCGTGGTTCGCGGGCCAACTCAGCCACACCAACGACTTTTCCAATTAGGGGCTTTGCGTAATTTGGGTATTTCGGAAAGGTACCAGAGTTCCCTCGAGTGTCAACAACGGGTACCGTTCGCCACGACGCCCCAGCCTACGCCCCAACCAGAGACCCATCCAGCGAGCAAAAACCTCGGAAAAATCTTAAACTTATAAGAATTGAAAGGGTTTACGGACTCTACAGCCTCCCTGGAGTTTGGTAAATTTCGAGGTCCGTGAGTCTGCATGCATTCATGCTGGCCACTCACGACCTGGTTGTTTTCGATCGATGACTGTTTTCGATCGATGACTGTTTTCGATCGACGGCTGTTTTTGTTTGCGGTCTTCGTCAGTAGTTTTAACCGCACTCCTTTTTGTTCGCTTGGAGAAGTCCTCACGTGTTGATGCCCCTGGGTGTTCTTTCGCAGTACATTTTCGGCTCCTTGCTATTCATCCTCTCCTTTTTCATCATCGGGATTATCCTGCTGCAAAGAGGCAGGGGAGGCGGTTTGACCGGCGCCTTGGGTGGTGCGGGCGGCCAAAGCGCGTTCGGTGTCAAGGCAGGTGATATTTTCACTCGCATCACTGCGGTGGCCGTTCTTTTGTGGATCTTCACCTGCGCTTTGGCTTGCCGATGGTATCGCCCAGAAAACCTAAGCGACATCGAAGCCAACCCATCGGCCGTCAATACGATCGGTGCTGGCTCGGCAGGGTTCGGCGACTTGCCCTCTTCCGATCCGGTAAACTCGGTGTCTCCCCTGGCTCCAATTCCAGGCACCTCCGAGTCGGGCTCGGCGGCCCCCCAGCCGGGCTTAGGTGCTCCCGCAACAGAGACTCCAGCCGCCATACCTCCATCGGACACCATACCTCCGGCTGCACCGGGTTCGGAACCCCCAGCGTCCGCTGCTGCAGCTCCAGAGCCAGCTACTCCTGCCGCAGAGCCAGCACCACCAGCAGACTCGCCAGCGACACCAGCAGACTCGCCAGCGACACCAGAAAGGCCGTAATGCATGTTTCGCGCCGCTCGGGCGAGCAACATCGCTTATCGGCTCATCCACTAGGAGAATTTTCGTAGTGTTGCAGAGCATGACAGGCCACGGGCACGCGTCCGGTAGCCATGGCGAATTGTCGATCGACGTAGAGATTAGGACCGTCAATAACCGATTCCTGAAAGTTGCAACGCGACTTTCCGACATTGTTGCTTCGATGGATCCAAAGATCGAAGGAATCGTTCGTGAATCGCTTCGGAGAGGTACTGTCAACGTTTCGATTCGAGTTGGGAGCTCCAATCAAGGAATCGCACCACAAGTCCAGTTGGAAACGCTCAAAAGCTACATCGATCAAGTCTCCTCGCTTCTCCGCGAGAGTGGCCACGCGATCCAATTAGAGCTCGGCTCCCTGCTGCAGCTTCCAGGCGTCCTCTCCAGCCCCAGCTTTGACGATATCGAAGCCCTCGAAGCAACGGTGACAATGGTGCTGCGGCACGCATTATCGGATCTCAATCGAATGCGTGCCATCGAAGGGAATGCGATGGCCCAACAGCTAACAGATGGTGTTCTTCAAATCCGCTCGTTTCGACAGAATATCCTCGAACGCGCCCCCTTGGTCATCGATGAATATCGACGTCGACTGGAAACGCGTGTCCGAACGAGCCTCGCTGAACTAGGGCACTCATCCAGTGAAATCGATGTTCTCCGCGAAGTTCTTCAGCACTCTGACCGCTGCGATATTCGCGAGGAGTTAGTTCGCTTGGAGAGCCACCTCGAGCAGTTTCAGCAGTCCATGAAGCAAAGCGAATCCCAAGGGAGACGCCTTGATTTTCTAATCCAAGAGTTGTTCCGAGAGACAAATACCATCGGCTCCAAGGCCAACGATGCGACGATTGCCCATGATGTCGTTTCCATTAAAACTGTCATCGAGCAGATGCGGGAATTAGTCCAGAACATCGAATAATCCTCTCGAACTCAATCCACAATCATCTCTTTTTGCCCCCCTCCCGCCATGAATCGGTCCGCTGGCAAACTCATCATCGTCTCAGGCCCCTCCGGATCCGGAAAATCAACGGTTGTCCAAAAGCTTCTGGAGCGGTGCTCGCTTCCGCTATTGCTCAGCGTCTCGGCCACGACGCGCCCACCTAGGGCGGAGGAGCAGAACGGTGTGCATTACCACTTCCTGAGTGATAAAGATTTCGAAAATCGCCGTCAAAACGGGGAGTTTTTGGAGTGCAAGGAAGTTTTTGGGCGAGGATACTGGTATGGAACTCTCCGTTCGACGGTTTCGGCTGGCCTAAATGCAGGGAAGTGGGTAATCTTGGAGATTGATGTTCAGGGAGCGATGGCAGTTCTGGAACAAGAACCCGACGCAATCACGGTTTTTGTGCACCCAGGCTCCATGGAAGAACTCGAAAGACGACTTCGGAGTCGGGCTACCGAAACCGAAGACGTGATCCGTCGCAGGCTCGACGTCGCCGCCGAAGAAATGTCCTACCGACATTTGTATCGTCACGAACTGATCAACATCGATGTCGATCCAACGGTCGAGTCATTATGCGGTTTGCTACATCAGTACCAATAGAGTTAGTACCAATAGAGTGAGGCTGGAATGCTCGAAGAGCTCAAAGAAGAAGCAATTGTTAACAAGGTTGGTGGACGATTCAAACTGTCGACCTTGATCCAAAAGCGATTGGTCCAACTCAATCGTGGTGGTCGCCCGTTGGTCGACATCAACACCGAGGACAAAATGGAAATCGTTATCCAAGAGATCCTCCAGGACAAGATTTTCTTGACCACCACCGGCGAACTAAAAACCTACGGCGAAACTCCAGATCTCGGCGACTTGCTCGATCTCGATTCTGGGGACGTCTGAGCCGATACCCTTGAAACGGTCGAAGTACCATCATGTCCAGTCGCAAGATTGTCGTTGGTGTTTCCGGTGGCATCGCAGCCTACAAAGCAGCGACCGTCGTCAGCCGTTGGGTTCAAGCGGGACACGATGTTAGCGTGGTTATGACCGATGGGGCTACACGATTTATCGGGACCGCGACGTTTACTGCGCTTTGCGGCAAATCCCCCGTGCTGGATCCTTTTGATACACGCTTTCCGCTCGGCCCACACATTGAACTTGCTCAAGAGTGCGATCTTCTGCTGATCGCACCGGCAACGGCCAGAGTACTCGCCAGCTGCTCTCTCGGTCTCGCTAATGACCTTCTCGCGACGCTGTACCTCAATATGCAGTGCCCGGTGGTTATGGCTCCGGCGATGAGCACGCCGATGTGGGACAAGCCCGCTGTTCAGCGACATATCCGACAACTGGTCGACGACGGAGTTCACATGGTTGGCCCCGAAACAGGATGGCTCTCATGCCGCCGACAAGGGATCGGTCGCATGTCCGAACCGGAAACCATTCTCCAATCATGCAGCCGATGGCTTGAGTAGTCCGAGATGGCTCGCATCCTGATCACCTCCGGTCCCACTCGCCAATACCTGGATCCCGTTCGCTACCTCACCAACGCTTCCAGTGGTCGCATGGGTGCGGCATTGGCGGAGGCCGCATTGCGACGAGGTCACGAAGTGGTCGTGATCAGTGGCCCCGTATCCGTCGATTACCCCGCTGCTGCGAAAGTGATCCAAGTGGTCACCACCACGGAGATGTTGGAGGTAACCTCGCACGAGTTCCAAGCCGCCGATGGACTCATCGGTGCCGCTGCACCCTGCGATTACATGCCGACCCACGTCGAATCTCAAAAAATGTCTAAGACGGGTCATAAGCTTCATTTAGAACTCATCGAGACCCCGGACATTGTTGCAACCCTCGGTGCAGCAAAATCACGTTCTCAATGGGTGGTCGGCTTTGCTCTCGAAACCGAAGATATCCGCTTTCGAGCCATCGTCAAAATGAGCCGGAAGTGCTGCGATATGATCGTTTCCAACAGCGCTGATGCCATGAACTCTGAATCCAACTCCGTCGAGGTTATCCTCAAAGATGGCGAGATCGTCGGGCAGTTCCAAGGCACCAAGCAGCAAGTTGCACACGACATCATGGGGCTAATTCAGTTGCATTTGATGGATCCCTCCCAATCAGGTACCGCGTCATGAGCGCCCATGCACTCTACCCCGATCTTCCGAATGTAACGGAACCTTTGGATATTCTCGTCGTAGCCCCGCATCCCGATGATGCTGAACTAGGAATGGGAGGCACCATCGCAAAGATGATCGCACGCGGTTGGAACGTTGGCATCGTCGACTTGACCGATGGCGAACCCACGCCCTTTGGAACCCCAGAGATTCGCGCCATAGAAACGAAGGTTGCTTCCGCTGCCCTCGGTATCAAATGGCGCATGAATTTGGGGATGAAAAATCGTTTCCTCGAAGCCTCCCTAGAAAACCGGCATCGCTTGGCCGGGGTGTTTCGGCTCGCCCGTCCGCGATGGCTATTCGCCCCCTACTGGTATGATGCGCATCCAGACCACACTGCTGCTACCGAGCTTGTGGAAGGAGCCAGGTTTTGGAGCAAGCTGACCAAATCGGATCTGCCGGGAACACCCTTCCATCCACAACGTGTTTTCTACTACTACTGCATCCATCTGAAGCTCGCTCCGCAGCCCGCGTGGATTATGGATATCAGCGAAACGTGGGACCAAAAATCTGCGTCAGTCGCCGCATACCAAAGCCAGTTCATCACCGGTCGAGAAGATCGCGATCCGTCTTTCCTTGAACAGTTGAGAGAAGAAGCTGCCCACTGGGGACGATCTATCGGCGTTCGCTATGGCGAACCGTTTGCCTCCAAAGAACCACTGGGAATGTCGGATCTTGTCTCTCTCATTTGATCCTTCCATGCACCCGACGGCTGTTTCCCATGGCAATACAAGCCAAACCCGCAGAGCGTTTCTGAGTACGCTGGGCATTGCTCCGGTCATCGGAGTTGCACTGCCTTTGCTTCCCGGTTGCCAATGGTCAGCCGACAACTCACGCTCGGATGCTCGCGTTAAAGTGGTCGCGACCACAGGAATGATCGCAGACCTTGTTCGGCAAATCGGCGGAGAACTTGTGCATGTTACCCAACTCATCAACGCGGGCGTTGACCCACACCTCTACAAACCGATCCGGGATGACGTGGTGGCCATCATGGCTTCCGAAATCGTGTTCTACAACGGACTGAAACTCGAAGGCCGTATGGCGGATCTGCTGGAAATCCAACCGGACGATGGTCGCGTCCATGTCGCGCTTGCCTCAGAGGTTCCCCGTGGCGAATTGCTCGGGGAACCAGGCACCGACGCGATCGACCCCCATATCTGGATGGATGTATCGATATGGTTGAGAGCCTCTCAAGCCATCGAACGGACCTTGGCATGGAAAATCCCGTCGGCATCCGCCGAGTTCACCGCGCGAGGCAATGAGCTTCGCGAACGATTGAGGCGGCTCGATGAACGAGGAAAAACTTCGATCGCAACCATCCCTCAGCCGCAACGGGTCTTGATTTCATCGCATGACGCTTTCCAGTATTTTGGTAGGCGTTACGGACTACGTGTTGAAGGTGTTCAAGGGATCTCGACGGCATCCGAAGCCAGCCTTTCTCGGATTCCGGAATTGATCGATTTAATCCTTAGCGGCCCCATACCTGCAGTCTTTAAAGAATCCAGCGTTGCAGGAAAATTGATCGATGCCATCATCGAAGGCGCCGCAGCTCGTGGGTTCACTCTTCGCATCGGCGAAGAGCTCTACTCGGACGCCTTGGGGCCAAACGGTTCCGGCGCAGAAACCTACGAGGGGATGGTCCTGCATAATTTCAAATCGGTTACCGAAGCGCTCGGTGGCAAATGGGAGTAATTCCAGCATGCGTTCGCAACCTTTCCCTCAATTAATTACCCCCTAGGATTCGCTTCGAGATGCACTCCAATTCTGATGAAACCGACGTCGCAATCGAAATCTCTGATCTCACGGTCGCGTACCAAAGGAAACCCGTCCTTTGGGAAATCAATCTAAAGATCCCCAAAGGTAGCTTGGTGGGTATCGTCGGACCTAACGGCGCCGGAAAAAGCACCTTGATGAAAGCCATGATCGACTTGGTTCCCAAGGTTTCTGGACAAGTAAAAGTCCTGGGGGGGGCGGTCGCATCGCAACGGCATAAGATCGCCTATGTTCCGCAGAGGGAAAGTGTCGACTGGGATTTCCCAGCCTCTGTCTTAGACGTCGTGATGATGGGGCTGTATCGAGAAGCGGGTTGGTTCTGGCCGATGAAACCAGCCCATCGCGAACGCGCTCTTGCTGCCTTGGACCAAGTCGGTATTTCGGACCTTGCCCAACGTCAAATCAGTCAGCTCTCTGGTGGCCAACAACAGAGAACGTTCCTCGCCCGCGCTTTGGTACAATCTGCAGAGGTCTTCCTCCTCGACGAACCGTTCGCCGCAGTCGACGCCGCCACCGAACAATCGATCATCGACGTCTTGAGACAACTTCAAGCCCAAGGCAAAACGATTCTTGTGGTGCATCACGATCTGCACACGGTCCCTCAGTACTTCGACTTTCTGGTGTTGATCAACGTCCGCGCCGTTGCATGGGGACCTATTGAGCAAACCTTCACACCAGAAAATCTTAAGAAAACCTATGGGGGCCGCCTGACGATCCTCGACGAAGTCACCGAAGCCATGCGACGCAATGCCGTTCGCTAGCTCGCTTCGATTGAGTTTAGGCCTCGGGAACAATCTTCAAATCGATTGCCACTTTTTCGTCCGCCAATTCGACTGGTTCACAAGCCGCATCACCGCTTCCAAGTTGCAATTGGAGCGAGCTCGCAAGCGTTTCCGAGGCAAGAAAATCGCGATGCTCTTGCAAGGCATCGAGGATCTGCTGGCTCTCAGAGAAAACAGTTAGCACAATGCGATCCGTAAAATTGCATTGACGGCGTTTGCGCAGATCTTGGACCAACCGGATCGCATCCTTCACGATCCCCTCACGGATCAACGAGGGAGTTAGCTCGGTGTTGAGAGCGACCACGCAGGAACTGCCTTGGGCTGCGGCCCACCCATCTTTGGCCGACAATCGGACTTGAATGTCCTCTCCATCGAGTTCGATTTCTTTGCCATCGATCGAAATCAAAATCTTCCCGTTGCGGGTCATTTCCTCCATCAACTGCGAACCGGAAAGGGCCCCCAGCGATTGCTTCAGTTTTGGAAGCAGGGCCCCCACGCGCGGTCCCAGCCGGCGAAAGTTGGGCTGTACGGAGTAGGACACAAACGGACTCGCGCCGCTCGTGTAATGGATTTCTTTGACGTTCAACTCCTCTCGCACGATGTCATCGTGCTCGGTAAGCCATGCGGCATGGGTGTCATTGGCCAAGGTAACTTCGACCCGTCCGAGAGGTTGCCGAACCTTGAGCTTCGATTCCATCCGAGCGGACCTTCCCAACGATGCAATTTCGCGGAGCAACGCCATCCGAGCGTTGAGGGTTGCATCTGTTGGAGCAAAATCGCCTGTAGGGAAATCGCACAGGTGGACACTTTCACGAACTCCAACCAGGGAACCGGTCAAGTTCCGCCAGAGGGTCTCGGCCAAAAACGGCGTGAAGGGCGCGATTAGTTTGGTGATGACCACCAACGATTCGTACAGGGTCCAATACGCGTCGATCTTGTCTTGCGATGTCTTATCGGAAGCCCAATAGCGAGATCGACTTCGTCGCACGTACCAATTGCTGAGTGCATCCACCAACCCATGTAGGGATTGGCAAGCCCCATAGCTGTCGTAACGATCCATCCGATCGACCACGTCGCGACAGGTCGCCGCCAATTCGCTCATGATCCAGCGATCCAACTCGCTTCGTTGTGCTACAGGTCGATACGTCTTGGAACGGCTCAGCTCGTCCGATCCGAGTTGGTCGAGCGGACCGGAAATATCCGCAGGCCCGACAAAACCGTCGATCTCCGCATAGATCGTGAAGAAACTGAACACGTTCCATAGCCGCAAGATGAACTCGGGAATACTATCACGAATCGCTCGTTCGGAATAAAGGATCGAGTTCCATGGGGCTTGATTGGCGAACAAATACCATCGCAGGGCATCGGCCCCGTAACGATCGAAGATCTCCTGCGGGCTTCGATAGTTTCGGAGCTGCTTGCTCATCTTGCCCGTCTTCTGGACAAAATCGCCACCCAGCGCTGCCCTCGCGTCTTCCTCGGTCAGGAATCGCTGCTTGCCATCTTTGCTTTCATACCATTCGGCCAGCATCAATCCGAGCACGATGCAATTCTTGAACGGATGCGGATAGCCATTGCCCTGCGAAGAAACGGAGGTTTGTCCCGGCTTGTCGCCGAACAGCATGGTGCTGATGGCCAGCTGACTATAGAACCATCCGCGCGTCTGATCGATGGCTTCACTGATGAAGTCCGCGGGAAACTGCGCGGCGAAAAGCTCTTTTCCAGAATGCGGGTAGCCCCACTGAGCGAAGGGCATCGCACCGCTGTCGTACCAGCAATCGATAACCTCAGGCACCCGGTGCATACGTGCACCTTTGGCAAAGGGAGAGTCATAGGTAACCGAGTCGATGTAAGGCTTGTGCACCTTGAGATCTTCTGCGAGCTCCGGGTTTTTGGCTTTGGCATCCAGCCAAACATCCAACCCTTGAACACCCGGTTTGCTACACAGTTCGTCGTAGCTCGCGATCGCGTCTTTCTCGCCGGTCGATTCACAGACCCATACCGGTAGCGGTGTTCCCCAATAGCGTTCTCGGGACAAAGCCCAGTCGACGTTGGACTCCAAGAAGTTACCGAATCGCCCGGCCCCGATATGCTCGGGCAACCAGCCGATTTGACGATTGTTTTCAAGCATCGCATCCCTAAACGCAGTGGTCCGGATAAACCAACTCTCTCGGGGATATTGGATCAATGGATCTTCGCTGGCCCGCCAGCAGAATGGATAATCGTGCACATACTGCTCTTGATGCCATAACGTGCCACGCTCCCGCAAGGCACGCGTGATAGGCTTGTCTGCATCCTTCACCCAAACCCCTTGGTAGTCGGGAGCTTCCTCGGTGAACTTTCCATCGGGACCGACTGCGCATATCAGGGCTGGGCCACTCCCGTCGACAAAACGTTCTCGTTCCGCAACCAAAACGTCGTAATCGACCTCTCCGAAGGCGGGAGCCAAATGGACGATTCCCGTACCCGAATCGATCGTCACGAAATCGGCATGCACAACACGCCACTCCCGGACGGATTCTCCTCCGGTTTTGAGACGCCCTAATTGGCTGCCTCGCGCTTGGTGGTAGTAGTCGAACGGAGGCTGGTATCGCAACCCGACCAATGCGTCACCCTTAACGGTCGACACGACGCTCAGTTTTCGTCTGATTTTCTCGGCGAGCATCTCGACCAAGGAAACGGCAACCACGAACCGTTCACCAGAGACTGCACCTTCAGCGTTTTCCTCTTGGCAAATCGCATACTCAATGTCTTGGTGCACCGCTGCAAACTGGTTCGACGGCAATGTCCAAGGTGTGGTTGTCCATACGATCAACGATGCGTTGGTCAAGGATGGATTTGCCGAACCCAATATTGGGAATCGGACATAGACGCTCGGGTCTGCAACTTCGCGGTAGCCTTGGCCAACTTCTCCGCTGCTAAGTGCCGTACCCCCTTGTGCCCACCACCAAACAATTTTGTGACCGCGGTAGAGAAGGCCTCTGTCGAACAGATTCTTAAGCGACCACCAAACGCTTTCAATGTAGCTTTGGTGGTAGGTGACGTATGCCTGGGACAGATCAATCCAAAACCCCAAACGTTCGGTGACACGTTCCCATTCCTGCATGTAGCGCCAAACGCTCTGCTGGCATTTAGCGATAAACTTTTCAACGCCGTACTGCTCGATTTCCTCTTTGCTATGGATCCCCAGTTCCTTGCAAACCTCCACCTCGACGGGTAGGCCATGCGTGTCCCAGCCAGCTTTGCGGTTGCACCAATATCCTCGCATCGTGCGGTAACGCGGGAAAAGGTCTTTGATCGCGCGGGTTAAGCAGTGGCCTGGGTGGGGGAGCCCGTTGGCTGTAGGGGGGCCTTCGAAGAAGACGAACGGCTTACCCCCTTCGCGTTGCTCTAGAGATTTCTCGTAGATGCGGTTCGATTTCCAGAAATCGAGAATCGCTTCTTCCTGCTTTGGGAATTTGACATCGGTTTTCACGGCTCGAAACATAATTCAATCGACAGCCTATTCGCCAGCGTTATTCCTCTTTGGTATGAATCCCTCGTCTGCGATCACTCCTCAGCGACGACTATTCCTCTTCGGTGAAATCGGCAGGTGGATCCGCATCTTCGTCGATTTCCTCAGCATCGATGTCTTCGGCATCGGGGTGACCTTCGAGCATGCCATCGTCCGCTGGTTCGATTTCATACTCGTCCTCGAGCTCTTCCTCAAAGTCGTCATCGAAGTCGTCATCGAAATCATCTTCGTCGAAATCCTCGAACGGATCGGGATCTTCGTCCTCTTCCGACTCATCATCTTCCTCGGGAACTTCGTCTTCGGCGTCTTCGTCGTCGCCCCACGAGTTCCGGACGGTACGAGGCATCGCAGACGCAGTCATGAGGGCTGCTTCGAACCAGTCTTCCGTTTCTGGGCTTTTTGGATCCGTTGCAATGAGTTGCGTCATTTTGGTTTCCGACCTTCCATTCCTACGTTTTCGAATCAGCGAACCTCGAACCAGCGAACCTAGAACCAACCTTCGAATGAACCATCCTCAAAAACCAGCGATGTCGCAGCGACGGGCCGAAGTTCCACATTTGATGCACTTCGATGCCGTGGGCTGGGTAATCTTTCGCTGACGTCCCTTTCTCTGGCCAAACAATTCCCAAAAGGAGGGCCGTGAGGACTTCAAGAATACGGTCCTGTATCCCCGAGGAAAATGGGATCATCCCGAATTATTCCCGCCTCGCAAGTGGTAAACGGGTCCTCCACCCACGAACCAGCCAGCCACCCCGCTATTTTCAAGGTTTTGGCTCCGGAAAAATCGAGCCCGCTCAAAAAACCTCATTCAAAAATTCCTCGGCTGCTTTTTTCCATAAAGGTCAAGATTCGTCGGGGTGGGTCGAATCACCTTATGTCGGCGGCCAGTAGCGGCCCCTCGACCTCCGTTCATCGTTCACGGTTCACCGCTTCGGAAAACATTGTTTAGGGGTTCATGCCATGCTCAAGAAATTTTTGTTAGGTTCAACGCTGTTAGTGGGAGGCGGAGCATTGCTCGCGGGTACCTCCGCTTACAGTTACGTCAAGACCGGCTATCACAGCGTACGCGACTCGATCAAGGAGCAAATTCCGATCGAAGTCGAGATCAAGCGGGCTCGCGACATGATCGCAGACCTCAAACCAGAGATCGCCGATAACCTGAAATTGATCGCCCGTGAGGAGGTCGAAGTGGCCAAGCTGCAGCGTGAGGTCTCCGGGAAGCAATCGTCCCTCAACAAGTCGAAGGACAGCATCCTGAAGCTGAAAGACGACGTCCAGAGCGGAGCCAAGTTCGTTACGTACAAAGGTAAGAAATACGATATCGAGCACGTCCGCAAGGATTTGTCGGACAGGTTCAAACATCATCAGGCGTTGGAGGCTACCTCCAGCAAACTGGAAAAGATCCTCGAGGCACGCGAGAGGAATTTGGTTGCCGCGCGTCGCAAACTCGATGAAATGCTTTCCGCGAAACGCGAACTCGAGGTCCAAGTCGAGAACTTGCAAGCTCGGTTGACCATGGTCGAAGTCGCACAAACCGGCAGTCAGTTTGCCGTCAATGACAGCGCCCTGTCCGGTGTTCGCCAAGTCCTCGATGAGATCTCAACTCGCATCGATGTTGCAGAAAAATTGGTGCAGTGCTTCGACGAAGTAGGCTCAGTTCCGGTCGGTGACGATTTGGAATCGGAAAGTATCGTCGATCAAATCTCCGAGTACTTCGCAGCACCGGCCCAAGGTGGTTCAGTCAGAGATTTGAATCGATTGGCTGAAATCGACGATATGGGCTCGCTGGCAACGCAACCTTAAAGAGCGAGTTCCAGCTCCAGGCAATCGGTTCGGCCGATCACAAATGCTCATATTCGTTGCCTAACAGTGCATGGAGATGCGAAATCGTCGGAAAGGATTTACATTATGATGAGTTCTTTCAGTCGTAGGATCGTACCTTCCAAGCCAGACCGCATGATGCAAAGACCCAAAATCCTATGGATCGACGGCGTGGGGGGCTTTGCTATGTGCGATGCGAGCGAAATCTCTTTGGGACAGTCGTTTCCAAGCAACGAGATTGATTTAGCCATACGAAGTGATCTAAGCCGGCGCGCCGCTATCTTTCGGCGCTCCGGCGATGGTCATTGGATCCAGCCCTTCCAAGCCGTTTCTATCCGCGGGGCCCAAATCGAACGGGCCACGCTACTTGCCGACGGTGATCTTTTAGATTTTGGGAACCGTCTTCTTCTCCGCTACAAACGCCCGACCAAGCTCAGCGGCACAGGTAGGCTTGAAATCGCCAGTCAGCACCGCTGGCAACCAAGTTTGTCCGGCGCGTTGCTTCTCGGCGAATCATGCATTTTAGGGGCGGATCCATCATCGCATATTCACTGCCCGAACTGGGGGGCCAAAATCGTCCTTTTCAGGCACCAAGACGACTGGATGGTCCGTGTCTTGAGCAGCTCGCCAGTATTTGTCGGGAACAATCCAGAGCCGATTAGCGCCCCGTTCCCCATCCCCTTAGGCCAAAGGGTCCACGGGGATGACTTTTCGATGACTCTCGCCACCCGTTAACAAGCGCGGTGGGAGGATCCAAGGTCATTTTTTCCCAAGCTTTCCCAGCCCACAACGAAGAGCTTGATGAACCTGAGGTCAAATCGCCACCGGGGACGCCCCATCCCCCCAAGAAAAAGCTCACGAAAACGCTCATGAAGACGCTTGGGCACGGAGATAAGCGCAAGCAAATTAACACGGGACAACTCGACACTCCCTCGATATCAGCCACAATAAACTTACTACGGAGCGACCTGCGAGACATGTTCAATATCCTCAAGCGTCCACCTCCTTCAAAAGGGATTCGGAACGAGACCGGCCAATTCAACACCGATGCTTCCGGTGAATCGCTAAACCAATTCAAAAAAACGCATCAAAACTTATTCGATGACAAGTCCTTTTCAACGCGTCCCAAACCGACCGATGCTTCCGGTGCCCCAATGAAATTTCAATACGCAAGCGGCGATAGCCCGTTGGACGGCTACACCATCATGCGCGGGATCGGAATCGGCGGGTTCGGTGAGGTGTACTTCGCGGAAAGCGATTCTGGAAAAGAAGTCGCTTTGAAGCGGATTCAAAAGAATATGGACGTCGAAATGCGCGGCGTCCGGCACTGTTTGAATTTGCGTCACCCCAATCTGGTCGCGATCTACGACATCCGGTTTGATAAAGACCAGCAAGGCTGGATCGTGATGGAGTTCATCGAAGGGGAGTCCTTGCGAGAAACACTCGATGGCTTCCCAAACGGGATGTCTTCCGATCGAGCTCTTCCGCTTTTCGCTCAAATCTGCGCAGGGGTTACTTATTTGCACGATCAAGGCATCGTGCATCGAGACCTTAAACCTGCCAATATTTTCATCGATAGCAGCTTTGCCAAAATCGGGGACTACGGACTTTCCAAATACATCAGTGCATCAAGGCGAGGTGGTCAAACGGAAAGTGTCGGCACCTTCCACTACATGGCACCTGAGATCGGCAAAGGTGAATACGGAAAGGAAATCGACGTTTACTCCTTAGGGATCATCCTCTTTGAAATGCTCACGGGAAACGTTCCGTTCGACGGTGAGAGCACCCAAGAGATCATCCTGAAACACCTTACCGCAGATCCCGATCTTCGAGATGTTCCTGAGCCCTTTGCGAACGTCATCCAGAGAGCACTTGCCAAAAACCCTACCTTGCGTTTTCGCGATGCTCGCGAACTGCTGAGCGCACTCGGTTATGACCTCGATGTTACCGGCCTGGCCTCGAAACGATCGTTCGGGCAAGACAACGCGTCCGTCGAACGCGCGAGTTCATCGACGCATGCCGCAACACCTCGACCAGTCTATGTGAATGCGTCCGGCGAGGTCGCCGACGCCAATCCAAAGCATGCCAGTGTCGAACGCAGGGAAGACATCAGCGCCCCCCTAAAAACAGGATATTGGTACCGCTTCGAAAAGCTCCTGTTGCTCAGCTGGGAACAACATCAGGCCTTGTTGGCTAAGGAGCCCATCGGCAAAACGGTCATTTACGCTAAAAAAGATCTCCTGGATCGCTTGCAAGCCCTCCCGAAATCCAGTCGGGATATCGCTTACGTTTGCATCATCATTGTGGCTGTGATCAACGCATCCTGGCTGGTACCGCTCGCATTGCCAATGCTGGCTGTCTATTTGGGCTGGTACGTAACTTGGTTCGTTTTCGGAAATGAACCGATCCCAGCCTCGATTTCCCCCACCCCGCGAAATGGCCAGAAACCCGCGAGAGCTGTCCCCAAATTAAGACCGGCAGTGGGACTCCAAGAAACGGTCCACTACGAAACCAAAGAAACGGATTCTCGGACCCCATCGCCAGGCGTTGGGGCAAAACCAAGCCAAACTGTCGCCTATGTTAAACCATCCTCGAGCAAGGAAGCTTGGCGGCGGTGGCAGGATACCCAGCGCGCGAATCTTCGAACAAGGGGCTTCTGGACATCCCTGCACGCGACCACCAGATCGATCACGTTTTCAGGGTTCATTGCATCCACTCTCGCGATCGTAGCTGGTGTACTGGCGTACTCCCATCCTGCACTCAAAGAGAACATCAACGTCGGAGCCGTTGCTTGGCTCGCGATCATGACCACCGCCAGCAGCTGGGCCATCCTCACGCTCAGCCGACGCTGGGAAATACGCGATGAGGATTCGATCGCTTTCCGATTTGTACTTATGGTGGCCGGCTTGATTCTGGGGACCCTGAGTTACCAATTGAGCGAGTACCTCCTGGTTCCTTGGGCGGATATTTTGAGCAGTTCCCCCATCCATGTTTCGCTTGACGACAAGCAGCTCAGTCAGCAATGGAGAGGATTCTATGATGAGGCTGGATCCCCGCTGCTGGCAGGGCACATGGCCTACTTTGCAACTTTGTTCTGGGCGGTTCGATGGTGGCGTCAATCGGATATCCTGAGGCGAAAGCGATTCTCGATCTTGACCATCCTTTGGAGCGTTCTGGTCGCTGCATTGATCCAAGGCATTTTCTACTTCCCAACCCCCTGGTGTTTCATCCTGGCAGGAACGACATCCTTCGTCGTTCAACTCGCTTCTCCGTGGATTGATTCAACCCGCATCCCTGAAACAAATCTCTCTTAATCCATTCAATCATCAAACCAAGAGCCCTCAATAGCGCTATGCATACACCGCTTCGCAACGATGATTCGAACTCAGGCTATTCCATCCTTCGAGCCATAGCGATGGAATGGCTTTCGCCCCACGCTGTACTTTGTGGGATCGCGATCTGCAGCGTATTGGCAGGACAGTCTCTTGGATTCCGTCAAGACCCACCGACAACCACGGATGCGGGTTCAAACGAATCACCTAAGTCAGCCTCCCAATTAGAGGACGCTCCATCAGAACGGGAGTCGGAGGGGAACGCTTACGAGTCGGCTCAACGTTCCCTCGACTGGCTCTCAAAATCGATGCAACGAGTCACCGACAAATTGGATTCGATGTCGAAAAAGATGGATCCGTCCGCATCCCAAGAGGAAATCGAACGAGAACTTAAACAAGCAGTGCGAGAAGCCTTCTCGGAATTAAGTCCAGCACTCGATCCCAGCAATTCGGACAACACGTCTGAAAAGAAAAACATTCCCAGCATCCCGAGAGCTCCTACCGGGAAAATTGGCGGTTTTGGACGCAAGCAAGCCGAAGTCTCGGAACCCAACAGCGGCGCATTCCAAATCCTCAACAGCGCTAGCGGCGCACCAAGGTCCGGTGATACATCCGAGGGTAGCCAAACCGATGACTATGCGTTCAATAAGCCACTTGTTGGGGAAAATGCTCCGTCCTGGGTTCGAGAACGGGTGGTCTCAAAAGACCGATTGAGAGTTCCGATCGCTAGCTCGCTCTTTGAGTCTCTCGAAGAATGCCGGAAGGATATCGACCAACGATTGCTAGAAGAAGTTCGAACCATTCTCGTTCAAAACGGGTTCGGCGAAATGAGCACAACGTGGCCCGAAGGTGCCCTCACCGAAGATTACATCCGCGAACATTTTTTGGCGAGATCCGAATTCGACAACGTCCAGGAACGGCCGAGTGGAACTTACCACCAGCTATGGGTTTTACTGGATATCGACCAACAGCAGTTGTCGTTCCTCAAGCATTGGGAACGCCAATTTGTAGGTGAAGAGCGAGCCGTAATGGTTGTTTTCACCACGATTTCTATCGTTCCATTCATCGCAGCATTTTCTCTTATTGTGGGCTTTTTCGCTGAACGCGAGAACCGTCGAGCGTGAATTAACTACGCTTAATACTGGGTTTAAGAATCAAAAAAACTCTCGCTTAAACAATCATCGCTGTAATCAATGATGAACGAAACGAACTTAGATACTCTGCTCATCGAAGGTATTCGTACCGGTGACGCTCACGCATGGCAGCAGTTCATCGAGCGCTTCGAAGGCCGACTGTTGGCTTATGTCGGAACACGATTGGTCGATCGATCGCATGCGGAAGATATCGTCCAAGAGACCTTTATTGGGTTTCTCAACAGCATCCCCAATTACGACGCATCGCGACCTCTGGAAAGCTACTTGTTCTCGATCGCTGCCTACAAATTAACCGACCACTTGAGACGCGAGGGACGCCGACATACCACCCAATGGGTAGCTCGGGAAGGATCGAGCGATGCTGCCCAAAATGTCCCCTCGAAAGGCCGAGCGGCAAGCAGTCTCGCCCGATCGGTGGAACGGAGAGATCTCGAAGAAGAAGCCCTCGCGGTTGCCATCGCAGATCAGATATCCAAGTGGAAATCGAAATCCGATTATCAAAAACTTCAGTGCATCGAGTTGCTCTTCGTCGCTGGTGCAAGCAACAAGGATGTCTCGAATGCGTTGAATTTGAGCGAGCAGCAAGTCGCAAACTACAAATCCGACTTCGTGACTCGCACCCGCAATTTGATCGCGCGCCACGCGCTCCAAGAGAATTTCCCGGAGTTGCTCGAGGGTTGATGCAGCTCGAGCATCGACTGCGATCATCTAATCCATGACTAGCTTTTCCCAATAGCTTTGACCGATGGCTTTCGCGTACTAAAACCGACGGGCGGTTTAATACCGACGGACGCTGACACGTTACGCTCGGTCGGCCGTAAAAGCTACTACTTGATCAAGTCGTTCCGCGCCACACGCCAACATAACCACCCGGTCGAATCCCAAGGCACAGCCGCACGATGCCGGTATGCCAACCGCCATTGCGTCCAGCAACGGGTTGTCGACCGGGATTGCAAATTTGCCATCGAGCGATCGCTGCTGGGCTGCTATCTCGGCTCGCTGTCGGAGGATGTCGCCATCGAGCAACTCATGGTAGCCATTGGCCAACTCAACACCGCGGAAAAACAGTTCATACCGCTCCGCAGTGCGAGGATCTTCCCGATCCAGTTTTGCCAAGGCCGCTTGGGACGCGGGGAAATGCGTGATGAGCACTGGGCGATCCAGGCCCAATCTCGGCTGGACCCGCATCGAGAAAATCAGATTGACCCAATCGTCCCAGTCACTCGTCCAATCCGCAGAATCGACCAAAGCATTTTCCAAGCACCAGACGCCCAGTTGGCTCGCATCGGTCTCGAATAACTCCAAGCCCGTGGTGTCCCGAAATGCATCCGGAAAACGTTGGCGATGAGCGGTAGGAGTTTCGAGCAAACATCCGCAGAGTTGATCGAGGAGCGACAAGCCTTGTTCGAACCCAGCGTCGAGATCGTACCACTCCGCCATCGTGAACTCGGGATTGTGGAATTGCCCCAATTCACCCGCTCGGAAAACCGGACCTAACTGGTAGATGCTACCGATCCCAGACGCGAGCAATCGTTTCATCGATTGTTCTGGCGATGTCTGCAAATACCAATCTCCATCCACTCCAGGAAATCCAACATGGTTCCCCGGCACGCGGATAGGATCGAGGTGCCGATCGATAATCGACCGTGTTGAAAGAATCGGTGTATGGACTTCCGTGAAGCCCCTGGAATCGAAGAAAGCCCGCAATCGTCGGGCGAGATCCGCTCGAAGCCGAAGATTCTCCAACGGTGCGGCTGAAAGACTGCTAGGTGTAGGATGGTTTTGCATCCGACCAAGGATACCTCCAACAGTACCAATGAACAAGAATTAGATTGGCCCTCAAACGCCTCAAACCGGCGCGAGGTATGCTTCAGCCCAATCGCTTGCAGAACTATGGACGAGTTAACGCTACCGACGCAGATTGAGCAACTCGTCAAACAGCTGCTGGGTAGCCGTGATAACCCGAGCATTACTTCGGTACTGAGTACTTGCGAGCACCAGCGTCACCAAGTCACCACCGACGTCGGTATTGGACAACTCGAGAGCACCTGCGGTAACCGTACCGATCCCGTTTTCCGAGGGACTACCTTCGATAGGCAACCCGGTGTTGATCCCTTGGGCATACAAGTTCTGACCACGTTGTTCCAAACCACCTGGGTTGGAGAAACGCGCCAATCGCAATCGTCCCAAGTCTCGGGAGATACCGTTGCTGAACACCCCTCGGATCGTGCCGTCTTCACCGATGACGTAACTGGTCAAAACCCCTGGAGGTGAACCGTCCTGACGCGAAGCAGCAACCGTCGCCTTAGCCGCGGCCAAACCCGAAAGAGCACCAAAATTGAAATCGAACTGCATCGGCTTTTCGCTCGGAAACCCAACGCGGTTGATGGCTACTGTGGAGTTCGTCGCTGAAACAAAGTTTCCATTCCCGTCAAATCGAATCAACCCCGTCCCCACATCGATCGGGCTGCCCGTTCGACTTACGTTTTCTGGACTGTCTGCATACCAACGATAGGTCGTGTTCTGGTCGGTCCGGCTTTCAAGGACCGCCGTCAAGCGTACCCGGACAGGGAAGCCCAGCGAGTCGTACGAAATGAAGTCCGTCACCGCACTCGTGCCCTCCGCTTCTTGTTGAACCGTGAAATTCAACGCTGGATTACTCACGTTGCCATTCGATTCGGTCAAGCGAAACCCAGTCAAATCGATCGCAACTGCATTGTCGGCCCCTGTGTTGCCAACGAACCGAATCGCGCCGTTATTGATGTACACGTTGGGCTGAATCGTTCCCGACTCACCTAGGATCTTATTCACCGATCCCGCAATCGGGTTAGATGCATCCCCGGAATCACTCACGATACCCAGTGAGTCCTTCATGAAGGTCATTAACTCTTGGACGGTGGTGTTGTTGGTGATTTCGAAGGTCTTCTCATCCAACGTACGCCCCCCCTTTTTTCCTTTGAACGACAACTCTCCAGCCTTAAAAGGCTGTAAGTAGTCAAGACCATCGCGCGTGGTGACGTTGATGAGTTTGGTCGTGCCGTCCACCGTTGGACCGTCAAGGTTCACGGCTTTGCGGCCTGGCAAGGCGAGATTGCTGATATCCGCATCCGTCTTGGAATCGGTATACGATCCCGTAGGTGCGACGGTATCCACCAGGTAGAAAGATGTGGGGTCGTTCGCCATGTTTCGATACAGTCGAATCTGATCGTACGCAGGAAAACCGCCCTCAGGAGGAGGTACCGGCGGCGTTGGAAAGCCTGACAAAACTGGTCTACCGTTGATCACGTTGACAGGACCGACCAGCGGTGACGGTCTCGATTCCGGTTCACCTGCTTTGTAGTAGGTGATCATGTAGGAATAATTCCCCGTCAAACCCGCGCTATTGAGCGCCGTAGACGACGAGGCCGCCGTTGTGTCATTGAAAGTACTTCCCGCGGCACCAGAACCCACCAAGAAGTAATCCGACCCTCCAGGTGCCGTGCGATACACTCGAACTTGATTGTACTGCGAGTTGGCCGCGGGCAACGTGATACGAACAGTGTTGTCCGCATTCCCATTACCGACAGGAACCGTGTACGTAGACTCACTGGTAGGCATTGTCTCTTTGCCTTGGCTGTCGACGAACGTGAACTTGTATCCGAACGTCGAACTTTCCGCGATGTTACCACCCCCGCCTTCGACGGTCGTAAAGTTCACACCGGTCAACTGTGGTCCGTTGGAACCTGTTGCTGACATGCCTGACGATACAGGTCGCGGTATCAGACCATTACCAAGGACCGCGCTTTGGACGATCTGCGATTGATTCGCAACATCTCCTAACGAAGTCAACGTACCTTCCAACGTCACGGTTGTGGTTTGCTTGGCCACAGACTCGGTACCAACCGGAATTGATAACGGGACCAAAGCTGTGGTCTGAATATTGAATTGATCATCGATCCCGTAACCGAGCAACCGGTTCCCGGTCGATGTCACCAACTCATTGGTACTGTTAAGCCGGAACACACCATTGCGTGTGTAGAGTTTCTCACCAGATGCTCCCGCAACCTGAAAGAAACCGTCACCTTGGATCGCCAAGTCGGACGAAGCAGAACTGATCTCAATCGTCCCCTGCTTGAAGTTCGGATTGATCGCGGCAACTTGAACACCGAGACCCGTTTGCCTGGGGTTTGCACCACCGCTGTCCGCGTTCGGCGCCGCACCTAAAGATAGCGTTTGAAGGAACTGGGACGCGAACACAACGTCCGACGCCTTGAACCCAACCGTTTGCGAGTTCGCAAGGTTATTACCTAGAACGTCGATCTGTGTTTCCGCTGCATTCATGCCCGTTAGGGCAGTACTAAGCGCTGATGCCAAACCCATGAGTTCGTTACTCCACGCGTCAATGATAACCGGGTGAATCCACGATCGTCACAACTGCCCAAGCAACACTATCCATGAGGCAGCTGAACCAGGATCCGCTCGATCGGGGACAATTACCCGACGCGATCTTTGCTAGCTCGATTCATCTCTTGCTAGCGAACTCACATTCCAAGTGCAATTATTCTTCCACGATCTCGCGAATATTGTTCATATCGACAATCTGGGCACCAACATGCACTTGTACCTGACGCTTGTTGCGATCTTTTTCGTCAATCTTTACCGAGACACTCGAGACTGCCCCATTTACCTCTTTCGCATCGCTATCCAATCCCTTGACCTTCTTCCCGATAAGTCCACTCGC
The DNA here is from genome assembly GCA_903892355.1 of uncultured Pirellula sp. Lineage (GTDB taxonomy): Bacteria > Planctomycetota > Planctomycetia > Pirellulales > Pirellulaceae > JBKCUI01. The sequence continues at coordinate 64,863 of CAITIE010000108.1, read as the reverse complement.
CGTTGTCAGTTCCTGGGTCGTGGAAAAGCTAGTCAATGTTTTGATCAACGTATCGTTCGCCGAAATCGATCGCAACTGTCCGACTTGCTCCATCAAGGCAGCATTATCCGTCGGATTCAATGGATCCTGATTCTGCAATTCGGTGATCATGAGGTTCAAGAATTGAGACACATCCACATCATTCAATCCCCCACCCTGAAGCGAATTCGCGGCAGACGATTTGCTGGTTGAGTTTGAGAAATTGCTTGCAGTTGTCGTATTGACCTTAGACATAAGTATTCACCCGGAAAGGTAAGCAGATCGAATTAACCAACGAAGTCTACAGGACCAGCGTTCACTGGACCTGTTCGGATCCCTATTCAGTACCTTCCGACCACAGGGGGCGCTGTGGCAGGCGAGGTATTTCGATATCCACCGGAGGTATTCGCGGTGTTGTTCACTGTTGAATAGGTATTGGGAGCATAACCGTTCGAGGGGTAGCTGCTCGGTGGATAGACGCTCGGTGGATAGGCGCTCTGCGTCGAGGAGCTTTGGGGATACGCATATTGAGGATAGGCACCCGAAGCGACCGAATTCGCTACTGCACCAACGTAGCCATTCGCGACGTTCGTACCTGCTATGGGTGTTCCTCGGTACTGTCCGTTTTGAGTTCCGCCATACTGTGAGCTCCCATACTGTGAGCTCCCATACTGTGAGCTCCCATACTGTGAGCTCCCATACTGTGAGCTCCCATACTGCGGATTGGGGGAGTACCCATTGCTAGCGACGTAGTTTGGCGCTGGCTGCGCTGCGATAGGACGATAGGAATCCGGCCACACGACCTGGAGCCCCGACGGCGAGGTCGAAGCCATCATGGAAGTGACGTTTTGGGTGGGATTCGATGGTTGGTTGGATGCGTGGGGATACGTTGTCGACCAATCCCCGTAAGCCGCATGCTGCCCCCATCCCGCGGTCTGTAATGCGGCAGGATTCGCCTGGGATGAATGGTGGTAGCTGGGGGCAATTCCATTCGAAGCTAGGTAGGGCGCACTATAACTCGCTGTCGTATAACTTGACGGTTGAGTCGTTTGCATACTAACAGGCGCTGATGCAAACGATGTCGGCGTTAGGTAATTTGCGGGGTACAGAAGCGTTCCAGAAACAGGAACAAAGACTGCGTTTCCACCGGCCGCCAGCGAGGCATTGCCGAAGAGCGCGTTGTTCATCGCCACCTGATTCAATGCCGCTTGGGAGGCCAACTGCGAGGAATTTCGTCCGGTTGGAATCAGTTCGGTCAGTATCTCAGGCTTGAGCGCGATAAGCCCCAAAACGAGGAACCCAATTTCGGCCCAATAAAAACGTCTCGAACGTTTGCGTCGAGCGGATGTGCTCATCGTGATTCATCCTTGGGGAGTACCCCCGCTGTTGTTCGATTCCATCGGTTTCTCCGATCATGCAATCCGAGTTTCAGGCAACTCAGCCTCTTGTTTAGGCAACTCAGCCTCCGGCGCAGAAATCGGGAACGGTGCCCTATACCGAAAAATGCATGTGAAATACCAGTGCAGTTTTTCGCTTCTCGCGAGAACCCATGCATTACCCAGCTTTCCTCACTTGCTTCGTCATGCCCTGATTTGCTATGACCCTACGTGCGATCGCGTCTGATAGGAGTTCCGAATGCTGCGCAAAATACTCACCAAAGTCGTTACAACAACCTACTTGCCATCCAACCCCTACCCGGGAGAAATGCTGCCTATCGAACGGCTTCGACTTTTTCAGTGGGTCCGTAAGTGTGCCCCTAAAGTCGTCCTCGAAGTCGGGAGCGGAGTGGGAGGATCGACGTTCTACATGTCCGAAGCGATTCGAGAACATGGTGGAGTTCTGCATACTTGCGATCCACTACGCCGCCCTCCCGAAAACTTCCTGAAGCGCTTTGAGGATACCCTTTGCTACCATCCGCTTCGGTCCGACGAGTTGATCTCGTGGATGCGGCACAACAGCATCGCCCCGGACTTCATTTTTTTTGATGGACCTGAGATTCCGGAACTGGCGCTCGACGACATTCGCTCTCTCGAGGAATGGATCGAACCAGGCTGTTACTTCGCGATGCACGATTGGGAACAAGCCGGTGGTGCCAATCGAAAAATCGTTTCCATCAAGGCAAAGTTGATTCGCCCCTACCTGGAAAACTCGTCGGATTGGGTCCAGGAGGATCTATTGAGCGGACATCAAAAGAATGTATGGTGGACCAAAGGCTCGTTCGACTCTGTCGGATTATGCCTGTACCGATACAGTCCGAAACGGGTGGCCACCAGCATGGCTGCTTAATGTCAGATCGGCTTCAAGCAGTCCATTTAGAAATCTAACAAGGGCTTGGTAGCAATGGTTCAGTTCTCGCTGAATAGAGTGTTCGAAACTCCCAGCCGACTCCTTGAGGAACTGGAGGTGAACGAAGACCTTTTCGTTTACCACCATCTCGGACTGGGAGACATGATTCATTGCAATGGAATGATCCGGTATCTGCTCGACCGATTGAACGCAGATAGAAATGTAAACGTATTCTGCAAGGCGAGAAATCTCGGGATGACTCAATGGATGTACCGGGACGAACCTCGCATTCGTCTGCTTCCAATCGCGGAGGGAGAACGGGAATCGCCTTTTGTGCAGCGAACCCTGAAAAACCATCGCAGCAGAAACTTCCTCTCTGTCGGACATCGCGCTCTAAAATCCCTCGAAAGAGCTTATCCGCGGGCGTTCTACGATGAGCTTTTCTATCGCCAAGTCGGCTTGCCCTACAGCATTCGATACGACTGGTGCTATTGGCAACGCGACTTGGCAGAGGAAGAACGAGTTTTCGACAAGCTCGCTCCGGAATCGCCTTATGCGTTCGTGCACGACGACGCGAGTCGGGGTTTTTCCATCGATACGACGACGATCGGGATGGCAATCGTACGCAACGACATCACGGAGAGCATCTTCCACATGGGATTGCTCTTGGAGAGAGCAGCGGAAGTGCACTGTATGGAAAGCTCGATCCGATGCATGTTGGAATCACTTGATATGGGTAACTGCAAACTCTTCTACCACAACTTTCGGTATCCTGATCGACCGCTTGGCAATGCAACGCGTCAGTCGTGGACCTCGATCGATCGCTTCGAAACCAACGGAACCGGAACTGTTGCCACCCAATGAAAAGGCTTGTTTCTTTCGCACTTTTCGGGACCAAGCCCCTCTACCTGCAAGGGGCACTGCGCAACGTTGCCATGATTCCTGAGATTTATCCAGGATGGATACCGCGCATCTACGTGTCCCAGGAAATACCAGAAGAGTTGGTTGGGCAACTCATCGAGGGCGGTGCAGAGGTAGTTCGCAAGCGGCGCACAGGGGAAATCGATGGCATGTTCTGGAGATTCCTTCCAGCGGGTGAAACCGGGATCGATGCAATGGTGGTTCGCGATGTCGATTCGCGACCGACCCGCCGCGAATTTGCGGCCGTCGAGGAATGGCTCGCCAGTGGCAAAGCATTGCATATCATGCGAGATCACCCCCACCATAAAGTCGTAATACTAGGCGGGATGTGGGGATGCCGTGGCAGCGCAATCCCCGACATGGAGGCCATGGTTGATTCATGGAAACTTTGGGCCAAAAAAGGCCAAGACCAGGATTTCCTTCGCGATGTGATCTATCCGCGGTTCAAGGACGACTTGTTGGTTCACAGCGATCTGTACCAATACCAAGGGGAATTTTGCAAGCCGTTCCCGATCCCCCGGCAACGGGGTGAGTTCGTAGGCGCGATTATCGATCCTGACCGGGATCGCTTTACGGACGACCAGGCGGTCGCGTCAGCGGCACTTTTTGCCGGCTGCTCTTTCCAACAGTTGAAACGAGCCAAACGCAGGATGAAGTTCTCCCTGGTTGCCGAACAATGGCTCCGAAACCTGCGGCGTCTGCTAGGACGAAAATCAGCGTGATGATTGCTCCAAGTTTTCCCCGTGGGAGACTTGCTCGGCAGCCTTTCCGCTACTACCGTCGGTAGAGTCCCGGCGCAACAGACGCCGTCTCACCCTCGCCTCGAGGGTCGGTAGCCCCTCACTTAGGCCCACTTCGTTATGATAGTTTCATCCGCCATGAAAAATGCGATCGCAACCGTCGCAATGCTTCTTGCACTCGCCACCGGAAGGGGGCTCACTATTCACGCGCTAGAACCCCAGGATGCTACCAAGAGCCCCGTTCAATACCGCGTTTCATTCCGCCAAGCTGCAAATCATCGGGTGGATATCGAGGTATCGGTACCGACCGACGGTGCCTCTTCGCTCCGTTTAATGATGCCGGTATGGACCCCCGGAAGTTACTTGGTTCGCGAATACGCAAGGCAGATCGAAAGTATTTCGGCGCACAATGCCATCACGAACACGTCGTTGAAACTCAACAAGGTCGATAAGAACCACTGGATCGTTGAGACCGCGGGCGCCGAGGAAGTGACGTTAAGGTACGTGCTCTATGGGCGAGAAATGGGGGTACGAACCAATTGGATCGAAAGCGATTTTGCATTCCTGACCGGTGCGGCGACATTCATCACTCGGGAAGACGCACTCGATCGCCCACACATCGTCCGATTGGATGCACTTCCTCAGTGGCCGCAGATCGCCACTTCGCTACCGGCTCACGATCCACACAACCCGTGGACGCGAGTCGCCAACAACTACGATACGTTGGTCGACAGCCCGATTGTACTCGGCGATATCGATGTACAGTCCATGAACATAGGGTCGGCCCAGCACCATCTTGCCACCTTGGGGACCGACCAGCTTTGGGACACTCGAAAAGCGATGAAGGATGCGGCGAAGATCATCGAGTTGGAACAGAAATTTTGGGGAGATATCCCTTACAACGACTACTGGTTTCTCAATCTTGCGACGGAATCCGGTGGAGGGCTCGAACACGACAACAGTTGTGTTTTGATGACGAGCCGCTGGGCGCAAAAGCAACGCTCGAAGTACATCGACTGGCTCGCACTGGTCTCCCATGAGTTCTTTCATGCATGGAATGTGCGTCGATTGCGCCCTAAAGTTTTGAATACGTACGACTACAACGCGGAGCAATACACGCGGGAGCTTTGGATCGCAGAAGGATTGACCAGTTATTACGACGAACTCTTTGTGGTTCGCGCCGGACTGAGCACCCCCAAAGAATACTTGGAACGGATCAGCAAGCAGATCCAGTCGGTTCAAACCACCCCCGGACGAACGGTCCAGAGCCTCGAAGAGAGCAGCTTTGATACGTGGATCAAGTTCTACCGGCCTGACGAGAATGCGGCCAACAGCCGGATCAGCTACTACGGAAAAGGGGCGCTCGTCGGATTGATCCTCGACGCGGAAATACGCACTCGAACGGCCAATCAAAAATCGCTCGATGACTGCATGCGAACGCTGTGGCAGCGGCACCGTGGAACCGGGTACGAAAACCAGGATTTCATCAATATCGTCTCTGAGACCACGGGAACACCAATGCAAGAATGGTTTGCGAAAATGCTGGCAAGCACCGACGAGATGCGGTTCGGCCCGTTCCTCGATTGCTACGGGCTCCGGTGGAAGCCCAAAGACGGGGACAAGAATAAGGATGGAGAAAAGAAACCGCCGGAGGGCGAGGTGGACACGGGAGACGCTCCGGCAGCAACCGCTGCAATCGTAGGTATCGAACTGGTGAACCAATCCGGCAAAGGAATGATTGAAAAGGTTTCTCGCCATGGGGCGGCGAGCGCCGCGGGAATTCAGGCAGGCGATGAACTCATCGGATGGGACGGGTACCGCGTTACTCCAGAAAATTGGTCGGAACGCCTCGGGCTCTACAAAGTGGGGGCCACCGTGAACGCTCTGGTCACCCGCCGCGGCAAACTGCTGGAAATACCGGTCGAACTTAACGCAAACCCCACAGAATCCTGGAATTTGGTAAGGGTGGATACCCCTACCCCCGAACAGGAGGCCCGCTGGAAATCTTGGCTTCAAATCGAGGAAATTGCCGCAATCGCAAAGTAATCGAGGATTCCTGAGTCCTGGCGTCCGATATTCCGCGAGTGCACGGATGCTGGAAATATTGACCAGCGGGGCTGGTAAAATACGGAAGAAAACGTTATTTAAGATGCCCCGTCAGGGAAATCAAATTCGCTTTTTTGGGACTTCTGTACAGGAAACGAAGATTCGTTTTTGTTCGAGGAATGTTGATATGTCAGTAAATGAAGAGGTTTTTTCCAAGGTTCAATCGGCTCTCGTAGACGCCCTCGGGGTGGACGATGATGAAGTGACTCAGGAAGCCACCATGGTCGGTGACTTGGGTGCTGAGTCGATCGATTTCCTGGATATCGTTTTTAAACTGGAAAAAGCTTTCGGAATCAAAATCCAAACCGAGGACCTCTTTCCGAAGGATATCCTGACAGAAAGCTCCTACGTCCAGGATGGCAAAGTGAACGCAAACGGTCTCGCTGAGTTGAAGAAGCGGATGCCTTGGGCAAACCTTTCCAAATTCGAGGCCAATCCCCGAGTCCAAGACTTCGGCGACTTGCTCACCGTTAGCGATCTGTGTCGCTACGTGCAGTCGAAACTGGCGTAGCGAAACCATCACACCAAGGCAATTTTTCCTGGTTTTCAATCGGGAAAAGCGAGGTGTGTCCATCGAATTAGCATGTTCTCCTCGCAAGTCTCGCAATCCTGCGATACTTGCGATCTCCGAGTTTTCCGTAGGGAGTTGGGTGGCTTCAGGTGCGTTGGTTCTGGATCGATCGATTCCTCGAGTTCGTGCGAGACACGCGCGCGGTAACCATCAAGAATATTTGCTTCGGCGAAGAATCCCTTGATGATTATCTACCCGGGCACCCCCATTACCCTCACTCGTTGATGATTGAGGGGATGGCCCAAACCGGTGGCTTGCTGGTTTCGGAGGCCGAAGGTTTTACGAGGAAAACAGTCTTGGCCAAGGTCTCGAAGGCGACCTTCCACGATTTGGTAGTCCCCGGAGATTGCATACGTTTAACCGCGATCGTCCAAGACAAACAGCCCACCGGGGCAGTCGTCCAAGGCCACATCGAGATCGATGGGCGTCCTATTGCGGATCTAGAACTCTGGTTCGCCTTCCTCGACGAACGGTTCGGCGAAACCGCACTCTTTCCACCCGAGGATTTGCTCCGGACCCTGCGGGTATTGCGACTCTTCGACGTTGCTGTGGATCAAAACGGGAATAGAATACACGCTCCTGCCCATATGCTCGACGCCGAGCATCAAGCAGCAGCGGCTATCCGAGCCGCATTGCAGAACAACCCTAGCCCGAAACCATCCGAATCTATTGGTACCTAAAGTTCGAAAACCCAAAGTTCGAGAACCGAGTGAAATTCCAACGAATGCGATTCGATCGGTAGCCAGTACAAGATCCTTTTCTTGGAGTTAATGCATTGATGCGCCGGCGAGTAGTAGTCACGGGAATGGGAGTCGTGAACCCGCTCGGACATAACGTCGAAACCATGTGGAAGGCACTGATTGAAAGCCGCAGCGGTGTGGGCCCAATCACCATCTTCGATGCCACAGGGTACCCGACCACAATCGCCGCAGAAGTCAAAGACTGGGATGTTTCCCTCGTCGGAGAAGATCGTTCCTATTGGGACAAGCGAGGCCGGCACACGCGGTTTGCCGTCGGTGCGGCCAAGCAAGCTGTTCAGCAATCGGGGATTCTCGAATCCTCGTTCGACCCAAAAAGGATCGGTGTTTACCTCGGGGCAGGCGAAGGAAACCAGAACTTCCAAAGCTTCACCAACATGGTGACCGCCGGTGTGGAAGGTGGCCCTTTCAACTTGTCGAAATTCCTTCAAAAAGGGTTCGACATTATGGACATGGCCGCGGAGATGGAGCAAGAACCGAACATGCCCGCAGCCCACTTGGCAGCGCTTTTCGACGCCCAAGGCCCCAACTCCAATTGCTTGACCGCATGCGCCGCAAGCAGTCAAGCTGTCGGCGAAGCCACGGAATTGATTCGATGTGGTGATGCAGATGTCATGATCGCCGGTGGTTGCCATAGCATGATCCATCCTTTCGGCCTCACTGGATTCAGTTTGCTCACCACCCTATCCGAACGCAACTCCGATCCGACGAGAGCCTCTCGACCTTTCGATAAAGACCGCGACGGATTCGTTCTCGGTGAAGGAGCGGCAATTGTTATCCTCGAAGAGTACGAGCGAGCTCGTCAAAGGGGCGCGACCATCTACGGCGAAGTCCTCGGTTACGGTAGTACTGCAGACGCTTATCGAATCACCGACATCCATCCCGAAGGCCGAGGTGCTATCGGATGCATGAAACAAGCCATCGCGGATGCAAAACTGAATCTCGATGAAATCGGTTACGTCAACGCGCATGGGACCAGCACCGCAGTCAACGACCGAACCGAAACCCTCGCCTGCAAAGGTGTCTTTGGGGATCGCGCCAGGTCGACACCGGTTTCGAGCACCAAGAGCATGATGGGGCACTTGATCGCCGCCGCAGGCGCCACCGAAATGATCTGCTGCTTGCTCGCGATTCGCGACGGAATCCTTCCTCCGACGATCAACCAAGAAACACCGGACCCGAATTGCGACCTTGACTACGTTCCCAACGTCGCAAGACCATCTAAGATTCGCGTCGCCCTCAATAACAGCTTTGGCTTCGGCGGGCAAAACGTCACCTTGGCTGTCGGTACCCTTCGAAACGGACCCGGGGTATGATCAGCGATCAAGCATTGCTCGCTTACCTCGATGAATCGCTCGCCGGAGAAAAGATGGCCGAGATTGAGGGGTTGCTGCGCAATAATACGCAACTTCGCGTTCGGCTCGCCGAACTCATCTCCCGCCGAGATAGCGGAGTCCACACCCTAGGTGATATCTGGAGACGCAACCGGCTCAGTTGCCCTTCGCGCGAGGAACTCGGTAGTTTCCTTTTGGGTGCCACCATGGATGACGCGTCACACTACATCCAGTTCCACCTCGAATCGATCGGTTGCCGTTACTGCCAAGCCAACCTTGAGGATCTGCGGAGCGACCAACCTGAGAACGTCACTTCCGCCCGTCGACAGAGAATCTTTCAGAGCAGTGTCGGTCGAGTCCGACATTTTCCCGAGTAATCGCCCAGATCGCGAGTTAGAATAAGGCGATGCGAATCGGCCAAATCATCACTATTGTTGCAGATCGAAAGTTCGGGTTCATACGGACGGAGCACTTCCGTGAAGACGTTTTCTTTCATTTCTCCACCCTGAAAAATATCAATCCGAAACGACTTTGGGTCGGTCAAGACGTTGAATTTGAACTGGATGAGCTGCTCCGAATCAACAAACAGCAACTCGAAGCAATCCTAGTCCAGGAACCGGCCAAGCCTCTTTCGTACAAACTGGAAGAAGAAATTGTTCCAGAGTTTCGAGCAGCCCACCACCCGAAAGCCCGACGCCGAAAGCCTTCCTGGAAATCCCAAGCAACTCCAAACTCAGAACCCACTGAGCATTCGGTGGAGGCCGAGCATTCGGTAGAGGCCGAACTCGAGGGAAACAACGGATCGGCTGAGTCAGCCTCTCCAGATTCCTTCCCTGAAACGACCTAAGCGTTCTTGCTCGCCGCTAGAATTTGAGACACCAAAGGAAGCAACTGCTTCTTCCTGCTGACGACGTCTGGCAGTGAGTATAAACTGCGATCCAGGCACGGATAATTGATCTCGTCCCAGGCTTCCGACTCATGCGACAGAAGCAGCAACGAACCGTTGCTCACCACGTCGGTCACCAAGAGGGCTGAAAATTGCAATCCATTCTTGGTTGCGAGTTGCTCAAGCGCCGTTCGCAGATCCTCCTTGCGATCCCAAAAGAGATCAAAGCCCGTCTCCTCGATCTGTGAAATCGAAAAACGAACTCCATGCTCCGAGAACTCCTTGCAGTCCTCTCGGACGACCTCAGCCGGAGTGCAATTGCGAAGCGCGGACCCGATCTCGAAAAACTCCTTGGCGTACTGCTCCAAGTCGATTTCGCACAATCCCTCGAGCCATTTCAAGATCTCGCGGTCGGTATCGGTGGTGGTTGGCGATCGCAAATAAAGGGTGTCGGAAATGATTCCGGAAGCCATGCACAAGGCGATCCCAGGCTTGGGAGTGATCCCGGACGCACGGAATTGACGGGCAACCAACGTGCAAGTCGAACCGACAGGTTCATTGATAAACCGAATCGGCTGCGTCGACTTGAGACTACCCCCGATGCGATGGTGGTCGAGGACTTCGAGGATCTCCGCATCCTCAGCACCATTGACCGCTTGGCTCAACTCATTGTGATCCACCAAGATCAATTTGGCCTTAGGTGGATTCACCAAATCGGATTTCGAGATCACGCCGAAAAGTATCCCAGCATCGTTGACGACCGGAAAGATCGACTCGTTCAACTTCTCGACCTTCGATCGAGCTTCGTCGACAGGCATCTTAGCCGGCAATGAGACAAAGGATTCATCGATTGCGGAATCGATGAACTGGGATGACTTGATCCGCATCGTGGTGGTGGCAGTGTCGTACGGACTCTGAATCACTGCGACACCGCGAGATTTGGCCAATTCCACCAAGCCCGACGAGAGAGAATACCCACCCGTTACCACAATAGCTCGTACGCCATGCTCGATGGCAGGCAATTGGATCGTCGGACGGTCGCCGCTGACCACGATCAAACGCTCCGCAGGAAAACGCTGCATCCGTTCGGTAAATCCACCGGCACTCATCGCGCCTACCATGACCAGCAGTTCATCCGTTTGGTTCGGACGCAGCGAGTGCTGAAACGTACCCGCGAGAATCTCGCAAACCTTGCCCAGACTGGTCTTCACCGTCCGCGTGAGCAATGGATCCGCATCATCCCTGAAAATAAGGTCCATCAACTGCAAAAGGGATAGGACACCGACGACATTGCTCTGCGAGTCGACGATCGGAATCGCGCGGATGTCGTGGTCCTTCATGCGCTGGTAAACCTCGTAAAACACCTCGCCATACGATGCGGTGATCGGATCGCGCTGGCACAGGTCCGATAGCTCAGGCCTAACATCCATCACGATACGAGGCGGGGCTATCCGAGCCCGTTTGAGGACATATTCAGTACGCTTGTTCGGGGTACCGCAACACGCAGCGATCGCCTCCGGCCGATGCGTTTGTTGGAGATAGTCCGCGTAAGCGAGTGCCGAACAGATCGCATCGGTGTCAGGATTGCGATGGCCAAATACAAGAATACTCATGAAAGACAATCTAATTCTCTACGGGTTCAACACTCACGATTTGCATCGAATATTTCTATGAAACCATTTCGACGGAAGTTTAGCACATTGGTCACCTGGGTCGCAGGACCAAATTGACGCATGGCCAACGACAGCTTGTCAACGAAGGCTTGGCAAACTCCCCCAAGGGCCAACGATTTAGTCGCGTCGAGATCCATTTTTTCTTACCCCAGTCCCCGATGAGAGAACCCAAGTCTGCCCGAGTGTGTCCCAGGTGCGGTCGCATCCCCTACTTGCAAACCGCGGCAACTAACGCGACCATAAACTGAATCAGAAATTCGTCGTTTGTCGTGACGATTTCGAACTCAAAGGAAGTGGACGCAAATGCTGGAAATCTTGTTGCCGGACGGGACTGTGGTCTCCCATCCCGAGGATGCTACCCCCCTCAGTGTCGCGAACTCGATTGGTTCGCGGTTGGCCAAAGCGGTCGTTGCCGCCAAAGTCGGCGATACCGTCATCGATGCCAACCGAAGCTTGAAACCGTTCGCAGGCAACGGCCCCATCCCGCTGAGGTTGCTCACCGACCGAGATCCCGAATCCCTCGATGTACTCCGGCACTCGTGCGCCCACGTGATGGCCAGGGCGGTCATGAGGCTGTACCCGAATGTTTCACTAGCGTTCGGCCCCACCATCGCCAATGGCTTTTATTACGATTTTCATCTCGACCACAAGCTATCCGAAGAAGACTTTCAAAAGATCGAAGACGAGATGGCTTCTATCGTCGCAAAGAGCGAGCCATTTGAGCAGTTCTCGCTCGACCGCAGCAGCGCTACGGCATTATGCCGGGACATGAAGCAAACCCTCAAGGTGGAACACATCGAAACCGGCCTGAGTTCCCACGAGTCTCTGGGGTTCTACCGCCAAGGCGAATTCGTGGACTTGTGCCGTGGGCCCCATATCCCAGACGCTGGCCGCATCAAGGCTTTCAAATTGATGAGTGTCGCGGGTTCCCACTGGAAAGGGAATATGGACGGCCCGCAACTGCAGAGGCTGTACGGGACAGCATGGTTCAATCCCAAGGACATGCAGAGCTACTTAGATCAACTCGAAGAGGCTAAGAAACGGGATCACCGGGTTATCGGGAAAAAGCTCGGCTTGTTCCAGATCACCCCCGATGTCGGCCAAGGCATGTGCTTGTGGATGCCCAAAGGTGCCCGCATCCGAAGCTTGCTCGAAGATTTTCTTCGCCGCGAAATGCTCCGACGGGGCTATGAACCGGTGTACAGCCCACACCTAGGGCGCGTGGAACTTTACGAGACCAGCGGGCACTTTCCATACTATCGCGACAGCCAATTTCCTCCCTTGTTCGTTCACGACGCAGGCGCACTAGTGGATGGTTGGGTCCGAAAGATGAAGGAGGATCCAAAATTTTCCTCGACCCAAGAAACCTCGTTCGTGCACGCAGCAGAGATCCTGGGATTCGACAGTTCGGCTTATCTCAAAGCCAAGACGCCTGAAGAAAAGATCGAAGCCCTCGATCATTGGCAACGCCAACAGGAGCGGTTCTTGGTCAAACCGATGAACTGCCCTCACCATGCGCAGATTTTCAAAGCCCAGCCCCGATCCTATCGAAACCTTCCGCTGCGACTTTTCGAGTTCGGGACAGTGTACCGTTACGAGCAAACTGGGGAGCTTAACGGAATGCTGAGAGTCCGCGGGTTGACGCAAGACGACGCGCATATCTTTTGTACAGCCGACCAAGTCGAGCAGGAGTTCCGGAATACGATCGAGTTGACTAGGTTTGTTTTGGAATCGGTCGGACTTGAGGACTACCGTGTCCAACTATCGCTGCGGGATCCCAAGAGCGACAAGTATGTAGGGAGCGAGGAAAATTGGCAAAAGGCCGAAGCGGCGCTCCGCCGGGTCCTCGAGGAATCAGGGCTCAACTTCACCGCGGCGGAAGGTGAAGCTGCATTCTATGGTCCCAAGGCGGACTTTATGGTGCGGGATTGCATCGGTCGCCAATGGCAGCTAGGCACGGTTCAGCTCGATTACAATCTTCCCGAGCGATTCCAGCTGGAGTACACCGGTGCAGACAACAAAGCGCACCGACCGGTGATGATCCATCGAGCTCCATTCGGCTCCATGGAGCGTTTCGTCGGTATGCTGACCGAACACTTTGCGGGTGCATTCCCCATGTGGCTGGCTCCTGAGCAGATCCGAATTTGCCCGTTGAGCGAAAAAACCAACGAATATGCGATGGAACTCGAACGCAAATTCACCGACGCAGGGTTTCGGGTAACTACCGACCTTCGCGGTGCAAAAGTTCAAGCCAAAATTCGGGATGCGCAATTAGAATTGATTCCGTACATGGCCGTTATCGGCCCTAAAGAAGCGGAAACGCAATCCATTGCACTTCGAGATCGGATCGCTGGCGAGCTAGGAACCATGCCGGTGGATGAAGTGATCAAGAGGCTTTCCGAAGAAGTCGCACAGCGGCGGCTTCGCCAAACCGTCGAACGCAAAACCTCAGAACCTGAGATTCCCTCGGAAACCACCAGCCATGAGTATTGATCCGAACGCAGTTCAACGCACGGCCGAGAAAGTCCTGGCCGAGGAATTCCTCTCTGCTCGCTCGAAAATCCTAGATCTCGCAGCGATCCTAGACCGCCTCGAACGGGCTCCCGGTTCCATCGAGAACGCAGCGCAGATGCAACTCCTCGGCCAATGCTTAAAAATCCTGTGCGATGATGAGTTCGACAAAGCCCGACGCGTGCAATTGCTGATGAGCCGACAATACGATCCAGATTGGCGAAAAACGTATGGACTACATTGATCCACATATCCACATGGTGTCACGCACCACCGATGACTACGAAACACTAGCCCGCATGGGGTGTGTCGCGATGAGCGAACCTGCCTTCTGGGCTGGCTTCGACCGGGGAAGCGTAGAAAGTTTTCGAGACTACTTCCGTCAACTCACCGAGTTCGAACCCAAGCGAGCCGCCCAGTACGGTATTCGGCATTTCACATGGTTATGCATCAACGCCAAGGAAGCGGAAAATGTATCGCTGTCCCGCGAAGTCATCGCCATGATCCCCGAGTTTCTCTCGTCAAAAAATGTTCTCGGTATCGGTGAAATCGGTCTCAATAAAAACACGAAGAACGAATCAACGATCTTTCTCGAACACCTTGAACTCGCAGTCCAATACGATCAACAAATCCTGATCCATACCCCGCACCTCGAGGACAAATTCCAAGGAACGCGTATGATCCTCGATATGCTGATGGGAGACTCCCGTATCAATCGCTCACGCGTGCTGGTCGACCACGTCGAAGAGCACACCATCGAAACGGTCCTCGAAAATGGATTTTGGGCAGGAATGACCCTCTATCCGGTTACCAAATGCACCCCTCAGCGAGCGGCCGACATGATCGAGAAGTACGGCCCGGAACGGTTGATGGCAAATTCCGCAGGTGATTGGGGCCCCAGCAAACCCACCGCCATCCCCGACTTGATCATGGAACTCAAGCGTCGAGGCCACAGCAGGGAGCTGATTCGTCGTGTGGTTTATGAGAATCCTCGCCAATTCTTTTCCCAGAGCAAAAACTTCGATCCCACGATACTCCCTGGCTAGCCGTGCGTTTGGGCTGGCTAGCCGTACGGTTGGGCTAGAAGATCACTGGGCCGTACTGGCGTTCGTGTCCGCCGGTCTTGGGGCGATCACTTCTGAAGATGCTCGATAAAAAAGTCATCGCGGCGACGTTTGCAGTAGGCAGACGACCCAATCCCGTGCCCACCACCTGGAACATAGATCAAATCGAAATCCTTGTCCGCACGAATCAGTGCGTCGACGACTTGCATGGTCGACGCGGGATCGACGTTGGTGTCGAGTTCCCCGACCACCAACATTAGTTTCCCTTGCAATCGGTTTGCGTTAACTACGTTGGAGTTTTCCTCGTAATGCGGTCCTATCGGCCATCCCATGTACAGTTCATTCCACCAAACTTTATCCATGCGATTGTCGTGGCAACCGCAATCCGCAACTGCCGCATCGTAAAAGTCTCCGTGGAATAGAAGGGCCGCTAGGGCATTTTGACCACCTGCGGATCCGCCATAGATCCCAACGTGATCGATATCAATCTCGGGATATTTGGCCGCCGCGCTCTGCATCCAGAGCTTGCGATCTGGAAAGCCCCCATCGGCCAACTTACGGTAACTGACATCATGAAAGGCTTTGCTGCGATTCGATGTCCCCATCCCATCGATCTTCACCACGATGAAGCCTTTTTCGGCCAATGCATGGTATTCCGTGAGCCCTGAGTACGCTTTGGGAACAAAGGAGTCTTGTGGTCCCGCGTAGATATCCTCGATCACCGGATACTTTTTGCCAGGCTCCATTTTGCTTGGCCGTATGATGATTCCATAAATATCGGTAAGTCCATCCCGTCCTTTGGCGACGAACCGCTCAGGCCGATCGGATCCAACCCAAAGCCCTTCACTGCTGGACCGCTCGAGATCCAACACCATTTCCCCGCTCTCAGCAGAACGCAGTTCGTGCACAGGTGGCATATCAACACGTGAATACGTATCGATCAACCATTTTCGTGTCGGCGAGTAGCTTACTTGATGGTCACCGTCCCCTCGAGTCATCCGCACCAGATTCCCACCGTCAAAATCGACACGGCATAAATGCCGATAGTAGGGGTCTTGGTCAGGGTCGATTCCACCCGCATAAAACCAAATTTGCCGTTTCTCGCGATCCACATTTTCGATCGATCGAACCACCCAGTCGCCTTGGGTGATCGCGTTTAGCAGTTCTCCAGTTTTGGCATTAAAACGGTAAAGGTGGTACCAACCGCTCCGCTCACTGCCCCAGAGAACTTCTTTGGAATCGTCCAGGAATTCCCGGTAAGCTTTCGCGGCGTAGTCGATGTAGGTTGGACTCGAGTCATCGATCAGAACGCGAGTTTCTCCCGTTTCGGGTGCGATTGAAATCCAACGGATAACCTGATGACCTCGCTGATTGTAGATGAATGTGACTCTAGAACTGTCCGCATCCCATCGCACCTCTTCGATCGACCAAGGGTTTGGGAACATGGAATCGTCGAGCGGGACGAACTGCTTGGTCTCCATGTCGAAAAGACGAGGGATCGGTTGGTCTAGGTTGTCTCCAGGCTTGTCATAACGAATCTTTTTCAATCGCGGTTGCAATTGATCGCGCGGCGACGACTCGACCAGCGTAACCTCGCGATGGTCCCCTTGTCGCATTTGCAACGTGAATGCATACCGCTGATTGGGTGACCACACGATGGCTTGGTCGTAACGGCAGCCATCGCTCCCAACGCATGCTTCCACCTTGGCCGAATCGAAAACAACTTCGCCATCCGCGGTCTCGAATCGGAGATTTCCTCCCTCCCGCTTCACCTGCCATGCAACATTGGTTGGCAGAGTATTTGCGGAGGAATCGCGCCGACGACCACGCCCACGTCGATCAAAAATCTGCGACGACTGAATCTCCATCGAACGAATCGATAGCACTTCGCCCGCCGTCGCAACACGCGCAGTCCATAATGGCTTTCGGTCCGATTGGGTCGCCAGCCACGAATGCCCTCGAAAAGTTGATTGAGACTTCGATTCACCCGGTTCCAAGTTTCCATACGGTTGCGGTCGGCCCTCGAAGTCCATCCAATACAGCAGCACGGTTTCCTGGGTGTCGTTTCGAATTTGGATATCGATCCGTTCGTCGAGCAACGTTTCTGACGGTTCCACGCGGGCTGGTCCGGAGGTTTTGAGAACCGAACGCCCGAGTTTTTCCTCGATCGCCTCGATCGAATCGGCTCGAAAAATGGTCTTTGCCGCTGCATCGACCAGCACATATTCCAACCGCTTCGGCTCAGTCTCCACCGAGTACCAAAATGCGCTGTCATCGATCCAATGCGGCTGCAATCGAAGCTTCGTCGCCGCTGGCCGCGATGGGACTTGGGAATACCCCATGCTTGGATCCACGCCCGCCAACACAACGACAAGCAACCGCCAGCACCAAACGGCAAGCCAGCGGCGTGAAACGACATGGCACGCTTTGGGAACTCGGGCGCCGACTGCGTGAAATAGATGGCTTGCCCCCCTCCACGGCATGCGACAACCTTGGTTGCCTAAGTAGTTTTTCTCGGTGATATGCCTGCGGATGCAGTTTGAATCCATGGAGAGATCCCTGGGGATGCGGGAGAAAACGAGGGCCACTTCCTGCGAAGTGGAGGGGGTAATTTAGCGGATCGGCACAACCTGCGTCGAGGGTACCGATTGTGAGGATCGTACCACCCAGGAACGTGGCTCCGTTGACGACTTTTCCAATTGTAGGTTCACCCTTTAACGGTCGCAAAAAGTTTCTCCAAGACTTCGCGATTCCGGATCTAGACAATGGATTGGATTGCGAAGACCATGAGGGAGTTGGCTGGTCCAGACGTTGCCTGGATAGAGAAGTTCCGATTCGGCCACGCCCCAAACATCGAGATGTTCAACACCTTGACATTCCCTCTGGTAGCACTCGCAGTCGGCTTAGGCATTTCATTGCTAACCACGCCCTTTGCGCGTTGGGTAGCGATCCGCCTCGGCTTGGTTGACTACCCAGACAACCATCGAAAACTCCACAAAGAACCGATTGCCTTGTGCGGCGGATTATCGGTGCTATTCAGCATGCTTTTCAGCGTCATCTTGGCGTTGGTCGTCTTCCCTGAATTAACCAATCACTTGTACAAGGATTCGTACCAAGCCATCTCGCTTGGGATTGGTTCGATTGCGATCGTCGGTTTAGGTTTGCTCGACGACCGTTTTGGCCTTCGAGGGCGGCAGAAACTGGCCGGGCAGATCCTGATTTGCCTGTCTATTATCGCATTTGGGTTTTCGATAACCAGTGTTCAAATCTTCGGCTACTCCTTCGAATTGGGTTTAATCGCTTGGCCAGCGACGTTGGTTTGGCTTCTGCTGTGCATCAATTCCATCAACTTGATCGACGGTGCCGATGGACTTTGCTCCTCAGTCGGATGGATCGCTTTCGCCGCAGTTTCAGCCATCAGCGCCTATACGGGGAACACTGTCGAAGCGATCATCGCTGGTGCGATGGCGGGTGCGTTACTCGGATTTTTGTTCTTCAACTTGCCCCCGGCAAAAGTGTTTTTGGGTGACTCGGGCAGCATGCTTATCGGGCTGATCCTCGGCGTCCTAACCATGCGATCTTGGTTCACCAATAATTCATCGATGTCGTTGACAACTCCATTGGTTTTGATGTCGATTCCCTTATTCGATTCATCGATGGCTATCCTTCGCCGCAAACTGACTGGACGAAGTGTGTTCACCGTCGACCGTGGGCATTTGCACCATAACCTAATGCGACACGGAATCCGCAATCGCGCCTTGGTCGGCGTCATTACTTTGCTATCGATGATCACCGCTGGCGGTGCAGTCGCCGGCGTGCTTCTGAGGTCGGACTTGATTTCGCTGGCGACGACGATTTTCGCGATCGGGACACTAGTCGTTTCGCGACTCTTCGGTTTCGCGGAATTGGAACTGCTGGGTAAAAAGATTTGGACCTTCCTCTCGAGTTTGGTAACCCATCAAGGCACTGCGGACCAATCGGCGATGCAACAAGTCGTCCAGCTGCAAGGGAACCGTAACTGGGAAACGGTTTGGCACACGTTGGTTGAATTTTGCGAGAAGCACAATCTAGCCCGAGTGAGCCTCGACCTGAATATGCCATGGCTCCACGAAGGCTTCCACGCGGATTGGCATCGCAACAAGATGCCGGAATATTCCGAGCGTTGGAGTGTCAAACTCCCATTGATCCATTCCGGCAAAGTCTACGGTCGGTTGGAATTTATCGGCAGGCATCGCGATGGCGAAACGTTGGTCGTGATGACTCGACTGATGGAACTGCTCGAAACCATGCAATCCGATATCGAAAACATGGTTGATGATTTCGCCTTGGAGAAAACACCCAAGAGGCTCGAAGTACCAACGGGTACATCGTCAGGGATGGACTCCAATTCCCAGCTACCTCAGAGCAGCCCGAACTCAATTCCTTCCCCTTCGACGCGCAGCGCAACAGCCTGATTTCTGACCGGCCCAGTTTCCCCAACTGGCCAAGTCTATTTGGGCCACGCGGCAGCAGTACCAATCCCAGGGGCTTTATTTCTAAGGTCGAAGTGGATTTGCAGCTTGGTCACCGGCGACGGTTTTCCACTCGCGCACACGCCAATTCTTGACCAACCCGTTGGTGACATAGGGGTCGCGGAGGACAAATTCCTCAACCTCCGCGGGACTATCTGCGCGGAACAATAGCACCGCTTGATCGACGGGTTCTGCAAGCGCACCTCCGAGGAGAAGTTTGCCGCGATCGGCAAACTCCCACGCGAGCGCCAAGTGCTCCGCTCGAAACTGAACGCGACGCTCTAGGTAGTCCTCGGATACCTCATAAAACAGCAGGAAATGCAACTCGAATCCTCCTCGAGAAACCAATAAGCCGACTTAAACTTACTCAACAATCAATGTGATCGGTATTGTCGTAGGGTTGCCGTCGACTTGGCAGCGAAGATGAAACAATCGTTCCTGCTTCTTGGTGATGGGGGCAGCCGTAATGAAAACCTCTCGCGTTGATTGTCCTGCCGGGATCAATAGACCGCTAAGACCGATGTTGTCGACATAGCACCCATGCGGCAAGTTGCGTCCGCTATCGTCACCCCCAAACGAAATGTCCCCTTGCAAATCACCTCGTTCGATGATTAGCTTTGCGGAAATCGTCTGCCCGGGTCGTATCCGTATCTCCGTCAACGGGGGCGAATCCTCAGAACTGTCCGTCGCGACGAGCTTCAGTTTCATCGCAGGCTTGTCGCTGATCTTCACCTTGAGCTTGGCGATCTGGTCGGCGACGGCGCGTCCCCCTCGATGCGTCGATTTGGCTCTCAACGTCAATTCGAACTCTTTGGGGAGCTCCGCCAAAGCGGACAAATCGTACGACAATTGCCCGATAGCTCGCAGTTGATTGGGTTCGACGGTCAAGGGCTGTGCAACACGAACTCCTTGCGGCAGTTCGTCAAACTCCAATTCAATCGCATCGTCCGAACCTTCGAACCGAGAGACGGAGACATTGAACTCGGTTCCCACCTCGGGTCGCAAGGTGATCTCTGCTTGATCGATTCGCAATTGAAAGCGTGGCTGCGGTGCTTGAATGCTCAGCGTGTACGAATATGTTTCGCCTCCTGATCCCCTGGAGTCCCGTAATCGAATCAAATACCGACCATCCTCAGGGGGCAAGAATCGAATCGCCGAATCCTTTCCTGCGTGGCGATCCGGGTCATCATCGTTCGAGTAATAAACGGGGAAGACTGGCAGCCCATTGGGAGATGGTGTCTCTCCTGCAGCAATCTCCTCAACAATCCATGCTGGCTCGTTGAGGGCGTGCGTGGTAGCCGAAGTTCCAAAAAAAGTGAACCGTTGCCCGAACCCAGGGTAAACCTTGAATCCGGAATCGGGGCCTCTTGGATAAAGCCACAACTTCACGACCTCTCCGCCGGCATACAGCCACTGGTTCAATTCCATATCCTCCCATCGATGCAAACGAAAGTCATCGATGGTTGTCGAGTCCTTGCCCCGGAATGTGAAATACGATTCCCGGACCGCCTGGAGCCTCGTGCGGAGTAAAGGTTTTCCGTTCGTATCTGTGATATCGAGAACGCTGTCGAGTGGCGAGCCACTTCGAGCCGCATCGACGGCGATCACCAACTCATCACCTCGCTTCGCTTCAAAAGCGTACCAGTCCCCTGCAAGCGGTGAAGCAGCGTCCTGCGTGGTAAGCTTGCCACGCACACGCACCGGCACCGGCAACAGCTGTGCATGGCTCGGCGTTCGATGTTCACCTTCTAGTTCAGTTACCTCCATTGCAGTGGTTGCAGCCGCCGAATCGACTTCAGAGGGGACAATTGGTTGACTTGCGTCCAAGTCGCTTGACGGCAGCCTTTGAGGAAACTCCGCCCAGCGAGCCAACTCCGAAGTCTGAGGCAGCTCCAATCGAACGATGTCTCCTTGCAGCGTCGACGCGAGTACTTGGCCCCGTCCGTCGCTATTTTCACTATCGAGCCAAACCAAGCCGCTGGCAATGTCCGGTAACTTGCCCAAGGACGCGACCGGCCGCCAATCGCTCGTCCGCCAAAGCTTGACCAGGAGATCCTCGCCCGAGGTCAAGGCCCATCGATGATCCGACGAGAGGAGGAGTTGATTCACTGGAGATTCATGGGCGAATACGGAATGCAGCATCGGACTGACCGTCGGTTTTTCCTTGGACAACAATCTCCAAACCCGCACACGCCGATCAGCTCCAGAGGCAATCACCGTGTCGCCAACGCGAGTTATGTCATCGTTGGGGGAAAATCGCACGGTGTACTGCTCGGCTTCCCCTTGGCCCAACGTATCCAGCCTCTCCCCCGTCGCAACATTCCAGATCTTGATCGTCTCATCCGCACTCGCACTCGCAAGAACGCGGCCACTACCATCAAAATCGAGATCATAAACCGCACCATTGTGACCTTCCAGCGCTCGGAGCAACGCCCCGTTCGCCATATCCCAAAGTCGAATTACACGGTCATACCCACCCGTTGCAAGGATCATGCCGTCGGGACTCAGGACGGCACTGTAGATGATGTCCGAGTGCGCCTCTAAGGATCGGATCAGGCGGGGATCGCCTTGGGGCCCTCGCAGACTGCTCGCTTCGATGACTTGTACGCTACCGCCAACTCCCGGAATACCACTGGATACCACCACCCAGCGTCCATCCGCGGATGGACGAATCTGAGTTACTTTACCGACGATCGCTAACCCCAATCGAGTTCGCCATTGACCTTGAAGGGATTCCAGGTACCCATGGTGCCCGAGCAAGATCAACGACAAATCTTGAGTAGCTTTTGCTTCGTTGCTTCGTTGCTCGTTACCTGTAGTGGCCGAAATCCGAGAATTGCGAGGGGCTCCCACGGCCGACATTGCGGTGATCGGTAATGGCCCCCGATATCCATGTTGAGGCTTGTTGGTGCGTAACCGATCCTTAAGTGGCACCTCAAGATCCATACCGGTCGCCCCCATCTCAATCCATCGGCGGATCGATTCAATTTCCGCTGATGATGGTTGCAACGACTCCTCTGGAGGCATCCTCGGCTCGTCCAATCCGGACATGCGTCTCCAGATCAAAGACTCGTCGGGTTTCCCAGCAACCACGGCTGCACCGGCATCTCCTCCGCGTCGAATGGCCGACAATGTATGCAACCGCAATCCAGACTCATGCTCTGATTCATTGTGGCACCCCACACAATACTTCATCAACAACGGTTTTATAGAACCATACTCACTCGCCTGTTCCTTCGCAGGGCTTGGCTGCGGCTCGTCGCCCAATCCTATGCTCGAGGTGAACATGCTCACGACGAAAGAAAGCCCAGCCAACAAAAAACCGATCCTCGCGTAAACAACCACCCTCTCGAAAACAATTGGGTGCCAACAAAGGCAATCGCGGCTTCCAGAGCGGGATCGTTTTTCAGAACGGGATCGATAGCGTGGCTTACTGATTATTTCTGGCATGACGGAAGTTCCTGGCATGACGGAAGTGAAAGATTGCTGGAACATCAAGCACCCAAAAGGCGTTAGTCAACGCCGGGGAAGAAACCACCCTTATTCAGGGTAGTTCGACGATAGGCTGCCAAACTAAAGCACGGCTCGAAAAAGACAGATTGTAGCCGATGACGAGGATCAACGTGGCGAATCGGTCCAAGCTGTATTTAGAGCGATTCGGAATGAGTCAGTCCACCGACGTGCGGTGGTGCAGTCGATGGAAAGGAGCCGAAAAGTAGGAGCCGAAGCCCGTTTGGCCTAGTGCAAAGAACCTGCGAAGAATGCTATCCTAACTGGGCATCGGACGGTATGCCGCGGAAGGTATCCGTCGATGCCGATGCCGATGCCGATGCCGATGTCGTTGGCGATGGAATGCATCCTGACTTGTAGCCGTTTTCCTTTCCACTCAAACTTTCTGGAGTTTTTCCACATGGCCAGACCCGTCACCTTGTTTACCGGCCAATGGGCCGATTTGCCTCTGACCAAGATGGCTCAGTTCACCAAAGATGCAGGCTACGATGGCATCGAGTTGGCTTGCTGGGGCGACCACTTTGAAGTGGACAAGGCCCATTCGGATCCTGGTTACTGCAAGGCCAAGAGAGAGTTGTTGGACAAACTCGGACTCCAGTGCCATGCGATCAGCGCCCACTTGGTCGGTCAAGCCGTCCTCGATCCGATTGATTCTCGTCACAAGGCGATCCTTCCTGGTTACGTCTGGGGCGATGGCAACCCAGCCGCTGTGAACCAGCGCGCTATCGATGAGTTGAAAAAGACTGCGCATGCCGCAAAAAACTTCGGTGTTAAGGTTGTCAACGGGTTCACCGGTTCGAGCATCTGGCACTTGAACTATTCCTTCCCGCCTGTACCGCAATCGATGATCGAGGATGGGTTCAAGCTCTTCGCGGATCGGTTCAACCCGATCCTCGACGAGTTCAAGGCTTGCGGGGTCAAATTCGCACTCGAAGTCCACCCGACCGAGATCGCGTTCGACATCTACTCGGCAAAGATGGCCCTTGAAGCGGTCAATCATCGCCCTGAGTTCGGTTTTAACTTCGACCCGAGCCACCTACTGTGGCAAAGCGTTGATCCCGTTGAGTTCATTCGCGAGTTTCCCGATCGGATCTATCACGTCCACATCAAGGATGCCACGACGAAACTCAATGGCAAATCCGGGATCTTGTGCAGCCATCTCAATTTCGGCGACCCTCGTCGGGGTTGGGACTTCCGCAGCCCAGGCCGCGGTAGCGTGAACTTTGAAGAAATCATCCGCGCTCTCAACGACATCGGTTACTCTGGCCCACTGAGTGTGGAATGGGAAGACAGCGGAATGGATCGCGAGTTCGGTGCTCGCGAAGCAGCCAGCTTTGTCAAAGGACTCGATTTCGCACCTAGCAATCGCGCGTTCGATTCGGCATTCGATAAGGAATCAGCGTGAGCCTTCACAACGCCGAACTTTTGTTCCAACCCGATTCGGATGCCCTAAGGTTCCTTCCCGAAGGCCCCTATCCTTGCGGCCCGAATCGGTTTTCGTGGGTGGCGATCCAGCATGGCCCAAGTGCCAAGCACGGTTCGATCAACATCTACGATTGGAACACGAAGACGAACACGACCCACGAACTTCCCGGCCGGCCAGGCTTCGCCTTTCCAACCGACCGAGGAAACTTCGTGGTTGGTTGCGAACGTGAAGTTGGGATCTATAGCCCGACCGACCGATCGTGGAAGCCATTCCTGCATGACGTCGATGGCCACACATCGGGCACGATCATCAATGATGGAATCACCTGGGATGGGAACCTCATCTTTGGTACCAAGGATCTCGAGTTCAAAACGAAGAAAGCCGGACTCTATCTTTGGCGGCGCTCGGACCGTCGGTTGATCCAACTGAGATCGGACCAGATTTGCAGCAATGGGAAATGCGTCGTCCCCCGAACCGATGGTGGGATCGACCTTTACGATATCGATTCGCCGACCCGACAAGTCATCCTCTACAGGATCGATGTGGAAACAGGTTCGGCAGAGAGAAACCGAATCGTCGTCGATTTGACCGACGATCCCGGTGTGCCCGACGGGATGACCATGACCCCAAACGGAAAAAGCTTAATCATTTCCCTCTACAATCCGAACCCCGCTCCCGTCGGTAGAACGATCCAAGTTGCAATCGACGACGGGCGACTGGAAGAGGAATGGCTTTCCGAAGGCAGTCCGCAGGCTACCTGCCCGCAGTGGGTTAGCAAGGACGGGAAAGCAGTCCTGGTCATCACCACGGCAGTCGAGTTCATGCCGGGCGACCGCCGCGCTGCCTCTCCTTTCGCCGGCTCGCTATTCTGCGTACCCACCGATCACGCTTGGTCCCCCGATTCCTTTGGACGAATGACTCCCCTGTTTTTAGAATAGAAAGTGGGTTTGCACAGGAAGGAAGCTGGTCCAGACAGAACCTTTCCCCCTTTGCCGTGTTCCAACGTTCATCCTAACTTTTACCCGGCGGCGTTGATATTTTGAGTCACTCGAACAATCCTCTGGAAAATGCTCGAGTCGATCCGGATGTCGCGTTGATGCTCCGGGTGAAGGAAGATGACGCCATGGCATTCGAACTGCTGGTGGATCGGTTTCAACGAAAAATCGTTCGATTCATGAACGGATGGACGCGGAGCGCAGAACAAGCCGAAGATTTGGCTCAAGAAGTATTCTTAAGAGTCTATAAATCTCGCAAGAACTACATGCCGACGGCGAAGTTCTCGACTTGGCTCTACCGTATCGCTCATAACGTCGCGTCCAACCATGTTCGCGATTCAGCCCTGCGACGCGAATACCAACTTTCAAAAGCTGAAAACAGCTCCACCGCGGGGTTGGTATTAGAGAATATCGCAATCGCTCCCAGTGGATTTCAACCGATCCGTCGACTGGACAACGAAGAACGGTCGCAAATCATCCTGCATGCGCTCGAAGCGCTCGGCGAACGCCAGCGCACTGCCATTCTCCTGAGTAAGTTCGAAGGCATGAGCTATCAGGAGATTGGTGATACGATGGGATTGACGGTCCAAGCCGTCAAGTCACTTCTGATGAGAGCACGGGTTAATCTAAAAAATCTTCTCGAACCATATATCGAAGAAGGAACTGTTCCAGCAGGAAACTCCCCCTCAGAAACAAATCCTACGTCCAGCCCTGACTCCTCGTCCGTGAGCGACTCAAAAGTCCCACATGCGGCCTCGAACCAGGAGGAATCATGAACCCTAACGAATCCGAACTCATCGATGAAGAATTGACTGCGTACCTCGATGGAGAACTCTCTGCGAGCAACGCCGCCGATCTAGAACGACGACTCGTGGATGACTTGCCTCTGCGAAATCGACTCGCGTCGCTCCGCAAAGCATATGATCTGCTCGATGATTTGCCCGAAACACCCCACAACCGAAATTTCACGCAGAGCACGATCGAGATGGTCGTCGCGGATCTGAAGCAATCGGCGGCAAACCCAATCGCCCCCTCGGTACTAACCCCGACGAAAATCAATTGGTTCGAATGGCCGAGGATTCTGGCTCCTATTCTCTCTATGCTCGCGGTAGGGACGACTATTGGAACACTCGCCGCGTTCTCGCAAATTCGATCTGAACTATCGCAACTCAGTTTGATATCGAACATTCCTGGCCTTCAAGACACCTCTGAGATCGGAGTCGCAACGGACATCGCGAAAGAAAAAGAGTTGATTGAGTATCTTTCGGATCGTTACATCGATCGAGCGATCCCCCACCTGCCAATTTCCGTATGGCAACGACGCAATTGGGTCCGCAGCCTTAACCAAACGCAAATTGCAAAACTCGAGTCCGCAAAGGAACTGCTCCTCAAACTGCCTGTCGACAACCGTGTAAGACTCGAAGCAGTCCAATCGCAAATCGATGCTCGCCCCGATGCAGACACCATCAATCAAGCCATCCGCGTGACCGGTACCGTCCTCGACTCCTTGCCAAGTACCAAACGCCAAGATCTCGATGGGCAAACCGCGGAACAGCGTGCACGATTCCTCAAGGAACAACTGTACCTCAAGGCGGCCATGTTCTATGCTGCCGACCTAAACGCATCTGACGCCACCGCGCTGGAAGAATGGGGGAAAAACCAACTTCTTCCAGTGCTTATCGCGAACATGCCATTTCTCCGCCGAGAAACAGATGTTCGAACCGCTCTGATGTCCCTCTATTCCAACCGCCCCGTAGAAGACGGATTCCGGTTGGACAACCAAGACGAATTGGTCACCGAATTGACCAATTCATTGAGCCCATTCCCAAAGCGACTCCTCGAAGGTATCGACCGAACTGACCAACTCATCGTCGTCTCAGCATGGATGGTCCCCGAAGGAATCAACAACGAACGACTGCTGGAATCCTATGACCGGTTGCGTAGAGACTCACGAGAAGAAATCGATTTGGTCGATCCCAAAGAGGCGAAGCGATTGCTCAAAGAACGCTCGCGGCGAATCGGTTCAGGGACCCGCGTTCGGCCATGACTCGACACAGTCCCCCGATTTGGCTCGAGTTCTCTCGCCAGGCGATGGCATGCCAATTCGATGTTCTGCTCCATCCAAACATGCCTTGCGATGGCCCAGAACATGCCGTTTCTGCACTGGGATTGATCGATTTCCTCGAGCAATTACTGAGCGTTTACATCCCTACCAGCGATCTTAGCCGACTCAACCATCGAGCCCGAGATATCGAGGTCGATGTATCACTTCCAACCTTAGATTTGCTCCGTATCGCCCAAACCATCCACCATCGGACGGATGGAGCGTTCGATATAACTGCAGCAAGCCTATCCGATGCGTGGGGGTTCTCCAGTCGCGCTGGAAAGATGCCCGACGAAAACGCGATCCGCGAAGCACTCGAATGCGTCGGCTCCCAATTCATACTGATCGATGCTGCAAAATCCCAAGTTAAATTTACCCGACCCATATCCGTGAATCCGGGAGGTATCGGGAAAGGATACGCGATCGATCAAGCCGCCCAGCTACTGCTCGATCATGGCGTGTCCGAGTTTGCGATCCATGGTGGCAAGAGCAGCGTTCGGGCACACGGCCGGCAACAACTCGAACAATCCGAACCCGGATGGAAAATCGCCGTTCGTCATCCGGAACAGTCCGAACGAATTCTCGGCTCGCTGATTCTTAAGAATCTCGCGCTCGGTACCAGCGGTCCCGCCAACCAGTACTTCTACTTTCGCGGTGTCCGCTACGGGCATATCATCGACCCGAGAACAGGTTGGCCCGCCCAAGGCCCCTTGAGCGTTACCGTTCTCCATCCATCAGCAACCTGGGCTGATGCCCTGGCGACTGCCCTCTACGTGATGGGGGTCGACCAAGCAATCCAATTCTGCCAATCCAATCCCGAGGTTGGAATGCTGGCGCTGCTTCCTGGAGAACGACAAGGCGCCATCGAAGTTGTGACGTGCAATATCGACCGCTCAACGTGGATCCCAGAAACGATCCCAGAAGCCTAATCACCGCGCAAGCCGCAGGAAATCGATGGCCAAGGATGATACTCTAGTGCCCCCGAGGAGCATCGGCTCGCAATAAACCCACTGTAACGTCAAAACCCACCGTCGCGTCAAAACCCACCGTCGCGTCAAAACCCACCGTCGCGACGGGGCCGGTCATTCGCAAACGATCGCAAGACCGGTCTTCATGCGATTGCTGGAACTCTTCGCTATACTAGCTTCCCAATCGCCGCATGCTCTTCGACGGCAACAGCATTCACCACCACTAAACAACCTACTACCTGGTTCCCTTCGAGGCCACCCAAGATGAATCGATCGACCGTGTCCCGTCTAGCGACCTCGCTCCGCAATAGGCTTCCATTTGGGATGCTCTGCCTTTGCGCAGCCGGACTGATGCATAATCCGTCGCAATCATCCTTTGCCCAAGACAATAGCGGCGCGAACTCTAAGGAAACCTTCAAACCGGATCAGTCCAAACTTCCGGTCGCTCCCCCTGAAGGAGCGATCGTCTTATTCGACGGCACGACGAACCAATTCCTGAGCATGAATGGAGGACCAGTGAACTGGCCTATCGAAGATGGCTGCCTCGTGTCGACGCGAAGCGAAAACCGCGTCAACCACATCGTCTCTCAATGGCACTTCCAAGACGCCGATGTTCACGTCGAATTCAACGTTTCACCGAAAGCAGAAGGCAACAGCGGAGTCTACCTGCATGGCAACTACGAGTTGCAGATATTCAATTCGTTCGGAGTCGAATCGCCAACCGAGCAAGACGAAGGCGCTTTGTATGGTTTCGCCAAACCCCTCGTGAACGCCTCGAAAAAACCAGGGGATTGGCAAGTCTATGATATTCGCTACCGCGCTCCTCGCCGCGACGCCGAAGGCAAAATCACAGCCCCTGGTTCCGTGACTGCTTGGCTCAATGGACAACTCGTTCAGGAAAATACCAAGTTCGAAGAACCTCGTTCGGTTTACCATCCATTTCGTTATGGCACCACGAACTATCTAAAAGCGATCTGGAAAAAGCAATTAGTGACCCAAGTGGGACCGGTCTTCCTGCAAGACCACGAAAGCCCAACTCGCTTTCGCAATGTTTGGATCAAACCACTGGACGACCGTGCTTTTCTTTACAAGCCTGAATCCAGCACCCAGAAGTGATCGCCTGCCCGTAAGAGACCCAGTGGAATAAGAGCAGAGACTGCTAACTCTTGCGCAGTGATTCCTTCAAACTGACGAAGTCCGAAAGCAAGAAGATCACAGTGATGAACGCCAAGACGATCTCGGTTAGGTTGACGATCTTGGCCACTATCGTCTGAGGCAGTATCTCGCTGTAGCCAAAAAACGAGAAATTCAAGGTGCTCAGGTAGAAGAAATCGAATAGGGCCACACCGAATGAGGCCTCGCTGGCCACCCCGAGAAAACTATGCCTATCGATTGTGTAGAGCAAATGAAAGTCGAACGCGAACGACAGAATCATTTGAATCATGTTGATCGCCATCAATAGTAAAAAGCGATGATGCGACAAGTCGCTTCGGGCCGAATCGTACAGCTGTTTCAAATTCTCGGTGCCAAAAAAAACGGTTTTCACCCAGCAACCGATGATCACCAGCAGAGACGCCCAGAGGCCAACAGTCTCAAACTGCGAGACCAACCAAAGAACACACAACCACCATGCAATGATCAACCCGAACTCGGCGATGTTGCGAGCAACGGGGATCTGAAAACTAGTGGCTGGTTTCGTTTCAGGATTCGGGGTGCTCATCCTTTCACCATCATCCTCGTAAACGCGTGAAGCTGCGCACTTGCTCGGTGATCGCAATCTCGGTCGGTAAACGCTCCATCGAACTGGCTCCGTAGAAACCATCGACATTCTTGCACCGGCTCAAGATATACTGCGCGTCGTCCGGGGAAGCGATCGGGCCCCCGTGGCAAAGGACCAAAACGTCACTTCGTCGATTCTTGGACACATCGGTAATCGCCTGGACTTCCTGGACGCAATCATCCAATGTCTTAGCGCTCTTCGCACCGATCGTACCGCTCGTGGTCAATCCCATATGCGCCACGATGATGTCGGCTCCCGCATCCACCATCCTCAGGGCCTCATCGGTGTTGAATACGTAAGGTGTCGTCAGCATATCCATTTGTCGCGCTGCGGCGATCAATTCGACCTCGAGGGCATAGCTCATGCCGGTTTCCTCGAGGTTGGCTCGGAACATACCGTCGATCAGACCTACCGTTGGGAAGTTCTGGATCCCGGCAAAGCCCAACTCTCGCAACTCTTTCAAAAACGGTTCACGTAGCATGAACGGGTCGGTGCCGCATACACCCGCAAGTACCGGAGTATGACGAACCGCGGTCAAGACCTCGTAAGCCATCTCCTTGACGATTTGATTCGCATTTCCATACGCAAGCATCCCGGAAAGAGAACCCCGTCCAGCCATCCGGTAACGGCCAGAGTTGTAGATCACAATCAAATCGATCCCACCCGCCTCCTCGCACTTGGCCGAGATCCCTGTGCCCGCTCCGCCGCCGATGATTGGCATTCCACTTGCTACTTTAGCCCGCAAGCGGTTCAAAATATCTGTTCGATTCGTTTTCATAGCTTCTTTGATGATTATGAAGTTCTTAATTCCCGGAATGACTGGATCGCTCGCTCGATAAAGACGGCATCGTTGATATGGGCGGGCACACGTTCGACACGAATGTTCGAACACCCCGCAAGCCCTCGCTCGAGCTCTTCAAACAAGACTGCGTTGGCTTCGGGGTCATGAAAAGGTTGCCCCGGTGCATCGAGTGCCGAAACACCAAGCGTTGGAAGGAGCAATGTTATCGGACCTCGCGCCCGTTGCAACTTGGTGATCATCCACTGCGCACAACGGCGGTTTTCGTCGGGCGTGGTACGCATCAACGTAACATTGCTGTTGTGAATGTGTAGCTTTCGGTCCTTAAAGGATTCCGGCACCGTGTGCCTCGCACCGAAATTGACCATATCCATCGCCCCAACACTCATCACACATGGTATTTCGCTTGTTGCCAAAACATCAAATCGCTTCGCACCTGCAGGAAACACGCCACCGACAACCTCGTCGGCTACCTCGGTCGTGGTCAGATCGAGCAAACCTTCGATGAATCGGCTTTCGACCAATCCCTCCATGGCTTGCCCACCCATCCCTGTCGCATGAAACACTAAGCAGTCGTAACCCATCTCTTCGAGGGCTTGACGAACACCGGTCACACACGGAGTCGTCACACCGAACATGGTCATCCCCAATGCTGGCTTGGTCGGATGACTCGGTGCCGCACCGTTCATCATGCCCGCCAATGCATTCGCCGCGTTGGTCAGAATTTTGGTGGAGACCGCGTTCAACCCACTGACATCAACCACCGACGGGCAAACAAACACGTCGGAACAGCCAACATACGGAGCGATGTTGCCACTGGCGACCGTAGAAACCATAACCTTGGGAACCCCGATCGGAATCGCTCTCAACGCAGCGGTGATCAACGATATTCCTCCGCTTCCTCCCAACCCGATCGCGCCGCCGAGTTCTCCGTCCAAGTACTCTTTCTTCAAGTATTCGACCAATGCAAGGCTCATTCGCTCGACCGCTTGCGCACGGTCCAACCCTTCCAGCGATGCCGAGCCTTTTGGACCCATTGCAAGTACCTTAATACGATCGATATCCGGGGCTAGCGTGGGCTCCGACAGAGTCCCTACATCAACGGTCCGGACGCTAAGCCCCCATTTGCGAATGGCATCGGCAACAAAGCCAACTTCCGAGCCCTTGGTATCCATGGTCCCGATGACGTAAACTGCATTAGGCATTTTGGACCTTGATTTCCTGTAATCGAAGACGGCTTAAAATAAAGGTTGGGCAGTCATCGGCAATCAACGATCGCGGACTGCCTCAATTTGCAATCTCTGGAGTTCCAATTTCTGGAGCAAGGCGTTCTGCGACCCGCAGTTTTGCGGACCGACTTCGAGGATTGCTCGACAACTCCAGTTCATCCGCTTCGATCGGCTTCTTAGTCAAAACTCTCAACCGGGCATCACCGCGCATCGCATGCTTGACGATCCGATCTTCAAGGGAATGAAAGGAGATAATGACGAGTCGGCCACCTTCCGACAAGCAGGCCGGTAAGGTTTCCAGCGCATGCTCCACATGCTCTAACTCGCGGTTGACTGCAATTCGAAGGGCTTGAAATGTGCGGGTCGCACTATCGATACGACCATGAATACGACCAGGAAGCACTCGATGCACCAGTTCCGCTAACTCCTCAGCGGTTTCAATCGGTCGAGTTCGACGGCGCTCGACGATCGCACGTGCAACACGCCGCGAAAATCGCTCTTCACCAAACTGATAAATGATGTTCGCGATCTCTTCTTCGGACCTTCGCTGCAATAACTCTGCCGCAGAAATCCCCGTCTCCGGATTGAATCTCAAGTCCAAGGGGCCTGTCGCTTTGAACGAAAACCCTCGCGATGGGTCCTGCAACTGATCGCTCGACAAACCGAGATCCAGTAAAATTCCGTCGACCTTGCCAAGCCCCTGCCGCTGCAAAATTTCCGGTAAATCGCAATACGACCCACACGCGACCAACAACCGAGGATACCCTGGCTTGCGCGGTAACCGCAACTCAATCACCTGTTCCGAAGCGAAGCCATCGTCGCCGCTGTCCACGGTGCCAGAATCTGCCGTGCCAGAATCTGCCGTGATCGCTTTTTCCGTGCCCGTTCGTTCCCAACCATCGCGAATCATCCCCTCGACGAACCGCCTCACCGCGGATGGATCCCGATCAATTCCAAGCACCCAATCGACAGGGGCCAGACACTGCAAAATCCGAAGGGTGTGCCCACCCCCACCTAGGGTTCCATCTACGATTCCCCGAGGTTGTTCGGGGTTCTCAGGTCTTGAAACACTCGATGATTCCGCATCCTGACCCGTTAAGCCCAAGCCTTCGAGGACCGGAGCGAGTAGAACTGGAATGTGGACTGTGGATACGTTCATAAAAGAAAAAAGCCGGTCGGGGGCGACATCTCAAAAAACCATCGCAGCATGCACCATGATATTCCATTCAATGCGCCGTGCTGGTTTAGCTGCACCCTAGAACCACAATCGTGGTAAACTAAGGCGAGCCACCTAGGAGCTGCGTGTGCAATGCTTCGTTGGGCAACCGATCTCTGCTTCTCGACCGATTGTTGGATTGAACCCGTGGCCGCGAGGCTCAATCACGACCCAACACCCAGAGCACACATCGCTTCGATGGTGGAGACGCCGCACTCGCCGACCGGCTGAGATCGTCAAAATTGCGACTCCCCTACGATACCCGAAAGGCCCATACCCTGGCTACTCTCTTTTTCCCGAACTACCCCCCGAAAGCCCGGAGTTTTCCAGTATTAGCTAGCTTTCCAACCCTCGCTTCTCCTGTAGGACACGCCCCTTTTTTTCCGTAACCATCCACCCTGCCGAACGTTGCAGCAACTGCTTGGCTTCCCACTGATGACCATCATTGCATCAATATTTCTTATCGTGTCGCTTGCAGCCCTCGGTCTGGCTGCGGGCTGGGCCATATTTGGACCAGGCCGATACACCTTGGTCGAACGGTTCCTCTACGCCCCCGTTTACGCATTGTCCAGAATCCTTTGGCGGGTTGAATTGGAATGGATCGAAGCCGATCCGAATGCGAACGCCTTCGACGGCGATACCGCCCCTCAGGGCGCAGCCAACACCGCCCCTCAGGGCGCAGCCAACACCGCCCCTCAGGGCGCAGCCAACACCGCCCCTCAGGGCGCAGCAAACACCTCCCCTCAGGGCGCAGCCAACACCGCCCCTCAGGGCGCAGCCAACACCGCCCCTCAGGGCGCAGCCAACACCGCCCCTCAGGGCATAAAAACCCGCGATCGCAATCGATTGCTCGCCGATCGCATGCAATCAGGAGCCGTCCTCGTCGCCAACCATTGCTGCTCTCTCGATCCTTTTTTCATTCAATTGATCGCTGGAACTCGCGTCCACTGGATGGTCGCTGGCGAGTACTTCAAAACCCCCGTGGTAGGGAGCTTGCTTCGCGCCTTTCAGGCCATCCCGACAAACCGTGGTGGTGTCGATACTGCATCCACTAAACGAGCGATCGCACTGGCCAAACAAGGAAAATTCGTCGGCATGTTTCCTGAGGGGCGCATCAATCGAACTTGTTCCCCCCTGTTATCCATTCGCCCAGGAGCCGCGTTGGTTGCGCTTCGAGCAGGTGTACCTATGATCCCGATTTGGATCGAAGGCGCTCCGGTCGGCCCTTCGATTTTTAGTGCCTTGTTCATGCCCGCCAAAGTTCGTGTCATCGTTGGAATCCCGGACGATTGGGGGCTTCAATTCTCGAAAGCGAACGCCACAAAGTTGGATGCTGCTGCCGACGGTGAACCAGCCAATCTGCAACGCGAACAAGGAGATCGCTCGATAAGCAATCAATGGATTCATCGAGTGATGCTTTCATCGCTGAGGAACTCAGGACGCACCGAAGAAGCCATTGCGCTGGCAGGGAAGAAATGGCTTGAGGAATAACGATTTAGGCAGATTCTCCCCCGACCGCAAACAGCGATGAACCAACTGCTTTCAGCAATGAATGGTCGTCGTTCGGCGGTAGCTTTTCTTGATACCAAAACGGCTGCGATCAATTACAATCGGTCGCAGCGCAGGCTGGCTTTAATTGCCTGCTGTGCCGATCATCGAGATTTCCCCTTTCCATGCAGGACGACGAATCCATGGTTCGCTTCGCACGAATAGTCAATTCGCTCACGCCTAAATCTTCAAAGCCATCGATGTGCTGTAATTCGGCGGCAACCAATCGATTCTTGCTGGCCCTGGGTCTCCTTAGCGCGAGCGCCCACTTTGGGGCAGTCCTTGGGGGGGCAGTCCTTGGGGGGACAGTCCTTGGGGGGACAGCCCTTGGGTTTATAGGCGAGCTAGCGGATCCGATTCCCTCGTCAAACCTCGCTTCCTCAACGCAGCAGGAGTCGACCGTTTCCAAGATTGGTCCGGTCTTTGAGGACGGACAAGCCCAAGTTGTTCCGGCGTTCAAGTCCGATTGGATCGAGCATGACTTGTTCGTGGAAACCGAGTTCGATTCCGACAACGATGGCAAACTGGATCGAGTGCACGTAAGCGTCACTCGCCCAAAGCAAACCGACACCGATGGCTTGAAAGTCCCCGTCATCTACCAGTCGAGCCCCTACTATGCTGGTATCGGTTCGACGTCATCCGCTCACATGTGGAGCCCCCGTCAGAATCTCAACAGCCCTCCACCAAAACATGAAACGCCCCCGCAGATCCCGCAAATGAGCAAGCGACCTCGTTTGTCCGGTGAGCATATCGGGGAATGGGTCCCTCGCGGCTTTGCTGTTGTCCACTCTTCGTCCCCAGGAACAGGTCTTTCCCAAGGCTGTCCGACCGTTGGAGGAGTCAACGAATCGCTGGCTCCGAAAGCGGTAATCGATTGGTTGAATGGCCGTGTGAAAGGGTACACCTCGGTCGATGGAGACGAACCCGTGGTCGCCACGTGGTGCACTGGCAAAGTCGGCATGATTGGGACGTCGTATAACGGAACCCTGGCGCTTGCAGCAGCGACTACCGGTGTCGAAGGACTGGAATGCATCGTCCCGGTTGCGCCGAATACTTCGTATTACCACTACTATCGCTCCAACGGCCTGATCCGTCATCCAGGTGGCTACATGGGTGAAGATATCGACGTTTTGTACAACTTTATTCATTCGGGGTACGACGCCAGTCGCGACTACTGCGATTGCAATGTGCGAGACAAAGGGATGCTGGAGAATTTCGACCGCGTGCGCGGCGATTACAACGCGTTCTGGGCCAGTCGTGATTACTTGAACCAACTGGACCGCATGAAAGCCCCAATGCTGATGGCGCACGCGTTCAATGACTGGAATGTCATGCCCGAGCACAGCTACCGGATTTACAAGGCGGTGAAGGAACGAGGTATTCCCACCAAGGCGTACTACCATCAAGGTGGGCATGGCGGGCAACCCCCTTTGCAACTTCTCAATCGCTGGTTCACTCGTTATCTCTACGAGGTCCAAAACGGAATTGAACAGGAACCCAATGCATGGATCGTTCGCGAAGGCAAACGGAACAGCAAACCGGAAATCTATCCTGAATACCCAAACCCCGAGTCGGTATCGGTGCCGTTCGCGATCCATCCCGGTGGTCGCACTATCGGAGAATTAGCACCGAAGACCTCGGATACCACGACGCTGACGACCGCCAATGCATCCATCGAGGAGATCATCGATAACTACTCGTTCAGCGGACCACAGATGCTGCAAGCAGAGTGGTGCAATCACCGACTCCTCTATGCGACCCCCAAACTTAGCGAGCCTCTGCACATTTCTGGAATTTCCAAGATCCAGTTGAAAGTCGCTTGCGACCGACCGACAGCTTGCCTTTCGGTGTGGCTGGTTTCATTGCCATGGACCGGCAGCGAACGGATCACCGACGATGTGATCACACGTGGATGGGCTGATCCAGCGAACGCAGCGTCACTTGCCGAGGAGACACCGATGGCACCCGGCGAGTTTCGTACCGTAACATTCGAACTCCAGCCCGATGACCAAATCATCGCACCAGGCGAGCAAATCGGCTTGATGATTTTCTCAAGCGACCGAGACTTTACCCTTTGGCCAGAACCCGGGACACGCCTCGAGATCGATCTTTCTGGGACCCAACTTGAGCTCCCGATTGTCGGTGGCATCGATGCTTATTCCAAAGCCATTGAGCCTAAACCGATTCCTGAGAAAGACGCGTCCGAACCCGAGGAATAAGGCCTGAGAACATAGCTGGCAATGAATAATGTTTGCTGATAGCGACGAATTGTAATTGGAACAGCCCTTTTTTCGCCTTGCCAAAGCGGGACTGTTTCGGCGAAACTAGGCGGTTTGCACTTTGCGACACACCCCACTGACGGATTGCATCACGGAATGACGAGTTTGGCACAATTGGATTCGCCGAAAGCGAGTGGTTTAGTCGTTCACATTCTTAGTTCGATTGCACAGCTCGAAAAGAAGTTTCGACCTCAACAATTGTTGATGTCACGTTACTTCTCCTCGAACGATCTCCCCCGCCTGAAAAAGTCGGATGTGGCTCTGCAATGGAGTTTTGAGCTCGAGGGCGTTTCTCCCGTTCGAGGTCAATTTTCGACCTCGATCACGGTCGAACTCGATCCGAAGCAGATGGCATTCCTCGACGATGTGAACTCGAGTCGCGTGATTCGCAACATCGGTATGACTTGCTCCTGCAACGAGACGGTCAAGCCGTGCGTGCACCAAGTTTTCTGCCTGAATTACATCCGACGGCACTTGAGTCAGCGTTCTCCCGAAGCCGCTATCGAATGGATGCTCAGTTGCGTTTCCGATGGTCGGCAGGCCGGCCGAAAGCTTGTGGAATCACTTCACTACCTCAAGCCGGATCTCGAAGCGATCACGGAAGAAGTGGACGAAGACGACGAACCAGAGCGTCTGCAACGCTTGCAATGGCGATTGACGTTTTCAAGTTACGGCGTGCAGATCCAGACATTTTTGCAAACGTCGAGGAAACGGGGTGGATGGAACAAAGGTCGACCCATTCGAGAGAACCTCGATAGTGTGCCCGAGGAGGCGCTCACGCATCCTTCGGACAAGATGCTTGTGCTGCTTCTGCAATCCGCCGAAGACTCCTACCGGGGCCAAACTCCGCGTGTCATCCGCGAATGCTTGAGGATGCTGATCGACCATCCCAACGTTACGCTCGACGACCAAATCCAAACACCACTTCGCATCCGCGAAATTCCCGTGGAGGTTCGGTTGGAATCCCAAGGCGAAGTATTCAAGCCTGCCGTTTATCAAGCGGACGCATCCATCGACGCGATCCACGAACAACCCACTTTATTCCTCGGGAATATTAACAACCGCGAATCGTTGCTCCTGCGAATGGACAAAGAACGACGCGTTCTCTGGATGAGCACCCTCGACCAGCGAATCTTGAGACTCATCAACGATTTGAGTACCGCCGAGCGCCGAGAAGCGGTCCTCGATCGGGAAACTGCAGAGCATTTCGCAGACCTCATCGTCCATGTTGCACAGCCTCGACGTTTAGAAGTCCAGCTGCCTGAGTCGCTGGCCGGTCCAGAGCAACCTCTCGAACCAAAGATCGAACTGCATCTTTCGCCCCGCGGTAAAGAGGGGATGCAGGTCGGACTCCGTGTGGCATGCGACGCTGTCGCTGACCAGCCGATCCCAGGTATGGAACCGGAGCGACTCCGAATTGCTACTGCAGCAGGTCGATTTCAATTGCTGCGTGCACTCGACGAAGAAGCATCGCGAGCCGACGAAATTGCTGACCAACTTCAACTTCAACTCCTCGCCTACGATTCGCAATACACGT
This sequence comes from uncultured Pirellula sp., assembly GCA_903892355.1. Taxonomy (GTDB): domain Bacteria; phylum Planctomycetota; class Planctomycetia; order Pirellulales; family Pirellulaceae; genus JBKCUI01. The sequence continues at coordinate 26,093 of CAITIE010000108.1, read as the reverse complement.
GGCTCGCCAGCTCACCAGACGAAGCCCTCGAATTGCTTCAACGAATCGAACAACTCGGCGAGTCAGCTCCTACGGTCTGCTGGCCGAAGAGCCAACCGATGCAGGTCATCGGCGAAATCACCCCTCATCGCTTGCAAGTAAAACTAACCAGCGGTCGCGATTGGTTCGGTGTGGATGGCTATGCAACCCTCGAAGGTCTTGAAATCCCACTCGCTGAACTGCTGACGGCCCTCCGACAGGGGCGGCGCTTTGTGCCACTCGGCGATGGCCAATTTGCCCTTATCTCGGAAGCGCTTCGCCAACGTCTAGGGGCCATTCAAGACGTATCCATCGGCGACCCGGGGCAAATCCGAGTCTCTAAAGCTGGAACTGCGGTCATTGAAGAAGCCCTCGGCAGCGATATCTCGGTCGAGGCCGACATGTCTTGGAAGGATGCACTCGCCCGACTCGCGAGCGCCAAAAATCTCCAACCTGTGGTTCCATCCACCCTCCAAGCTGACCTGCGTGAGTACCAGACCGCCGGCTATGGCTGGTTGGCTCGACTCGCTCACTGGGGGATCGGTGGTGTCCTTGCCGATGACATGGGGCTCGGAAAAACCGTTCAAGCGCTCGGGATCTTGCTCGATCGAGCCAAGAACGGCGCAGCGCTCATCATCGCACCAACTAGCGTTGGCTCCAACTGGCAACGTGAAACGGAACGATTCGCACCGAGCCTTCGCCCATTGCTGTACCGCGAACATGATCGCCAAGCTTTGATCGATGCCGCCGGACCCGGTGACCTGATCATCACTAGCTACCAACTTCTCCAACGAGATGTAGACCGATTCTCGGCGCGAGCATGGAATACCATCGTCCTCGATGAAGCCCAATTCATTAAAAACTTCCAAACGAAAACCGCCCAAGCCGTCCGGCAAATCCAGGCTGACTGGCATATCGCCCTCTCAGGTACCCCACTCGAAAATCACCTCGGTGAATTGTGGAGCCTTATGCGTACCGTTAGTCCCGGCCTCCTTGGCTCATGGGATAAATTCCGTAAGAACTTCGCAGAACCGATCGAACGCCACAACAATCGCGATCGATTGCAGGCGCTCGGGCGCGTTGTTCGTCCGTTTATCCTTCGCAGGACCAAGAAGGAAGTGCTCTCCGAACTCCCTGAACGGACCGAAATCGTTCGACTCGCTGAACTCTCTGAACCGGAACGGAAAAAGTACGATGCAGCAAGGCTTGCAGCCCTCACCGAGTTGACCAAGCCTACCACGGGTGGTGAAACCGACCAGCAAATGCGCATCCGCGTACTCTCGTGGTTGACCCGTCTAAGACAACTCTCATGCCATCCGAGACTTGTCGATAAACGTTGGGATAAGTCTTCCGCGAAACTTGATCTGTTCATGGAGATCGTCGCCGAGTTGCGCGAGGGTGAACACCGCGCATTGGTCTTCAGCCAATTCGTCCAACACCTTAGCCTACTGCGTGAATCGCTCGACAAGCAAGGCATCACCTACCAATACCTCGATGGAGCAACTCCCGCAGCGAAACGCCAAGAAGCTGTCGATCGGTTCCAGGCGGGCGAAGGGGACCTGTTCTTGATCTCCCTCAAGGCGGGTGGGACGGGACTTAACCTCACTGCGGCTGATTATGTGATCCACATGGATCCGTGGTGGAATCCGGCCGTGGAAGACCAAGCCACCGACCGTGCGCACCGACTCGGGCAACAACGAGCCGTAACGGTCTACCGTCTGGTCGCTCGGGACACGATCGAACAGCAGATCCTCGCTCTTCATGAAGACAAGCGGGAACTGATCAGCGGCGTTCTCGACGGTGCCGATCGGGCAGGTCGCCTGAGCACCGACGAATTGATCTCTCTCATCCGACTCAGCCAGATCGAAGGGGCCTAACAGCCCCCGGTATTTCAGAAACTCTGGAGGCTATTTTTTTCAGCCTCAACACGCTTCACGCACGATCGGCTAAACTGATTTTGCCAATTCGGTTTGGTTGGAACTTATTTCGCGCGGGATGCGCATCCTTGAGATCTCATCTATGCCCGCGCGCACATGCTTGCCAAACTCAAAACCTATTCCTTGGTTGGAATCGAAGCCGTTCCGGTAGACGTCGAAGTCGACTTGTCACCATCCCCACTTCCAAAGACCGTACTGGTAGGATTGCCGGAACAAGCGGTCCGTGAAAGCACGCACCGCGTAGAACGAGCGTTGGTAAACGCGGGTTTTCTGCGGCCCCATGATCGCGTGGTTATCAATCTCGCCCCCGCGGAACTGCCAAAACAAGCCGCTAGTTTCGATCTCCCCATTTCGCTCGGAATGCTCGTCGGTTCCACCCAGTTGCAATCTTCGCGACTCAATGAGTACGCCGTTGTCGGCGAACTCTCCCTCGAAGGACTTGCACGCGGCGTCAAAGGGGCCCTCTCCATGGCCATTGCTGCAGCAAAACAAGACGGCATTCGAGGATTGATCGTTCCCACCGAAAACGCCCAAGAAGCAGCCGTCGTTGAAGACATCGAAGTCATCCCTGTCTCGTCGTTAACCGAAGCCGCTGCGTTCCTCGCCGGTACCCTCGACATCGACCCCGTGCCATCGCGGCTCCAGGAAATCTACGCGTCCTTCTCCAATTACGATATCGACTTCAGCGACGTGCGCGGTCAAGAAATGGCTAAGCGGGCGCTCATGATTGCAGCCGCAGGAAATCATAATTTGTTGATGCTAGGTCCGCCTGGCTCGGGCAAGACCATGCTGGCCAAACGCCTCTCGTCGATTTTGCCAACCCTCAACCCTGGCGAATCGATCGAGACCACGCGCATCTACTCAGCCCTCGGACGACTTCAACCGGGGCAACCTCTCATGGTCCAGCGTCCGTTCCGCTCACCCCATCATACGATCTCCGACGCAGGTCTCGTCGGAGGAGGCAGCCCGCCCGCTCCGGGCGAAGTCTCCCTCGCCCATAACGGAGTCCTGTTCCTCGATGAACTTCCGGAATTCAATCGCAAAACACTCGAAGTCATGCGGCAACCCCTCGAGGATCGAGTGGTAACGATTTCACGCGCTATGCGAAGCACCACGTTTCCAGCCGGATTCATGCTGGTCGCCGCACTCAATCCATGCCCTTGTGGCTACCGAACTGACCCCAGACGAAGTTGTAACTGCACGCCGCCGCAGATCGAGAAATATATGGGTAGAATCTCTGGCCCGCTACTCGACAGAGTGGACATCCACATCGAAGTCCCCGCGGTTCCCTTCGAAGAACTCGCCAATGGTCCTCCCGGAACGAGCAGCGCACAAATTCGCGAACAAGTCACCGCAGCTCGCGAAATTCAACGTGTTCGATTCGCCAACTCCAAAACGTTGACCAACGCGCAAATGAGTAGCCGCGAATTGCGACAATGGTGTCCCCTCGGCAAAATCCAGACCCAACGCATGCGAGCTGCCGTCTCCGAAATGGGGCTGTCGGCCCGGGCGCACGACAAAATCATTCGGGTTGCTCGCACGATCGCGGATCTTGAGAGTGCAGCCGAGATCGAACCACACCACATCGAAGAAGCAATCAATTATCGGATGCTCGATCGAGACCTCTGGACCTAACCATCAGCGTTGCACGACCGACATCATGTAAAACATCTCGCGGCAAATCTGACGCGATCGCTCATCGTAACGTTCTGATTCCTCGGGTGTGTCATCGGCTACCTTGGGGTCTTCATAGCGAATCGGTACTCGCAATTCACACCCCATGACCACTGGACACGCTTCATCCGCTTGCGTGCAGGTCATCACCGCGCAGTAATCGGTGACCGGATTAGGTGGAGCGTCATACACCTTGGAAAAACACTCCTGCGCCGGCCGCGATACCGACGATTGCACTTGGTAGATCGGGTTGGACGAATCAGAATTGCGAGCCACAATCGCTAACCCGCAACGACGAAGCGCCTCGACGGCCCGAGGGTTAAACGCGGTCCCCTCAGTCCCTCCTGAAAAGGTTTCGACTCCCTCTAGCCCATAATGTTCCGCTGCAATCTTTGCCCAAATCTGAGACAAGTGACTGCGCCGTGAATTGTGAGTGCAGATAAACGTCAACCGAGCGATTTTGCCTTGTCCCAGCCGCTCCCTCACATACGCACTCACTCGCTCGAGCTCCTTTTTCCTATCCTCAGAAATCGCATCGTACTCTCCCATACGCTGCTCGATGTACGCTCTCAAATTTTCAAACATCGGAACTCCAATTCATTGCCTAAGTCAGAAGTAACCCAGTCACCGAGTAATACCAGCCAGCCAGCTAGCCCCTGATTTGTTTGTTAACAACACCCAGTCGGCCCACAGCATCCACCCGAAGGCTTGGCCAATGGCAACGCAGCCTTTTCCACCTGCGTTCCCAACCACGCGGAAACGGTCTCTCGCGTCGGATAGGACTTTTGGCTCACGATATCGCCATCGATCAAAACAAGGGGCAGGCAGTTTGTCCCTTCGGTACTCAACAGGCCATGCACCAACTTGTTTTCGATAAAGGCGGCTGGTTGCTGTGCCAGATTGAACCTTTCCACCTGATGACCGCTGGCCTTTACCCATTCCAAATCGCTAGCGAACTGCACCAATGCCGAATCGACATCGGTACCACAAATACCCGTTGAACAGCACATCGGCTTGTCATAAACCTGAATCCTTTTCATGGACCTTCTCCTCTTTGCTCTGACATATAAAGGAAACGAAATATCGGAATCGCTAGAGTCGCGCCAATGACCGGGGCCACCAAATAGACCCAGAGGCTTGCCAAATGCCCAGATAGGAGCGCCGGCGCTAGCGAGCGTGCAGGATTCATCGACGCCCCAGAGATTGGACCAGCAAACATTGCCTCAAGAGCGATGACGGACCCTACGGCAACCCCTGCAAGGATCCCTTTCTCCTTGGAACCACTCGACACGCACAAAATCACCACCATCAAAATCATTGTCAGCAGGATTTCGAGAATCAATGATTGCCAGTCGCTTCCCCGTGGCAAAGTCGCACCGAGCGTACTGTGCTCAGGAAAGAGTACTTTCAGGACAATGCTCGCAAGGATCGCGCCTGCGCTTTGACTGAAGATGTACGGGATCACAAGCCTCTTTTCCATCCGTCCTGCAGCTAAGAATCCCAATGTGACCGCAGGGTTCAAGTGACATCCGGAAATATCGCCGATGGCGTATATCATCGCCAAAACGATCCAGCCAAAGGTCAACGCAATCCCCACATGCGTAATCGCATGATCGCTTATGTCGTTGATGACAATCGCCCCAGTCCCAGCAAAGATCAATGCAAAGGTCCCAAAAACCTCGGCAGCCAAACGACGCGAATCCTCCCGATCCATTCCTAGCATCCTCATGAACAGCAGCCCCTCCAAGCTCGATTTCGATCGCGCCCATCGACTTCTTCCATCAAGCAAAGCGCTTGATCGAGCAATGAGCGTACACAAAGATCCACGACTCGGTAATGGATACTGTTTCCATCCCGCCGTGAGGCTACGATCCCTAAATCCGCGAGTCGCTGAATTTGGTTGGAAACTGCTTGTGGTTTCATCCCAATCGTCGTCGCCAATTCGGACACGCACAGTTCGTCAGATCGTATTAAAGCATGCAAAATCCGTAATCGAGTATCATTCGCCAGCACTTTGAATACAGCCGCCAAACCTCCTGCTTGGATCGGAGAAAGCAGTTTGCGATCTTCCACTTTGCGTTTTGGCTTGCAACTCATGCTTAAAAACGAACTCCAATCGAAACGCCTACAAAACCATTTCCTGCGATGGATAGAAACCTAGCTCGCGGCAAGCTTCAATAGTTGCTCGCTCCCGGATGGGTCCGTCGGCAAAAATGGTACCAATGCCACTTTGCCAGAAACCTCCCTTACCCGATCGATGTGTTCGATCTCCGAACAAGCCCTTGCGACCAACAATGGATCGCTCGGAACTGCTGCAGCGAGCGAGGAGTTGATAACCCAAGCCCAAGGCTCGATGCCCGCTCTTCGCAAATCGCTCTGCAGTGATTCCGCTTCGAGCACGGGTGTTGTCTCTGGCAGTGTGACGATGAGCATTTTCGTTTGCTCGGGATCCTGCAATCGCATCATGGGAGTCACGACATGCCCGCTGGACTGCTGATGCCGAACTACCTCGCGGTGGTAAGCGCCGGTAGCATCGAGCAAGAGCAACGTGTGCCCGGTAGGCGCCGTATCCACCACCACGAACTTTTTCCTGGACTCCAGGAGCACCCGAGAAAAGGCTTGGAAAACAGCGATCTCCTCCGTGCAGGGTGAACGCAGATCCTCCTCCAGCAGGGCCAACCCGGATGCATCGAGGTCCTTCCCCTTGGTCTGCAGCACATGCTGCCGATATCGCTCGCGTTCCACTTGAGGATCGATGCGATCGACGAACAGATTCGGAAAATTAGATTCCACGGAAAAGGCCAAGTGGGCGGCTGGATCCGTTGTCGTCAAATGCACATCATGCCCCAATTTTGCCAAGCCGACGGCGATCGCGGCTGCAATCGTCGTCTTGCCTACACCTCCCTTGCCGAGAACCATAATCATTCCATGATCCCCCGACGCCATGCTGTCGATCAATGATGACAAGGGTGGAAATGCGACGCGGGAAACTCTCGGGCATTCAGCGAGCATGGGAGTCGGCGCTGGACTAGAGGCTAACAACGCCCTCAATGCATCCATCCCGACCATGTTGTTCGGTTTTAGCTCCACGTAGATTTTCGGCAACGACGCCAACTCACTCGGTATCTCGGAGAGTGCTTGTAGTTGCCGCTGGCGGAGTGATATGGCGATTGGATCGTTACCTTCGCGAACGGGAAATAATCCATTGACAATCAATCGCTGGTTTCGGATCCCCAGCGCCGTCAATTCGTGACTCGTTCGCGATGCTTCGGCCAAGGCGGACGGTAGGGGGCGTGCAACCAATACGAGCGTCGTCTTCGAACCATCTGCCAATTGAGCTACGGCATCTGCGTATTGCTCGCGATGCTTCTCTAGCCCTGCGAGCGGCCCTAGGCACGATGCACCGCTCGTATTCGAATCCAGAAACTGACTCCAGGCTGTCGGCAATTGGAGTAGTCGAAGCGTGTGGCCAGTGGGAGCGGTATCGAAGAGAATATGATCGTATTGCTCAGTTGCACGTTCATTAGAAAGCAACCCAGTGAACTCATCGAACGCCGCGATCTCTGTCGTGCAGCCACCCGAAAGTTGCTCTTCCATCCCCTTCACCACATCCTCTGGCAACAATCCACGCACAGGACCGACGATCCTATCGCGGTAGGCCTGTGCCGCAGATTCGGGATTGATGTTCAATGCGTCCAATCCGTGCACTCCGGCAATCGATGTTGGCACCTGCTCGCCAATTTCCTGCTGGAAGACTTGCCCAAGATTCGACGCGGGGTCCGTGCTCACCAGCAGAACGCGTTTCCCTAGGTCCGCGAGCTTCACTGCCACCGCGCATGCCAGCGATGTTTTTCCCACACCACCCTTGCCAGTAAAGAACATCAATCGCGTCGGAGTTTCGAACAACCATGCAAGATCCGTGTTCATAATCCACTCTCAATGCTTAGAGAAAAACCCCGCCTAGAGAAAAACCCCGCCTCGAGACATACCTCGAAGCGTATTACACTATCCTGTGTAATAGTTTCGTCAAGCACCCAATCATTTTCCCGTAGTGATGACGTCCTACTCCCCGTACCGGCTGGCGGATTCTGATGCCGCTTTACGGGCCATCGCTTCGCGAATCTCTCTGGCTCGCTTCTCCGCCGCGATCGTAGATTGCATCGCTTCGGACCGCTCCATGCTATCGAGCGTCGCCATGCTATCGAGCGTCGCCATGCTATCGAGCGTCGCCATGCTATCGAGCGTCGCCTTGCGATCGAGCGACTGTTCGATGGTTTCACCTGCGGGTCGGACGTCGATACTGGCCAACAGCACACGCACCAATTCCTCACGTCGATCGCCGATCGGATACGTCTGTGGTGGGCTGTCGTTGTACTCGAAATCGTAAAACGGACTGATGATCGTGTGATTCACAATCCAGAAATAAGCCTGCCGCAGCGTTTCATCCAGAGGCAATGCACCCGTCGTCGTAACGCTCTGGCCCGAATCCGCTGGTCCCTTGTACAACGTCAGCGACGTCGAATGGAGGCTCTACCGAACGTTGGCTTGGATTGGTGGGAACCTGAGAAACGCGAAGAAAGAACTGCTGGCCGGCGAGATTAGGGGGCTGTTGCTAGAGGACACTCGCCAACGGATAAAGCGGTCATCGCTCATTTCTCGGATCGACTCGAGCGGATCAATCCCCCAAGAAACTTTGCAGCGATCAATTCGATCGAGACCTCAGGCGACGGATGCACCACGAGAAACATGGGAGCAGCCCAATCGCGGCGATCCCTCGCACCGGCATGTCTCCCCACCAAGCCCACCATCCGACTCGACCATCGGGGATCGGTTCGGCGACGATCCAACCTGCCTCCATTTTCGGCAATCGCTTCACCACCCGACCATCCCCATCCACCCAAGCGGTGATTCCTGTATTGGAGGTCACTAAAAGAGGCATGCGATTTTCAACTGCCGTCAAAATCGCACTGTTGAAGTGATGATCGAGAATGCTGGATCCACGGAACCAACCATCGTTCGATATGTTGATGAGCACATCCGGAGAGCTTCCTGAACGTATCAACTTCTGCACATGGGACCGCATGAGATGCGGCACAAAATCTTCAAAGCAAACACTCGGCGCGACCCGTGTGCCGTTGGCAAGCCGCCATGCCTTAGGCTCTTTCCCACTGGCCAACTCGCCAAGCCCCAACGCTTGCATCGCCCCTGGGATCCATGACAAGATCGGGATGTACTCACCGAACATCACCAGATGATTCTTTGCATAGAACTCAGATTCATTGGCGGAGCCAACTCTCGCAGAATCCTCGTTCTTGGTGTTGCCGATGCCAGCCACTACTCTTTCTGCTGGATCGATCCAGAGTGCAGCGTTGTAACGCTCTAATTCCCCGTCATGAACATTCCAGACATCGGTCCCCATCAAAAACTTCGGCGGACGACCGTCGAAAATCTTGGTAAGCCTTTGCAATTTTGCAAGATGCGTCAGGCTCAAGTTCCGATAGACAACATCCATTTTCTCTCGATCCATGTTCAATTGCGCCGGAACATTTGGACCGCCATCCCAAATCATGTAGGGTGCCGTACCCGCAAAGACACTTTCTGGCCAGATCAGCAGATCCACTGGGCCGCTCTGTAATGCGTCTTGAGCAGCGCTGCGCGTCGTCCGCTCGTACTGAGCCCAACCCCGCTCGACCAGTTCCTGCGTCGCTTCAAACATTGTCGGCATCATATCCTGGACCAGGAGAAACCTGCCCAGCGGTTTGATCGGTTTCTGCCCTTCGATGTAAGCATCCCGAGCGCGAACACCGAGAATACTGGAACTCAGCCAGAGTGCGATTGTAAACGATGTCGCGCTATGGAAGAACCGATCCCACTTCGACGATTTCGACGGCAAACGATGCTTGATGTCGGAGCCCTCTGCAATCGCGATTGCGTCCTCGATTGCCCGACCCTTTTCAACCTGGAGTTCTCCGCGGAACTCAGCGACCCGCTCCACCAACCAGCCACCGGTGAGCATCATCATAAAGCCGACTCCGTAACCTCCAAAGTGGGAAGCCAACGGCAGCACCACCGGCCACGGAGTCTGAGAATGTGCCAACGTGCAGCCTGCAAAGCCGGTCAACAAATAGGATCGAATCAGTTCACACGTCGTCCATGCAACGGCGCAGGATAATGGCAGGGGAAAGCGAAAGCGTCGATGAAGGCTGTTCGCTATGACAAAGGCGATAGGTATATAGATCGCCAAGTACAGCGACAACGCGATCCAACCTGCAGTCAAAGGCCAAAACGCCAACCGGATGCCTTGCAACATCGCAAGCCACATTGCACTCGCAGCTGTCCATATTGCGAGCAATTCACGCCTCGAAAAACCCTCGGAATGCAAATGCGCTCGCTGATGCACCCCGATCGCGAATAGAACACAACTGATCCAGCCTCCGATCGGCCATTGCAGCGGAGGTTGGGCAACGTAGTACGCCAGGCATAAAGACCAAGGCAACCATGGCCAGGAGAGAAAAGCACCCGTCCGCCACCCCGCTACCGAGGCGGAAGCAGACCCGTTCTGTTGCTTGCTCTGGGGCGTCGTGGGTAAACCACCAGGGCTCTCGAGGACCAGCTTATCGGTGGAGGGTTTCTTCATCCCTCGGATCGTAGACGGAAAACCCTTTGGCCTGAAGATAGATCCGAAAAAAAAGACGCCGCGTTGAACAAAACCAGCTGAAAGTCCTCTCCCTCTTCCAGCCGATCCCGCAATCAACGCGACGTCTTAGGTTTCTTGTACGGTTTGGATCGAGTTAGATCAGACGCACCCGGTCGCTCGCCCCTGCCCCGACGATCGATTCGTATTGCACGGCATGTGCCAATGGCTTGCGTATCGACCGCAAGCCATCCCGATGCCCACCGAACCAACCTGCCATCTAACCGGACCAACGTCAACTAACGGGGGATTCGACGCCAAAGAGGACGGAGTAAGCGATACCGGACGCCAGAGACTGCGAAAAAAAAAGACAGCAATTTCCGCCAACATTTCCACGGACCCTTGCGTGCGGGTACTCGACTGCCAACTTTCTAAGCAGCTTTTATGCGACTACGTCGAGTTTCTCGGCAACCGTGGTTTTCTGAAAGCTCTTTGGCTGACACGACGATTCCTTTTCTTGGGAGCTCCGGTATCCTGACGCTATCTTCGAATTCAGAAACTCCGCTTTACTTGGCGGTGAGGCAACGGCATACTGCCCCGCCTAAAGTTTCCAGCCAGCCCGAAACCGTCGTACGCTTATTCACTTTGGAGCCATTGATGCGAAAGCCTTGGACCTCGCGTTTGTCGGTGCTCGAGCTGTCCACCCTACGGTGGAGTTTCGAGGACGATGTGATGAGGTACAAGGAGCATGGTTATGAAGCGATCGGGGTTTGGCGTCCAAAACTCTCCGATTGCGGTGAAGCCAAAGGTCGGGAGTTGCTCCATGAATTGGGAATGTCGGTCTCGAGCGTCCATTGGGCCGGTGGCTTTACCGGCCATGATGGACGAACATTTCGAGAATCCCTCCACGATGCGCTCGATGCGGTTCAGATCGCAGCCGATCTCGAAGCCGACTGCCTTACGGTACTCGCTGGTTCCCGGGCGGGGCACACGCGTAGCCATGCCAAGCGACTTTTTTCGACCGCTCTCAAAGAGCTTGCAGAATGCGCACAAGCCCTCGGGGTGCAGCTGGCAGTCGAGCCTATGCATTCCGGTTGCGCCCATGACTTCACCTTCCTCACCAATATCCCAGATACGCTCGATATCATCTCGTCCGTGGGCAGGAGCAATCTCGGTATTGTGTTTGATTGCTACCACTTGGCCCAAGACACCCAGGCATTCGATTGGCTCCCGAGCGTTGTTCCCTTCATTCGATTGGTGCAGTGCGCCGATGCGAAAACCGCGCCTCTCGGTCTGCAGAACCGATGCATGCTCGGTCATGGTAGTGTCCCGATCGTCGAGATCATTCGCACGATCGAACAATACGGGTATGATGGCTACTACGAAGTCGAATTGCTAGGCGAAGATGTCGAGGAATACGATTACGAGCAGCTTTTGTCCGCTTCACGCGACCTGCTCTGCAGCTTGGCGATCAGCTGATTAGGACTTATCGTGATCTTCCTGATAACCAATGACGATGGCTACGATGCTCGCGGATTGCAGGAATTTGCAGCCGCGATGCGTGAGGTCGGAGATGTCCATGTGGTAGCCCCCAACTCCGTTCGGAGCTGTTGCTCCCACTCTGTTACCACGGCTGAGGAATTGCATCTCCAGCAAATGGCTCCGCAAGACTGGTCCGTCTCAGGCACCCCCACCGATTGTGTTCGAGTCGCCGTGCGTTGGCTCGGCATCCGCCCCGATTGGGTCCTCTCTGGGGTCAATGAGGGTGGCAATTTGGGAGTCGATATCCATTACAGCGGGACGGTGGCTGGGGCACGCGAAGCAACTCTGCTGGGCTACCGTTCCATGGCGATTTCTCAGTATCTGAGGAGAGACCGCGAGCGGGACTGGAAACTGAGTGGCCAACGCGCACGATACGCCTTCGAATCGCTTTCTCCAGAAATGCTCGATCCAGCAACGTTTTGGAATATCAACTTGCCGGTTGTCGACAACAAAGACATCGCATTGCAATTGGCGCACTGCGATCCAGAACCCGATATGCTCCACTTCGAATACGAGCATCTCGAGCGGTTCACGCATCCCGGCCATGGCCACTCGCTTGAGAAGATTATCTACCGCAGCAACTACCAAATGAGACCACGTTCCGACCATCGCGATGTTGCCAAATGCTTTGGAGGCGCGATTACCTGTACCCGCCTCGACGTTCGGCTCGTCTAGACGCCTTCGGCACCGGTACGCCGCATGGCTGCGAACATGACTAAGTTACTTACGGTCTAAGTTACTAACGGTCATAGAACGGGCTGGTAGAACTGGTTGATCAGTACGCGACAACCCATCCTCCGAACCTGCAAGATCATCGATACCACAGGGGTTGTTTACTCAGCAAAGTGAGGGGAGTGTCGCTTGCGATCGCCCGAGAAGAAGCCATAGCGTTGCCATGCGAATCGCAATCCCATTGGTGACCTGATCCAGGATTACCGAATGCGGTCCGTCGGCCACTTCGGGAGTCAGCTCCACTCCGCGATTGATCGGACCCGGGGCCATGATCATGATCTCTGGCTTGCTGCGGCGCAGTCGCTCTTGATTCATCGCATAGAGCAACGTGTACTCGTGCACCGACGGAAAAGGCCGAATCGCTTGGCGTTCAAATTGAATTCGGAGCAAATTCAGCACATCGCAGCGCGGAAGTATTTTGTCCAGGTCGTAGGCTACCTCAACCCCGAGTTTCTCCCAATTCTTCGAGACCAACGTTGCCGGTCCACAAACGATGACGTGAGCTCCAAGCTTCAATAGTCCCCATATGTTGGAACGAGCTGTTCGGGAATGAGCGATATCCCCGACCAATGCTACGGTCAAACCTCGAAGCGTCCCTCGGTTTTGGCGAATCGTCAAGATATCGAGGAGGCCCTGCGTCGGATGCTCATGCGGCCCATCCCCCGCGTTGATGACGCTGCAGTCGAGACTTCGAGCGAGGAGATGGGGGGTCCCTGGCGAACTGTGCCGTACCACCACCGCATCCACCATCATGGCCTCGATCGTTTTCGCAGTATCGATCAAGGTCTCGCCTTTGGAAACGCTCGATCCAGAAGAGGAGAACTCCACGGTATCCGCCCCAAGTCGCTTGGCTGCGAGCGAAAAACTATTGCGAGTTCGTGTGCTGTTTTCAAAAAAGAGGTTGGCGACGGTTTTCCCTTTGAGCAAATCGAGCTTTCGTCGACCATGCTCGGTCGCAGCTTGCAACCGATCCGCATAATCGAGAATCAACGTGATCTCATCTGCCGACAGATGCTCCAGACCCAATAGATGCCGGTGCCCCCATGTCTCGGGAATTGCGATCGACTGCCGCAAACCCACTTCTGTCGCCATAGCCATGAGCACCCTCTCCTAATACGCCATCGAGCTAGCATCGCACCGCCGCTATGCGATTCCGACGGCAGTGATTCGAATAGCAATCAAACGGACGCCAAATCGCACAGACGTAGACTAATGAATTTTCTCCTACCTGGGAAGGAGTTTTCGCGTGGAGATGACCTAACGTGTCCAAGGCTATGACGATGCTATTCGTGTGGAAAAAACAAGCCTCCACGAGGCAGCCTTTCCACCCGCCGCATGTCGCGTCCTGAATTTTTCTGGCCGGAACCAGCGGCAAGACCAGAGAGCAGATCCGAGAGGAAAACGATGGCTAAATTCTATGTTCAAAGCGGTTCGTTTCGAGGCATTGTCGACAGCTACGATGAAGAGTCGGCAGCTGTTTGGGCGATTCACCGTGTTATGGATCACTCGCCAGCCAAACCGCTCTCCAGCAAGCCAACCAAACCGTCTTTGCCACCATCAGCTCCAAAAACATCGGATGCGACCACGACCTTCGATCCGCTGATCGATCCGGTATTCGATGGCACCAGCGATGTCGAAAACGAGTTGCGCGAGCAAGCCGACGTGGGACTGTTTCGACTGGGCGATTCGATCGGAATCAGCGAACGCGGCTTCAACCGAAAGGATCGAACCAAGATCCCGACTAAGGAAGCCTTCCTCAAATGGATCCAATTGATGCACGCGATCAATGCATTGCAGGATCAAATGGACCAAGCCTTCAGCGATTGGTGATGAGGGCACACCACTCCCTCCATCAATCCCCACTCCCTCCATCAATCCCTACTCCCTGACTCAATCCCTACTCCCTGCATTTAGCGTCAGCTAGCTTAGGGAGAAACCATCCCCGGCTCCCGTACCCCCGAACCTTGGACCTTGACCAATGAATCCCCCAAGTCCATCCGCGCGTCGTCGCGGTAACGAAGCAATCTCGCCATGACCTCCGGCTCCTGGTCGGCCAAATTGTTCGTCTCGGCCAAATCCACGTCCAAGCGATACAGTTCGGGCTCAACGATTTTGCGGGCAACGGACTTTCCAGGCTTGCCACCGGAACCTGCGTCCTTTGGATCGATGCACAACACCTCGTGTGGCAGCATCAACTTCCACACGCCGCTACGGATCGCCTGCAACTCATTCGTGCGGTAGTAGTGGTAGAAAACTTCGTGGGGGCATTTTGCATCCGGTTGGCACGTAAGCAACTCGAAGATATTCAAACCATCGATTTTGCGGTTCGGCAGCGGCGTTCCAACAATCTTCGCAATCGTTGGCAATATGTCGATCGTCATTGCTGTTTCGTTCTGGACGCTGCCCGCGGGGATCGTACCAGGCCACTGGGCAACCATCGGTACGCGCACGCCCCCTTCGTAAACGGTTCCTTTACCCTCGCGCAACCCCCTTGCGGTTCCAGCATGGTCGCCGTAGGTCAACCATGGCCCGTTGTCGCTGGTAAAGATCACCAAGGTATTCTCGGTAAGCCCTTGCGCATCTAACTCCCTCAAAATGCTCCCGACAGAGTCATCAAATTCTTCCAGCACGTCTCCGTACAACCCCGCTTTGGACCTTCCGGCATGCTCAGCCCCGACGAACAGCGGCACATGAGGAAACGTATGCGCGTAGTACAGAAAAAAAGGATCCTTCGGAGCACGACGAATGAAGTCGACTGCAAAATCCGCATAGCTCTGCGTCAATAGTTTTTGATCTTCCGCATCCACGTCCTCATCAATCACTTGGTTTCCGTGAAACAATGGTAGTGGTGGGAACCCACTAGGTTTCGAATTATTGCTTTTCTTCGCAACACTACCGTGTGGCCACATATCATTGGAATAAGGAAGTCCGAGATACTCATCAAATCCATGCCGCAGCGGCAGGAATTTTTCGTGGTGGCCCAAATGCCATTTACCAACCATTCCCGTCCGATACCCCAACGGCTTTAGCAGTTCTGGTAGCAGTGTTTCGTCGTCATGGATTCCATTCTTACTGCTAGGGAATAGGGCGCCGTGGATCCCGATACGATTCGCGTAACAACCCGTCAACAAACTCGCCCGCGATGCAGAACATACAGGCTGAGACGAATGGAAATCCGTAAAGCGAACCCCGCGAGCAGCGATCGAATCCAAATGCGGCGTCTTCCATCGGGTCTCTCCGAAACAACCCAAATCCCCGTACCCGAGATCGTCCGCAAAAATCAAAACGATATTTGGACGGCTTGGACCGGAGCTGCTAGCATTTTTGGACCCTTCGCTGCCGCTAGCAGAAGGCCCCCAGTAGATGCTTGAGGTAATACCAACGAGGAACGAGCAACAAAGCATCCAACGACTGCAAAACGATTCACCAGGTGTTTTTAAGGAAACTCGAATTTGTCGAACTCGTCGCGGGCTCTCGTTTTCGTCGTCGAACATAGTCATTCATCCTCTGGTGGAGCTTCAACCGGTCGAGCTATCTAGCCGACCGAGCGGGGCACGATACACTGGTGTAGCAGTATACTCGAGGACTCCATTCCCGACCGAAGGCAAAGGATATGATTCGGAAAGCGATTACGGCAGGCTTGATTCTTGGTGCAGGGCTATTCGCAGGCTGGATCCTCCACTCCAATCTGGAAACACCGCTGGCGTTCGCTTCTCCGCAGCGCGACGCCCCCGCGCGGGAGGCGGTGGGAAATAGTCCAGCGATCAGCCCACCAGTCGTTCAAGCGCCAATCGTTCAAGCGCCACTCGTTCAAGCGCCACTCGTTCAAGCGCCAGTCGTCCAAGCGCCAGTAATTGCCCCGGGGCAACTTGCCGTTGCTGCGGCCCAGCAAGGCGGTCTCGTCGTCGGTCCAGCCAACGGTGCTTCGCTCGTGTCACCTCCCGCTCTGCAGCTTCCCGAAGGATTTATTCCAACCACAACCGAAGAAGCGGTCCACGTTGCGGTCTATGAAGCGGTCAATCGCGGTGTTGTTAATATCTCCACGCGTGCGGTGCGCCCCGAAGCATTTTTGCTCGTTGCGGAAATCGAAGGGAACGGCAGCGGGTCCATCATCGACCAACAAGGGCACGTGTTGACGAACTACCACGTGATCGAAGGAGCCCGCGATATCAATGTCACTCTCTTCAATGGGGAATCGTTTCCCGCGGAAATGGTCGGACAAGACCCCGACAACGACATCGCCGTGCTAAAGATTTCAGCTCCTGTAGAACTTCTCTTCCCAATCACCTGGGGAGACTCGAGCAACCTGCGAGTCGGACAACACATCATCGCGATCGGGAATCCATTCGGCCTCGAACGGACCATGAGCACGGGCATCATCTCCAGCCTCAACCGCCAAATTACGTCCAAAACGCGGCGTTCGATCCGGTCGATCATCCAAATCGACGCTGCTCTCAATCAAGGCAACTCGGGGGGGCCATTGGTCAATGCGCGAGGTGAATTGATCGGAATGAACACCGCGATCGCCACCCGAAGTGGCGATAACGCAGGCATCGGTTTCGCAATCCCAGTAAACACAATGAGCCGCGTCGTACCGCAATTGATCGCGACCGGCCGCGTCGCTCGCCCAACGATCGGAATCCTACAAGTCTTTGAGACCGAGCGAGGCTTGCTGATCGTGAACATGACCCCCAATGGCCCTGCTGAAAAAGCGGGATTGCAAGGCTCGCGCGTCGAACGTCGCAAGGTGCGTCGGGGCTTTGGGGTATTCGAACAAGAAACCGTGGACCACAGCCAAGCAGACCTCATCATTTCCATCGATGGGCAAAAGGTCAAGCAAGCCGACGATTTGCTCAGTGTTATCGAAACCAAGAAAGCAGGCGATACGGTCACGCTCACCGTAATTCGCGATGGGAAATCCCTTCAAGTCCCTGTAACCCTAGGATCCGGCGAATGATCCCCTGGGAAAAAATCGACGCTGCAAAAGCCGTTATCTTCGACTGCGACGGCACGTTAGTCGACTCCATGCCAATCCACTACTTGGCGTGGCATCGAACCATGAACGAAGTCGGACTGGTTTTCGAAGAGGATCGCTTTTATTCTCTCGGCGGAATACCAACCCATCGAATCATCGAGATGCTGGCCCACGAACAACGCGTCCTCGTCGATCCGCATGCGACAGCGCTGCGGAAAGAAGAAGCGTTCCTCGAACTGATCCACTTGCTCGAGCCAATTCACATGGTGATCGAAGTCGCAGATCGCTTGCGAGGGAAAAAGCCGATCGCAGTGGCCAGCGGCGGACTTCGAGACATCATACGGAAACAATTAAACCATGTCGGTATCGTCGATTGGTTTGACGTCATCGTGTCCGCCGAGGATACGGCAAAACACAAACCCGAACCGGATGTATTCCTCGAGGCAGCCAATCGGTTAGGCGTCCCTCCCGAAGATTGCTTGGTATTCGAGGACGCAGACTTAGGTGTCGAAGCGGCTCGTCGCGCAGGAATGGCATGGATCGATGTGCGCGACTATTTTGAATCAAAACGGATACCAATCCCATCGTGATTATCGGGTATCGCTGGATCTGGTTCACCATCGCGGCAATCCTGTTGCTTGGGTCATTACCTTACTCGCAGTCGCTGCATCTCGACCGTTCTCTCGAGCGAATGTTCCCAGAAGGAGACCCTGATCGGTTGTCTTTTGAACGGCTCGAAGCCGAATTTGGCGTCTCGCACTTTCTCGTCTTTGCATACCGCGATGAACACTTGTGGAGTTCCGATGGAGCGGGGATCGACCGAGCCGCTGAAGTACGTAAATCGATCGAGTCGATTCATGGCGTCAGCTACGCACTCGATCTTTCCCGCGTCGACGAGATGCTTTCAACCCTTCGCGGGCCGAGCGCTCTGCTGAGCCAGCTTTCTGGAAAACGTGCACAACACCCCTTAGTCGATCCCAAGAATCAACTCGCGGAACGGTATCGCGATTTGTTCTCAGGGCAAACCCATTCCAAGAATACCGACCTCGTGGCCATCGGTGTGCTCCTTGACCCGGGTGTAGAAACGTCGCGTGCACTCGAGGAAATCCGAACCCTTTCACAAAGCACCACAGGAGGCCTACTGGTCGGCCATTTGGCCATGGTCGACGAGGGATTTCGTGAAATCGAACAAGACGGGAATCGACTTGCGATTTATTCAACGATCAGTTTGATCCTGCTCATCCTGATCGGTTTCCGGTCTTGGCGTTGGGCGTTGATAACGATCGCCGTTGTCCAATGGTCGCTTGTCGTGACGCGCGCAATCTTGGTGCTGCTCGACTGGGAACTGACCATGGTCTCGTCGATGCTTTCCTCGATCGTGATGGTCGTCGGTGTAGCCACCACGATGCATTGGATGTTCGGCTATCAATCCGCGTACGAGGAGAATACAGGGGATCAAGAATCCACAAATGGAATCTCCACAAATGCTAACGCTGAGGAGCTCCAACCTCGCAATCGCGCCGAAAAAGCACTGCGCGCGTCGATGAATCGGCTGTGGATACCGATCGTAGGTGCTTGCGTGACGGACGCGATCGGATTCGGATCCCTCCTTCTCTCACGCGTTGGACCAGTGCAAGACTACGGCAGCATGATGGCGATCGCATGCAGCGTGGTCCTTGCGGGTATCTTTATGATCGTGCCCACCTTGGCATTGCTCGGTCCTAGTAACAGATCCACCAAACGATCTCGATGGGATTCGTATCGATTGGGAATCGTACCCGGCGAAGAAGCCGTTCAATCGTTTTTGACCCGCATCCTCGATTTTGTATGCAACCACCGACGCAGCATCTACATTGGCGCGTTCGCCGTCCTGGTCTGGTCGATCCTCGGTTCAGCGAGGCTCAAGGTAGAGACCGATTTTCTGAAAAACTTCCAATCCGACTCTCCGATTTCACACGCCTACAAAGCGGTGGAAACCGAACTTGGAGGGGCAGGGATCTGGGACGTGATGCTTCCTGCCCCCGATCGTATCGAGGAGGCTTACTTCGATTCGGTCGAAGCACTCGAGAAGAAATTGCTGGCCATCGAAATTGCGGCTGGCGACCAAGACGAAACGCCGCTTCGGCTTACCAGCGCCATGAGTTTGGCAGATACGGACCACATCGCTCGCGATGCGTCCGTCTTGAAAATGATACCGATCGAAGCGAGGCTCATCGGGATGCGTCAGGTCATGGGCTCGTTCTTTGATACGCTCCTCAGCGGCTGGGCCCCCGGCAGCGAAAAAGGGGATAAACGCTATCTGCGTATTATGCTTCGTTCGCGAGAGCGATCCGGAGCAAATCAAAAAGACCAGCTCATCGCGATGGTCAACCAAACGGTTGCTCAACATGTCGCCGCCCCCGCGTGGCAACGCTTCTTCGCCCAGGAAAAAGCTCCCGATTCGAACCATCCACAATCTGCACAGTCTCAATCTTCACAAGACGGACGCACGCCATTCTTAGTTTCCGGGTACTACGTGCTCCTTACACGTCTGGTGGAAAATGTCGTCGCCGACCAATGGGTCTCATTTCTATGTGCAACCCTAGGTATCGGAATCGCTATGACCGTCGCACTTCGCTCGGTCAAACTAGCGATGATCGCCATTTTTCCGTCCGCACTTCCCAACATGGTGGTCCTTGGGATCCTCGGCTGGAACGATATCCATGTCAACCTCGGAGCAGCCATGATCGCCGCTGTTTCGATGGGCCTGGGGGTGGACTCCTCGCTCCATTATCTCTACCGATATCGATGCGAACGCTTGACCGGAAAATCCTCGATCGATGCATTGAAGGTTGCTCAATCCGAGACTGGACTCGCTGTTTTAATGGCAACGCTTGCTCTGGTATTAGGTTTCGGAACCATGGCTTTCAGCAATTTCCTTCCCACGTTCGCCTTCGGGACCTTGGCCGCTTGGACCATGCTGGGAGGACTGGTCGGAAACCTTTGCCTCCTTCCCGCGATCCTGTATGGGCTCGACCGCAAAATTCTCTAAAACCCTCCCAGATCGGTCGATCGTTACGTCTTATCACCCCCCAATCGATATCTCGGGAACAAACTGCTCGGTGATCTTCAACTTCCTCGCTGTGCGCACGTAGAGCGAGGTACGATTGAGGGGTGGCACGAAGGGTGCCATCCCTATGCTCTCCTCCCACCCTTTACAAGTTACAGAAAGTTGTCTCGGTATGGAGTATACCTGCGATCGATGCAAGCAAACGATTCATCCAACCACCGACCTGCGGTACACATTGACTATTGAACTGGAAGCGGCTGGCGAGGGAGATGAAGTGGAGATCGTCGATGAATCGGATACCGCTTCCACACTCGACGAGTTGCAGGATTTGATCGATTCCGCCGACGCAGCCTGCTCGTCTGTGTTCGACGACGCGATCTATCAGATCAAGCAATTTGATTTGTGCAAATGCTGCTTCCAAGCTTACATCAAAAATCCTCTCGCTCGAGAACCAGGCACTGTTGAGTTGAAAAGGAAACAGAACTCGGTTTGAAACCACTCCACTGCTTGAAACCACGCCACTGCAACCAAACTCGATCGAGGATTCTCGGTTGGAGAATCCCTGTGGTGCCTTCTGTGAAGGTGCGAGCGAATCAAGCTGTTGATTCGCTGGGCCGTTCTCGTGGAGGGATGGTAGCGGTGTGTCTTCAATTTCAAGGGTTGCTACTCGGCGTGTCGATTTCGCTGGGTACTCTCGCGACTGCAGACGAGCCGTGTCAAAATTCAGCGGCGGCCCGAGCCAATCCTTCGGAAATTAATAAGTCTGTTCGAGTATTGATCGATGCGTACCATGCCCACACATGGATCGATACCCTAGCGAGTCCAGGTCAGACGAATTACCACTTGCTCAATGGTCCCGCGCGGGCCGTTCAGACGCTTCGCGCGATGGGCTGGGATTGCGATGTGCAATTGGGTCCGTGGACGACGGAAGGCTTGGCATCGGTTGACCTGATTGTCATCAACCTCGTTTCTGCGGATCGCCCTCCGTTTCTGGTGGAAGAAATCCAAGCGTTGATGGCGTTCATCCGCCAAGGTGGCGGTGCCATCGTCATCACGGACCATACCAATTGCTATTTTCACAACCATGTTCTCGGAGCATGGTTCCACGAACTCGATCTGCAACTCACCAACCATATGGCGTGCGATCGCCCGCCACACACCTACTCGGCGACCAACTCATGGATCAACATCGAATCATTTTCTGATCATCCGGTCGTGCAAGGTCTCCAAAACGTCGGTTTTTTAGCGGGTGGAAGCGTCGACCCCAAGGCGGCGATCGCTTGGACAAGTCCCGATGGGTGGGCTGACCAAGGTCGTAATCCTCCGTATGGCGAAGGTACCTCCATGGGGTTTTACGGCGACAATAAGCGACAACCTGGTGAATGGACCGGGGCAATTCCGGTCCTCGCAGCCAAACAGATCGAACAAGGCCGAGTGGTAGTTATCGGCGACCAAAACTGCATCGGTAGTATCTTCTTAAACTACGCAGACAATCGACGATTATGGATTCAAGCCGCACTTTGGGCTGCGCTTGCGTCTCAGCCTGAAGAAAAACTCCAGGATGCGTTGCGACTCGGACTCGACAACGAGCAGGATCGAACCCTCATCTGGTGCATGGAACCGTTCGATGAACATCGATATTACTGGGGACAAGCTACCGACGATGGTTTGTTTCACATGTTTGCATTTCTCAACAAACATACTGACGCTCGCGCCACCAATCGTCCGCTTGAACAAGCTTCATGGCTGATCGTTCCATCGACCTCACTGCTCTCCCAATCCACCGCGAGGCGTTCCATCGGTGACTTCCTCGCAAAAGCTGATCGTTCTGTTATTGTCTTGGGAGACCTGACGGAACCAGCGGATGCCGAGGATCCGATTTGGAGTTCATGGATCGTCTCACTCGACGCGAAACCTCTCGCCACAAAGCCTAGGCAGGTCGATGGTGCGTACCAAACCCCGTCGGGAAGCCACCTTTTTTGGATCGCTCGACGCAATTCATGGAGTAACCGCGAGACCCCGGCCCCGGACAAACCAAGGAACGAAGCAGACGAGCGATTGGACGAACAAAAGATCGAGTGGATGCGGCAGTTTGGACTAAAGACCGTTCCTTCATTGCTCGATCAAATCCTCTGGCCCGACCGGTAGTTCGCCATTCTCTTCTCGGCGAAACGCATGCATCACCGGCAATTCGGACCTCCCGTCAAGCGGCAATTGTCGGCTGAAACCGCTTTTTTATCGCTTTGCCTTGAAAAAACAACCTGCAGCTGTTATTCTTTCATCCGGATAAGCGGATGAATGGATACGCCTTCGGAATTGTTTCCTCCTGGAGTTGCCACGATGAGCGCAGTGGCTCCTATGATTTTTTGGATGCAGAGTCTTTCGGATCCGACCCGATCCCGATTGCTGCGTTTGCTTGAACGCTCAGAATTGTCCGTCGCCGAAATGTGCACCACGCTTCAACTTCCTCAAAGCACCGTAAGTCGGCACTTGAAAGTGCTGGTCGACGACGGCTGGGCTTACGCCAGGCGTGAGGGAGCGAGCAATTGGTATCGGATGAACTCCCAGGAAATGCCGGCCTCGCAAAAGCGTCTATGGTCGGTTGTGAGAGGGCATAGCATCGCTGAACCGACTGCAGAACAAGACGATGCACGCCTGGAACAGGTGCTCGAAGCGCGACGTTCGAAATCCCAAAACTTTTTCTCGACCGCCGCGGGTAAATGGGATCGATTGCGAGGCGATCTTTTTGGGCCACGTTTGGACGCTTGGGCGATCGCTGCCGCACTCGACACAGGTTCCGTGATCGGAGACCTAGGTTGCGGCACCGGCATGATCAGCCACACCATGGCTCCCTGGGTTAAACAAGTCATCGCTGTCGACTCGTCGACAGCGATGTTGCAAGCGGCCCGCAAGCGTCTCAAGGAAATCGATAATGTCGATCTTCGAAAAGGGGAGTTAACGTCTCTCCCAATCGATGATGACACACTCACGACGGCGATGCTTGCCTTGGTGCTACCCTACCTCAACGCACCTCAGCACGTTCTCGCCGAGGCTCGTCGCGTAACCAGACGAAATGGTCGGTTGATCATTTTGGACATGATGCCCCATGACCGAGCCGAATACCGTGATGAGCTCGGCCACAGCTGGATGGGCTTTTCCAAGGAACAAATCGCGTCATGGCTCACTGAGTCCGGTTGGACCATGGAGCGTTGGATGGTCCTGCCACCAGACCCTGAGGCCAAAGGAACACAAATTTTTGTCACCACAGCGTCTCGATGCGATTGATCGAACAGATGCTGAGGTATTTCATGGATACGTTTTAACTGTTTCACTATTTTGGAGTAAGAAACCTGATGAGTACGGTTGCTGATAAGAAAAAAACCACGGGGGTTGTAGATCCATCCCGAGCCCAATTCAAAGTTCGCGCATTTGACCTTCTTGCCGCTGGCAATCGCAAGGAAGCGGAAGAAATCGCAAGCTTGGGCCGCAAGGAAATCCAACTTGCCGAAGACGAAATGCCTGGCTTGATGGCTCTCCGTGCTCGCCACGGCAAGACCAAGCCCCTCACCGGCGCAAAGATCATGGGTTCCCTCCACATGACCGTGCAAACTGCCGTTCTTATCGAAACATTGGTAGACCTCGGTGCGGATGTACGTTGGGTTAGCTGCAACATTTTCTCGACCCAAGACACCGCTGCAGCGGCCGTCGTCGTTGGCCGTGGTGGTTCCCTCGACAATCCGATCGGAACGCCCGTCTTCGCGTGGAAGGGTGAAACATTGCCAGAATACTGGTGGTGCACTCAAGAAGCATTGGTATGGCCAGACGGAACTGGCCCAGACATGATCGTCGACGATGGTGGTGACGCTACCCTCCTCATCCACCTAGGCACCCAGTATGAAGCTACAGGCAACGTTCCTGAGTTCGATCCCGAAACACAACCGGAAGAGTTCGGCGTCATCCTCGATCTCCTCCGAAAGGAACTCGTGAAAAATCCTGGACAATACACTGCGATGGGCAAGGCCATTTGCGGTGTTTCTGAAGAAACCACCACCGGCGTTAAGCGTCTCTACGAAATGACCGCCAAGGGAGAGCTCCTCTTCCCAGCGATCAACGTCAATGACTCTGTCACCAAGAGCAAGTTCGACAACCTTTATGGGTGCCGCCACTCGTTGATCGACGGATTGAATCGCGCCTCCGACGTGATGCTCGCTGGCAAGGTTGCTATCGTCTGCGGGTACGGCGACGTCGGCAAGGGTTGCTGCCAAGCTCTCCGCGGCCAAGGTTGCCGCGTGATCGTCACCGAAATCGATCCGATCTGCGCGTTGCAAGCCACCATGGAAGGCTATGAAGTCAAGACGATCGAAGATTACATTGCCACTGCGGATATTTTCGTAACTGCGACCGGTAATAAAGACATTATCACTGCAGAACATATGGCAGCGATGAAGGACAAAGCGATCGTTTGCAATATCGGCCACTTCGACAATGAAATCGATATGGCTGGTTTGGAAAAACTGCAAAAGGGTGGCAAGGCCGAACGCCGAAATATCAAGGCTCAGTTCGACCAGTGGTATTTCCACGAAACCAAGCGAAGCATCCTCGTTCTGGCCGAAGGCCGCTTGATGAACCTTGGTTGCGCCACCGGCCACCCAAGCTTCGTCATGAGCACGAGCTTCACCAATCAAGTTCTCGCGCAGCTGGAACTTTGGCAAGAACGCAATAACGGCAAGTACGACAAGCGAGTGTACACGCTTCCGAAGCACCTCGACGAAGAAGTTGCCCGATTGCACTTGGAAAAGCTCGGGGTCAAATTGACCAAGCTTAGCGAATCGCAACGCTCTTATCTCGGTGTCGATTCCAACGGCCCATTCAAGCCTGAGCATTATCGCTACTAGGCTAAGAATTTGAGTGTTTTGTAAACACCTCTCGTTCGACCGAACGAGAGGTGTACCGCCCAATCCGAGCCACGCGTGTAAGCAAGTGGCGACTGGACGCCAATAACCGATAGCCCCCGTCGCTAGTCATGATCGAAATGCTGAACCGATCAAGTTTCGGCGCATCTCCACCCGGCGCTCACGCTTAGGGCTCCGACGTGATTCGCATCGCGAATCCCATTCTCCATTCGCATTGCGAATCCCATCCGAGCCACGCGTGTAAGCAAGTGGCGACTGGACGCCAATAACCGATAGCCCCGTCGCTAGTCATGATCGAAATGCTGAACCGCTCAAGCCTCGGCGCATCTCCACCCGGCGCTCACGCTTAGGGCTCCGACGTGATTCGCATCGCGAATCCCATTCTCCATTCGCATTGTGCATCCCATCCCCCATTCGCATGGTGCATCCCATCCCCCATTCGCATTGCGAATCCAATCCGAGCCACGCGTGTAAGCAAGTGGCGACTGGACGCCAATAACCGATAGCCCCCTCGCTAGTCATGATCGAAATGCTGAACCGATCAAGTTTCGGCGCATCTCCACCCGGCGCTCACGCTTAGGGCTCCGACGTGATTCGCATCGCGAATCCCATTCTCCGT
>CAITIE010000107.1 GCA_903892355.1 uncultured Pirellula sp. | reverse complement strand
TGTCAACGTTTAATGCCATTCTCGAACTTGTCATAAAGCCAGAGGTGGAAGCAAAACTTGTTGCCATGGCCCCTTCCATCAACTCACTGACGACCGCGAAACGGAAAGTTGAATATCGAACAGGCGAATTCGAGCAGGGAAGACTCTACGGGACCGGGCTGCAGTCCATCTCTAAGTGGATTCGTAAGCTGTGTGCACATTTGTACTACAGCGACATCGACATCGTCAATGCTGGCCCGACACTGTTTGCCCAGCTGCTTGTCGCAAACGGGGTTCGTTGTCCTCCTCTGTTGAAAATTTACGCCGAAGATCGCAATCAAATGTTTGCAATGATTCGTGAACAGCTGCCCGATAAGACTGACCAAGAACTCAAAAAACTGCTCTTGAAACTGTCACACGGTGGGATGCCTTCGGACGACGCGCCTATTCTGACCGAATACCGAGCACAAATCGTATCAGCAGCACACCAGCTCAAATCCAAACCGATATACTCCGATATGTACAAGGAGCGTTTGGAGGCAAAAGAAGAAAATCCCATTGGGAGCTTCATTAGCTGCGCGTGGCAAGAGGTCGAGAACAAGGTATTGATGGCGCTTGTCGATTTCTTCCAACAAACGGGGAAAATAGTTGGGTTTTTAGCCTTCGACGGCCTCGGTGTCGAAAAACACGACAATATCGACCTTGCAGCAGCGGAAGCGGCCGTGTTCGACAAAACCGGCTTCCGCATCAAACTCGCCGAGAAGTCCCTGAAGCCAACTAAGGACGACTATGATCGATTTTGGGGTGAACGCGCCCTGAACAAAATCCCGAGCCCGTACATGCGGCAAGTCTACCTGATGTACAGAGCCGCCCAACTGGCCGGTTTGAAGCGCCAAGGAGGATACACGGTCGCCCCTCACCCTATCATCCCAGGCGTTTTTATACGCAAAGACGACGCCGAGACGTACATCAACCGCATACTATCTGGCGTCTGGACGGGCTCTGACGTCTTCATGAAACGGCTCACCGAGTGGTTCACACAAACAGACCATCCGATGTTCGAGCTTCTCACTCCTTCCAAGATGAACCGCAGTGTCATCTCGTTTGTGAACGGGTACTTCGACATCGACGCAATGCGTTTCGTTGAATGGGGTGGATCCGAGCCCGTTCCAATCACCGACCATTACTTCGAACAGACGCTCAACTTGGATGCTGCCGCGGTGGCTTCGACGCCACTTTGGGACAGCTTGACGACAACTCAACTCGGAGCCCGCAACAAATGTGAATCGTGTGGCCGCTCGGCGATATACGCCGATGGCACGTGCAACCTTCACAGCGATGATTCGAGTGCCGGGTTAGGGTTCATTGCGCCGTCGGTCACAGATATGTTGGAAATAATGATCGGCAGATGCTTCTATCCAATCGGTAAGTATGACAATTGGCAGACGAACCTCTTCTTAAAAGGCGATGCCAACACCGGGAAAGGCACTATTTGCGATTTGATTAAAAATATGTTTGCACCCGGAGCCTGTGGCACAATCACTGCCACCCACGAGCAGAACTTTGGACT
>CAITIE010000106.1 GCA_903892355.1 uncultured Pirellula sp. | reverse complement strand
CACGCGTGTGAGCAAGTGGCGATTGGACGCTCGAAAGCGATAGCCCCCGTCGCTAGTTATGATCGAAACTTTGTGACGAGCGGTGCCAACGTGCTTCCACCCGGCGCTCACGCTGAGGGCTCCGACTTCTTCGCTGCGCGAACCAAACATCCGAGCCACGCGTGTTAGCAAGTGGCGACTGGACGCTCGAACCGATAGCCCCCGTCGCTAGTTATGATCGAAAGATTGTAACGAGCGGCGCCAACGTGCATCCACCCGGCCCTCACGCTGAGGGCTCCGACTTCTTCGCTGCGCGAACCAAACATCCGAGCCACGCGTGTGAGCAAGTGGCGACCTACACTCGAACTTCGGCGGACAACGCCCCACTGTCGCCCGATTGGCTGACGATGGGCGAGATCACTTCTTCGAGGAACTCGGAAACTTGTCGCTCCGCGCGACCGGTGTACTGCGATGGGGACAAAACATCGCTGATCGACACTTTGGCAAACGCAGGGTCCGCTGCCAATCGGTCCAAGAGATCGTTGGCCAACCCTTCCTGCTTGACACGCAACGCGGCCGCTTGGCTGTGAACTCGGATCACTTCGTGAAGATGCTGACGGTCACCACCCGCGGCAACTCCCGCCATCAGCAACGATTCGGTCGCCATGAATGGGAGTTCCTCGCGAAGGTTCTTCTCGATGGTCTTGCCGTAAACTACCAAGCCCTGGGACACATTTTGCAATAGAACCAAACACGCATCGACGGCCAAGAAGGCTTGCGGCAACACCAATCGGCGGTTGGCACTATCGTCAAGCGTCCGCTCCAGCCATTGCGTTGCAGCGGTCATCGCAGGGCTCGATTGCATGCTCATCACAAACCGAGCCAATGAACACATCCGCTCGCTCCGCATCGGATTGCGTTTGTACGCCATCGCCGACGAACCGA
Source organism: uncultured Pirellula sp. (assembly GCA_903892355.1). GTDB lineage: Bacteria > Planctomycetota > Planctomycetia > Pirellulales > Pirellulaceae > JBKCUI01. Next base: position 86,076 of record CAITIE010000106.1, on the reverse strand, counting down.
TTTGGTTTTCCTCGAACGGCTCTTCGATTTCCTTCTTGTGGGCCAAGATTCGCAAGTCTGTGGCAATCTTGTGAACGCTGACAGCGATACCGGTCAAGCAATCGACGAGGAACGCGTCCACCTTTCGGGTGTAGGTCTGACCGGTGACAGCATACGCCGCAGGGAACCCGAGTTTGGCCGCGATCCGTTGCTCCAATTCGCGAACCTTTTCATGATCCCCATCGAAAAGTTGCAGGAAACTGGCTTGTGTGCCCGTCGTCCCCTTCGCACTGCGCGCCAAAAGCGAGTCCAGCCGGTGATCGACTTCCTCGAGATCGAGGACCAAATCGTAAATCCACAACGTCGCTCGCTTGCCAACAGTCGTCGGCTGGGCCGGTTGCAAGTGCGTGTACGCCAAGCATGGCATCCCGGCATACTTTTTGGCAAACCCCGATAACGCCTCGATGCATGCGACCAATCGCTTGCGAACCATCTGCATCGCATCGCGGAAGATCATGAGGTCCGAGTTGTCTGTCACATAGCAACTGGTAGCACCAAGGTGAATGATCGGACGCGCATCCGGACACTGATCACCATACGCGTGGACTTGGGCCATCACATCGTGCCGCAATTTGCGCTCGTACGCATTCGCCACGTCGAGATTCAATTCGGTCCGAAATGCCTTCAATTGGATGAGCTGGGTCTCCGTGATCGGAAGCCCTAACTCCTTCTCTGTTTCAGCTAGAATGATCCAAAGCTCTCTCCATAAGCGAATCCGATGCTCGGTACTGAACAGCCTTGCCATTTCTCGGGAGGAGTATCGGGAGATCAGTGGGTTTTCGTAGACGGATTCGGTGTTGGGTTGAGTCATGGGTGAGGATCGATATTGGTATTTCGCTGAGAATTTGAATGCTGTAAGGAATCAGCATGCAAGAATATAGCATTCATCGAAGCCAACGTCGTTGCCAACAAACCGATCGAGCTTTTGCGCCTGGGGAATCGTACTACTCGGTGGTTCTCGCGCGAGGAAGCGAATTGGTTCGTTTGGATTTGTCGCGCGATGTGTGGACTGGTCCACCGGTAGGAACCGTGGGGTGGTGGCTCAGCCGCATGCCGACGAAAGCACTCGGAAAACCAACTCCTGCACCCGCGAGCGTCTTGATCCAGACCCTTGAAACCCTCGTCGAAGATCCTTCCCAGCAAGAGCTGGCCTATTTACTAGCTTTGACCCTGGTCCGTCGACGCATTCTGATCGAAAGGGACAGCGGTATCCAGGAATCCGACGAATCCCCCTCCCCACACCCCTTTTTGCACTTGACCCACAACGCCACAAATCGCGATTTTGACATACCGATTTGCGAGCCTGCGGCAGACCAACTCGATCTGTTGCAAGCGGCGTTGACCGAGCTCCTTTTTTGCGAAGCTTAGCGTAATTGCGAAGCGCAGCTTGATTTCGAAGCCTCGGATCATCAGACAGTGCACAGTCGTTACCGACACCCCTTGGTCGCACCTCGGTACTGGTCCTTGTACAAAACCACCGAAATCCGTAGTGGCATCCATGCAAAAGCCGTCGACGCATCTAACATGCCAAGTTCGACAGTCCCTCGCGACCCTCGCGTTGGTGGTGGTAACTTTTTCGGCGACCGGTGCAACGTGCTTGCCCAAGCGTAGTATCCCCGAGTTTCAACCGCAGCCGATGTTCGCTGGCCAGCCCTCGACGGAGCAGTTGATTGAGGTTCTGAATCGTTCGCGAGGCATCCAATCGCTGCAGTCCAATTTCGTGACTGTGAATCCTAACAAGATGCGCAATTTGGATGCGACCTTGGTCTGGCAGCGTCAAAAGCGATTCAAGATGGCGGGTGGCATTTCCAGGATGCTGGGGAACAATTTTGAGGTCGGCAGCAACGACGAGTGGTTTTGGATGGCTATTCGTGACGGGATGAAACCGCAGCTGTTTGTCGCCCGCCACCAAGAGTTCGATGCCCAAGCAGTACGTCGTATTCTTCCCATATCCCCCTTGTGGATCCTCGAGGCGCTGGGCGTGAGCGAGGTCGATCCTTACCAACTGATGGGACAACCAATCCAACGTCCCGACGGATTGCTGGAGATCAATACGATGTCTCCGTCCCCGACAGGGACCTACACGCGAACCTTGGTCGCCGATCCAAAATTCGGGTACACAAAGCAGATCTTTTTGAAGGATCCCACGGGTCGACTCGTCGCATCGGCAACACAATCAGCACACGAGTATTACCCATCGATTTCCATGTCACTTCCACACCGGGTGGTGATTCAACTGACCCCGGCGATCGATCCTCCCACCGAGATCGACATCACCATTGGCAAATACTCGGTCAATGGGTTAGATCCGAACCAAAACGCCGGATTCGAGATGCCTAACCCCAATGGTTATGAAGTCGTAAACTTGGTGCAATTCAATCAGGGATCACCCCAAGCGGTAACGCCGATCCAGGTCACTCCACCTACCCAAGTCCCAAACTCCGCATACCGCGGTGTACCGTGGGACGGATCCATAGTGCGTTAATCTCGCCTGCTTCTCCGGATCCAAACTTCTCGCACCCGAAATCCAACTCGCTAGCATTGCGGTTGCCATTGCGATCGCGTTCATAAACTTGCTACAGTCCAGAGCAACGGTTTTTGAACTCGAATTGGACGAGCACGACAATGTTGACGCGATGGACGATCCGCAAAAAGCTGCAGATGGCGATGATCGTCCTGGGTTTGGTGATCGCCGTCTTGGGGTACAGCAGCTTTCGCGGGGTTTATGCTTATAAGGAACTGGCCGCATCGCTGAGCAGTCGCGCTTCGGAGATTCCATTAACCTCGGACTTGACCCGTGCAATTGACGAGCTTCGCATCGGGTTCGATAGCAAACTTACCGAGTCCGACGGGTCGTTCACGCTGTCCATGAGCACCCATTCCTACGAAGAGAATACGCCGTTCCTGAATCGTATCCAGCATGTGCGCGAGTTACTGGCGAGCTATAAATCGCGGCTTGAGAACTCTCACTCGGAAGACCAATTCTTATCGGACCGAAGCGAAGAGTTATTCCAGGCCAAAGAAATCAGCGAATTGGTCAACGAGATCGCTTGGCGGTACCAATCGCGAGACATCGCAACATCGCGATTATCTAGGCTCGAGCAATTGCAGGATCTTGATCGACTCTCGGAGTTAGCCCACGAACTTCCTTCGTTGCTCACATCGCGGATGGTCAGTTTTCGGGACGAGGTCCGAACTCGGTATCGAACCTGGATCGTCTTGGCTTGGAGCAGCGCGATCCTTTCGGCGGGTCTTCTGATTGGATTGATCGCGTATGCGAGGACAGCCGTTGTTCGGCCATTCAAGGAATTACTATTTGGCGCTCGCAGGGTCGCCAACGGAGATTTCTCATACCGTATCCATACCTCGAGTTCCGACGAGCTCGCCGAATTAGCGCAAGCCATCAATCATGGTGCGCAAAGTTTTCTCGATATCGAGAGCGACTTGAACGAGAAAGTTCGACAGCGATCGGCCGAAGTGATCCGCAATGAGCAATTGGCGAGCGTGGGTTTCCTCGCTGCTGGAGTGGCGCATGAGATCAACAATCCATTAGCAGCCATCGCATGGAGTGCAGAGGCACTCGAATCCCGACTGCATCGAATCCTCCACCCAGTGCTCCAATCCACCCTATCCGAAACTACCGATAGCCGAGACTCGCAACCCTTAACCGGAAGCGATCTCGATACACTGCGAACCTACTTGCGCAGGATTCAAGATGAGGCCTTTCGTTGCAAAGGAATCACGGAGAGGCTGCTTGACTTCTCGCGGCTCGGTAACGTCCAGCGCAAACAGGAAATCGACATGAACTGCATCGTCGAGGATGTGGTTGAAATGGTCCGCCACTGTGGTCCGTATCGTTCACAACGTATCGATTTCACCCCGCTCGAGGAGCCGGTGATCGCATGGGCCAGCCCTCAGGAAATGAAACAGGTCGTTTTGAATTTACTAACCAATGCTCTCGAATCGCTCGACCCTGAGTCCAAGGACGGTCGCGTATCGATCGAACTCAAGAAGGGCCGTGATTGCATCCAAATGGTATTGGAAGACAACGGCTGTGGCATGACCGAGGAAGTTTTGAACCATTTGTTCGAGCCATTCTTCACACGTCGGCGCGATGGTCGAGGTACCGGGTTGGGATTACCGATCACCAACCGGATTATCACCGACCATGGAGGACGTATCATGCCTCGCAGCATGGGTCCCGGCCATGGTTCACGATTTGAAATTTTCATCCCTTCGAAACCTACCAACGATTCGTTGTATGACAACCAACAAAAACTTGCAGTCGCCTGATCCACTCTCTCCGGACTCGTTGTCGATTCTATTCGCCGACGACGAAAAAGAGCTTCAGGAAATCGCTCGTATCGAGCTTCCGTACTTCGGGCATCGAGTCACGGTTTGCCCGGACGGGTACACGGCGATCGCTGCGCTCGAAAAGGAAGAGTTCGACTGCCTCATCGTCGACTTGGACATGCCGGGCATGAATGGTATCCAAGTCATCGAGCGGGCGATGACATTGTCTCCCCGCACGGAGGCGATTGTGCTCACCGGTAAGCGATCGCTCGAGACCGCCATCGCAGCCTTGCGCTTTGGTGTTATCGATTATCTCAGCAAACCATGCCGCTTCTCGGAACTGAAGGAGTTGCTCGCTCGCGTCGCTCAGCGTCGACGGATGAAACAGAAAGCCGCAAATCTGGAACGGATGGAACGTGCTACGACTTCGAAGACGACTCAATTGGTGGGAACTTCCCAACCCATGCAGGTTGTTAGCAAACTGGTAGCCAAAGTCGCTCCGACCAACAGCACGGTTCTCATCCGAGGTGAAACCGGTTGTGGCAAGGAACTAGTCGCTCGATCGGTCCACGAAAAGAGTTTGCGTCACGGCAAGCCTTTCATCGCGATCAACTGCGGTGCACTTCCTGAGCATTTGATCGAAAGCGAACTCTTCGGTCATAAAAAGGGAGCGTTCACCGGGGCCGACATGCAGCGTCAAGGATTGTTTGAGGCAGCCAATGGCGGAACTATCTTCCTCGACGAGATCGGCGAATTGCCGATGTCGATGCAAGCCAAATTGCTGCGTGTTCTCGAAAGCGGGGATCTGCGTCGTGTCGGAGACAACGAAATCATCCATGTCGATGCGCGGATTGTCTGTGCCACGCACAGGGACTTGGAATCGATGGTGGTTAGCGGCACCTTCCGCGAAGACTTGCTATTCCGCATCAACACCTTTGAAATCCACGTTCCGCCTCTGCGAGATCGGGTCGAGGATGTATTGCCTCTGGCGCGGCATTTGTACCTAAGGCATCGACCGGAACATGTTTCGATCGACGCGCTCTTCAGCGAAGACGCTATCTCGCTGCTCCTTCAACATCCTTGGCCGGGCAATGTCCGAGAATTGGCTAACGTGATCGAGCACGCGACGATCCTGTGCGAACATCCGCCGATCCTGCCCGAGCACCTTCCTCGCCATGTGGTGGATCGCAAACTGCGACGGGATATCAAGCCGACGGTGCCCGCGGCACCAACGGCCTCGAGCCCGATGAGTTTGCGCGAGTTGGAAGTGTTGGCGGTCCAAGAAGCCGTGCAGCGTCACCGCGGGAATAAACCCGCAGCCGCCGAAGAACTCGGCATTAGCTTAAAGACGTTGTACAACAAATTGAACCAAGCAGAACCGGCCGTGAAGAAGGCCGGTTAGAGGTTTGCTTATGGATTGAGGCGTGCGCAAGTGGTCATGCGGACGCCTCACCGGGCCGCTCGCGCGGCACCGCTACAATGGGGCCGCTTGCGCGTGCTAGGGTATTAGGCACGTGGCATTTGACGCAAGCGTTCGAGGGCTTGCTCGGTGTTTGCCCGTTGCGAAATCAATTCGCTGAGAGCGGCCCGCTCCTTCTCGATGATATCGGGAGGCGCTTTGCCGACGAATGCCTCGTTGGAGAGTCGCCCTTCCTTGCCTTGGATCTGCTTGACCAAATTCGCAAGCAGCTTTTCATTACGAGCGATCTCGGCCCCGATATCGAGGAATTGGCTCAGGTCGACATAGACATCCATCTGATCGATCGCGATGTGCGCGTTGACCTCGGGTGGTGAAACCGACGGCCCCCACTCGGTACCTTGAGCACCTGCCATACTCTCCAAAAATGGTGCCATGGGGCGGAGAAGCTGCTCGATATCGTTCTGGCAACGGACGCTAAATTGAACGCGTTGTTTCGGAGCGATATTCTGCCGAGAACGGATCTCTCGAATGGCACCAATCAGTGCAGCAAAGTGCGCGAACTGCGACTCGACGTGAGGTCTTATAAATTGCTGGTTCACGTGAGGCCACGGCGCATGGATGATCCATGGACTCGCTGGGGATGAGGCAAGCAAGTCTCGGGTTTTGACAAACCGTCCTAATTGCTGCCAGATGGCTTCGGTGACGAATGGCATCATCGGGTGCAACAGTCGGAGCATTTGATCGAGGCAATGCGCGAGTACGCGTTGAACAAGCGGCCTTGCTGCTGGATCCTGCAAGCGTGGCTTCGCCATTTCCACGTAGTACGAACAGAAATCGTCCCAAGCAAAATCGTAGATGGCTCGCGCCGCTTCCGCGTAGGCGTAGCGATCGAGTTCACGATCCATGGTTTGTGTTACCGACGCGATCCGGGACAAAATCCATTGGTCTTCGAGAGGCAGTGCATCCCAATCGACGGGAACGTCGGAATACCCTTGCAGGTTCATCATCACGAAGCGACTTGCATTCCACAGCTTATTGACAAAATTCCGCGAGACTTCGAAGCGTTCGCTAACGACGGGGGCCCGAGGCAACGCTTTGTCTTCGGCGCTTTCAGCCCATTGGGTCGAGAATGACTTCTTGCACTTATCGCAAGTGACCTTGGGACGGACTCGGTTTTCTTTCGTTTGATTGACCAACGATTGGCAGTGTGGGCATTCGTACTGGACAGGCATCCGGACGTCCTGCGTCTCGGTCGTGAGCCAGGCCAACCCGAACCGCAGGGCATCAGCCCCGAACTTGTCGATGACATCGATCGGATCGACGCCGTTCCCTTTGCTCTTGGACATCGTTTCGCCGTAGGCGTCCAAGATCTTGGGGTGGATATAGACTTCTCGAAATGGGACTTCGCCGACATTGTTGAGTCCCATCAAAACCATGCGCGCAACCCATAACGTGATGATGTCGCGCGAGGTGATGAGCGTACTGGTGGGATAAAAGTACTTGAGGTCTTCGGTTTGTTCTGGCCACCCAAGGGTCGAATGCGGCCATAAAGCGGACGAGAACCATGTATCGAGCACATCCGCTTGTCGGACCAATCCGTGGGATTCCAAGCTCCCTTCCAGGTTCGAATCTTCATCCTTGACACAGACGTGCAAGGTCGATGGTTCCTCGATGGTGACCGAAAGAAGTCCGGCAGCACGGGCTGGCATGGCTTCGATTTGGAACTTCAACGAGTTCGCTTCGGCCGTGGTTTCAAAGGTCTTGCTCCAGATCGGGATTTGGTGCCCCCACCAGAGTTGCCGGCCAACGGGCCAATCCCGCTTTTCACTCAACCAATCGACGTAACCGGACGTATAACGTTCCGGATAAATCTTTACTTTGTGATCCTTCACCGCATCGATCGCTGACTGTGCCAATTCGGCCATGGCTACGAACCACTGGTCTGCGAGGAACGGCTCAATCGGCGTTTTGCTCCGATCGGAGTGCTTCAGATCGATCTCTCGATCTTCGACACGTTCGAGGAAGCCAAGGGAATCCATATCGGCAACGACGCGCTCACGCGCCTTGGACATGGTCAAACCAGCATACCGTCCACCATGCTCATTGATGGTTCCATCGGTGTTCATGATATTGAGCATCGGGAGATCACAACGCTTGGCGACCTCATAGTCATTCGGGTCGTGGGCCGGCGTGATCTTGACGCATCCCGAGCCCAACTCGGGTTTCGCCCATGTATCGACCACGAGAGGAATCTCTCGTTCTGCGAGTGGGAGCCGAAGCTTGCGGCCAGCCCGTGCCATCGCCGCCAACCGTTCGAGAGCCGGGAGTATTTCCTGCTGCCGTTTCTCCAGTTCCTCCAGTTGCGACTCGAGCGCAGGTTTGTCCTTTGCGGCGGCTTCGGCAATCTTTTCTTGGAGTGCAGCGCGGACTTTCTCGAGTGCCGCGCGAGGTTCCGGGTGGACTGCAACGGCCGTGTCGCCGAGCATCGTCTCTGGCCGCGTCGTCGCGACGACAACGTGCTGTGGTTCACCGGCCGCAGGGTTCAGCACGGGGTACCGGAAATGCCAAAAGTTTCCGGAGACCGTTTCAGTGAATACTTCGTCGTCGCTGACCGCAGTTTGCAAATAGGTATCCCAATTGACCAATCGTTTGCCGCGGTAGATTCGTCCCTTGGAAAATAGATCGTAAAAAGTGCTGCGGACAGCGCGAGCGCACATCGGGTCCAACGTGAAACGGGTTCGTCGCCAATCGCACGAACAGCCCATCCGTTTCAATTGTCCCAAGATCCGGGTTTCGTACTGGTCTTTCCATTCCCAAATACGCTCGACCAGTTTCTCGCGGCCTAGATCGTGGCGGGTTTTGTTCTCGAGTTCTTTCAAACGGCGTTCCACGACCGCTTGGGTGGCGATACCGGCATGGTCGGTTCCAGGCATCCATAACGCGACCTCCCCCATCATCCGGTGCTTGCGGATCTGAATATCCTGCAACGTATTATTGAGGGCGTGCCCCAGGTGGAGCGCTCCGGTGACGTTGGGGGGCGGAATGACGATCGTGAACGGTTTTTTGGAGGGGTCGATGTCCGCATTGAAACAGCCTGCATCGAGCCATTGCTGGTAGATGGTTTGGGAAGTTTCCGAAAAATCAAACCGGTTGGGAATATCGATCGATTCGGTGGTCATGGGGCACAGAGGGCGACAAAACGCCTGTATTTTCGTGGTGGTCGCACGCGGTCGGACCGATGGGCCGAGCCAAAATCGCGGCAAGGATGGTTTCCTTAGCCGGTATTGTGGAACCAACCCCCAGGTCACGCAAGGGTTGTAAGAACGAGAATGACCGACGGATTCGTCAATCAGTAAGCAAATTAGGTAACTGGCTGAATGCAAATTTCGTAGCTGGTAATCACGCCAACATTCGACAATCTGTTCGATTTTGCGTGCCGCTTTGCTTGCGTTCTATTTGCTTTTGGTCGCGACAACCTCCAGCACATTCTTTGCATCCTCGACCGCGGTGACTTCGGTGTTGCGATAGATAATCGTTCCCGCAGGATCGATCACAAAGGTCCAGCGTTTGGCAGTGACATCGCGGAGGAGGGTCAGTTCCTTATCCTCCACTTTGGCCACGACCTTTTTGGATTCGCGAGTTACCGGCACGCCGAACGATTCGGCGATCTTGCCGTCGGTGTCAGCGAGCAGTGTAAAGTTCAATCCGTGGAGTTTCTTGAACGCCTGGTGGTTTTCCACCGAGTCTCCGCTGATACCGATGACCTCAACGTTGAATTTGCTCAATTCGGCAGCGGCGTCGCGGTAGCTACAGGCTTGTTTGGTGCATCCCCCGGTCATATCAGCGGGGTAGAAGTAGACGACAATGGTTTTCTTGCCGACATGCTCATTGCTCTTCCAGTACTTTCCGGAATCGTCCAAGGCTGCGAAGAAGGGTGCGGCAGTTTGTAATGCTGCAGGATCGGAATATGTTGGCGTTAGATGATCCCCCCAGATTTTCGGGGTGACAAACGCTTTGGGTTTCGGACGAATCTTGATCGGAACAGCTTCCTTTTGGTACTCGCGCCATCGCGCGAGCATCTTGTTGGCGACATCGCTGTTCTGTGCAGCGAGATTTTTTTCTTCGTAGGGATCAGCGGCGAGATCAAAAAGTTGGATCTGCATTTTTCCCTTGGCGGCTGGGGCTTCCTCATCTTCCTGTTCTTCCCGGGTAGCCGGGCCAGTAACTACCAACTTCCAATTTCCTTGACGCAACGCGCCGGCAGAAGGTGTGGCGTTGATCAGCAGTTCGCGGTCCGGAATCGGTTTGCCATCCGTTATCGAGTCCCACACGTCGCGGCCATCGAGGGGAAGTCGCTGATCGACGTTCGCACCGGTCAAACGCAACAGGGTTGGATACCAGTCGGCGACATGAATAGGTTCGCTGACGGTGGATCCTTCGGGGATGTGGCCTTTCCATGTGGCAAAGGCGGCGACGCGAACTCCCCCTTCATAATGTGTCCCTTTCCCAGCTCGCAGCTTTCCATTGCTGGTGACTTTGCCGGGATTGGGTCCACCGTTGTCGCTGTTAAAGAGGAACAATGTATTGTCGCGTTGGCCCGAGGCATCGATGGCAGCAACGATTTTTCCAACCGCCTCGTCCATAGCGGTGAGCATCCCCGCGTACAGTTTGCGTTGACCTTCGAGATGTTGGAACGGGGCAAGGTATTCCTGGGGGACTTGATGAGGGCTATGGACCGCATTGAAAGGGACATAGAGGAAGAATGGCTTTTTGCCCGCGTAACGCTCGACGATCGAGACAGCTTCTTTGGCCAATAGATGCGTGCTGTATCCTTCGTCGTTACAGGGGCGATCATCGCGATGCCAATCGAACCCTCCGTCGCGGATATGGGTGTTGTAATCGATAGCCCCGTTATAATGCCCGTATTGGTGATCGAATCCTCGACGGGTTGGTAGGTAGTCGGCAGCGAAATGACCCAAGTGCCATTTGCCGACGATAGCGGTTGCGTACCCGGCTGTTTTCAATCCTTCGGGGAGGGTTTGTTCTTGAAGCGGCAATCCGTACTGGGCCCAAGGTCGAACCACGCCGACCTGCAAGCCGTGTCGGATGGGGTATCGCCCGGTCATCAATGCGGCGCGGGTGGGAGAGCAAACGGGTTGGACGTAGAACGCTTCGAGTTTTGCCCCTGCGTTGGCGAGTTTATCCAAGTTCGGTGTCGGAATCTCGCTCCCATGCCACCCCACATCCCCCCATCCCAAATCATCCGCCACCATGTAGACGATGTTAGGCTTTTGCGCGAACGCGATTGGAAGCGGATTGATTGGGAGCCAGTCCCAAACCGTGAAAAGCAGTAGCAGGACCAAGGCGGAATTTGTTCGGGAGAGCATGTTCATCATGGCACGATCAAGCGTTTCTAGGTATTACGGTGTGCGTCAACGACGCCTCTTCAGCGAGGGCGACCAAAGTGGCTTGCAAAACTCACTCAGTAAGCTCAGTAATCCGGGTTCATGATAATGCTTTGCGATCTTCTATTCGATGAACACCTCACGAATCGTGCGAAAAACGCACTGAATGCAAGCAAAATACGGAATCCTCCTCCCCTGCTCGTACGATGACTTGGGCGCATTGACCAAAATCGATTGACAAATACTGCTTGATAGTTCGGAAGTTTCCGATATATTGAACTATCGGCAAGCGATTGGTTCCGGGACTTGCACCGGGAGCAACCCCGTTGCAGGACGGAGGGGACCGGATCAGGGGGGACCGGATCAGTGGGGATCGATTGGTCGTAAATTTATCGACCGGACGACTCATCGATTGGAAAATACTGTCGCGAGAAAAATACTGTCGCGAGGAACAATGATGGCATCATCTAAACTAAAGCTTACCAGTATGGAGTCTCTCGGCGAGGCCGCAGAATGCTTGCGAGTTTTGGCCCATCCGCACCGACTAAGGATGGTCCAAATGTTGTTGGCCAATCAGTATACCGTAACGGAGTTAGCACACGCTTGCGACTTGCCAACCGCAATGGCTTCGGAGCACCTGCGTCTGATGCAACGATGTGGCTTTCTGGACAGTCAGCGCGAGGGGCGCAATGTCTTCTACCAGGTTGTCGAACCGCATCTGAAGCGCATCCTCGCATGCATCGAAGATCGATTTGGGGCGGAACCCGCCTAACCTTTCTGATCAACAGTTCGCTACTTTCCGAAGTGTCGAGCATTCAAGATTGCTAGAACCAAGTCGTGAATCATCGACCTGAACTACTCAGCAGGGCCATGCAGCCATTAATTTCGAAAGGGTAATTCAAAATGACCATTGCATCGATTTCCCTTACCGAGTTATTTGACAAGATGCGGATCGGTGCATCGATAACATTGATCGATGTACGGACTCCATCGGAGTACGAGCATGTGTATGTCGCATGCGCAAAAAAAGTTCCACTGGATCGATTGCACCCCGAAAAAGTAGTTGAAGATCGAGAAGCAACATCGCCGGTACTCTCTAGGATGCCATGGAACTGTTTCCAAGTGATGCGACTGGCTCCTATTTTATTGAAACTAGAAAGATCCCGCATGCTGAGGTCCGAGGAATGATAAAACCCAATCCCAATTCTTGGTCCATGCGACTATTTGATCTGTTTCGTACTGGAGCATTGTGGCTGTTCGTAGCTGTCGGTGCGATCGCGGTTGCAGCGATGTTGTTATGGGCAGCGGGGACGTTCCACCCCAAGGTCCATCGACAGCTTCACGATTCGATGCTTCCGATCCCAGAGCATGCCCAACAACTCTTGATCCATGCGGTTAGCATCCCACGCTATGAAACAGCTGTCGGAACGATCCAAGCGGTTCACGAGGCGGCTGTCGCTTCCAAGATTCTCGCTAGGGTGGAAGAAGTCAACGTGACAGCGGGGCAAAAAGTCCTCGCCGGAGAGGTTCTCGTCAAACTGCAAGATCAGGACTTGCGAGCAAAGTTGGGCCAAGTCGATTCCAATCTCGTGGCGGCACAGGCCCGACAGTCCCAGGCGGAGACTGAGTACCTAAGGGCTCAAGGTCTCCTTGCGCAGTCCGCGATTTCCCTATCGGAGAAACAAGCTCGCGAAGCCGATCTTCGACTTGCAAACGCGGAGGTGGAACGGGCCACACAAGCAATTGCGGAAGCGAAGATACAGCTTTCCTTTGCAACGATCGCCGCGCCATTCGATGGCGTCGTGGTCGACAAGCAGGTGAAGGCGGGTGACACCGCGGTTCCGGGTCAAGTCCTATTCCGTATCTACGATCCAACCCAAATGCAATTGGTAGCCCAAGTACGCGAGTCGCTGGCAATGTCGCTTCGCCCTGGCCAGAAGTTAACCGCGAGTCTCGATGCGCTCGGATACGAGACACAAGCCACGATCAGCGAAGTGGTTCCGCAGTCAAATTCAGCAACCCATTCGTTCGAAGTGAAAGTGATCGGGCCTGTACCAGAAGGTATCTACAGCGGCATGTTCGGCCGACTCAAGCTCCCATTGGGTACTGAAGAAGCGATCCTGGTTCCCAAATCCGCAATCACTCACATTGGACAACTTTCGATGATCTATGTCGCGCATGACAACCGAATGGAGAGACGCAATGTGCAGTTGGGACGAGAACTGGGAGATCAAATCCAAATCCTAGCCGGCTTGAGGTCTGGTGAAACGATCATCGTTCGCAACTCGCCGGAAAGCGGTGCTTCGCAGAGAAACTCGCACTAGGGGATACCAATCGTGACAAACTCTTCCATCCAGACGGAAAACGCGACCAATACAACATCGCGAAATCAAGTTGGCACTGCGAGTCGAAACCCCGAGGGCCCACCGGATATTCTCTCGCGAATGGTGGGGATATTTCTTCGCAGCAACTTATCAATCATCCTGATACTTGCCGCTTCGATGGTTGGTTTGGCAGCTTTGTGGATCACACCGCGCGAGGAGGATCCGCAAATTGTTGTCCCCCTCGCAGACATATTCGTCGAGGCACCCGGATATGACGTCAAGCAAATTGAGCAATTGGTTTCAACCCCGCTCGAACGCATGCTCTCGCAAATCGATGGGGTCGAATATGTATACAGCATGTCGAAGGACGACCAAGCGATCATTACCGTGCGGTTCTATGTTGGACAAGATCGCGAGCGGAGTTTGGTCAAGCTGTTCAAGAAGCTCGACGAAAACTCCGATGCGATCCCATCGGCTGTCCGATCATGGATTCTCAAGCCGGTTGAAATCGATGATGTTCCAATCGTTACGTTTGCATTGACAGGTGCAGGAAATGATACAGCCCAGCTTCGGCGGATTGGCGAGGAGCTCGTCGAGCGACTGGCTTCGATTCGGTATGTCAATCGGGCCTACATCGTCGGCGGAGAACCGCGAACGATTCGAGTGGAGGTCCTTCCGGATCGATTGCAAGCCTATCAGCTGACTTTGCCTGAAGTGCAGCAGACGATTCGCGCCGCCAATGCGGTTTCTCCTGCGGATCAGATTGCCCGACACGACCATCAAATTCAACTCAGAACCTCCGCGCAGCTCCGCTACCCTTCCGAAATAACCCGACTTGTGGTCGGCGTCTTTCAAGGATTACCTGTCTATCTTAAGGACATCGCTGAGGTAATCGATACCTCGGCCGAACCCAAAACCTACCTCAGGCACGGTTGGGGGCCCGCAGCGTCATTCCCACATCACGAAGGAACTCCCGGAACACGCGTCGGAAGTGGCCACGTTGAGCTTCCACTGGAACCATCAAACGGCGAGGTTTTTTCCGAGTCGCTACCGGCTATTACGATCGCTATCTCTAAGCAAAAGGGAGCGAATGCAGTCTCAGTGGCGCAGTCGGTGATTGAGCAAGCCGAGATCCTGAAGCGGGATATCCTCCCGGCCGATGTTGAATTGATCATCACGCGGAATGCGGGCTTGACCGCGAATGAAAAAGTCAATGAACTGATCGAGGCGCTTGGGATTGCGATCCTCATCGTCATCTTATTATTGACCGTGGGTATGGGGTGGCGTGAAGCCTTAATCGTCGCGATTGCGGTTCCGGTCGTATTTGGACTGACCCTCTTTGTCAATCTTTTATTCGGATACACCATCAACCGTGTAACGCTCTTTGCATTGATCTTGGCGTTGGGTTTGTTGGTGGATGATCCCATCGTGGACGTTGAGAATATCGCAAGGCATTTTCATCAGCGCAAACGTGCAACACGGAGGATTGTGCTGGAAGCAGTTGCGGAAATCCGCCCCCCTTTGATTAGCGCAACACTTGCAGTCATCGTCAGTTTCTTGCCAATGTTCTTTATCACTGGCATGATGGGTCCATACATGTCGCCGATGGCTTTGAACGTACCCATCGCCATGTTAATGTCGATGCTGGTGGCGTTTACCATCACTCCATGGTTGACCTACCATGTTCTCAAACGGGAGTTTCCGAATGAGGAACACGCAACCGATGAGGTGTCGCTAAAAGATCTCGAGGCATCGGATTCTCTTATGCCTCAAGTGTCTGGTCACGCTGCATACGATGTGGATGAAGTTCGTCGAACTTTTCTTTACCGTATGTTTCGTCCACTGATGATGCCTCTGCTAAAAACCCGTATCCGAGCGGTCATTTTTCTTGCGGCGATCGGGCTTCTCACCTTCCTCGCAATGGGGCTTGGAGCACTGCGATTAGTTCCCTTGAAAATGCTCCCGTTCGATAACAAGAATGAATTTTTGTTGGTTTTAGATCTGCCTGAAGGCACCACCCTCGAACGGACTTCTGCCGTTCTACATGAACTGGAGCAGCAAATGACTCGCGAGTCGGAAGTCATCGACTACACCAGTTACGCAGGGTCCCCAAGCCCGATCGACTTCAATGGACTGGTGCGACACTACTACCTTCGCTCAGGAGCCCATCAGGGTGAGGTTCGCATCAATTTGGTAGGAAAGAAAAACCGGAATCAGCAGAGCCACGCTGTCACTCTTCGAATGCGCAAAAAGCTGACCGAGATCGCGCAATCCCACGATGGAACGTTGCGGATCGTGGAATTACCTCCAGGACCTCCCGTCCTTGCTTCGATCGTTGCTGAGATCTACGGGCAATCGGATACATCGTACGAAGAGTTGCTCCATGCTGGATCGGTGGTAAAGGAACGCTTGGAAAAGGAGCCGGGGGTCGTCGAGGTCGATGACATGGCCGAAGCTCCAATGCAACGATTCACGTTTGTGCCAGATCAAGAGAAGGCAGCGATCGCGGGAATCTCGGTGAGCGACATCGCGGACGCGTTACGTACCGCGTCCAGCGGAACAACAAGTGGTTTACTCCGTATCGAAGGAGAGCGTCATCCCTTAGAAATCATTGTCCGGTTGCCAAAAGCACTTCGCCAAGACCCGTTGGAGTTGAGCCAAATCGCTGTGCGAGGCCGTCAAGGTGACTTAGTGCGATTGACGGAAATCGGAAAATGGGTCGATGATCGCGTCGGTCAAACCATTTATCACAAAAACCTCCACCGAGTCGCTTATGTAACGGCGGAAACCGCAGGTCGACCACCCGCCGACTGCATTGTCGATATCCTCGCCGATCAGTCGAAATCGGAATACTCCTTCGCTGCTAACGATGCACCCAGGCCACTTTCTTCCAGATCCTTTTTAAGGAATGGTTCGGGAATCTCATGGGCCTTGAAGGATGGACTGAGGGCCAACTTTTCGGGAGAAGGGGAGTGGCAAATCACGCTGGATGTCTTCCGCGACCTCGGGCTTGCGTTTGGGGCAGCGATGGTTTTGATCTACATCATATTGGTTGCTCAAACCGGATCCTTTTTCATTCCGATGATTGTGATGCTGGCGATCCCACTGACGGTGCTTGGTGTTATGCCCGGGTTTTATATGCTCAATCAACTGATGGCGACCCAGTCTGGAGGTTTTGCTGACCCTGTCTATTTCACAGCAACTGCGATGATTGGCATGATTGCTTTGTCGGGAATCGTGACCAGGGATTCCATCATTCTCGTCGACTTTATGGAATCGGCAGTCCGCCAGGGTAGACCGCTTTTCGATGCGATTCTGGAGAGCCGCGTAGTCCGTCTCCGCCCGATCCTTTTGACAGCGGGTGCAGCGATGCTTTCGGCGATTCCGATCACTCTGGATCCCATTTTTTCAGGGCTGGGTTGGTCGCTGATCTTCGGATTGATCGCCAGCACGATCTTCACGTTGTTCGTTATTCCTGTTACATACTGGCTCTTTTACGCCGGGCGTGAACCGCAATAACTCGTACCGATTCGCATCCAACCACCATTGGTTTGACCAAGGGGTGTCTTGGGGATCGGGAGCCTTATTCTCAACATCCAGCCCTGCTTAGCTGACTTCATGGTTTTCGTAGCGGTGCGCACAATGCAAATTGCTTTATGTCGAATCGGTATTTTGGTTGCGATTTGTAACGTCTTGATAGGTTTCGCTTTGGCACAGAATCCAAACCAAAGCCGAAATAAGGAAATCGACAAGAAGCTTCCGGTCGCTGGGGAGACATTTCTAGTTGATGCATCGGTTGCGTTCGTGATTCCAGCGACCAAAGATTTTCGAACTCCCGCCAAGCCGTGGGTCTGGTACGCACCGACCTTGCCCAATCTTCCGGGCCCCGAAGAACGATGGATGTTCGAACGCTTCCAAGGAGCAGGAATCGCCATCGCTGGGATCGATGCTGGCGAATCGTATGGCAGTCCTAATAGCAATCGCGTCTTCGATGGTCTTCATCGCGAAATGGTTCGACGCGGATACTCATCGACCCCAGTTCTGCTGGGGCGATCGCGAGGCGGACTGCAAACGTTATCGTGGGCTGCAGCAAATCCGAAACAGGTCGCCGCGTGGGCGGGAATCTACCCGGTTTGCAATCTAGCCAGCTACCCAGGTCTCGAACGTGCCGCTCCTGCGTTCTCGCTCACTCCAGAGCAGCTCAACGCTCAACTAAAGCAATTCAATCCTGTCGATCGGATCGAGGGATTGGCAAAATCGAAAGTCCCGTTGTTCGCAATCCACGGAGATGTCGATACCGTCGTTCCACTCGAACTCAACTCAGGGATGCTTCGAGATCGCTACCGCAATTCGGAGGGACCGATGGAATTGATCGTTCCACCCGGGCAAGGGCACAACATGTGGGAAGGATTCTTTCAGTGCCAGGAGCTGGTCGACTTTGTCTTCAAGCACGCCAAGTAAAACGCTTCCAGTGTTACTAATTCCCTTGGTTTTCCCGCCAACGGCCCCTCAGCTGGGCCTGGAATGGACTACCGAAATTTCGGGTTTGGCATAAACTTGATGGCTTCCAAGACTGGTTTTCGGGACAGGCTTTATCACTGCTACTAATTGCTCAGCCAGCTGATTGCTCGACCCGCTGATTGCTCAACCCGCTGATTGCTCAACTCTAGGTACCTTTAATGAGTTCGAAACGAATGCTGGTCACGGCGGCTTTGCCGTATGCCAATGGTCATATCCATTTGGGGCATTTGGTCGAGTACATCCAAACCGATATCTGGGTACGGTTCCAAAAACTACGAGGCCGCAGATGCATATTTATCTGCGCCGACGATACCCATGGTACGGCGATCATGATCCGGGCCCGTCAAGAAGGACGTCCGGAGACCGAGCTGATCGCTGACATGCAAGCCGCCCACGAAAAGGATTTTGCAGGCTTCGATATCGCCTTTGATCATTATGGCAGCACCAACGCGCCGGAGAACTATGAGCTGTGCCAACAGATCTGGGGTTCTCTCAGCAAAGCAGGGCTGGTCCGCGAAGATGACGTTGAACAACTCTTTGACCCCGAGGCGGGCACCTTCCTTGCCGACCGATTCGTCAAGGGAACCTGCCCTAGTTGCAAATCCGTAGGGGAATACGGAGACAACTGCAGCAAGTGCGGCGCCACCTACGCGCCTACCGACTTGATCGATCCCGTCAGCACCCTCAGCGGTGCAACCCCTGTCAAACGATCCGCCAAGCACTTGTTCGTACAACTCGAACAACTGCACGCGTTCCTCGATGCATGGACACAATCGGGCGAGCATTTGCAATCCGAAGTTGCGAACTATCTGAAGGGGCACTTTTTGGGCAAGCCACTTCGGGACTGGGACGTATCGAGGCCTGAGCCTTACTTTGGTTTCCCGATTCCCGACAGCCCAGGCAATTATTGGTATGTCTGGTTCGATGCTCCGATAGGCTACATCGCATCCACCCACCAATGGTGCAAACACAATGGCGAGCAACTCGAAGACTGGTGGAAGAGTTCCGAAACCGAGATCCATCATTTCATCGGCAAGGATATCACCTACTTCCACACCCTCTTCTGGCCTGGTGTCCTCAAAGCGGCTGGCTACTCCCTCCCGACCTTCGTTCACATCCACGGCTTTCTCACCGTCGATCGTGAGAAGATGTCCAAGAGCAAAGGGACGCAAGTACGAGCGAGCAAGTACCTCGAGCATTTGGATCCTTCCTACTTGCGATACTACTATGCCAGCAAACTCGGTCCGCGTCTGGACGACATCGACCTCAACCTGACTGAGTTCGCACAAAAAATCGATTCCGATTTGGTCGGTAAGGTCGTTAACCTCGCCAGTCGCACCGCGCGCTTCGTCGATGGAGTCGGACTGGCAAGCGAGTACCCGCATGACGGAGGGCTGTTTGCAGCTGCAGCCGCAGCCGGAGAAAAGATCGCAGAAGCGTACGAGCAATGCGATTACTCACGCGCAATGCGGTTGATCATGGAATTGGCCGACGCGGCCAACGCCTTCGTCGACAACACAGCTCCGTGGACTCTGAAAAAAGACCCCAATCAGCAGGTGCGACTGCAAGAAGTATGCACCATTGTCCTGAACTTGTTCCGACAACTATGCGTCTACCTAACCCCTGTACTGCCTCGTTTGGCCCAGCAATGCGGACGATTGTTCCAAGTCGACATCAAGGCTTGGGATGATAGTCAGAAACCATTGTGCGGAATCCAGCTGTCCAAGTTTGAACATTTAATGCAACGTGTCGATTTAGCGAAAGTGAATCAAATGATCGAAGAAAGCAAAGAAACACCAGCTCCGTCCACCAACGATGCCGCCGTGACACCCGCATCGAGCGCAGCTCCTGCGACCGACTCCGGAGACGCTCTCCTAGCCGAACCGCTGGCTCCCACATGCACCATCGAAGACTTTGCCAAAGTCGATCTTCGGGTGGCTCGAGTCATCAAGGCGGAAGAGGTTCCTGAAGCCAAGAAGTTGATCAAGCTGACCGTTAGCTTGGGTGGCAACACAACGCGAACCGTTTTCGCGGGTATCAAAGCCGCCTACACCCCGGCACAGCTCGAAGGCCGCTTGGTGGTCATCGTGGCTAACCTGCAACCGAGGCAAATGAAGTTCGGACTCAGCGAAGGAATGGTCACCGCCGCTGGTGCTGGTGGCACCGAAGTCTTCCTCCTCGGAGTCGACTCGGGAGCAAAACCCGGACACCGTGTTCACTAATAGACACCGTGTTCACTAATAGACACCGTGTTCACTAATAGACACCGTGTTCACTAATAGACACCGTGTTCACTAATAGACACCGTGTTCACTAATAGACACCGTGCCGGATGGAGTGCGGGCTCACTCCGGCTAATTTCAATCTGATTCCTAAACTCGATAACAACCTTACGCGCACGCAACCCAACCAACGATCATGGCATCTCTCAATCGTTATTCGTCTCGCATCACCCAACCCAAGAGCCAAGGTGCCTCGCAAGCAATGCTCTATGCCACAGGCTTGAAACCTGAGGACATGAACAAAGCCCAAGTCGGCATTTGCAGCGTTTGGTTCGAAGGCAACCCCTGCAACATGCACTTGCTCAGCCTCGGGGGAGAGGCAAAAAAATCGGTGACCGCACAAGGGTTGGTCGGGATGCGATTCAATACCGTCGGGGTGAGCGACGGGATCAGCATGGGTACCGACGGCATGTCGTACTCGCTTCAATCACGCGATTTGATCGCCGATTCGATCGAGACGATCATGGGTGGCCAGTGGTACGACGGATTGATTGCGATCCCTGGATGCGACAAGAACATGCCGGGCTGTTTGATCGCAATGGGACGACTGAACCGCCCGTCATTGATGATCTACGGCGGAACCATCCGCGCTGGAAAATGGAACGGACACTCGCTCGATATCGTTTCTGCGTTTCAGTGCTATGGCCAATACATCGCAGGGCAAATCGATGATGAGACTCGTGAGAACATCGTGAGAAACTCGTGCCCAGGGGCGGGTGCATGCGGTGGCATGTACACCGCCAACACCATGGCGTCGGCTATTGAGGCCCTGGGGATGTCGCTCCCGTATTCAGCTTCGATCCCAGCAGAAGATCCTGCAAAGAAAGAGGAATGCGATCGCGCCGCCGCTGCCATGCTCCACCTTCTCGAGATCGACTTGAAACCTCGGGACATCATGACCCGCAAAGCCTTCGAAAATGCGATGACGGTCGTGATCGCTCTCGGGGGCAGCACCAATGCGGTTCTCCATTTGTTGGCAATGGCCCGCGCAGTCGATGTGCCTCTCGAACTGAGCGACTTCCAAGCGGTCAGCAACCGTGTCCCTTACTTGGCCGACTTAAAACCGAGCGGTAAATTCGTCCAAGAAGACCTGCACTCGATCGGTGGCACCCCCGCCGTGATGAAGTACTTGCTCGCCGAAGGCTTCCTGCATGGCGAGTGCATGACCGTCACTGGCAAGACCCTGGCAGAGAACGTGGAGAAGCTCCCAGGGCTCAAGGAAGGACAAAAGATCGTTCAACCGGTTTCTAACCCGATCAAACCGACCGGTCACATTCAAATTTTGTTCGGCAATCTTTCTCCCGAAGGATCCGTCGCCAAGATCACTGGCAAAGAAGGCTTGGTATTCTCCGGACCCGCTCGCTGCTACAACAGCGAAGAAGAAATGCTGCATGCCCTCGAGCAAAAGAAAATCCAAAAAGGGGATGTCATCATCATTCGCTATGAAGGCCCCAAGGGTGGACCGGGGATGCCTGAGATGTTGACCCCGACCTCCGCCATCATGGGTGCCGGACTTGGTTCCGACGTAGCCCTCCTCACCGACGGCCGATTCTCTGGCGGCTCGCACGGCTTCATCGTGGGTCACATCACCCCCGAAGCTCAAGTGGGTGGGCCGCTCGCGTTGGTGCAAGATGGTGACTTGGTAACGATCGACGCTGAAAAGAATCGATTGGATGTCGCCGTGGGTGATGATGTGATGGCAAAACGCCGAGCCCAATGGGTCGCACCAGCTCTCAAAGCCACCCGCGGAACGTTGTTCAAATACATCAAGAATGTGAAGAGTGCCAGTGAAGGTTGCGTTACCGATGAGTAACCTTGCAGTTCATTAGACTCGCGGTTACCGAATAACCGGCGTTGCCGATGGAATGTCGGTGCGACCTGGTTCAGCGTCTCCCATGTGAACTTGTTGTTCCCATGCGGGCTCAATGGATATTTCCCTAGGATCAACGGATTAAACGATCATGGCGACAGTACAGAAGAACCCGAAACGCAGCGAAGTAGCCGTCAGTGATACGTGGGATCTATCCACCCTTTTTCCTGACGATGCAGCGTGGACCGCATCCCTAGCGGAATTGGAGTCATGCATCGCAGGCTTTGCGAGCTTTGCAGGCAAGCTGGCCGATTCGGCAGAAACGCTGGTGGCTTGTTTGGATCACGATGTTCGGACCGACCGATTGGCCGAACGGATTGGAACCTATGCGTTCCTTAAGACCACCGAGGACCAAGGGAATAGCCACTACCAAGCCTTTTCGGCCAAGTACCAGAATCTAGCGACGCGAGCTTCTCAAGCCGCCAGCTTCATTCGTCCCGAGATTCTGGCGATCCCCGAAGAGCGACTCCGAGAGTTGATGGCATCGCCCGTTTTGAACCCCTATCGATTGGTGCTGGAACGGATCGATCGCTACCGAGCGCATACGTTGTCACAAAAGGAAGAACGACTGCTGGCCATGCAAGGGGAAATGGCCCAATCGGCGAGCAAGGCATTTCGACAACTCAATGATGCGGATTTGAAATTTGGTGAGATCGAAGTCGCCGAAGGTCAGAAGATCGAGTTGACCAACGCCACCTTCAGCGGATTGCTCATCTCCCCCAACCGCGACGTCCGACGACAAGCATTCCACCAGTACTATGCGCAGTTTGCAGGTCACGAGAATACGTTGACCGCAACACTGGCTGGAAGCGTTCATACGGATGTTTACTATGCCAAGGCCCGGAACTACCCGAGCGCGCTCGAGTCGTCGTTGTTCGCAGACAATGTCCCAGTGAGTGTCTACGATAATTTGATCGCAGCCGTGCGCGAGCAATTGCCCGCGGTGCACGCCTACTTCGACATGCGCCGCCGAAAAATGGGGTTGGACGATATCCACCATTACGATACTTACGTCCCAATTTTGAATGATGTGCCGAGCCACCACACATGGGACCAAGCGGTCGAGTTGGTGCTCAAGTCACTGACACCTCTGGGTGAGGAGTATGGAAACGTACTCGCGAACGGATTGCGAGGCCGATGGAGCGATCGGTATCCCAATCAAGGGAAGCAGAGCGGTGCATTCAGTTGCGGAACGTTCGATGGCGCCCCGTACATCTTGATGAACTACAAACCGGATGTCCTCAACGATGTCTTCACGTTGACCCATGAAGCGGGTCACTCCATGCACAGTTACTACTCTGCGAGAAACCAACCGTTCCAATACTACAATTACACGATTTTCGTCGCGGAAGTAGCGAGTACATTCAACGAGCAATTGCTCGCGGAATACTTGATCCGAAATACCACGTCCAAGTCCGAGCGGGCGGCGATCATCAATCATGAGATCGATAGCATACGAGCAACGATCGTTCGCCAAACGATGTTTGCTGAGTTTGAAAAGAAGACGCATGCGATGGCCGAGGCGGGCGAACCGTTGACGGTCGCTTCGTTCAAAGGGGTGTATGGCGACTTGCTCAAGGATTACTTTGGCCCCAACTTTGCGATCGACCCAGAGCTGCAACTGGAGTGTTTCCGGATCCCACACTTCTATCGGGCTTTTTATGTTTACAAGTACGCGACCGGTTTGTCAGCGGCGATCGCGCTCTCGCAGCGCGTGATGCATGGCGGAAAGAAGGAGCTGGAGGAGTACCTGAGTTTTCTGAAGGGTGGCTGCTCGAAGGATCCGCTGGATTTGTTGCGAGACGCGGGGGTCGACATGACCCGTCCCGAACCTGTCCAAACCGCACTCAAGCGTTTTGGAACCCTTGTTAATGAACTCGATGGGCTGATTTAGAAATGGCTGGCTATTTCTCGCCCTCAGACCGGTTACGGACAATGTTCGTCACCGGTTGGTACGCAGACGCGATTTGCGGTGGAATGCGTTTGGGAGTGCGGGTCGTAAAATCGATGAAGGCCCAATTGGTGTGAGCGACCGCGAGAACCACCTCTTTGGTACCCGACTCACTGTTTTCCGAACCGGTTGTCGTGACCCGTATGATTTCATACTTCCGAAGCGAGGTAACCTTTTTCATGTCGGCGACCCAGGTTTTCACTCGCACCAAATCCCCTGCGTGTGCGGGTTGGAGATATTCAATTTGATGAAGCCGTGCGACCCAGCCAGCGCGCATTTCATGGTAGCGCCGTGCAGGCCACCCGAGCGCCGCCGAATGCGCGAGCGCGGCGTCTTGCATCCATTGGATATACACCACATTATTCACGTGGCCGAGGCTATCGATATCCTCCTGGGAGACGATGAGTTCATGGTAGAAGACTTCGATCATGGCAGACATTCAGTGGGCTAACTGCTTAAGGCCATTCAATGGCTGAGGCTATATTTCCAGGATCGCACCTAGACTCTCTTGGTAATTTATAACGTACCGCAACGATGCCAGGAACTCAAACGCGGGGCGACTGTGACTGGCTCCGCCACGGCTGGTATAATGCGTGAAGTACTTCGGTTCTTCCTCTATGGAAATCAGCGATGCTTCGAAACATCACACAGTTCGTATCCTGTTCCTGCTTGATGACTTTGGCATGCACCTTGGCGATGGTTCATGGGCAGCCTCCAACGGCATTGCAGATAGCACCGTTCGATGTGGACGCAACCCCTCCGATCGGAAGCGCCTTGCCGTACAGTTCCACCACAGCCATCGTCGAGTCGCTCCGATGCCGCGGGATCGTGTTGCTCTCGGATGAGAAGCCTGTGGTGCTATGCGCGGTCGATTGGCTGGGGATCGGCAATGAGGGGAACCGAGTTTTCCGGGAACGCCTTGCGATTGCTGCGGGAACGACCCCAGAGCGTGTCGCGGTGCACACCTTGCATCAACACGACGCACCCTGGTGCGATTTTTCAGCCGATGCGCTTGCCAAATCGCATGGTGCGAGCGGCATTATTTTTGATTCGAGCGTCTCCAATCAAGTCATCGCGAGGGCGGTGGAGGCAATCGATGCTGCGGTCAAAAAACCGATTCGGGTTTCAGAAATCGGGTTGGGACAAGCGGCCGTTGAGCGGGTCGGTTCCAACCGTCGCGTATTAGGCGCCGATGGTAAAGTTGCTGCGGTGCGATGGACCGCGACCAAAGATCCAGCGGTGCGCGCCGCACCCGAAGGAGTGATCGATCCATGGGTTCGATCGATCAGCTTCTTCGATGGAGACAACCGGGTTGCGGTGCTGACGTACTATGCCACCCACCCGCAAAGCTTTTACGGAAAAGGGGAAGTGAATCCCGACTTCCCGGGATTGGCTCGCAACGCCAGGCAAAAAGAAACCGGCACCCTGCATGTTCATTTCTGTGGAGCCGCAGGAAATGTTGGTGCCGGGAAATACAATGACGGATCACCGGAGAACCGTCCCGTTCTTGCGGAACGGATGGCGGATGGCATGAAACGAGCCTTGGATGAGGAAAAGAAGATCCCAATCAACGGCCAGGATCTGCATTGGGCAACGAGCGAGTTACGATTGCCACCCACCAAAAGGATGGACCGCGACCCTCTGATGGCCGTAATCTCGGATCCTAATAAAACACCGAAAGAAAGGATATATGCTGCGACCCAATGGGTTTGGTTAACCCGTTGCGCAGAGGGCGACCCCATCGTCGCGAGTTGTCTGAAGCTGGGACCAGCACGGATCCTCCATCTGCCGGGCGAACTTTTTATCGAGTACCAATTGGCCGCAGCGGAAATGCTGCCAGGAGAATTTGTGGCCACGGCCGCGTACGGGGATTATGCCCCGTGCTACATCGGAACAGCGATCGCCTACGAACAAGGGGGCTATGAAATGGAGGCTAGGTCCTCGCTCGTTTCACCCGAGTGCGAAGTAGTACTGATCAAGACAATTCAGAAACTGCTCGGTGTCGAAGCCAAATCAATCGCGCCGCTAGGAGCGGATGCTGCCAAACGCGAGGTTGAATATGCAAGGTCGCAGCAGACGCAGACCGAAGCTCTGCCCAAGTGATCCCGATGGTTCCCCGATTCGATTCTCAAAAACGTGAGCCCGAGGTTACTTAACCTCGATCAAGTTCCTGATCTTCACGTCGGTGATCCCATCCACCTTGCGGATGGCCTCTTGGACCATTTGCTTACGAAAGAACGAATCGACGGTGCCTCGAAGAACAACGTGCGTTGGGTCGCTCTCGAGGAATACGTTTTGTCGGTTGAGGTGTGGATGGCTGCGAAGGGCGGTATCGAGTCGGTGGAGCAAAGGAGCGGATTGCACGATAGGAAGCATTACCCAGGAAGGAAGGATGGGGAAAGACAATCGCAAACAGCGGGTGTCGGCAATCCCGAGCGAAAGTGGACGCGGCACAAGCATTTAGTTCCGCAGGATAGATTTCCGCAAAACACATCGCTAACCCGCGAGCACAAGGAATACAGACGCCATCCAAGTTTGCAACTTGCTTCGGATTTCCCCGAGTTGAAATTGAGCGAAACGATGAAATAGGTGGGCGAATTGATCCCCGGGAATCGATCGGTCAAGCTGGGGGGATTGCGTCGAATCTACCGTTTAGCGGAAAAGAGCTCTTGTTGGGTGGATTTTCGGCTGGAGTACAACACGGGAGATACCCTTTGAGATACACTGACCGTGGCAAATCGAGCTTTTTCGTTGCTCTTGTTGTTACCGCCTCGGAGGATTAGTCCTACTAACGATGCCTGAATGGTTTCCGGATCTGGCAAAGATCCTTACGGCCCTGGTTTTGGTCGTCGTCAATGGATTTTTCGTAGCTGCCGAGTTTGCTCTGGTCAAGATTCGGCTTAGCCGCATTGAGCACATGGTGGCGGAGCGTCGTCTTTTCGCAAGGACGGCTCGCTGGTTAGCTCAGCGCCTCGAGCGTTCCCTATCCGCTTGCCAGCTCGGCATCACCATGGCTAGTTTGGCCCTCGGTGCGATCGGAGAACCCGCCTTCGCCCATTTCGTCGAGCCTGTCCTCCGCGCCATCGGCGTGGAATCCGAATCCGTAGTGCATGCAGTGGCATTTGCCATCTCCTTCACCGTGGTGACTGCATTGCACTTGGTGATCGGCGAACAAGCGCCCAAGGTTTTCGCGATCCGTAAACCGGAAGGTTTGCTGTTGCTGTGCGCGCTGCCGCTTCAGATTTTTTACATCCTCTCCTATCCCTTGATGGTCGTCCTCAGCGCATCGACCGATTGGCTCCTGAAGCTGCTGGGCGCGACGGAAAAATCGAAGAGCGCGATCCCGTACACCGAAGAGGAAATCCGGGCGCTCCTGCGCGAAGCTCACGTGCACGGGAACCTAACTCGCAGCGAACATAGCCTGATCAACGCTGTTTTCGAATTCGACGACATGGTTTGCCGTCGGATCATGGTCCCCAGGAACGATATCGACTTCATCGACATGAATGAAGATAGCGATTCGATTTTGGCGATGATTCGCCGGACCAAACACACTCGCTATCCGGTTTGCGACGGCTCGCTCGACACGGTTCTTGGTGTATTGCACGTTAAAGACATCACCGGTGCCAATATCCAAAAAGGATTCGACTGGACCTCGTTGATGCGACCTCCGAAAAAGGTCCCCGAGAACATGCCGATCAGCAAATTGCTGCGGCACTTCCAAGGCACCCACCAACATATGGCATTTGTGGTGGATGAATATGGCATGATCATCGGGATCGTAACTCTCGAAAACGTGATGGAAGAAATCATCGGCGACGTCGCCGACGAGTTCGATGTCGAAGAGCCAGAAATTGTGCCCGACGGACCCGATTCCTGGGTGGTTCTTGGATCCACCGCCGTAGATTCCTTGGAAAATCGCCTCGGGATCCAATTCGAAGAGGCTGACGTCGACACGGTCGCGGGGCTCCTCGTCCATCAAGCCGAACGGCTTCTGGTCGCGGGGGACGTGATCGAGTTGCCAGGAGTCACTGCCAAAGTATTATCGGTATCAGACGATCGTGCGACCAAAGTACGATTCACCCTCTCACCTCTGAAGGATTAATTCATGAGTTCGCGCAACATGTTGTTTTCTCTCGCCGTAGTCGCTTTGTTCACTGCCACGGTTTCTCTGGCTCAAGACAAAAAGCCTGCGGCGAATGAACCCGCCGCTGTCTCGATCTTCGATGGCAAGTCATTAAACGGGTGGTCCGGCCTATCTGCCAACTGGAGCATCGAAGACGGGGCGATCACCGGCGAGAACAAAGCGGATGCACCTATCGGTGGAAATACGTTTATCGTCTACGAAAAACCAGTCAAGGATTTCGAATTGACGTTAGAGTTCAAGATCGCGGGTGGCAATTCCGGGATCCAGTACCGCAGCAAAGTCTTCGACAAGGAAAAGTTTGTCGTGGGTGGTTACCAAGCCGACATCGACGCGAACAAGCGATACATGGGGATCAACTACGAAGAACGCGGACGTGGGATCATGGCCGAGAGAGGCGAGATCATCGCGGTCGACAAGGATGGAAAGAAGAGCCGCATCGGTTCCACCGGTGACGCCGATGCACTGCTGGGACAAATCAAATTCGATGGTTGGAACAAGTACAAAATTGTGGCTCGTGGCAACGTGCTTCAGCACTACATCAACGATGTTCTGATGTCCGAATTGCAAGATAGCGAACCAGGCAAATCGGCCGCGGAAGGTGTCCTCGCCTTGCAACTCCACGCTGGACCACCGATGAAGGTGCAGTTCAAGAACATCATGCTGAAGACATACTAGAACATACTAGAAAGTTCGTTGAAAAATCGATCCCAACAATCGCTAGGCTAGTCTTGATCATGTCTAGCACCGGGGGATATCAGGTTCCAACGTCCAGCCGCCACTTGCTTACACGCGTGGCTCGGACGGAGGGTCCGCTTGCTTATACGGATCTTGGTGCACGGCTCGACACCGAATCGTTCACGATCGGTTTCCACGGGCAGCTATCCGCGGCGTCTTTGGATGGGTTCGCCTTGATAATTTTTCCGTGGCGAACCAAAAAGGCTCCCGATAACTGGAATCCATCCCCTCGGATTTTTCCGAAGCCATACCCCTTCACGATGGCTACGATAAAACCGCGAAGCCAAACATTCCAGCCAAAGAGCTGCGAGAGGTTTCCTCGCGGTAATTGATACGCTCGAAAGAGCCTGCAGTCCGGGTCGCTGATCGTCGGGAGATCCGATAGATCGAAGTGCTGCATCATGCCTCGGCCTTCCTCGTCGCTCCCCATGTGGACCACCACCGGCAACATCCCCAAACCGGTCCAAGCGCTACGTGTACTTCTTAGCTCGTCGAGCGTCTCACGACAAAAGGTGCAACCAGCGTGACGTAAGAACACGAGCAAGACGTCTTGCTCGGCGCTCATCGCCGCAATCGATTTGCCGTTGGTTGCTATCGCCAGCGCGTTGGCTTGGTCAAGCGTCCAATCCGCAAGCGATCCTGCGACCGATCGACTTTTCGGATCGGAGTGGTCGCGGAATGTCAGGTACAGCATCGCTCCCAACGGAAACCACCACGGGATATCTTGGATCAAAAGCAGCGGCCCCAGCGACCAAGGAACTTGACCGGTGATCGCGGATTGGAAGAAACCAACTGGACCGAGAAGTTTACCGACCAAGCCCATCAGGACGACGGGCCAATGCCTTCGAAAATCGTTTGCCGCGAGCCAATATCCGATGCCGAAAACCGCCACCAGCATCCCTACGCCTTGCCAGATCCACAGGTGGTTCGGTCGATCCATCCCCATGAAATCAAAAAGCTGGTTGGGACAAAGGATCACCCAGGCGCCCCATAACCAATTGTGAATCGCCGCCAATCGCAAGGCGTATTTGGGCCATCGTGGTTCAAGTGTCATGAATGGTTACTCATCGATGGAAAACATCCAAGGCGTCGAGTTGTCGAAGGAATTGGCGGAGGGCCCGAGAGCGATGACTGATCGCTCGTTTCACTTCCAACCCCAGTTCCGCAAAAGTTCGGTGATACTCGCGGACCTCGAACAGCGGGTCGTACCCAAACCCACCTTCACCTCGCGGCGCCGATAGGATCCGCCCCCAACATTCACCCGAGGACTCGATCAAGATTTCACCTTGTGGGTTTGCTAACGCAATGGTCGAGACATAGTATGCGTCGCGTTCATTGGGCCCGAATGCTTGCATCACCTCCAGCAACTTTGCGTTGTTGGTTTGGTCGGTGGCACCTTGCAGGGACGGACCGGTGCCACTGAATCGGGCGGAAATCACCCCTGGCAATCCCCCGAGGGCTGGCACGCACAAGCCGCTATCTTCACCGATCGCCCACATCGCTCGGCCGGTTGCCTGTGCAACGGCCTTCAATCGGGCATTGTCCATAAACGTCGCCCCCGTCTCCTCGACATCGATGGTGTCGGGGAAATCCGAAGGGGTCCGCAGCGTAAACCCGCGAGGTTTGAGATGGGCCTCGAGCTCGACGATTTTCTTACGGTTGCTCGTTCCGAGCAGCAAGCGTTTTTCAGGAGTTTGATTGTGGGATTCCGACATGAGTCCTTGAGCCCGATCGAATTTAACAAGAGATGCAACGAGCGGTACATCCAACGAACAGAGCAATACATCGCCAACGGATGAATGATAAACCGCGGGTAAGGATACCCAACAAGCTCCTCGGACGGAATTGCTGTCTATCCAATTCCCCACAGCGAACGAACCCTTCGTCCACGGAGAAGCCACAGAGAACCTGAAGCCACAGAGAACCTGAAGCCACAGAGAAACTACGGAGAAGGGGGCATTCGCAACGATCACTATTGACGCAACGCAGGCAATCTAGGTATCCACCCCAAGGGGCGGTCTGCCGAGAATCGCCCTCAATAAGCGCAAAATAAGGCACCCATAGGGTGGTGTTTGGGAACTCCAAGCTGTGTCTGCAGGCAATAACCCATGAAATCAAATGCTCAGTCACGTTCCCGTAGGCTCCGTGTCACCTGTTCCCTGGTCGCGACGCTCCTCGTACTTTCCAGTCTTGGTTGCCAGTCGTGGATGCAGCGGAATCGCAAGGAGCAGTATGAGATCGATATCGAGCTCATCAAGGAAAAGATGAGGGATCCCGACCGCCCTCGCTTGATCGGCGAGGTTGCGAGGGCATCGGGTTTGCACACGCGCCGCTACGACAGTTTGGGATTGATCAGCAATCTCCCCGGTACAGGAGGCATTGTGCGCCCGAGCAATCAGCGGGAGTTCATGCTGGAGGAATTGCGCCGACACGACGTCTTGAATCCTCAGGAAGTTCTCGATTCCCCATCGACTGCGACGGTAAAGGTTCGGTTATTCGCGAATCCTTGCGATCAGAAGGGAGATCGTTTAGACGTTCTCATCGAGTGTTCCGACGAATGCAATGCGACGGATTTACGGGAGGGTGTATTGATGCCCGCCTCGCTTCGCGAATATTCAAACATCGAAGGAAAAAATCGCTCAACCAACGAAAAGGCACTCGCATCGGGTGATTTGATCGTCATCCCACCTTCGGTAATCGAGGGAAGCACGGAGGTCGATCCACTGCGAGCCGTGATCATTGGCGGCGCCAAACTGCTCGACACGCCGAAGATGGCGATCTATCTGGCAAATGAGTATCAGCATGTGTTCGTGATTCGAGCGATGGAGAAAGCGATCAACCGCCGCTTCTTCTACCAAAATGCCGGCAAGCAGAAAGTTGTTGCGGCTGGCAAAAACGATCGCGAGATAATGATCGAACCACTTCCCAAGTACAAACTGGATCCGTTGCACTACATGTCGACGATCCTCTCGATGGGGTTCCATGAGAATGATGAGCAAGTCGCCGAACGATTGGAGGGTTGCCGAGGATTGCTTAAGCAGCGTGAGTACGCGAGGCGGGCAGCTTGCGAATTGGAGGCCATCGGATCTAAAGAGGCTACTGCAGTCCTCATCGAAGGACTGTCGAACAACGATGTCGAGGTACGCTTTCACTCCGCGTATAGCCTAGCCTACATGGATAGCCCAGAGTGCGTTCCTGTACTGCAAAACATGGTGCGATTTGAACCCGCATTCCGGCCAGTCTGCTTGATAGGTTTAGCGGTTAACGAATGCCCGGAAGCCCGAGTCGCACTGGAAGAATTGCTGCAAGAGGCGGTCCCGGAAGTTAGGTATGGGGCCCTTTGGGCGATGCGGCAACGAGATCCACGCGATCCGTTGATCGCAGGTGCCAACGTCGGAGAAGTCTGTTCGTTCGTTCATATTCCCAGCCAAATCCCATTGGTAACCGTCTCTCTCGAGCAAACCAAGGAGATTGTGCTGTTCGGAAGCAACCCAGTGATCCATCTGAAGAAAGATTTCGCCCCATCCCCATCCATGCGTTTAATCCCGATGTCCAATGGGATGGTCCGAATGGCAAAACGACTGCAGACTGGGGAGATCTTGCAAGCAGTCGTATCGAGCGATTTGGCATCGATCCTCAAGGGGATCCCGACTATCGAGGGCAAGTACGCTGACGTCGTGCACATGTTGGATCAGTTGCATGCGACCGACCAAATTTCAGTACCTGTGGCGATCAATCCTAGGCCACGAGCAGGACGAGTCTACGATCGCGATGGAGCAACCGATATCGATGCAGATTCTTTGGATTCTCTTCAACTAAAAAACGAAACCGAAACGGAAGAGGAAACGGATGCGAGTTGGTTCTCCCTTTCATCTTGGACTTCGAAGAAATCCGAAAAATCGGCTAGGAAAACATCCGAGGCCACAGAGTCATCCGAGTCGTCGGCTGACGATGAAAGCGATTTATAAAACACTTTGGACGGAGAGTCACCACGAGGGCGACGATGCCGTCACTGCCACAGGTTTTTGATCGCCCCCTTTTTCCTCCCTTCCCGTCTTCACTCGAATCGGACCCCGTGGACCAGCCATGCTGAAAGCGCTTGAGCTCGTTGGTTTCAAAAGCTTTGCGGATCGGACTCGTTTCGACTTTCCTGACGGCATCACAGTCGTTGTCGGCCCCAATGGATCCGGGAAATCAAACGTGGTCGATGCGGTCAAGTGGGTGCTCGGTGCCCAAAGTGCCAAGGCGCTCCGCGGGGCGGAAATGACCGATGTGATCTTCAAGGGGTCCGCTGAAGGTGGCCGCAAGCCTGCCAACAGCGCTGAAGTGATTTTGGTCCTCGACAATCGAACCCGAATCCTCACCTACGATGAAGACGAAGTGCAGGTCAGCCGCCGCGTCTACAGGAGCGGCGAAGGAGAGTATGCGATCAATGGCCGCCCATGCCGACTCAAGGATGTCCGCGAACTGTTCCGTGGGACCGGAGTCGGTGTCGATGCATATAGCTTGATCGAGCAGGGCAAGGTCGATCGTCTGCTACAGTCTTCGGCCAAGGATCGACGGGGGATCTTTGAAGAAGCAGCGGGAATCTCGAGGTTCAAGGCGAAGAAGGCCGAGGCGGAACGGCGATTGGGACGCGTCGATCAGAATATGATCCGATTGCGAGACATCGTTGATGAAGTGGGCAAGCGACTGTCGACCTTGAAAAGTCAAGCGTCCAAAGCCCAACGATATCGTGAGCTCAGTAGCCAACTGATCGTCAAACGGACCCAACTCGGACTGCTTGATGTTCGAGACATCCAAAAGCGGATCGAAGGGATTGGGCAACAAATCGCAGCAGCTGCGACTCAACGCGATGGTCTGCAATTGCAATCCGAAACCCGCGAAGGCGAACATCGCAAGGTTTCCGAAGAGCTCGCGGCAACCAAGGAACAGTTGCAATCGATCCAAGACCGGATCGTAGAACTGCAAAGCGAGCACATCCAAGCGACCAGCGAACTGGCAGGAGCTCGCCAGCGGCATTCCGAGTGGACCGAGGAACAGAAGGGCTTACTCGATCGGATCGAAACACTCGAACGACGTGTTTCGATGAGCGAGGAGGAGATCCAACAGCGGCAAACCGATCTACAGCAGCTCGATCTCGAACGTCAAGAGACCGAAGACGCTATATTGCTCTTCGAATCTCAATTTCGACAGCGAGAAAAGGCGTTGATCGACCTACGAGAGTCTCTCGAGTTCCAAAAAGGCCTCGCAGCAGGTGTACGCCATGCCTTGTCGCAGACGCGATACGACGCTGCGTCCCACGAAGCCCAACAAGATCGAATCGTTCAAGAGCTGCACGAAGGCGAACAAGATATCCGTGCTCGCGAAGCGGATATCGCAGTTCGCAATGCTCAAATCTCCGTCGCTGCTGCTGAGGTCGAACAATCGCAAACGGAAGCGACTGCGGCTGAGACGAGCAAAACAAAAGCGAAAGAAAAACTCGCGGAGGTCACCGATCGGGAACGAAGCATCCAACAGAAACTCCTCGAAATTCAAGCCAGGATCCAAGGAGTGCGAGAGCGGCTTTTGGTCCTCTCCCAACTCGAGGAGCAGTTCGCGAGTGCAGGCCGCGGCGGTCAGCAGTTGATGCGCTCTGCGCAATCGCTCGCGGAATCCAATCCGAGCATGGCCTCGGGTGTCAAGTCGATCCGCGGTCTCGTCGCGGATTTGATCACCACGGATTTGCACCTCGCCCCATTGGTCGACGTTGCCCTAGGGACTCATGCCGATGCGATCGTCCTTTCGGACGGGCAATTGGTCGACTGGATCAACGAAGGTCGATTGCAGGCTGAAGGGCGAGTGACGCTACTCCGTTTGGATCGCCTTCCCTCACGCAGGACGGGTGAAAAAATCCAGTTGGACGGTTTGCGAGGTGTTGTCGGCCGAGCTGACCGTTTGGTCCGATTCGACTCTGAGCATGAACCACTTGTCCGCGCATTGCTCGGGACGACATGGTTTGTTGAAACACTTTCCACGGCTCTTGATTTGAGCCATTTTCGCGGAGCCGGCCTGCGATTCGTCACCGCAGAATGCCAATTAATAGACAGCGATGGCAGCATCACGATCGGATCGTTGCAAACGGGGCTGGGGTTGGTTTCGCGGCGCAGCGAAATGCAAGCCGCAAATGAACAGATCGAACATTTGCAGCAAACACTCGATGTCGAGCGCCAGCAAGCATCTGCCATCGCAGAGGAAATGGTATCAGCAGCGGATGCCGTTCAAGTCGCTGATAAGCAAGTCTACGAAGCTGGCCGTCGGCTGGCTGCCGCCGAGCAACGGCTTCAGTCCATGAGAGATCGAATGGTTGCCGACCGAAAGGAAATGTCGACCATCCAATCGGGACTGGATGAGAAGCGAGCAACCCTCGCCGTTGTCCAGCAATCTCTCGAAGCTGCCCGCAAACGCATCCTCGAACTCGAGAGTTCCGAGGCACAGCATGCCGAATCCATCTTGACCCTCGAGTCCGATGTTCGCCAATTGGATGCTGAAATCCGCGAGAGCCAGAATGAGCTCACCAATCAGCGAGTCGACCTGGCCAGGCTTGAGCAACGTGTCGACGGCATGCGTGTTACCTTGGACCAACTGCTTCACGATGCGACGGAACGGACCACGCATGTGGAGCAAGCCAAAGCGCTCTTGGCAACACTCGCGGAAAAGATTCGCTCGGCCGAAACCGCCGTTGCGGAGCTTCAAGAACGGATCACGTCTACCAATTTGAAGCTCGCGGCCATCCAACAAGAACGTACCGATATCGCAGAGTCGATCGAACTGCAGCAACGTTCGGTGGCTGATAAAGGGAAGGAATGCGAGCAGATACATCGCCAACTCGACAAGCTGCTCGATCGCCTCGCAGCTCACGACGAGGAACATCAACGACTGGAACGGGAACGCAGCGAACTTATCGAAAGGTACCGAGATGAATACCAGGTTGATTTGGAGCACGAAGATGCATTGAGAGTGGCCACCACCGAACAAATTGCATCGCATGACGGCAATCATGGGGACAATGGAGACGAATCGGTCCAAGCATCGGACAGAGACCTGGACAGCGTCGATCCTCATCACCCAACCTCTGAGGATGCGAATGTGCCAGTTGTGGTATTGCGCATCGAGGAGATGGATCGAAATAGCATCGAAGCCCAACTCATCCAACTGCGTCAGGAGATTGCTTCCGCAGGTAGCGTCAACATGGAGGCTCTCGATGAATTGGATGAACTCCAGTCGCGGTATGACAAATTGGCCGGGCATGAGCGAGACTTGATCGACGCCAAATCGAGCTTGATTAAGACGATGCAAAAAATCGATGAGGATTCACAAGACCTATTCTTGAACACCCTCGAAACGATCCGAACCAACTTTCAAACGCTCTACCGCAAATCGTTCGGTGGCGGATCGGCTGACATTGTTCTTGAAAATCCCGACGACCCTGAGAGCGGGATCGAAATCATCGCCACTCCACCAGGAAAAACTACCTTCAGCAATAGCTTGCTCAGCGGTGGCGAGAAGGCCCTCACGGCAGTTGCGTTGATCATGGCCTTTTTCCAATATCGGCCTAGCCCTTTCTGTATCCTCGACGAAGTCGATGCTCCGTTCGACGAAGCCAACATCGGACGTTTTGTAACGGTTCTCAACGAGTTCCTCGACACCACGAAATTTATCGTTGTCACCCACAGTAAGAAAACCATGACCGTCGCCAACATGATTTACGGAATCACCATGCAGGAAAGCGGTGTGTCGCGCCAGGTTGCGGTTAAATTTGAGGAAGTGAACGATCAAGGGGAAGTCGTTCGACGCGAAAATCGACGCGCCGCGTAGCTTCCGAAGGAACGGGGTTCAGGAAATACACCCAGCATAGGTGGATCCGCAGTGACAGTACAACGTGTTGATGATGCCCAGTTCGATGCCAGTCAGTACCAAAGTGAGAGGAATCGCATGCTAAACAGGTCGTTGATTCATCCACGCGATGAGATCATGCAGACCATGGAGCGTATCTACCGCTACCGCATGACCACAACCTCGGGAGGGAACCTATCCATTCGGGATTCCAAGGGGGATATCTGGATCTCACCTGCGAGAGTCGATAAAGGAAACCTCACGCGAGACGATATCGTCTGCGTACACGCCGATGGCACGATCGAGGGTCGACACCGACCCTCCTCCGAGTTCCCGTTTCATCAAGCTATTTACAAACACCGCAAGGATATCCTCGGCATCGTCCATGCGCACCCTGTCGGCTTGGTCGCCTTCAGCATCTGCCACAAAAAACCCAACACGCGATTGTTTCCGCAAGCTGAACTCATGTGCGGGAACGTCGGATTCGCTCCGTATGCTTTACCGGGAAGCGATGTTTTGGGTAAGAATATCGCTGCCGAGTTCCGAAAAGGTTGCGACAGCGTCATCCTCGAAAATCATGGAGTGGTCGTCGGAGGAGGCTCCCTCGCCCAAGCGTTCCAGCGCTTTGAAGCCTTTGAATTCGCCAGCAAAACATTGATCAAAGCATCTCGACTGGGTGAGGTGCAATATCTGACCGATGATCAATTGCAAATGGCTCGCGATCGCACGTTGCACATGAATGCATCCGAAGCACCCAATGTCACTGCCAAGGAGCAAGAACTTCGTCAGCAGCTAATCCTATTCCTGAAACGAGGTTGCCGACAACGACTGTTGATCAGCACCGAAGGAAGTTTTTCTGCACGTATCCACGGAGACTCATTCCTCATCACGCCATCGCAGAAAGATCGCGAACTCCTCGGCGTCGAAGATCTGGTACTGATCGATGGTGAAACACATGAACCGGGAAAAATCCCAAGCCGTGCGACACGACAACATCAAGCCATTTATCGCACACATCCCGATGTCCAAGCCATCGTCTTTGCCCATCCAGTGAACGCAACCGCGTTCAGCATCACGGCAACCATGCTCGATGCACGCACGATTCCGGAGAGCTACATTTTTCTCCGTGACGTGCAAACACTACCCTTTGGAGTCCAATACGGAGTGGGTGAGAAATCGATCGACCAGTGGGTCAGCCTCCGCTCCCCCGCGGCTATTGTCGAGAACGATGGCGTCGTCGTCGCGGGCATGAGCATCCTGGACACGTTTGATCGGTTGGAAGTCCTCGAGTCGACTGCCGAAGCGATAATCAACGCTCGCTGTATTGGTCAATTGACAACAATGGACGACTCGAAACTTCGAGAACTGCGGCATGCTTTCGGCATGGATCTTTAGAACGGCGATCCACACCTAGCAATTTCTGTTACCGCAGATCGTTATACGATTCAGTCCACGGCTCAAGTGCAGGGGCAATTGCCCCATGCTGTGCCTTGCATTTGGCGAGCCTATCCCCCATAACTCTCGGATTGCTACCAACAGCCCCGAATTGGCAATACTGTTTGTGGCTGTTTTCGGGGAGCTTTGACTTGGGGCTCTGTTCAGAGGATGGGGAGTTTTCGTATGCCGCTGCCTGTGATCAACGCGTTGGATTATTTGTGTTTAGGCACCTGTGAAGTCGCGGGCCTGAATCGATTTACCGCGTCGCACGAGTTCGATTCCTGGATCGAAGACCAGCTGGCGGCGGCCCGAGCGGAAGTGATCACCCCTGAGTGGGAATCGCGGCGCGAAGCCGTTCGAGGTTTGTTGCGCCGCGGTGGTTTCAAACCCTCCGGGCGGAGTAAACCGGCACAGGAATATCTGCTGAGGTGTCTGAACGACGGCAATTTCCCTCGGATCAACCCAGCCGTGGATTGTCTGAATGCCATTTCGGTTCGGATCGGTCTTCCCATTTCGATGCTCGACAAATCCCGCTTCCCGGATGCCTTGCGGGTCCGAGTTGGACGACGTGAGGAAAAATACGTATTCAACTCGGGCGGTCAAGAACTCGACCTGAATGGTTTGATCACCGTTTGTGGTGGCCTCGATGCGGCGGAACCGCTGGGGAGCCCGGTGAAAGATTCGATGGCGGGTAAGATTACCGAGACGGTGAGCGAAATCGTGTGTATTCTATATGGCCCGAACGAAGGGATTCCCCAAGAATGGATGGACGATTGGGCGTCCGAGTTGAAACAAAGCATAGAGCGATTTGCAATCCAATGATTCACAGTTTGATGCTACGAAACCATCCGAGTTGGTTCAGGACACGGGTTCATCTCATCGCATCGTTCCTTCTGGTTCTCGCTGGTTGGTATACCATCGCG
Source organism: uncultured Pirellula sp. (assembly GCA_903892355.1). Taxonomy (GTDB): domain Bacteria; phylum Planctomycetota; class Planctomycetia; order Pirellulales; family Pirellulaceae; genus JBKCUI01. Next base: position 46,854 of record CAITIE010000106.1, on the reverse strand, counting down.
TTTCCAAGTATCGCAACGGCACAGTTAACGGGAGACAAGTCGACTGTAGACAAGTTAACTGTAGACAAGGGGACAACTGGCTATGTATCCATTGAGTCGGTCAACGATGTGATCGATCAATGGAGCGAAGACAAACATCTTTACGTCAAAGGTGATCTCGGGGTACCTGCTGCGGGACTCGCTGAACTGCAGCAGTGGCTGAGCAAAGAAGGACCACATTGGACCGTGGTCTTGATGGAGGAAGCAAGCGGTGAGTACTACGTGGCTCCCGATGGACGTTCCTATTTTGGGATGGATGCAGTGGAGTTCGCGCTGGGCAAAGGACTTACCAATCGTACGGGTTTTGGCAAGCTCGAAAATCCGGCAACCCATGAAACCGACGGCGCGATGTTCGTGTTGTTTCTTAAAGAACGCAAGTTCAGTTATTTTGGCTCGGAGGCCCAGGATCGCCGCGGACTGGGGCGATCGAAATGGATCGGTGAATTGGACCAACCCGCCTTTCGCGCGATGCGAGGAGGCGGTCGCGTGGTGGATGCAGTTAAAGAAACCGTTCGAACCATCAATCAACGATTAGATCGGATCATCACTTCCGAAGCCGAAGCGGCTCGAACTCAAGCGTTGGAGAAAGAACGGGATCTGCAAATCGCCAAAGAAGGACTGAGCCACTTGACCGAGTTACTCGACCAGGTTGGTGAAGAAAGTATTGCGTTTCGAGCACAACATCCTGACGCGACAGGCGCGCTTGCAAAACCAGATATTGAAGAATGGCGACAACGAATTTCGGAGATCCGGGTGCCACTCAATTTGGAGAACGCCAAAGAGTCCCACCAAACGATCAAGCAACTAGGGACTCAGATCGATTCGTACCTGAACGCCTATGCAGCCTCTCGCGGGTATGAGGCCAATCGCAAGGAACTCGAGGCGGAATTTGGACCGCTCGCCAATGCGCCCAATGGGGTAGCCGCAGGACCTCTCAAAGACCTTCGCGAGGTGCTCGCAGCCGCCAATAAGAAATACCTCAACGGAGACATGGATCTCACTGAGACGCTGCGTACGGCTGAAACGAAAATCGCCGAGGGCAATCGCCGCATCGACGAAGAAAATCGACGCATGGAAGCGGCCAACGCCAACGCAAAGCTGGTTCGTCAGGTCGTCGGAACGATCGCCAGTATTCTGGCTGCAATTGTGGCCGTGATCTTGTGGTTGTTTCATCGCAAACGCAAACCAGCCATGGATCGAGCCATCGACAATCTAAAGACGCGCGAGGCGTCGGTCGCTAAAGAGACCGATGGACTCGACCAACTCTTCACGCAGAGCGCCGATCTGCTTGGATCTCGCGATCGGATCGCACAGCGCGGGTATACTGGGCGAACACGAGAACTCGGCGAAGGCGCCATCAACGATATCGATGACCTATTCATCATGTCAAAAGAGATTCGACGCGTTCTCTCCGAGGCAAAGGATCTGGTCAATCCGAACGGCGTTTGGGACCAAATCGTGAATGCGTTTAGCAGCTCGCGATTCGAAGAAAGTGTTCGACAGATTTCCGGGAAACCGCTCAAGTTCTCTCGCGCGACTGGGATCCCTAGGGTGGCGATGGACATCCTCAAAAAGCGAGCCCAGGAAGCGAACGAGCCGATCCCGAGCGAAGTTCCAGACGAAGTCATTTTGACGTTCGATGAAATCTATGGTGCGATCCAGTCGCGGCGCGAGCGAGCGGGCAACGCATTGAAACTGATCGAAGACTCTCTCACTCGTGTCAACGACGAACTCAATCGCTGCCAAGTCGACTTGCAAGGCTCGCTCGATCAAGAAAAGAGCATTGCGAATGCGTCCGCGGATGGTTGGTTTCCCGTTCCGAGCTACTTCAATGTTCTCATTCCCTCGGTCCAGAGCGATCTGGCAGATGCAGAGTCCCAGTCGACACTCGATGCGGTTTCAGCGATGGAAGGACCAATTCGCCATGCACGACGCAAGCTCGACGAAGCCAAGGCATTAGGGGAGTGGATCCTCGATTTCCGCAAGAATGTTTTGCCAGACCTCAAATCGATGTCTGAAAAACTTCAGTCGATGGGATACCCCACCGCTTGGCTGGAATCCGATATGCGAGCCCGATCGAGCGCGGCCGACAGATTGTTCGAGCAAGCTATCACGCAATCGATAGCCGGGGGCTTTGCAGACCTTAAAGAATCGATGGTTGCACTGGTGGGGCAAACGAAGCAAGCAGTCGAATTGGCGGAACTTTTAAGGGACACCACGCAACCTCGCGTCGAGCACATGCCCCAAGAAATCCAGAGGGCCCGTAAAGAACTCGCAAGCCAGTTGAAATTGAACGAGTCGCAAGTCCTCGTCGAGCCTGCTTGGAACCCCGACACCGCGCATGCCCTCGCTCGAAAGAGTTTGGAGGCTGCAATTACAATGTTGCGTCAGGGAAAGATCGATGCATGCCGCTCAGCCATCCAAGGATGCGATTCAGAAATGGAACGGGCCAACCAATGGATCGAGGCTTCCAAGACATCCGCAAAAGAGTTCGAATCGAGCCTTGCTAAAGAACGAAGCCGATTGCAGCAGATCGTACAGCGGAGCAAGCAATTGGCTCTGATGGTCCGAAACGCGGAACGCAATTATTCGTCGGCAGCCCTTCAGTTGGCTTATTCTGTCGCATTGATTGCTGACGCGAACTGGGTCGAACCCGAAGTAAAGCCGTCGGTTACCAATGCAGAGAGCGATGGATCGGTGGATATGGTCACTGCCCCCCATCAATCGCTCGACCTGGGTGGTGATCACGCGCTACAGCTCCTCGAACACGCGCAAGACTATGCGACCGAATGCGATCGGCTGCAGGCATCAGCACAATCGAAGTTCCGACAAGGAATGGTGCTGCAGGCGGTCGGGGAATTGCAACAAGCAGGAGAATTGCTGACGCAAATGGACCGAAGGCTCGATCGCGTCGATGAGCATTTGCAGCAGCTCGAGCGTCAAGTGGTCGAAAATCAAAAGTCGCTGGTGAAATGCATATCCGATATCCAGCATCTCCAAGACTATCGCCGCGATCGCATGGTCACGATCCCCACGATCCAGCAAATCGATGCATTGGGAGAACAGCTACAATCCGTCCAGTCGAAGTATCGCAACACGACCGACGGGACCAATCCGTTCGAGTTCGCGCAACTACTGCTTTTCTTTCAGAAGCGTATCGCCGAACTCGAGGGCATGGTTGTTTCGGATCGGCATGGCTATGCAGAAGCATCCCGAGCAGTGGATGGAGCTGTTCGGCAATGGAATGTGGCCAAGCAGTTCGTTCAGCAATCCCGAACAGACAACATTCCCGATTCCCCAGCAACGACCGAGGGAGTTCGACGTGTGGATAGTTTGGAGCGAGCGGTCACGGCAGTGCAGCGGGGCATCGAAGCTGAACATGGCGACTGGGAGGAAGTCGGACGACGAGCGGCCGAGACGCAGTCCGATTTGTCGGAGATCTCCCGCCAATTGAGCTCGGAATTGCAGCAAGCCAACGCAGCGCTGTCTGCGTTCCAAGCAGCCTCGGAATCGGTTTACAAGGCGGAGCATTGGACAGGTCCGTGGGGACTACGAATCAGCGATTCCCCAGGCGTACGACAACTCGAAGCAGCTCGCGCCAATCTGCAGCGAGGTCAGTACGCCGCTGTGCTCGAATTGAGCAATCAAGCGTTGCAAGCGTCCCAGCTCGCCATCCAAAAGATGGAACGCGAGGTCCAAAATCGCAGGATCGAAGCGCAGATGCGCGCGGAGAGACTTGAACGAGAACGCAGAGCCCGTCGAAACGATACCATCATCATCGGCACCGGGCCTTCCATCTTCGGCTCCGGTGGTTCCTGGGGGAATAGCGGCGGTTTTGGTGGAGGCGTTTTCGGCGGTGGCGGCGGCTTCGGTGGCGGTGGCGGTAGCGGCGGCTTCGGTGGGGGCTCTTCCTCAGGTGGAGGTTTTTCCGGCGGCGGAAGCTCGTCCTCGGGAGACGATTCCTCAGGGTTCAGCCGATCGGGCTGGTAACTACGAAGTTGGTTATTACTGCGCTGCTAATGTCATTAGGAAATTAGATCCATTGCGAAGGGGCTAGCCATGCGATTGTCGAATTGGAAGCGATACATAAACGCGATATGTTTGGCTGCCGTTTCGGCGGCGAGTTCCATCTCCGCTCGGGCGCAGGATTCCAAGGATCGTTTTACGGTTTCCGAACAGGCGATGGCCATTCATCAAAGGGGTTATGTTTTTGATGGACACAATGACTTGCCTTGGGAACTGCGATCCAAGGCGCCTCGTTTGTTCGACGACTTCGACATCCGCACCGCGCAGCCTAAGCTTCACACAGATATCCCTAGATTGAAGGCTGGCAATGTTGGGGCCCAGTTTTGGTCGGTCTTTGTGCCTGTAGACACGATCGCCGCAGGCAACGCGTTTCAGACAACCTGCGAGCAAATCGAGCTCGTGAAGAAAATTGTCGCTCGCTATCCCGACGTCTTCGAGTTAGCCTGCAACGCCGAGGATGTCGATCGGATTCGCGCTACCGGAAAAATCGCATCGCTGATCGGGATGGAGGGTGGCCACAGCATCGAGGGATCGATCGGCAAGCTGCGACAACTCTACGAACTAGGTGCACGGTACATGACACTGACTCACGCCGATACACTCGAGTGGGCAGATTCGGCCACGGATGCTCCGAAGAGCGATGGACTCTCCGAGTTCGGCGAAGAGATCGTGCGGGAGATGAATCGATTGGGAATGCTGGTAGACCTCTCCCACGTTTCTCCTGCGACCATGCACGATGCGTTGCGAGTCGCCGCAGTTCCTGTCATTTTCTCCCACTCGTCCGCCAAAGCAGTAGCCGATCATCCACGCAACGTACCGGACGACGTATTGGCGAAATTACCCGACAACGGCGGAGTTGTCTTGATCAACTTCTTTTCGGGGTTTGTGGTTCCCGAATCGGCAGTTATTTTAAAGGAGATGGCCTCCGTGAGACGCGAGTTGCGTCGCAAGTATCCCGGTTCAAGAGAGGATCAAGACCGAGAGCTCAAGCAATGGCAAGCAAGCCATCCATATCCAGCAGGGGATGCAGAGATCATCGTCGATCACATCGAACGAGTCATCAAGGTCGCTGGCATCGACCATGTTGGTCTGGGTTCCGATTTCGACGGCATCTCAAAATTACCCGTTGGGATGGAGGATGTATCTAAGTACCCCGTCATCACCGAGTTGATGCTCCGCCGAGGTTACGACGAAGCGTCCATCCACAAAGTTCTCTACGGCAATTTTTTGCGAGTATTGCGTAAAGCCACCAGCGCGAAAAATGAAGGTTCTTGATACAAACGACGGGTGATTTGGACCTTAAAATGGTCGACGAAAGCCGGTTCTAAGCCCAGTGCTTGCAGACGATTTTGCAAGGCGTGGTATACTTTGAGACTGGTGGATCAAGGTAACCCAATATTCGGAAAATGGGTCATTCGCCCCAAGCAAATGGCCCCGAGGAAGCGAGCACGACAACGGCGATGGACAAGTTGTCAGAGACTGAACCTTTGAATCATCCAAGCTCGGACAATCCCAGTTCGCACAAGCTCGGTTTGGTAGAGCGCACTTCGGGAGATCGCAGCCCACGCGGGGATGCGGGTGATAAACGGATTTCGTCTGGACCGCGTTCTGCTCTGAAACCTATCGATATTCAACCTTACGAGACGGATCGCGATGCCATTCAAGCTGGATTCGCTGGGGCTTATCAAGCTCAATTGTCCTGGAGCCAATTGAAGGTTCGTTCGCGATGCTCTGCGATCGCTTCGTTCGCCGCATTGCTGGTCGAAAATCGGGAATCGTTGGCTGCAGCCATCACCAGCCCGATGCGGACCGATTACCGGGAAACACTGAGTTCCGAATTGCTGCCACTCGCCGATGCTGCCCGTTGGTTGCAACGGTCCGCACCGCGCATCCTGGCTTCGCGTCATCCTGATGGAAACGCACCCATGTGGTTGGGGCGACTCCGTTCAGTGGTCCACCGCGTGCCACACGGACTTGTACTTATTCTAGGGACATGGAATTACCCGATCTTCTTGACGGGCGTGCAGATCTTGCAGGCGTTGATTGCTGGCAATGGAGTTGTGGTCAAGCCGGCGCCTGGGTGCGAAGCGGTGACTCGCCTGTTGCTTGAGTTGCTCGTCCGTTCGGGGGTCCCGGACGGGTTGCTAGTTCTACTGGACAGCTCAGTCGATGCTGGCAAGCTAGCGATCGATCTCGGGGTCGACCATATCGTGTTGACCGGTAGTAGTCAGAGTGGTCGCACGGTCTTGAACCAAGCAGTGGGGTCGTTGACTTCGGCCACGATGGAATTGAGTGGGTGCGATGCGGTCTATGTGCTCCCCGGAGCCGACATGCACCGCGTCTGCGATTTGCTTCGCTTCTCGTTGAGACTCAACGGAGGAGCCACATGCATGGCCGCTCGCAGGGTGTTTGTACCGAGGAAGATATCCGAAGTATTTCACCGGCTCCTCGAGCAGCGTTTGAACGCGCCCGAGCAGAGAGAATGGCGAACAAAGATTCCTGCGGCGACGTACCACAAATTGTGGGATGGTGTTGCCGACGCGATCGCTAAAGGAGCTCGTATCGTTTCCGGAGATGCTCGCGATGCGACCAAAAACTCTGGAGCCGAGCCGGAATTTGTCACGACGGGGCATGTGGTTCTAACCGATGTCACCACCGATATGAAGCTCTATTCGCAGGACATCTTTGCGCCACTGGTGATGGTGGTGCCGGTAGATGGATGGTCCGATGCCCTCAAGGCCGACTCGCAGTGCCCATATGCGTTGACGGTCTCGATCTTCGGGCCCAACGAGGATGCATTGAGACTGGTACCGCTGGTTTCCGCTGGAACCATCACCATTAATGACCTTATCGTTCCAACGGCGGATCCGAGGCTTCCTTTCGGGGGCCGAGGGGAAAGTGGCTTTGGGGTCACCCGTGGAAACGAAGGTTTGCTGGCGATGACGACGGCCAAAGTGGTCGCCACGCGAGTAGGAAACTGGTTACCCCACTCCCAACTCCCGATGCCGGGTGATGAACAGCTGCTGGACGGATTGCTACAATTACTACACGGGCGAGGACTCCGCAGGCGGTTTGGCGGGATCCGCCAGATAGTGCAAGCGATACTTTTGCAACGAAAAAGAAGCAAATCGAATGATTGAGCGAAGTGGACGCGTGGTGAACGCAGCGGTGGTAGGTGGTGGTTTGGCTGGGCTTGCGGCCGCATGCACATTGGCAGCTCGGGGCCATAAAGTCACTCTTTTTGAAAAAAATGAGTGGGTGGGTGGAAAGGCCGCAGTCCACCATCAGGATGGTTTCCGATTCGACATGGGGCCCACGATTCTGACGTTGCCCTCGGTGCTGAAACGTATTTTCGCAGAGGCGGGAAAACGTGTCGAAGACTACATGGACTTGGTCCTGCTCGACCCGCAATGGCGATGCTTCTTCCAAGACGGAGGGGTTTTGGATCTAGTTGCAGACACCGAAACGATGAAGCAGAACCTGGACCGGTTTTCGCCGGTCCCCGGAGTCGGCGCTGGGTACGACCGCTTCATGCAAATTTCCAAGCGTCTGCATGAAGTCTCTGACAAATTTTTCTTTTGGAGAAGCGTGGGTGGGATCGGGGACACGATGGAGGTCGGCGGTGCATTCTCAGCATCGGTGCTCAAGGATGTACTCAGCCTTCGCATGGGTCGATCGGTGGCAGGTTTGGTTCGCTCGTGTGTCAAGGACGAGCGAGCCGCTCAGATGATCGACCACTTCACTCAATACGTCGGTTCCTCACCCGAAGCATCACCAGCCGTCCTTTGCGGGATCGCTCACATGCAAACCCAAGAGGGGGTTTGGTACCCGATGGGAGGAACACGCGCCGTGCCCGTGGCCCTTGAAAAGCTCGCCCGTGAATTGGGTGTCGAGTTCAAAACCAGCACCGATGTTGCTTCGATTCAGAACGACGGTGTTCGCGTTACAGGCCTGACGACAACCACCGGCGACAAATACCCCTTCGATACGATTGTTTCCAATTGCGATTCGGTCCGGACACACCGTGAGTTGCTCAGCGGATCCAACGCTCAAAAGCGATTCGACAAACGCCGCGGTTACGAACCAGCTTGCTCGGGAGTTGTTCTCTACTTGGGCTTAAAGAAACGCTACGAACACCTCCTGCACCATAACTTCGTCTTCTCCAAAGACCCACACGAAGAGTTTGATTACATCTACCGACAAGGCAAACCAGCGCCGGATCCGACAGCCTACGTTTGTGCACCCGCTGCGACCGAACCAGGTGTCGCTCCAGAGGGGGGTGAAGCTCTCTATATCTTGGTTCATACTCCCTACCTTCGCCCCAATCATGATTGGTCCAAGATGCTACCTGAGTACCGCGAGGTGATCCTTGACAAGCTCGAAAGCACTGGTGGGATGAAGGGTATCCGAGATCGAATTGTCACCGAGAGTTCGCTCACGCCAGAGGGTATCCACAAACGATACCGAGTACTCAACGGCGCCATCTATGGTTTGGCCAGCCATGGGAAATTCGTCGGTGCCTTTAAACCCGCGAACCGTTCGAAAGATCTTCGAGGACTTTATTTGGCAGGCGGTGCCGCGCATCCAGGGCCGGGAATGCCAATGGTCATGATGAGCGGATGGATCGCAGGGGATACGGTCGATGGTGATGTGCAGACAGGCAAATTGGATCGGAAGATTGCTGCAAAAGCGTAATCGCAGTCGCATTACTCTGTAGCACTCGCAACCATTCACCCCTGAGGAATAGGGCCACATCGGAAAGATCGTATGGCGGTACCAGAACCGAAAAAATGGCTGGTCGACGGTTTCTGCCGTTACACCCGCAATATGGTCACGAAACGCTTCACGGCCTTTGGGGTCCAGTTCGCAACCTCCCCATCAGCAATGATTCGGAACGATCATTCGATGATGGTTTTTGCCAACCATGTTGGCTGGTGGGACCCGATCGTCGCCATGCTTTTGAACAAAGCCTACTTCCCTGATCGAACGTTCTACGCACCGATCGATGCGGTGGCCCTCAATGCGTATGGTATCTTTCGCAAGCTCGGCTTTTACGGATTGGAATTAGATCGATTCCAAGGCGCCGCGGAGTTTTTGCGCACCTCGAGAGACATCCTTTCCAATCCCAAAGCCTCGATCTGGATTACCCCCGAAGGCCAGTTCGCAGACGCCCGCGATCATAACAAGCCGTTGATGCCAGGTTTAGCGCATTTGGCAGCCACATCCGAGCGGGTCCTGTTTGTGCCTTTAGCCATCGAATATCCATTTTGGGAAGAGCCTCGTCCGATGGTGTTGGTGCGATTCGGCGAAGCGGTCTCCTTCGATGGAGCCAGCAATAAAAAGCAATGCGCAGAGAAACTCGAAGAGGCGATGCGCAGCAACCAAAAGGATTTAGCTCAAGCCGTCATCCACCGCCGAATCGAAGCCTTTGAGTATTTGATTCCACCGCGTGCCGCGAGTACCTCATGGTACGATTCGATGCGATCCTGGACGGCTTGGTTCCAAGGTCGACCGTTTGATCCTCGCCATTCCACGGTCACCAAGAAGCCGGAATCACAGTCCGAGTCCTAAAAGAATATAGCGCATTGAGTCTTGGTTGTTGTTTCTATCAAGAGTGCATCCTGAAAGCGATGGTTCCATGTTGATCGCTGCGTTCGTCGCTGTGGCCTTAGCGTCTCTCCCAGCATTGATGTTCATTCGAAATATGCCGCGTTTCCAGCGAGCCTGCAGTGCGGCGGATCGACTGGCCGAAGCTCGGGGGATTCCAGTCAGCGTGCTGATACCGGCTCGGAATGAAGAGCAGAGTATCGGGCCCGCTTTGGAATCTATCCTGAAAACAACGCATCCTCAAATCGAAGTCATTGTGATGGATGATGCCTCCGAAGATAAGACCGCCGAAATCGTTCATGCCTATTCGGCGAGCGACTCACGCGTCCGACTCGTCGGTTCCAAAGGGTTGCCGGAAGGTTGGAATGGAAAGCAAAACGCGTGTTGGCAACTCGCGTCGCACGCCCGCTTTGATCGCCTTCTTTTCTTGGATGCGGATGTTCGACTCAACGACGATGCGATTACGCGTATTGTCGCGGAACAGAACCTTCGCCAATCGCCATTGGTGAGTGGATTCCCGTATCAGGAAACAGGTACCTTTGCAGAAAAGCTACTCATCCCCCTCATGCACTACGTACTGATCGGTTTTCTACCGATCGATCAAATGCGATCGAGCGCTCAACCGGGATTTGCCGCAGGCTGTGGTCAACTTTTTTTAGCGATGCGAGAGCCGTACATGCAGGTGGGCGGGCACTCCGCCATCGCATCGTCACGGCACGACGGGATTCAACTCCCTAAGGCTTTTCGAAGAGCCGGCTTCATGAGCGATATCTTCGATGCGACCGACATCGCGCGCGTTCGGATGTACCAATCCCTCTCCCAAGTCATTCGGGGGTTGCTCAAAAACGCCACCGAGGGGATCGCTAACCCAAAACTTATTGGCCCATTCACAGTGCTACTGATCGGAGGAGCAGTCCTGCCAGCCGTGCTCTTGGCAGCCGCAATTGCGTATGGTGCGAGCCCATGGATGTGGGTACTAATTTTGGCAGGGTGCGTCTTGGCATGGTTCCCGAGGATTTGGGCCGCGAAACGGTTCTCGCAGTCGTTCCTCGGCGCGCTGTTGCATCCCATTTCTGTCGCATGGTTCGTCGCCTTGCAGTGGCTAGCTCTCGGAATGAAAGCATTCCGCATCCAAACGCGTTGGCGCGGCCGATTGTAAGATCGATTCTCTCACTGCGGATTGTAGACCCAGGGCACACGCGGAATCGTTCGTAACCAATCATCGCGGGATCCTACGATCGATAGCAATTCTTCCGCGGTCACCGGTCGAATGGATTTGAGAAGGCCTAACGAATGAGCCAGCTCACCCAGAAGCGATTCTGGCCCGTGTCCTTTTTCGCGCATCAACGATAGGCGGGAGTCCCCGTGCCGTTTCGCGAGTCGCTTCCCATCCGGACCGATCACCAAGGGAACATGCAGCATTCGTGGCGATGGCCATCCTAGTGCTTGATAGATCGCGTGCTGCCGATACGTGCTGTAGATCAAGTCGTCGCCTCGAACCACATGCGTGATCGATTGGTCATGATCGTCGGCAACGACCGCGAGTTGATAGGCCGTCGGGCCATAACTGCGAGCCACCACGAAATCGCCGAGGAGCTTACGCGCATCGAGCCATTGCTGACCGTGCAACTCGTCGCTCCACGCTGGAGTGCTTTCCGGTATTCGGAATCGCCATGCGTAACGGACACCCCGGGCATCAAGGTCGACGGCATCGCTGGCCGAACGCGACGCGCACGTCCCCGCATAGACGGCCCCATCGAGTTGAGACTCATGCGGCGCTGACGAACTCGCTTCGACTTCACTCCGAGTGCATGAGCATGGATAAACCACCTCCTGGGACTTTAGCTCCCCTAAGATTTCGCAATAACGAGACTCCCTAAGCGACTGAAGGTCTGCAACCTCATCCCAGTCGAGTCCGAGCCATTCCAAATCCTCGATGGCTTGATCGCCAGCCCACTCCTTCGTTCTCGGCGTGTCGAGATCCTCAACACGCAGCAGCAACGTTCCACCGCGCGAACGGGCATGAAGCCACGCCACCAAAAAGGTCCGAGCGTTTCCAACATGCTGAGCCCCTGTCGGCGAAGGAGCCAGCCGACCGATGTAATTGGACCTATTCATAAAACCTGTGACTTCCATAGCCATGTGTCCATCCTGAATGCCAACCCCAATCTTAGACAAAGACCCATCGATTCTCGTGAAATCCCATAAATTCCAACCACTTAAAGCCATGCCAGCAAATTGCGTTCCGTTTTAATGAAAGTTTTACTTTCAAGACTGCACTATTGTGCATTTCGGTGATAGAGTAATAGAAGTCGGTTAACGGAGGACCCCCTGGGATGCTTGCCGGAATGTAAAGGCGGGCTGTTTCTAGGGCGTTCGAGACGAGTGTCGGTTAAACCCATTGGAATGTCATAATGCGTCTTTCGTTCGGACTCGAAGCGCGACAAGTACAAACACAGAAACTGGCTCCACGGATGATCCAGTCGATGGAGATTCTCCAGCTGCCGATCATGGCTCTCCAAGAGCGGATCGAGCAGGAGATGGAGGAGAATCCGATGCTGGAGGTCACCGACCGCGACGAGACTCTTCCGGACGAGGAAGGGGAATCTGACGAGAGCGCTGTGACCTCGCGCACCGAAGACGAAAAAGAGCTGGTGGTCAAAGACGACTCCAGCAATGCCGAGGACTTCGAACGCCTCGCCAATATGGATAACGACATGCCGGACACCTTCGATGATTTCCGAAGGTCGAGCAACCGGATTCAGGAAGAGGGGGATCGCCAGCACGACTTGATGGCGAACGCTATGGAGCGTCCCGAGTCCCTCAATGACTACTTGCTTCACCAACTCGCCGAGTTGGATATCGACGATGACGTGGAGCGGATTGCAGAGCGAATCGTTTCGTGCTTGGACGCTCGGGATGGCGGCTATTTCAAATCATCGCTGATCGATATGCTCCCGCCCGATCACAAGCCTGGGGATGTCGCCAAAGCGGAAGCGGCACTGGCCGTGGTTCAATCGCTGGAACCCTCAGGCATCGCCGCACGGAATCTCCGCGAATGCTTGCTCAATCAGCTTCGGGACGACATGGAGTTCAGCGACAAAATGCGGGTGCTCATCAACGGGCATCTCGATGATCTCGCAGAGAATCGCATGCTCGCGATTCAAAAGAAGACTGGATACTCGATCGAGATGATCCAGAAGATTCGCGAAGAGCTCCACAAACTCAATCCAAAACCTGGTGCATCGTTCATGGAAACGTATGTACCTTTAGTTACCCCAGATGTGATCGTCGAGCAGAATGACGAAGGGGTCTATACAGTTCGACTGGTGGACGATTACTTACCCAATCTCCGCATCAGCGAATACTACCGTCGGCGGTTGATGGACCCTAAAGCCACCGACGAAGAGAAAGAGTTCATCAAGAGAAAAGTGGGGAGCGCTCAGTGGTTGATCGAGTCGATCCAGCAGCGACGACGAACACTGACGCGTGTTTCCCAAGCCATCGTCGATTATCAAAAGAAATTCCTCGACGAGGGTCCCGAGGCGATTGAACCTCTGAAGATGCAGCAGATCGCTGACCAAGTCGGGGTGCATGTGACGACGGTTTCTCGCGCTGTCGATGACAAGTGGATCCAAACCCCTCGCGGTATTTTCCCGCTGCGACGCTTCTTTGTCTTCGGAACGCAAAGCGCTGACGGCGAAGACGTCGCGTACGAAACGATCCGATTGAAACTCCAAGAGATCATCGATAAAGAAGACAAGACCAATCCGCTGAGCGATGATGAGCTGGTCGATGAGCTCAAGAAGGAAGGGATGGGTGTAGCGCGTCGAACGATCACCAAGTACCGTAAGAAGATGGGGATCCCGAGCAGTCGCCAACGCCGCGACTGGTCGCGACAAAGCTAGGCTTGCGATTCTTTAGGCGACTTTAAATTCGCCACGACGAGCATTACCAAACAGAGCAGGGCAAAGGGTGCCAGCGTCTGCACTAGCCCGACCGCTTGGGTAAGCAACACCGACCAATCGGCAGGGAATTGGCCCACCACCCATTCTGTGATTTTCCCGGTGAACTCTGCCGCTGTTTTTCCCAAGCTGATTTTCTCCAGCAACTCGGGGCGGAAGTTCATGAACGAAATCAGCACCGCAGCGATAGCACCACCAGCGATGTAGCCCGAACTGAGCAACACCGCTGGGCTCGAATCGTCCTCGGAGTTCTCATTGGCTTGGTTGCCTGCGCGACGGCGGAACCTGCGATCGGCGAAAGCGCGGATCAATCCACCCACAAAGATTGGGGTCGACGCCGCGAGAGGCAAATAGACACCGACCGCGAACGGCAAGCTAGCGACACCGCTCAATTCCAGCGTTACCGCGATCAAGACACCGATCAACACGAGCCCCCAAGGTAAGCGTTGGTCGAGGATACCATCAATGATCAACTGCATCAGCACCGTCTTAGGAGCGTCGAACTTGCTGGTCGGATTTCCTTTGTCGTCCTCTTTCAACAAGCCGTTCACTGCTGGATCGACCAGATAAACCGGCTTGCCCGTTTCATCGATCAAGTACTTGCCGGGGGGAAGTTGCCCGCCGGTTTCAGCCCGTCCTAGATTCAACACGAAGTACTCGGTTTTATCGTCGGCATACTGACCTGAATGGACAGTGTCTTTGGCGGCGGGAAGCGTCGTGGTGTCGATACGAATCTCGCTGTATGGTTCGACAGCCTTTTTGCTGTATGTCGTATTGGCTTCGTTCATGGCGAGCAGTACCAAGCCGACGACCAACGACGAGGTGAAGGCACCGATCAAGATGGCCCACTGCTGGGAGCTGGGAGTTGCCCCCAGCAAATGCCCCGTCTTGAGAGCTTGGGCGGTGCTTCCACCATTGCTCGAGGCGATGCAAACCACCCCTGCGATCGTGAGGGCCGTAAGTTTGATTTCTTTGTTGATCGTCACGATGCCAAAACCATCGAGGACCAAAAGGATCAAGCAAGTCAAAAGGAGCGTGGCCACGGTCATGCCCGAGATCGGATTGGAAGAAGATCCGATTTCACCGGTGAGACGCGATGCTACGGTCACAAACAGGAAACCGAAGACCACGATCATGATGGCTCCGGCGATACCGGTCGCGTTGAAACCTAGACCTAATTGCGGGACCGCCATCAAACCGAAGACCAGGAGGATGCTGCCCCCCAAAACCAACGGGAGAGGGATATCCCGGTTGGTGCGACGCAACCCGGACTCGCGAGCTTGGGCGGAGAACAGATCACGAAAGCTGGTGATGATAGCGCCGAAAATGATCGGCAATGCCTTGAGCATGCTCAAGATACCACCTGCGGCGACAGCACCCGCGCCGATATACAGGATGTAGCTGCCTCGGATCTCGTTGTCGCTCATGTCGCGAATGAGCTTGGTTCCGGGTTCGAGGGGCGTCGTTAATGCATCACCGAAGAAGACGATCATCGGGCTGATCACGAGGTAGGCGAGGACACCTCCGGCGACCATGATACTGGCGATGCGCGGACCGATGATGTAACCGACACCCAAAAGCGATGGGGACAGTTCCATACTAATCGTTGCTCCTTTGAGCCCGATCGTTTTGCCAGCCGCAGTTGCCGAATGAAGGGCCGCGGCAGCGACCTCCTTCCACAGATGGAGGGCTTGCATGCAGAACTGGTACAGGAAGCTGAGCCCGAACCCCGTGAAGACCATCGACGCCGTGGCTCCACCTTTTTCACCCGCCAGCAAGACTTCCGCACAAGCCTTGCCTTCGGGGAACGTGAGCTTGCCATGCTGTTTCACAATGAAGGCTTGGCGAAGAGGGATCATCAGCAGGATCCCGAGCAGACCACCAAAGACACTGACCGTCATCACCCGAACGACATCGATATCGAACCCCAGCAGGAGCAGGGCGGGCATGATCAACCCGACGGCAAAGGCGAGCGACTCCCCCGCCGATCCGGTCGTTTGCACGATGTTGTTTTCTAGGATGGTCGTTTTGCGAAGACCCGTGATCTTGGAAAACGCGCGAAAGAGCGTGATCGACAGAACCGCGACGGGGATCGAAGCGGACACGGTTAGTCCGACTTTCAACACCAAGTAAATCGATGACGCACCGAAGACGATACCCAGCAGTGCGCCGACCACGATCGGAAACCAGGTGAACTCCGGAATGTTTTCTTCATCAGCGATGAAGGGTTTAAAGCCTGGTTCCTGTGTGTTTTCCATGGTTCGATTACTTGACACCGTGCATGAGTTTATTGATCAGTGGAGCTGCAAAAAAGAAGATCCCGCCAATGATCGCTCCGAGCCACCACAGTTGCGAAAAGACCGTCGCATACTGGGCGAGCGAACTGGCTTGCTCGCCGTGCTCACCACCTCCACCAGAAGCGATCGCTGCGATCACACCTGCGAAGTAATTGGCCATCGCGGTAGAGAGGAACCAGCCCCCCATCGCCAACCCGACTTCTTTTGGTTTCGCGAGCTTGGTCACCATCGACAATCCGATTGGTGACAAGCAAAGTTCGGCGACGGTGTGGATCAAGTAGGTGAGCCCAAGGATCGTCCAAGCGATCTTCTCCCCCGGTTGGGTCGCTTGGATGGCCATGACCAAGACCAAGAAGCCGAGCCCGCAAGAGATCAGAGCAATTGCAAATTTCCGGGGAATGGACGGGTTTACATTCCTTTTATCGAGCCATGGCCAAAGAGCCGCAAAGACTGGGGCCAGGGCGATGATGAACAGTGCGTTGAAACTTTGGAACAATGAAAAGTCAAACGGCGCATCGACATAGTCCTTGGCTAGAAAGTTCAGCGAAGAACCCGCTTGTTCAAAGAGAGCCCAGAACAGAATATTCGCAAAGAACAGAATTAGCATCGCGACGTAACGCTGGCTTTGGATACGGTCGCCACTGTTGATGCCACTGACCACAAAGTAGATGCTCAAGCCGACCATCATGGCCATGAGAACATACCCGAGAATGTCGCTTTTGCTCAGCAAAAAGTAATTGATAGGAACGATCGCGAAGGCGCCGAGAAAAACCAGGTTCATCGGAATGAATCCTTCTTTGCCTTTGGGGGGTTTGCCAACCTCTCCGAGCATACCCGACATGAAGTGAAAAATGATAATCCCCAAAATCATTCCCAGGCCTGCCGCGAGGAATCCATATTGCCGTCCATAGTTCGCCCCAATCCATGTGGCGCAGACGATCGGAGCAAAGAACGCACCTGCGTTGATCCCCATATAAAAGATCGTAAACCCTGAATCGCGACGCGGATCGTTCGGAGTGTAGAGCTTTCCGACCATCGACGAGATATTCGGTTTGAAGAGACCGTTCCCTGCGATCAAGACCGACAAGCCGATTAAAAACGTTTGCAGGTTTTGAACAAGCAAGATGAACATGCCGATCGCCATCAACAATCCACCGAGCAGGATCGAGCGTTGGTAGCCGAGGATACGGTCGGCGATAAACCCACCAAAGATGCCTGTGGCGTAGACCAAAGATGTAAACCCGCCATACGTCAATGACGCTTCCTTTTTTGCCGCCGCGTCATCGAGTGTGTTGAAGAAGGTTTCGGCAACGTACACCGCGAGGATCGCTCGCATCCCGTAGTAGCAGAATCGCTCCCAAAACTCCGTCGAGAATAGCATCCACAGCGAACTTGGATGCCCCAGGAACTCTCCTGGTGGAGGTGCCACGTGACCTGACGCATCCGTACCCACCTCTGGTTCCGACGGAATGCTATGTGCGTGCTCTGACGATTCATAAGGGTTTTGGCTCATCCAAAGCTCCTCTAGGATTGCAATTGTTGGTGTGGCGGATCGGTGCAAGCAGTCCATCGGGGAACCCGAGGTCGTCCCGAAATCCCGCTGGAATCAGTCGCTTGCCAAATCTAAGACGCGTAATGGTAATCGAAACTGAAACTTGCTGCGCGCAGAACCTGGACACCCCGATTGGCCCCGGATCGAAATTACGCAGCTTCTCCAAGTTCGCAAGTAGCAGCGGTTTCCGTACCGGTTGGCGATTTCCGTCTTGCGATCGACTTCGCGGGAACCGTATTGTCCTCTTTGGGACCCCGGTCCGGGGTTTCCCTCCTTTCAGAAATGCTCCCAAAGGACTGAGCCATGAGACCAATGCCAAACACGAATGGAAGCTGCAGTGCACGCCATCAAAGGGTTTCGCCGAAGAAGCGACATACCCTTCGGCTCCTCGTGGCGGGCTCGATGGCAACTCTGGCAGGAGCGACGCTAGGGTGCCAAGGAAACCCGCTGTCCGGAAATCCACTCGGTGGATGGAACCAAGCCACCCGAGTTCCTCCCCCTTCGCTAGGCACAACCAAAGGGCCTACCAATTACTCGGGTACCGTCGGTCAGCCGTCCATAGGCTCCCCTTCAGCAAATCAACCCACCGCAAATCAACCTTTTGTGCCCCCGAGTGGCGTGACCCCGAGTGGCCTTAATATGGGCAACAAAACCACGCAAAGCAGCTTTCCCAGCAACCCGCTGGTTGACGGCATCGCCGCGGCGGAGAATCAAGTTTTTGGAGTCACCCAAAACGTGACCAACGCGTTGCAGCAATCGAGCAATGCGATCAATAAGTCGACCAATGCGATCAACAGCAGTGTCCAGCAAGCGAGCGCGCGGATCGACCGGCTCGGCCAAGGCGTCGCGCAGGCGAGCGAAGTTTTGACCGCCGCAGTCCAGGACCCTCTTCCCTTGCCTCCGGTTGTCTCCGGCAACACCCCGGCTCCTGTCGTTTCCGCATCGAGCGTCTCGGCCCAACCGAGTGTAGCCCCATCTAGTTCTGTAGCCCCATCTAGTTCTGGAAGCCTCAGCGATACGGTTGTCGACCCCAATGCGCAGTGGCGAAAACCAACGCCTCGCTAATTTTCTAGAAATCGTCAATTAGTCGGCATGTACCCACGTGGCGGCAGGTTCTTGAGAAGTATCGGTCGACATTCCTGAGCTGGGATATTAGACTGTGGCGAAGTGTTAATGGCCGCTTGGTGAAATTGGCAGACACGCCAGACTTAGGATCTGGTGCCGCAAGGCGTCGGGGTTCGACTCCCCGAGTGGCCACTGAACATGCCCGCATGGCAATTTGCCCGTTGGGTGCACAGGCACCGCCCCGTCCGCGCTATCGCCCCGTCCGCGCTATCGCCCCGTCCGCGCTATCGCCCCGTCCGCACTACCGCATCGCCCCCTTTGGGAACAACCTCCCTTCCGCTGAGGCCGTTACTTGTCGTTTGAGGTTATCACCAGCCCAAGCAATCCCCGCGTGAAATGGGTCGCATCGTTAAGGGACGCGCGCGATCGCAAGCGTGAAGGATGCATCGTGATCGATGGTGCATCGAACATCGAGCATGCGGTTGCTGGAGGGATTGAATGCGCGGAATTGTTCCTCGCAGAGCGGCTCGAATTGTTCCTCGCAGATTCAGGCAGCGTAGCAGATTCAGACAGCGTAGCAGATTCAGGCAGCGTAGCAGATTCAGGCAGAGCATCGCAGCGCTATCAAGAGGCCTTGAATGCGTACGAATGGCGCAAGCGATTCCCCGGGCTGAAGATCACATTGCTCGGCCCGCAAGCGATGTCCAAACTACAGTATGGCGATAGGGACTTAGGTGAAATCGCAGTCGCGAGGATGCCTGATACCAGCATCGAAACCCTGAACGAACGCATCGTGGGTCGCTCATCGGTGACAGTCCCCGATGCTCCGCAACTGTTCCTCGTGTTGGACCGGATGGAAAAACCAGGGAATCTAGGAGCGATCCTGCGCACGGCGGATGCAGCCGGCGCTACCGCGGTTTTGATGAGCGATCCGGTGTGCGAAATTTGGAATCCGAATGCGATTCGTTCGAGTTTGGGGGCGATTTTCCGAGTGCCCATGGGAGTTGGTACGGAATCGGAAGTCCGAAAATGGCTGGATGGGAGAGGGGTGGCCCTATTCGCTGCAAGGGCCGATGGCGGGATCGATTACTCCGAGGTCCCGTACCCTACTCGAACCGCGATTGTTATCGGGAACGAAGCATTGGGTCTAGAGAATCGCTGGTCAAACCAGGGTGTAACATCCGTCCACATTCCCATGGGAGGGGTCATCGATTCCCTCAATGCATCGGTGAGTGGCTCGATCTTAGTCTTTGAAGTTATCCGGCAGTGGCGAAACTCCGCAAAGGCTCGAGAGCGCACCAACGATCCTTGAGGCTATGGCAGGTGTTTGTTACCTTGGGTGCTGATCCAACCACGTATCGAGCCGAATCTCTCTTCCTTTGAATTTCTCGCATGATCACCCGCAAGCCTATCTTCCCAAATGTTATCGAATTGAACGTTCAAGCCGGTCACCTGATTGGTTGCAACGTCTATTTGGTCTACGATGCAGACGAGTGGGTCCTGCTCGACATTGGCTATGAAGACACCGTCGAGGAAGTGATCGATTTGATCCGCGATTTGGACTTTCCTCTTTCCAAGTGCAAATCACTGATTGCGACACATGCAGATGTGGATCACAGCCAAGGCTTTGCGAAAGCGAAACAAATCCTCAAGACCACTGTAACCGCTCATCCCCGAGCCGCGCAATTGCTCGAGACCGGGGATCGCTTGCAGACATTCGCAGAAATCGACGCTCAAGGGATCTCCGAAGCGATGCCTCCTGTGCAGGTCGAGCACAAGCTCAACGAAGGTAGCATTATCGAAATTGGCAGCTTGAAGCTTGAGGTGTGGTCGACCCCGGGACATGCGGACAGCCAACTCGCATTCCGATTGAACAACTTGCTCTTTAGTGGCGACAACATCTATCGGGACGGTGGAGTAGGGGCCATCGATGCGCACCATGGCAGCGACATTCCCTCGTTCATTCGCTCCCTCGAGCGGATCCGCGATTCGGAAATCGAATGGCTGCTCCCGAGCCACGGCCCTTACTTCCGCAAAGATCCTGCAATGATCGACCGGGTTTTAGAGCGTCTGCGCGGCTACTTGCACTTGTCCGACTTTGGAACCTGCGCCATCGATTGGCCATTGATGAAGCAATGGGAGCAAGAAATTGCCGAGGGCCGATTGCCCGAGTGATGACGATCTACCCGAGTGATGAGTAGCGATGAGCAACGAACCCTCTCCAAATCGTTCCTTCCCCGATCCCAGGTCACGTTTTGACAGCGGTTCGAAGTCGCGTTCGAGCCCATCCGTGGGCAGCACACCCGATCATTCTCCAGGGGAAACACTTGGGGTCGCAAACTCGCGGCGAGTGCGCCCGCAGTCTCAATGGGAGCAACTTCTCTCCAATCGCAAGTGGATTTTATTGCTCCTGTTTTGCGTAACCGGTTTTTTGGGACTACCGGTACTGTGGCTGAGCTATGCCTTCACGACGACAGAGAAAATCGTCTGGTCGATCGTTAACATCGCATACACGCTGATGCTGATAGGAGCATGCGCAGGCGTCATCTATTGGTGTTACTTGAGATTTCAAAACGCCGGCTTGATTTGACAGAGTCACGCAGCGTATAAGATCCGTGCGGAGAGTTCTTGCTGCGCCAAATCGATCACCGACTCATCGATCTGCTGAAGGTCCTGAGCGTAGCCGATCATCATCGCCATGTCGCACAACCGATTGATGCGGCGGGGGATCCCAGCCGCATGGAGCTGGAGCGCCTCGAGGGCTCGCTCGGAGAAAGGTGTCGGACGATTGCTTCCCGCCGCACGCAACCGATGTTCGATGTACGCCACGGTGGAATCCAGACTGAATCGTTCCAAAACACATCGTACCGCAATTCGATCTTCGAGTTCGGGGTGACGCGCCAGATGCCCAACCGTGGGGATGTTTCCAACCAGGCAGATCGACCACGCCGATTCTGAAGCGGACTGTTCAGAAGCAAGATTCAGCAGCATTCGAACCGCGGCTAGGGAGCCGCTGGATTCCAAGAGATGGGATTCTTCGATCACCAGCAATGCGTGATAGCCATCGCTGAGATTATGCCTTAAGAATCGCTCGATCGCTTCGATCGAGGTACCGACGTCCAAGTTCGCTTCTCCCGGCTCATACGGAGCCGCTTGCCTGGCGATGTATCGAACCAGTTGGTCCGGAGGCATGGCCGGGTACGGCACGCGGAGGACTGGGGAAATCGATTCCGGCAATTGCGCGATGGCAGCTTCGACCAACATCGACTTACCCATGCCCGAATCACCGCACAGCAACGCCGCAGATCTTCGTGTTTCAATCGAATACATCAGCTTGAGCAAAGCCGCGTGATGCGATTCAGATGGGTAATAAAACTCCGAATCGAAACGATTGTCGAATGGGAAGGCGCTGAGATTCCAGTGCGATTCATACATGCTGTCTATCCGTCCTACGCTCGGAAGTTTTCCACCAGTCCTATCGAACCCAATCCCATCGTTTGCAGAATACTGATCGCGGAATCAATTTTCTCTTTGATACTCAGCTCCGAATCGACAACCACCACTGCAGCGTCCACGGCTGAATCCGAAGAAACACCTGCCAAGTCGCGTTGGTCCAAATTCAATCGGCTTGAATCGAGAATGACGAGATCAAATGCGGTGGAGATGCGGCGAATCAATTTCGAAATGCGAAGTAGATTCACATGCACTTGTTCTTGGGACAGAGTGCTCGTCAGTGGAAACAGCGTCACGTTGTCGGAAACAGAGTGAACGGCGATCTCCTCGAGCGGTACGGCTTCGAACAAGCAGCTTTGCCAGCCCAATTGAACGTCCAGTCGCAATTGATCGACGAGACTTGGAGTGAATGCGTCCGCATCGACCAAGGCAACCTTGAGGCCTGCTGCGGAGGCAGAGCGGGCCATGTGCATCGCAACCGTGCTGCGACCCACGCCACGTTCTCCGCTGGTGACCGCCATAACCTTCAGACCAGACGTATTGGCTTGTGCCAAGTGATATCCGATCTCGCGGAAACTATTTGGGTTCGACCGCTCCAAATGCATGAGAACTTCAGGCCAGAAGAATGTATCGACTTCCCAACTCGCCGCGAACGCGACGGGGAGCGGTAAACTCTGTAACTGTTGCCGATCGACTGTTTTGGAGGTCGTTGCCGTGTTCCGATGACTCTCTCGTGTGGCTTCTCTCGCCACGGGTTCGGATTGCGTATGAACCGGAAAGGGCTGCGGTGTTACCGTGAACTCTTGAACGGATTTAATCTCTTCTGGAACCATCCAGTGCGGCACGCTCGAGCCGCGGGCAATTGGTGCGTCTATACGCGTTTGTTGCGAAGGATGAGCCGGAGTGACCTCTCGGTGATTGCGTACGTCAGCGATACCGAAATCATCCACCGATGTTGGCGATGGATCGTTCAGCTCGACAGCCGGCGTTGCAGGCGGAGTCGATGTATTGTTAGCACGCACCACCGATGAATCGAGGCGGAGTCGCTTGCCATCGAGCGTTCGGAAAACAGGTGGAACAGGTGCAACAGGCCCATGGGGAACATCGGTTTCCGCCGGAGAAACCACCGGTGCGGTTTGTTGCTGTGGTAATGTTTGTCGCGGTGGAGCAGAAAGGTCGTCTGGTGCGGGCGAGCGAGGCTTGAGATCCTTCAATGCAGGAGCACGCTGCTTGGACCACGCCTTTGTCAATGTTTCTAAACTTGGACTAGGTGTTTCGTCCGCTGCCGGTTGCATCGTTGGCTGCGTGGGTCGCTGCAGTGTTGCTTCTAAGGGAACGGCAGAAACGGCGTTACGCGTTACGGCGGGCGATGACGTGCTTGTAGCCGTCGATTTCATACCTCGTTCCACACCCAATGGAGACCAAACATTGGGTCGAAGTGAAGTAGGTTCCGCCACCGATGGCGATGCAACGGGGACCACAGTCGGCAACGGAGCCGTTGCGGGTGCCGGTCTGGACATCGGTAATGGATGGGTTGCAGTGGATGGATGGTTCGTGCCGGTGGCATGATTGACCGATGGTTGAGGTACCGCAGAGGACTTCTGGTATGGGGTCGCAAGATGCGAACCCGTGACTGCCGAATGGGAAGGATCAATGCGACCGCGATGATTCTCACCCAAACGGATCGGCGTCGCTTTCGGAGCCTGCGTGTCGCTGAATGTTCTTTGAGATGCAGAGAACGAAGGTGTCATCTCAGGTTGTGCGTTCGATTGAGGCTGAGGTTCATTAACCCCGATTCCGTTCGCAGCTCGATGCTTCAAGTATGCGCGAAGGAAGGCTTGATTGACGTTGCTCATGACAGTTTCCGTTCGCTCGTTCTGAAAAGTTGCGAATAAGTCGATGGTTGAGTTCTTCTGGTTCCGTGGACCGGATCGATCCGACGCAACACGTATCGATTAACGATTCGGAGTTGGCGGAGCCAACCCAGAACCATCAGGCATCGGAAGCGTTGGTGTTAGCGGCGTGTACGGTTGCAATGGTCGCTGCTGAGTTGCATTGCTCGGAGCAGCAGGGGCTGGGCTTCCAGCGGAGAGTGCACTGCCCGAATATGGAACTCTCGGTTGCGTGATCACATTGCCGCTCGTCGCGATTCCCTGACCATTGGTCAAGCCCCCCGGTTGCGGGGCAGTGTTTGACGGGGCAGTGTTTGACGGGGCAGTGTTTGACGGGGCAGTGTTTGACGGGGCAGTGTTTGACGGGGCAGTGTTTGACGGCAGAGCCGCCTGATACACGGGCTGATAAGCCGCTGGAGCTTGTGTCCCATTGGAGGGAATGTTGATCGGCTCGTAGTGTTTTCGGACCGGCGGATATGTTTCCCCAGACATCAACATCGATTGAGTCGGGTTCATCGCTTCTTGACCCCGAGCAGCCGGATTTCGGACCGTCGTCGTTCCTCCTACGATCCCTTTTGCAGATCGTTGGCCATTTCGGAGATTGATCATGTCGCGCGTGTTTAAGCTCGGGGTGTCGGAGTCAACCGCGTTGGGGATCCCCGTCGACGAGTTCCCAGCATAACGGTTGGGACCGCTGGTCAGCGATACGTTACCCCGAGGCTGCGGTGAACCTGCAGCGGCAGATTCATTCAGGTCTTGGTTGCTCGATGCAACGCTGTTTGAACTCGTGCTGCTCAGTGCAGGGGTATTTTCTGCGGGGATAGTTGCTGCATTGGTGCCATAGGGGCCCGTGGCCACCGCAGAGCCGTCATTGGCTGGTTGCGGGTACTGGAGCGTGGCACCCCCTCCCAAGCCCGCCTTTGGTTCTTTGGCTGGCAATAAGGTTGGAACCGTTGGGACGCTCGACGCGCTTCCCGCCAGATTTTCCTCGCGACTTTCTGGCGGTTCTTCCGAGCTCTCCTCGGAAGCCTCCTGGGTCGATGAGGATCTCCAATTTTTTTCCGAGACGCTTGAAATGGAATCGGCCGGGGCATCAACGCCGCCAATTCCAGGAGCCGCAGCATCAGAATGTCGAATATCACTAGGCTTCGAAGCAACCAGGACCGGAGCGGTAACGGTGTGAGTCCCCGTGGGGACGGAGGCGGCGTTTACGGCCGATTGGGAGGTCGCGGGAGCAGTCGCGGGAGAAGCTGCGGGAGAAGTCGCGGAGGAAGAAGTAGCTAGTATTGCCGTGGCGTTGCTGGGCTCCGGGTTGTTCCCTGAAACGGACTTGGTTGGGGCAAAGTTGCGGATGGTTAACGAAACTACCGCCAGCAAGAGAACCCCGATCAACGCGTTGGTAACATGCCCAATTTTGGATCCAGAACCAGGCGACTTCTTCCCGTAAGTACTTGTTATTGATGGACTTGCGGATCCTGAGGCCGATCCTGTGTGGGTGTTTAACGACGTGTTGGGGGCGTTGTTTGTTGCCTCCGGGTTTTTTGCCTGCAGGGTTGTTGCCTCCAATTCGGTGGCGGGACGCGAAGCCCTGGCTACCCCTTCCGGATTGACGCTGGCAGCCGCAATCACTGGCTGAACGTTGGGAAGGGTGAATAGCACGGGAACGGATGCGGCACCTTGTCCAGAGGGATAAGGGCTGTGCATGGTACGCGCGTCTGGCATTGGAATGATTCCTTTCTGCAGGATCCCATCCTTGGGAATCGGCTCGCCATAGGTGGTCCCAAGGGAAGCTTGGTCATGGCGAGACAGGTCGTCGGCGTGGACTTTATCGTCCCTTGTCGGCAAAAGCTATATCGACTCTTGAGTCTTTACCGGCTGGATAAATTGTGATCTTTGGGGGTTCTGTTCTGCCGCCCATCGAGGGTTTTCCCCGCCCTGTTGGACTTGTGACGAATTTTCACTCGCCGTACACTGCTCGATTCTTGTGATTTTGTGGGTTTTCGTATTTCGTCTGGAGCATCAGCAAGCCCGATGGGCATTCCGAAAGTAAGCGGTTGGATAGGCTGCCTGTTGCTGGGTTTGATGGCATTCCACGGCCCCGCACAGGAGCCGTCGAACGAAGCATCACCGGCGGTGACTTCGGTTGATTCCGCACCTGTGGTCGCGGCGGACTCGGAAGGTCGTGTTGTGCAAAGGACATCGAAGCGAGAGCTTTCGATCTTATCGCAGGAATTTTGGTTGGAGTTTTTTTCAAGTCCAATTTCGCTTCTACTCCTGTTCATGGTGGCGTTTTATCTATTGATCGTTCTTCCTGGACAACGTTCCTCGAAGAAAGCGCAGCGCGAGCAGGAGCAGATGTTGGCGAACTTGAAAAAGAATGACCGCGTGGTCACATCGTTTGGTGTTCATGGGGTTATCTCAAACATCAGCAGCGATTCAGGGACGGTTACCATTCGCGTTGACGAAAACACAAATGCAAAATTGACCGTGAATCGCGATACGATTCGAGTCGTAAAGAAGGACTGAGAGATCAATGTTGGAAAGCCTACTTAGCTTTGTGCTCGCACAATCGTCTCAGGCCCCTGCGCTTGGGTCAGGGACCTCGACGGTTACCGATTCGTCGGGACTGCTATCCGTTGGATTGTTTTTGCTCGCGGTGATCGTGCCGTTTGTATTGGGCAAACTTCTTTCAACGGGTTTGAAAATGCCTACGTACGCGGGCGCGTTCAGCTGGATCCTGCTCGCGATGATCGCGACGGGTATCGTGCTGGCGACGGGTACGCTCAAATTGGGCCCAGACATCAAGGGTGGAACCAATTTGATCTATCAGATCGACCAGACGACGGTAGGAAACTCCGGAACGCGAGTCACCGCAAAGGACTTCGTAGCTCCCCTTCTAAACCGAATTAACCCGTCCGGTATGAACGAGTCGGTGGTTCGACCAGCCGGCGACGACAAGATCGAGATTGTGATCGCCGACGTGGAAGCCTCGGAGATCGAGGAAGTCAAGCGCAAGATCACCAACGCGGGGATCCTGCAGTTCCGTATCGTCGCCAACCAAAACGACCACGACGACTTGATCAAAGCAGCCCGAACCCAAGCGGAAGATCTGAACGCAGACATACGGATGCGCACCGATGTCTATTTGGTCAACAAAGAGACCGGCAAAGAGGAAGTTTCAGGTATCTGGCGACGATTGGGCCGCGGTGCTGAGCAGAACGGTGCACGGCAGATCGAGGGTTATGAACCCGGTGACACCATTCGGGACGCCCGCAAAGGAACGATCTTGAATCCAGTGATCAGCGGTCGCGCTGGCGACTTCGAACGATGGCTTGAAGGCCAAGGTATCAAGGAAGTCGATATGCTGCTGTCCCTGCAGAAGGGTGGCAAGCCGTACACGGTGGTCAACGGTTCCGATCTGTCACGTGCCAAGGTCGAATTCGGAAAGAACGGAAACTACGAAGTCGCATTCACCATGACCGCCGGCGGTGCTGAAAAGATGCTGCAACTGACCGGTGCGAACCAACCGATGCCCAACACCGGTTTCAAGCGTCGTATGGCGATCCTCCTCGATGGCGCTGTTTTGTCGGCTCCAAATCTGAACAGCCCGATCCGCGGTGAAGGCGTTATCCAAGGTGCGTTTACCCTCAAGGACGTTGAGTTCCTCGTCCAGATCTTGAACTCAGGCTCCTTGCCAGGCGCCATTAGCAAGGAACCGATCAGCGAAAACATTGTCGGTGCCAGCATGGGTAAAGACGCGATCGACAAAGGCAGGTTTGCGAGCTTGGCATCGTTGGTCATGACCATTCTCTGCGTGATCGCTTACTACCGATTCTCTGGTGTGATTGCGACCATTGCTCTCGTTTTGAACCTGTTGATGATCCTCGCGTGCATGATGCTGTTCCGACAACCTCTCACCCTCGCCGGTTTGGCAGGGTTGGTGCTGTCGGTCGGTATGAGCGTCGACGCGAACGTCCTCGTGTTTGAGCGTATTCGGGAAGAAACCGAAAAGAAAGCGACGCCTCGTATGGCGATCCGCAACGGGTTCGATCGCGCATGGACGACCATTTTCGACTCGAACCTCACCACTCTCATCAGCGCGGTGGTCCTCTACTATGTCGGTACCGAGCAGATCAAAGGCTTTGCGATCACTCTGATTATCGGATTGGCGATCAGTATGTTCACCGCCGTCTTTTTTGCTCACAAGATGTTCGAAGTCGCAGAACGATGGGGATTCGCTTGGTTGGGCATGTCCGACTATGTGAACGCTGGCAAGCGTGCTTTGTTTGGCCTCGGCGACATCGACTTCTTGAAGTATCGCAATGTTTGCTACACCCTTTCCAGTTTGTTGATTTTGATCGGATTGATCGCCACGTTCCTCCGAGGTCGCGAGATCCTCGATATCGACTTCAATGGTGGCACCTCAGTCGTCTTCGTCCTGGACAAGGGGCTCGAGCCAGACAAGGTTCGTGAGATCGCGACCAAGGCGTTCAGCGAAGACAAGAACGGCCTGCCGATCCAAACGACCTTGACCAACGTAGAAATGAAGGAGTTCGACAAGAACTCCGTCTACAAGCTCGACGTATCCCTCAAAGATGAGGCGGATGTCAAGGATCGCCTTTTGAAGAACTTCTCGGGCGCATCGGGTGTTTCCCTAGTGACCTATGACATGGATGCAAAGATCCTGGGGACGAGCCAGTCCAACTGGCTGCGGAACCGCAAGGTCCAAATGGTCTCCTATCAGGACCCCGCTTCTACCCCTGCGGACACCCAAACTCCAACGGTAACTCCCGAGCAGCCATCACCCGCTGCGGCAACGGAACCGGCTTCCGCACCTGTTGCTGAAGCAACTTCGATTCCGCCGAGCATCGGCGCCGCAGAAGTCGCACCGACGATTCCGACGATCTACACCAACGCAGAACTTACCTTCCGCGCGACGAAGGGAGAGGGAGCCGCAAAGCTGAACTCATCCCAGGTCGCTGAAGGGTTGGTCAAGGCGGCACTCGATTCTGGCAAGACGTTGGTCGAGGCTCAAATCGAGCTGGAACCTACCGATGCAACCAACTGGAACCGAAGTTCTGAGGTCGGCTACACCCGCTGGAACGCGAAGCTCCCATTCGACGAACCAACCACCTCCGCGATTCTCAGCAAGATGGCTGAACAAGTCCGAACCAAACCTGTATTCCAGTCGTTCAGCAAAATCGAAGGACGGGTCGCTGGCGAAATGCAACAACGCGCCATCGCAGGTCTGCTGTTGAGTTTAGTCTTCATCACCATGTACATTTGGTTCCGATTCAACAAAGTCTCCTACGGCATCGCCGCTGTTATCGCCTTGATCCACGACGTTCTCATCACCATTGCGTGCATCGCGATCAGCCACTGGTTGTTCAAGCCCTTCGGGTTCTTGCTCCTCGACGATTTCAAAATCTCCCTGACGATCGTTGCGGCGATTTTGACCATCATCGGCTACTCGCTGAACGACACGATCGTGGTGTTCGACCGAATCCGCGAAGTGAAAGGCAAGAGTCCGAACTTGACCGAGAAGATGATCAACGCGAGCGTGACTCAGACCTTGAGCCGTACCCTGTTGACCTCGTCGACGACCATCGTCGCCATTTTGCTCATGTACATCTGGGGCGGTGAAGGGATTCACGGGTTCGCATTCTGCTTGCTGATCGGGATCCTCGTCGGTACCTACAGTTCTATCTTCGTCGCAGCCCCGATTCTTCTCTGGTTGTCCAAACGAGAACAAGCTGCTCGAGCTGCCGCGAAAGTTTCCTAAGCATGCACGTTTACCGTACGCACTTTTGTTCCGAGCTCCGTTCCAGCCATGTCGGGCAAACGGTTCGGTTGTCGGGTTGGGTGTTTCGCAAAAGGGATCACGGCAATCTGCTGTTCGTCGACTTGAGAGACCACCATGGAGTCACTCAAGTGGTCGTGGATAGAGATAGCGATGCGTTCGCATTGACCGAGTCTCTCAAGCTCGAATCGGTGATCCGAATCGAAGGGAAAGTACTTTCGCGCGGCGCCGACAAGGTGAATCCGGATCTTCCTACCGGTGAGATCGAGGTAAAAGCGGCAAGCGTCGTGCTCCTTTCGGAGGCCGCCGAATTGCCGTTCCCGATTTTCGGCAACGCAGAGTATCCGGAGGAAATCCGATTGAAGAATCGATTCCTGGATCTGCGGCGTGAAAAACTGCACGCCAACATCGTTCTACGGAGCCAAGTTATCTCGAGCCTACGGCGACGTATGATCGACCAAGGATTCACCGAGTTCCAAACCCCGATTTTGACCGCATCAAGCCCAGAAGGGGCTCGCGACTTTTTGGTACCCTCGCGGATTCACCACGGAAAGTTTTATGCGTTGCCCCAAGCACCGCAGATGTTCAAGCAGCTTTTGATGGTGGCCGGATTCGATCGGTATTTCCAAATTGCACCGTGCTTTCGAGACGAGGATGCTCGCGCCGACCGCTCGCCAGGCGAGTTCTATCAGCTCGACTTCGAGATGAGCTTCGTCACCCAGGAGGACGTGTTCGCCGCGATCGAACCTGTCCTCTACGGCGTGTTCGATGAGTTTTCCAAAGGCCGCAGTGTCACGAAGCCACCATTTCCGAGGATTGCTTACAAAGAGTCGATGCTCAAGTACGGGTCCGATAAACCCGACCTCCGAAATCCGATCGTGATCTCCGATGTGACCGAGATTTTTAAGGATGGCCCTTTCGCGGTCTTTGCAAAGAGCATCGATGCCGGGTCCGTGGTGCGGGCGATCCCTGCTCCTAACGCGGGACCACGTCCCCGAAGTTTCTTCGACCAGACCAACCAATGGGCTCGCGATGAAGGTTTTGCAGGATTGGCCTACATCAACTTCAAAGGTGGTGAAGGTGGCGGTATTGCGAAGAACCTAGGCCCAGAACGTGTGGCACAACTCGTTGAGAAAATGGGTCTCGGCCCAAACGATGGAGTCTTTTTCGCTTGCGACAAGCCTGGCAACGCAGCAAAACTCGCAGGCCTCGCGCGAACTCGCGTTGGCACCGAACTCGATCTTATCGAACAAAACACCTTCAAGTTTTGCTGGATCGTCGATTTCCCGATGTACGAATGGGACGAACTCGACCAACGCGTCATCTTCAGCCACAACCCGTTCTCGATGCCTCAAGGAGAAATGGAAGCTCTCGAGTCGAAGGACCCGCTCGACATCCTCGCTTACCAGTACGACATCGTTTGCAATGGCATCGAACTCTCGTCCGGAGCGATTCGAAATCACAAACCCGAGATCATGTACAAAGCATTCGAGATTGCGGGTTACGACCAAAGCGTCGTGGACGAGAAATTCCGTGGAATGATCAACGCATTCAAGTACGGTGCACCTCCCCACGGCGGATCCGCGCCAGGGGTAGACCGAATCGTGATGCTGCTGGCAGACGAACCGAACATCCGTGAGGTCATCCTCTTCCCGATGAATCAAAAAGCGGAAGACCTCATGATGGGAGCGCCATCCTATGTCAGCGAAAAACAACTGCGTGAATTGCGAATCGCGATCGTTGGCGATCCAAAGAAATCAGCCAATCCAGGAAGCTAGCCAGGTACCTTTGATTTCACGGTAACCGGTTAGGCCCCAAATAACTATGCAAACCTGGATCGCTCTGCTGAGAAGTGTTCACATCGGCGGCAAAACCGCGCTGTCGTTTTCGGATTTGCAACGCGATATGCGTTCGCTGGATTTTGAAAACGTGCGAATCCTCCACCAATCCGGCAACATCGTCTTCGAATCATCGACGCGTTCGATCTCTTCGATGGCACAAAAGATCGCTCGAAGGCTGGAAGCTCGCCACGTTCTCAAACCATACGTCCACCTACTAAGTCCTACGTCGCTGGAATCCGCGATCGCTGGCAATCCGTTCAAGGCCTCGACGTCGCCAGAAACCGTCCACTGTTTCTTCCTATCTCAACCAACCATAGAGCCAAACCTGCGAGCGATCGAGGTTGCGAAATCGCCAACGGAAGAGTTTTCACTCGCAGAGCGATTGTTTTATCTTCATGCTCCCGAAGGATTGGAAGGTTCCAAGCTGGCTGCCAACGTCGAGAAATTTCTGGGTGTCACTGCGATCGGTCGCGACATACCGTTGCTGGAATCCCTTTTGAAGACGTCGACAGGAAATCGGCCCGCGGCCAGCAGCTGAATTGACAGCTGATTACTGCTCGAGTTCTGACGAATCTGCTTCTGCCCGCGTTCCGAGGGCTCGCCAGATGCGAAGGTCGATGTTGTTGTTGATCGGCTGAACCGAAGCATCCATCAAGCAGACGTGGACTAAGCCGCCGTGCCAACTGCGCGACGTCAACACTCCATAACTGGGTCGAGTGGTACTGGACCCCTCTTGCTGGGAGTTGTAGTCGATGTTGTACACAACCCCGTTGAAAGTGAACGGAACCAAGGTATTAGGTCCCAGGGTCACCGTAAAGCCACTGTGGTGTGAGTGTCCATTGGTCCATTCGGTACGGCCAGTCCCAGTTCGATCTGGAAGGATACGGTCCTTCAAGCCGCTATTCGCGAGAACGGCGACTTCTGCAATGGATTGAGGCATAGAGGTCGTCGGGGGGCCGCCATTGCGCGTGTACGCTTGCCATGAATGCACTTCGGCCGCCCATAGCGTCTTGCTCAGCCCATCCACGACATGGGCAAACCGCAGTTCGGAGTTCGGATGAGTTACCCCGTCCCCACCGCGATTGCTGACAGGATCATAGATGAACCAGGAGCCTAGGTTAAACGCGTAATTGGTGGGATAAAGGAAGAACTGAACGGAGCTACCTGTCGCACTGGTGTCGCGAGTGATGTCCGATCGGGGATCCGAAGGGCATACATAGGTTGGGACTCGATACCGGCTCAGGACCGGGTAATTCGACCAGTTCCTGCTCAGGTCGATTTGATTGGCAAGCACGTTTTGTTCAAGGTATGGGAAAAGCCGTCCGTGAATACTCCACGATGCATTCGTCGTAACCTTGGGGTTGATGCAAGCGCTCGGCGGAATCCGCTTGACCGCAGCTTCATAGTTGTGCATCGCCAATCCCAGCTGCCGAATGTTATTGCTGCAGGACATCCGGCGGGCCGCCTCGCGAGCCGCTTGTACAGCCGGCAACAGCAGGCCAACCAAGATCCCGATAATGGCGATGACGACGAGCAGTTCAACAAGCGTAAACGCGAGCCTGCGATGGTTGCGTGATTTCATGAAACGTCAGACGTTCTAGGACGACCGATGGAGTAATTGGGTCAATTGGGGCGAACCGCAGAGACCAATACCATGGTAGATTGCCTCACAGGAATGAGAATCGTCTGGACAAAAAAGAGGCATTCTTAGGAAGAGGATGTCGCAGAACTGTCCAAATCCCAGTCCTTCGGCAAAAGAATGCAAACCCAGGATACCCAACCCAAAATCACCAACGCTGGGTCGCTTGCGTCTGCCCAAGCGTTTGCGATGCCTCTTCGCTCAGCGCGTATTGGCTCGAAGGCTGATTCAGCTCCAGAAAAACCGCGAATCTCGCGTTGCTGGCCCCTGCGTAAACCACCGGTGCCGGTGTGACATGCATGACGCTGGTCACTCGGTTGTTCCATCGCGTCGTAAAAAGCTGCCCACCGAGGCTCTGTTCCGGTTTCAATCGGTAGTACTCAACCATAAGGTTTGCGATCAACGAAGGGTCGCCAGTGGTCCCGTGAAGCTGGATGCGTTGGACCGTTTTGTTGGCATCGAAATAGTACGTGAGGGTGCCAGCGATATCGGTCGGCAACGTTCCAGTGACAACGGGTACTCGCAGTCCATCCATCTGCACATTCGACAATACGGTGGTAACCCGTGAAAAACGCTGGGTCACTTGCGCAGGAGTAATATCAAACCGTACGACTTCTCGTAAATCATGGATTTCGCCCCCGCTCAAGCTTGGACCTGGGCCAGCACCTGCAGCAGGACCAAGAGTAGGATTCCCCTCTGGTGCGTTAACACCGTATTGGGGACTAGCACCGTATTGTGGACTAGCACCGTATTGGGGACTTGCGGCATACTGTGACGGAGCACTTCCTGAAAAGAAAACTTGGCCGTTTCCCGCTGCCGAGGGAATAGCAGGAACCGCAGTTGTTACCGGTGAAGAAGTCGCAACCGGGGAAACCACAGCTCCGAACGGACTCGGCGCAGCCCCTGGATAGATGGTTCCGGGGTAACTCGTGCCCGGGTAGGCATTCGCAACGGGAGGAACAGCCCCCCCGGCAATAGGCGTGCCCGTTGGAACTGTCCAAGCGCCTGTCATCGGAAAGGAATTGACTTGGGCTGCCGCCGGAACGGCGGGCATTTGATTGGGATCCCCAGCCCAAGAGGGAGCTGCGGGGGCCGTGGCTGGGTCCATCCACTGCTGAACCACCACCCGTGCGGAAGTCCCCGCGTCGGTCTCAAAAATCGCGTAGGGAGCCCCGATGGCGGTTCCCAATAGAGTTACGGCGCCGATCGGCTTCTGAATAAAATTTGGAACCATGGTGGCTTCGGTAAATAATCCGATAGCACATCCATGTGCTAGGTCGATACTTGGAAAGGTCGCGGATAGGTGTTCTTGGACCCATACGAACCAATAATCTCGATCGAGAAAACGATTCGCAGATGGTGAACCAAACTGGATTGAAACAAGGGAACGCCAGGAACTCAGGTCCGTTTTTAGGGTTCGTAACGTTCATAATGCATTGCACAGATATGCAACCTACGGGCATGCCGCAAGCAACTGGAATCGGGTTATGAAACTTGCCAGAAACTGGAAACGCAACCTCGGGTGGCTGCTACTGGCCACGATCTGCTTCGTTGGCTCACTTGGTTATTTTTGGAACGGAGCAAGGAACGCCTCCACTCGGGAAACGGTTTCGATGGTTGCGGTGGAACCGCCTCCTCCGAGTCGCGAGGAAAGGATTGCACAGGCCAAGCAGCGGCTGGCAGTTCACTTGCTGCGAGCCAAGGAGCGGACCGAAGAACTGGCACTGAACGACTTCCCCAGCATCGATCCCCTCTTTGCCAAAGCCCACGATGGGATACTCCCATTCACTGCGGTATGCCTTGGCGGGACCAGCAAATGGAAAATGGTTTTGGATGCCATCCCGCTGCGTCGTGGAGGTGAGCACGAAGCATTCTTGAAGCAGGAGTTCGAATCCAAAGTTTTATCGTCGCGGGACTTGGAACGGGCGATCGAACAGACGATCCGTGATTACATCCTTCGAGTTCGAGACATCGAAAACGAAATGCTGGTCGATATGAGAGCCGATATCGAGGATCTGCCTGGTTTCGAGAGCTTGCATGGGATCGATCAAGAGACGCTATCAACCAAGTTCGACGAAGCGCTCTCAAACGCATCCGAGAAAGCAGGAAGCGATCTATATGCTAATGTAAACACGCAATTGGTATCGCTGCTGGCTGGAGAAGTATTAGCGCAGGTAGCCATCAGGCTCGGAGTCTCCGGTGGCATTTTAAGCGCAGGGGCCGCGTCGAGTTGGGCTACTTTAGGAGTTGGATTATTGGCAAGCTTGGTGGTCGACCAATTGGTGACGCGATTGTGGGATTGGTGGGCTGATCCGGAAATCGAACTCGCCCTCCAACTAGCAGATCATTTAGGATCCCTCCATCAACTGATCTGCGATGGAGATGAACAAACCCCCGGACTTCGCGGTTTGTTTCGCAAGATTGCTTTGGAACGCGAGGCGGTACGACGAACCGCAGTGGACGAGATGCTACAAAACGCACTAAATTAGAACAACGCAGCGGCACCACCGACTGGCACACGGATCCCGGGAAATTGACGATCCACGGGAGTGTGAGCCACGCGAATGACAGCCAGTCAGATGACAAGGAGAATTGGGCGATGCAGGACCAACAAGACAACATGCGCAGACGAAGTGGTCATCGAAGTGATCATCAAACAAGTCGCAGCATTGGGGATCGACCCATCGCGGTCATGCCGGTTGCGATCCTTCCTGTAGCGATCATCACGGCATGGATGGGCATCTCTGTTTCTGCAGCACCGGTCTATGGCCAAGGCAAATTGTCGGTGGCTCGCGAACTGGTCGAACAGATTTCTAAGAAGTTCACCAAAGAAGTTGCTGAGGAAGGCGCGGACCGTTTGGCGACACGGGTGCAGCCTTTGCTGGCGAAACTGGGGACAGAAGGGAGCGAAGCAATCACTCGCGTTGGACCGCGGGCAGTGACGTTGATGGAGGAAGCGGGTGAAGAGTCGGTCGTGGTTGCTCGCATGCTGGCGCGCCACGGTGACGACGCAATTTGGGCGGTTCAGAACCCAGCTCGGCGAAGTCTCATCGCGAACCTGGGGGATGATGCTGGAGTATCGCTGATGCGTCACGGAACCATCGCCGAGAAAGTTTTAGCGCAATCGGGAAAGCCATCGGTGGCCGCATTGAATCAATTGACCGCGCAAGGAGGACGCCGCCTGGCGATCCTCGCTGAAGACCCGAGCACTCGCTCACTCGCCACCAATACCGATGTGTTGGCGATCCTTGGCAAGTACGGGGATCGCGCTATGGACTTCGTTTGGCGAAACAAACTCGCCCTGCTCACCGGAACCACGCTGGCCGCCTTCGTCGCCAACCCCGAGCCCTTCCTAGACGGTGCGATCCAAGTGGCCGAGGTCGCGAGCAGCCAAATCGCCAAACCGATCGCGGAGGAGATCGGCAAGCGAACCGAGTGGACATGGGTCCTCATCACAGCGGTGGCCGTGGCAGGCCTACTGGTTTGGCTCAAATGGCCCAAGCGTCGTAATCCCGTCAAGACTTCAAAAAACGAGTGAAGACAACCGAGTTACCGCGAAACGCGAACCTTGTCGGTCCGACGAACGTCTATTCCATTGGCACGACAATTGCACAATTGAAACACAGTTTCAGCCGCTGGCTGTCAATTTTGGGTGTTGTCGCGAGTCATTCTTTACGGGTTTTGCTGATATGAGCAGGATTCCTTCCAAATCAAACCAAAGCGAAGCGCCAGACCGGGTTTCGTTGGCGGGCTGCATTTTGGCGGCCACGCCGTCGGTGACCGATCCTCTTTTCGCCAACGCTGTCTGCTTGATTGTTGAGCATAGCGATGATTCGACCGTAGGCATCATGCTGAATCGACCGATGGCGATCGATCCCAAACCAGTCCTGGCCGCGTTGCTTGGCAGCCAAGAGTTCCAAGGAACCGACTTAACTCATTTGCCGCCGTTCCACTTCAATTTCGGTGGACCTCAGAATGGCCCCATTGTCGCGCTGCACAACGATTCAACGCTCGCTGAGGGGGGCAATGATCACGGCGTTTATATGTCCGCGCAAGTCGACACATTGAAGAAGTTGGCGACGCTCACTCCGGAACATCTACGTTGGTTTATCGGGCATGCGACATGGAGCAAATCGCAACTCGAAGAAGAGATTGTTGCAGGCGAGTGGCACGTGATGCCTGCTATACCGCAGTTGGTATTCGCCGATGAGAACATGATGTGGACGCACGCGATGGAATGGATTGGGCGATCGGTTATCGCCACATTCCCAGGCGTGAAGCACTTCCCGAGAACCCCGTTAGCAAACTAAGACATCGCAGGCATTTTGCGATCATTGCCGCTTGGTTGTTCATCGGCAGCTAAAAGGTCGGTACGCATCGCTACGTCAATCTTTATTCAGCGTAGATGACATGCAACTCTTCAATAGCTTACTCGCACGTTCTCTTGGGATCCTAGGCGGACTCGCACTGTTCTTCAGTCTCACTGCATCGATCCATGCGTAGTTCCAACAAGGACCGTGGGTTGTTTCCCCCGAAGTGGGCGAGGGTCGCGTTACCTTTCGGATCCTCGACGACACCGGACTCAAGAAAGATCTCAAGGTTTTCTGGTTCGCCACTGGCAAAGACGATTTTCCGGTGAAAACATCGCAACCGACCGTGGATATGTTCCGCCGTCACCAATTCGATGTCGAGTATACTGAACGGGACGGCGCCCCATACGTGGATCGTCTGGCGCGAATATCTTAAGGGAATTCGCGCCAAAGCTGTTCCGGTAGAGGGCGTTATCGTTGAAGGACTAATCGTTTTCATGCGAGCGAATTCATGCGAGCGAACCAACCGCATGGAAACCACCCTGACTCCAGACTTTGGTAGAGTATCCAGAGCCCCCCATGCGCCCAGATGATTCCTTACTCTCCCCGTCAGATCGCAGCGACGATGCTCCAAAAACCAACGAGACCCAATGCGCAGAAGATGCATTGAGGGCACGGGAAGCGCAATTGCGAGCGATTCTTAGCACTGCTTCCGATGCGATCATCACCATTGATCAACGTGGGATCATGGTCTCAGCAAATCCTGCGACGGAGCGTATTTTTGGATATGGCCCCAACGAATTGGTCGGCCAAAATGTAAGCATTCTCATGCCGACCCCGTATAGCCATGAACATGGACAATATTTGAAGCGATACCTTGCCACCGGGGAAGCGAAGATCATCGGGAGCGGTCGCGAGGCGATGGGAAAACGTAAGGACGGTACGATCTTTCCCGTCGATCTGGCAGTTAGTGAAGTGGGCCAGTTGGGACTGTTCACGGGGATTATCCGAGATATCAGCGAGCGCAAGAACCTCCAGCGAGATATTTTGTCCATCGCCGATAATGAGCAACTCCGTATCGGACAAGATCTGCATGACAGTGTTCAACAGGAACTAGCAGGTATTGGGATGCTGGCGCAGACACTTCTCAATAACCTCAATCGTGAGTCACAGTCGATTCCTGCAGGTATTGTCGAACCCTTCAGGGATCTTTCGCGCAAGATACTCGCCGGATTGACGCGTGCCCACCAGGAAATCCGCGACATCTCGAAGGATTTGGTTTCTACCCGACTCGACTCCAACGGCTTCATGGATTCTTTACGTGAGTTGGCTGCGAGGACAGACAATTTGAAATCGGTCCATTGCGCCTTCAAATGCGAAGAACCAATCACTATCTCCGACAGCAGCACCGCAACGCATCTTTATCGAATCGCACAAGAAGCCGTTACCAATGCTTTAAAACACGCAAAGCCTGAGCATATACTCATCGAACTCGGAGTTGAAAATGGCCATCTCGTACTCAAGGTTGCCGATGATGGTTGCGGTTTCGATCCCCCAACATCAAAGACCGGCATGGGACTCAAGACGATGCAGTATCGCGCTGGACTAATTGGTGGTAATCTGAGCATCGCACCTGTCGAAAACGGTGGAACTCTGTTGGCTTGCAAAGTCTTTCGAGGAGGGATTCACAATGAAGAATGGCATGCCCAACAACAAAAATAACAAGTCGCATACCGCCAGGATCTTTATCGTCGACGACCATCCCATGTTGCGCGACGGAATGGCCACGCAAATCTCCCACGAACCTGGACTCGCTGTGTGCGGAGAGGCCGACGATGTCGAACCAGCGCTGCAACTCATCAGTGAACTCTGCCCTGACTTGGTGATTGTCGACATATCGCTAAAAACCGGGCATGGGATCGATCTCATCAAACGACTTCGCGAACGCAACTCAACAATAAAAATGCTTGTCATCTCCATGTACGATGAAGGCGTATATGCCGAGAGATCCTTGCAAGCTGGGGCGATGGGGTATCTCAATAAACAGACAGCACGCGAGACATTGATCACCGCCATTCATACGGTGCTCGAGGGAAAGACTTATTTAAGCCCAGAGATGACCGACCGGATCCTCAAAAGCCATATCGGGGGAATGGTCGAACCGGGCAAGTCTCCCGTAGAAAACCTATCCGATCGGGAATTGGAGGTGCTTACATTGATCGGGCAAGGCAACACGACGGGCGCCATTGCCAAAAAGCTGTTTCTCAGCGTTCACACCATCGATACGTATCGCGAGAAGCTGAAGATCAAGCTGAATCTGGCCAATGCGGCGGAACTGAACTGTTTCGCTGCGCAATGGGTACTTGAAAATGGCTAATCGTTGTTGAACAGCCTCGATATGCACATCAGGATAGCAGCGTAAACCAAACCGCCTTCATTCGGGTCGGTAAGTTGATTCCCCACCGTTTCTCGAGCCCATCTCCCACCAAACTTTTGAATCTACCGAAAGACTTACATAGTCAACGTGTGCATCTGCCGCAACTACATGCACGCCACTCCCGTGCATGCTACTGGCCGTTACCATGTTGTTACCGTTCGCCTCACCACCGTATACGTGGCAATTCCTTTTATTGGGCATCAGAACATGCATGTACAGATTACCTGCAAGGGTTAATCCAGAAATCCAAGCTTTTCCGTGTGGAGCTGAGTAAACAGGATCTGGAGTAGTAACTCCATCACAATAAGCAACCCACTGCGGCAACGAACGCGTTGCACCCGAACCGCCGCAGTAGGACATCACACTGCTGGGCCCTTTAGGCATATAGAAGCCAAAACCTCCTCGGACGGGAACAAGACTGTTGATCACCCTCTCCGAGAGCATCGCCGTATTAGATGCTCCATCGGTAAAGTCCCGAAAGGAC
This sequence comes from uncultured Pirellula sp., assembly GCA_903892355.1. Lineage (GTDB taxonomy): Bacteria > Planctomycetota > Planctomycetia > Pirellulales > Pirellulaceae > JBKCUI01. The sequence continues at coordinate 6,447 of CAITIE010000106.1, read as the reverse complement.
ATTGTGGACTTATACCACGATCGGTTTGTATCCGCTGGATTCGCAATTGGCATCGCCCCATTGGTTTGGAGCAATTGCGGATCCAGCCCCTGTGTTCCAGTTGTTTGCCGTACCCAACCAAGGTTTCCCGCATAACTTCCCGGAGCCGGCGAAGCGGTGCCAGCGTAAGTCGTCTGCAACCACGGATCTGATGGGCACAAGAACGTCGAAACTCGGGTTCCAGCCACCGTTGCGTTTCGATGGTCCGAACGAATCTCTAGCTTCAGATAATTGGGAGTGCTGCCAACAATCGCGCTGGTCATCGGTACAGAAAAGTCCAATCGACTGAAAAGAGGCCCCTGCTCCACATGGGGCAAAATCATCGCTAACCAACTGTACAGACCGCTACCTCGAGGATCTCCAGGTACTCCCGAGCCTGTAATCGTTGGAGGCATCGTTTTAAATGCAGATTCATAGTTATGAATCGCCAATGCCAGTTGCCGAATATTACTCGAACACTGCATCCGCCTTGCTGCTTCACGTGCTGCCTGCACAGCAGGCAGTAGCAACCCAACCAGTAAACCGATGATTGCGATGACTACGAGCAACTCAACCAACGTAAACGCCTTCCTAATGGCAGTACCATTCTTTTGCATACTCATTCCCGCCCCACCTTTCTCGCCCTCGATACCGCCCTTTTTAAAAACGACACTTCTATTGCACGCGAAAAACCCTGCTTGTGCAATAGGAATTCACTTGACACAAACACCAGATGCAACTAAATTGCAAAAGAAAACTTTCCAATTGACCGTTCGAGGGGTTCCAGCATGAGATTTTGCCTAGTTTTAGGATTATTTTGGTGTGGGTTTGCAATCTCTAATCCAGCAAAAGCAGACCTTTGGATCGGCGGGCACGGTGATATTGGGGTTGCGCTCACAAACACCAATGAGCTCGAACTGCACTTTCACTTTGAAGACGCTGTCGATGCGGCTGGCGGAGGAACGATTCCAGCGGGTGAGTATGCGCCCACCGACCACAGTGTGTTTGTTGCTGGCCCACCCATCCTGAGGCCAAGCGGTTCGTCTTGGGATTTTTTAGGTGCCCCCACCGACAGCATTTGGTACTTGGCGGACTTTGTTGAACCGAACAAGCCGTTCTTAGGTTGGGGACTCGAGGACTTGGATCCGGCCGACTGGAACGGGCAATTGACCTGGAACCTCGTTTCCGTGGTTTCGGCTCCAACGGGAGGAAATTTTTCGCTCTGGTCCGAGTCCTTTGGGACTCCCACCGTCCGATTCGCGACAAGCGACGGGATAACCGTCGCTGACGCGTTCACGCAAACTGCAGGTGGGCACGAGCACTTCTTTTTGGGGTTTTCGCGAGAAGGAATCTACCAAGTTGAATTAGGGATTTCCGGGAATCACAAAACTCTTGGCAATCTATCCGGAACTGGCGTGTTCACGTTTGCTGCTGGCGTGCCAGAGCCATCGTCTATTGCACTTCTAAGCGTGGTCTCAACCGGAGGCTGCTTGGGCTGGATTCGACGCAAACGCCGAACCAAGTGTAGCTAAAAGGCGGTTTTGGTCGCCCCTGGATAATCGAAAAGCCGCCACCGGAAACGGTGATCGAACTACATAGGCTGGGTTGATTTCGAGTCGCTGCGAGGCCCCAAAACAATCCGGAAATCTCCCGTTGGAAGTTGTTCACTTTTGGGATCATTCGCTGCGATCGGCTTTTTTGCCAACCCGATCGTTACCGCCGCCCGCTGCTCAGGCTTGAGATCCATAAAGATGCCATCTTTGCGATTCCACTCTTGGTTCGCCTCGAAGTACATCTGTGTTACGAGCTCACTTCGATTCGGTGCAACGATCCGATAATGCAAGTGAGGCGTTCGTCCGGGGTACTTACCAGGCAGGATGGTTCGGATCGAGAACGTCCCATCGGGACCTGTGACCATTCGTGCCCAGTACTGAAAGTTAGGATCCATCGGCCGATCGTTGCGGTCTTGCGGATGATTGTACCGCCCTGTCTCGCACGCCTGCCACACCTCTACGATCACCTGGTCGAGGGGCTTCTCATCCATATCCAGAATAACCCCTCGCACTGCGATTTGCTCTCCGTTGGCAACCGGAGATTTGGCATCCAAACGCGTGAGATCCGCATCGAAGTACTTTTGCTTTTCGATCTCTGGTACCGGGTAGAAAGGACCTTTGGTCTGCGCTGCTGTTGGCGGAATGAAATTCCCCCACGCCGTGCGAGCCATCCACAACCCAACGCCGCTACCGGATATCGCTTGGACCAAAAATCGACGTCGTGAGTTTTGAGAACGCATGGCAACCTCAGATGTTCTTTGCTGGAGATGGATCGGGAGGGAGTCGACCTCTGACCTTTGCACCGATTGTAGCAGTTGTGACGCATTAAGCCTAACATAGCGGCAACATGTTGGTCGGATTTCCGTGGGATCGGGACTGATTGTGCGTAGGCTAGTTTTAGCGGATCCAGCCTGCAAACTTGACTGCGATTTTCGCTGAAAAGTGCTTTGGCATTCCTAAACACGTGGGTGTGTCGATCCGACCCTGCCGTCGATCCGACTCTCCCCTGGATAAGCTCACACCCAAACGCCCACGATTTGAACCTACGACCACCGATTCCGATGTCACCCCCAGAATCGTACCCACGAACTTCACGAGGAGCCACACTTTCGGTGCGCGAACAAGGTCGCAGCCCGGGTGAGTCTCCGATCTCTTGGTCGACCATCATTCCGACAGCCCGCCGCGAAGAAGCCATCGCCGGAGTGCTTCTGGGAGGCGCCACTGCGGAAGCCCTCAGCCAAGTCCATCGAACCTTGGACCGAAAAACCGCGCTGCGACGTTTGCGACGTTCCAAAAAATTCCGACTTCCTCCGCGGGCTTGGCCGAACCATCGAACGCATTCTCAGCTCATGACGATCCAATCGGTATTGCGGTCGCGCGCGGGTGTCGACGATTTTGCCGATGCGCTGCGTCGTCGATTGAATTGGTATCGTTTATCCCAGCCGATCCGCTCGATCGCTTCATGGATCTACCGTACCGTCACCCAATCGAGGAATCACTTGATCGCATCGTATGGGAACGACCCTATGGTGCGCGCTAGCCTTTTGAGCGTCGTCCTCCAAGGCCACAACGATTCCGCACTCCGATGGGTTCAACGCTCAACCCTACTTTCAAGTCGTGATGACAACGTCTGCCAAGCAGCAATGCTCGTCGCGATCGCAGCGCAGATGGCACAGATGCATCGCACGCGTTACGCGGTTTCCAATCCAGAAATCTTTCCGATGCTGCTGAGGGCGACGAAGGATGAAGGCATCAACGTACGTTTAGAGATGCTCGAGAAGCTCTTTAAAGATCGTTGTTCACTCACCAAAGCTGCCGCAAGCCTCGGATACCCGAACGGGCTCAATGGCAACATGGTCGATAGCGCATTGATCGCAATCTACGCATGGGCGAGAGTTCCCCAGAGCTACGAACGCTGCATCACCCAGATTCTCCGATTGGGTGGGAACATGTCCAATGCGGCAACAATAGCAGGTTGCTTATGTGGTATTCAGCGTGGTGTGCAAGGCATCCCAGAACGATGGCTGGAAAGAATTACACTCTTTCCCAACGAAACATCATGGGTCGAACGCTACGTCGAACGCATTCGCGACTGGCCGCATGGCCCAGAGGATATTCAAAAGGCATCCGCGCTTCCAACGATGCCTATCCGCCAATTGATCCGAAATGCCCTGATGCGACTCTACCGTATCAGGCTTGTTGCAACCCACCTCGTTGAGCGTCTTTTCGTGCGATAAAACGAAAAACATGAATGAACGACTTAAGTCGCATTTCGTAAAACATTCGTTGCTCTATCGTAAATAGAACTCTATCGTAAATAGAACGGGACGGGTGGTAGAAACGCATGCTGCAGCAGGATACTTGCGGCTCCTTCCCAAAGAGTAAACTTCGCAAGGTATAAAAATCCCACGTAGACTGCGATCGAGCCGACCATAGGGACCCAAGCCATCCAACGCCAAAACCAATGAACCGGTTTGGTCCTAGTGAGACTCCGTCGAAGCGCCCAACCAACCAGAAGTTTGGTTGGGAACATGAAAAGAACGAAAAAGAGAGCGAGCCCCCATCGAAGCTGGGACGGGATCGACTCGATCCTCAGTGGGTAGAGCGGAATGGAAAGGAGGACGAGAACCACCATCGCAATGCAAAAGGCCCACGGCGCCCTCCGAAATGCATTCCGAATCGCTGCACGATCCAACATCGCTCGCAACTTGCCTTCGTTAACCATATGGATTTGAAGGAAAGGCAGTTTTTGAAGAACCCACCACATGCTGATCGCACCGAGGAGCCCGATCAACCCGAGAAACCCCTCCGGATTTGAGCCGTTGCTTGGGCTGTTAGCACCGCCATTGAGGGCAACAATGATCAGCACAGCGGGTATCAGCAACCAAAGCAACGCGCCGATCGAAGCATAGAATCCGAGCTTCATCAGATACGTAAGCCGTAGCGAGACCACCAAATCCCACCACCGATCTTCGAGTTCTCGCCATGATTCGAGTCGAAAGACAGTCCTCATAAAACGCTTCGGAGCCGGCCACAAAAAGTGATACCAGCGACCGCCTCGGAAAAGGGCCCATCCTGACCAAACGACCCATAGAACTGCCAGCACCCTAGCACCTACCCGAAATCGAAGCGCAAACGTAGATCCTGGATCCATGAGTTCGGCGCTATACCCCCAATCGGTCACAAGCCAAACCGGCAACCATGAAACGGCGAGAAAAAGACCGCTCAGGACCATCTTTTTAGCGGTTTCCCCCCCAGGAAAACAGGAGCGGAGTGGCATCCCTCGCGCGATTCTGCTGGCCGACTCCAGCATGTAACCTAAACTTGCAAATTGAAGGATCGGCACGGTCGCGACCACGCTCAGGAGCAGGACCAAACAAATCGCCCGCACCGAGACCCTCCAAACCCCTCTAAAACCGGCCAGAACTCTCGCCAAAACTCGAAAAACCATCCCGCTCCCCGTACTGGATTCCGTGATCCCCCAGACGCTCACCCCTAGCAACTCACCCCTGCCCGCTCAACCCAGCCTAGTTATCCCCCGAATTCGTTCCCCAGCCTTCGATCTTTCAGTCCCGAAGAGCAAATGAACGAGGAATCGGCAATTTATTTGCAACTAAGCGGCCGGCAAGTAGTATAAAACCCAATCGTTAGGGCCATCCCGATGTTTTTACGGACCAATGAACTTATGCAATTCAGATTCACCACTTTGACAGGTTTCGCGCTCGCCGCATTTGCGGCTATCCCTTCCTTTGCCCAAGACCCACTGGACGAGATGTACGGCCGAGCGATCCATGAATACTACCGCGGGGACGTGACCAAGGCTGAGCAGATCCTCAATGACGTCATCGCTGCAGGAAGCGCCGATCCTCGCGCCTACTACTTCCGTGGCTTGTGCCAAGCAGCAATCTCCGGAAGTCCTGAAGCAGGGCAATCCGATTTTGAACAAGCGGCACAGTTGGAGATTGATGGCAAGAAGGTCGTGAATGTCGGCAAGTCTCTCGAGCGCGTTCAAGGAGCGGTCCGATGCCAGATCGAAGGCATTCGTCGCAAAGCTCGGCTAGCCTCCCGAAGCAAGTACCTCGAAATGCAGAAGATGCGGTATGACGAGTCTCTCCGTTCAGGCTCGGTCGTAGTACCACCTCGCGCTCCAGACGTTGCCCCCGCTCCGGTCCCAGGTGCCAACGATCCCTTCAAGGACAACTCGGAATTGAACAAGGGAACGCCTGTTCCAATGCCTGAGGAAGCAAAGAAGGCTCCAGCACCTAGCGACGATCCGTTCTCGGGCGATGCTCCGAAACCAGGAAACGACGCTCCTGCCGCAGACGATCCGTTCGGAGGGAACAACAATCCTCCACCTGCCAGCGACGATCCGTTCGGCAACTAGTTTCGCATGCCTTCGTCCTCCGCAATACAGCGCTGACGATTACAGCGCTGACGAACACACCGCTGACGAACACACCGCTGACGACTGGCTCAATAAATTTCTCCAAAGCCGAGCGAGTACATATTCGCTCGGTTTTTTTTCGTGGGTAACAGCCTTCAGGCGAATCCCGCGACCAATGCCAGACCTGTTTCCTAGCGGCTTCCCTTGCGCAAATGCTCATGCACGGGGGGAAAGGTGGCTTTTATAGGGGGTATAACGGGCCGAAAAGCACTTCCGCGATCGGGCACCTGGACATACGATTACGCCCAATTAATCCCCAGGTGAGGGCCCCCGTGACCGTCGAAATCTCAGAGACTGCAAAAGAAGAGGATCTATGCCAAGTCCTCGGTTATCTGAACTTCTCGTCAGGGAAGCCCGATGCCAAGTTCCTGGGGGCTATGAACCGCCTGTATCAGCAGGTTCTCGCTGGAGTGCCGGGCCAAGCTACTCCTT
>CAITIE010000105.1 GCA_903892355.1 uncultured Pirellula sp. | reverse complement strand
GGGATCAAGCGACCGTATTGGCGCAACTGGGACTGATCGACGCGAAGATGTTGCCGGTAACAGGCTCCGAATCGGCTCGCAAGGTCCTCGATGTCGCTTCCGAACCCTCCAACACCTTGATTCATCGCGACCGAAAATTGATCGGTGCGGGCTCGTGAGAATCCTCGATCAATGGATAAGTGAGAAATGCTGATGAATCTAGCCGATGCAAAGTGCGCTTTCGACACCGATGGATTCCTTCTCGCAAAGGGGCTTTTTCATCCAAAAACAATGCACGCAATGCTTCGGTATGCGCGTTCGGACCGAGCACTCGCGGACGCTGCCTACGTGCGGCGCGACGCAACCGGTGGAGAGAGCAAGCTGTCACTCAGAAACGACCTCGATGACGAATCTCCTTACACCGCCATCGTTCGCTCGCAGCGGGTTGCTGGTACGATGGCGCATCTACTTGGCGATGAGGTCTATCATTACCATCACAAGATGATGCTCAAAGAGCCGCGAGTCGGTGGGGCTTGGGAATGGCACCAGGACTACGGTTACTGGTACTCCAACGGATGCTTGTACCCAGACATGGCCAGTTGCCTGATCGCAGTCGATCGAGCGACACGGGCCAATGGATGTTTGCAAGTTCTCCGTGGCTCGCACACAATCGGACGTGTGGACCATGCGACGACGGGGGATCAAAGGGGTGCGGATCCGGTACGGGTAGCCGAAGCAGCCAAACGCCACGAATTGATTTACTGCGAAATGGAACCAGGCGACGCGCTCTTTTTTCACGGTAACCTCTTCCATTGTTCTAGTAAAAATGAAAGCGAGGATCCGCGTTGGTCCTTGATCTGCTGCTACAACACAAAACACAACGACCCATATATTGCGAATGGACGGCATCCAAGCTATTCCCCGTTAGCGCTTTGGACGGATGATCGTGTCAACGAGGTCCTCGATACACTCTGCACTGAATGACTTTAAGTCGCATGAAAGCGCATCGCCTCCCCATCAAAGACGGATCTGGCTTTTACCGAAAAACATGGACAACGTTCTATGGTCAAAATAGCAATGCTCGGCGCTGGTTTGATCGCCGATTTCTACGCACAATCTCTCCTTGGGCATCGCAGCCGGGATCAAATCTGCGCTGTGTATTCAAGATCGATTGAGCGTGCGCAATCGTATGCCGAACGATGGAATGTGCCTCGGGCGACGACTTCCCTAACCGAAGCGATCCACGACGCCGATGCGGAACTGGTGGTTGTGGCCGTGCCGAACCACATGCACGAGGACGCGGTATTAGAATCTGCGCGTGCTAGAAAAGGTGTTCTGTGCACTAAGCCATTGGGACGCAACGCCAACGAAGCTCAGCGGATGCTCGAGGCGGTGGAACAAGCAGGGGTTTTTCATGGGTACCTCGAGGATCTCGTCTACACGCCAAAGACGCTCAAAGCTTTAGATACCGTTTACTCTGGAAGCCTCGGGAAAATCCTTTGGGTCCGCTCGCGTGAAACGCACCCCGGGCCCCACTCAGCATGGTTTTGGGACAAAGCGACCGCGGGAGGTGGCGCCATCATCGACATGGGGTGCCACTGCATCGAAATCGCACGCTCCTTCATCGGTAAAGAAATCCGTCCTGTCGAAGTTGTCTGCTGGGGGGCCACCCAAGTTCATCCGATCGATAGCGAAGATCATGCGATCGGGTTGGTTCGTTACGAGAATGGGGCGATCGGTCAATTCGAAGTCAGCTGGTCATTCCGCGGAGGCATGGATTTGCGAGATGAAATCTCTGGAACCGAAGGAACAATCTGGCTCAACCATTGGCTACGGACTGGATTCGAAGTCTTTTCTTCGATCGGAAGCGCGAAATACGTTTCGGAAAAATCAGAGAGTTCGTCGGGGTGGCTGTTTCCAGTCGGTGACGAAGCCAGTGCGCTGGGATACACCGAAATGTTTCAGGACATGCTGGACGCCTTCGAAAATAAAAGAGCGCCTCGGGAGTCGTTTTATG
>CAITIE010000104.1 GCA_903892355.1 uncultured Pirellula sp. | reverse complement strand
CGATGGAAAACTCGTTTGGAGTGGCGTCCAAACGCAAAGAAAAGGTGAGAAGTCGTCGGGCGACCGGATACGCAATATCGGTCCGGTCTCCTCTAGTCTGACTCAGTTCCTTGGTGCCTATGTGTGAGATGGATCAGGGGCGACCGCCCCGTCGTCGACTTCGATCCATCTGCGTTCGTTGCCAGTAAAATAGACTGCGGCGCCGATGAGAGCGATGATGATCAGGATCACGCGTATCATGGCTGCTACGATGAGTCCTGAGAATCCTTCTGGGATTCCTTCGACTTCGTTAAAGAGTGTTTGAATGGCGACTTCTTGCACGCCGACTCCACCTGGGGTCAACGGCAATGTCGCAGCTGCCAGCGCCGGCGGGATGGCTTGGAAGTGCTGTGCGAGTGTCGGTGCGGTTGCGTAGAGAGCTCGCGACACAAACCATGCGGCGGTGGTCGAGAAGGAGTGAACGACGAGCGTCGCGAGCAGCATCTGGAGCACCAAGATCGGTCGGCCTTGGAACACCATGCATGCGTTTGCAATCCGGTAGAGAAGATGCCCAATTCCTGGAATGCGGTTGAGTTGCTTGATGGGGAGATGATGACCGAAGATGACGATGGCTGCGATGACGGCCAATCCGATCAAGGCTAGGGTGACTGCACCGCGATGAATCCACTGCAGTTGTGCGGTCAGTTCGAACGGGAAGGATAAGCTGATTGCTGCGACGATGATCAGGCCTAAGAGTCCGATCGCGCGATCGACAAGCACGGACGTGACGACTTCGGCGCGTTTCTTCTCGGTCTTTCGAGCGGCAGCGATGGCTTTGAAAAGGTCTCCACCGACGGCTCCGACGCTGACCATATTGAGCATGGTTCCGAGAAACCCGAGCCGGATCGCTTCGAGCAATGACATCGGAACGCCGAGCGCATTGACAAGGATCTGCCATCGCCAAAAGGTGATCAAGTGGGCGACCAGAACGATGAGCAGCGCCATGCCCAGCAGCGACCAATCCTTGGGTTGGGAGACCAATGTATCCCAGTCCTTCTTGGGGAAGGTGGAAACGATCCAAGTCAGAATCGCAACCAGGATCACGAGCTTGCCGATGGTAACAAGCTTGTTCGATTTTTGGCCAGGAGCTTTCATGTCGCCGTTCTATGGAAAAACCTCGGCGGCCATGGCCACCGAGGTTTCTAGGAGTGTTGGAGCGAAAGAGCTATAGGTCGTTTCCCGGACGGAATGTCGAACACGCTCGACGATCGGTTCCGTCTGAGAGGGGCGACCGACTAAGCCCCAGCGAGAGCGCCACCCTTGACGGCTTGGGCCAACTCCCGAGCGCGAGCAGTGCTTTCCCAAGTGAAATCTGCTTCGTCGCGTCCGAAGTGACCACCAGCGGAAGTTTTGGTGTAGATCGGTCGGCGAAGATTGAGGTATTCGATGATTCCGCGAGGGGTGAGATCGAAGAACTCTTGGACGACTTCGCAGATCTTTGCGTCGTCGACCTTGCCAGAACCTTGGGTATCAACACGAACGCTAACTGGCTTGCTCACACCGATCGCGTAGGCGAGTTGCACTTCGCATCGATCGGCCAATCCAGATGCAACGATGTTCTTGGCAACGTGGCGAGCCATGTACGCTGCGCTTCGGTCCACCTTGGTGGGATCCTTGCCGCTGAAAGCGCCACCGCCGTGACGTCCCCAACCGCCATAGGTGTCTACGATGATCTTGCGTCCGGTCAAGCCGCTATCGCCGTGAGGGCCGCCGACCACGAAGTTTCCGGTTGGATTGATGTGGTAAACGATCTCCGGAGTGATCATCTTTGGGGGCAAGCATGGCTTGACGATCTTCTCGATAACGTAGTCGCGGATTTCCTGTTGGGTTACCGTCGGAGCGTGCTGAGTGGAAACCACCACGTTGTTGATACCGATCGGAGTGAAATCGTCGTAAACGACGGAGACTTGGCTCTTCGAATCCGGGCGAAGCCAATCCACATCCTTATTGAAGCGAGCTTCGGTCAATCGGTTGGTGATTCGGTGAGCGAGAGCGATTGGGAGCGGCATCAACTCTGGAGTATCGTTGCATGCGTAGCCAAACATGAGGCCTTGGTCGCCGGCGCCGATGTCTTTGCCCTTGTTGGAGTCGTCGTTGACACCCATCGCAATATCAGGGCTTTGGCGATCGAGCGCCACCATCACGTTGCAGCTGTTGCCGTTGATACCCCATTCGTCATCGGTATACCCGACATCGACGATCGCTTTGCGAACCACGTCCGCATAATTCACGATCGCCTTGGTGGTGATCTCGCCAACAATCAGCGCGAGACCTGTTGTAACCACGGTTTCGCAAGCGACACGGCTCGTGGGGTCTTGTGCCAAGAGAGCGTCGAGGACACTGTCCGAAATGCGGTCCGCCAGTTTATCTGGGTGACCCATGGAAACCGATTCACTTGTGAAAACATACTTGCCTGATGCCACCGAAAAATCCTCCCAGGAGGGAACAACAAAAGGTCCGTGGTCTTGTAAACTCAGCAGCCGCACCGCCGAGCAGAGCGATGCGACTCGCTAGCGCTCTCCGACTGAACCTCATAGTGTACCTGCAATCAGGGAACGGAAAAGGCGGATTGTTGAAGTCCCTACGACCGGAAACGCCCATCTTTTCCCCATAGAATCGCCGGAAAAGCTTGCGGAGACCGGAGACTTTGTCGGCTTGGCTGGTTCCTTGAGGTACCTTTCCGCGGTGCAGAATGCGAACTGTGGGATCGAAAACTAGGTGAACGCAAGCGGCGAATCATGAACGCAATGGCAACGACAAAATCCTCTTTCCCCATGGATCCCAGTGGTTTGCTCGCTGCAAACTCGGCGTCAGGAAGCACCGAGCCTGAGTTTGCATGTTCCCAAGGATGGGGATCCTGGTGGGCCGTTCCAGTCTTGCGAGCTCAGGTCCTCGACGCGGTTGAGAAGCTTGTCATCCTGATCTTGTTCTGCAGCTTTCTGAGCTCATTGGTTCAGTCTATCTCCAGCGCCGTGGCCCGTGGTGGATCGGTCGCCATCGGAGACGCGATGCTTTTGATCACCGAAACCATGATGGTGATATTGGTCCTGTGCCGACGTTCCGCCAAGGATCTGTCCCTCCGAACCCAAGACTGGGCGTTGGCCTTTTCAGCGACATGCTTGTCGCTGCTGGCCCGTCCTTGCCTTACCGAACCCCAGTCCTGGCACTCAATCGCCGTTTGCTTGACCATCGTAGGGCTGTCGACGCAATTGTTCGCCAAGTTGACTTTGGGGCGTCGATTTGGGGTTGTCGCTGCGAATCGGGGGATTTGTTCCAGCGGTCCGTATCGGCTCGTAAGGCACCCGATTTACTTCGGTTATGTGATGTTGCACCTTGGATTCTTTATGCTCAATCCCAGTGTTTGGAATCTGTTGATTTTCTCGATGCTCTACTCGATCAAGATCCCTCGGATCTTGGCGGAAGAAAGGCTACTCAGCCGCGACCCTGACTATGCGCGCTACATGGAACGTGTTCGGTACCGATTGATACCCGGCCTATTCTAACACCCGGCCTATTCTAACACCCGGCCTATTCGGAAACCCGCGTATATTGATTCCGGGGCTTTGTCTCGTTCTCGATCCCACACGTCGAGACGAGTCGCGAGTGAAGTCAGCTTTTGGATCGCGACACTGGTTTTCGATGGCTTGATCCTGCCCCAATGCGTTGAATGGGGTTGCACGGATCGATCCGTGGAGGACCGTTGGATTGTGAACGTCTCCACTGTCTACTAGACTGCATTCATGGTTTCGCCGGTAGAGATCGTTTGCGAGGGCTAATCTCTATCCGGCCAACTGGTAACAGCAACGTTCTGTGAACTGCATCGTTTGGAAAGGGGCAATTCCCATGCTTTGTATACATCGTCGTGCGCAAAGGATAAGCATCGTGGCTGGAGTTGCTGGGCTGGTGACGATTGGAGGTTTTTGGCCCCATGATGCCTCGCTTCAATCGCGGCAATCGGAGTTGGTCGCATCGGAGCCAATCATGGTCGCAGCGGATCCGGCCAACAAAGCCGACGTCGAGGCCATTCATCGCTTGATGTTCGATCAATCGGCTGCTTGGAATCGAGGAGACATCCCCACGTTTATGGAAGCATATTGGAAGTCGCCCGAATTGACCTTCAGTTCTGGCGGGAATGTCACCAGGAGTTGGGAGGCCACACGCGACAGATACTTGGCCCGATACCCTGATCGAGCCACAATGGGCCAATTAACCTTTTCGGAGCTGGAAACCCGTCTGGTCGGGGATAAAGCAGCATTGACTTTGGGTCGGTGGAAGCTGGAGCGTGGGCAACCGATCGATGGGAATTTCTCACTGGTTTGGCAGAAGTTCGAAGATGGATGGAAGATCATCCACGATCACACGTCTGCTTCGAAGCAGTAAAAATAAGCGGTAAGCTTTAAGTGATAAGTAATAAGCTGTATCCCCATCTACTTGGAGTTTCCCGAGGCGAGGTTGGGTTCGCCCCGTTTTCGCTGGATCTTAGGCATCTACTGAGTCCCTGAGATGGGTTGTGTCTCTCTTGCGGTGCGATCGCATTGAAAACTAGTGGGCAATCCTTCATTGTTTGGGTTTGCGTGGGATGCGTTTTCGTTCTCAAATATCCGAATCAAGCATACTTCGAGCACCGAGCGAATCCGCATTGGAACCTCGCGGTTCCACTGCCCGTAATCACCAAGCCCGTAATCACCAAGCCCGCAACCACCAAGAGCAGCAGCGATCGATGGCTCAGATAACCATCCAGGAATTGACCATAGGCTATCGAGGACCAACGCTTCTCGATTCCGTCTCGGCTCGGATTGATCGTGGCGAGAAGATCGGTTTGCTCGGACGCAACGGCAGCGGCAAGACGACGTTGTTGCGACTCCTAGCCGGGATCGAAGTCCCCGATTCCGGGTGCATCGAAATGGAACCGGGCACGGTGGTGTCGTGGGTGCCTCAAGACGTCCCTGATGGAATTGCGGGAACCATCGAACAAGTGATCGCGATGGGGTTGTCTGAGGAATTGTCGTTGCCCGAAAATGAATGGAAAAAAGAACAAGTCCTCGAGCGGACGTGCGGTCAGTTGGAGTTGCAACGCGATGCTGATTTTTCCAAGTTGTCCACAGGATTGAAACGGCGCACGTTGCTCGGTCGAGCGTTGGTGTCGTCTCCCGATGTATTGCTCCTCGATGAGCCCACCAACCACTTAGACATCGACGCAATCACCTGGCTGGAAGGTTTTCTGGCCTCCGTTCCTGCAACCTTGATATTCGTCACCCACGACCGCGCGTTCCTCACCAAGCTTGCCAAACGCATTTTGGAAATCGACCGTGGGAAGCTCTTCGACTGGGTCTGCGATTACCCGACCTTTCTCGACCGCAAGGAGCAAGCATTGCTCGCTCAAGAAAAGCAAGATGCGCTTTTCGAGAAAAGGCTAGCGGAAGAAGAGGCCTGGATTCGGACTGGGATCAAAGCGCGGCGCACCAGGAATGAGGGACGCGTGCGACGCCTCGAGGAGATGCGGCGGGTGCGTTCGCAACGTCCGTCCAAGGTCGGCAGTATGAAGTTGTCGATCGATTCGGGAGAGCGAAGCGGGATGTTGGTATGCGATTTACAGCAAGCTTCTTTCGGATACGGAGATCAAGTGATCGTTCCACCTATGGATCTGACGATCATGCGAGGTGACAAGATCGGGATCTTAGGACGTAATGGGGTTGGTAAATCAACGCTCCTGAAAGGATTGCTTGGACAATTGGCCCCAATTTCAGGATCCGTTCGACTCGGAACGAAGCTCGAGATCGCTTACTTTGATCAAACTCGAGATATCCTGGACCCCGAAAAGACCGCAGAAGAGAATGTTGGAGTTGGACGCACGACGATCACCATCGGGGGGAAATCCAAGCATGTGATCGGGTACTTGCAGGATTTTCTGTTCACACCCGAACAGGCTCGTTCCAAGATTCAGTTCTTTTCGGGCGGGCAGAGGAATCGTTTGTTACTCGCGAAACTATTTGCGCAGTCAGCGAATATGTTGGTAATGGACGAACCGACGAACGACCTCGACGCGGAATCTCTAGAACTGCTCGAAGAGCGATTGGTGGAGTACGAAGGGACATTGCTCGTGGTCAGCCACGATCGCGCGTTTCTCAACAACGTGGTTACGAGCATGATGGTCTTTGAAGAGACGGGTATTAAAGAGTATGTCGGTGGGTACGACGATTGGCTCCGTCAGAAATCTTCTTCCGTGAAATTGCCGATGTCTTGTTCTGCGTTTCCCTCAGCAAAGACCAAGCCGGTTGACTCGTTGGTGGCGTCAGTCCGCAGCGAGACAGCGGTGAAAAAGTTGAGCTACAAGGAAAAGCAGGAACTCGATAGTCTCCCAGCCAAAATTGAACAATTGGAATCGGAGCAAGCCACTCTGCATGAGAAGATGGGGGAGCCCGATTACTTCAAGCAAGCTGCCCCGATCCTGGCAAAGGACCAATCAAGGCTCGCTGAACTCGAGCGATTGCTGGAGGAAGCATTGCGTCGTTGGGAAGAGCTCGGTGAGAGGGACGTATGACGGATCTATGTGATGCGTTATCGAAGTTACCCTAGAGTAATTTTTAGGCCGTTGCGACGTGCGACTCCCTCGTGGCCGTTCGATGACTTACCAAGGCCAGTCAGCCCCTAGGGCGTTCTTTTGGATCTCGTTGAGTTCTGCGATTCCGAGTTTCGAAAGGCTTAGAAGTTGTGCAAGCTCCGCATCATCAAAGGTGGCTTCTTCGCCGGTTCCTTGGATTTCGACAAAGCGGCGTTTACCTGTCATCACAACATTCATGTCGACATCCGCTCGCACATCCCGTTCGTAGTCGAGATCGAGGGACGGCTTTCCGTCGACCATACCGACACTGATGGCTGCGACCGAATCGGTGAGAGGATAACGGTCGGTAGGGACACCTTTAAAGACAGAATTGACAGCATCGATGAGTGCGATCATGCCACCTGTGATCGATGCAGTTCTCGTCCCACCGTCTGCTTGGAGGACATCGCAGTCGATGGTTAATGAGCGTTCCCCCAGTTTGTTGAGGTCCGCAATTGCTCGAAAGGAGCGTCCGATCAAGCGTTGGATCTCAGTCGTTCGACCATCGACCTTACCCGAGCGTTCGCGAGGTTTTCGCTGAGGGGTGCTTCCAGGTAGCATGTTGTACTCAGCGGTAATCCAGCCTTTCCCTCGCCCTACCATCCATTCGGGAACACGTTCTTCGAGACTCGCCGTGCACAATACCACGGTGTTCCCACAACGGTACAAGACGCTTCCTGGGGTTTGTTTGGTGAAGTGGCGTTCGACGGAAACGGGACGGATCGTGTTCATAACTCGGCGGATTTCTACAGT
Organism: uncultured Pirellula sp.; assembly: GCA_903892355.1. Classification (GTDB taxonomy): domain Bacteria; phylum Planctomycetota; class Planctomycetia; order Pirellulales; family Pirellulaceae; genus JBKCUI01. The sequence goes on along the minus strand of CAITIE010000104.1, from coordinate 105,223 downwards.
TACGTTGAGGGTTATTCAGTGGTGGGGTTCGAGGTTGAGTTCGCGTTGTTGGGATTTGAGTTCGAGGCAGCGGGTTGGCTAGTCGGTGTAGAGACGTCGTGCGCGTAACGCCGCGGCATGACGACCCGGAACGAACTCCCGTGCCCGAGTTGACTCGTCAGAGTGATGTCGCCACCGAGGAGCCTACACAATTCTCGAACAATCGAAAGCCCAAGTCCGGTTCCTGAATGCTCGCGCGTGAGGGAGTCCTTGCCGGTTGCCAAGCTAGCTTGGCGGAATTTTTCAAAGATGATTTCGTGATCGTCAGGGGCGATTCCGACTCCGGTATCCGAAACGGACATAAAGAATTCATCGTCGTTGATCCAGTCGCAAGCGAGAGTGACGAGTCCTCCTTCCGGAGTGAACTTGATTGCGTTGGACAAGAGGTTTGTGAGGATCTGTGCCAGTTTGCCTTGGTCCTGCACAATCTTCATCTCGTTCTGACCCGAGTCGATCTGAATATCGATGTTTTTGTCTTCAGCCATTTTTCGAAACAAGTCGACTTGGGCTTGCATTACGGTCAGCAAACAAAATTCGGTAGGACGCACCTCCATCTTGCCCGCTTCGACTTTGGCGAGATCCAAAATGTCATTGATCATTTCCAGCAGGATACGACCGCTGTTCTGAATATTGGAGACCCACCGATGTTGCTTGTCAGTTAGTGTTTCGATGCCTGCGAGGACTTCGCTAAACCCGAGGATGCTGTTCAAGGGAGTGCGCAATTCATGGCTCATGTTGGCCATGAATTCACCCTTCAGACGGTTGGCTTCGAACAGTTGCAGGTTTACGCTGGCAAGGTCATCCACTCGTAAATCCAACTCCTGATTGACCGTTTGCAATTGGACCTGGGTCTCCGTTAAGTGCCGAAGCATGCGGTTGAAGGACTCGGAGAGATCAGCGAACTCGTCGTCGGTGTCGACTCGGAATTTGACGTCTTGTTTGCCGCTGGTGATCTCTTCGCTCACCAATTTGAGCTCCGAGAGCGGATTGATTACCAAACGTTTCAGGACCCAGTGGATAAAAAACAGAGAGAGTGCCAGAGTGGCGATACCAATCGACGAGAGGAGCGAATAACTCCAAATCCGCCAGATCCTCGTTTCGCTGTACGGCAATTTGACGAGTACGACTCGAAATGGATCGATCGAAGCGCTCGCGGGAGTATCGATGGAGGTGGGCAGTTTGACATGGCAGATGATGCATGTGCGATCGAAGGTGATCGGATGGTAGTAGTAGAAATATCCGTCGATCGGTCCAGCTTCTTCAAACACATGCTTGGTAGGATTTGCCAAGGTTGCCAAGGGGCTTGTCGGGGGCGCGGGTCGCGGGGCCGACGGTTCTCCGCCCCCGTCAGCACCGGATGCAATACGATCTTCCGAAGGAGCCACTGGGGGAGCCACGGGGGTAGCCCCTTGGTTTTCCCGTTGGGCGTTCGCCGCCGCTGCTTCCATCGCCAAGCTGTCTTGTTCCGCCAATCGCGCGTGGAGTTTGACTAAGCGGGTTAAATTCCCATCGGTCGCGACTGGGTCGGAGAGGTAACGATGCTCGAGGCCATCATTGATCCGAAAGATCGAGTATTCAAATCGGGATTGAAGCGTGGTTTCGCGAACCCATCGCATCAAGTCAGAGCGGCTCCTCTCGAGCTCCCCCTTGGTGGGAAGGTTTTCATTCTTGGCCAGTTCATTTTCGTTGGGCGTTGGCTCATTCCATGCAACGTGCTTGAGCCCAATCACAGCGTTCGCGTAATCCCTGGCCGATTGACGGGTCGCTTCGATCACCAACCGTTCAGCCACGAACTGGACGGCGAAAAAACCGAGGACGAGCGAAACGAGCAATGCCAGTCCCAAAAACAGGAGGCATTTGCGTTCGAGCGACCAACTTCTCAATAAACTCTTGAGCAAACCTAACTCCCTGCGATGGCAATTCCATCAACCCACTCACTCTGTTCGATTCGAACTCACGCGATCAGGCTACAGAGCCCGCCAGCCAGAGCAACCAACGGGCTGATGTTCCTCGGGGGGGCAACGAGCGTTCGTGCGGCTGGGGGGAAGGGTTGAGCCTGAAATAGTTTAGCATTATGGTGAGCCTCGCGGTTCATAAAGCAATTAGGACTTAGGGGTTTTGTGATCCGTGTTGGGGAATCCGGACTGCGGATTCTTTGTTACTGTCGGCGTGATCCGAACTCTCGATCGGCAGTCATCCCAAATTCTTGCGAAGAGATTTCTGTTTCGGAAACGGCGTGCCGACCTCCTAGTTTATCCAATCGGTAGCTTTTGCCACAGTCGTGGGCGAAAGGTGCGTTGCCTTGCATCCGGTAACGATCGCATCCGGTTGCCGTCAAGTTCGAGGTGCATTCGATTGCAAACGGGAGCGTTGCTGGACTATGTCCAAACCATTCAAGTCATGGGTTCGACTGGCGATTGTTGTCAGCTTGAGCATCTTCACTCCGTTCAATTCAGCCCTTGCCGGGCGATGGATGGAGCGTTGGACGCATCGTCCTAGCTGTAGGTCGCTCCCAGTTTGTGAGTTCGGTACGGCGGTGGTGGGGATCGATGGCTGTAGCCCATGTGGGGATACGGGAATCATCCAATCCTCCTCGAACGCATGCTGCGACTGCGTTCCCGGTGGGCCTGCGGTTGAGGGTGGAGCGAGCGACCATGCCGGCGAGGACTCGGCATCCTTCGCGCCAACGCCTACACCTGACAAGTCGGTTCCTTGGACACGCATTGAGCCTGCGACTCCCGCGGAAAAACCATCGAACGCGAAACCCGATGCAGAGCCAGCTGCTGAACCGAAAATGAAGAAAGAGGGATCAGCTGCCCCTTTCGCGCCAGTTGCTCCGGTCCCCGTAATCCCCAGCGAAGACAGCAAGGGAGAGGATGAGCCGGAAGCGGACGAGGCCAAGCCTCGAGAGGTCGACGAAAAGCCTGCAAACCCAGATATCGAACCCGCGGCCAACAAAGGCGATCCCGCTCCTGCACCCTCGGAAACAGAAGAGGCGGTACCATCAGAGGCGGAAGCAAAAGAAGCAGAGACCTCGGAGCCGGCATTTGGCGATCAGCCTGAGATGGAGGACTCTGCGGGTACGGACAATGATGCAAAGGATCTCGTGGAACCAGAGATGGTTGAACCTGAGATGACCGAAGATACGGATGGCGATGCGAAAGGAAGTGACAACCAGCCCCCGATTGAACCAGAGCCTTCCATCGACGATCTATTCGGTGCACCGAAAGCCGCAGCCCCTGATTCGAAACAACCTTCGGCGGAAGCCTTGAAGGAGTCCGACGCGGAAGATGCTGCCAAAAAGATCGAAGAAAGCATCGATGACCTTTTCGGTAAGCCTGTGAATTTCGGACCATCGATCGACCGCGTCAGTCCACCGGTTCCACGTCCATCGGATGCCGGGAATGCATCGAATAGTTCTACGGGTAGTTCTACGGGCAAGCCGACGGGAGTATCGGGCAAGCCGACGGGAGTATCGACGCCGGAATCGAAGGGTCGCAACGAAGGGGCGGAAAAGAATGGTAGTAAGTTCCGGCTGAACCAAGAAGAACCCAAAAAGGGTAAGGGAGCCGGGATTGAAGATGAGTTGGATCGCATCTTCCGATCCAAAACGTTTGTGCCTCCTACCAAGTTCCAAGGCGCCGAGTTCCGAAATTGGACGGATAACACCGGAGCCTATTCCATACAAGCTCGGGTGGCAGTCATCTTCGGCGACAAAGTACGCTTGCTCAAAGAGAACGGCAAATACACAACCGTTCCGATGGAACGATTAAGCGATTTTGACCGCTCCTATGTGCAGTGGGTTGCAGAGTCTCTGACCTATCGGGCGTCCAAAATCGTCCGGAACAACGATGCAGATGAGATGTCGCCCGAGATGGCCCGATGATTCGAGACTCAATTCGAGTTTTTGGCCTAGAATCAAGTTCAGCTCTGAAGGAGTTCGAGAAGCGGTCCCGAAGATGCGGGGACCGCTTCATGGTTGCTGCTGTGAGTCAGTCGAGTCCTGAATTGCTTTGAGTGAGGTAACCATTTGCGACAGCCAGCCAAACCAGCAACCCCTTCTGCGCGTGGAGTCGATTACCCGCTTGTTGGAAAACGATACTTCGTTCCGAATCCAGAACATCGTCGGTAATTTCTAGTCCGCGGCGAGCTGGCAAGCAGTGCAGGACCTTGCAGTGCTTGGGAGCAATACTCAGAAGCTTTGAGTTCACCTGATAGGGCGCAAATGCGGCCTTGCGAGATTCATTCTCTGCTTCTTGACCCATGCTGGTCCAAACATCGGTATAGACGTAGTCTGCTTCTGCCACCATGTCTCGCAGATTTTCGCTTTGAGCAAAATCGATTTCTCCGTAGCGTTCATGCAACGACGCGAGGAACGAATCCGAGATTTGGTACTTTTGCGGGCAGGCCAATCGAAACCGCATTCCGGCAAGGTGCGATGCTTTGATCAGCGACTTGACGACATTATTCCCATCGCCGACGAATGTGAGGGTTTTTCCTTGAAGGTTGCCGTTGGAGTCCTCGAGCATCGTCAAGACATCGCCGATTGCTTGGCATGGATGAGATTGGTCGGTGAGACCGTTGATGACCGGGATGACGTCATGGAGCGCCAATTCATCGACGGTCGCTTGCGAGATCGCTCGGCAGACCACGAAATCGCAATACTCGGCGAGAACTCGAACGAAATCAGCGATGGATTCCCGTTCTCTCCAACCAGCATCGCTGGTCAAATAGATTGCGGTGCCGCCGAGTTGTGCCATGCCGGCTTCGAAGCTGACCCGAGTACGCAAGCTGGCTTTCTCGAAGATCAGCGCGCACGTTCGGTTCTTGAGCAGGTCTGGACGTTGTCCCGCCTTCAGTTTCGCCTTGAGAGAGCGAGACCAGGAAATGATCGTTTGGAACTCAACGTGGTTCAGGTCGAGCAAGGACCGCAAGTGCTTCATGTTAAGCGGGGTTGATTTTGGATGCTTGAGTGTTTCGACTCTGAATGATTTCGGTGCCGACGCCAGCCGTGGTGTAAATTTCCATCAACAAGGAGTGACGCAGTTGTCCATCGATGATGTGAACTTTGCCCACGCCACGATTGAGTGTCGAAAGGCATGCTTCTACCTTGGGGATCATCCCACCTGAGATGACTCCTGAGCGAATCAGCTCTTGGGCTTCATCGGCGGTCATCGAATGGATAACGCTCGATGGGTCGTCCTTTACCCGACGCACACCGTTGACATCGCTGATGAAAATGAGTTTTTCAGCGCCGAGTGCTTCCGCGACAGCCATCGCCGCTGTGTCGGCGTTGACGTTGTATTTCTGACCCGCATCATCGATGCACATCGATGGGATGATCGGTATTTGGCCGGTGTAGGTCAAGCTTTCAATGGTTTGGCGGTCGACGCGGGTGACTTGTCCGACGAACCCAAGGTCGATGGGATCCGAGCCAGGTTCCTCCAAGAGGAGTTTCTCGCCGAAGAGAACGTTTGTAGTGCGAAAGTTCAAATTCATCGCACGGCCGCCGAACCGCTCGATTTCGTCAGCCAGGAACGTGTTGAGTTCGTAGCCGAGGGTTTGTTCGACGATCGAGAGTGTCTTTGCATCGGTGACGCGACGACCTTTGACCCACACCGGTTCGATCGCTGCCGCTTCCATGGCCTTATTGATCGACGGTCCGCCACCATGGACAACCACGGGCCGCATCCCTACCGTTTCCATAAAAATGATATCGATCAGCGTGTGACGCATCGCATCGGGATTGCTCATGAGCGAACCACCTAATTTGATGACGGTGGTTTTGCCCCGGAAACGGCGGATCCAACCCATCGCCTCGATGAGGATGTCGGCTTTATTGATCGCTTCTTGTTGACCGTCCAATTGGTATCAGGCTTCGATTACGTGGTTGCGAAAGTTATCAAACAAAATCGCCGACACGAAGGGTCGCGCCGGCGAGACTATTTTTGTTTGTTCGTTGGGGGGCTGTCGCTGCAAATGCGACGAATAAAAACGAATAAGTTTAGTTGGGAGCGTACCCAAATGTCAACTATTCATGCTCGGATCAGCCCCGTTTGCGACACGAAATCCAGGATAGCTTGTATTAATGGGCTTTATTGAGCGGGTTGTGCGGGGGGAGGGTTGGGGCCTCTTATTTGTCCGAAATTTCCAACTCCAGTTTCACGCTATCCATGATTTCCTTTGCCCAAGACTTCTCGCTATAGAGTTCGACGATCCCATGAAGGAATAACCTGCGTTCCTCGGGATTCAGATTGAGATCAGCCCATCGCATTTGCTGACTGAGTTGGTTGGCAGCGTGGTTGGGCGTTGAGGAAAGTCCGTTTTTCTGGAGTTGCTCGCGAAGTTTTCGGTTGGCGTCAATCAGTCTCTTTTGGTACGGGGAAAGCTGTTCCGCGGAAGCAAAGACGAGCAGCAATGCGTCGATTTTTTTGATTGCGGCCTTGGGGTCGACGGAGGCCAGTCGCAAGCAGTCGATGGTTGACTGCTCGATTGGGTCGATCGATTGTGCGTCGAATTTGTCGGCACGGTAACCGGAACGAACCTGTAGTCGTCTCAGCGTTTTGAGGATGCTGATTTCATCCAATGTTTCCTTGATTTCGGAGGCTCGAGTATCTTCGGGGTAGAGTTCGAGGAAACGTTGAACGGTCGGTTCCGCTTCCAAGAGTGCATCTTCGTTCTCGGCGACCACGGTGGCTTGGATCCTTTGGAACAACGAGGTTGCGGAGGGTGGTCTTGAAAGCCAATAGGCGAGTCCCAGGCAGCATGCCAACAAAGTACCGATCGTTGCAATGCTCGCCCATGGAGTCCCGGATGGTTCTTCGTGGGGGCTGGCCAAGCTGACCGTGGTTCGCCGACGGTCTTGGTCGGTGACTTCGGTAAAATGGGTTTTGCCCATCGCTTCGATACCGCTGGGGATATCTTGATGCGCAGAACTCACGGAGTCGGATGAGGCTACGGCTTGGGTGACATCATCGGGTCCCGCTACCGAACGATTGCCGAATCTTGTCGCGTCTGAATACGAACGATTTCTCGAGGGCACCGAGGATGGAGGTGGGCTGGGATACTCGGGATCGCCAAACCTGGTTGCCTTGTTTTCGGGGGCGTCGGAGAGGCGCGCCATCGATGGGTAATCGCTCATGTCGATGCTGGTCATTTCCTTCGCGTGCTCCACATCGGAGGGATTCCGCGGAGCCGTATCGATGGAATTGGTCAAGCCGGCTTTCATGGATTTCAGTCGGTTGCCGACCGCCAACGCTGTAGGTGGTCGTCGCGAAGCATCCCGATTCAATAATTCCATGACTAGATCGCAGAACTCGTTCGGCGCTTTGGGGGCAAGTTGGGACAGTGGCGTCAGATTCCCATACCGGACATTGAACATGATCTCCGGAACGCTCTGCCCGGTAAATGGTGGGCGACCTGCGAGGCATGCATAACAGATCGCCCCGAGCGCATACAAGTCGCTCCGTACCGACACGCTTTTTCCTTCGGCTTGTTCGGGAGACATAAAATCGGCCGTTCCGAGAATAGAGCCAGCCACGGTGGCTTCCGAGGCGCCGTAGAGTTTGACGATACCAAAGTCCGTCAGTTTGATACTTCCCGCGGAATTGATCATCAAGTTCGCCGGTTTGAGGTCGCGGTGGATGATGCCAAAATTATGGGCATGCTTGAGGGCATCGCAGATCTCAATCGCCCAGTCCATCGACTGAGACCAAGAGACGGTAGACTCTCGCTTGAGAAGTTGATGAAGATTCTCTCCTTCCACCAACTCCATCGAGTAGAACAGCAACCCTTTCTCTTCACCGAATCCGATCAACTGCACGATGTTCGGATGCTTCAGTCGGAGCAACGTCTGTATTTCCGCGTCGAAGCGACGGCGAAATCGAGCATGCTGCGCGAGCGACGACGAGAGGACTTTGATGGCTACCAGTTGTTCGTTTTTGGCGTGGGTTCCGCTGTACACCGTCCCCATTCCTCCCCGGCCGAGGAGTCCGGTGACGCGATAGGGACCGATGGCTTCAAAATCAAGCGACACGGAGGTTGGCTTCTATCCGAGAGAAAACAGTCACAGGCAAGGCTACGAAGTCCTCACATTGTACTGTCAATTGAAGCAAGTCGGTTGTGCTAGTCTTGGCAAAAGCAGCTCCGTGGTAGCTACTTGCCGTGGTAGCTACTTGCCATGGTAGCTACTTGATCGTCCACTGAGTAAAGGTCGACCGGTAGCCGAAGTGGCGAGAGGCATTAGGTAGCGTTCGCGCTCCAAACCACCCGTAGGCATAAGGCTGGACGCTTTGGGACTCGATTTTTGGCAAGGGGACTTCGGGGGTGAAGATCGGCGACTTGGAATGAGGATGGGTCGGTTTTGCCAAGATGCGGTAATGCGTTGGGGCAGGCGTGTTCCACATCGCCTCGCGTCGGGGAGCAGACTCGCCGGATGCCGCCGGCTGACCCACCAGCTGGCCCGCCGGTTGACCCGGCGGTTGGGCCATGGATTTTCCCGAAGTTTGGAGAACGGCGGCGCTCGCCAATGCGAAGATCATCGTCCAAGCGGTCATCCCATTGAAGCCCGTGCCCGTACCCGCATTCGATTTGGATTTGTGTATCGCCGGCATTGCCAAGTCTCCTTGGGTCTAAAACGGATTGTGTCTCAGCCGAACTACAATCCGGCAACGCTCCCATTCTCGGTCGAATATCGGTCGTTTTGATGGTCCGAGTTGCCCCAACGCGGAAGAAGGCTGGTTGGAAGACCTTTCCGGGCGATGTTGGTGCCGTGATGAACTGGGTAGGTAAGACATAATGATTAAAAAGAAGTCTTCGAATTTGACTGTTGTTAAGGATGATCCAAAGTACACCATCAACGATTATTGGCACCAACCGTTGATGCGGTTGAAGTCATGCACAAAGCTGCGGCCAAATTTGATGATCCATTCCTCGAGGTGAACCCAAATGAGAGCTCTGGTTGCGGACGATTCAGGAGTCATGCGGAAAATTGTTGCTAGGTCCTTACGGGCTGTCGGTATCGACGACATTTTGGAAGCGGCAAACGGCAACGAAGCTGCAGAGGCCTTTCAGGCCAACTCGCCGGATTTGTTGCTCATCGACTGGGATATGCCGGGAATGTCCGGGCTGGAATTGGTCCGTGCGGTCCGCGCTTCCGGTTCCAAAGTCCCGATCATCATGCTCGCGGCCGACTCACAGCGAGGCCATGTTCTCTCAGCGATTCAAGCGGGGGTCAATGATTATGTGGCCAAGCCGTTCGAGTCGCACTATTTGAGAGCTAAACTCGATAAATTCGTTACTGTCTGACCGTGCTGGTACCAGTAGCCCGAGAAGATGGATAACGCCAGCAGCTAGTAAGAGCCTTAAATGGTTTCTGAGAGCCCTTGACGCGGTCATGAATCGGCCTAAACTCGTGGAACCTCGGTGGAACGTTTTTCCCGGAAATATTGCGGTCGTGGCGAAATTGGCAGACGCGCTAGCTTGAGGGGCTAGTGGTAGAAATACCTTGGAGGTTCGAGCCCTCTCGACCGCACTTGTCAGCCAACCTCTCTTCAAAATTTCATGTTGTAAGTTGTAAAGGTTCACCCTGGATGTAAGCAGCGTGAACCAACCGGGCTGCTGGCCCGGTCTCTCTCTGCCTGCCCGGTCTCGCTCTGCCTGCCCGGTCTCGCTCTGCCTGCCCGGTCTCGCTCTGCCTGCCCGGTCTCGCTCTGCTGGCCCGGTCTCTCTCTGCTGGCCCGGTCTCTCTCTGCTGGCCCGGTCTCTCTCTGCGTTCTCATCCACGATGTGCCCTCATCTCTCGGATTTACCGCATATCCGATACCAGCGATGCAATTGTCCTGGAGGTTGAGCCGAGCTTCCAAAAAATGCACCAGTTTTTTTGCAGGGTCACGTTTCGCGATCTATGGTTCAGTGGCTTGAAAAGTGTCGGTGCGTTCGTGCGCCGGCGGACGAGTTACCACGAGGATGGTGAGATGTCTCAGTTCGACACAATGCTTCGATACAACACGGATGTGCCAGCAACTCCATTCGCAGATCGGCGTCAGAGGTCCGACAACGTCGGCTCGAACGAACGTCGCCAGTTCGGGAACTCGTATCGAGACCATTCGGCTCCCGCGAAAGAGCTTGCGGAAGCCATCGACGCTTACAAAGTTGAGCACCGTCGCCGTTACATCACCGCCGAAGAATTGTTGTCGGTCATCGAAAAGCTAGGTTATCACCGAGGCTAGATCCGACCAATCGTGGATGCGGTTTCCCTTCTCGGCCGCGCCGCGGGGTGGTCACTTCCCGATGTTGAGAACGGCCGATCCTAATGTTGCCGCACTTGCGACGGCGGTTTCTACCCTCAAAATCCGCTCGCCTAGATTAAGTCTCTCGAAACCATGATGGCTCGATTGCTCGATCTCCTCGGTCGTGAATCCTCCTTCGGGACCAACTGCAAAAAGGATTCCCTTCTGGATATTCCCCGGGTTCCGCTCCTCGGTGGCATCGCGAGACGCTGTCCGACTCTCAAGGAAGTTCGATAGCGTGGCACCTTCGATACCAGGATGCAAAATCCATCGATCGGTGCATGATTGCGAGTCGATGTGGGTGAACAGACTCTTTAGCGTGATGGGAGGATCGATTTGCATCAATCGATTTCGTTGGCATTGCTTGCATGCCTCAATGCCATAGCGGTGCAGTTTTGCGACCGAATCATCGTCGAGTTTGGCGACGCTTCTCTGGGATTCGATCGGTACCAAGCGGTCGACTCCGAGTTCGACCAGTTTCTCGATGACGCTTCGTTGACGGTCTCCTTTGGGCATGGCGATGGCAAACCAAAGCTTCCCATCATGATCTCGGGGCGCAAATCGCTTGCCCGAAATGCTGATGCTGACATCGCGTTTGTGGATGGACTCGATCGTCCCAAAGCCTTCATAGCCTTGACCGTCGAATACCAAGCAGTCGTCGCCGACTTGCGCGCGGAGAACTCGAGCCGCATGGTGTGATTCGGAATCATCCAGGCGAACGCTTCCACGATCTGGAATTTGGTTGACGAAGAAACGGGCCAAAGACATAGCGAGATCCCTTGAGGGAAAAACGATTTCTGTGGGAGTACTCTAAGTGTTGGAGCTATTTGAGATCGGACGCTCGGGCGTGCTTTGGTGTTGGCTAGCGGGTGGACGCACGCGAAACAGCAACACGTAGAGGGCTGGTAGGTTGATTAAGGTCAAAAAGGTGGCGATCGATAATCCGCCCATGATCGCCATCGCCATGGGTCCCCAAAAGACGCTTCGTGTCAGTGGGATCATGGCCAGAATGGCGGTGGCTGCAGTGAGAATGACAGGGCGTGCTCTTCGGACAGAGGATTCGATGACGGCATCCCATTCACTCAATCCTTCCGCCATGTCTTGTTGGATCTGATCGATCAAAATCACCGAGTTTCGCATATCCATACCGGCGAGCGCAATCACGCCTAGAAGCGCGACGAATCCGAATGGAGCACTGAACAGGTAGAGGGACGCTACAGCGCCGATCAATCCGAGCGGAGCGATACCGAAGATGAGCAACGTTTTGCGGAAGCTCTGAACCTGGAGCATGAGCAAGCAGAGCATGATCAATATCATCACGGGAAACATAGCAAACAAAGCCCTGTTCGCTTTCCCGCTTTCCTCGATAGCTCCGCCGAGATCGATACGATAGCCTGCAGGAATAGTCGATCGTATATCGCTCAAGCGTTTGTTGATTCTGGTGGAAACATCGGGAGCTTGATTGCCATCGGCAATGTCGCAACGGACCGATAGTGTGCGTTCTTGATTCCTTCTCCAAACAATCGGTTCTTCAAAGTCATAAGCCACCTTGCCTATCTGTTGCAGTGGGATACTGCGCCCGTTGAGAGTAAAGAAGGTCAAATCTGCGAATTGGTCAAGGTTCAGGCGTTCCTCGGAAATAGCTCGGGCGACGACAGGGATATTCTCAGTTCCTTCTCGATAGTGGGCGATTGTGGAACCGCTGAGCATCGTTTGTAGGCCTTGATCGATTTCCAGTGGCGACAGTCCCAGCAGCCGGGCGCGGTCTTGGTCGATGTCGATTCGGATCGTTTTCGCCGGTTCGTCCCACTCGAGGTTGACTTGAACGGTCGCCGGGTCCTGACGCATCACCTCGCGGACTTGACTGGCTATCCCGCGGACCATCGCTGGGTCTGGGCCCACGACTCGAAATTGAACTGGAAATCCTACCGGCGGACCAAATTCGAGCCGCAGGATTCGAAGCGAGGCATCGGCAAACTCCGGATTGGTCTCGAAGGTCTGTTTCAAGAAAGCGCGAACGCGTTCGCGAGCAGCAACGCTCGATGTTTGAATAATGATTTTCCCAAAGCTTGGGTTGGGAAGGTCTGGATTGAGGGCAAGAAAAAACCTCGCGGACCCCGTGCCGATGTACGATGCCAAGCTGACAACGTCGGTTGGATTTTTGGGATCGGAAACAGGATGTGTGTTCGAAGGAGTTGGGGCGATTTGTGGCATCATCGGCTTCAATACCGATTCCACCCGCTTCACCATCGCTTCGGTCGCACCGATGGATGCCCCTTCTTCCATCCGAACATCCACCAACAGTTCGGTTCGCGAAGAGAGTGGGAAAAACTGCTGTTGCAGACGTGTGAAGCCGAACATAGCGGCGACAAACATGGCCAACGTGATCGAGATGACAATCCATGGCCTCGCGACGCAGGCCCGGATCAGTCCTCGCAGGGTTCGGTGAAACGGGGATTGAAAGGCATGGTGATTCGCTGCGTGAGCGGCCGATGTTGTCGGAAGCAGCTTGACTCCGAGAAGGGGCGTAAACACCACAGCGACGAGCCATGATACCATCAAACTGATGCCGACCACCCAGAAGATACCGCCGGCATACTCGCCAGCGGCGGATTTCGCAAAACCGACGGGCAAAAAACCGGCTACGGTGATCAGGGTGCCGGAAAGCATCGGAAACGCGGTGCTCGACCAAGCGAAGGTGGCGGCATCGAGCCGATTCCAGCCTTCCTCCATTTTCACTGCCATCATTTCAACGGCGATGATGGCGTCATCGACGAGCAGGCCCAATGCGAGGATCAAAGCTCCCAAGGATATGCGATCCAGGTTCATGCCGATGGATTGCATCAGCACAAGGGAAATCGCGAGGACGAGCGGGACACTTAAAGCCACGACTATCCCCGTGCGGAGCCCGAGGCTCAAGAAGGAGACCACCAATACGATGACCAATGCCTCGATGAACGACGTTAGGAACTCTCCAACCGACTCGTCGACCACGTGAGGCTGAAATGCGACCGTATCGATTTGGACTCCTGTAGGGACGTTGCGTTCAACCGTTGCTATCTCGGCCTCGAGTCCTTTACCCAATTCCAACACGTTGCCACCTTTGGACATGACAACGCCCAGCGCGACCGCCGGTTTGCCATTGAATCGCATCAATTGGGAGGGAGGCGACTCGTAGCCGCGCGTGACATTGGCGACATCCCCTAAGCGAAAAACACGGCCCGCAGCTTCGACCGGTACCGCTTCGATTTCCTCCACCCCTCCAAAATTCTTGGCGACGCGAACATGGATTCGATCGCGTTGGGTATCGATGCTCCCTGATCGCAGCATGGTGCTCTGACGCTGAACGCTTGCGAAGATCTGCTGGGGGGTGACGCCAAGTGTGGATAGCTTGCGATGGGAGAACTCGATGAAGATCTGTTCGTCTTGATCACCGATGAGGGCGACCTTTTCGACATCCTTCAGGCGAAGCAATCTCTTGCGGGTTTCTTCGCACAAACGCTTGAGCTCGGCATAGGTGTAATCATCGCCGGTGAATGCATAAATCGCTGAGTAAACTTCGCCATACTCGTCGTTCACCGTCGGCCCGATGATTCCTGACGGAAGCTCACCTCGGATATCGTCCAGTTTCTTTCGGACCTGGTACCACAGGTCGGAAACTTCATCGCCCCGGGCGGTGTCCTGCAGTTGCACGATGGTCATCATGCGGTCGCTGATGCAGTACGTGAGGAGGAAGTCAATCTTCGGGGTCTCACGCAGTTTTTCCTCGACGGGTTCGGCGACGTACCGCTGCATTTCCTCGGGAGTTGCACCAGGCCATACGGCCCCTACCACTGCGGTCTTGATCGTGAAGGACGGGTCCTCCGCACGTCCCATCTTTAAATACGATGCAATTCCGGCGATCGTGCTAGCGAGCATGAGAAATAGGACAAACGATGGATGCTGAACGGCCCATCGAGACCAGTTCCATCCATGCGAAGATTCATACGTACGCGAGGACTCAGGTGTTGGAGTGTTCAACGGACTATGCAGTTGGTCGTTCAAGGATTCGATGAGCCGTTTTGGTACTGTTGGTTGACGGCAACTTTTTCATGCTGTGACTTTTTCATGCTGTGACTTTTTCATGCTGTGACTTTTTCATGCTGTGTCAGGTACCGGTGTTCCAAATGCGAACCCGGCATTTGGCGTCGATCTTTTGAACACCTGCGCTGATGATTTTGTCACCGGCTCGCAGTTCTCCCCGGACTAACGCTCCCTCAGACTCATATCGCAACACTTCCACAGGGACCGATTCGACGGTGCTGTCCTCGAGGATTCTCCAAACGATAGGTTGGGTGGTTCCATTGGCAATCGCCCCCATCGGGATTCGTATTCCCTCGTTGCGAGCTTGGAGCAAATGAACGGTTGCTGTGAGTCCGATGGCAAGGTCCGCGGGTGGTTCCCGAAGCTGGAATCGAGCGTCATAAGTTCGCGAAAGTGGGTCTGCGATCGGGGATAGCTCACGCAGTTTCCCTTGGATGCGTTCGTTGGGGCGAGACCAAAAACTAATCTCGACATCGTGGTTCTTGATCTCGTGATGAAGCGATTCAGGGATGCTGACGACAGCCTCGAGCTCATCGCCATGCGCCCAATGCAATACCGGTTGCCCCGCCGTAACGACTTGGCCGATCTCCGCAATCACCTTAGTGATGAGACCATCATGGTCGGCGACCAGATCGCAGTAATTCCTCTGGTTTTTGGCGATCTGAAGTCGTTTGGTCGCGGATTCCATTTTCTCGCGGGCTGTGTCGAGGGCGGCGATGGCCAAGTCGTGGTCGGATTGGCTCGCGGAACCCGTTGCCCTCAAGTCCCTAAGGCGGGCCTCTTCCTTCTCGATTTGGTTAAGCTGCGAACGTGAAGCTGCGAGGTCCGATTCAGCGACTTTTAAGTACAACTCCCAGTCTACTGGGTCCAGTCGCATTAATACTTGGCCTCGCTCGACCCGGTCCCCTGTTTCCACCAAGCGTTCGATAATTTTTCCACTGACTCGAAATCCGAGCGCGCTTTGATAACGGGACTGAAGAGTACCTGTAAATGTGTTGCGAGATGCCTGCTGGGAGTGAGCGTCCTCAATGCAGTACGCGCGGACGAGGACTTCCGTGCCGTTGGCTTCAAGGGGTTTATAGGTTGGCACCAAGGGTGCGAGCGATTTGTGAGGATCCGTGTTTGAAGAGGATGTGTCGGATGCATCGCCTGATTGCGTGCCCCGGCTGTCGGTCTTGTAACCGCCATGGTTTTGGATCGCCATCCCGACAAAGCCCAGGAGCAGCACACCAGCGATGACACATCGAAGCACCCAGGTGCGGGTTGTTGAGTTCGAAGCGGATAAGGACATAGTGTTCATGCTGTGTAGTGCTCCACACGTACCCGATCGAACTCGGATTGGATCGAGGTAGAGAGTTCGTCGACACGGGTCAAGTACTCGTCGGTTTCCATGATGGGCTGCCATCGATACCCATTGAGAAGAGTGCAGCAATGAATACGAATCGCGCGCCGCGGGTCGAGGATACCTACCGCGGCCAGAGACGGACTGCTGGCGGTGAGAATTTGCGATCCAAACGTAATCGCCCAAAAGCCGAACACGAACTCTTCCGCAGTGAGCGCTTGGTTGAGAACCAATTCGCCAGAGGCAACCCCGGAGTGCACGACCGACGAAACGATCGACACGCACTCCCCCTCGCATCGGCGGATCAGGTCCTGGCGGGCTGCTGAGGATTTGTCCCAAACGTTGACGTTCCGAATCCATTGCTCGATCGCAAAGTCTTCGCTGCAGTGCTGCGTGTAGAACTCGCACGCACAACCGATCGCCATCAAGCGAACGCGATTGGGGGCATCCAATGCGGCGGCTGCATGGAACAGTTTTCGCCTCAATGCCATCGATTCGATAGCCAACGCCAACACGATTTCCTCTTTATGCGGGAAATGGTTGTAGATCGTCCCCTTCGCGTATTCCATGGCCGCGGCGACCCGATCCATGCTCAACGCATGAAATCCCTCGCGGACCAAAATCGGCTTGGCAACCCGCAGGATCTCCTGCGTTCGCCGTTCCATTTCCCTCTGTTTTCTTGAAAGTTCGACCATGATGTCAATTATTGACGCGATGTCAAAATTTTCAAGTGCGAACTTTTGAAAATGGTTTTGAAGGCTTGGTCTGGACGTAGATTGCCGGAATCGCAGGAATAATTGGGGGGGGGAATCGCCCCCGCCATGGGTGGTGGTGGATTGAGACGGGCGCCCCGGATATAAATATCGTGGCAATAAATAACTCGGGCGTTGGGTTTCAATTCGGTCAGGTTTGTTAGATTTCGCTGGGGAACATGATGGCGTGCAATCGATCGCGTGTGGAAGTGAAGTCGCTCGTTGCGGCCGGTATCTGTTGGATTGTGTTCCCGTTCTTGGGGCATGACCTTGCGGCACAAACAGTTGCCGCACCCGCTCCACCCGCAACCTCGGCGAAACCGACTCCGGGCGAAGCCAGTGGGGATAAAAACCAATCGGATACGAAGAACGCGCCCAGTGGTTCGGTGAAGCCCAGTGGTTCGAACAAAAAGGAGAAGGCTCCGGCGTTCACCCGCGTCGATCTCGATGGAAAAGGGGACCCCCGGGCGCTTCAAACCGCGGTGGCTCGTTACCGAATCTCCTCCGGAGACTATGAAGGGGCCATCATCGACTTGATCGGCGCGGTGCACATCGGGGAAAAGGCCTATTACGAGGAATTGAATGACCGATTCAAGGGGTACGATGTTATCCTTTACGAGCTGGTGGCTAACCCAGACGATAAGCCTCGCAAAGGTAGGGAGCGTCGTGGGATCAACCCGGTCGGTTCGATCCAAACCGGCATGAAGGATTCCTTGAAACTAGCGTTCCAATTGGAGGAGATCGACTACTCGCCAAAGAATTTCGTCCACGCGGACATGAGTCCCGAAGAATTCGGCGAGGACATGGCTAGGCGAAACGATGGTTTGGTCAGCATGTTCGCTAGGATCATGGGAGCTGGTTTTGCGACCCAGGGATCGAAGAAAAATGCCGAAGCTCAAGCGGACATGATGGCCGCCATGCTCAGCGGAGATGCCTTGAAAATGAGGCGAGCGATGGCCAAGCAATTTGATTCCATGGACAATCAAATGGCCGGCTTGGCCGACAAAGAGGGGAAGAGCACGCTCCTGACCGAACGCAATGCCAAGGCATTTGAAGTCATGGATCGAGAGCTAAAGACTGGCCATCGAAATATTGGCGTTTTCTACGGCGCGGGACATTTTCCTGACATGCACGCGCGATTGCTTCGTGATTTCAATGCTGAATCGATGGGTATTGAATGGCTCGATGCGTGGGATCTAAGGAACGGTGCGATCAAGTAACCTCGTCTCAAATACGCATTTTCGGTAACGACGAATTGCGAGTTGACGACTAAGATGGTGCAAAATTGCCATCCGCGTACCCGAGAGAACCGCGAACCCAAAGAATATCTGAATGCCTGTCCCACGTGTTGCGATCGTCGGCCGACCCAATGTCGGTAAGAGTTCTATCTTCAATTGGTTGGCCGGACGTCGGCTGGCCATCGTGGAGGATGTGGCTGGAGTTACCCGAGACCGCTTGACCACGCTGATCGAGCAGGACGGTCAGCATTTCGAATTGATCGATACCGGTGGGATTGGGATTGAAGACGTCGACAATCTAACGGAGCAAGTCGAAGCGCAGATCTCGGCTGCGATCGAAGATGCGGACGTGCTGCTGTTTGTCGTCGATTCCCGCACCGGATTGGTTCCCTTGGATGCTCAAGTCGCGGATAGGCTCCGCAAGGTGAACAAACCGATCTTGTTGGTAGCCAACAAGACCGACAGCTCTACCCAGGATTCCAACGCGGACGAGTTTCATCAGCTCGGTCGGGGTTGGTTGGTGCGTGTCAGCGTTTTGCAAAACCGCAACAAGCAAGAGTTGTTGGATTTGATCGTCGAACGGTTGCCGGTCATGGAGACCAGTCCCGGCGATGTCGAACCACCTACCATGAAGGTCGCCATCGTCGGTCGGCGAAACGTGGGCAAGAGCACTTTCGTAAATACCCTTGCCCGCGCCGAGCGAGTGATCGTAAGCGAAGTGCCTGGTACCACACGCGATAGCGTCGATGTCATGTTCGAGCTCGATGGGCACAAGTTCATGGCGATCGACACACCCGGTTTGCGTCGATCGAAAAGTATTCGGACCGATATCGATTGGTATGGAGCTCACCGAGCCCAACGCAGCGTTCGTCGAGCGGATGTGGTGTTGCTTTTCCTCGATTGCAAAGAAACCATGAGCAAGGTTGACAAGCAGTTGGCGCACTACATCGCGGACGAGTTCAAGCCGTGTATTTTTGTCGTGAACAAGTGGGATCAGTTGGCTGGTCAAATTCCTACCGAGCGTTGGGTTCGGTATCTGCGCGAGCACTATCCAACGATGGCGTATTGCCCGATCGCTTTTATCACCGGCCAAACCGGGAAGAACGTCAAGGCGTTGCTCAATCACGCTCAGATGCTATTCAAGCAAGCCAAAGAGCGCATTTCAACGAGCATGCTCAACAAATTGGTCAAGGCGGCGATGGAGAGGCATGAACCGGCTCTCTACCAGATGAAGCGACCGAAGATTTACTACGCGACTCAAGTCTCCTCGGAACCACCGACGATTGTTTTGGTTTGCAACAATCCGCAAGGCTTTACCTCGCCGTACCGAAGGTATTTGCTGGGGTTTTTGCGGGACCATTTGCCCTTCGGGGAAATTCCGATCAAGCTCTACCTGCAGCCTCGCAAGCGAGACGACGATCGGGACGATATCAAGATGGACACGCAGCCGAAAAGGCGGATCGCTGTCGCTGAAGAGTCCGATGAAGGCTCTATCTACGAAAGTGACGACGAGGGTGTCTACGAGGACGAGTGGGACGACGAAGAACTCGGCGAGGAAGAGTGGGCGGGGGAGCCCGATGCCCATATCGACGAAGGAGATTTGGCGGACGATCCTAATGAAGCTCCCGAAAGCCGTGCCCCTAAAAAAGCGTCGCCCGGACGGTCCGCTCGCAAAAAAGAGTCTCCTGAGACGGAGTGATACGCTGAGCCGGGGGGGCGACGCCCTGCACGAAGTCTGTCGCCTCATGCACTCGGTCGGTTGGAACCCATCTTCGTTTCGGAAGCTAGACCACTCGAAGCGATTCGCCGTTACGAGACGGCTTGGTTGCCAGACTGCACGAACCATCGGACTTGATGGTCCAGCAGATTGATCTCGGATAGGAACTGATTGACATTGTTCTTGCGGGCCGATTCCTCGATTCTGGCCGCCCCTTTTTCAACGACTTCTAACCCGTGAGCTTCGGCCAGGTGACGCATGCGATAGGCGACGCTCGCGACGGCCAATGCATCGCCTCGAAGCGCGTAAGCATTGAGCCGTTGAAGTTCGTCTCGAAGGTCTCGATTGATTTGTTGCGGATCGGTAATCACGTGATGGGTCTCGATAGTGAACGAGTGTGCGAGCAACGCTT
Source organism: uncultured Pirellula sp. (assembly GCA_903892355.1). Lineage (GTDB taxonomy): Bacteria > Planctomycetota > Planctomycetia > Pirellulales > Pirellulaceae > JBKCUI01. The sequence goes on along the minus strand of CAITIE010000104.1, from coordinate 85,351 downwards.
GAACGGCCGGAAAGTCCCTAACGGAATCTTCCTGAACGGAATCGTCCACGGCGTACCTCCGCGCAGTGAAAACCTAGGTTTCGGACCATGGGCGTGGGTTTTAAGCGTCAGGCTTTTACCAAATTCGCAATCTTGACCGGTATCCATGGCGGAACAATCGCTCCAAATGGACCTCCCTGGCGGGGGTAATCGCCGCCACTTGGGCGGAATGCATCCCAAAAAGTAAGGGATAGTTTTCCTGCGTGTCCTACGGATTCTGGAACTGGTTGGATCGTGGTACGTCTATCCTCACAGCGTTATTAGCCATCGTTGATGGTTATTGTGTCCCTTTGTGGTGTACGATTGGTTTGTCAAAAAACAGGTTCGTCGACGAAGATCTTGGCTACTTCCTAATTACTGCAGCCGCGACCTTCCTATTGAATAGCGAGACGTGATGATGAATTGGACGAGCAAGGCGGTTCAGGTCGGGATTCTTGGATGTTTGTGTGGGGTATGGTTGGGTTCGAGTGGATTTGCCCAGTCGCAGGGATTCGGTGTTATCCCACGTGTCTCTCAGCCGAGCAGTTTTGCGGAACGCTTTGCACTCGCTGACGATCGGACCGCATTGCTTACGGAACTGATCCCGGAAACCGAAGAATTTTTCTTCTATCACACGCTCCACGCGCAGAATGAATCTCGCATTGCAGACGCACGAGGTTACGTGGATGCGTGGATTGGCAAGATTGGTGAGACGGGGTTGGCCAAGCAGATGCTGGCACGGCAGATGCTGTTGGAGTATCCCAAGCAGGGTCGGGCCACGCTTGAGTATTTGCAGCGTGAATTTGGGATTCAGGTTTCGCACCCTTCGCCACAAAGAGATGAAGCAGCCGAGCTTCCAACCTCTCTGGCTCCGAATGTGTTCGATTGGAACGAGATCGTGGATTCGTGGATGAAGGTCCCGGGCGGGATCGGTCAGATTGAGGATGCGCTGTTGCCGCATGTCCTTTCCAAAATCACGAATATCCAAGACTTGCGACTTTGGATTTCCCGCATACGTCGCTCGGATGTGCCGAAGTTGGTGGATCGGCTCGCTGAAGAGATGTTGGCTAAGGATTCGCAAGGGTTCGGTTGGGCACCGATCCATCGCGAATTGACCGTCGCACAACTGCAGGAACTACGGGAAAAGATCCCGACGCTCACTCAGAGTGGGGCCTTTGTTCACGAGTTGGTTCGCCGAACGCGCCCGTCTGATGATCAATCGATCCAAGATCCTGAAGCGAGGCGAGCGCATTTAGCGAAGCTCGAGGAGTTGGTTCTCGGGTTGCCTGAGGTTCACAACAGCTTGATCGCGGCCGTGCTCTACCAAAGGTTGGCCTTGGATGAGAAGAGCGGAGTCATGGATCGGGAGCGATTCCTGCGTTACTTGCAATTGCCCAGCCATCGGCCGATCTGTGCGCCGGAGTTCATGCGACGCAATGAGGGGCGTCCCCATGTGGATTTCTCCGCCAATTTTCCAGTGGATGCGACGTTGCGACCTATCGGAGATGATGGGCCGCTGGTCGCTCGCCACCTCGAACATTTTTTTAAAGCAGACAAAGACTACAAGGAGTTCGCGAAGTATCTCAACAGTGACTACCTAAGGAAGATTTTTGCGATGACGAAGATCCTGTACGGGATCGGCGACATCAAGGCGTATTACTCGCAGCTAGGTGCCGAGGAGCAACGTGAGCTTGCATCTCGGATCGAAGTCAAGTTCCTGCCGACCAATGCATCGGTGTATCGTCCTGCCGATCGAGTTCGAGTGGAGTTGGAGCTAAAGAACACGCCAGAATTACTCGTACGGATGTACCGCCTCAATTCTCGCAACATTTTGCGACGGCAGTCGACGCCGATATCCACCGCGATCGACCTCGATGGGGTTGTCGCTAATGTAGAACGACGATTCGAGTATGGCGAGAACTCCGATCGCCGTCATCGCGAATCGATCGAGCTGTCGGAGCTTGAAGGGACAGGTGTCTGGGTTGTCGAATGCTTGGCCGGCGGTCAACGAAGTCGAGCTTTGATCCAAAAAGGGCATTTACAGACGATCCAAACAACCTCGTATGCGGGGCACTTGATCAAGATCGTGAATGCAGATGGGGCTCCCGTGCCATCGGCCAAGGTCCTTCTGGGGGAACGGGAGTTTTCGCCCGATGAATCGGGCGTCATTTTGATCCCCTACGACGACGCGACGCGGTTGAAATCGATTGTCTTGGTGGATGGAAACTTCGCGGTTCTTGAGCAATTCAATCATCTTGGTGAGTCCAACGACTTGCGTGCTTCGTTCTTGGTCGAGCCGCAGTCGATCCTCTCCGGCTCGCGATCGGCGATCGTGGTTCGGCCTCGCTTGTTGAGTCATGGACGACCCATCCCTCTCGATGAATTGAAGGAGGTCGAGTTGGCGGTCACGACGACCGATATCGAGGGAATAGCATCGACGCAGGTCTTCAGCAATCTGAAGCTCACGGAAGCGAACGAACTGGTCCAATCCTTCTTGGTGCCACCTCGATTGTGGACGCTCGAGTGGACGCTTCGCGGGAAACTTCTCAGTTTGCGCACGAACACCGATCAACTACTGGAAGCCAAGCACCGGGTATCGGTCAACGAAATTGCAAAGACAGGGCATGTCCATGATTTTTACTTGAGCCGGACCGACCAAGGGTACTCGTTGGAGTTGCGAGGAAGAAACGGGGAGCCTCATGCGCGCGTTGCTGTTCAGCTCGAGGTCAAGATGGTCGGTACCGCTGGGATCCGAAGTGCTCGATTGGCCTCCGATGCTGCGGGAGTGATCGGGTTGGGTCCCATGGCAGGTGTGGAGCGTTTTTGGGTTTCCGGAGCAGGTATGCCGCGGCGCGAGTTCGATTTGCGAAAAACCCAGTCCGATTGGCCCGAACGCGTGCACTCGCTCGTCGGGGAAGAGATTCGATTGCCTGCCACCATCATCGATCCCGCCGATCGGATGCAGTGGGTCGGAGGGGATGCGGTCAAGCTCAACTCGCAGAGATTCACTTTGGTGGAAGTGCGAGGGGGCATTCCGTGCAATGATCGTTCGGATCGCGTGGCCGTCGAAGGTGGAGGGATTCGCATCACCCAACTCGAGGCAGGAAATTATTCGCTCACCGATCATCGAACGGGAGCGGCCTGTGCCCTTTGGGTTGCATCGGGAGATGAACGGGACGGGATGTTGGTCGGCAAGACTCGAACGTTGTGGCGAAGCTATTACGATCCGATTCGGATTGAAAAGATTGAAGCCGACGGTAACAAGATCAGGATTCATGTGGCCGGTGATGTGGAACTCGGACGAGTTCATGTGCTGGGTACAGCGTATGAGCATCCTGTCTCAGAGGGCTGGCAAGGCCCCAGCTACCGCGTGGATTCCCCCGCGATCGAACGCAACCGTCAGCTGAGTTTCTATGTGGACTCGATGCAACTCGATGAGGAGTACCAGTACGTATTGGCTCGTCAGTTGTCCAAGCCGATTTTGGGGAGTCTATTGCCGCATCCTAGCGTGCTGTTGAATCCATGGGAGTTGTCCGCTACTCGCAACGATAGCCGCGAAGCCCAAGCTGGCGATGCGATTCTAGATCAAAAGCAGGCCGCAAATGCGCCAGCCCCATCACCGCGCGGCGTTGATCCTTCCTCGTCCACCGTCGCACAGGACTTGTCGAGGGATTATGAATTTCTGCAACGTGCGAGCGTGATCGTTCCCAACTTGAAATCGGACACGAATGGGATCATCGAACTCGATCGCGATGCCTTTGAAGGATTGACCAGTTTGTTGGTGGTTGCCGTGCATCCGACGATGGCTGCATCGCGTCGCATAGGATTGCCGCTGGCGAAGGAGCGGGTGCTGCGAGATCGCAGGTTGCCCCAGTCACTGGAGTTGCAACAGCATTTCTCTCAAAAGGATTCCGTGATCGCTCATCCGGGCGGTGAGCGGCTTGATTTGGGAGATGTTGGCATGACCAAGATCCGAATGTATGCGTCGATCGGGGAAGTCATGCCGATGTTGCAAGGAATCCTCGGCGACCCAAGCGAGTTCCGCAAGTTCGACTTCTTGAAGGGTTGGAACGGTCTGAGCGATGCGCAAAAAATGGATCGCTACAACGAAATGGCGTGTCATGAACTCCATCTGTTCTTGAAGTTCCATGATTCCATGTTCTTCGAAAAGGTGGTTCGCCCGCACCTCGAGAGCAAGATGCCCAAGCAGTTCATGGATGATTGGTTGCTCGATCGGGAGCTTGCCAAGTACACGGAGCCTTGGAAGTGGATGCAACTCAACGCTGCCGAGCGTGTTTTACTGGCGAAACGCGTCGAGGCAAAGCGACTGGGGACATTGCGATGGTTGCAGGATCAACTCGCAGCCAACCCGATTCCTCCACAGACACAAAGATTGTGGTTCGCGCAGTCTCTTCGCTCGAGTTTGCTGAGCATTGATTTCGCGAAAGGCTCGACCGCGGCTGGCTTGATGGGTGAAAACGGCCAGGACAAGAGTTGGTTTATGATGGAGGAACGATTGGGCGAGGGGAGTCGCTTCGGTGGGATGGGTGGTCGTGCGAGTGGGCAACCATCAGGTTATGGAGGCACTGGAGGTGGAGTTGGAGGAATGGGAGGTGGAGCTGGAGGATCCGAGGATCTAGGAAGATTTCCGGTGGGGGGAACCGTGACCTCGGATTTGGGCGCCAAACCAGCAAGCATGCCTGGCTCGAGTGGCAAGGATGCGTTTTACGACAGTTTCGGAGTCGAGCATGAGGCGTTAGCTGTTGAAAATGGGCGCGGGTTGAAAATGGACAGTAGCAGAGTGGATGCGCTCAGCCGCAGTGAGGAATCCAAGTTAGCGAAGAAAGAGAAAGGAGCGGCAGCAGACGAGGATACCAAGTTGGGCCGGGTTCTCTCGCGACGAGGTAGGGACAGAGTCGAATTGAACCGTCAAGCCGATCTGTTCAAGCGGCTTGAAGCCACGAAGAAATGGGCCGAGAGCCAGTACTATCGAGTGCCATTGGAAAATCAAGATGCGTCGCTGATCCAGCCCAGTTCGTATTGGTTGGATTACTTGAAGCAAACGGAGGGTGATTCGTTCCTTTCGGAGCATCTGCATCTGGCGGCGCGAAACACGAATGAAGCGTTGATGGCTTTGGGGCTGTTGGGGTTGCCCCTCGATCCGCAAGCAGGAACCTTGGAAATCGAAGAAGGCCGATGGGTACTGAAGAAGTCAGGCAGGTGCCTTGTTTATTTGCAAGGGATTGTTCCGGTCGAGGCATCGAAAGAGCCCGCTACATTATTGCTCAGTGAAAACGTCTACTTGGCCTCCGAAGACAACACTGCCAAGTCGGTTGATCGCCAATCGCTGGTCGTGGGCGTTCCCTATCGCGATCGGGTTGTGATGACGAACCCGACTGGCACTGGCGTTAGGATTCAAATCCTCATGCAAATTCCGCAAGGAGCCATTGCATTGGAAGGGGGACGCACGGTCACTGTCAAAGAATTGGAGTTGGCGCCGTTCACAACGCAGGAAGTATCCCATGTGTTTTATTTTCCAATCGCAGGTGAGTTCACATGCTATGGTGCGCGAGCATCGAGCGATGGAAAGATTGTAGCGCATCAAGACTCCTCCAAGCTTACGGTATTGGAGCGTCCCAAAGTGGTCGACGATTCCTCTTGGGCTTATGTAGCATCGTGGGGAAGCAACGAACAAGTCTTAGCTGCCTTGGAAAAAGTGAACTTTGCAAAGAATGATCTCAATGCGATCGCTTGGCGGATGCGCGACAAGGATTTCTGGGAGACCGTGCTGAATCGGCTTGAGCAATTAGGTGTGTACCACGACACTCTTTGGGGCTATGGACTGCTCCATGACAATCCCAAAAGGATTCGAGAGTACCTCGAAGCGAGCGAGAGGGTTGTTGGTCAAGTGGGACCGGTTTTCAAGTCGGATCTATTGAGCGCCGATGTTGAGTCGAGAATGAAATATGAGCATTTGGATTTTCGTCCACTTGTGGTCGCTCGAAGCCATCGACTGGGACGCGAGCACGTAATCCTTAATGACGGAATGGCGTCTAAGTATCGGCAGCTCATGCAGATTTGGTCGTATCGGGCAAAGCCGTTGTCGAGACAACGATTGTCGGTGGTTTACTATCTGATTTTGCAAAACCGCATCGAGGAGGCGATCGAGCATTTTGCCAAGGTGTCGCGCGAAGAACTTCGAGATTCTTCTGAGGGTGCTATTCAATACGACTACTTTGATGCGTACTTGGGAATGAGAACCGGAGGCTTTGAGCGGTCCAATGAAATTGCTAGCCGTTATCTCGAGTACCCTGTACCGCGATGGCGAGAATGGTTTGTGCTGATCCATGATCAGGTGCGAGCCAGGGACGCTCGGATGCAGAGCGATGTAGCCATCAAAGATACCGGCGCGCGGAATCCTCTCGATCCATCCCAACGAACATTGAACGATGCGAGAGAAAGAGAGATGGAACGGAGCGCAGCGATCCTGCCGAGTCTCGATGTCGTTCGAGAGGAGGGGGTGGTCTGGTTCGAATTTAAGAACGTCGACAACGTACGGCTCAACTACTACTTGATGGATGTCGAACTGATGTTCAGCCGGAATCCGTTCATGCCTGCGTCGAGTTCCGTGCAAGCGGTCATCGAGCCGAACCGCACGGAATTGGTCGCGGTGGAATCCTCACCCAAAGTGGTTCGCAAGCGATGGGAAGTACCGGCCGAACTCGCGAACAAAAACCTCGTTTTGGAGGTGATTGCAGGAGGGCTCGTTCGAAGTTTACCGATCTACTCGAACTCTTTGAGCGTGGACATGAGCACGTCCCTTGGTCGGTTGCAGGTCGCCAGCGCCGGTGAAAAGGTAGGGGGAGATCGACGCCCTGCCGGTGGAGCTTACGTGAAGGTCTACGCGAAGCACCAGGATGGCAAAGTGCGGTTTTTCAAAGACGGCTACACCGATTTGCGTGGCGAGTTCGACTACGCGTCGCTCAGTACCCCCGATCTCGAGACCGCAGTTCGCCTATCGGTTTTGGTCCTACACCCCGATTTCGGGGCTTGGATCCGGGAATGCGATCCTCCCACCAAGTCGAATCCATGATCGGGTGCTCAAGGTAGGGGAGGCTGGAACGAGGGCTCCCTTTTTCCGGGATTTCGCCCGAGTGGATTGGCCCTCTTGGACTTGTCCAGCTCTCAGGCGGCTGGTAAGCTACTCGACCCGATCCCAAAGAAGGGGCGCGGGGAGTAGAATTTTTGAATCTCAATCCAGTGATTTGATGTTGTTAGGGGTGGTTCAGTGGGCGTAAAGAAGACCGGTCGAGGACGGCGAAAGATTGGCCGAAAGAAGCGACGGATGCGAGCTCGGATTCGCCACCGCAAGAAATAGTCACCGCAAGAAATAGTCACCGCAAGAAATAGTCGCCGCAAGAATTAAACGCCGCGTGAACTCCCCGTTTCGAAAGTTCATCGCGGCGAGTGGCTGGATGTTTTTTTTGGTTCTCGCAATCGAATCGTTGGATTCGAGCCCTTGGTCGACGAGTTCACGGGCTGTTGTTACCGGGCTTTTCTTGTTACCTTTCGTTTCTTGTCATCGTTGGAGCGGTGTTCACTCCTCCCGTTTGTTTTACGACGTTGCTGTCGCATGGTTGCGGCATCTGCCGAACGCGACGGATCATGGGCGAGACGCTTCATTGGGTTGGGTGTCCTGCTATCGCAGATTTCTTTTGAGACGCGTGCGATACGGTAGCTGTTTGGTTGCTACCTGCGGAGCCGGGAAGCATTCCGCATTCCCGACAAAACCGACTTTATGGTTAGAACTGTTCTATGATTAGGTCTGTTAGACGGCCAGCATGAGGGTTCGTTTTTCAAAAAGCTAACGCTACCGTCGGGTTAACGATTGTGACGATTGCAAGGACTGGAGGCTGAGGACGGCTTTTTGGTCGTTCCGCCGGTGAACTCGTGGGCCTATTCTCCGGAGTGTCGTTTGGGCCGGATCCTGGGTGGTAGTTTGCGAAAACTGCGCAAGGGTTGCGGTTTTTGGTTGAGCCGGACAAGGGGAAGGAATTATACTTCGGAGTAGTTCTTACTCCGGGGCATCCCGGTCGGTTCGTCCATTTCGCGGGGCATTTTCCAGTGAAACGTTGGGCTTTAGCATTGTTGAGTGGTTGGGCACTGTGTTGTTGGGCACTGTGTTGTTGGACACTGTGTTGTTGGACACTGTGTTGTTGGACACTGTGCGCAATGAGTTTGGTCGCATCGGCGCAAGAGGACTTGGGCTTGGGGCTTTCTGCGAGAAAGCTGGCTGCTGGTGTGATGACTATCGTTGCGCCGGACCAAGATGCCGAAGACACTGCGTTAGGTCCGTTCGATTTGGATTTTGTGGCAAAGCACCCTGAGCTTGCGTGGGCCCCGCCTGATTTTCCGGATAGCGAGCCGAACTTCGCATCTCCTGCAGAAACGCTGTTGGTGCAATCTCGAGGCGTGACCTTTCGCCATCCTGTTTGGGGAGTTGAGTTCGCGTTCAAGCCCGCCCGTTTGATGGAGGTTGATGTTCCGACCGCAGCGGGAGTTATGCAGCGAAAAACCGTATGGTACATCGTTTATCGCGTCCGTTACACCGGCGGGGATCTTGCGCCATCGGTAAGCGATCCCTCGGATTCTGAGGCAGTACCTAGTGAGCCCAGTCGCGTTATGTACGAATCGGTTCGTTTTGTGCCCCGGTTTACGCTCCTCAGCAAGGAGCGAAACATTGCGATGGATGCCCAGATTCTCCAGCCGGCGATTGAGGCAATTGCGGCAAAAGAACGCGTTCCCGGACGATTGTTGGACCACGTCGAAATTGCCCGTCAAGAATTGAAACTGAGCAGGACCGAGCAAGACAACGCGGTTTGGGGTGTCGCGACGTGGACCGATGTTGACCCTCGCGTTGATTTTTTCGCTGTCGATGTCCGTGGTTTGACCAATGCCTACCAGATGACGGTCGCTTCCGGAGGGGAGAAGCGGTACCTCCGCAAGACGCTCCGGATCTACTTTTGGCGCCCCGGCGACTCGATCGAGGTCGCAACGGACAGAGTCTTTTTGGGGCCGCCAGCCTTCGAGGATCCCGTTCGGGTTCAGTACTATCTGAATCAATTCGATCTCAAAGAACGACTTGATTATCAGTGGATCTATCGCTAAACTTTCCCCCTCGAGGCAGCTGTGAGGGAAGGATGGCCGACAGTTCCAACTGGTGCCGACAGTTCCAACTGGTGCCGACAGTACCAACTGGTGCCGACAGTACCAACTGGTACGGATCGGCTCGGAAAATCACCCTTCTGCCAAACCGCGTGACGTTGCGGTACCCAGTTTTCCTTGAGGAATACCAGTTTTCCTCGAGGGATAAAGGGGTACAGCGAATAGGACACTCGGAATAGGATACTCGTTCGAGGCAGGCGAAAGTAGGCAATCGGATTTGCTCGTTGCGGTCATTTCCGCAACGCGTCGAAGCATCGATATAAAGAACAGTTTAAGGTCAGATTGAGTTAGCAAATGGCACACAAAAAAGGTCAGGGTTCAACCCGAAACGGTCGTGATTCGAACGCTCAACGTCGGGGTGTGAAGAAGTTCGGTGGCGAACTGGTCATTCCGGGGAACATTTTGATTCGTCAAGTCGGAACGAAGTGGCATCCCGGCCGCAATGTTGGCATGGGGAATGATTACACAATTTTCGCATTGGTTGAAGGAAACGTATACTTCGATCAGGAAGGTCGCCGTATCAACGTTAAGCCATTGGCAAGCTAACCGCTACCAATCCGCTCGATCCGCTATGGTGGATACCAATCGGCTCGGTGCGGTTCAATAGATCAGCGAACGGACCTCACGGATTAGTGGGGTCCGTTTTGTTTTTAGAACCGGTCACGACGAAAGGGCGTGATCCACGAGCGTTCGCGGGCACAAGCGAGCTGGTACGATCAGGTCCATGGATTGAGTGTTCAGCCGATGGCACCATGGTTGTCTGGAGTACGATCCTAGGTTCGCCAAGGGTAGCGAATCTCTTCGCTCGGAATGAGTGCTTAAATTGAGTACTTAAAATATCATAAGAATCTGCTGGCGGGAGAATCCCCTTACATTCTCTGGGGCTGAAGCCGTTGTTGCAATAATCGCGGCGCGTTCTCAAAAGTTTCATTTTTTAGTCCAACGAAGAAGCTTGTATGTTTGTTGATCGAGTTGAGATAGAGGTTATCGCGGGGCGAGGTGGTGACGGTTGCATGGCATTCCGTCGCGAGAAGCACGTACCGCGCGGTGGTCCATGCGGCGGTGACGGTGGCGACGGCGGAAGCATTTTGATCCGCGCGAAGTCTGGCGTAAACTCGTTGGTTTCTTTCGCTCATCAGCGGCATTGGCGAGCTGATCATGGAGCGCCGGGATTGGGGTCGGACTGCCATGGTCGCAGCGGTAAGGATTTGATCCTTGAGGTGCCCCCTGGAACCGTGGTTCTCGATAAAGAGATCGGTCTAGAAATCCGCGACTTGGTCAACGACGGCGATGAGATTATCGCAGCACGTGGCGGGCGTGGCGGATGGGGAAACACTCACTTCAAATCGTCGACCAATCAAGCACCACGCGACACGACCTCGGGTGGGCTCGGAGAAACCCGCCGATTGATCTTGGAATTGAAGTCGATCGCTGACGTCGGTTTGATCGGAATGCCTAACGCGGGCAAGAGCACGATGCTGAGCCGATTATCGCGAGCTCGACCCGAGATTGCCGATTATCCGTTCACCACCAAATTCCCCAACCTCGGAATGGTCAATGTGGATTTGGAACGTAGCTTTGTGATGGCCGATATTCCCGGTTTGATCGAGGGTGCAGCCGAAGGTCACGGGCTGGGACACGACTTTCTCCGACATATCATGCGAGCGGGAATTTTGGTCCACTTGGTAGAGCCCATGCCGATGGACCAATCGGATCCGATTACCAATTACAAAACCATCAGGCATGAGTTGGAGCAGTACAGCAATGAGTTGGCCGCGCGGCCGGAGATTGTGGTGGTAACCAAATCGGAGCTACCCGGTGCCGCGGATATTCATGAAGCGTTGGGACTCGAGTTGGGCAGAAACGATATTCATTTGGTCAGCGCCGTGACCGGCTCAGGGCTGAGCAAATTGGTGCGGAGCGTCGCAGATCTCCTCAAAGAGCAAAAAACAAGTGTCTCATGATCGTCGTCGACATTGGGAATAGCGGTCTTAGGGGGGCCAAGGTCACAAAGGGTGAGGCCGACGCAGAGACTCATCGCGTTGAGAATGCCGGGCATCGCTGGTCGTCCCTCTCCGGTGTTCGTCTCGACGCGATTACCAAACTCTCCTGGAGTGCGATTGGGGAGAAAATCTACAAGCAGCAACCGGAACAGTCGATTGCGGATGGAGAACGTTGGATACCGCGTGTTGATCAAACGGGTATTGATCGAACCGGTATTGATCGAACCGGTGTTGATCGAACGGGGAGCGATCAGGAAGGAATCGAGTGGTTGGTTTCTCGTCTTCGTCCCGAGTCGGGCGACACATGGAAGATAGCTAGCGTCAATCAGAACATGCTGGAGGTGTTGATCCGATATCTCCGCGAGCGATTGCCCGATAATGCCGTTCATGTTGTCAGAAACCACGATGTCGGAATACCGATCCGCGTGGATTATCCAGAACGCGTCGGGATCGATCGATTGTTGGCTGCCAGGGCGGCTTTGGAATTGGTTCGAGAAAGTAGCGATGGGCTGGGACCATTGATCGTCGTGCAAGCTGGTACGGCGTTGACGGTCGATTGGGTGGATGACGCGGGTCGGTTTTGCGGTGGAGCAATCCTTCCAGGAGTAGGCCTATCGCTGCAGTATTTGGCTGCAGGCACCGATCAATTACCGTGGTTGCCATCCCATTCTATTGTCGATTTCCCGACGTTGCCGGGGAGGAACACCGAGCAAGCGATCGCGGCGGGGGTGCATGCGGCGGTAGTAGGTGGGGCCAAATTTCTGATTGACCGGTACCGAAAAGGTCGACCGATTCCCGTGGTGGTGTCGGGCGGTGATGGCAAATTGCTTCGAGCCGCGATTGAAACCCCGGTCCACTATATTGGTAATCTTGTTCTCTTGGGATTAAGTCTTTGTCAGATCACCGATCGTGAAGCAACGTAAACGGGTGGCGTTATTGATTGAAACCTCAAATGCCTACGCGCGTGGGTTGCTTGAGGGGATTGTCGAATACCAGCGGGAGCATGATCGTTGGTCGGTTTTTTTGCCCGAGCAGGAGCGAGGCGCGTCGCCTCCTGGGTGGCTTGCGAAGACGCCTCTGGACGGTGTGATTGCTCGGATCGAAACAGCGGCGATTGCTCGGGCGGTGTCCCGTTTGAAGGTCCCCGTAGTGGATGTCAGTTCCGCCCGCCGCGTAGCGCATATACCCTGGATCGAGACCGACGATGCGGCGATCGCTCGATTGGCGTTCGATCATTTAGTGGAACGAGGGTTCAGATCGTTCGCATTTTGCGGACCGAAGGGATTGAACTGGTCGCGATGGCGCCGCGAGCACTTTGTGTCATGCTGCGAGCAAGCTGGCTTTACCTGCGAGTCGTTTTTAACCCCATCCCCATATCGCAAGGCGGAGTCGACTCAGACGACGGAGAGGTTATCGCAGTGGCTACAGGAATTGCCTAAGCCGTTAGGGATGTTCTGTTCGTACGATATCCAAGCGCAAGTGGTGCTCGATCGGTGCCGGAACCTGGAGTTGGCGGTACCGGAGCAAATCGCGGTCATCGGCGTCGACAACGATCCATTGCTCTGCGATCTGTCGAGGCCATCGCTGACCAGTATCGCACCGGATGCACGCGGCGCCGGGTACTACGCTGCTCAGTGGTTGGACCAAGTCATGGAAAGTGGCAAGCAGTTGCGACGCAATGGCAAGCTATCGGCGCCTACCAAGTTGATGCCACCCCTGGGGATCGTGCCCAGGCAGTCGACCGATATTTTAGCGGTGGAAGATCCCACGGTGGCGAAGGCCATCCAATTCATTCGTGCACACGCGTGCGATGGCATTCAGGTGACCGACGTCCTGCAGCATGTGGCAATGTCCCGTCGCATGCTGGAGACTCGGTTTACGGAAGCGACTGGGAAAACGCCGCATGAAATGATTTCCGATGCCCGGTTGGCACGCGTCAAAGAGTTGCTACAGCAAACTGAGTTGCCCATTGAGGCGATCGCCCAACGCGCTGGTTTTGAACATCCCGAGTACATGAGCGTTGCGTTCCGCAAGGCCTTTGGTGTACCGCCCGGAAGGTACCGTCGTCAGGTGGTCAAATAATCGTGCATCGTTGCGGTCGTTATAGACGGCAAGCTCCAACGCACGGCGATAAAATCGAATGAAACCAGTCTAAATCTGTGCTCGATTCAGCGCTGGACTCGAATCATCGGGCAATCTATAGCGTCTGCGAACTCTATGCCGCTCATGGATGCTACTAGCGATGTCCGTTACGAAACCGCACTATCTACTGTTTTGCGAAGGCAACCTCTGCCAACAAGGGCAGAACCTCGCTGCGGAACGAGGGCGCTGGCGTTTTGTCCTTGAGCATTTGGAGACTGGAGAACGCATCGAAGCTACGGACAGCGAATCGATCAGCCATCCGGATCGAACCGCATTGCTGGCGGTTTTGCGAGGATTGGAAGCGCTCGCGCAACCCAGCCGAGTGACGATGATCACCACCAACCGTTATGTCGCTCGCGGATTGCAATACGGGCTCGCGGAATGGCGAGAGAACGATTATTGCTGGGAGCATTTCGGTTCGGTCCAACCGATCCGCAATGCGGATCTCTGGAAGCGAGTCGATGCGACTTTAAAATTCCATGAAGTTCGATGCCGCTGGATGAGCCAAGACCCGGCTGCAGGTGAAGGGGAAGGGGACGCTCGGGAGGTTGCCGTCGACACCGGTAACAAACCGTCCGCGGAAATTGCTCCTTCCAATTCCGATACCACGACTCGCGATGATGACGGTACGCCGCCCGATGCCAAGCCCAAGGCACCGCTCGGATTGCGATCACGTCCGTCTTCGCATAAACGGGGTGTGGCGGGCCAACGGACTATCGACAATCGGGCGAACGATTTCGATGCCTCGCGAGTCAAGTCCCGATCCTTCAGTGCGATGGTCGGTGGAACGAGCGATGGAGATTGCGAGACGGTGATCGGAGAAGCTGTCACGGTTGCTTGCGAACAAGAATCACGACACGCCAATCGATTCCGATTCTTTGTGGACCAGTGCCGATCGACCACGATCGACCCCATCGTGGAACCAGAAGCGGTGATCCCTGACGAGCAGACTCAGGAGACCGTGTTGAGTTCTTCGTCGGATTTGGAAGACGGAGTTTCAGAAAGTTTTAGAATCCCAGAGGAGTTGGTTAGGGGTCCTCTGGAGTTGCCGCGGACGTCGCCGATGCCCTCTCTCATTCGGGATGCACGCCCCCTACTGTTCCTTTTGTTTCCCTTCCGGTGGATTTGGGGAACGATTCTCAGCTTGGATGCCTTCCTGGTAGCATGCCTGCGTTGCATGTTCCTGCTGGATCCTCGTCGGGACCAATTCGAGCCTAGGAAATTCTAGGCATTTCGTTACGTACACGATGTATTGAACTTGCGTTATATTCGGAGCAAACGTGCAAACCCAATTGAATCTTGATTCGTTGAGCGATGTAATCAGCGGCATGTCCGCGAATCCAGCTGCGGTTTTAGGACCTCATTCGGTCGAGATCGACGGCAGGAGGGCCGTCGCAGTTCGGGGGTATTTTCCAAGTGCGCAACAAGCGTGGTTGGTGGATCCTCGTAGCGATTCAACGCGACCAATGCGTCGTGTCCATCCATCGGGCTTGTACGAGGGACTGATTCCGAGCGCTGAATCCGCATCTCCGAACTACCGAATTCGCGTATCGAACTCCAACGGGAATACGATTGAAATGAAGGATCCATACTCTGTCCCGACATTCCTCACCGACTTTGATCGGTACCTCTTCGGATCGGGCAAGCATTGGAAGATTTATGACAAGCTCGGTGCGCACCTGCGCGATGTGGACGGTCACGTCGGGGTGAATTTTGCTGTTTGGGCTCCCAATGCGCAAAGCGTACAAGTCGTCGGGGATTTCAACCATTGGGACGGTCGTTCCCATTGCATGCAGAAAAGTTCGCCCTCGGGTATTTGGGAATTGTTCGTTCCAAATACAGGGGCCGGAATGAAATACAAATTCCGGATGCGTACCCAGGACGGGCAGATTGTGGACAAGACGGACCCGTTTGGAGTGTATGCCGAGCTGCCACCGCGTACCGCGTCGGTCGTCCAACCCTTGGATCTGTATTCGTGGAATGACAACCAATGGATGGAACGACGGCGATCCGAGAACCAGCTCGATCGTCCGATCAACGTCTACGAAGTCCACTTGGGTTCGTGGCGGAAGAGCGAGAGTGGGGTGCATGGTTGGATGAACTATCGCGAATTGGCCCACCAGCTCGTGCAGTACTGCAAAGAGATGGGCTTCACGCATTTGGAGTTGATGCCGATTTCGGAGCATCCGTTTACCGGCTCATGGGGCTATCAGACCGTAGGGTATTTCGCGGTGACCAGTCGCTATGGTACGCCCGAGGACTTCATGTACTTCGTGGATCACTGCCACCAAAACGGCATCGGTGTGATCATCGATTGGGTTCCAGCCCACTTCCCCAAGGATGGGCATGGACTTCGCCGTTTTGATGGCTCCGCGTTGTTTGAGCATGAGGATCCGCGTCAAGGCGAGCACCCTGATTGGGGAACCATGATCTTCAATTACGGCCGGCATGAAGTGCGCAACTTCCTGGTTTCCAACGCGCTGTTCTGGATGGACAAGTACCACATCGACGGGGTCCGCGTGGATGCGGTCGCATCGATGTTGTATCGCGACTACTCCCGTAAAGCGGGTGAGTGGGTACCGAACGAGTACGGTGGACGCGAGAACATCGAAGCCATTCATCTGCTGCGTGAGTTCAATACCGAATCCCATGCACAGTATCCAGGCGTGCTGACGATCGCCGAAGAGTCGACGGCATGGCCTGGTGTCAGCCGCCCCGTAGAAACCGGTGGCCTCGGCTTTTCCCTGAAATGGAACATGGGTTGGATGAACGACACATTGCGCTACATGCGTCATGATCCGATCCACCGTCAGTACCATCACAATGAATTGACGTTTAGCTTGATCTATGCGTTCACTGAGAACTTTGCGTTGCCGCTCTCGCACGACGAAGTGGTGCATGGCAAGGGGGCTTTGATCGCGCAGATGGCAGGTGATTTGTGGCAGAAATTCGCCAACCTGCGATTG
Source organism: uncultured Pirellula sp. (assembly GCA_903892355.1). Taxonomy (GTDB): domain Bacteria; phylum Planctomycetota; class Planctomycetia; order Pirellulales; family Pirellulaceae; genus JBKCUI01. The sequence continues at coordinate 68,997 of CAITIE010000104.1, read as the reverse complement.
CTCTACAGCTACATGTGGACGCATCCGGGCAAGAAGCTGTTGTTCATGGGCAGTGAACTTGCGCAGTGGCACGAGTGGAACTACGACGGTGAAATCCAGTGGGACCTGCTCCAATGGGAAACGCACCGTGGGATGCAAAGGCTCGTTGCGGATTTGAATCATCTAGTGCAACGAGAAAAGGCCTTGCACGAAATCGACTTCAACGGAGAAGGCTTTGAGTGGATCGATTGCATGAACTCGGGTGACAGCGTTCTTGGATATTTGCGTAAGGGCCGTGATCCGAACGACTTCTTGGTGATCTGCTCCAACTTCACCCCAATCGTCCGTCAGTACCGTATGGGCGTGCCAAAGGGTGGATACTACCGCGAGGTCTTCAACAGCGATTCCAGTTATTACGCGGGATCGAATGTTGGAAATCACGCAGGAGTGATGGCCGATACAACCATTCCGCATCACGGTCGGCCCGCGTCGATTACTTTCCAAATGCCACCACTGGCAACCGTGGTCTTCAAACCTGAGTAAGCCTCCGCGGTTGCGAGGCGGCCACCCTTAACAGGGTTTGCCCGAGAGTGCCGGCCTCGTTGGAGCGACGCAAGGAAAACAGAGTGGTCGCATGCGGAAAAAGCCGCACGACCGTCAAAGTCTGATCCACGATCCGTTTTCTTTAAGGTGTCGAGCATGGAAACTCCGTGTTCTATGCCTGCTCAATCTACGCTTCCACGGACGCCGAGGGGTTCGGCAAGGTTCTCGGTTTCACGCCAGCGGATTGGCTCGATAGGCTCCTGCATGGGGTTTGCCCGATGGGTGAATCCAGGAATGGTCAGATCATGTTTTTTAAGAAACAGTCGCAATCCAAATCCAATCAGCGCTCCGGTGATTCCAGTTCGGCAGTACCTGAATCTTCCCCGCTCGATGCGATCAGGTCGAAGGATGGCTACGTTCCTGCGACGCATTGGAACGAGATGCGGCAGTATTATGGAAGCGAGCCCAGCCAAGTCCGAGGATTGAGATTGCCGTCCGTTGCATTGCAATCCGAGAACCCCGAGTTGGCAGACATTCCAGCCTTGATGAATCGTCGCGCGCAGTGGAACCTGTCGTTCCTTCCGGAAGCGACTCCTGAGCATCAATTTAGTTCTGCGACAGATTTGACGAGTGAGGGTGTGGACTCATGCTTTTGCTCCGAAGCGTTCCTCGATGATGTCGCTTGGTTGAGCCAAACGATTGAAATTCGACTCGATACCGAAGAAGCGATCGCCGACTCGTTGGACCTGGAACTCGGCTTGATGGAAACGGTCCAAGACCTCTCGCGGATTATGGCAAAGACACCAGCGCGAAGAGCGTCGGCTATGCCGCAAGCGCCAGCCGCACCCTTTGGCGAGAATCCGTAAATCGGTTTGCACTCGTTCTTGTGTATCCGTTTTCGCGGAAGGGTTGCTGCGGCCATCGCGAATCTCGCGATTAAGTCTTGAGACCGGAAGAGACGTATTCGCAGCGGGGCAGATTCACGGGATTGATGTTCCGCCCACGGGTCTTCCTTCCGTCGCCAAATTGCCAGGTTTTTCGCATCTTTGTCGGAAGCTTCACTAGGTTTCGTTCTGTGTTTCTCGGCCATGATAGAATTGGCCGTTGCTGAGGATTGTCCGAGCATTCACAATGTGGCTTGGAATCTCGGACGGTATATTTCCGCGGATTTGGCGTATTCGAAACAACATTCGAAACAACAAGGTTGGAGTTGCTGTGAAGCCTAAGGCTGTACTGGCGTATTGTCGCGAAAAGGGGATCAAGGCGGTTGACTTGCGATTCCCCGACATCGGCGGGAATTGGAAGCACATCACATTGCCGGTTAGTGCTCTTACCGAAGGAGTCTTTGACTCCGGGTTTGGACAGGAATTGACCTTGCGGGGTATCTCGCACGAGTCTCGCGAGCAGATGGTGCTGATTCCGATTTCCAACGCGAACTATTTAGATCCGTTGATCGAGCAACCGACGTTGGTAATTCTCGCATCCGTCCAGGACGCGATGACGCGCGAAGAGAGTTGGCTCGATTCCCGAGCGGTTGCATCGCGAGCACTCGAGTACCTGAAATCGACGGGTATTGCGGACGATGTTGAGGTGAGGGCATGCCAACCCTTTTTGATCCATCATGGGCCACGCGTCGAAGGCTCGGAGCGAGAGGGAGGGGAGTCGGTGCCGGTTCCATCGAGTCAAAGGTTTTTGAGCTGCGGGCCTTCGGATGCGGATTTCGGGTTTAGGTGCAAACTCACCACGCTTGCGGCCGAAGCAGGGGTAGGGATTGAACGGCATTACCGAGGTCAGCGAGCGAGTTCCGAAGTGGTATTGGCACCTTCGAATTTGCTGGAGACCTGCGACAATCTGATGATGATCCGATACATGATCGATCAACTTGCATCTGCCGAAAGGGTGTCACTGATTCCCACTGCGCTCGCGTGTTCCACCCAATGGGGGCTGATTCGGAACGCTGAGACGGTCTTCAGTGGGGCCTCCCAACAAGGTGTCAGCGACGTGGGTTGGTATGCGATCGGGGGGATATTGAAACATGCCACAACGCTCGCCGCCCTCGCGCTGGCAACCCAGCAATTCTCTCCCTCCGTGGAGTATCGATGGTTGCGAATGGTATCGCCAAGGGACCCGGATGCGATCTGCAATGTGATCTTTGGCTCGCACAACCCACGATCGCGAGCGATCGAATTTCGAGGCACTCCCTCGCAATCCAACCCGTATATTCACTTGGCTGGGGTGATGATGGCGATGATCGACGGAATCCAAAACAAATATCCAGGGATGGTTTCCGGCGAAGTTGGCTCGGGACGTGATACGCTGAGTGTCGCGGGAGGAGAGGGGGGGATCCCTGATCCTAAACGGTTGAGGCAGAGCTTGATCGAGGATCGGGATTTTCTTCTTTACGGGGATGTTTTTTCCGAAAGTCTACTCGATTTGATGACCGAGTTTCTATCGCTGGACACTTGATCCTTCGCTGGACTAGCGGGTGGCTCACTCAATCGAATACCGAAAAACGGTATCGTATCACCTAACGGGACCCAGCTGCGCAACTCATCGCGGATCCACGTTTTCATTTCGATTCCATTTTCATCCTGCTTTCAACGGACTACTCCCGAGAACTACCCATCATGGCAAACCAGCAAGAGGCCACACCCGATTTCGAACGACGCCGCGAACGACTCTTCCGCGAGCTAAGGGAACGAAAGGTTGGCAATTTGCTGGTGACATGTCCCTACAACGTAACCTATTTGACCGGATTTACCGGCGAAGATAGTTTTCTGTTTGTCAGTGAGGATTGCACGTACTTGATCAGTGATAGCAGGTACGATGAGCAGATCGGCGAGGAATGCCCAGATCTGGAGCTGGTGCTCCGTCCCAATACCATGCCGATCATCGAAGCCGCCGCCAAGGAGTTTCGGCAGCGTGCGACAGCGCCTGTTTGGGTTGAGTCCATGACGACATCGTTGGCGCAATGGGAAAAATTGGTTGAGTTGATGCCAGCAAACGCATGCGTGACCTCGCGAGGCGCCGTTGAGAAGCTCCGTGAGAAAAAGGATGCTATCGAACTGGCTGCGATCGAACGAGCGATCGAGTACGCCCAACGATCCTTCGTCGCGACGTGTGCCTTGATGCACGAGGATCAGACGGAGAAGAATGTAGCGGATGAGCTGGAGATTGGAATTCGACGCCAAGGGGGGGCTGGTGCGGCGTTCAAAACGATTGTCGGTGTTGGGCCTCGAGCTGCGTTGCCGCACGGTCGCCCCTGCGCCATGAAGTTAGGAGAAGCAGGGTTCGTGCTCATCGATTGGGGGGCCAAGGAAAATCTATACCTGAGCGATTTAACCCGCGTCGTCATCACGGGAAAAGTGACTAGCAAACTTGAGAAGATTTATCGCACCGTCCTGGAGGCTCAGTTGGCAGCGATCGCTGCCATTCGGCCAGGAGTAATGATGAGCGAAATTGATGCCATCGCGCGATGCGTGATCGATCGCGCTGGATTCGGAAAGAAATTCACGCATGGCTTGGGGCACTCGTTCGGGTTGCAAATCCACGAGACAATCCGTTTGGCTCGGGGCCAAGACCGGCCGCTTGAGACCGATATGGTCCTCACCGTGGAACCGGGAATCTATCTGCCCGGTTTCGGTGGAGTTCGAATTGAAGATGATATCTTGGTGACCAAGACAGGGCATCGGGTGTTGAGTAGTCTGCCCAAGGATTGGGATGCGGTCCGTAACTCTCCCAACGCGACCACGTAGGCTTCGAAAATTGGGAACCCAAGAGCAAAGCCTCGCCACTCGCACCTCAAGCCTGTCCAAGTCGTGTCCTGCGAATCCGCAATGGATTCGACAAAGTAATGAGCCGACTTTTTCTTGGTTTTTCATTCAAATCCAAGAAAATGCGAGCATTCTAGGCGGGCCATCCCCCACGGTGGGTGATATCCGTGTTGCTTCGGGATTTACGATGTTCTACTATTTCCAGGGAATCGGTCGTGGGACGCTACTATTTAACAGTCCCGATCCATTTTTTTGAAATTGAAAGACCAACATGCAGATTCGATCCGTTGAACACCGTAAAGCTTCCCGCTTGTTGTTGTTGGGGGCGCTGTGCAGTTCGGCTTTGGCACCAATGTCGCTCCATTCTAGCTGGGCTCAGGAGTTCCCTCGGGTTTCCGCGGTCCAGGAGCAGCCAGCCGACAACCGATTGATCATCCGCAGTGTTCGCAATTTGGTCGAAGAAGGGCACATTTCACAGAGCAAGTTTAATGACGAGCTTTCGAAACGTGGGTTTGAGCTGTTCCTCAAGCAAGTCGACCCGCTGAAGTCGTACCTGTTGCAGTCCGATGTCGACGAGTTTCGACCGAGCGAGGCGCAACTCGACGACATGCTGGCCAAGAACAATATTTCGTTCGCCTACACCGTGTACAAGCGTTACCTGCAGCGGCTTAACGAGATGATGCCGATTATCCATGAGCAAATCGATGCGCCTCAAGATTACAGCATCGAAGAGTCCATCGAAAACGACGCGAAGAATATGAAGTACGCGGCCAGCATGGACGAACTCAAGGACCGTTGGCGAAAAACGATCAAGCTCAATTTCTTGTCGGCCCGCGCGGATGGGGACAAGGACGAAGATACCCGTGAAAAGCTGCACAAACGATACCGCACCTATTACAAGACCCGGTCGCAGACCGACGTTTATGAGCTTCTGGAAATGTACCTGACCGCTTTGACCAGCTCGCTCGATCCGCATACCAACTACATGGCCCCGCGCGAGAAGGATAACTTCGATATGCACATCTCCTTGAAGCTCAAGGGGATTGGTGCAACCCTGCGGCCGGACGATGGCTCGACGATTGTGGACAAGGTCGTACCGGGCGGAGCGGCGGACAAAGATGGTCGCCTTAAAGAAGGAGACGAGATTGTCGCCGTCCAGCAAGAAGATGGGTCGCCCGCTGTCGAAACCCTCGATATGAAGATAGACGACGTTGTGTCGATGATTCGTGGCGAGGCAGGAACCAAGGTCAAATTGCACGTGAAGCCGAAGGGTGAAAGCGCTCGCAAGATTTACGAAATCACTCGCGCGGTGATCAAACTTGAGGATAGCGCTGCACAGAGCATCATCCTCGACCGCGGGCAGAAGGGTGATGGTTCGCCGTATCGGATTGGATTCATCAAGCTGCCGAGTTTCTATTTGGATATGGAGGGAGCTCGCAGCAATAAGGAAGATTATCGAAGGACTTCGAAGGACCTTGAGGCTATCCTCAAGACATTCAACGAGTCCAACGTTGATGTGTGTGTGTTGGACTTGAGCCGCAACGGTGGCGGTTCTCTTCCCGAAGCGATCGCCGCCACCGGTTTGTTCATCGACTACGGGCCTGTTGTCCAGGTGAAGGATCCTAATGGACGCGTGATTCCGATGAACGACGACAATCGTACGATCACTTGGCGCGGACCATTGGTGGTAAAAACGAGCCAACTCAGTGCGAGTGCGAGCGAGATTTTCGCGGGTGCGATTCAGGACTACGAACGCGGTTTGATCGTTGGCGATCCAAAGACCCACGGTAAAGGCACGGTACAAACCCTGTTGGACTTGGCTCCAGCCTTGTTCGGTGCAGGAGCAACCAAGCCTCTAGGGGCATTGAAATTGACCATCCAGCAGTTCTATTTGCCCGATGGACGTTCGACCCAGCTGGAAGGCGTTGGTGCGGATGTCGTGTTGCCGTCGATGACGGCAGAGATGGATCTATCCGAATCGGATTTGGATTACCCGCTTCCAATGGATAGCGTTCGAGCTCAGCCCCACAAAGACTACATGATGGTTACCAGCTCGATGAAAGCGCAATTGCAACAGCAGTCGACCGACCGAATTGCGAAAAATGACGAGTTCGTAAAGATGCTTTCTCAGATCGAGGCGTATCGTAAGCAGAAGTCGGAGAAGTTGATTCCTCTCAAGGAATCAGAGTACATGGCGCGTCGCAAGGAATTGAGCGCTGAAAAGGAAGAAGAAAAGCAATTGGATGGCAAGGCGGAGCGAGACAAGGTTTTCACGAGTGACTTCTACAACGAGGAGATCCTCAATATTGCGATCGATTACGTGAAGTCGCTTCAAAGCGAGAATAAACTCGTAACGAAGTAATTTGAAACCGTTGCTGAACAAACCGGCAGCAAATCGAAAACGATGTTTCTAGCAGCCCCTGAACTCAGGGGCTGTTTTTATAGATACCCGATCCAAGGTGCCGAAATCGTAACAGGCGGTTTTCCTGTGCCGTTCGCTTGGTCTGGTGACTTGATCGCGATCTCTCAAAGGTACTTTCAAAAAGGAATGGCAATCACCTGGGAATAGTTGAGATCTAGCGAGCGAAAGCGTTGTCAAATTCCATCTGGTTTCAGATACACTTACAATGGCGTCGTGGGTGCATTTGGGTACAACGTGGGAAATGAACTTTGGCTCGATAGGGTTTCGAACAGTTCGCGGGTGATTTGATGGAATCGTTTATCGCCATCGTCTCGATTGTCATTGCCGTCCTTTTTACGCCGCTGCTCGCAGTTCAGCAGAGTCGCGGCCATCTTGATTATGGTGGATATGCTCAATGGCAAATCCCAGTCATCGTTTTGGTACTTGCTACGGTCTGTGGTTGTCTCTACGCGTGGAACGCGAAACTTTCTCGCTATTGGACGGCTGTTCCAATTGCATACGTTTTGACCGTCGCCTCCACGAATATCCTGGGGAATCATTTTCTCCAAGTAGATCACTCGTTGGATTTGCCAATACGGCAAAAGCTTGAGAGCTATAGTCCGCCGAACGAGCCGCCCACCAAAGCTCGGATCCTAGCCGAGATCGGGGAGCCCATGGCCGAAGGAATCGTTACATCACGGAGTAGAAACGTTCCCGAGAGGGTAATTCAGAATCTACCTTTTGTCCCTGTTGATTCCAAAGTGTTAGTCTATGAGGAGACAGCTCGAAACGGATTGCATTTTACGTACTACATCTTTATCGATCCAAAAACGGGTACAAAGAGTGGGCATGTAGAGGTACCCGGTGAGTTGGGGGAGGGGCAATGGCCAAGGGAACCATTGCGTTGACTTTGGATTGTGCGAAAACCATGTTCCATTTCGGATTGGAAATAGGTAGAGATTCTAAATTTTGCGAATCAGGCAATTGTGAGTTTCTGCTTCGGCAATTCTTCGTGCTTTTCGGGAGCTTGGGCTGACTGTTCCACTGGATTCCTCACAGTGACAGGTGGACGCGCGATCACCACGGCCAATCGAATGGGATTGCGTGGTATTTTAACTGGCTCGGTCTGTTTCGGTTACACTGAAATGCGGCGTCGTGGGGGCAGTGGTGCGCAAGCATCGGTTCGATATTTGGTAACGACGATCTATTGAAGGAATGAGGTGAGGCGATGGAGTCGATTCTCGCAATCTTGGAAGCGGTCTTGAGAATTTTGATGGTGCCGCAATTAGAAATTCAAGATCGCGATGGGTATCTTGAATATGGATGGATGGCCCCGCTTCAGATTCCTGCGATCGTGACGAGTCTATTAGTGGTTTTCGGTTATCTGTGTCGGTCGGGTGCGAGGATCAAATGGCATCTGCGGATGATACCGTTGGCGTATGTCCTCGCAACGGCGATGACCAATACGATTGGGGTGATCGGAAGTAATGAAGGTCCAAGGATCGATCTACCCATTCGGCAACGATTGGCCGAATACATTCCACTGAATCCGGCACCGACCAAGGCTAAGATGATGGCCGATTTAGGGATGCCTTTTAGGAGTGCTCTAGTATCTCCTACCAATACCAATTTACCGAAAACTGTTTTGTACAACTTGAGATTGTCGAAGTCCGTGTCGGAGGTTCTCGTTTATCAGGAGCAAGCTTTGGATGGGCGTCCTTTTACGTACTATATCTTCATCGATCCTGAGACGGGCTTGAGACGAACCCATGTTGAAGTGGTTGGTAGATTAGGCGAGGGGTATTGGCCAACGCAGGAGCTTCGATGATCCAGAATGACTTCAATGCCATGGAGGTGAAGCGAATGCGAAATAGATCAAGACTCGGGAGCTTCAGTTGTTGGTTACTGTGCCTTCAGGTTTGTGGTTTTGCGTTTTCGTTTTGGAGTGGATTCTCCATTGTTGCCAATGACAATATTCATTCTGTGCCAGCTGATCTTGTGGTTCCAGAACTGACTCGCTGCAAAGCATCCGCCGGGAAACGAGTTGAGGATGTTACACCCGGGTGGGAGCAAAGCGAAGTGAGGCACGCTTTGTACTTGCCACGGGATTGGTTGCCAGATGGATCTTATCCTGTCCTCATTGAATATCCAGGGAATGGTGGTTTTCGAAATGAACTCGGTGATGTGTCGGATGGCACTCCCGAATCGTGTATGCTCGGATATGGCCTCAGCGCTGGTGAGGGCTTTCTTTGGATCAGTCTTCCGTTTGTTGAAGTGGCAAGCGGTGGGATAAAACGGAACTGCCATCAGTGGTGGGGGGATGTCGAGGAAACCAAAAAATATTGCATCGAGACGGTTCGTGACGTTTGCAAAAAGTTTGGAGGAGATGAGAGCCGAGTTGTATTGTGCGGATTTTCACGTGGGGCGATCGCATGCAATTACCTCGGTTTGCACGACGATGAGATAGCGTCTCTGTGGCGAGGTTTTTTCTGCCATAGCCACTACGACGGGGTTCGACCGTGGCCCTATCCGGAATCAGATTTGCCGTCGGCAATAAAACGACTCCGACGACTGCAGGGGCGGCCGCAATGGATCTCCCATGAGATGGATATAGCGCCCATCCAAAGCAGCCTGCAGAAAAGTGGTGTCCCCGGATCGTTCACGATCATTCCAATTCCTTACCCAAACCACTCTTCGAACTGGGTGCTTCGCGATATCCCGGAGCGCGTCCGAGCCCGAGAATGGTTGCGAAACACGATCGGGGCGATTCCCTCTAACGGTCCATAGTCATGTTTAACCGATGCAACGCCTTCTTACTCCAGGGTTCAGCGATTGTTGCAAGAAGAGCGAGTACGTGAAAAGTAACGATCTTCCATTGAGGGATTGGGAGACAACGGAATCGGTTACCGTCCGTGGAGAATGCTTTTTCATGCGACATCAGCAATCGCGACAGAGATATTTTTCGAGATTTCTGCCCGTGTAGGAATTGCGGGTCAGCACGTTACAATGCACCTCCGACACATGCAGTGCGCTTTGCGCGGTATGGCGATTGATTTTTCCGCTGAAAATACAAGGGTATGGAATGGCCGAAGAGGATCTCATGGGAACGCCGGATGGCGGTACGGGGGCACCTACTAGCAAACCTTGGTACTTGGGCCCATTGGTGATGGGTGGGATTGCGATCGCAGCGATTCCTTTGGCCCGATGGTCCTTGTTCGAAGTCGATCACCAGTTCGCAAACTTTGCTGGAGCAGGTTGCGCGGCATTTGCTGGTTTGATGGGATTCCTCGCCCTATTGCTTTACCCCAAGATCGGCAAGCGAGTGAAACTAGCCATAATGGCGACGCCGATTGTGGGACTGGTTGTGTTTTGGGCGATGTATGAGTTCATCGGATTTAGCGGCGAGGTGGTACCGACCTTTCGACTGAGATCGTATTTGCGGCAACGACCAACGATTCGACCGACACGGCCTGACGAGTCGGGATTCGCTCAGAGCGATCCGACTAGAAAGGCCCGCTTTACGCAGTTCCTCGGCGATTCTCGCGATGGAATCATCGATGACCGCTCGTTTTCGATGGAGTGGGATAAGAAGTTGCCGGAGGTTGTTTGGAGGCACGCGATCGGTGAAGGATGGTCAGGTTTTGCGATTGCTGAAGCCTTGGCGGTGACGTTGGAACAAGTGGGTGAAGAGGAGGCTTTGACCGCACTGAAGCTCGCGACGGGCGAATTTGCGTGGCAGGTCAAAATGCCGGGGAGGCACTTCAATGCGTTGGGTGGGTTGGGCCCCCGTTCGACGCCAACTCTGGTGGAATCCCATGGCCAATGGTCTGTAGTGGCATTGGGAGCCACTGGGCATCTGGTCCGTGTCGAGTTGCTGACAGGAAAGCCGATTTGGAAAATCGATCTCAACGAACTTTGCGGCTTATCGCAATCGGAGTTTGAACTGGACGTGCTGTGGGGGCGAAGTTCATCGCCTTTGGTCAAGGATGGTATCGTTTATGTTCCATTGGGTGGTCGGACAATCGATAAGGATTCGGCGAAGAGCCTGATAGCGATTGGGTTCGAGGATGGTGAGGAGAGATGGCGCAATGGCGCCGCCCAGGTTGCGTACGCTTCTCCAGCGTTTCTTGAAGTCGATGGCGTGCCACAGGTGGTTAGCGTTAATGAAGGGTGTGTCACCGGTCATGATCCATCGACAGGGGCTGTGTTGTGGACCAGTCCTTGGCCGAGCAAATCGAATGCGGATGCGTGTGCATCGCAACCAGTCCAAGTGGATGGCCGAAGATTGCTGATTGGCAAAGGATACGCACAAGGTTCGAAAATGATCCGAGTAATCCGTAAGCGAGGCGAGGTTAGGAACTCGGATGGAGATTCGCATGAGGTTACCGGTGGTTTTGAAGCCGAGGATATTTGGGTTAATACCAAAACGCTAAAAACCAAGTTCACCAATGCAATTCACCTCGAGGGACGATTGTACGCGCTCAGCGATGGGATCCTGGAATGCGTGGACGCGGCTACGGGCGATCGGGTTTGGCGAGGAGGTCGTTTTGGCCAAGGTCAGATCCTCATCGTCAATGGCACGATCCTGGTGCTGTCTGAGGACGGACGGGTTGCGGCGGTCGAAATCCATCAAGGGAAAACCATCGCCGAGTTACCCGTGCTAGAGGGAATCACTTGGAACACACCTGCTGTCGCAGGCCCCTTCCTATTGGTTCGCAATGGCAGCGAGGTGGTGTGCCTGCAAAGTCCATCATCCGGAGAAGTTTCCAGCGAAGTGAAGGAATAGCCTTTGTTAGGGTGATACGGAAATGCCAACGAATGAGACGACGTCCGAAGGAATGGTGCTTGGTTTAGATCCTGGGTTAGGGATAACCGGTTACGGAGTTCTTTCAACTCGAACCGGTCGACCAACGTTGGTCGAGGCTGGAATCATTCGGATTGCGCGAGGTCGTCCGCTTGCCGATCGACTCAAGGAACTCTTCGAGGGTGTCGTTGAGATCCTAGGAAGTTTTCCGATTCGGGCGGTTGCGATCGAGCAGTTGTATTCGCATTACGAGCGCCCCCGAACCGCGATTTTGATGGGGCACGCACGCGGCGTGTTATGCTTGGCTGCGGCGAACGCAGGCTTGGAGGTTCATTCCTATGAAGCGACGAAAGTCAAGCGACTGCTGACCGGCAACGGTCGGGCACCAAAATCGCAGATGCAGCATGCGATCCAATTGCAACTGGGGCTTGCCGCCCCGCCCGACCCTCCGGACGTCGCCGATGCATTGGCGATCGGGTTGTGCCATCTCTTTTCAACTGGTCCTGCAAACCAACTGTTTCAATCTCAAAGGAAGAAGTCTTGATCACAAAAATTAATGGATTGCTGTTGTCGCTGACGGATGATACGGCAACGCTGTCGATTCCTCCATTTGAGTATGAGGTCGCCATTCCCGAATTTACTCGAAGGCAGTTGCAAGGTGAGATAGGGAAGTCCATCTCACTGCACACGATACATTACATCGAAGGCAATGCTGCGCAGGGTAGTCGGTTGGTTCCGAAGCTAGTAGGTTTTTTGTCGACTGCGGAACGAGACTTTTTCGAGCTCTTCTGTTCGGTGGATGGTGTTGGCGTGAAAAAAGCACTGCGCGCCATGACCCGCCCCGTCCAAGACACTGCGGTACTTATCGAGCAGCAGGACGCGAAAGGGCTGTCGGGTTTGCCTGGGGTTGGACCTGCGACGGCGGAGAAAATCATTGCAACATTGCGACGAAAGATGCCTCGATTTGCATTGCTCGTCCGACGCGATGCCCCCGGTGCGGATTTGCAGAAACCTGGCGTTGTCGACGAAACGTTCCAGGCTCTTATTGTGTTGGGGCATAGCGAAGCAGATGCAAGGAAATTGATCGAGCAAGTCCTCGCGGGTGGAAAGAAGCACAAGGATTCGGAGGCGATGATCCAAGCCATCTATCAGCGGCAAACGGGACAGGTGACTTCGTGAACGAAATCCCGCTTGGGTTTGCCTTAATGCTTTTGGTTTGGGTCGCAGCAACGGCGATTGCGATCTCTCCGAAAACGCGAACCTACGCGTTTGCGTCGTGGGTATGCGCTGCGGTGCTGGCGGCGTTGCTCTATCCCAATTTTTTCCTCGGTATTCTGCCGATGAAGTATGGGGTTTTTTTAACCTTGTTACTTCAGATAGCGATGTTTGGGATGGGGGCTACGTTGACCATCGCGGATTTTGTCCGCGTTCTCAAGATGCCGATAGCTGTCCTTGTTGGATTCGTATTGCAATTCTCGGTGATGCCCTTTTTAGGGTGGAGCATCTCGTTGGCTTTGGGACTTCCTCCTGAATTGATGTTGGGCATGGTGTTGCTCGGAGCAAGTCCTGGCGGGATCTCGTCGAATGTGATTACGTACTTAGCCAGAGGCAATGTCGCGTTGTCGGTCACGATGACTGCGTGTTCGACCCTCGCTGCTCCAATCATGACGCCACTCATGGTCTACCTGTACGCAGGGCAGTCGGTGGACGTCGATTATCAAGGAATGTTTCGAAGTATCTTGACGACCGTGGTGGCGCCAGTGGTGGTAGGGATCGCGGTGAACTGGGTATTGGTGAAGGCCAAAGTGAATGCTTCGCTTGCGGAGAAGATTCTCGCGGCGACGTCGATGATCGCGATCTGCATGATTTGCGGTTTGATCGCAGCCAATTCGCAAGCGTTGATTTTGCAGGTTGGATTTGTGCTGATGATCGGCGTGACCGTGCACAATTTGTTGGGTTACTTACTAGGGTATTGGGGGAGCCGACTGTGTGGTTTGGCCGAGCAGGATTGCCGTACTGTTGCGATTGAGGTCGGGTTGCAAAATGGAGGTATGGCAGCGAGCCTGGCGACGGAAGTATTAAAGAAAGATGCTGCTGCGATTGCACCGGCGTTGTTTGCGCCGGTCATGAACGTCTCTGGTTCTATTTTGGCGGCGATCTGGAGTCGCCAGATTCCAAAGAGCGACCAGATTCCCAACCGTATGCCGACGGGTTGAGCTGTATCGACACGGTGCTAAATAGACTTCAAGTACTCGAGCAAAAGCTCTTTTTCCGTCTCGGAGAGTTCATTGGGGTAGTCGTGTCCCGCTGCTGATTTCCCCGGATTGCTGGTGTCGAAGTACCATCGGCGATCGCTCGGGCGTAGCCCATTGGGGACTTCGTCCAGTTCCTCAACCACCAGGCCAATCGATTTTTCGTCGAGGGCGAGTGCGATTCGCCTCCATACTTTTGGTCTCTCTGTCGGGTGTAGTAAATGCCAGAGTGTGGGAACACTTCCATTGTGGAGGTACGGCGCTGAAGCCCAAATGCCGTCGAGGGGCGGGGCGACGTAACCATCGACTTCCGCGATGGTTTCTTGCTTGCCATAGTTGGCGAACCAGCTCTCGCCATAGCTGCGACGATGCTGAGGTGTGAGTGAGTCGAGTCGCACACGATCTGTACCCACGTCGTCGATGTCGACGAGGATCTCGGGATAATCATCTCCGAGAAAATCCCCGTGTTTGGCCGCGGCAACGATGGTGTCAGTCGCCATCACCGACTTGTTGACATACGTCCCGTGGCAACGCGCGCAATGCTCGTTGAAGATAGCTTGTCCTTGGAGTGCTTTTTCTTGATCGATGGGCATTGGGTATTTGGGAGGTCGCAGTTCGGAGAGGAAGGCGAACACGTCTCGGAAATCCGATTCCCATTTTCGAAACTTCTCGGGACCATTTTGTCGGACCAACATGAACTGCATGAGTCCCTTGTGCCCCTTTTCCGCAAAGCCGTCGATGTAGATGTGGTGTTTGCGATAGAAATGCCACCATGGGGGAGCTTCCATGTCATGATGGGTCATCGCGGCGGGTAATCGGTTGGTGTGGATATTGAGATCTTTATCTCGGTAATTCATCAAAGCGATGCCGAACATGACCGCGTTGCTGGATCCGTTGGTGGTACCCAAGGGCATCACCAGGGATCCAACGTCCATGTGCGCCATCGGCTTTCGGAGTTTTAGTTTGGCCTTCCTGACCTTTTCGGTCAGCGATTCGAGAGCGTACGTGGTGTTGGGTGCGCCCGGGTAAGTTGCACCGAACAGGTTTCCGCCATGGCAAGCGAAACAATTCATGACGTACTTGCCATCGCGAGTGACAACGTACTGCAGGGGTTTGCCTGGATCGTCGGGCCTGGGAGCAAGTCCATGAGCAAGCCACGTTGAGGTACGAGCGTTTTCCTCGAGTGGTACGTCCAGGAATGGCCAGCGATGTTCGATCTTGTCGAGTTCTTTGAGGACCCCTTCATCAAAATCGGAAGGTAGATAAACCGAGCCCACTAAGTGCCTGTAGCCCGATTTCGCTTCGGGCGACATTCCTTCGAAGAGCCTCTGGAATTGATTTTCAATGCTAGCGCGAAAAACGTCTCGGTTCTTGATTCGATCTTGGATCGAAGCGATTGCTTCTTCGGCTTCGGTGGGCGGGCTGGTTGCGTCTTGGGCGAGGGATAACGGGGTCGCGAAAAAGCAACAGGTCGCCATGACGCGTGCGGCGTACGCGAACGTTTGAGCCACCGTCGCTCGAAGGGAGTTGCGGGTTGATGATCTTTGGATTCGGAAACGTAATTGCGTCATCGATAGGGGAGCTCTGGTTTTTCAACCTGAATCCTCGGGGTTATCCGGGAGTTGGCGTTGCGATTCATCAGGGTTAGTCGACGGCATTTGCCCAGTGTTAGGCAAGCACCACCCTCGAATACCTCAAGTCATGGTAGCGAGGTGAAAAGTCGTTTGGGAGGTCGAAACCGTCGCGACCGTCACCGGCATGGAAAAACGCCCTCATTTCAACCAAGATTTAGATGCGGATCAAGAACCGAGGCCTCGGCGAACGCCTGGGAACCGACTCCCGATCTGCAATTTTGGACCTTTAGAGGAACCGCGAAATGCTTAAAATGCGCAACGCGAAAACGTGGAGTCTCACGTCTCGGTTGTACGAGTCGACTCGGTTTGGGTTCTGCAGAACCAAGTAGCATCAGGAATATTCATGAGAGTTTTGGTTGTCGGAAATGGTGGTCGGGAACACGCGTTGGCTTGGCGGTTGAGCCAGAGCCCTCGAATGAAGCGGTTGTGGATCGCTCCGGGGAACGCGGGGACAGCCCAAGAAGGGGAGAATGTTTCGATCGCAGCGGACGACATCAAGGGCTTGGTGCAATTCGCGAAGAAAGAGAAAGTCGACTTGGTCGTTGTTGGTCCTGAATTGCCATTGTCTCTGGGACTTGTCGACGCGCTGGCGAGCGAGAAGATCCGAGCATTTGGGCCTTCCCGTGCGGCTGCACAGCTTGAATCGAGCAAGGTCTTCTGCAAATTGTTGTTGCGGCAAGCGGATGTTCCAACGGCGGATTATCAGGTTTTTCGCGATGCGGATAGCGCCATGCGTTATGTGAAGGCTCGCTATCCCAATGATCGGGAC
Organism: uncultured Pirellula sp.; assembly: GCA_903892355.1. Lineage (GTDB taxonomy): Bacteria > Planctomycetota > Planctomycetia > Pirellulales > Pirellulaceae > JBKCUI01. The sequence goes on along the minus strand of CAITIE010000104.1, from coordinate 52,842 downwards.
CGAACGCCTCTGGTGGTGAAAGCAGATGGATTGGCAAGTGGTAAAGGGGTGATCGTCTGCTCGCGACGGGAAGAGGTTCTGGATGCCATTGACCGTATTGGACGCAAGAGCGAGTTTGGCAAGGCCGGTTTGCAAATGGTGATTGAGGAACGTCTCGAGGGTCCCGAAGTGAGCGTTCTGGCGATCACCGACGGTCGCACCATCGTGCCGTTGCCTGCTGCCCAGGACCACAAGGCGGCCTATGATGGTGATACAGGTCCCAATACCGGCGGTATGGGAGCTTATTCGCCGACGCCGATCATGACCGAGGAACTGTTGGAGACCATTCAAGACAAAATTTTGGTCCCTTCGATTCACACGATGAAGAGGAATCGCAAGCCCTTCAAGGGAGTTTTGTACGCTGGACTTATGTTGACACAGACGGGGCCTAAAGTACTCGAGTACAACGTTCGCTTCGGGGATCCCGAGTGCCAACCGTTGTTGATGCGACTGCAAAGCGATTTGCTCGATCTGTTGGAAGCGACCGTCGATGGGCGGCTCGATGAGATCGAGCCCCCCCGCTGGGATCCTCGCCCATCGATTTGTGTGGTCATGGCCAGCGCGGGTTACCCTGGCGAATATCGTACCGGCGAAGAGATCACCGGTTTGGATGCCGCCGCCGAAGTTTCCGATGTGAAGGTATTTCACGCAGGTACCAAAATGCAGGATGGCAAGGTGCTCACCCATGGTGGTCGTGTTTTGGGAGTCACCGCCATCGGCGCTAGTCTCGCCAATGCAAAGCTCCAAGCGTACAAAGGGGTGCAAGCCATTCGCTGGCCGGGTGCGTGGTGCCGCAAAGATATCAGCGACAAAGCCGCTATGTATATCGAAAAGATGGCAGCCAACGCCTAGCGGCTTCACCGTAATCGCTTAGCGGCTTCACCGTAATCGCTTAGCGGCTTCACCGTAATCGCCTAGCGGCTTCACCGCAATCGCCTAGCGGCACCGTCTTAGAAATCGGTTAGAGACCTCTTGTGGGATCGGCTGTGTTTGCCCCCGCAGATCTGATGCCGCGCCCGCATCTTTTACCTAACTCGCACGTCCCGCATTTCTGGTGGATTCGTTCAGTGCGGGGTGTCAAACAATCGATCCCAGCAGTGGATCCGTCATGATCGTTATAAATGCTAGCGTTGAAGGTCTGTCCGCCGAGGTTCCATGCGACACCCGAGGTGTGGGAATTTGCTCACCACGAAAACTTGCGAGTTGTTCGCGAGCCAGGGGCTCTCTTGCCAATCCGTCTGGATGAACCTCGCACCCGTGTATTCGACGTTGTTGTTCACTGCGTTCCTATTTGCTAGCGGATTGAAGTCGGCCGAGGGTGGAGGGATCGAGGAAGACAGCATAGGCCCATCGGTTTCAAATGCGGTGCAACCTGTATCTAGCTTGGATCTGGCCGGCCAAGCAACTTTGGATATGACCTTGATGCCGCCGGCACTGGTGGTCCCACGGCTGGAACTCGATGCGTCTCAGATTGCCGACATGGCCGCAACGAATGCTACCGCAGCGAATATGATTCGTTCAGAGCGTCTACTCGATAACGATTATTCTGAGCGGAGGAATTGGATTGTCTCGCTCGTCAGGCGTCCGGAAAATGGGCTTCAGGAGTGTATCGCGAGTGCATTGGAGCAAAGAGAACGCGAGCGAGCGGCGTCGAGTGCTGTGCAGTTGCATCATGGGATTGCTGCAGCCTCGGCGGCTATCACCTTGCAGGATGATTTGCTTCGATACTTAGAGATCCAACAACTCGCCCAGGATAAACTTGTCGAGCAAGGCATAGGAATCAGCGACCCCATGCAGTTGCTGCGATTGCGTTTGCAAGTCGAAGGCCAGCGATTGGCGGCGACGTCAAAATTGGGGCAGCTTCGTACGCAGTTGTCACTTCTGGTCGGTTCTCAGGTTGCTTGCGTCTACGCACCGGTGTTTGAATCGAACCTAATTCCAAGCGATATGGATGTCTGCGAGTATGTCAACGAGGCGATACGTGGTCGTGGGGATCTGCGTCTGCTGCATACACTTCGATGCAGGATCGGCACTAGGGATCTCGAGGAGTTCGATCGCTACGCATCCGAGGTACTTGGATTGCCCCAAGGGTTAGAGAGCAAGTACCGATGGAAAAGCTGTATCAAGCCCCTGGTTTGGGGAAGAGACGGCGAGTTGCAGCGTCGGCAGAGTTGGCTCGATGCGTTGATCGCGGCTCGCAGCCAGCAAGTAACCGTAGAAGTGGAAATCGCATTCGAGAAGAAGCGGTCTGCCGCGCTCCGATGGGTGAATGCTCGGGCGTTGGTAGACGCTTGGAAGCAACGTATGCTGCAGTTGGAGCGATTGAGTGAGGCACGTGGTAACCTCGCCGAGCAGATTTCGGCAAGGATGGAATTAGCACAAGCCGAAGGGGAGGTCCTCAAGTGTTGGGTGGAGTGGCATGAAGCGCACGCTGAGTTGATGCTTGCGGTTGGAAGGTCGCAGTGATTCGCTAGCGGTACAGCATGGGTCTACAGCCGCAAAAAGATACCTCGCCATTCCAGGAACTTTGCGAGCCCGAAGGTGGCCGACAGGACGAGAAAAAGACCCAGCAAAACATGGGATTCTGGTGATGTTTTTTGGAGCCATCCTGAAGAGATCGCATCGATCAAAAAACCGTGGGCGATGTAGCATGCGATGGCATTTCGTCCCAACGTCGTCAGTGGGTTCCATCTGCTCCGAATGCGTTCAGAGGCCCAGTCGAAGAGCAAGAAGACCAATAGCGACAGTCCACCTGCAAAGGATTGGTAGGACAAAGTCCCCGCCTTCTGGCTCATCATCCAATAGTTCCAAGCACGCTTGGGATAGCTGGGTGGTGGGACGAAGGGTGGCTCTGCAAGGAAGTGTTGCCACGCACCGGATGAGTTTGAATGGGGCGTGCCGCTGTCGTTAGTCTCGCTGTCGTTGTTCTCGCTGTCGTTGTTCTCGCTGTGGTTGTCCTCGCTGTCGGCTGGGAATCCTAAGCCCAGCACTGGGCTTTCCGCTAACTTTTGGCTTGATTCAATTCCACGGTCGTTCCTGTCAAAGTGGCGGGTTAAGCATGACATCGAATAGCCTAGCAGCATGAGAGCGCAGGCTACAAAAAGGCATTTTGCTCGAAGGGGTTTCTTGGCACTCGCCAGTGGTAGTGCTTCGAGAGTTCTTGGATCGAGTCGCTGCATTGCCTCACCCGCCCATAGACCAATGGAGGCTGGGATTAGCCAGGTTAGAAATCCGAGTGGTCCACCATCGATTCCACCAGGGGAAGCGTGGACCCAGTGGAAATAGAAGATTTCCGAGAGGAATGCGTGAAGCAAGATACTTGTGGCTAACCAAACGGAGCGTTTCACGGGCCCCCACTTGAGCATCGGGAGCATCCAAAGCGTGGTTGCAGCGATGTGGGTAAGTGTTTGGAACCAGTCCCGCTTGAACACGGAAAACCAAAAACTCGATTCGAAAAACTGCGTTGGCAGGTTGTTTGTTCCCCACGGGAAGTAAAGCAGAAATGCTACGGCGGCAAGCGTCAGAGAGCGACGCACCAGGCGCCATTGCGTACGGCGTTGAGAGTCGGCGCCGGATGTCGCGGTTCGTCCCCAAACGATCGCGAGAGCAAATCCTACCGCGAAGAGGAAGTGGGGCATGACCGTATCGGCATAACTGCAGTAGTCGTTGGTGTGTCTTAGGACCCTCGGAGTGACTGCGAACGCACCGAGGAAGTTGACGACGACCATCGATGCCACTGCATAACCGCGAAACTGGTCGAGGCTCTCGAGGCGAGGTCGAGCAGGCGGTTTGCGTGAATCAGCGTTGGTTGGATTCAAGAGAATCCTCCATCAATTCATCGATCGACTCCACGATCCGATACCGCTGATTGGGAGAAACGTGTTGGAATCGAGAAATAGATCCAGATGGCCAGGTGAGGGTCAATTCATCAATGGACTGGACCCGGCCAAGGCCTAGATAGATCGATGGATCATTGCTGCATTCAAAACCGTTTCCTGCCAAGCGTTGATGGATCCAGCGTTGTTCGCCGACACGGACCTCGAGTTGTGCCCCGATGGCATCCCGTTCTGACTGGGTACCGACGAGTTCGATCGAGATCCAAGCCCCATCGGATGTCGAATGGTTTTTGAGGATCGAGATCGGATGATCTAGGTGGGTGACATAGGCGTCCAATTGTCCATCTCGATTGAAGTCCCAGAGTCCAAGGCTTCTCGATAAGTATTCTTTCTCAAAGAAGCTGCCGAGGCTCTCGCTCGTTTGCTCTGCAAAGGCGTTCTCCCGTTGCAGAAACACCTGCGGTCTCATTTGGAAGGGTTGGCCTTTGGATCGGTAGTCGTCGACGTGCCCATTGACCACGAAGATGTCTTGCCAGCCGTCTCGATCGAGATCGATCAATTGAGCGCCGAATCCAAGTGTTTTCTTCTTGGGATCGATCAATCGATATCGACGCGATGCATCTTGGTAGAAGTGGCTTGGGCTCTGTGTGTAAACCGCATTGTATTCATCGATGAAATTGGTCATGAACAGATCGAGCGTTCCATTGCGATCGACGTCGGCGCACCCGACGCCCATGCTGGCCTGCGGTTTGCCTTGGATGTCGACTGCGCATCCTCGTCGCACGGCTTCATCGCCTAGGGCGAACCGTCCCTCTTTTTTCGGGTCAGGATGGCTGATGAGCAGGTTGTTGGCAGACATGTCGTTGGCAATATAGATATCATTGCCGAACTGATTGTCGAGGTTGCCAACAATGATTCCCAATCCGCGGCCTTCGTCGAGCTCCATGTTCCATTGCTCATTTCCAAGTCGAAAGCCGCCTTGACCATCGCTCAAATAGATAAAGTCTTTCGACGCCGGGAACTCGGTTGGTCGGCATACTTGGAGACGTTTGTCTTGGCTGAGGCATTGATGCGTAATAACGTCGGAGCCTGAAGAATAATTTACCTCGATCAGGTCTGGGAGTTGGTCTCCATCGACATCGGCGATGGCGCCGCTGACGCTCCAAACCGGCGCTTTCTCAATGTGGCGGTTCATGGCGGGCACGTCGACGTTTTCAAAGGTTCCATCCCCCATGTTTCGTAGAAGACGATTCTGTCCGAAGTTCAGGAGCAGCATGTCTGGGTATCCGTCTTGATCCCAGTCACCCACCGCGACTCCTTGACCGTAAGCCATGTTGGTGACATGTGAATAGGACGCGACATTGACCATTCGTTCGCCTCGTTCATTTCTGAACAGGGCGGAAGGTAAATTGGTGTTTGGGAAGCGAGGGTCGCCGCCACCTTGCACGGCGTAGAGATCGGGCCAGCCATCGCGATCAAAGTCGATACTCCCAGCCCCACCACCATTGCTTTGATAGGTTTGCATTCCGATAGCGTTTTTGTCGTCGCCGTTTTGGAATTGGAAGTCGACACCTAACCCTCTCGCAACATCGATCCAATCCAGTTTGAAGGTTACCTGTCCGGATAAGGAGGCGATGGAAGGTGCACTCGCCTCGGGCGTGGCAGGAGCACGCGAGGCTAGCAGATTTAGGTCTGGCGAGGGGAGCGAATCGCTCGTCCAGGGGAGATTGGATTTTGGTTGTGGGGAGGAAAATGCCGCAATCTGTTGCTTGCGTTGTTTCTGAAGGTTTGCAAGGACAGTGGGATTTTTGTCATTCGCGGTTTCGTTGATCTCTCGCCAAGCCGTCGCTTCGATGCCGCGCCCATGTTGGTCGAGAGCATCGGCGATTTGGAGCAACCATTCGGGGCGACGAAATCCGTCCCTGGAATAGTTGATGTTTCGGTTCGCGAGCTGCATCTGTTGAAATAGCGCTTCCGCTAGGGCGGCATTTTCAGATTGACCATTTGCCAATAAAGATTGCGCGAGGGGAGCGATTGCTAGGAAATCGAAAGGGTCTAATTCGACGCTTTTCGTAAAGCAATAGATCGCTTCTTCGAACGCTTCATCATGTTGGTACCATAAGCCCAGCACGCGCCAGAACATTGGGATCGCATCCGAGGCTGGGCGTGGTACTGACGCAAGCCAATTGGGGAGTTCCCCAAATTTCTCTTGTTCGATGAGGGACAAACCGAGTCCTGCGTGGCAAGCTGCTGCGGCGTTGGGAGAAGCGATGATTTCGCGGAATATTCGTTCGGCTCGTTCTGGATCCTTTTCGAAGATCGCTCCAAAGGCGAGAGAACTTTTGAGACGACTATCGTTGGGAGACTGTTCCAATTTACGCAAGATGATTTCCTCGCTTTGCACTGGCTTAGCGGTATCCACAGCTAGTACCAAGGTGGCAATGTCCATGTTGCCGATTGCAACCAATCGCTGCATCCAAAGGCTTGACTCGTAGCGTCTGCCTTGAAGATCGAGAATGGCAGCCATGCTTTTGAGCAGTTCAGGGTCTTTGGGATGTATATCTAGGAGGCGCGAGGCTCGCTGTTCGGCATCGGAAAGTGCGACATTGTTCAAGCACCAAACGACGGCGCCGCGATGGGCGATCAGGCCGTATTCCGGATCGTTTGCAGGAATGCGGTCGACCATTTGGAGCGATTGTTCGAGTCGGTTCCTTCGATTCAGTATTTGTGACGCGACGTAGAGGGCCCGCGTATCATTGGGTGTTGTCAGCAGGACGCTTTGGCATTCTTTCCATGCTTCGTCGAACTTTTCACCTTCGAGGAGTTTCAAGGAGCGGAACGAGGAAGCACGTTTCTCGGAAGACTGTGGTTTGCGATCGGTTTGTCCGCTGGTTGATCCCGATGTTTTTTGCCCATCTTGGGAAGATGGGTTGTTATCGCCGCATCCCACGCAGCACAGGATCAGCAGGATACAAACGGCTGTTGGCTGGTTGAGGAATCGCATGGGAGTAAACTATGCAAGTTGGCAACGAAAGATTCGGATTTGGCGCTCGCCGTCGTTGAGATCGATGAGGGAAGGCTGGCAGTTCCAACCTGCGGCTCGGATCCATTTTTCAAAGCGGTCGCCGGTATGCCTTTGTGGTTCGCTCAGGAGCACTACCCCATTGTCGCTGAGAAAATGCCGCAAACAAGGTTCTAGGATAGGGTATAGAGACGGGTTGTAGACGATATCCGACCCAATAATGATTGGGAATCTTCGTTGCAGTTCAAAGGGTTTTGCCCAGTCGAGCCGACGTACGTAGACTTTGTTGGCAACAAAGCGAGCGTTGTAGCGGCACATGAGCAACGCCATGTTCGAAGCGTCGGTGATACAGACATTGGCACCACGAAGAGCGGTTGCAATTCCGGCTCTCCCACTGCCTCCCCCCAATTCCAGTACGTCGATTCCGTGGAGGTCGGGAAGCGTTCCGATGTAGCGATCGAGACCGATGGCTGCTCGCCAGGTTGCCGCCCAAAATGGATCGGTTTCGACGTTTCCGTCTTCGTTATTTTGAAGAGCGTGTTCGAGGAGTTTGTCCGGATCGATCACGCGGGTCCATGGATAGGAAATCCCCGCGATGGTGGTTGAAACATGTTCGATGGGAACTTTTCGCTGAAGCCGCGCGAGTAGAAGGTTGGATTGATGGCGCGAGAGTTTAGACTGCAACTGTGTGTTGGCGTCCTCGGTACTAGCGATCATATCACGGTCGCTCTTCCATTTCGCGGATGTATGCGCGCAAACGCTCGAGTTCGTCCTCGGTTCCTTTCAGTTTCAGCATGTTGCTAACGCGGCGTTGGAACTCGAGGCTGTTGACAGGCTTAGAAAGAAAGTCATCCGTTCCAGCCTCGACGGCCCTTTCGATATCCCCGAGTTCGCTGAGCGCGGTCACCATGAGGATCATGATTTTCGAAGTTTTGGGGTCGCTTTTCAGCTTTCGGCAGACCTCGAAGCCGCTTAGTTTCGGCATCATCACATCGAGTAGGATCAAGTCCGGTCCGAATTTTTCGACTTGCTCGAGGGTGTCTTTGCCATCGACCGCGATCGCAGTGTCGCAGTCGAATTTCGCGAGGAGTGCTTCGAGCAACTCTCGGTTGGCTGCGTTGTCATCAGCGATGAGTATCTTTGGAAGTGACACCGGAAGTCTCCTCGATGTTGGTTCAAACTGGGTTAATGAGACTGATTCGGACGCAAGAACTGACGGGCTGTCTAGTTTTCTGTGCCAACGGTTGCCAAACCTGCTGCTGGGACAGGGAAGTGGTTGGTCAGTTCCCGGACTTCATTTCGTATTTGGGATAGCGTGGTCGCGTCATCGTGGGATTTCAGCGCCGTGGCGATCCATTGACCGATGCGTCGGAACTCTTCGGTTCCCATCCCTCGCGTCGTTAGAGCGGGGCTACCGATTCGGATGCCGCTGGGATCCATGGGTTTGCGAGTATCGAAGGGGATCATATTCATGTTGACGGTCACGCCACAGTGTTCGAGGGCTTTTTCGGCGACTTTACCTCCGATGCCGAAGCTGGTCACATCGACGAGGACCAAATGGTTGTCGGTTCCGCCGCTGATCAAACGCAAGCCATTGCTGAGGAGAACTTCCGCGAGGGCTCGGGAGTTTGCGACGACGTGTTTGCCGTACTCTTTGAAGCTAGGCAAAAGGGCTTCACCAAAGCAGACCGCTTTGCCAGCAACAACGTGCATCAACGGTCCACCTTGGATGCCAGGGAAAACGGCGCTGTTGATGGGTTTCGCGTACTCTGATTTGCATAGAATCAATCCACTCCGTGGTCCCCGAAGTGTTTTGTGGGTTGTCGTCGTTACGAAATCGGCATAGGGAACCGGAGAGTTATGGATACCTGCTGCAACCAACCCCGCATAATGGGCCATGTCAACCAATAGTTTTGCTCCGACGTCTTTCGCGATCTCGGCGAAGCGATCATGAAAGATTTCGCGAGGGTACGCGCTGGCACCTGCGACAATAAGCTTGGGACGATGTTCTTTCGCTAGCGCTGCGACTTGATCAAAGTCGATCCGATGGTTTACAGGATCCACTCCGTACGAATGGAACTTGTACAACTTCCCACTGATGTTCAGCGACATTCCGTGGGTCAAGTGACCACCTTGGGCCAAATCCAGTCCGAGTACAGTGTCTCCGGGTTGGAGTTGGGACAAATAGACAGCGGTGTTGGCTTGCGAGCCGGAATGAGGTTGCACATTGGCATGTTCGGCACCGAACAATTCCTTTGCGCGTTCGATGGCGAGATTCTCAACGACATCGACAAACTCGCATCCACCATAGTATCGGCGTCCCGGATAGCCTTCTGCGTATTTATTAGTAAGGACGCTGCCGACAGCCTGCATCACAGCGACGCTGGTGTAGTTTTCGCTGGCGATCATCTCCAGGCCATCTTGTTGGCGTAGGGCTTCCGATTGGATTGCTGCCCAAACAGCGGGGTCTTGACGCTGCAGAGTTGTCATAAGGGATTATGGGGCTGGAGGGTGATCGGGAATCGCGGGCTGCATTGCAGTCGAATACCTCAGCATTGTTCACGATGCCTTTGATTGCGTCAATCGACACGACAAAGCTGCCGTTTTTATTGGTTTTGAGGGCTTTTCCGGCTAGGGGATTTGGGTTGTTGCTCGTTGGGGGGGCACGCCGACACTGAACCACAGAGATTTGTGTTGGTCTAGGAAGGACCGGATCGGCACCACCGATCGGATGGTTCGTTTCCGACGTTAGAGTCTGACGGAAAGTCGAGACAGAGGAGTGGCAATTGATGAAAACCAGAATATCGGCTCAGCTATCTCGTTTTTTTCGAGACGAAGAGGGTCCAGCGGCCGTTGAGTATGCATTTTTCCTTTCCATCGCGGTTGTGGTGGTAATGGTAACCCTTCAGGTGGTTTCCTAATTCCTATGGCAATGGTTTGATCGCCTCGTAGCCCGAATAATCGTTGCGAGCGATCGGGAAAAACCCAACGAAATAGAACGTCTGAGGAGATTCTTCCGATTACGTCGGCATTTTTCTTTGGCCAGTTTGACTGACGTTAAACCTGTCCTACGTTTCAGGGGAGTGCCTGATCGTGCGTTTTGCGAGCGGGCTTTTGTCACAGTATCTGCCATCTGGCCGAGTTCGAGCGTCCAGCGGTCGGATTGCTACAGATTCAGATTCGTTTGGAAGGGTATCATGAAGAGTTTTGCACAAAAGATTCAGCGTTTTTTGAAGAGTGAAGACGGTCCAACTGCAGTTGAGTACGCAGTTATGTTGTCATTGATCATCGTCGTTTGCATCACAGCCGTAACCAGCATCGGTTCAAAAGCCAAGACAACATTTACAAACGTTGCCGCCCAACTTGGAACATCGAGCTAACTGCGAGATTGGTTCGCTCCACGGAACCAAAAAACTCCGGCCTTCGGTCGGAGTTTTTTTTTGCCATCATCGGAAGTGTTGATCGAAACCTCGCGTCTATCTACGGAGATTGTGTACACACCGTCGGACAGATCTGTCATTGGATTTAACATCGTAATACCTTTGTTCCGACGAGCGGATCGCGATCGGAATAAATGTCCTGTGGTCACCCATCAGATCGACGCGTGAAGTGAATCGCTATCACCAATCGTTTTTATGGGTTGCTCGATTAGTGTGGAGCCATGGAGATTAGTGTTCCGCTCTCATTCGTGAAGTGACGATGGTGAAAGAGCACTAATCAACACTAATTCCCACTATTGCAGATGGCAGGTTAGACTCAAGCTGAACTATCCGGATAACCCTGGCCATACCCATCCACACGCAGCGTATCAGGGATCCTAGGAAAGAGAATGCGACGCGTAGTCGGCAAATCCCTCGCATTCGTACCACGTTGGATAGAACGTCAGGTTAGGGGACGTTAATGATTCAAGTTTCCTAAACGGAATCTTTTGACTCTTGCTAATCCTGTCGTAAGTTTGGTTCGGCGTGAATTGTCAAACGCTGATCTGGAATCGGACTGGTCCGAATCAGATCGAACTCTTGCTACGGATCATGGGCAGTGGCGACTGTTTAGTGGTTGGTATTGCGAGATTTTAGAAACTGTTTGCTCGTAAAGCCGAGCGACCTGCCGGAGGGTAACATGAAGAATTTCGCCATGAAGTTGAAGCGTTTTTTGAAGAGCGAAGACGGACCAACCGCAGTTGAATACGCGGTTATGTTGTCGCTCATCATCGTTGTATGTATCACCGCTGTAACCAGCATTGGTAAGAACGCTGCAACAACGTTCACCAACGTCGCAAACCAGCTTGGAACATCAAGCTAGTTGGAAACGTCGAGCAGGCCGTCCTCGCACGAGTTGCGATTGGCACTGTTCGGATCTCGGGGCAGAGACGCTGTCTTGGGCCTCGCTAAATGACCACGAGAAACCGGTAGCCGGTGACAGAATGTCTCGGCGAACCGGTCTCGTGATTAGATCTTAGGGCCATTTATTTGGAGTCACCGATGTTCCTTACAAACTATCCAGTCGAAGCGCTCGGAAGCCTGTGGGAACTCGTCTGCTGTTGCGGAACGCTGTTCTTCGCAGCCTTTGCTTGGATACTGGCTCCCCGATAAGTTGCAACAGATATTTTAGGTCGTTGACGCTGACCAAAATCCGCTCGACCGCGGTTTTCAGGTCATGCCGGTCAGGAATTGCGGCGCGCAGTCGCGCAACCTCACAGTTTTTTATTCACAAGGTACAAGGATTATCGGAAATGGAATCCACCAACTTGGTTAACGGTATTGTCGCACATTGGCATATTTGGGTGGTTTCGATCGTTCTCGTGGTAGCCGCTGTGATCGATGGATGGAAGCTGAAGGTTCCTAATTGGATTACGTTTCCGATGATCGCAACGGGCTGGATTTACAGCGTTGCAACCGGTGGTATGGAAGGTCTCGGTTGGAGTTTACTCGGGACCTTTTTCGGACTCGGTCTCCTCTACGGCATCTACATGGTCGGTGGCATGGGAGCCGGTGACGTGAAGTTGCTAGCTGGCATCGGGGCATGGGTCCACGCTCAACACACATGGAATATTTTCGCCACGACCGCGATCGTTGGAGGGATTATGGCTCTTCTGATGGTCGCCTACTCAGGGCGTTGGAAGAAGCACTTTCAGCAATTCAATATGCTCATCGGCGAGTTTTTTGAAGTGAAAGACCCTGAGGCATTGTTCCAGCGAGCTGCCGAGCGAAAGCCCCGGATGTACTTGCTCCCCTACGGCATCCCGATGACGATCGCAGCCCTTGGCTACTTTGCCTTCCAAGGAATGTATTTCTAAGTCAAAGCATTCAATGAGAAAATCAAACGCACAGCGTTGGTGTCATGCAGGCATCAACGCTGTTCCGCTTCAGGCGTTTGTTAGCCTTATTTTGTGTCATCGGACTTAGCGAGCGAGGCGTTCTCCGCCTGAATCTGTTCCCATTTCGCGGCTAGTTTCGCTACGATTTCAGGATGCATTGCGACTTGGTTGTTCGACTCAATACGATCGTGTTCCATGTCGTACAGTTCCCACGGAGCATTCTTTCCGGCCGCCACAAGTTTCCAATTTCCCCAACGCAGAGCTCTATTACCCTCGTGTTGCCACCAAAGGACTCGCTCGGTGGAAGAGGATTCGGCCGCTGATGCATCGTCGCGTTCCGGTTTGAGGGTGGCCGTTAGTTTTGAAACAAAACTTTGTCCTGCTGGGAGGGGGCCTGACCAATCGATTGTTTCATTACCCGTTCGACGATTGCCAACTCCGCCGTCGGCGAGTTCGAGCAACGTTGGTGCAATGTCGATGACGTGATGAGGGGTTGTGATGGCGATTGGGTTTGGAGCGATCGATGCAGGCCAATGGGCGATCATTGGCGTACTGATGCCCCCTTCATGAACCCATGTTTTGTGCCGGCGAAAGGGAGTATTGCTGACGGTGGACCAACCTGGTCCAAGGCTTAAGAAGGTGGCCGCGGATCCGGCGGGAGCCTGAGGATCATGCCCATCACCGCGCACCATGATCTCGGCGCTAGCACCGTTATCGGAAAGGAACAGGATCAGCGTGTCCTCTATTTTCCTGTGTGTGCTTAACCAATCAACGATTCGCCCGATCTCTTGATCCATACAATCGATCATCGCCGCGTGGACAGCCATCTTGTCGGTTTGAAATCTCTTTTGCTCCCCGTTCAATTCGTGCCACGGTTTAGGGAGATTGAGTTCCCCTGGGCCGAGTTTCTTGATTGCGTCGGGGAATGCGTATGGAGGACCAACAGTTCGCTCGACCGACGATGGCTGTGAAGCGATTCCAAAGCCCTTCATGGATTCCCACCGGCGTTCACGGACCGCATCCCATCCGTCTTGATACATCGCACGGTAACGATCGACGATCGGTTGCGGGGCATGGAGGGGGAAGTGAGGGGCGGTGAATGCGATGAAGGAAAAGAATGGCTTTTCAGGAAAGGATTGTTGATGTTCGTTCAGTTGGTCGATGGCATACTGCGCGATCGCCTTGCTGGAGTAGTAGTCGTCTCCCTCGCTAACGGCAGGCAATGGCTTGTCATCGAGCGTATGATTCTTTGGATTGAAATGTCGATCGTGGTCCTGGAGGCTGTAGGAATGGTCGAACCCACCAGCGAGTGGTGAACCGTCGACATGCCATTTTCCGGAATGATACGAGCGATAACCGTACTTTTTCAGACGTTCCGGTAGGAGCTTTGCCCAACTAGGCCGTTTTGCTTGCGCTCCGCTGGGGATCCCCTCCACCGTATCGCGTCGTACTTGTTGGGCGTAATATCCCGTGAGTAGAGCCGCCCGCGTCGGCCAGCATCGAGCTGTGTTATAAAACTGCTGGAATCGAGCACCATTTTTTGCCAAACGGTCCAAGTTTGGTGTGTGGATCTCGCTACCGTAGACGCCCAGGTCCGAGAAACCCAAGTCATCGCAAAGAATCACCATGAAGTTCGGGGGCGATGCGTTGCGCTGAGTCGATGAGACCGGTTTCGCTGTTCTCGAAAGGGATAAATCGATGTTGTTGCTTTGCCCGGATGAGAATGTGGCGAGGAGCACGGTCCATAATAAGCAGCACGGAATCCAGATGCGTATCGACATGAGACGGTAATACTTCGTGAAGGGTTATGCGTTGATCTCGGCAGTGCGAGTAAAGTGACTTCGAGTGAAGTGAAGTAGCTGTTCGATCACTGGCAATGATAACGAGTTGCCAAGCAGTTGCCACATTCGGGTGATTTTCAGATTCAATGGAAGCTGAAAGTTCGCGCTGAAACCGAGCAGATTTGCGACTTCGCGAGGCGAAAAGCGTCGAAAGGCACCCTCGGCAAGGAGGTAGGAGCCCGCCCGATTGATAACCTTTCCATACGAGGATGCGAAGCAGGATGTGATGGCATCGGGTTCCGTGGGAGCGACGCGGTGAAGGGAATGCAGGTAACGCGAAAGGGTCCGATCGTCGAGCCAGAGCTCCGGCGTGTTCGTTCGAGTGATGCCTTGATCGAGGTAGGCTCGAAGGGGCATGTTGGACGATCTGGTGAATTGGAATTTCGGTAGGTTCGATCGTGATGCCACCACATAAATCCGCGGGCGGCGATTAGGCCAGCCTAATTCGCTCGGGCATTTCGTCAGCGTTGCGACCTGGTATCCGGCCTGTTCCCATTTGGCCTTCAATCGGACATGCGTTCGAGAGGTCTCAAAACCGACCACGTTTTCAACGACAACCCAGGGCGGTTGGACTTGTTGGACGCAATCGATTAAATGCAGGAATGATTGAGCGCGAGGATCGTGCGCATCGTTTTGGTTTCCCCGCCGAGTGTAAGGCGTGCAGGGAGGGCTCATCCACCACAACTCTGCGTGTTGTTGTTCCAGCCATCGCGCTGGAATCGATTGCAATTCGCGCAGTACGTACGGTGTGTCGAAATTGAGTTGATACCAATCTCGACTATCGGCGTTGATATCCACCGCGTGTACGATGTCGAGCCAAGGGCACGCGGCTGACAATCCGCCTATTCCGGCATACAGCTCAAGCGTTCTCACGAGATTTGGCTTGGTGTTCAAGAATGGAGGCAACTAACGCGGTCCATCCCGTTTGGTGGTTTGCACCGAGTCCCTTTCCATTGTCGCCGTGGAAGTATTCGTAAAAGAGAATTAAGTCTTTCCAGTGTGGGTCTTTGGCGTAGCGTGCGTTGTCCCCATGGCAGGGACGCTGTCCATCGGGTGTGGCTTTGAACAAGTGTACGAGTCGCCGTTCAATTTCATCAGCTACTTGCATGAGATTGAGGTGTTTCCCGGACCCGGTGGGGCATTCCACGGTAAATTCTTCACCGTAGTACTCATGGTAATGCCTGAGTGATTCCACGATTAAGTAGTTGAGGGGGAACCAGACGGGGCCTCGCCAATTGCTGTTGCCACCGAACATTCCGGAATTGCTTTCGCCCGGAACGTAGCTGACGGAGCTAGTGCCCCCGTCGTAGTCGAACACAAATGGATTCGCGAGATGGGCAGCCGAGAGGGAGCGTATACCAAATGGTGAGAGGAACTCCTTTTCATCGAGCATGTAAGCCAGCAATCGTCTGAGTCTTTCTGTCGATGGAATTGCGAGAAGACGCATGCCGGAGTCGCTTCCTTCGGGGCATTTGCGTTCCAGGTAGGTCATGTAGGCGGATAGCTGAGGTTTGTACTTGAGAAACCAGTTCATCCGCCGAACGAAGCTCGGTAGTTTATTGAGTGTTGATTCGTGAAGGATAACGCTGGTGCAAAGCGGGATGAGGCCGACGAGCGAACGTACTTTGAGGGCGGTGCTTTGACCATCGCGATAGAGGTGGTCGTAATAGAACCCGTCGTTTTCTTCCCAGAGTCCGGTCCCGTGCAGCGAGTTCATTGCTTCTGAAATTTCGACATAGTGCTCAAAGAACTTGCTCGCCATATCGGAATAGGCTTGGCTCTCGTCCGCCAGTTCGAGCGCCATTTGAAGCATGCAACCGCAATAAAATGCCATCCACGCCGTCGCGTCAGCTTGATCCAAACTACCGCCGCCTGGCATCGGTTTGCTTCGGTCGAAAACCCCGATGTTATCCAGTCCCAAGAACCCTCCGCTGAAAACGTGTTGCCCGCGGGTGTCCTTGCGGTTCACCCACCAGGTGAAGTTCAACAAGAGTTTCTGAAATGTTCGAGCGAGAAAGTCCCGATCGCCACACTGCTTGTAAATGTGCCAGCACGCCCACGCGTGGACAGGTGGGTTGACGTCGCTCAATGCCCATTCGTACGCAGGGATTTGGCCATTGGGGTGCATGTACCATTCGCGAAGGAACAGAATTAACTGACTCTTGGCGAACTCGATATCGATGCGCGCCATCGGGATCATGTGGAATGCGAGGTCCCAAGCCGCGTACCACGGATACTCCCATTTATCGGGCATCGAAATGACATCGCGATTGAAAAGGTTTTGCCAGTCGCTGTTTCGCCCTTGGAGCCTCGAGTTTGGAAGTGGCCGTCCGTTGGGATCCCCGGACATCCACGCATCCACGACGTAATAATAGAATTGCTTGGTCCAAAGAAGCCCTGCGTAGGCTTGTCTCGAAACAGTGCGCTCGTCCTCAGAGAGATTGGTTGGGATGATCGCCCCATAGAACTGGTCTGCATCGTCGATCCTTTGATGGATGATCGCGTCAAAGTCATTTCCGATGGTTGCTAGCGGGCGGTAGTTCTTTGTGTCGCCGGCACCTTGGAGTATAGGGACTTGTTGCGTCGCAGGATCTCCTGTCAATCGGCATCGCAAGACAACAGGCTTGTCAGGGTGAACGATCACGGTGTAATGGGCGGCGCACTTGGTTCCAAAATTGCGCGGGTTGATCTTGGCCGATTCCCCCCGAACCACGTAATCATGAAAGGCGTCTTTGAAGTAGTTGCCTGTCGACATCGCGCCGGGATGGCGTTCTGAGTTGGTCTCATTCTCCGTAAAGATCCACGTTGGTGATTCTCCGTCGATATCTCCTTCGACGCGAAATTCGAAATGTCCTAGCGTTTCATGGTCGCATAAAACGATGCCGTTAGGTTCCTGCGGTGGTTTGAAGAGCCGCATTCGAGGCTTCGCATTGCAACCGTCGTGGGTGCATCCCCAGATCCACGTGTTGTGGAACCAGAGTTGCGGTAGGATGTGAAGCACCGCCGGGCGATCTCCGCGGTTGTGGACGGTAAGCCGTATCAGGAGATCGTTCGGAGTCGACTTGGCGTATTCGATTTGGCAATCGAAGTAATCGTTGCTTGCGAACGCATCCGTATCATCGAGCTCGAACTCGGGTTCAAAACGCGAGCGGCCTCGGTTGGTTTCACTTAGCGAGTCGTACGGGAACCTCGCCTGAGGGTACTTGTATAAAGCCTTGGCGTAGGAGTGCGTTGGTGTGGCGTCGAGGTAGTAGTAACATTCCTTGACGTCTTCACCGTGGTTGCCTTCGGGGCCGGCGAGTCCGTAAAGCCGCTCTTTTAGAATTGGGTCGCGTGTATTCCAAAACGCGAACGAAAAACACAATCGTCCTTGTCGGTCGCAAATTCCGAGCAGGCCGTCTTCGCCCCAGCGGTAGGCGCGGGAGCGTGCGTGGTCGTGAGGGAGAAAAAACCAAGCTTCCTGGTTGTCCGAGTAATCCTCGCGGACCGTGCCCCACTGACGCTCCGAGAGGTACGTTCCCCAGCGTTGCCAGTTCTGAGACCTGGCCCTCGATTGCTTGAGTCTCTCCCCTTCCCGCGTGAGTGGTCCGGAACTCACTTGAGCATCGGTTGGTTTGCTGGACATCGTGAATTGCCTGTCAAATTCGGTCTCGAGCAGTTTTTGCGTCGAACGATCCGAAGGAATCGTATCGAAATCGCGCCTCTACGTATCGACTGAGGAATCTCGAGAGGTTAGACCCTGAATCAATGAACTTACCTCACAGTTTACTCGATTTGGAGTCCTGTCGACTCGGCAAGTTCGATACGTCTGCGATTGGCTTCGGATTCGAGGTAATACTCGCGGTGGGATAGGTCCTTGGCCGCTTCCTCATCGATCATCAACGTGACGTCATCATGGAATTGCAGTACGGAGGCGGGTACCATCGCGGTGACCGGGCCCTCGGCCGTATCACGAATCGCTTTGGCTTTCCCGGCCCCGGTTGCTAACAGCAAAATGGATCGCGCGTTCATGATGGTGCCGATCCCCATGGTGATGGCCATCTTGGGGACTGCGTCGAACGAATCAAAGTAACGGGCGTTGTCCATCCGCGTCTTCTTGGTCAATGTTTTGACACGCGTTCTCGAGGCGAGCGATGAACCCATTTCGTTGAATCCGATATGACCATCGGAACCAATACCGAGGATTTGGTAATCGATTCCACCGGCTTGTTCGATTTTCCACTCGTAGTCAGCGGCGCTTTCGTCGAGATTGCTGACGTCGGTTTTTGGAATGAACGAGCGGCCAGGTGGAATATCGATGTGGCGGAAAAGATTCTCATGCATGTAGGCGTGGTAGCTTCGCGGGTCCCTGGGTGGAATCCCGACATATTCGTCCAGATTGAAGGACATCGTATTCGCGAAGGATATTTGGCCCGCTTGATAAGCATGGATCCACTCGCGGTAGAGTCCCAGGGGTGTTCCGCCGGTGGCTAGTCCTACCACAACTGGTTTTTCCAAAGGTGTTTTCACGCTGTCGAGGCCGGCTGTGCCAACAAGGCCGGCTGTGCCAACAAGGTCAGCCGTGCCAACGAGGTCAGCTAATCCAATACGACGAATCGATTCTTCCGCGGCAGATTTGGCGACAGCATCTGCGTTTTTCAAAATGACAACGCGCACAATTCCCTCGTCGAAATTTCTTTCATGATCAAAATATCAAACGGGCTCAATGGATCGCAAAAAGTATCCTTGGGAGTCCCTGAGTTACCATCGATAAAACCGATCCTTTTTGGAACACGAATCCGATGTTTTGGCAAGCCTATTTGTGATGTTGACGCGGTCTATGGTGGCTTTCAACAGGATTTCGAGTTACCTTGTGTACGTTCGTTCCCGGCGGCTCAATCGCTGTCCACGTACCCTTGCACACTAGTATTCATCGATTTTCGCCAAGGTGATTTGCATGTCGATTCGATTTCGATCCTCTCTTCGCTTGTTCGTCTCATGCTTGTTCGCGCACCGTATATTTTCAGCAAATGCCGCCTTCACGTTGGCTATCCCATTTTCGTTGGGAGTTTCGATGGGTGTCATTTCTTACGCGCAGGACAAAGTTCCTCCGAAGATTTACACCCAAAGTATAGAAGTTGCGTCCGCTCAAGATGCAGCTGCGATTGATGGCAAATCCTCGCTGCGCAGCAAGGCGTTGCAGGAGGGACCCAGGGCGAATTGGGTTTGGGGAGAGAATCCGAATGCCCGGTATGTCATCAGCAAGAAATTCAAAAACGAAGGCGCGGTTGCCGCGTGGATCGCCGCTTCCTGTGACAATGAGATGGTGGTTTCTCTCAATGGAAAACCTCTTGGCCGTAGTGACTCGTGGGAAGAGGGGCTCTCGCTCGACGTTTCCAAAGGGGTGGTCGCTGGCGAGAACGAGGTGAGTTTTGAGGTCTGGAATCATGGCGGAGTTGCCGCACTCGTGGCCAAAATCGCCATGGTAGATTCCAAAGGAGCGGTCAAAACCTTGGAAACGGATGCATCCTGGTCGGTGTCACCCAAGGATAAGCCTTCGGAAGGGAGGCCCGTCAAGATTATCGCTAAGTACGGGGATTCGCCGTGGGGGGATGTTCTCAATAAGGATGGTGGCGAGAAGAGCAATTTCGCGGTGGTGCCTGGCTTTGCGGTCGAGCGTCTATTCCGTGTTCCCAAAGAAGAGCTCGGTTCCTGGGTCTGCTTGACCGCGGATCCCAAGGGTCGATTGATCGCGAGCGACCAAGGTGACAAAGGATTGTATCGCATCACACCACCGACTCCAGGATCCAATGAGGAAACTCGTGTGGAGCGGCTCGATGTGAATATTTCATCAGCCCAAGGACTCTTGTTTGCGTTCGATAGTCTCTATGTTTCAGTGAACGGTGGGATTGGAAGTGGTTTGTACCGATTGCGGGACACCAACGGCGATGATCAGTTCGATGACGTGAAAAAGCTTAAGGAGTTTCGAGGTGGTGGTGAGCATGGTCCTCACGCACTGCGGTTGGCACCCGACGGCAAGTCGATTTACGTCTGCTGCGGTAACCACACGTTACCGCCAGCCGATCGAAAAACCTCCACGCCCCCTCAGACCATGGGTGGACCTCGCGCTGAACAGTTGCATTCGACGCTGCCAGAAGGGATGACCAGCCGGATTGCTCCGGTTTGGGACGAAGATCTACTGCTGCCACGGCAATGGGATGCCAACGGGCATGCCGCCGGAATCTTGGCACCGGGAGGTTGGATCGCAAAAACCGATCCGGATGGAAAAGATTGGGAAATGGTAACCATCGGATACCGAAATCAGTACGACTTCGATTTCGATCCGAATGGAGAGATGTTTGTTTACGATGCCGACATGGAGTGGGATATGGGGACTCCGTGGTACCGCCCCACTCGCGTGGTTCATGCGACCAGCGGTAGCGAGTTTGGATGGCGCAGTGGTACAGGAAAGTGGCCGACCTATTACTTGGACAGTCTGCCCCAATTGGTCGATATCGGTCCAGGCTCGCCGGTGGGAGTGGAGTTTGGGACCGGGACCAAGTTTCCTGCGAAGTACCAAAAGGCACTCTATATTTGCGACTGGACCTTCGGCACGATGTACGCGATCCATATGGAGCAGGCAGGGGCTAGTTTCAAAGCGACCAAAGAGGAATTCCTTTCCAGGACACCTTTGCCTCTGACGGATGTGACGGTCGGCAAGGACGGTCATCTCTACTTCACCGTAGGTGGTCGTGGCACACAATCGGAGCTTTACCGAGTGATCTATAAAGGTGCAGAATCGACGGCGCCAGCGGCACCGAGCAAGTTAACAGCAGAGGCGGAACTACGACGCAGCATCGAAAAATTCCATCAGGCCGACTCCAAGGAAGCAGCCCAAAAAGTGGACATGCTCATCAGCCAACTGAAGAGTTCGGATAGACACATTCGTTACGCGGCTCGGGTGGCTCTCGAGCGACTACCCACCTCGGCGTGGGTCTCTAAAGTTCTCGATAGCTCGGATGCAGAGACGTTGATTACCGGAGGGGCGGCGATCGCTCGCGTCGGTGACTCTTCGTTGCGAGATCCGCTTCTAGAGAGACTCGGCAGCATCAACTATGCAACGCTATCCGCCGAGCAGAGGTTAGAAATCGCTCGGACGGTCCAATTGGTGCTGATCAGGCTCGGGGCCATCGACGATACAATCCGTCGCGGACTTCTGGAGAGGATCGAGCCACTGTTCCCATCGCAGGATGCATCGCTCAATCGCGAACTGGTGATTTTGCTGACGTTCCTCGATTCGCAATCGATCGCAGGCAAAGTGTTGCCAATGCTCGCGAAGGAGCGTGTGATGAACGAAGCGGATTTCACGGAGATCCTTCAGCGCAATCGCGGCTACGGGGCTTCGATTGCTGCGATGCTCGCCAATCAACCAGACTTGCAGCAATTCCATTATGCGTTTTCCATGAGAAATCTGAAGTCGGGTTGGACCGTCGATCAACGCAAGGAGTTTTTCGCGTGGTTCCAAAAAGCCCAAGGCTGGCAGGGGGGGAACAGTTATCAGAAGTTCTTGATCAATGCAGCGAACGATGCGTATGCGCTGTGCAATGACCAAGAACGCTTCGTCCTCGAAGCTCTCGGGGTTCGCAAGCCCGCAGAGATCCCGAAGACGCTGCCGCAACCTCAGGGGCCTGGTAAGGCGTACACGACCGAGGAGCTTGCGTCGTTGGCTGCTGATAAGCTCAAGGGGCGAAATTTTGACAACGGTAAGAAGATGTATGCGGCGGCTCGTTGTGTTGTTTGCCATCGATTCGGCGGTGAAGGTGGAGCGACTGGCCCCGATTTGACCCAAGTCGCCGGTCGCTTTTCCCCAGCGGATCTAGTCGATTCCATCGTTCGGCCAAGCCAAGTGATTTCGGATCAATACAAGACGATGGTCATTAAAACATCGGACGACACGGTCCATACAGGTCGGATCGTCAACGATGTGGCCGGCAAGGTTACCTTGGTGGTTGATCCTGAGGATGCGACCAAGACCGTGACCTTGGATCGATCCGATATCGAGGAAGAGAAGGTGTCCAAAGTTTCTCTCATGCCGGCAGAACTGTTGGACAAACTCAACCAGGACGAGGTCTTGGATCTCCTCGCGTTTGTTTTGTCGCGAGGTAATCCCAACGCACCCATGTTTAAGTAGTGCAGGATCCATGCCGTCGGATTAGAGTCGTCGACTTGTTAACTCATGCGATGTCATTGCATGAAGGCACGGTACGGCGGTTGGAGAACGGTAGGGCGGTTGGCGAACGGTACGGCGGTTGGCGAAAGGTGCGACACACACAAGGAACAGTCATGAGCAAATCGAGTTCAGGATCGAAAGCCTCAAATGCAGGGGGGCAGAGTATCGGGGTTCCGTTGGCTTCATCGCTTCCTGAACGCCCCGCGGTGCACGGATCGTTCAAGGTCCAATTGCAGAAGGAGCAACTCGTTTTTTCTTCGGCGCATTTCATTACGTTTGCGGGTGATATCTGTGAGTGTTTGCACGGCCATAATTACGGACTACGAGCGGAAGTCGAAGGATCGCTTGATGAGAATCGGTACGTGATCGACTTTATCGCGTTTCGAGAGTCTCTCGCAGAGTTGGTCAAGCAGTTGGATCACCACATGTTGATCGCAATGCACCATCCGTTGATTTTGGTGGATGCTCAGGAAAACGAAGTCACCGTGCGGTTTCGCGAAAAGCGTTGGGTGTTTCCGCGTGAGGATTGCATGCTGCTTCCGATCACCAATACCACCGCCGAAGAAATCGCTTGGTGGATCGCTACCGAAGTTCGAAAAAAGCTCTATCCGAAAATCGGAGATCGTTTAATCTCCATCGAGGTTGGGGTTGATGAGAACAATGGCCAGTGGGGGTGTTGCCGGTTGCCATGGAACCCATCGAGCCCGGCTATGTCCAATCCCTAATGTCTCCCGCTCGCCAATTCCCTTCGCGAAATGCACTGGGATTCGCGGGAGGTAAGCGGCCCCGCGTAGGGGTTCCTCGGCATGTATCGATTCTGCCGAAAGTTAGCATTCTTCATCGGCTAATCTGCCCCATACATTTCTTCAAGCAACCGGTGTCGAGCGTCGACCACACAGTATTGGCATAGGCTTCATTGGGAGTCGCTGGCGCGTGGTGTCTGTTGTTTCAACCCAAAGGCGTCGGGGTTCGAACCGGAGAAACCGCAGATGGACTCTGGTGCAACCTCCGTTTTCTGGCTGTTTTCCTAGCTATACCAGGTAAAGCTATGACGGTATCACTCATTTCCGAAGGTGTCAAAAAATCAGCGGTACTGCTGATGGCATTGGAAGAAGACGATGCTGCGCTGCTGTTGTCGAAATTGCCCCCTAGGCAGGTCGAGCTGGTGTCGCTCGCTATTGCCCAGATGGAAGAGGTCGCGGGTGAGGACCAGGAAAAGGTGATCACCGAGTTCTTCGGGGGGCAACCTAGTTCGCTTTCGCACGCGGCGGGTGGATTGGAGCGAGCTAAAAACCTAGTGAAGAAAGCCCTCGGTAAAGATGCTACGGAGATGCTTTCGGTGTTGCAGCAAACGATTGAATCGTTGCCGTTTGCATTTCTGCAAAAAGCAGACCCCCAAAACATTCTGTCCTTTATTCTTGACGAGCATCCGCAGACGATTGCCGTCGTGATTTGCCACGTTCCGCCAGCGACAGGTGCTGCGATTCTGAACGGATTGCCGCAACCAAAGCAGCTGGCAGTGATCCGGCGGATTGCCGAAATGGGGCAAACGAACCCTGAGGCGATCGAGGAGATCGAGCACGCGCTGGAACGGCGGCTTTCGATGGTAGCAAGTCAATCCTTCCGAAAAGCAGGAGGTGTTCCTGCTGTGGCGGAAATATTGAACGTTACGGACCGCGCCACCGAACGCGTGGTGCTCGAGTCGCTCGGGAAAGAGAGTCCGGAATTGGTCGAAGAGATTCGTCGGCTCATGTTCGTCTTCGAGGATATCTCCAAATTGGCGGACAAGGACATTCAATTGCTCCTCAAAAACGTCGAGACGGCGCAATGGGCGATGGCTCTCAAGGGAGCCACTGCGAATCTGCAGGAGAAAATCATGCGGAACATGTCGCAGCGGGCAGCAGAAATGTTGAAGGAAGAAATGGAATTTCTAGGGAAAGTCAAAGTGAGCGAGGTCGAAGCCGTTCAACAGAAAATCGTCGACGTCGTCCGTTCCTTGGAAGAATCCGGCCAATTGGCGAGACCCACTTCCGATGCCGAGGAAGAGTTTATTTCCTAGCGCAAGACGTGTAGGTGACTGGGAAATTCAGTTGGGAAAATCAGTTGCCACTCGCTCGCGGTTATAGCTACCGGTTATAGCTACTCTGCCGAGCCCGCAGATAGGCCTGAGATTCTCTCTAGGTACTGATTACCCTGTTCGCAGAAACCTCGGTTCAACAGTCCGGTCGTCGGATTGGGTTACTTGTCGAGGGTTTCGAGGAAGGATTGCGGTTAGACTCGCATGGGATTCGACGGAAACGCTAGAATGTCCGGGGGTGGTGTATCGAGTTCCCGAACGGCATAGGGGATAGGAATGGTTGCTGTTGAGCAGTATTTGAAGCCCGAGTTGGCTTCTCAGATCAAGCGACTGGACCTACGTGCGCAATTGATTGTGAAAGGATTTTTGCAAGGGATACATGCCAGTCCCTTCCACGGTTTTTCCGTGGAGTTCAGCGAGCATCGGCGGTACTCCCATGGGGATGATCCGAAGGACATCGATTGGCTGGCGTACGCGAAAACCGATCGTTACTACGTCAAAAAATTCGAAGCGGAAACGAATATTACCGGCTACATCGTCATGGATACTAGCCAATCCATGGCATACACCTACCGGCAGCAATTGACCAAATTCGATTACTGTGTTTGTTTAGCCGCGGCGCTGACGTACTTGATGCTGATGCAACAAGACCCGATTGGGCTGGTTACCTTTGATGACAAGATACGGGCCAGTCTATTTCCGAGGTCGCGGAGGAGTCAGTTCGCTGCGATTTTGAGCCAACTGAGCAAGCTGAAAACAACGGGGAAAACGGAGCTAAAGCACCCGTTGCAACAGCTACTGGCCATGCTGCGACACCGCTCACTGATCATGCTCATGAGCGATTTGCTCTCGGATGTTGAGTCGACGTTGTCAGCGATTCGGATGCTCAAGCATGCTGGGCATGATGTTATTGTGTTTCATGTTTTGGACGAAGCAGAGGTGCATTTCCCGTTCACTGGGTTGGTCCAGCTCAATGACCCTGAATCGGGGCAGATGGTGAGTGTGAATGCGGATGATATCGGCGCGGATTATCGCGAAAATATCAGGAAGTTCCGCGAAGAGTTGCAGAAGGGGTGCAGTCAAACTCGGATCGATTATGTGCCGCTTGACACAAGCATGCCGTACGACAAAGCGATGACGGAATATTTGTTGAGTCGTAGGAATCGTTTCTAAACGGGGCTTGGAACGCGTCGAATGACCTTTCTTCATATCTCACTTCTGCTCGGAGCGATTGCAGCCGCTGCACCGATTGCAATGCATCTGCTGGGTAGGCGGCAGCCTAAGCAGATCCCGTTCCCTGCGGTGCGATTCGTGCGTGAAACAGCCATCGTGGCGCAGCGAGGTTGGAGCGTAAAGCGGTGGCTTTTGTTGGCTTTGCGAGTACTGCTGCTCCTCGTACTGGCATTGGCGCTGGCATCGCCGCGCGTGGTGATAGGATTGTTCGGAGACGTCGCGCTCGGTGGGCTTTTGGCGATACTAGCCATCATCGCTTCGGCGACCACGTTCATTGCATGGGGAGGAAAAAAGCCATGGCCATTGATCGCGATTGCAGGAGCGGTCGCGGCAATCTGTTGGGGTGCCTCTGCAATGTTTTTTTCGTCGACGGTGAACAATGGAGAACCATTGGCATTGGTCAATACCGGCGGTCCGGTATGCGCAGCGATCATCGTCGATACGTCACCTTCGATGGGGTACCGATACCACAACACCACGCGCTTGGAAGATGCGAAGGAGATGGCACGATGGTTGATGGATCGCTTTCCTGTTCCCAGCCAGATCGCCATTGTGGGAGGTGATGGAGGAGTCCGACTCAATCCTGATCGATTGTCGGCGGAACGCCAATTGGAGAGGGTAGCGGTCGAGGGAAAAGTGGCAAATCTTGCGGATCGCATCAGTTCGGCGATCGAAGTGTTGCGGAAGAGTGAGCTGGAACGACGCGAAATCTATGTGCTGACCGATATGCGAGACAAAGGTTGGGAGAATGCAGGCTCCGCCGATCTCGTGCAGAAGCTTTCCGCGAAAGATGCGGCAGGTAACCCGCAGCCCAAGGTGCTTTTGCAATTGATCGATCTGAGTGTTCCCGAGGAGGAAATCAAGAATTGGTCAATTTCGAATGTGCGACTGAGCCAGGAATCGGCCATACCTGGTGGTCAGATCAGCGTGACCGCTGACATCGTGGCGAATCGAGAGGCTTCCGAGGAGCAGTTGATGTGCGAACTGGCGGTCGAAACGGTCGATCGCAAGCTCCCGATGGTGCGTGAAGGAAAGATGGTAGTGCCCGAGAGCAAACTGGTCGAGCGACAGTTGGTCCAAGTTCCCAAAGGCGAGTCGGTTACGATTCAAATGGTGATTCGAAACTTGGTGGAGGGCACGAACCACGCTGTCTTGAGATTATCACGACCAGATCCACTCGAGCTGGATAATGTGAGCTACCTGACGATTGAGGCGCAGCAGCAAGGCCAAGCGGCGGTGATTGCGGATGACAGCCGTGACGGTCAACTGGTTTCCTTGATGCTGGACCCTGGGCGCGGTGTGGGAATAGATCCTGGGAGCGGCGCTGGCAAGGTAAGTAGCAATGAAGGAAGCTCAACGAGTGCACCGGTCGTTCCGATAACTGCAGTCGTGGAACCGACCAGTCGCATTTCGAACATGGATTTGGCCAAGTATGGTCATATGGTATTGTTCAACCCCCGTAGTTTGAGTGCCGATGACGCGGATCGCTTGTTGGCCTGGGTGGACGGAGGGGGTGGCCTGTTGGTAGTTCTCGGACCAGCAGCGCAGTCGGCGGAAGCAATGGCATCGAATGGTTTGGCGAGTTTGGTGCCTGGAAAGATCAAGCGAATGAGCCGGCGCGACTGGGATGACCGCTCGATGGTCCTGAGTCCTGTGATTGAAAACCATCCGATTTGGTCGTTATTCGAGCGACCGATACGAGAGATTCCCTGGGTGAATTATCCGGTGTTTCGTCACTGGGATCTTGAGAATTTGGTGCCTGGTGCATCGGAGATCATGAAGTTTACCGGCAGCGAGCTACCAGCGATTGTCGAATGGGTGCGGGGGCAGGGACGTATCCTTGTAATGACGTTTCCTTATCCCGAACCCAATTCCACGGCGACGACGCAACCGTGGAGTGAATTGTTCACGACCAGTTCTGATGCTTGGCCTGGGTTCGCTCTGTTTTTGGGCGCGACCAGGTACTTAGCCACGCATAACAAGCATCCCGTGAACTACACGATCGATGCGACATCGCTCCTCGATAACAACACTACCCAATACCCGAAGGTCTACGAATTGTTTCATCCGGGTGGGGATGTCGTTCGCGTAGAATCTGCGGATGAGCTGATTTCCTACTCGTTTACCCGACAGCCGGGGCAGTATCGATTGCGAGGTGTCCGGCCACGTGGTCCCGTGGTGCGTGGTTTCAGTGTGAACGTGGATCGCGACGAGATTTCATTGGAGCGAACGCCATCTGGCAAGCTCGATGAAGTGCTAGGCAAAAATGGCTATTTGATCGCGAAGACGAAAGAACAAGTCCAATCGTCGATCGGGGAAGGTAGGTATGGCAAGGATCTAACACCATTCCTCTTGGTTATCGTGACGATGATGGTGATGGCTGAGCAAACCATGTCGAGTCGATTTTACGCCTCCACCTCGCGAGGCAAATCATGATGGACTGGACTCTCTCGCCAGTGTTTGGAAGTTATGCACTGGTGCTTGCAACAGCAC
Source organism: uncultured Pirellula sp. (assembly GCA_903892355.1). GTDB lineage: Bacteria > Planctomycetota > Planctomycetia > Pirellulales > Pirellulaceae > JBKCUI01. The sequence goes on along the minus strand of CAITIE010000104.1, from coordinate 24,775 downwards.
TAGGCTTGGGGTTTATCCTCTTCGCCATCCGGGATGCCTCAACTCTCAAACCAACGCAGCGAGCGATCCTGTGGGGATTGCGACTTTTTGTGGCATTGTTATTGCTCCTAGTGCTACTCAAACCAGGATTCACTTGGACACGGCAGCGTGAGCCGCGAGGCACCATCGCTGTCATGATGGACGTATCGACGAGCATGCAATTGAGTTCGGGGGATGGCCAGTCGACCCGATGGGAGAGCCAATTAGAGATTTGGAATGCGCTTTGGAACGCGCGAAGTCAGTTCGGGAACGAGACCATCCTCGCTCCATTTACGTACGACGGAAAAGCCCAAGGGCTTGGCGAATTGGCAAGCAATTCCGAAGAAAATGCGAAGCCGACATTGCCACCCAAGCCACTCGGCGGAACCACCGATATCGGTGGTCCGCTCAATCAAGTTGCAACGACAACGTTTAGTTCGCCGTTGACGTCGGTCATTTGGATGGGCGATGGAGCTCAGACGGAATCGCCGGCAAAGATAGACCCACAGCAGGTAGCGAGGCAATTAGGGCGTTTGGATATCCCGTTGTTTTTGATCGGTATCGGCCCGCGTGGGGATAACGAGATGGCGAAGGATCTCGCAATCGATGGAGTCCCGGAACAGCTTGATGTCTACACGAAAAATCAAATCTACGTGCGAGGGATGCTCAAAGCCCGCGGAGTGACAAACCGAGATATCGTCATCGGGCTTTCGATGGTTGGTCCCGATGGGGTGGCGAGGCCCGTAGAGCAGACGACGGTACGGTCCGTCAAATCGGATCAGTCTGTGGCATTCCAAATACCCCTCATCGCGCCGGATGCAGGTTCGTACGAATTGATCGTGAAAGCGGAACCGGTGGATGGGGAGGCGGTCACTGAAAATAACGAAGCGACAGCCTACTTGAATGTGCGAGGTGGTGGTGCCCGTGTTCTCTACATCGAAGGAGAGCCTCGAACCGAAGCTCGATTTATCGCCAATGCATTGCTTGAGTCTCCCGACATGCAAGTCGATCGATTGTGGATCGCTCGCGAGCCGGTACAGAAATGGCCTGTCGATTTGTCATCCCGATTGTCCAATGGTGTCTATGATCTCTTCATTTTGGGAGACCTTGATTCCGATGCCATCGGTCCGGCCGGTGCCAAACTGATCGCCGATCAAGTGAACAAAGGGGCTGGTTTGATCACGTTAGGTGGATATTTCGCGTATTCGGCCGGTGGTTGGGACAAAACGCCCTTGGCCGACATTCTGCCCGTGGTGATGGGAGCCGGTGCGCGTCAACGCCGCGATGCACCGATCGATCTTCGTTCCCAATATCCAGGAGCGATTCGACTGATTCCGCGAACGACCGACAAGCTGCTTCAGATTGGTGAGCCAGGGGCTGACTTCAACAAGTCATGGGCGGAGATGAAGCCCCTCACAGGAGCGAGTCGATGGGATGGAATCAAGAACGCTCCTGGCGTGAACTTAATGGCCAGCGGTGACGCAGGGCAACCGCTGATGGTGACCGGAGTGGCTGAAAAAGGACGTGTTCTCTGTCTAGCCTTTGATTCCACGTTCCAATGGTTAAGGCAGGGCAAGGGGAAAGAGTTCAAGCAATTCTGGAGGCAGATCGCGTTGTGGGGATTGCGTCGGGAGCAGGTCGAGGAAGGGATGCAATTGACCATGTCTCCGCGAAGGCTTTTTCTGAACCAACCCTCGGATGTTTTGATGACATGGAATCCTGGTTCCAATAATGTCGAGATGCCGAAGGCGGTTTTCGTGCATCTTTGGCGATTGGGAGACCCCAGCAATCCAAAGGGGGCATCCACCGAAGAGGACTTGGGAGAAGTTGCGTGGGGACGCCGCGATGCAACCAGCATGAAGCATCGGTTCGAAGGGGTCTCGCAAGCAGGCCGGTACGAGTGGCGAGCGAAAGCGATCGGGGCCAAGGGCCAACAGATTGAGGCTAGGTTGCCGTTCATCGTGATGGATCGATCGATTGAAACCATGCAGCCGATGCCGGATTGGCAACTCCTAAGCCAACTTGCCAAACTGAACGAGTCCGCAGGGGGCGAGTTGGTGGCGCCGGAACAAAGCGATGGGATTATCCAACGGATTTTAGAGCGGCGGCGGCAAGCGACAGAGACGGCGATCGAAAGCTACCGATTGGGAGACAGCACCATCGATTCCTGGCTCGTTTTTGTAGGGCTAGCGGCGTTATTGATCAGCCAGTGGGGGCTGCGGAAAATGTGGGGCGTACCTTAGGGGCCGGCCCTAGATAGTACTGGCCCTAGATAGTACTGGCCCTAGATAGTACTGGCCGTTTGCGTCCTATCCTCGGAGATGAAGTGTGGCGACTAACGATCGTGGAATGGTCGCACATTCTTTCGGATTGTTGACGGGGTTGGTTCACTCAGATTGAACTCTTCCAGCGAAAAATCAGCGTCGATTTTGCGCACGCTTTTCAGTTGCACATCTCCCTTGGTGGGTTCGACGTGGTAGACCACCAGAGTCATTTTCGAGGGATCGATCAAGACAACTTGTTGGGACCCATTGCTCAAGGTGGCAGTACTCATCAGGTGAGTCCCTGTTGCGGCGGCATTCGATGGACCTATGACCGCGACCGTTGATGAAGCGTAACTGTTCAATGCGCCGTGGTAGGCGGGTGACTGCGATTGTGCCGTTGGTGAAAGACCTGTTCCTTGGGAACTGGCGGATTCCGCAAAAAGGCCGCCGTTAGCTGGTAAGGGTGGGAGCGTGTTTCTCGGTGCGTTTAGGTCGGATTGGCTCCAGGAAGGAGTCAAGCTCGTCAGGAAGGCGATGAAGGCGCTGATAGCGACGGGCATCCAAGTGGCGATCGACGCCTTTTGTGGTCGTATGGATGGTTGCATTGCGTTGTTTCCCCGATGGATGCCATTCCGACGGATCGTTTTAGCCAGATTGAAGTTTCCCGAGCCCGCTGTCCCGAGCCGGCTGTCCCTATCCCGCTGTCCTTGTTGTGGGCATCGGCGTTAAGGGCTTTGGGAGGATAGATTTCCTTAGGCTGTGCCGCTAGAGCAATGAGCCACGGTGGCGTAGAATGCCCACTCGTTACGGCGTGTCCGGCACAAGAACTCTAGAACAATACTCCTGCATGAAACGATTCGAGCCGATTCTCGACGGAACCAATCGTTCCCCATTCGCGATTGCGACGCGGGCCGGATTGTGGGTTGCGTCCCAGCCCTACGGAGTGGTGATAGCATTCCGTAACTGGCTGTACGATCGTGGTTCTAAGGCGATTGAAACCGCAAGTGTACCGGTGATTTCGATCGGTAATTTGACGGCGGGTGGGACGGGGAAGACTCCAGCTTCGGTTTTTATAGCTCGGTGGTTTCGTGCCCGTGAGGTGCGAGTAGCGATCTTGTCCCGTGGCTATGGGGCGTTGCAGGATGGTGTCAATGACGAAGCCAAAGAGTTGGAGGTGTTGCTCCCGGACGTGCCGCATTTGCAGTCCCCGGACCGTGTCGCCACATCAAAGATCGCCGTAGAAGAACTGGAAATGCAGTTGCTGATATTGGACGACGGCTTTCAGCATCGCAAGTTGCATCGGGATTTGAATGTGGTTCTAGTCGATGCGACGGAGCCATTCGGATTTGGTTACTTGCTTCCCCGAGGACTGCTTCGAGAACCGGTTTCGGCGTTGCGTCGTGCGGATGTGGTCATCGCGACGCGAGCAGATTTGGTAGAGCCACAAAAACTAGCTGAGATCAGGACACGCATCCAGAGATTCAATCCGAGGGCGGCTTGGATTGAGGCGGAGCATTCCGCGCGGGAGTGGGTCAATGCGGATGGGGAAATACGCGAATTGGTTGCGTTTTGCGATAAAACGGTGATGGCTATTAGCGGGATCGGCAATCCGAAAGGATTCGAGTCAACTCTCCGAAAGCACAACGTCCGCATTTTAGAGCATCTGGTTTTTCCGGATCATCATCCATTTTCGCAGACGGACATAGCGTCGATCTCGGATCGTATTTCCGCGATGGATCCGGCCCCCGATGCGATCGTTTGCACCGGAAAAGACCTGGCGAAACTGGGCGCCTGCCGAATCGCTGGTCGAGAGTTGTGGGCGCTACGGGTTGAAATGCAAGTGCGCACGGGTGAAGACATCTTGGACGAGCATCTCCAGCGTATTCTAGAACGCATCCAATAGTTAAAAAAAAAGGCTCCCGGAAGTGAACGAGTCCCAGGGGGGGACGGAGGACTACGAGCTACTTTTCCGGGAGCCAAGCTTCAAACGCAGACTAAGTGATCATCCATGAGCTCAGTCTGCTTTCGCTGAGAATGACGATCATTAGTAGATGGCACATCCGTGTGCCAACTGCTAACGCGGCTCGTAGGAGCAGTCTCATTCCCAGCGATTGAATCGAGGAGATTCGATTTTCAAAGATCGGTAGCTATCGTGGATGTGGCTTGATCGAGTGGTTGCTCCCGATGGTTACCATGCCCCGCGACAACGGGACGTAAGATAGGAAGAGGCCATGTTGGAGGTCAATCTCGATTTCTAAATTTATGGAGCTTTGGGGTGGTTTGTTTTGAAAAGATTTCCCATGGCTTTGTAAGTTCATTCCTGAGGTTTGCAAACGGATGAATGCTGGCAATCAAAAGGGATTGCATTCAAAGGGTGTGTTGGGTTTTTTGTCGTTGGTCATTGAGGATCGGCGTATCGATACGGATCGCGAGGTGTCCGGCTGCCGTTGGAATTATCGGCAATTCGTTTCAGTCCAAGATTGGCCCTGGTTCCCGAGTGGAAACGTGAGAAATGTCTTGGGAGGCCGAATCAGAGCTTGTCGCAGGCAAACAGAAATGCGTATAAAGAGTTCGTGGAGAGAGGGGTTCGGGCTCGGATAACTTCGAGACAGCATCCCTAGATTGGCACAGCGCTTGCTAGACAGAAATGCCTTAGTAAGAGTTCCGAAAGGATAGCCGAGGGTGGTAGGGTAATTGGTCGAATCCGTACCAAGTACCCATTAAGCACTGGCTGACTGATCGGAATAGGTAGTAAGTTGATGAATTCGTTGTGTTTGCGTGAGAAATTGGACGATATCCTGGTCGCCTTCGCTCGAAGGCAGCGTCTTTGCAAAGTCGCCTCGACCAGTTATACGGACGGTCTCTCTGCGACACGGACTGCGAAGGAAAGGATCGAGCACGCGGTTTCATTACCGCACGCACGGTAGCAGTCCATCGTTCACGATTTGGGAAACAGGGTAGCTGTGTTTCCTCGTCGCGTTCGCCGAGTTTTTGTTCGATACAAGGGAGATCTTGGTGATGCAAATTTCGAATAATTTTTCCGTTTCTGGCGTGGATGCACTTCGGTCCGCTTCGCGTGCAAACGGTGTTGATGCCAGTCGCGGCGCGGCGGCTTCGGAAGCTGGGATTGCCGCTCCAAGCGACCAGCTCGATCTGTCCCCGGAAGCCTTGGCGATCGGGAACCAATCGAGTGGAGAAGTGTTCCGCGCCGACCGTGTTGCCGAATTGCGGCAAGCGATCGCGGAAGGGAATTACGATACCGACGAGATGATGACCAAGGCGCTCTCAAAAATGCTCGAGCGATTGGGCTGATGCCCCTCGATGGCGGGTGTCGATCCGGCGTCTGCCTGCCCAGGCTTTCGAGGCCTGATGTTCTGAAGTTTTGCTAGCAAGCGGACTGTAGTTGCTTGCGGGCGGAGTCGTGCACCCTAGGTGCGGCTCCCCCGGCCGCTGCTTGTTGATATCCCCCGGATAGAAAGCATTGCGGGCATTCGCAATTGCTTAGCTGCAGTCACGTTGAAAGATCGTTCGACTGCATTCGCGGCACCTCTCTTTGGTCCCTCTGGCCAGCCCGTCGCCCGGCAGCAACGGCATGAAACTTGATTTTTTTCTCAATAGCCCCTCAAGTGGACACTTGGTATTTGGTGAGGCAATGCATGCTTTGTTTTTGGGCAGGAGGTAAGAGCCCCCTCTCTGGGGGTGCTGCTTAAATTGCGTGCAGTGCTATCAAATCGCCGTAAGTTATTGACAGCATTGGCTTTGCGTGGCAGCTATTGACTGCATTCTCAAGATAGGTGCGTTCCCACGGGAGAGGCGGCAAGGAACGCTTGAAATGGCGTGTTTGCGAAAGTTGTCCAGTGGTGAGCGACGCGAGGGAGCGCAGTTTGGTCGGGCGCACGATCGCGTTGAGAGCAGTCGACCACACCTTGGCCCGTTCCTAGCGACGGGTGAACACGGAAGGCAGAGAGATTATGAATTTCGAATTTCGCGATGGTATCAGCAGCACATTGAGCAGCCCGCTTTCGAGCCCAGTAGCCGCGGGTCGTGCAGACGGGTCGGAGTATGGTTCCCCGAAATCGCCGGCCGCAGCCAAGAGGGTTGACGAAGCTGGTGAAAAGCTTGCTGCTGAAATGCTAGTATTCAATCAGGTCGCCGCGGAGCTCAAGGCGAAGAGGGACGGGAGTGTTGGGTTGGCCGGCCGTTGTGCTCAAGTTCTCGAGGTGGCGACGGAGCTCTTCGGAGTGGCCCCGACCTGGACCGCCTTCTACCGCGAGACGGTAGGTGTCGATGGGGTGGTTCGGGCTTTGTTCACCGATGCCGCCGAGATGCGGGAGTACGAGTGCAGCGATGCGCACTGCAAGGTTTTGGAGATGTTGACCGCTCTTCGCTCTCGAGATTTGCCTGACTGCGATCCAAATGAGCCTCAGCGCATGATCACCGTTCGGATTCCCAAGAGCTTGCACGACTCGATTTGCAAAGAAGCCAACGATCTCCAAGTGAGCGTGAATAAGCTTTGCATCACCCGTCTTATTCAGCGGGTCGACCGCAGCCTGATTCCTTCGTCGACGCAGAAACGCCGCGGGCGTCGACCAGGCGCCGAGTATGCAAAAGCGACCGCTGCCGAGTGCGCGATGCCGAGTGCTGATGCCGATTCGGCTTCGGCGTAGGGTTTTGGTTGGGCCAGTTGGGCCAGTTGGGCTAATGGGGTGGTTCTGCTGATCGCGAGGGATTGTATTTCGCGCAAGGACGCGCGGGGCGGATGAATCGTCTGTCGATTGTGTGTATACTTAGAGGTATCCGGGAGGCAGGGCAATCGCCGAAGCGGAGCCGCGCACGCGGCTGGCGTTTCGGAGGAAAGTCCGGGCTCCAAAGAGCAAGATGGTCGATAACGTCGACCGGCCGCAAGGCTAGGGAAAGTGCAACAGAAAGCAAACCGCCAGCAGGAGGAAACTCCGCGGGTAAGGGTGAAACGGTGGGGTAAGAGCCCACCAGGGCGGGGGGTGACTCTCGTCGCTTGGTAAACCCCATTTGGAGCAAGATCCAACAGAATGAGTCCGCTTATGGCGGACGCGTCGTTGCTCGTGACGTCAACATTCGGGTAGATCGCTTGAGGACGCAAGCAATTGCGGACCCAGATGAATGATTGCCCTCGACGCTCCCTTGGGAGTTTCGTGACAGAACCCGGCTTATATGCCTCCCGGAGTTTTTATCGCCAATCCCATTTTTCGAAACCTCGATGAACCATTTCGCAAACGATGACACGGACAATCGATTTGCAGTGGCAGCGTTGAGCGAATTGGCGATCGGTGGATTGGCGATCGCATTGGGCTGGTTGATAGGGCCCGATGCTCGGGCTTTTGTACCGCGCTGGTACGATCTTCGTGGTCTTTCTATCGGCTTGGCTGCCGGGATTTTCTTCGGCGTTGTTTTCGTCGGCTGGATGGCGATCTTTTCGCGGTTGCCACTGCGCAGCATCCAAGAATTGGCCAAACTCACCGAAGGGCAATTCCTGGAGTACTTGATGCCGATGACCCGATTGCAACTCCTGACCTTGGCGATCACTGCGGGGGTCGGTGAAGAATTGTTGTTTCGAGGTTGGTTGCAATCGGCCTTGATCGGACCTGGAGGGTTGGATCATTCCTGGTCTCGGATCGGATTCGGGGTTGTGATCGCCTCGATCGCGTTTGGAATGGCGCATCCGATCAGTAGGACGTACGTTGCATGCGCGGCGATGATGGGTGCGATGATGGGCATTCTCTACCTGATCACGCAAAATTTGCTATCGTCGATTGTGGCGCATGCCGTTTACGACGCGATCGTATTGATTTCAATGAAACGAAATGCCGAGCGGGGATCGAGAGTCGGTTTATGAGCCTCAAAAATTTGGTCGAAGATTCTGCGTGGCTCTTCGATTTTTCGTTCCCCGTCTATCGTCTCGATTCCACTGCGGATCCTCGCAAACCGAACCAGTGGAGTTTGGACGCGACCCATCGCTTGCCGGAACTTCATGCACTGAGCCAACCTGATCGAATGCACGAGTCGAAATTGGCATGGTCCGAGTCGGGTATCTTCTTCGAAATGGAGTACCCAAAAGCCGCATCCAAATTCGGGCCTCGCGACACTGGGGAAACATTGGTCCACTTTTTGGTCGATACACGCGGTAGCACAGGGATTCACCGAGCGAATACGTACTGCCATCAGTTTCAGTTTCGGTCGGATATTCCCCCCGGTGCGACAGCAAGCAACGTCCGAATGGAATCGCGATTGGTTCCGATCACGCGAGCTAAATCCTCGCCGCGGCCGATCGATGATAGAGACCTTTGGGGCTGGTATACCGCCACCGATCAACGAGTTTATCTCAAAGTCTTCCTTGCAGGTGATGCGTTGACCGGTTTCAATCCGACCGACTTTCCGGAGTTGGGGATCTATTTTTATGCATTGGATTCGCAATATCGTCGGCATTCGATCGCTCGGCTTTCGCACACGATTCCCCTCGACGACCCGAGTTTGTGGTGCCGAGCCAACTTGGTTGCACCGGATTGATTACGACATTTCGATTTTGGTATGCGATCTTGCGTTCGTGTGTCCCTCGTTTTCGCAAAAACCGTTTCCAGGAGAATCCGACCATGCGCGATTCCATAGAGGTGTCCCGTGATTGAACTGCATGTTCTTCCTTCGACGCTAGATTGGATCGATGGAACTGCCATCGCTGTGGATCGGCTATGCGGCAAAAGTGCGACTGAATTGCAAGGGGTTCCGATCGAGACGTCGGAGGGAATGCGAACTCTGGCCGATTTGTTTTCGATCTCGAGGACAGAATCGAGTGACGAGACGTTGTCGATAGTCGGAGATTGCTCGCGATTTCAGCGGCTAGGAGTCAATCATTCGCGTGGAACTTTGGTGATCCGCGGGAATGTTGGGGACCGATTCGGAGAAAGGCAGGAAGGTGGGCGATTATTGGTGCTGGGCGATGCCGGGGATGAGGCCTTCGCCGGGAAAAAAGAAGGTGTATCGATCGTTTTTGGGAATTGCGGGGATAGATTCGGAGCTCCCTTACCGGGCGAAAAGTCGGGGATCCGGGGGGGCGATTGTTTGGTATACGGCAACGTCGGCGATCGTGCGTGCGAGCGGCTTCGCCGCGGAACGATCGTGATTGGCGGGGATGCGGGGGAGGCACTAGGGGCTCAGTGCATCGCGGGGACGATGATTGTTTTCGGGGATGTCGGTGAGGCGTGGGGGATGGGCATGCGTCGCGGAAGTTTGATCTTCCTCTCGGACCCCTGCAGTGAGCCAGGGTGCAGTTTGTCGGACCCGAAGTACTTCGAGCTCAGTTTTTTACCCTTGGTGTGGAAGCATCTGCGCAAACTCCAAGATTCGGTGTTAGCGTTTTGCGATTCGATCGAATCGCAGCGCGCGAGGGAAATCAACTTCCCAACCTCGCGGTGGGTGAGTCGACAACTAGGGGACATGAGCATCGACGGACAAGCTGAAGTGCTGTGCATGCGACGAATTACCCATATGACCACAAGTGATTTCGTCCATGAATCGAATGAAGAGGGAGAGTCGACTTGAAGAAAAAGATTGGAATTTTCGGAGGGTCGTTCGACCCGATCCATCTTGGGCACTTGATCATCGCCGAGCAATTTCGCGAAGGATTGGGCTTGGACGCAGTTCGAATCGTGCCTGCCAAGGTATCGCCCTTCAAGACGGAGTCTCCTCCGTCCTCGGACAAGCATCGACTGGAGATGATTCGTCTCGCCATAGGCGCTAACCCTTATTTTTCCGTCGATGAGTCGGAGATTCGCCGCGGAGGTGTTAGCTACAGCATCGACACTATTCGAGCGATGCAAGAATCGGAGCCCGATGCTGATTTCTACTTGTTGATCGGCGCGGATTCTTTGGTGGATCTCAAAAAGTGGCGTGAGCCTAGCGACTTGCTTTCGCGCGTGCAACTCGTGGTCGCGAGTCGAGGTGGGATGCCCGACCCCGATTGGGCATCGTTATCCGGCATTGCTACGCCTGAACAGATCGAAGCGATTCAACGCATCCGTTTGGATGTGCCCAGCATCGAGATAGCATCGCGCGATATCCAGCGCCGCGTGCGTGAAGGACGGAGTATCCGGTACTTGGTTCCTGCAGCGGTAGAAGCGTATGTCAAAGAGCATGGATTGTGGTTGCTTGCTTCGGGTTCTAAACCCGCGACATAAAACGCTGGTCTATGCTGGCGTTGGATCTTCGAATCGCACGCGAATGCGTCGATGCCCAAGTATCCTCCGCAGGCTTCGCTGTTGCTCCAGCTACCATTTCTGCTAGTAGGGCCGTTTTAGCAATCTCGCGGGGCGTTGCAAATGCTCGAGTGTGTACTCGGCTGCGAGCGCCCCTGATCGTACGGCTCCTTCCATCGTTGCAGGCCAACCTGTATCGGTCCAATCTCCCGCGATGAAAATACCGCGTGCACCGAGGATATTCTGTTGGATACGACTCGCTTCGTGTCCTGGTGAAACCGAAAAAACAGAATGTGGATCCGTCACGACTTTGCCTCGCACCATGGTTGATTTGGCGGATTCAGGAAACACTTCCGCCAAGTCCTTTTGAATGGATTGAAGGATCGATGCAGGATCGCCACGAGGCAGGTCGCGCGATCCGCTAATCACGATTTGGTAGTAGGTTTCGTTGCTGGTATTGGTTGTCGCATCGCAGCGATTGGAGGTTCCTTCCTTGGGGCCAGGAAAAACCCACTGGCAGAGCCGATCGATGAGGATCGCATGGGGTTGGTCCAGCCATGGGCGGTCCCACCACGTATGAACACCTGTGATGGGAGAGGCTTCGAGTTGGTTTGCAAGCTCGCCGATGGAATGTAAGTTAACGTCGCATTGGTCCGGATCGGGCGACGAAGAGTTCGACTCTAGGTTGTTGAAAACGCTAGACGCACGATGCCATGGAACGGCGATCACGATCGCATCGAATTCGTTGTTGGGATTCCTGTTCGCTGCACAGTCTCCGAGCGTTTTCTCGATCGAAGTGCCGACTCTCCATTTCCCGTTCGGCAATTCAGCGAGTTTTTCCACCGATTCCGAGGCGCGGAGCTGAACGTCCAATTGCTCCAGCACTCCGCGACAATTTTGATCGATGAGTTCCGAGAGAGGGTGCTGGGGAACCATTAAGTGAAATGCATCGCGAGTGGCTGCGAAGCCATCGATGAGCACTTTGCGAACAGGACCCATCGTGACACGATGGATTTGTTCGCCGAGCGCGCTGACCAAGATCGTTGTCCAAAACGCGGAGATGGCTTGATCGCTCTGTCCATGTTCCCGTAGCCAATCCAATGCTGGTGTCTTTTCAAATCTCGGATTGCTTCGTGTGCCCATCAGTACGATGAGTCCGCGGGCGATTTGCAGTCGGTCGAGGGCTCGCAGGTCGGGCCAGCGAAGCAGCAATCCGGAAAGATGGAACGGTGCGGGAAGCGGCCAAGCGGAAACTGAAATCTTCTTTCCCGATTTAGAAACAAAATGGAGGGTATCCTGGATCGACCACTGGGATTCCTGGGAGGTGAGATGAAGGAATCGTCGGAGTGCGGTGCAGCAGACCATGCCGACGTGTTGGCAGTAATCTACGTGGGATTGAGAGATGGGGTCGAAGAAGGAACCGACACGTCCACCGAGCCTCGATTTAGCCTCGATGAGGTCGACGCTGCAGCCGTGTCTTGCCAAATGAATCGCTGCCTGAATGCCCGCCAATCCACCGCCGATAACAGCGACCTTTGGCGGGGTATCGCTGTTCGAATGTGTCGCCGAGATGCGTTGAGGTGTTTCGATCGAACTGGTGGAGAGCGTGCTCGAGAGCCTACTTAACGGATGGGTTGCATCTCGGCAAATCTGCTGGTTGGTGCTATGGACGCATCGATGGAATTGCGGGGTGAAAAAATGCGAAGAGGCAAGCTTCCATTTATCCACGCCCCCGAGCCGAACGCGTTCCGAAAAAACCCTTTGCGGTGATCGCTGGATTTTTTGGAAGAGCGTGCGATAGGTTTGCCACATGAGTGAAAACATGCGTCCGCCATCGCTCTCGAGGTGTTCGATCACTCGCCAACCGCGTTCGTAAAGGGCGTCGGCTCGCTCGAGTTGAACCTCGAGGAGCCCTCGCCAATCCCCTAGATCGTTTAACTCTTTTGCGTTGGGGGCTTTTGCGTAGGGACGAGCTAGCGTATCGAGCCAACGGGCTCGGTCGATCCCGAACAGAGTTAATTCGTTACTTGGCAGATACACCCGATGGCGTTGCGAGTCCTCGACCAAATCTCGCAGGATATTCGTCAGTTGGAATGCTAAACCACAATCGATCGCGGCGTTCCAAAGAGGTTGGTTTTGGACCAAGCTGCCTGGCTCGGTCCATATTGCCGCGCAGCATAATCCCACCGCCGATGCGACTTGAAAGGAGTACTGCCTGAGATCGTTCCATGAATGGATCTCGTTGGGCCGCGTGTCCGCATCCACCCCGCGTACAATTTCCGCGAGGAGAGCTTTGGGAATTTCGAATCGTTGTACTGAGTCCGCGAGCGCAGGACGAATCTGTCGCAGCGAGTCGCACACTGATGGCGTTGTCGCGTTGGTGCTGGACGGTTCGCGCGGCGCGTTCAGCGACTCGATCCAACCAAGCCATGCGTCGAGGTTCCACCCGATCTCTCGATCGACCTGAGGCAAATCGTGCATCGATTGCACACGTGTTTGCGATTCAGCGTGCACCGAGGGGGGATCGGTGGCATCGTCCGCCAGTCGAGCAAACGCGTAGAGTGCATGCATCGCACGTCGTCGGTCGTGGCGGAGGAATTGGAAGGATCGATAGAAATTGGAGCCGCTCGAGCGAGAAATACGCTCGCATTCCTGGTATGAAAGATCCAAAGCGGTCATGCTTGCCGCCCGTCTATCGCCCGGGCATTGGGCGTGATCGCCAGCGATTGAGAGCGTGGGCGAAAGCAGGCATCGATGAGGAGACGGATCTTCTGGGAACGAGAGACAGTGATCGGAGTGGACCACACATCGTGCTGATGCGAGGCGATATTCTCAAGTACCGTCAGGCCGCCTCGAACGAACAGTTGGATGCTACGAGCGAACCACGAAGGGCCGTGCCCTACCAAGGGAACGCCGGCTGACAGCATCAAGCGAGCTTGGGAGGCGAGGGATTCAACGCATTTCGCAAGCTGGGGTTGGTAGCGATCTGCGAGGACATCATGTTCGGAAATCCCGTGCTGTTCCAAGAGCGACATTGGAAGATAGATTCGTCCGCGGCGAGCGTCGACCGGGACGTCTTGGCAGAAATTCGCCAATTGCAATCCGCTGCAGATCGAGTCGCTCCATCGGATGGTTTCAGGCGTCACGCATCGGGCCAGATGGAGCACCAATCGCCCGACTGGGTTTGCGGATCTAGTGCAGTAATCGAGGAGGGGTGTCATCTCTTGGTATCGGGTGACGGATTGGTCTTGGATAAACGCCGAGAGCAAATCGTCGAAGGGATCTTTGGGGAGATCAAACTCCGAAATGGTCTTGCGCAGTGCTATAAAAACAGGGTGACGGACGCGATCGCGGAAGCAGTCGTCGAGTTCGGATTGCCACCACTGCAGGAGCGATGAAGCTCGAACGGTGGAACCCGTCTCATCGGCCAGATCATCAGACCATCGGCAGTACGCGTAAATGCTGCAGAAGTGGGGTTGGATCGATCTGGGGAGCCACAGGTTGGTCACCGAAAAATTTTCATAATGTTTTCGGGCTAACTTTTGGCAGTAAGCAAAGGCTTCATCGACGGCCATTGCTGCGATTTTCGAATCTGGGCCGAATCGATCTAGATGGGCGAGAACGAGCCCTTTGCCGGGCCGTTCGGCGGCAGCCCCCACCGGTTCTGAGGTTGTGGAGGGGGTGGCATTCAATTGGGATTCCGGCATGGGCGGTGGCGTTGCGTGCTCTAACGGATCGGCGCATGCTGCACCCTTGGGTAGCTCCGGGGCGGAGGGAGGTTGCAGATTGGCTTCGCGAACGGTTTCCATAAGGGTATCATTATTGACAGAAAGTCAGTTTCCAAAAAGGAACCCACCCTCGAATGAAGATAATCCTAGCTGCTCCCCGCGGATTTTGTGCGGGAGTCAACATGGCGGTCCAGAGTTTGGAATTGGCATTACGCCATTTTGGACCGCCGATTTATGTGTACCACGAGATTGTGCACAATCAGCACGTCGTCCGTACTTTCCAAGGAAAAGGTGCGATATTCGTCGATCATCTCGAGGAAATTCCAACAGGGGCCACGGTGCTGTTCTCCGCACACGGGGTGGCTCCTGAGATCCGCCGGGTGGCGGCATCTCGGGAGTTGCGGGCGATTGATGCAACGTGCCCGTTGGTAACCAAGGTCCATTTGGAGGCGATAAAATTCGCCAAGGACCATTACACCATCGTCTTGATAGGTCACGAGGGGCATGACGAGGTCATTGGGACGATGGGAGAGGCTCCGGAGGCGATTATTTTGGTTGAGAATACCGAAGAGGTGGATCAGCTTCAATTTGAGCCTGGGACGAAGCTTGCGTATTTGACCCAGACGACGTTGAGTGTGGACGATGCGAACCGAGTCATCTCACGTTTGAAGGAACGGTTCCCTTGGATCATCGGGCCGCCCAAGGAGGACATTTGCTACGCAACTCAGAATAGGCAAGAAGCCGTTCGCTTGCTGTGCGATGAAGCGGACAAGGTGATCGTACTTGGTTCCCAGAACAGCAGCAATTCGCAACGCCTGCGTGAGCTCGCTAACGAAAAGGGAAAACCCGCGTACTTGGTAGATGGTCCGCAAGATCTAGATCGCACGCTTTTCTCAGCGGGTGAAACTGTCTTGATCACAGCCGGTGCCAGTGCGCCCGAGGAAGTGGTCCAGGGGACTATTCTTTGGCTGCAGGAGCATTTCGGAGCGACCTTGGAGGAACGCGAAGTTCGGAAGGAAGATGTCTACTTCCCTCTGCCGAAGAGTTTGCGCGTACTGACGCAGTAGTGCTGGCACGTGGCCGATCGGCGGCGTTTTTCATGGTGGCTGTTTTGCCGGCCCCTCCGTTTTGCCGGCTACTCCGTGATCACGCGTTCTTTCTCGAAAAGAACTGGTTGACCAGCGAGTCTAGAAGCGGTGCCCGACCCTCGGTCCATTTTCGCACTCTGTGAGTATTTCCGGTCCCGTTTCCGTCATGAGAATGGTGTGTTCGAATTGGGCGGACAGTCGTCCGTCGCGGGTTCGTACGGTCCAGTTGTCTTTCGTGTCGAGTTTGGTGAATCGGGTACCAGCATTGATCATCGGTTCGACGGTAAAGCACATTCCGGGCAGGAGTCGGTCTTGTTGGCTTTTTCGATCTGGGAAGTGGGGGATGTTTGGGTATTGATGGAAGCGGCGGCCAAGTCCATGTCCGACGTATTCGCGAACGACCGAAAATCCCCACTTGGTAGCTTCGGCGACGACATTGTCACCGATGATGCTGACCGCGCATCCGGGTTCTAATGCCGCGATCGCTCGATGCATGGAGTCGAACGCGCATTGGCAGACGGAGCGAGCCTCATTGCAGACCTCTCCGACGAGGAACGTTTCCGATTGATCGCCGTGCCAGCCATCCACAATACTGGTGATATCGACATTGATGATATCGCCATCCTTGAGAACGTAGTCGCCTGGGATGCCATGGCAGATGACGTCGTTCACGCTGGTGCAGCAGCTTTTGGTGTATCCGAGGTATCCGAGTGTGGCTGGGGTGTGTCGATGCTGGATGGTGTAATCGTGCGCGAGCCGATCGATCTCGCTGGTGGATATGCCGGCCTTGACGAAACCACGGAGGTAATCCATCAATTGACCATTAAAACGTCCGGCGGCACGCATGCCATCGCGTTGAACTTCGGAAAGTTGCAGTTTGCGCAGGTTCTGCAGCATCTGAGCCTCGGGAGTGACGCCGCCTGGGGGATTCCCCTTGGACGAATCAATCAATCTGGATACAGGGATAAGTTGGGCGTAGGGAATCGGAACGGGCGGTCGATGGGCCAAGTCGTCTCAGGTGTCGCGAAATCGACCTGAATCACCGAACGAACGAATGACCTGATGACTTTATCCTCCAAATCTTAACCGGAATCGATTTTGAAATAAAGATTGGAGGGGGGATTGCTTGCAGATAGGTGGGGGGTGGGCTGTCCATTTCTAGAGGAATATGATGAAATTCCTGGCTCTGGATCGATGCTGGGGTAGGTGCTTCGAGGTTGCGTGGGAGGGGACATCGGGGGTTGTGTCGTCTCGACGATGGCCCAGGGGATAGCCCAGATAGGGGCCCAGGGGATAGCCCAGATAGGTTTCGGCGCTGTGTTGCCAGGCACTGGTGCTGAACAATCAACAGCTAAAGGGACATAGCCGAAGGGACACCTTGGACAAGCCGATTGAAAACACCGAGCCAATTGAAAACACCAACGATTTCATCGTTGAGACTTTGGACCGGCCGATTCAGGTCGTATTTGAAGACGACCATTACGTGGGCGTTTTCAAACCTGCCGGTTTGATGGTTCATCGTGGTCCAAAGACGTTGGCGACCGAGCCAGTTTTGTTGCAAACGTTGAGGGATCAACTGAATCGGTTTCTCTACCCGATCCATCGACTGGATCGTCCGACGGCTGGGTTGATCTTCTTTGCGTATACTAGCGAGGCCGCTTCGCGGATGGGTGAGTTGTTCACGCAGCGGCGCATTGAGAAGACGTATCAAGCGCTCGTGCGAGGTTTCATGCCGGATGAGGTAACGGTGGATCGGCCTCTTGGGGATCATGAGGATGGTAAGGCCAAGGCGTACGGCGAATCCAAAGAGCGAAGCGCGGAGATTCAGGATGCGGTGACACATTTTCGCTGCTTGAGACGTTACGAGGTCCCGTGGCCCATGGGCGAGTTCCCTTGTTCGCGTTTTTCGCTGTTGGAGGTCCAGCCGCATACGGGGAGATGGCATCAGATCCGGCGGCATCTGAACCACTTAGCGCATCCCGTGATCGGGGATCATCGTCATGGGGATCACCGATGGAACCAGATGTTTTATCAAAGGACTGGTGTGTACCGGATGCTTTTGACATCGATGCGGGTCGACTTCAGACATCCGTTCACCCACGAGCCAATCTCGCTGCTTGTTTCCCGAGGAGAATCCTTTGATCAGGCACTAAATTGGATCGAACACGGTCGGATGAACTCATGCTGATTGCGTGTTCTGCCAGCGGAATCGATCCAATTGCGATTGGGGACACGCACGGTTGGGTGCAAACTTACTCTGGGAATTCTTCCGGAATTCATATCGGGTTCATGATATTCGAGTTGCGACGCAGTAGAACCTGAACCACGCCGGGACAACTTACGCATTTTGAGTGCTGAGGTGGCAAAGTGGGACAATTGGATACCTCCTCGTTTAAGGCTGAGGGAGACGGTGATCGGTTTTTCGAACAGCCATGCAACATTCCTCTCAACCGGCTTATCTACGTGATGAAGGAAGAGCGACGCGAAGAATCTAGTCTAGGACTGGATACTATGTCCTTGGACGAACTCGAAGCTGCGCTTATGCGGGTCCCTGCAGTTGACGCTTTTTGGATCGATGGCGACGAACCGATTCTTCGAAAAGAACTTCTCGACATCACCGATGTGATTGTTCGAAGTATTAATCCGAAGCAGCTTTTTGTCGTAACCGATGGCAGTTATACCTCTCGGATAATCGACTTTTGTCGGAATCGATCCTTGAAGATCCCGCTCCACCTCGTTGTGAAAATCGCTCACAAAGACTCCGCCTCAGAGAAAGAAGATGGTCCAATTGCTCCAGGCCCGGTCGATCGTCGCGATCATGTTTTCACGACGTTGGAGCAACTGCAGTACGGAATTCATGCCTGGAATATGACCTTTAGCTGCATTTGGGGAGCGGTAACCACGGAGCAGGAATTTACGGATTCCGAGATTCTAGGTGTGGCGTTTGATGCCCGTGGTCATGCACCAATCGGTGGGACAAGCGAGGGGCAATTGGTGACACGTAGCATTGTCGAGCGAAAATGCGCTATGAATCGCAAAGATGATGCGCGAGATAAGATTTGGCCGACGGTATTTCGTTGGAGTCAATTCCCATGGGGATCAATCAAGCACTCGCCGAAGCCGGATGCGAAAGAGGAAAGCCCTAGGGCGATTCGGCGAGATCCACCTAAGTCTCATCAAAGCAACCGGCGACTTTTACTGCTGCAAAATGGGGATTTCTGGGATGTTGAAACACCCCGACACCGCTTCATCTGCAATCTTCGGCTGGTAGGCAGTCGATGAGTATCGATTCTTCGGAATCTTAAGGTCGTGGTGATTGCGTCATTCCTGCGGCGGAGTTACCCGGATGGCTAATGCCATGAGCGCGACCAAGAACGAGCAGGAGGTTCTCGGGCTTGTTTGCTTCTTCACTAAATCTGCATGTTCGATTCATGGGATCTTTATGGTTTCATGGAAGGAATCTTTAGAATCGAAAACCGCGTCGGTGGACGCGACCGGTCAGGTGATTTGGAATCAAATTGCCACTCGATTCACCGTTGAATGATGGACTTTTTTTAGGATTTCTATGTTTGCTCGTAACCTCGAAGGGCGTCGAAGCGCGTTCACGTTGGTCGAACTTTTGGTTGTTATTGCGATCATCGGTCTCTTGGTTGGCTTGCTACTGCCTGCGGTGCAAGCTGCACGTGAGGCGGCGCGGCGGATGAGTTGCTCGAGCAATGTGCGTCAGTTGACTCTAGGGATGATGAATTACGAGAGTGCGTTCAAGGTACTGCCGCCCGGATGGAACGACCATGGGACCTTTTGGAGTGCCGCGATACTACCACAGATCGAGCAGACGAATACGTATAACACACTGCTGTTTCAGGAAAGAGGTCTAGGGAACTGGGATAATCCAGCAAGTCCGAATTACAAGGCTTGCCAGCTCGCGATTCCCTCGTTTCAATGTCCTAGTTGTCCAGAGTTAGCCCCAAGAGGGTATAACGGAATCGAACGCCGGGTCCCAATTAGTTACCGCGTGAATGGTGGCAGTCGAGTCAGTTCCGACGATGCTTCGACTCGCACTGTTTCGGGGACTCAGTCGTTTGAAGAGACGAATCTCGATGGAACCAATTTCGGCTGCAGTCGAATACGCTTCCGCGATATCACCGATGGCCTTTCACGAACGATTTTGCTGGGTGAATCGCGAACTGACCCTGAGTTCTCAAAGGACGGTCAAGGTATGGATTGGTGGGCAATGGGTGGTCCGCAGGTTGATCCTTGCGACTGCAAAGGTGGCTCAGGTGGAACTGAATTTACCGAAGCAGCGGGGAGCTTTTTTGTGCGTCCCAACGTGGCCGTAGTGGCGCCTGCAACCAATGGTTATCTGATGGAGGTTGCGTTTGGGAGTTTCCATAATGGAGGTACCATGCTGGGGAAAGCCGACGGCTCGGTCTTCTACATGTCGGACAATACCGACATCGTGATCGTACGCGCGATGGGATCACGAAACGGTTTTGAAACTCAGGATTACGAAGAGTGATTTCTGGCGTCATTGTTTGCTTTCGATTTCGTTGCCCGACCCCTACAAAGCCTAGAGAGCTTCCTGTGCGACTTCAACATCGATCGCTTCTCCGAATCAAGTGCTTTTTGCTTTTAATCGCATTGTCGACGAGTGGGTGTTCGCCAACGAGCAAGCCGAATTATGCATCGTTGGGATTGGTTGATGTTCGTGGAGTGTTGACTTTGGATGGAGTCCCTCTGGCGGATGTGGAAGTGCGGCTTGAGACCCCCGAGGATCTTATTTACTCGTATGGGATCACAGACGCTGCTGGAAAATTTCGCTTAATGTTCGATAGTCGAACCGCTGGAATTATTCCCGGTAAAAAGCGAGTTTTGGTTTTCCCAAAACCCCAAAAAGAGTCGGAAACGACTCGGCGCAGGGATTTCGACGAAGGGGAAGTGGATGAAGGTGAAGGTTCTTCCATTGGTTCACCGAGAGTCCCTGATTGCTACGGTCGCGAATCCAAGAAGTACTTGGACATCAGCTCTACGTCGACGTCCATCGAGATTACTCTACGCTCGGATTGTTCTGACAGTCAGTGACTTGCGATTGGATGCGAATGCACCACGGAATAGGTACTGGCATGCCTGAAAGACTTCACGAAAGCGGTCTGTCAAAGTTCATAGTTGCTTCATAAATCAAGAATATCATCTCTGGATTCTTGTCTTTTACATCCCAGAATTATTTCCCTGAATGAGACGTCCCCGATGTTGGGTACCAATCTCAATTTCAACTACGAGAGGCTTCGCACCGAATGTTTAGGTCACAACGTGTCTTTGGTCGGAATCATTTAACTTCTCCAAACGGTGAAAAGAGAAATCGATCATTAAGGCTGGCTATGAGAAATCGAAAGCTGTTCTTCGAGGGACTAGAAGCCAGACGCGTTTTTGCTGGATTGCTGTTGAACGAGTTGTTGTCGGATCCTTCAGGGACGGATACGCCTTTCGAGTATGTCGAGATCAAGGGGACTCCAGGAGCATTACTCACTGATATTTACTTCGTTTCGATTGAAGGGGATTCTGCGAGTCAGGGATTGGCGGATGTCGTCGTGAACCTCAGTGGTCAATCGATGGGCAGCAACGGTCTGTTGGTGATCAAGGCGGATGGGCTTGGGCATGCGATTCCACCTGAAACCACGATTGTGGTAGGGTCGGAAGCTTTCAATAGCGGTGGTGGCGCCCTTGAAAATGGCTCAAACAGTTTTGCGTTGATTCGCAGTCCATCCGGAATCGTGGCTGCGTCCGACTTGGATCCAGAAAACGATGGAATCCTAAATTTGCCGAGTGGAGCGACATTGATCGATTGTATTGGGTGGATCGATGGAGGTGCAGGTGATTTGGCGTACGGTGCGGTTCTCACTCAGGCTGCGGCTATCCCTGCAGGTGCCGCTACACGATTTCTGCACGACAACCGCGCGTTGAACACAGCGGCTTGGTATTCGGGGGATATGGCTGCTCCCAATAGTTCTACGGCCTATACATCGACGGTGGCCAATCGAAGTTCGAATTTCCCAGTTGGGGGTGCGATCACCCCGGGAAACATCAATGTGCCGGGCGATAGTAACCTGGCTCCAACCAGCGTGGCGGACGAGTATCAAATCGAGCCAGGTGGAAGTTTGGTGCTCAATGCAGGTAGCGGTGTTTTGGGAAATGACTCCGACCCGAATGGCATCAACTCGTTGCTTTGGGCCGTTCTCGATTCAGCGGCTCCCGGAGGGGCATCGTCGTTTGTGTTCAATGACAATGGTTCCTTCAGCTATGTTAACGACGGGACTGTGGGGGACTTTACCTTTGCCTACAAAGCGACCGACTTGAATCTTTTCGGTGCGAGCACAACCGTCACAATCAAGGTTGTTGCAAGTACCAATTCTGGGCCGACTTTGGCAGTTCCAGGTGGTCCGACACAGCACACCGAGGGAACTGGTGCGACGTTGATCGCGGTTGGGGCTACAGTAACTGATTCTGATTCGCCCAATTTTGCTTCGGGGAACTTGACGGTGAGTATCACCGCTAATGCCGAGTCCGCTGATCGGCTCAGTGTTCGAAATCAGGGCTCGGCTGCTGGTGAGATAGCGCTTGTTGGATCGATTGTCCAGTATGCTGGAACGACGATCGGCACCTTGAGTGGAGGGAGTGGATCGAGCCCATTGGTTGTCGAATTGAATAACAACGCAACGGTGGAGTCCGTTCAAGCGCTGGTTCGAAACGTCACCTACATGACGGAGTCTGACAATCCAGGCACCTTAAATCGCACGATTAAATTTGTAGTCAATGATGGAGATGGCGGGCCGAGCGGTGGGTTGAGCAATGAAGCGTCAACGGTGGTTGAGGTAGTGGCGACAAATGACTCGCCGGCAATGGCTGCCTCGCGAAACTCGGTGTATTACGCAGCCGAGGGGAACTCAGTAACGATCGATGGCTTGATCGGTTTAACGGATCCGGATTCAATGGATTTCAATGGTGGTGTTCTTACGGTTACGATCGCATCCAACGGTCTCGACGGTGATCAGTTGAGGCTTCGAAATACCGGAACAGGAGCAGGCCAAATCAGTGTCGCTGGAGGTACCGTAAGCTACGGCGGCGTGGCCATCGGAACGCTCACGGAAGGTTCGTCAACCCTTCCGATGACTGTGACTTTTAATAGCGCTGCAACGCAAGCTTCGGTTCAAGCCGTATTGCGTAGTGTTGTGTTCGCGACATCGAATACCAGAAAGATGCCGAGTCCACGGACGGTTTCGATGAAATTGACAGATGGAGATGGCGGGACCAGCACCGTCATCGACTATGCCATGACCCAAAGCCAATCCAGGCGGTTTGCATTCCAGGAAGGGGTGGACTACGGACAAGGGCCTTACACCGGCGCCGCGGATATACAAATTGCCGAAAACCGTCCTGATACTCCGCTTCCGGAAGGAGCCAATCCATTGACGGAGGGATTGCTTGTTGACTTTGACGGTGGGACAGTCAATTCGCAAGTGCTATTGCGGTTTGATAACATCTTTGGATCTGGGGAGGGGCAGATTCCACTAGGGGCCAACATTGTTTCGGCACGGTTGGTAGTTAATACGAGAAATGGTGGTGATGGTGCAACGTTGCATCGTATGTTGACCTCGTGGGATGCGAACACTGAAACCTGGAATACCATGGGCAATGGTGTTGCACCACGAAATTCATTTCCTGGTGGACAAGCCGACGGATCTGAAGCCCGGGTCGATTACGATTCGCAGATTGGCGTGTCTTTCGGGAATAGTGATGCAGCGGCGAATCCGACCATCATCGGAGTCACAGCCGATCTTCAAGCATGGTCGGCAGGCGCATTGAACTACGGTTGGTTGATGCAGGGATGGAACGGTATGTCCGACGGATGGGCCTTCAGTGCATCGGAATCGAGCGATTCTGCCGCCCGCCCTCGCTTGGAAGTCGAATGGCTACCTGCCACCGTTCCATCCGTTGCATATCGTCAAGGTGTCAATGGGTATGCTGGAACGGTTGATACGGCGTTAACCCAAAGTGCCCCTGATACCGACAATTCCGCTTCGACGGCTTCGTTGGTCGACTACAGGGACGCTGCAGGTACAAACACATCGCAAGTGTTGATACGTTTTGATGACATCATCGGGTCTAGTAGCGGACGCGTTCCAGCCGGGGCGCTGGTTCATTCGGCGATTCTTTCCATCGCAAGTACGACGAGCAATGCCCAAGGGGACGGCGGGAAATTTCACGCCATGAAGCAAGCATGGACATCTGCTGCAACTTGGAATAGCTTGGTCGATGGTGTTTCTCCGGACGATGTTGAAGCTTATTCGGTATCGAACACACAAGCGGGCAATGCCAGCTTGACTCCTAACGCCGAAGCAGGCTTCAACACATTCGACGTAACCGTTGATGTCCAAGCATGGGTGCAAGGGACGGTTGTAAACAATGGTTGGGCAATACTTCCTTGGACATTAGGCACGGACGGATGGGGCGTAGAATCGTCTGAGGCTGCGGCGACAAAAAATCGTCCTGAGTTAAGGGTTTCTTACACCCCTGTTGGAGTAAGCATCACGCCGACGGCAAGTCTCGTCACGACCGAGTCTGGCGGATCGGTCCTGTTGTCTTTTGCACTCAATACGCCACCAAGTGCAGATGTAACGATTCCCATTCGCTCCAGTGATACGACGGAAGGGACACTGTCTGTCTCTTCGTTGACTTTTACAGCTGCCAATTGGGAAATACCGCAGTTAGTCGCCGTAACGGGTGTCAGTGATTCGATTGTTGACGGAGACGTGGCCTACACGATCGTAACGGATCCGGCAACAAGTTCGGATCCTAACTACAACGGATTTGACGCGTTGGATATTTCAATCGTCAATAAGGATGAGACCCCGGCTAATCAACCACCGTTGATAACGGTATCGAATGCATCGGTAAGTGGTGTTGAGGGTACGACGCTCGCGAACAGTGGAACGTGGTCAGACTCGGATGCTGGAGACGTAGTGACGTTGAGTGCATCGTCGGGAAGCATCACCAAGAACTCCGATGGGACGTGGTCATGGAGTCTTGCCGGTATGGATGACACGGCATCGACGTCGGTGACGATTACGGCGACGGACAGTGCCGGTGCCGTTGGTAGCGTATCGTTCACGTATACGGTAACGAACAAGGCGCCTGGATTGACCGTGGCGTTGGCGAATGTCACGGGGAATGCGTTGACAACGCTGACCAACAGCGGAACATGGACCGACGTTCCGGCGGATACGGTGACGTTAAGTGCATCCAAGGGTACCGTGACGAAGAATGCCGATGGAACGTGGTCCTGGTCACTTCTGACGACTGCTGCGATCACGGGCGAGACGGTAACGATCACGGGAACCGACGAGGATGGTGGTTCATCGAGCGTATCGTTCACGATCGATGCACTGGTTGCGGTT
>CAITIE010000103.1 GCA_903892355.1 uncultured Pirellula sp. | reverse complement strand
CGGCCCCCCTAGGCTAACAACCCTCGATCCATTTCACGCGAAGGCGCGAAGCCGCGAAGGCAAGACCGAGGATCGCATCTTAGAACGATTGTCGTAATCGTGTTTGGCTCCTGATGAGAGCAGTTGGGGACAACTGCTCTACATCTCAAAGCAACACAACAGTCCCTGTCGTGAAGGGGTTATCGGTCCCCTAGGCTAATAACCCTCGATCCATTTCACGCGAAGGCGCGAAGCCGCGAAGGCAAGACCGAGGATCGCATCTTAGAACGATTGTCGTAATCGTGTTTGGCTCCTGATGAGAGCAGTTGGGGACAACTGCTCTACATGCCAAGGCAGCAAAACAGTCCCTGTTGTGAAGGGATTTCTGCGATCGCTGGTTTTTGGCCTCGTAGGGATGCTAGCACTTCCTGCAAAAAAACCCCGGATCCTTTGGAAGAAACCAGGGTTTGCGTTGAAAAATCAAGAGTGAGAGCCGAGGGACTCGAACCGTCGACCCAAGGTTTAAAAGGTGTCGAAAACTCCAAAGAAACACCATAAGATGACGGCATGCTAGAGCATTTGCGCAGCACCACAGGTAGACGACCAAAGGAGCAATTCTCTAGCCCTCTGCGAGGGTTACACGTCTCTACTCTCTGAACTCTACTTTCTAGCCGCGCAGCGGCTCGCTGAGTTCTCGGACGTAAAGTACTGAATGTCCAGGCTCGGAGCAGCCCGTCGGGCTGCGGAACTTCTATTCGAAATCCAGCGGAGAACGCCAAGCGTCGCGCAGGTCCCGCCACGGTACGTTAACAACCTCGGTACCATCACATTGGATAGTAATACAATCTCCGTTCGTCACCGAACCAAGGCGGTACCATGTAACACCGCTCATCGCGTTCTCAAATTCCTTGGCATGCGCTGGCGACACCTCGACGAGAAGCCGGCTGTTGGACTCTGAGAAGAGTGCTTCCGAGGCATCGATGAAGCTAGCGTTACGCATTTGCGTAAGATCGAGCTCGGCACCCAATTCCCCAGCAAACGCCATTTCCGAAATAGCGACGGCCAACCCACCTTCGCTGAGGTCGTGGCAGGATACAACCAACCCCTTGTCCATAGCCGAGTGGAGTTTGCGATACGATCCCATCGCGACAGCGGGATCGACCTTTGGAACGAGCCCACCTGATTTTTTCAAAACCATAGCCGCATGCGACCCGCCGAGTTCCGCGCGGGTAGCTCCAACAAGGTAGATTCCGTTTCCTGCCTGTTTAAAGTCCATGGTTATGGCTTTAGAGGCATCGTCGATTTGTCCCATAGCGCTGATCAATAGGGAGCAAGGGATCGCGATCGATTGTTTTTCACCTTTGGCGTCAAACCACGTGAACTCGTTGTTGAGACTGTCTTTGCCACTGATGAACGGAGTCTTCCAGGCCAAGGCGAGATCGTGGCAAGCGATCGCAGCGCGGACAAGCGTGCCGAGTGTCTCTGGACGATCGGTATTTCCCCAGCAGAAATTGTCGAGAATGGCGATCCGGTCGGGTCTGGCACCCACCGCGATCGCATTCCGTACAGCTTCGTCGATAGCGCTGGTCGCCATATGGTACGGATCCAGATCGCCAAAGCGAGGGTTCATCCCACAGGAGAGGACCAAAGCTCGATTCGAGGTTAACTTGGGTCGCACAACAGCGGCATCGCTGGGCCCATTGCATGCAGGGCCCACCAACGGTTTAACGACACTACCCCCTTGGACTTCATGGTCGTACTGACGAATAATCCAGTGCTTGCTCGCAACGGTAGGTGTTGAAAGGATCTTTTTAAGCGTCGATTCGATATCGGGTTTGGTCAGAGCACCTAGCGACCCAGTCTCCTCAGGTTTGTTTTGATACACCGCTTGTCGAACCACGGGTGGCCTGCCGCCGTGGAGGAACTCCATCTCGATCGAGCCAACCTCGGTCTCTTGGTAAAGCAATCGGAGTTTTCCGGTGGGAACAAAGCGTCCGATGACCGCATACTCGACATCCTCCTTCTTGCAAATTTGAGCGAGCCGATCGAGTTTGTCCGGGGGGACGGCTAACACCATGCGTTCTTGCGCTTCGCTGATCCAGATTTCGGTGTAGCTGAGACCGTCGTACTTGAGCGGGGCCCGGTCGAGCCAGACTTCGGCTCCAATGGTTTCGCCCATTTCCCCTACGGCGCTGCTAAAGCCACCCGCACCGCAATCGGTGACCGCGTGGTAAAGCCCTTCATCCCGGGCTTGCAAAATCACTTCGAGAACCATCTTTTCAGTGATCGCGTTGCCGATTTGCACTGAGCCACCCGAAATGGCTTCGCTCTCATGGGTCAGTTCCACACTGCTGAACGTAGCACCGTGGATGCCGTCCCGTCCAGTCCGGCCACCGATGGTGACAATCCAATCTCCCGTCTTGGGTGCCTTGTCAACTTTATCGACTGGCAGCAAGCCTGCGTTTCCGCAATAAACGAGTGGATTGCCAAGGTATCGGTCATCGAAATAGACCGCACCATTGACGGTTGGGATGCCCATTCGATTTCCGTAATCGCGCACTCCCGCGACAACCCCGTTCATCACGCGACGAGGATGCAAAACCCCGGGCGGAAGCTGGTCCGGAGGAAAATTTGGCGATGCGAAACAAAACACGTCGGAGCTGCAAATTGGTTTTGCCCCGAGTCCCGTTCCGAGAGGATCTCGGATCACACCCCCGAGTCCTGTATTGGCTCCCCCGTAAGGTTCAATCGCCGAAGGGTGATTGTGGGTTTCCACCTTGAACACGACATGGTGTTCGTCGTCGAAGGTAACCACACCTGCATTGTCTTTGAAAACGCTGACGCACCAATCGTCCTGGCCGAGCGTCTCACGAATCTTTTTAGTCGCCGCGAAAATGGTTTCTTTGAGCATGCTGGTAAACTGCCGTGTGCCGTTTTCGTCACGGTATTCGATGCGGCCACCGAGCGTCTTATGGCTGCAGTGCTCACTCCACGTTTGCGCGATGGTTTCCAACTCGATGTCGGTGGGATGCCGTCCCAGTTTCGCAAAATGAACTTGAATCGTCTTCATCTCTGGAAGCGAAAAATAGAGCTGTCCGGTTTTGCTGAGATGCATCAGCTCTACATCGTCGAGATCGGCGATCGGTACCTGAGTCACATGCAGTCGATACGGTGACCCGAGCGAGAGTTTATCGAGCTCGAGCGGACCGATGACCACTTGCTCGATGGAGTCATTGGACAAGATTTTCTTGCACAAGCGATCGAGCATCGATACATCGGTTTCCGCAGATCCACAAAGCCAGTACTTGCGGAATGTACGCACTTCTTCGATGTCGTACTTCAACCCTCGAAGCATCGTTAGGGTACTTTGCGCGACAGGGTCCATAACCCCGGGCTTGAACAAGACGTGAACGAGCCGTCCGTGCGATACGCCGTAGGTTTTAGGCGCTGAGAGGACAGGGCTTCCCACCGGCGCAGCAATCGTGCGCTGCGCGATCGGATCTGCCAGATAGTCGTTGGCTACGCGGTCTGCGGTCGCTTGATCCAGGCTCCCTTGCAACAAAAATCCGTGCACGCCTCGGGCGTCTAGATCTTTGGAGATTCCCATCTCGCGGGCCGCGGAGCCTGCATGAGTTCCGAGAGCATCCGGCTGCCCATCAGCCGACAGAATGTCTACTTGCCACAGCTTCACGTGTTGCCTTTCCAGATTTCAGAAGTTGCTCGACTCGATCGAAATCCGCTTGCTCAAGCGCCTCGATCCACGTTTCGCAAATTGTGGCAAACTTCTTCATTGCTTGTAAGGCTGGGCCATGGTTTTCTTCGAGGATCTGTCGCCAAAGCTGTGAATTACTCGCTGCGATCCGGGTAGAATCCATCCAACCCTTACCGACGAAGGGGATTAACTCCTCCGGGGTGGAGATCGCTAACGCCGACGCGACCATGTGTGGCAAATGGCTCGAAATCGCGAGAGCTTCGTCATGTTCTTCCGGCGTGAGCTGGCTGATTCTAGATCCCATCGATTCCCAAAAATTGGTGACGCGTTGGATGAGATCGGGGCTCGTACTTGGTGTGGGGGTAATAACCACCACTGCGCCGTCGAGAAGGGTGCCAACCGCATGCTCAACACCGCTGTGGTGACCACCGGCTATAGGGTGGCTACCAACGAACTGATGATCCGATAAGCGGCCCACAGCATTCCGGACAATGGTTTGCTTGGTGCTGCCGACGTCGGTCAGGATGGCGTTGGGCAAGGCCACTCGAGCCGCGATCTCTAACGTATCGACGATAGACCGGATCGGAACACAAGCGATCACCAAGTCTGCCTCTTTCGCCCCGACCAAAATATCATCGGTCGCTTCATCGATGGCCCCACGCCGCAGAGCAGTATCGAGCTTGGAAATCGTTCGACCGACCCCAACCACCTTCCTCGCAAGCCGCTTGCGGTGCAGTGCTAGGCCGATGGAACCGCCTAGGAGACCAACTCCAATAATGCAAACACGCTGCCAGACCATTTACGTTCGGGATTGGTGGTGAGGGGGGAAAGGAAGGAAGCAAGGGAGGAAGCAATCATGCAAGCGATGTGCCCCGTGCCCTCAGTTCGGCGGATGGATGGACCAACGGTCCGCGTATCAGGCGTTCCGTAGGTGAGGTGCTTAACGCCTATCTTAATCCTGCAATGGGATTTGGTGTATCGGGCCCCGCTAATTCGCGAGAACGTTCTGCCGCCGCTTGCACGGCATCCATGACCGTCGAGCGAAAAGCTCCTTTTTCGAGCATTTTTAAAGCTGCAATGGTGGTCCCCGCAGGACTAGTTACTTGTTCGCGCAACACGGCCGGGTGTAAACCTGTGGATTGCACCATCGCCGCAGCGCCGAGTACCGTTTGGGTCGCGAGTTGCAAAGCGACGTCACGACTGAGCCCAGCCGCGACCCCACCGTCGCTCAACGCCTCGATCATCAACAGCACATACGCTGGACCAGACCCAGAAACCCCGGTCACTGCATGCAGTTGGTCATCTGTAACATGCACGACCCTTCCAACCGCTCGGAACACCCGATCGCACCACCCCTTGTCCTCTTCGGTCATTCCATGCCCAAACGCAATTCCGCACGCCCCCTGAAGGGCTTGGCACGGCGTATTGGGCATGACGCGTGCGATGCGCTCGGTTCGAAACCAATGCGATAGCTTGGACAATGGAATCCCTGCGGCGATCGAAACGATCAGGTGATGTGGCTGTACATGCGTGGCGATGGAAGAACGAATACTCTCGAGAACCTGCGGTTTCACTGCCAAGATCACACGATGGCATCGATCGAATAGTTCCGACGACGAGGATAAAACAACGGCCTCAGGGAAGAGTTCTTTCAATTTATCCGCTTGCGACGCATTCGGCTCGGTGAAAACCAAAGAGGATGCCTCGATAAGGCCTGCTTGAATCACACCCCTCGCAATTGCCGTAGCCATCTGTCCGCCACCGAGGAATCCTAATGTTGATGGTGCCACGATCCCCTCAATTCAGTAATCAACCGTTACGCAATCGCAATAAAACGATGTATGCCGCAAGTCGACGTCTGCTGCATTCACCCTCTAAGATACCCCATTCCGACGCAACGTGGCTCGCAACTATCGGAATCCTCACCCGGATTCCTTTGCGGATCCCCTCGAGGTGCTTCAAAGTCCGTGACTGCAGAAACGACAAATCCGGGGATCGAAGAGACCTAGAACCCAAAAAACCAAAAGCCAAGAGCCTAAAAACACGGCTATTGAGCCATTCAAGAGCCAGTGATGGCCAGTCGGTACTCCTGACGCCCGTATTACCCGCGTTGCGTTTGATGAACGACGCAGCGAACCACCATCAAGAGCAGCTTCCTAGCTAATCACACCATCCGTCGCATTGATGGCATCGATCATCTGCCGCAATCGACCAAGGTGTTTTCGATTGAAGTGGAAGACCAAACGAGGCATATCTGCAAGCTCCGGCTCACTCGCTTCTTCAGGTAACGCCGATCGCTGCTCGATCGATCCAACCACGATGATGTCTGCGAACTCTTTGCTCAATGCTTGCAGCTTCGCTGGAGTAACCTCCGAACTGATCCGGATCACGAGCAGATCATTAACATATCTCATGCTGTGGTAAACCCGATAAAACGAGAGCACCTCACGTACGGCTTCGTCCACATTATCGGTCACCTTGTAGAGATGGACATCTTCTGGGCTGATCCACCCACTGGATAATAGTTCCGCTTTAAAAAATTCCTCCACGGCGGTCCAGTAGTTGCCACCTGGCTCGTCGAGCAAAACGAGTGGAAACAGCGATTGTTTTCCAGTCTGAAGGAGAGTGAGCACTTCTAAGGTTTCATCGAGTGTTCCAAAACCTCCTGGGCAACAAACCACCGCGCTGCACTCTTTAACGAACATGAGCTTTCGCGTGAAAAAGTACTTAAGCGTTACCAGTTTCGGATCCCCGTCGATGAACGGGTTCGCCGACTGTTCGAAGGGGAGCATGATATTAAGGCCCATTGACATCTCACGGCCTGCACCGCGGTGCCCCGCTTCCATGATCCCGCCACCGGCACCGGTGATCACCATCCAACCGTGCTGCGCCATCTTCCTGGCATAGCCCTCCGCTTGGAGGTATGCGGGATGATCTGGCTTCGTTCTCGCAGACCCGAAAACGGTGACCTTGCGTCGACGTCGGTGGGGCTGGAACACTTTGAATGCGTACCGCAACTCGCGAAGGGTGCGACTCAAAATCTTCAAGTCACCGCGCGAGGTTCCGTCGCGATGCAACTGTTGCACGGTGCGTTGCATCATGTCGATGAGGTCTTCACTACCTAGGGCCGTTCCAGGATCGTCCGCTGGCGTTGGCCGATTCTTTTCATCCTCGCCAAACGCTTCGGGCAAAATCGTTGAGCGTGGCTTCAATGGATCATCCATGGTGACTTTTCAACTCGATGGAGGAGTAATTCACAGATACACAGTGGCAGCCGATACCGGATGCGACAATGCATCTGGCTTTTGGGCATCTGGTTTTTAGGCGTTCAGTCTATTCGGAACCGTTCGGAACGTCACCTAGGGAGGATCGAATGAAAAAAGGCGAGTCATTCGACTCGCCTTTTTGGGTTATGCATTCAATCCGATGTCCCGTTAATCCGATGGGCCGCTGAAACCGATCCACGATTTGCAAGGATGCTGGAGGCTATTCCATTCGTGACTAGGTGGGTTTGACTCCGGCTTTGTCCGATGCTCCATCTTCCGGTTGTTCATCGTACTTGGCTTCGGGAAGCGTTTGCGCTACTGGGGCCACGAGAAACTCGACCGCAAACTCTTCTGGATCCGCCTTGAGGATAGACCCGGCGGCTTCAACCTTGACCTTAGCAGCTTCGGTGATGCGATTGATCACGGTTCGCTCGAGGATTTGGTTCCGAACAGCGTCCATCTGACCAGTTCGCTCGAGCTTCGCGCGAACTTGACGTGGCGACGAATCGCCTTGCTCGGCGATTAACTTGATTTCTTCATCGTACTCAGGTTCGGTTGGCTCGATCTTGAGGTCCTCAGCAATCCGCTCGAGAACGAAGTGCTCACGTAGAGCCGCCGTCGTTTGTTCTTCGATGTTTCTACGCATCGAGTTGACCACAGATCGGATTTGATCGTCTGAGAAACCGCTACGGCGCAGTTCAAGCACACGGCGTTGCAACTCGCGATCGGCTTGCCGACGAACGAGTGCTGGCGGAAGATCCCAATTCGCGCCTTCGGTAAGTTTCTTCACGATCTGCTCGCGAAGCAACTGATTTTGGTGGTATTCGCCTTGACGCTTTAGTTCGGCTCGAACGAAATCGCGAAGTTCGCCCGCAGAATCGAATCCGAGTTCGGACAACTGCGAGTTGCTAAGACCTTCTACATTCACTCTTCGAATCTCAACAACTTCAAAGTTGCCGACAACTTCTTTGCCGCGGAGGGTTTCGTTTTGCGATGTTTCGAGGAGCTTGAAGTTGGTGGAAACCAACGCCCCTTCTTTCACTCCGGTGAAAGCCTTACCGAAATCTTCGACGATCGAATCGGCGAAGGAAAGCTTTTCGCGGAGAGTAACGAGTTCTTCGCTAAATCCACTGATCTGCTTGCCATCGACTAAGAAATCGGCGTTGATCAACATTCGGTCGCCGAGTTGTGCTTCGCCATCGCACGCCTCCCCCGGGGTGACTCGTTCGAGGGTACGTTGCAGTTGGCGTTCGACTTCGTCGTCGGTCAGCGTATATTCCGACTTAACGAGGTCTAACCCTTCCCACTTGGGAACGTCGAACTCTGGACGAACTTCAATCTTGAACTCAAAGGTGAAATCGCCTGCGTCGGGCAGTCGAACCGCACCGTAATCCATGTCCGGTTCAGAAATCGCAGAGAACTCACCACTTTCGGTGATCTGCTGGAGACTATCCATCACCAAGTTGCTTTTCACCTGGTCGGCGACAGTCTTTTTGAATCGAGCTTCGAGAAGTTTGCGAGGAATCTTGCCAGCGCGAAACCCTGGCAGGTCCGCTCGAGGTGCAATTTCATCGTACGCTTTTCGGAAATAGCGATCCAGTTCCGCTCTTGGAACCGTGACCACAACATGCCGTTCGCAAGCGCCTGGTTTGTCGATCTGAACCTTCAAATCGAGCTTGCTGTTGACCTCAGTTTCAACGGTCGACATTCTTTTCTTCAACTGCTAAAGGCAAGAAAAAAACAAGGGCATCCCTAAGCAGCGAGAGCGGGTGATGGGATTCGAACCCACGACAACAACGTTGGCAACGTTGTGCTCTACCAACTGAGCTACACCCGCAGAGTGAACTGCCTAGCTGACGCCCTCCTCCAAAACATATTCCGATGGACGACCGCTCTTCGTTAGGTGTTAACCTGTCGAGAGGCGGGCGACTAGCCGAGGCTAATCCGTCCAACGCGTCGAATAGTATAGGATCTCCGCCCTCGGACGCAAGGGTCGATTAGGCCTCAAAATACCGAATGAATCCTGACGGAATCAATTCTTGGCTTTGGAGGTAGTTTCGAGCACCTAGGACCAAGGACGCAGTGGCATCGGCCTAGACCTGCAGAACCCTTTTTCGGTATAGCAGTCGTTCAGGGTTAGATTTTCCCTGTCCAGACCTGAAACTTCCTTAGAAAAAAGGGTTCAAGCCAATGCGCCGCATACGCAACGCTTATCGGTTCTCCAGTGCCTTGCTCGCTTTTACAACCATCCTTTTATCGAATCTCGCTATGGCCCAAGACCTTACGTCCATCGGCGGATCGATTTTTGGGGCGCCATCTCTCAAGTCCGAGGCGAGAAAGGACGACGCGAACTCCTCCATCCAGACTTTGGATCAAAAATCGGTCGGGGGAGTGCCCAGCACCACTACTCGTTTCGAAGCGGGAGGCGGTATGACCGAGGCTTCCGAGGAAGGGGCCGATTGGCTGGAGTGGA
Organism: uncultured Pirellula sp.; assembly: GCA_903892355.1. GTDB lineage: Bacteria > Planctomycetota > Planctomycetia > Pirellulales > Pirellulaceae > JBKCUI01. The sequence continues at coordinate 53,099 of CAITIE010000103.1, read as the reverse complement.
TTGCATCCAAGTCGAAAACATCCAAAAAGTCGTCAAGTTCTTGGCTCTCGAATGCGGGTTCTTCGAAGAAGAAGCCGAGTTCACTGAGTTATTCCCGCAATAACAAGACGACGTGGCAAAAATTCCAGCAATCCTCGAAGCAAGCGTGGCGAAAAACTGCCGACGTGCTGAATCCGTACCCCCCCGCGAAGCCCGCGAGTGCCAAGAAATCGGGGAACTCGTGGTTTTCCGGTTCGGGGGATTCCAAGGACACCAAAAAGATCGACTCCGTGCCTGAGTGGCTTGGGCAAGAATCGCCGAGGTAAGCCCAAAGTAGAATGATGTTGAGGAACGCCTAACGCGGCACAATCGCGCCGGAAGTTGGCAGGAAAATCAGGAATGGAACGAAAAATCTGACATCCGAGAGGCGGCGAAAAGGATCTCAATCCGAACTTTTCGCGACAAGACTTGTCAGTCTTGAACCCCCCGGTTATGGTACGAAGATCTGATGGCGATGTAGCTCAGTCGGTTAGAGCAACGGCTTCATAAGCCGTGCGTCGGTGGTTCGAGTCCACTCATCGCTACTCGGTTTTTTCCAAGCGAATCGTTGGAAAAACGACCCCTAGCTATGTTGCTAGTGCGCAAGTTTGTAAGGTTGCAAAAGGAGTAGTCTACTCCCTTTGCCACAGAGACAAGGCTACGCACATGGCAAAGAAGGCATCTACAGCGGGGTATCGGCTGCACAAAGCGAGCGGCCAAGCAATCGTTAAGCTCATAGGCCGAACGTACTATCTAGGCCGATATGGTTCTCCAGAGTCGAAGGAAAAGTACCATCGACTCGTTGCGGAGAGCATGGTCTCCAAAACCTTCGGCATGAAGGAACGACAGATCAGCGTTGCCGAAGCAATCAACGCCTATCTTGAGCATGCGGAGCGGTACTACAACGGCGGCAGCGAGTACAAAGGCGTCTACGATGCCTGCGAGCCATTGGCAAGGCAATTCGCTAGCTTACCCATCCGAGACTTCGGAATTACCCAGTTCAAGGTGATCCGAGAGCACTGGATCAAGCGGGGTTGCTCCCGTCAGTACGTCAACAAGCAGATGAAAAGATTGCTTCGGGTTGCCAAGTGGTGGGTTGCCGAGCAGGTCGCCGACCCGATGCTGCACCACTCCCTCAAGTGCGTGGACAATCTCAAGCAAGGCAGATGCGACGTTCCAGAGGGCGAGCCGATCACCCCTGTCTCCGATGCTGACGTTGACGCAGCGGTTCAGTTCATGCCGAAGGTTGTGGCGGACATGGAGCGTCTAACCGTTACACGAGCTCGGACAGGTTGTTTGTCCGTGGCTTGTTCGGGCATCCTGTAACGGACGGAGGTATTTGTTATGGATCGTCGGTCGATGCGCAGTAACCGCCCAGCAAATACTCCAGCACGTAGATAGGGACGTTCTAGTCGATGCCAGCCGTGTGCAAGCGGTCGCGCAGACGGAAAACAGGGCTGAATGAGCGAGCTGGAATTTATGGCAAGTAGCCGAATCAGCGAATTATTCACCGCCCAGAATACCGCTAGAAACTTTTGTTGCGTTTTGCTTCCGCGTGCCCTCTACTACCTCCTGCGGGTAAAAGTCAAGCAAGCCTGGAGGCAGTGTTCGATGAAAAAACATGATCGACGAAAGCGACAAACTATTACGGCACAAGCCGCCTCCAAGCTTGCATCTACCGAAACAAGCAAAGAATTAGCGAGACCGTTGCGGCGATATGCCATCTGGACGTTGAAGCCTAAGGAGCGATAAGTGAGCCGCGAAACTTTGGAATCTCTTCAACATCTCTGTGTTGCCGGAGTGCTGTTGGATAGTCAGTACGGCAGTTGGAGCTTTGGAGAGGATGTAACAACTGTTGTCATTGATATGCGACAGGGACCTCATTTACACTTGCGAAAGGCACCGACTCATCCGTTTTTTGCGCGTGCGGATATGGTCTTCTATGTTGAAAGTGCTGACCGTCGCACCGAGAATATTCAGCAGTTCTCATCTATTGAGGAACGGATTCTTGGTAGAAGTGTGGTGCATTTCTTACTTAAGGACGGGTTAACGCAAGGTCACGTTTCCGATGGAATTAGAGAATCGTTTTATATGCCCGAAAGCAGTATCGAACGCATTCCTATTCTGTCGATTCATTTAACCGAACGAGTAACGGCTAGTACCTTCAGATCCGCAAGCAATGGTCGTGACTGGTGGGGACAAACGTGGCATGATGCGCGGCAGTTCATCAACGCTTCCGAGGCGGAGATTTTGGCAGCCATCCCCGAAATTGAATACCATCGGTCGTATCATTGCGTTACTGACGGTGCGTGGGTGCAGATTGTGGTAAAGGATGAGAGAATCGCTTTGATTGCTAGTCTAAATAGCCAATGGAATATGACGTGGTCCGATCGACACGTACAAGAAACTATCTCCTATGCCATTCACATCGCACCCATTTTTAAACACTGCTTTTTACCAATTGAAGAAGCTTTGACGAAATTGAACGATTTCCTCCAATGTCGTTCGCTTGACGGATTTGTTTCCTACAAGCATGCGATCGCAACGAATAAAATCGAACTCAATTTGTGGGATGAAGAAACTCGTCTCGAAACGTAATGTCGTCGGTATGACCAACGATATTGGAACGATCATGGTCCTTGAGAATGGGACGCGAAACGCATCTCCACATCGCTCCAGCGGCTGCCACTTGGAGTTGGGAATCGACCAGCTACGGTTTTCGCCGGTGGCATCAGTCGGTCACGGAACGCAACTAATTGCTGACGCGCCCATGGCGACATCGCCAGTGAAGCAGCGACCGCAATAAAGCAAAGGTCGTCGATGAAGGGGTCGATCCATGTTTTTTCGCCATACTCAGGCTTTGCGTCATCCAAGCTCTGGTATTCGGTTCCCTTCGGCTCTCGATCCCTCGTGCTTAGGTTCCCTGTGCCAATGGTCCATTTGCTGCAGCGAGTTCGCATCCAGCCGGACCACCCGCGTCCTCATCGGTCAGCATGTTTCGAAGGACTTTTGGAATTGTTAGACTAACTGTGCCCGTGGAAGATGGCCGCGCTGGAGGTGTTCAACATGTCGATGCTGCACCAGGCCTTCACCATTGAACTTTGGACCCGAACATAACATGACTGTTCAAACCGGCGGTAAACAGATTCTACTTCATGGCCTGGCCCTCATTCTGGTCGGGCTCGTCTTTGGCTTTGCCCCTCCGCTGACGCCGTATCCCCGACTCGCCCTCGGGGCGCACATCCAGTTTGTCACCAACGGCATGTTGTTTATGGTGCTGGCGCTGGTCGTGCTCAAGGTGCCTCACCGCGCCGGCCCCAAGTCGGTTCGAGTCATGTTGGTGTCTGCGTGGCTGACGTGGTTTATGGCCTTGTCCGAGGCCGCCAATTCATGGTGGGGTGCCAATCAAATGCTCCCCATCGCGGCACAGCAAGCCGGAGCCGGTGGGGCTGCGGCCTGGCAGGAAGCCGTGGTGAAGCTCTGTCATCTGCCAGCAGCCCTAGGCCTGATCCTCTCGGTGACGCTGCTGATTATCGGCATCGTGAAACACCGCGAACCGACGGAGCAGGAAGCAGCACCTGGGACTGTGTTCCCATGGGCTAATTTTTAAGCGAGTTCGTACCCAGTTTGACCATACTTGTGATCGCTATGGGGCAGGATGTTCGATGCTCTTGAGGAATCGCTAGGCCATAAAGATCTAATTGGTTCCGTAAGTCCTATTCGTCCTATTCGATCATTGCGGTCCTGCGGGGAGATGTTCCATCAGATACCGCATGATCAGCATTCGAACATGGACTTCGGTCCCGCTACCTTCCTTCAATCCGTGATCCCGATTCGGATAAACCATATAGTCGAACGGCTTCCCTAATTCAATCAATCGATCCACGAGGCCTTCGATGATTTGGATATGGGTATTGGTTTCCCCGGACCCGGTTACGATCAGCAAGTTTCCTCGTAGTCCTTCCGCGAAATTTAGCGGTGCGGAACGAGCATACCCCTCCGGGTTGACCGCGCGGTCTTGCATGTAGATCTCTTGGAACCATGCGTTGTACAAATGGGGCTGAGGCTTTGGGACCACTGCGATCCCAACTTTGTACAAATCGGGCTGGCGAAACAAAGCATTGAGCGTGTTGGAACCACCGCCACTCCACCCCCAAATAGCAACACGCTCCAAATCGACGTAACTTCGGGTCCGCGCCAACTCACGAACTCCTGCGGCTTGTTCCTCCGTCGATAGCGGCCCCAAGCTTCCGAAAATAGCGTGCCTCCACGCGACTCCTTTGGGGCAGGGGGTTCCTCGATTGTCGATCGATACAACGACATACCCGAGTTCCGCGACAGCTCGATTAAAGTCGATCTGAGCGGCTCCCCACTCATCGAGTACTGTTTGCGCGTGAGGCTCACCGTAAACATAGACAAAGACTGGGTACTTCTTACCAGGATCAAAATCCTTGGGCTTGACCATCCACGCATCCATAACGATTCCATTCCCAATATCGAGCTTCAGAAACTCTGTCGGAGAAACCTGAACCTTTGCAAGTGCCTCCTTGATTTCCGGGAAAAACTCCATGGTGCGCATCACGCGACCGCTGGGGATCTCCACAATCTCAAACACCGGTGGCACATCCAACCGGGAGTACTTGTGAATCGCCCAGCGTTTATCTGGGGAGAACTCATAATGATGCGTCCCGGGCTGCACTTCCGGAGAGATCTGTTCGAGCGTCCCTGTGCCATCAAGGGATACGCGGAAAAAGTGCTTTTGGGTCCCATTGTTTGGGGACGCATAGAAGTAAAACCATCCGTTCTGTTCGTCGACCTCACCCCGTTCGATGATGTCATAATCCCCACCGGTGAGGCGCCCAATCTCGTCGCCTTGCCTGGAATAGACATAAGCATGTTGCCAGCCATCCTTATCGCTCAGCACGATGAATGCTTGACCGCCGCGAATCCAGACCAATCCCAGATTCTTCCCTCGGCTATCGACGACCCAACTGTCACGCGATTCCTCAAAGAGCGTTTTGATCATTCCTTGGCGATTGACGAGGAGCAATTCACGCTGGTTACGGAACCGGCTCAGTTTCTCGACGACTACTTCGTCTGAATTTCCAGCCCATTCCACCGTCCCGAGATAGAAGCCTTCGTCGGGAGGTTCGATAGGGAGCCAAATAAGGTTTTTCCCATCGGCATCCACGATGCCGACGCGGAGTGATTCGATCGCTTCGCCCACACGCGCAAAGCGGTGATGATCGATTTCCGGATAGCTAGGATCGGTTGGAACCAAAACAGCCCTCGTTTTCACATCGGAGTCATTGGTGGCGATGAAGAGGATCGCGTTTCCGTCGGGGCTCCATTTGGCTTGCCCCTGGTAGATCTGTCCGGCCGACCCATCGGGCGGCAGTTCCAACTGGGTAGAGCGATCGCTAGAGATGTCTTTGATGAAGATCGTTTTCTCACGATACTCGATACGGCGCGAGCCATCCGGTGATACCGCTGAATCGGTCGGATTTTTCGTGGCTTTACCCAACTCGGATGGGTCTATAGGCTTTCCAGATCGCAAATCGAAAACCGTCTCAACCCAGGGTGCATCATGCTTGTCCCGACGTTTGACGGTATAGGAAAGACCATCCTTGTTCCATGTCGCATTGAATCGATCGGCACGAAAATCGCGATTCTCATAGATCGACTTTAGCCGGACTGCCGCCGTCGCTTGCCAATGAGGTGGTTGAACGGCCGAAGAACGGACAGGAATCCCGAGCAAGCTTAGAGTCACGACGACGAACAATAGACCTGGAGAGCGGTTCATGTGAAAATCTCAGTGGTTAGGGTGGGAGCTCGGCGAACCGACAAAATCCAATGCCTGGATTGAAAGCAAGCGTAAGAGACGATGCTAGTTGTCTTGCGGGAAGTCGCAAGTCGAATATTTCAGCGCTGTTCGAAGATGGGGCGAGTTGGTACGTGAAACCGCAGCGATACCCGCGTTGGTATTCGGAGCATCGGTGGTTCATTTACGGTTGACCGTTTATGTCGATGCCGCAACGCATTAATTATTCTTCGTCGGTCGGAAGGGGTTTACCCACGATAAGAACGGGCTGACATACCGGGTTTGAACCCATACTCTTCCCTGTCCACTAAACTGACAAACCAAGCCTTCACCGCTGAAGAAGAGCCGCTTGAATCCGCCGCCGCGTAAACCTGGAAGGTTGCGCACGCGATACTGCAACGTATCTTCGAACGCGACGATGTAACCCGTGTCGACAACGTAATCGTCAGAAACATTGATCTCGAGAATCGCGCCGTAGGAATTGAAGAACAGATCCCCGTTGCCCGATGCCTTAAGGAGCACTAGCCCTTCACCGCTGAAAAAGCCTTTGGCTCCTTGCCATTTACCGGTAACCTCGATCCCAGCGCTATTGGCCATGTAGGCACCTCGCTGCAACATGAGAGATCCGCCGGTCAACCGATAATGCTGCGTGTCCCCGATATGCCCTGGAGCGAACACCACTTCTCCCGGCCCGTTGCCCGCGGTGAAGGTATTTACGATCATGCTCTCCCCACCGAACATCCGTCCCAGCGATTTCAGAGCACCGCCTTTGAGACCTGCTTTCAAAGTCAAGTTGGGGGACATCGAAGCCATGGCGGAGGGCTCGGCAAAAACCTGCTGCCCAGCCTCCAAAGCTACCTTGAGCATCGAGAAATCGGGACGTTGGGTGATTTCAAAATTCAATGTTGATACCATTGTCAAACCTTAGTTGTCTCACCTAATTCAATCAACGAGATCCAATCACCGGGGCTTCAGTTTCGGGCCTAGCAATTTTCCGAGCGACGGCGGGTTATGGCTTTGGCAGTAGAGTTTCCCTTGGCCTTGGAATTTGCAAACCAAGCCTTCGCCACCGAGAAAACTTCCGATCAAACTCTTGCCAGCTTTGCCAATTTTGAATTGCAATGTGTCTTCAAAGGCAACGATATGTCCGGTATCGACCGTATACTCGCCATCGACTTGGATCGGATAGATCGCACCGTAGCTGCTCAAAAACAAATCGCCTGTCCCTGAGCATTTCACCCAGAACATCGATTCTCCGCTGAAGACCGCCGAGGTGAAGCCTCGCCAAGTTGCATCGATATCAATACTGCTGCTCGAGGCGAGCCAACTGCTACCCTGGACCACCATGGAACCGCTTCGCAGCGGATGGTGGATGCAATCGCCCAACAGGGTAGGACCGATCAACAACGTTTGCTGGGATTGCTGCGAGGTAAAATGATTCAGAAAGAAATTCTCGCCGGTAAACATCCGCTTGATTCCTTTCATGATCCCCCCGCCACCACCCCGCGACTTTGACGTGGTCTCGACGGTGATTCCCGAAGACATCGCGATCATCGCGCCGACTTCACAGGTGATGGATTCGCCAGCTTCAAGTGCGAATCGTACCGCCGTTGAAGCGGGTCTGCATACTAGGTCGTATTGCATGGTAGTGAACGTTGATAGGTATTGGAAATTTAAGGATTGCGATCGGATCAGATCGCACGCAGGCATCCGTGGGATCCACAAGGTCGCTTGCGCGTACGAGCTTACCAAAGGTGGGCGTTGGTCCATGCTGCCAATCCATCAAAGGATCTGGATTGCATGTAGATTTTCCCAGGTCCACGCACGCGTGTGATCAAGCCTTCGCCGCTGAAAAAGCTCGAGAAAATGCCACCCGCCAAACCGACTCGAATCGAGATCGAGGGTTCGTAGGCCACCAAGTGCCCGCTGTCCACGATGTACTCATCGGTGATCTCACGCGTGAAGATAGCGCCGTACGCACCAAACCAAATTCGACCCGATCCAGACATCTTCAATCGGAACAAGCCTTCGCCCGATAACCAGCTGCGAAATCCGGCAAAGCCTAGCCCGAGACTAACCCCTGGTTCGCATGCGAGAAACGCACCCGGCTGGAGAAACAATGTGTTTCCCCGCAGCTCCACACAAACAATATCACCCGGAAACGGTTGCGTTAGAACAATGTGCCCTGACGAATTTGTGGTGAACTGATTCACAAACATCGACTCGCTGCCGAGGAATCGACGGGCCAAGGCCCTCAACAAGCCACCGTTCATTCGCGTCGTCATATCGACGGTGGAACTCATGCTGGCCATCGCATCCGCTTCTGCAATGATGCGGTCTCCCGGTTGTAGGTTGACCAACAGATTGGCGAAGGCGGGACGGTTACGGATTTCTACTTCCACAATTCGAATCTCGGAAAAGAGTATTCTCGGAAAAGAGTATTCTCGGAAAAACAAAGAAGCTTCTATGGTTTCTTCGCCAGTCGATCCATGGACTTTATCCAAAATCTACGGCTCGTCGGTTTGCCAATATATCGCATTCGAATACCCGCGATGTTGCCGAGAAAATAGGCTCTTACAAAAATTCATGGAAATCAGATTCCGCCCCACTGCTTGGGGGTGTCTCCAAGAAATTCGGTTGCCCGCAATTTCCCTTGCTTATCATTGCAAACTTTTCCTGACCGTATCGAGATCGAGGTCGAGCGGACCGTATTCTTTTTTGGCCAAGGTCGATTTGAACTTTGCGATGCTTTCGATGCGTTGCTCATGCAAGGGATGGCTGCTTACCCAAACAAGCACTCCGGGAATATCTCCATCTTCCTTCTTGAGTTTGTCAAAGAACGCGGAGATCGATTCGGGATCTAGGCCCGCTTCGTGGAGCATCCTCGCCCCTTCCAAATCCGCTTCGGTCTCCGATTGCCGACTGTAGCTCGTCAATATCGACGTTTGTGCAGCTTGAGAACCGAGGGCCAACAAACCACCCGCATCCCCTATCAAGAATTGGATAGCCGCCACGATACCTAAAGACTGACTCACTCGCTGCAGCCCGTGACGCAAGGTTGCGTGGGACATCTCATGCGCTAACACTCCTGCAACTTGCTCTCCCGTCTCGGCTTTCTTAAGCAAGCCGGTGTAGACCACCATTTGCCCGCCGGGAAGCGCGAACGCATTCACCTCCGAGCTTTGGATTACGATCACTTTGAAATTCATCTCCGGGATCGCCGCATGGGGCTTCAAACGGTCAACGATCTCGGTCACGAACTTTGTTGCCGGATGGTCCGCAGCCAGTTTTTGCTCCTTTTCGATCGTTTGCATCGCCATCGAGCCAATCTTCTCATCCATGCTGATAGGTACCGCGGCAATCGCCAATCTGGCAGCAGCAAGAACGGAATAATAGCCAATCACCCCCAACAACAACGTCGCAACCGCACCGACGGTTAACCAAAAGCGAAACCGGTGATTCTCTCCAGCCTGCCGCTTTTTGACCAAATGGAGTTGTTCCGAAAGCATTCCTCCCGAGCGATCACCGAGCACCGCCGCGAAGCCACGTTCCTCACAGAATATGGTCAAGTCACGTTCTTTGTTACGGCAGAAAACCATTCGCCCACTCGCTCCCCCTAAGTCGACTTGGCACTCCGACAAAGGGATCACCCAACGAGGCATTCGTGCAATCTCGCTCGGATCCATAACGGATAACGCTTCCGCAGATGGTTCGGCAATGATTTCGCTCGGGCTGATCCGAATATCGGCACCGATTCGCCCATCGGGGATACTGTGATGAAACACTCCTCCACGGAATTGTTGGTTGGGATCGAGCATTTTATCGACCTTTATGACGTTCCAAGGCATTGGTGGGATAGGTGGTCTTTTGCATCCGCTAAGATTGTAGCAACACTTCGCCGCACGAAACGGTACCGAGTTCGGCTTTTCCAATTAGCGACAACCATGCAAATCAATTCCACTGCCGTCCACTCGCGTACTCTGTCGTTGCCATTTTGGGTGTGTCCGTTTTACGTCTTCATAGCGATGGGCCTGTGGCTATGCGGATGTATTGTCGGGGCACCCGTTCATGCTGCCGACGCGCGTCCCAACGTGCTGTTTCTCTTCATGGACGATCAACAAGCCGACACGATCGCGGCGCTCGGGAACGGGATTCTCAAAACACCGAACTTGGACCGTTTGGTTGCCGAAGGAATATCGTTCGATAGGGCGTACATGCAAGGCAGCTTCAATCCGGCAACATGCGTTCCGTCGCGCGCGATGCTCATGTCCGGTCGGACTCTGTTCCGGATCGACGAACGCCTGATGGACGATAAAACATGGCCGGCAAAGTTCGGGGAGTCCGGATACGAAACATTCATCAGCGGCAAATGGCATAATGGCGAACCGTCCATTATCGCATCCTTCCAACAGGGAAAAAGGATCTTCTCGGGTGGAATGACCAATCCGATGCGTGCCCAGCTCAGCGACATCGTCGATGGAAAACTAACGCAACCTGCCGTGAGTCGAAAGCATGCATGCACGGCGTTTGCGGATGCAGCGATCGCATTTTTGTCGCAATCCCGCACCGAGCCCTTCTTGTGCTACGTCGCGTTTGATGGTCCCCACGACCCGCACATCGTTCCGCAAGAGTTCCCGGTCCATTACGATCCGGAATCGATCCCGCTGCCAGCCGCGTTTATGCCTCAGCACCCATGGGATAATGGGGAATTGAATATCCGCGATGAAGCGCTACTGGCTCGACCTCGTGATCCCAATGCCACGAAGCGAATGATCGCCGACTATTATCGGTACGTGTCGTTCCTCGACCAAGAGATCGGACGGATCCTTGAGACGCTGGCAAAGAGTGAAGCGGCTGCAAACACAATCGTTATCTTCGCTTCAGATTCCGGAGTCGCGCTCGGACGTCACGGTTTGGTTGGCAAGCAAAACCTGTACGAGCATTCGCTTCGTGTGCCGTTAATTCTTTCCGGTCCGGGGATCCCCAAAGGGAAACGCGCTTCGGCTTTGGTTTACACCTATGATATCTACCCGACGCTCGGTCGGCTTTGCAGTGTTGCCGGGCCTGAAAGCAGTCTCGGCGTTGATTTCAGCCCAGCATTCGATGACCAGCAATGGAGTGCACGAGAACATATGGTGTTCGCTTACAAGAACGTTCAGAGGGCGATCAGCGACCATCGCTGGAAATTGATCAAGTACCCGAACGTCGACAAAACGCAGTTGTTCGACTTGAAGAACGATCCTCAGGAAACCCAAAGCCTTTCGGATGACCCAGCTTACGCAGACCAGCGCACGCGATTGACCCAACAGTTGATCGACGGGCTCAAAGAAGCTGGAGAAACGGAACGCGTCCGTGCGGAATCCCCCGATCGTCGATCGCTACGCCCACCTCCTCGCCGTCGCCCTTAGTAGGATTCTTTGGCGGGATTCTTTTTTCAGCGCAAGCTTGCCAACACGCATTAGCAAGCAGCTCCTGATTCAATTCGACGCACCCGTTTCAAACATTCCTCCATTGCAATAGTGGATAACCTTGTCCACAATTGACGATAGGTGATGGGATCATCTAAGAATTCATCGACTTCAAGGGTTGGAAAACGGAGACGAACACTACGGAGACCAACGACCATGACACGTGTGCAAGGAACCATTGTGTGGTTTTGCATGCTGGTTTTCAGCAGCAATGGGTTCATGGCTTCCCAGCGCGGTGTTGCTGACGATCCGTTTGAACAGCCACCGATTCGCTACAGCGCGATCGAGTCCAAGGATCCGGTCGCCATCTTGAAGAATCGCTTAGAGCGGGGGGAGGTTATCCTCCGAAGAGAAAAGCAGTTCGGTTATTTGCGGGATGTTTTGCGCGAGCTTAGCGTTTCTCAAGAATCTCAGGTTTTAGTGTTTTCGAAAACCAGTTTTCAAATACACAAGATATCGCCCACCAATCCGAGGGCGATTTACTTCAACGACTCGATCTATGTGGGATACGTTCCTGGCAGCGACACGATCGAGTTGGCAGCAAACGATCCCTGGCTCGGAGCTGTCTTTTACACCTTGGACGGTGGGGACGAGGATCCATCGACTGAGGAGGTAGCTAGCGTGGGTACGGGTAACAGCGATCCAAGCTCGAAATCGAATGAAGCTTTGCTGGAAAATCGCACCGCACTCCAAGGCGCGAGATTGGTGCGCGATCGCGGGCAGTGCTTATCGTGCCATGCCACCTCCCGCACCGAAGGCGTACCGGGATACTTGGTTCGTTCCGTATACCCTGACCGCTCCGGGAGACCTCGTACAGGTTCCAGCAGCTACGCCACCGATTATCGGAGTCCCTTCGCTCAACGCTGGGGTGGTTGGTACGTTACCGGAACCCATGGGCAGCTCAGGCATATGGGGAATGCATTCGCGATCGATCGCGAAGATCCCCAAAAAATAGATATGGAGGCCGGTGCCAATCTTACGGCACTACCCGATCGAGTACGCACCGGTCTTCACTTGCTCCCGCAAAGCGATCTTGTTGCGTTGATGGTTTTGGAACATCAAGTGCGAATCCATAACCTGATCACCAAGGCCAATTACGAAGCCCGGCAATCGATCGCCATGGATGAAACCATGAATCAGGCTCTAGACCGCGATCGCAGCTACCGCAGCGAGAGCACCCAACGACGTATCAACACCGCTGCCAATGCGCTCATCGACGGACTACTCTTCCGAAACGAGCCGCATCTGGAATCGGAGGTTTCTGGAAATAGCCGTTTCGCGACTACTTTTGCAGCCCTTGGACCACGCTCCGAGCAAAATGAATCGCTCCGGGAACTCGATCTAAAAACGCGACTGTTCCGGCACCGCTTGTCGTACTTGATCTACACCCCCGAGTTTCGAGAACTGCCCCAAGAAATCCTGAGCGTGATCCAATCGCAACTGCGCGAAGAACTAAGGGGTGTGGACGCGGACCAAACACCCTACGGTAGCGAAATCGCCCCAACCAATGCCCCGCGATGGTCCCCCGACGAACGACGAACCATCAAGCGAATACTCGAACAGACGGCACCGTGGATTCTCGATTGAGCGAAAATCCAACCGATGAGCATCGGTCAATCGAATCGATGAGCACGACAAACGCGATCAAACGTATTCCGCACCCCTAGTTCGGAGATGGAGGTTGATACACCGCTCTCCAACGATTGATAAACGCCGAACGATTGACTTCATTGGAGCTATCGGGTTTTGAACTGTCGGGGTTTGCAACCCGTGTTTCGCGGGAACTCGACAGGGTCCCGATTTGTCCCAAAAGGTCGATGAAGGCAAGCACGTCGTCGACATCGATTTCTATCACGGTCCCACGATTGGATTTTGGGATCAATAACCGTTGGCTCTCCGAATCGGCGAACTGCCGCAGGCCATATCGTGCCCACGGCCTCCAGTGCTTGATGAAGCCACCGAGATCGATAAACGCGGCCACCGATTGCTTGGCCGTCGGATCGATGATACCTAGCTTTGTGTTCCGTCTCGGTATGTCGTTGGGTCTGGCCCAACTCCTCCGGGTGTGTGTCCAAACAGCGAGGGCGGGCCCCTCAGAACCACTTGCTCTAAGATCGACTCTCGGCGAGAACTTGCCTGGATCATCAAACCCTGAAGCAGGATACGAGGCGAATGCGTTGCTGAGGAACTGCCCGAACAAACCCTCATTCCCACCTCCTGCCAGCTCCATCATTATTTTCCAGTTTGCTAAGCCCCCCTCCCACCACGCTTTCTCATCGTTCAGGATATGGGTCAGCCGAAACTCCGGAAGCACTAAAAGCTCATCCGAGGTCGGTGACGCTCTATGCCATTGTCGAGCAGCGGGGCCACTGGGTGAAATGATGAATACATGCTCGCCCGCAAAGTTGGCTAGGATTTTCTGCTGCCAGTTATCTGCCCAACGTTCAAGCAAAGGCCAAGCTTCCAAGATCGATCGGATCGGGGACTTGAGGGTCGCATTACCAATCTCCTCGTCATCTACCTCCAAGAAGGCTCGCCCGAGGACGCGAAATCGTTTCACAATGTCCCTAGCGGTTTGAAAGTACTCGGGGTGATTTGCAAGGCGAATATCGAGCAGAAGCAACGGTGTCTCCTCGGTCATCGAAACGCCATAGAGCGGTGACTCGCCATCGAATAAAGAAGCCTCCGTTCGCGAGATCCCAATCGATTCCCAGCCGTCGACCGTATTCGCTGACCAACCTAAATAACCGCGAAACTTTGGAACGTTTGGGGCAATCAACGCATCGACCCGAACCCCTTCGTCCACAAGTTGCGTCAAGAACTCACGCAGGTCGCCGTTTCTCGAACCCCTTGGAAGAATGAGGTTCACCGCGGTTCGGGTCAATCCTTCAAAAAAACCGTGAAGTTGCAGTTCGAACGCGGCGCTGGCCAAATCATCGGAGATCCATGTAACGTTCGTGACAGCGGTATTGAGGGGGACGGAAGAACCACTGCCGTTCTCGAGTTGCTTGAGTGCCCGTAGCGGGGCGAGTTGATCGTGCTCAAGGAGATAATCGCCATCCCCCAAGCTATTCACCCCTTCCGGATTACCGCTGATCGATGCCACAAAGTAGCCATCGACCATACCGAGAGTTATCGTCAACGATTTCTCCGCAACGGCGTTCCTTAGATCCTGAAGTGATTCGCGATCGAGGATATCACCCTCAGGAATGGAATCCCACGGAAGTGACTTGCCATAAACCTGCCATTGCAATCGTGACCCTCGAGCGTCTTCGATCCTTTTCAAAGGCTTCAAAAGAGGCGCCGCGTCAGGAATGGAGCCGATACCAAAACGGATCAACCCCTCGAGTTCATCCACCTTGGCAAGCGCTAGGTCTTGATTGGAAAACCGACCACCCACCATGAGCGTGGGGAATTGAAACGAGGGTAGAAGTTGGTCGATCCACTGGGCGGCCAAATCGGCCTTCACCTCGGCCCTTGTTTCCTCTGAGGTGAGCACATGAATCTTCTTTCGGATGGCGGCTAATTGAAGAAGCGTTTTGGACAAGGAATCATCAGCGTAGAAGAAAAGATCCTCGGAAGCTAAGTCCTCCAAAAAGCGAAGCAGATCCTTGACGCTCTGATTCTCCCACAAGGTCCGATAGCGACCGATGTCACTCTTCCGATCCTTCCATTCCTTCAAGAATGCCACTTGGGTTTTTTGCCAGAGTTCGCTCTGAACCAAGTCACGCGCCACACGACTAGAAACCAATCCTTGTAAAGTATCTCGCAGTTGATATACCGACACATAGAGATCCGCCGTCAGGGGAACGCGTTCGATCGATACCCGCTCATAGGATGGCACGTTATCCCTGCGTGCTGCCTGAACGGATGACGCACGATCCTCCTTCGGATCCTCCTGAGACCAAGCGGTACTGCAGATTGCAGTGGCAACGACGCTGCACAACCAAACGAGTCCGCAGTGGTATCGGACTCCCTGAGAACCAGAACGCACCCGTGTTGTCATCGTATCGATCCTCATCCTGTTATCGTCCCACGACAGACGATTAAGGCTACGCGCCCCTGCTGCGAGCCTTCTTTGTAAGTAGACTCGGCACCGTTCGTTGGAAGTTATAGACTAGATGAAAGTTACACCGTAATGGATAAACGCTAATGGATAAACTGGATGTCGAAAACTCCCAATTCATCGATTGCTTTCCAACCAACGGTTGCCTGAACAGACGACGCAGCCAGCAAAGATCATGCACAGGGTGCATCCGCCGGGGGCGGGCAGACGGTTGCGGCACCGGATAAACCCTCGGAAATCGCCAAGAATCGACAGCCACCACGATTTCTTACTAGCGGTGTTGCCTAGGAGCGATTCGGATCCACGCCTTGCGGGACAAACCGGCCAGTGAAGGACAAACCGGCCTAGCAGTTGACTTGCCCCCCGGGCGTGCTTGGCCTATCTTGGCGTTCTCAAGCGGTGATAGCGTCGCCGAATGACGGCCCAGAGTACCAGATGCGAGCGTTACAAGGATGGTCCAAGGAAGAAAACCGAATGGTCCAAGGAAGAAAACCAAATAGACGCATAGAAATCCATTCACCGGAGCCCGCCGAAGAATTGCCCGAAAACGGGTTCGATGAAGGATCAGGGGATGAACAAGCCATCTCTCTGGAAGATCTGGGGGACGCGTACGCTGCGGTGCTCCAAATGCACCAGTCGATCGAACCGTATGCGAGTGAACTCGACGAAGAAACAGAGAGAGAGAATGTTTCAGCAGTAATTGCAGACGGTTCCGAGGGATCATTGCCAATGCAATTGGGAAAATCCAAGGTGCAAAGCAGCGATTTCGATGGCGTCGAAACTGTGGATCCGGTCAACAAGGAAGTCCCAGGAAGCTCCGCCAACGATAGGAATCAAACGTCGGGCGGCGTTGGACGGACGGAAGATGCGGACGTCGTTCCGGTGTCGCTGGTATCAATCCTCGAATCCATTTGCTTCGTCGGTACCAGGGATGGCAAGCCGATCCCTCTTTCGTTTTTGGCGCAGGCTTTGCGGGACTTTAGCGAAACGGAAATACGGGCGGGGATCGACTCACTCAACCAGCAGCTACGCTCGAACAATAGTGCGATGGTGGTCGACACAGTCGGTGATGGTTTCAAAATTGCATTGGCCCCCGATTTGGTCGGCGTCGCCGAGGGAATCTCGGGACCAACCAAAGAGTCACAACTCACGCAAGCTGCGATCGATTGTTTATCGTTAATCGCCTACCAACCAGGTGTTACCAAAGACGAAATCGAAAAACAATGGGGCCAACCTGCCGGAGGTATCCTGGCGAATTTATCGAAGAAGGGATTGATCAAAACCGATTCCGATCCCACTGGATCCTCCCAGGGTTCCGAGGATACCGCTTCGGATCTCACCTCGGAATCGTTCGCTTTAAGCGCTCATTCCCCTCCGAAGACGCGACCGCGATACTTTACGACCGATCGATTCCTTGAGATATTGGGATTGCAATCGTTAGACGACCTACCGCGAGGGGATGAGCTTTGAGATTCGAAACCAATGCGATCAGTCCGCCCTTATCTGTGCGTCGCGACGAGACGATGCGCCCATCGGGCGCAGTTGCCCAATCCCAGGGCCCGCGAGCGCTCGAAGAATATGTCCGACCACAGCACATCTCGTCCCCGAGCCTATTGCTGATGGCTCGGCTCATCTTGGTAATACTCTGCTCAGTTTCAACGATGGAACTGGCATTTTCTCAAGAACGTCCGACGAAGTCGCCTAGTGCTGGCCAGGTAACTTCGGAGCAAATCCACCAATGGATTGCGGAGCTAAAGAGCGAGAATTATTCCGCCCGAGAGTCGGCGAGCCGAAAAATAAGCAGGCACTTGGACGAGGCGTTGCAACTTGTGGTCAAGGCAGCGGAAGAAGAAAGCGACCTCGGTGGAGAACCGTTGCTTCAGTTCCTGGGGTTTGTTGGGCAGGATGCATTGAGTTCGGAAGGGCGATTGGCCTTTGACACCCTCAAGAAGATCGCGGAGGAACGCACCACCAATCGTGCGGTGGTTGCGCAAAAGATCCTTGAAAACATTTCGATCCAAATGCGTGAACTGGCGATGGATCGACTAAAGAGAGCGGGAGTCTCCTGCGAGGATAGGTACCTATCGGTCCTGACCAGGATGAAGGAGATCAAAAGCGCGCTGGTGATCGATCAGCGTTTCACCGGGACAGAACGCGATTTAGAATTATTGCCTTGGTTGTTCGACGTTCAATTCGTCAAGCTCGAAGGCCCGGCGATCACACGTGAGGTCCTCGCTCTGGTCGCCAAAATGCCAAAACTCAATAGTCTCCAAATCATCGAGACCAGCCTCCAAAGCTCCGACATCGAGTGCTTGACCGAAGCTCCGGACTTGGAGCTTTTAGAAATCCTATACACGCCAATCGACGATCAGAGCATCGACATCCTAGAGCGACTACCCGTTTTCGGCGATCTCCAATTGTTCGGAACGCTTCTAACTGCCAAGGGTGCGATCGAAGTGGTGGATCGGATCGATACCGCCAATGTGTTCGTAGGACGAGGTGGATTTCTCGGGATCACCTGTGAGCCCAGTTCTCTGATTATTCGCGAAGTGATCCCAGAGGGTCCTGCCGCACTCGCCGGCATTCGAACCCTCGACAAATTGGTCAGTGTCGATGGAGTTCCTATCGGCAACTTTGACGAGCTGCGTCGTGAATTGGCAAAGAGCGCTTCGGGGGAAAAGGTCATGGTCGAGTACGAGCGACCAATGGTTTCGTTCCGACGCGATCCAACATCCGATGCTCCCGGTATGAGGCAGGTCGAGTACACTCCATTTCGCGTGGAGGTGACTCTGGGGCGGCGACCATCGGATGTCCCACGCTAGGAATGCTTCTTCGATGCGATCTCCGATAGCGGCAGCGGCGGTAGCATGGTTTCGAGACCATGGACGCGATTTACCGTGGCGAGCAACCCGTGACCCCTATCGGATCTGGGTCAGCGAAATCATGCTGCAGCAGACCCAAGTCGCCACCGTTATTCCCTATTACGCTCGTTTCTTGGAGCGTTTCCCGGATGTGAGAACACTTGCCGAGGCATCCGAAGACGAGGTTTTTCGGTATTGGGCGGGGCTGGGATACTATCGCCGCGCACGCCAATTGCACGCGGCTGCAAATTGCGTGGTCCAACAGCATGGAGGTCAATTTCCCAAGGACCTCGAGGCGATGCTTTCCCTGCCAGGCGTCGGCCGGTATACGGCGTGCGCCATCCTTTCCTTTGCGTACGATCTCAATCACGGGATCGTCGAAGCGAACACGCAGCGGCTTTATGCGAGGTTGCTGTATTGGAAAGAGCCCCTGCAGGCCACGAAAAGCCAAAACGCCCTGTGGGAGTTCGCGGAAGGCTTGGTCCCTGAGAACGGAAAAGGAGCGGGGCAGATCAACCAAGCGGTCATGGAGATTGGATCCCAGATCTGCACCCCCAATCAGCCCCACTGCGATCGATGCCCTCTCCTACCATTCTGTCCGACCTCCGCCAAAGGGCACTTTGATCGAATCCCCGTCCCAAAACCCCCAAAGAAAATCACCGAGCTTCGCGAAGCGGCGGTCTTGATCGAGCATGCTGGCAGATGGTTGATGCGGCGTTGCCAGGTCGGAGAGCGATGGGCAGGGCTTTGGGATTTCCCACGATTCGACATCACGGACTGCGACTCCGAGGCCGCCGTCCGCAAGGTTCTAACCAATGCAGTTTTTGAGAGATTTCAACAACACATCGACGTCGGGAACTCGAGGCACTCACTCAAGCACGCCGTAACGCGATACCGCATCACTCTTCAATGCTACGATGCAAATTTAAAGATACCCACACGACGCACAGCAAGCACTAACATCGTGAGCCAGGGGGGGGATGTCCAATGGTGCGATTTGGCACACATGGAGGATTTAGCGCTCAGTGCGTCTGGGAAACGCGTTTTGCGATGGTTGAAAAAGCGGACACACTCGACAACCGATTGATTCGATAAGCTGATTGTACCCTGCAACTTGGGATACCCGAACAGGAGATAAAGCCACCCATGCGTTTACTTCGTAGCTGGTTGATCCTCGTCGGCGTTGTCCAATCCGCAGCGGTTATCGCTGTCTTCATGCCCCATTCATGGATGGACTTATGCAGCCGATTGATGGGCGTCGATTCCTTGCCCACCGGTTCGCTGCCCAACTATTTGGCGAGGCTCTCCTCGGCGATGTATGTAGTTCACGGAACCATGCTCATCATCACCGCTTGGAACCTGCCTTTGGTATTGCCCATCGTAATCCCATTCGCACGCCTCACGATCGTTTTGGGTGGGATCATGCTGTGGATTGATATTGCGGAACGCATGCCGATCGTTTGGACCCTCTTTGAAACCATCGCTCTTGTAGTTTCGGGTGGGCTTACTGAGTATCTTGCCCGTCGCGCAGCGCCGCAGGCTCTTTCCGAAGCAAAGCCTGAGCGGGCCATGTAAATCCATCGTATCGATCGTCCTATCGCGGTTTGGTTTTGTCACCACAGAGTCCCGTGGAAACGCGCTGAGGCCGTGGCAGCCTTGGGCTGTAGACAATCCCCGATTGCTGTTAGAATCGCGGCCGCATTCAAAGATCAGTACGCTCGCAACTCGCAACCACGAAAAGAAAAACCATCAGGATGCAGGCAAAAAAGGAATTTACCGAGAGTTGGCTGCAAGCTCTCATGCAATCGGCAACCAATGAAGCCGCACGACGGATTCGACCATGGTACACCGATATCGGTTTGCTCAGCGCGAGCGAAATGCTCGAAGGACAGTCCGAAGCGGCTTCCAAGCTTTGGAATTACTGCCACGGTAATGGCTTGCTGCCGATACTCACGTCCACGCCCATGACACAGCCCGAATGGAAATTCGAGGACGATGAGTGTTTTTCATTTCGCATGCGGGATATCGCCCAAACGATGGATTCCGCCGATGCATTCTCCGATTCGCTCGGGATCCGTGAAATGCGTGTCCCCTTGTCCGCCTCGGTGACTTCAAACGACTGGACGAATCTCATCCGCAAGGAAGCCGTCCGGCGAGCCAAACCACTGAATGTCACGTCGATACCGCAAGGGACCCGTATCGAGGTCCTCTGTCAAGGCATTTGGGAATCGGGCCGTTGGCAGATTGCGTTTGACCATCCCGATTGGCTGTCCATCGATCAGCCAGGGATTTTTCATGCAGCGAGGCCAGGAACCGACTCCATCGATGCGATGATGCTCGAAGCCATCTCGTTCGCATCGCAAAAGCTAACTGTCGCAACGAAACTGAGCCATTTTCAAGCAACGGATGCTCCTTGGTTGTCGTGCGTTGATCGCCTGTATGGCTACCATCGGAGTATTCTCCTCAGCAGCGACATGGGCGCATCCCCTTGGTTCAAGCGAATTTGGAATTCCGTTTGGCCAGTAGTTTATCGGGAGCGAAACAAACTACGCGGCCCGTGCGATCTAGGGATGCTCCGCAGCGAGTTGGCGGAGTGCTTCGGTGCAGCGCCGCTGTTGACCGAATGGATGTTCGTCTTTGCAAGGTTATTCTGGGAAGTAAACCTCGGCGGCGGATTGGGAATCGCTGGGGATTTTCGAGACAACTGATCATCGATCCTGTCAGGATCCACGGCACAAGACGGTGCCCAGCCAAGGTTCACGGGAAAATCTGGTAGCCCGGATTTGATGACTGTGGGCAGGGCCCCTGGGTGATGCAGGAAGAGTTCTTGATTACAATGCGAATCTGTACTCAGCCCTCTTTTCGAAACAATTCCTGCTATGCCGATTCCAGTAACCTGCCCCAGTTGCCTCGCTCGATTCACGGTCAGTGACAAGTACGCTGGGAAGCAAGGCCCATGTCCTAAGTGCAAGCAGACGATCACGGTCCCCGACAAATCGCAAGAGGTTGTGATTCATGCTCCCGAGACCGAGGGCCCAAAGGACTCCACGGGGCGTCCGGTACTCAAGCCGATCCGGCGAACCGAACTCAATCCATCTACCATTCAGATTGGGATCGCCGTCGGCGTCGCCGCAATCTGCTTGATCGCCGCCATCGCAGCCCGGATCAACGGGAGCACACCAACCATCGGCTTGGCTCTCGTCGCCATCGGACTTGCCTATCCCCTCGCGTCGGTCGGCTATACATTCTTCAAGGATGATGAACTGGGCGGATACATTGGCAAAGAGAGGTGGATTCGAGTAGGTATCTGCTCCGCAGTGTTCGCCGTCACCTGGGGACTTTATTGGTTTCTGTCGTACTACTTCGGCAATAAATCCTTAGGCGAAATCGACACAATCCAAATGGCGATCTTCATCGGCATTATGTTCGCAGCAGGCGTCGGTGCATCGCTCGGGACTTGCGAATTGGAGGCTGGTCAAGCCTTCCTGCATTACTCGATCTACTTTGTAGCCACGCTTTTGCTCGCGCTGATCGCCGGTGTACCACTTGCCCAACCCATCTCAGGCGCGAACCCAAAAGACCCTTACGGGTTGCCAAAGCCATCGGCGCCGATCTTACTACCGGCCAATCCAAACCCGACGCCACCCGTCAACGCGGATTGATATCGGCGGATCGATCGATCCAACAGATCCAGCGAAAGCTAGCACGGCATGTTTAGCGCGTGGGAGCATTCCCCTTGAGAACATCGACCGGGATAGGGATTCCTTTAAGTTGGCCGTCGACGACGATGTTTCGACCGACGATGCCTTGGAATCGGCAAACCAAAAGATACGGCTTGCGGAGTTTAAGAAGTTCGCACATCACAATTAAACGGTTGCCAGGTACGACAGGCTCGCGGAAGCGGACTTCTTCCAGTCCGCCGAAACCGACCATCGAGTCGCCTAAAAGTTTATATTTGTGCGAGGTGTAGCAGCAAACCTGCGCGACCGCCTCAAGCATCACCACTCCCGGCATCAACGGCATGCCAGGCATATGACCGCGTACCCAGAACTCATCATGCGTGATGTCCTTGTATCCTACGCACGCAACCCGCTCCGGATCTTCATGAACAATCGCCGTCAACTGTTCCATCTCGAACCGTTGCGGATTGTATTTGCGAATCTCATGAATGTCCGCAATGACACGATCGAAATCGATCGTATCTGGGTCGATGATGAAATCTTTCGCTACCACGATGGGGCACCTTGGCGAGTGGGCTAAGGTCTAAATTAGCTAAGGTCTAAAATTTCGCACAGGGCTTCGCAGCGGCCACCGCTTATAACGTGGCCATCGCTCGAAACGACGGCTAATCCCAGACGTTCCGGGGCAACCTAGAACCGGTCACACCCTTCCATTTAGGGACTTTTTTGCCAAAGTAGCAGCTTAGGTTCGGACCTTGCGACGCTTGGCCTTACGAGCTTTACTGTTGGCAGCTCGCTGCCCGTGGTTTGCTTTTTTAAGCTTACGATGCGGTTTTACCATGATTTTCCCTAATGACTAAACGGTTTTCGGCCGACTCATCCACCGTCCGGCCTTTGAACGGGCTGGATAAGATAGCAGGAGTATCGAACTCTGGAAAGTGAATTTTGACTTGCCATTTCGATCCTTTCCCGCGTACCATATCACAGTACGACGAAGTCTCATTACGGCTTCGTTATGCTGTCGAAGAGCCGGCTGCTCCAGGATTGGTGTGCCGGCTAATAATGTCGGTTCCCTTTCAAGCAATATTTAGATTGAGGTTGCGAATGGCAATCAGTGTTACCCCCGAAGCGGCAGAGCAACTGAAGCGAGCTCACGCCGAGGGACAATTCGGTCCAGAGACGTTTGTTCGAGTTGGTGTTGTCGCAGGTGGATGCAGCGGGTTTGAATACTCTCTCAATTTCGACGACAAGTACGATGATGCGAAGGACACTCGCTCGGAGCAGAACGGCGTCGCGGTCGTCGTCGACAAGAAGAGTTCGTTGTTGCTCGACGGAACAACGCTCGGCTGGTTCAGCAGTCTAGAGCGACAAGGATTTACGTTCGAAAATCCAAACGCCGTGAAGTCGTGCGGTTGCGGACGCTCGTTCCAGTAATTCGTTCCTAATTGTTCGATTCAAATCGCCGACGAACAACCAAAATTTTGGAGAGCCAAGCTCAACAAAGGGGCTTGGCTCTTCGTTTTTAATGCGTGCCGGTTGGGTTTCGTTGTTGGCTCTCTTTGTTGATGATTGTCTTTTTACGCACCTGCACGAATAATCACCAACGATGATGACCGTTCGCCGATACGAGTCGTCCCTGATCCATCACGGGTTGCGATTACAAGAGGTTTGTCGAGTCTATGGCAAAAGGTGACTTGGTTTCAATTCCATGTCTTTGGCTCATGATCCCCTACCGTCATTTCGGGATCGACATCGGTGATGGATCGGTCGTTCACTTAGCAACGGATCCATCCGCTGCCAATCGAATGACAGTCCAACGCGTGTCGCTCAATGCGTTTGCAGACGGGAAGCCAGTTAGGGTTGAAGACGTATCCGAGTCACTGCCTGTCGAAGAGGTAGTTTCGCGAGCGGTTGATCGTGTGGGCGAATCTGGATATCACTTGGTCGCAGGGAACTGCGAGCACTTTGCGAGAGAGTGCAAATGTGGTACGAGGACCAGCCATCAATCGGATCGCTTGGTACGAGGCGTATGCAGGGCAGGCGTGGCTGGATTGCTGGCAGCGTCTGCCAACGCGGCACGAGTTGCCAGCATGGCCGGTGTCCCGAAAGGGATGGCTTCTCGGTCGAACGGCATCGCATCGCTACTCGCTGAGGCGGCACGCCATTCGGCGTACGCTGCGTCGCGATGCGCGAAATTAGAGCATCAAAAGGCAGAAGTTATCGGCCGAACGGTTGGGGTAACCACTGCAGCGGTTACCGGATTGCTTACCGCCGGACCGCGAGCCGCAGCGTCTGCGGCTGTCGCCTATCTAACAATCGACTCGATGGCACAATCGACGATGAACTCTATCTCCAAGGTATCCTCGGAGCCGACTCCCCCTCAAAAGTACTAGCGTTTCGTTCCGGTCTATCGCCAACAACCATTAGAGTTTTTTCAGGACGAGTACCGTATCGCAGGAGTTGCGAGATAGCCTCTGGCGTTGCTGGATATCGAACCAGAAGTCGTAGACGCCAACGAGCTCGAATTGCTTCATCTTCGCAAGAAGTGATTTGAGTTGATCGACGTTGTAAAGACGCAAACGTATCTCGTCGGAGAGTCGAGACACTCTTCCGTCTTGCTCGACATTCATCGTAATTCGCAGCCTTTCGATCCGAGTCTCGATGTCGCAATCGAGAACGGTTAACGCATATCGAATCGCGACTCCATCCCCTTTGGCGGACCACCGCTCGGTTCCCCATAGGTCGCCGTCGTGCGGAATCAGATGCAGTGAAAGAACGAAAACGCCGCCGGTCTTTAGGTTCGAAGCGATGCACTCCAGGTGCTTGACAGCCGCCTCCTCCGTTTCCAAGTGACGGAACGTATTGATCGCGTTAAAGGCCGCATCGAAAGGTTTCCCAAACCAAAAGTCGGTCATGTCCCCCTTCACCAAATCGGCGTGACATCCATCCTCTTGGAGTTTCTTCTTGCAGTACTTGAGGGCTTCGGAATTGAGGTCCAGTCCCGTGGTTTCGTAGCCGCGACGAGCCATCTCTCGCACCAGTCGGCCTGATCCGCATCCGACTTCGAGCACACGCGTTACCGGAAACTTTACATGCTTCTTGAAGACGGCCTCAAGGAACTTAGCTTCCTTCGGCGTCTCTTTTAGAAAGCCTAGCTCGTACCATTCAGGATGATCGTACCAATTGACCACCGCCTCTTCAACTTTGGGCTTGCTACCGGCACTCTTCCCTTCGCTGCCACGAGCTTTCCCATGAGACGGTTTAGTCCCTGACCCATTCGTTTTCGAGGGGGATTTGGTGGCACTCTTGCGAGACAATGTAGCTGTGGGTTCAGGTCGCAACGACTGAACCTTGGTAGACTTCTTTGCCAACGGGGGCACTCCTCAATGATGTCCATGAATCGTTGATGCTTGCGCTCGCAAGGAACTTCGAATCGTGCGAATAGATACCAAGCATCCGGCGACAAATGGTAACCAGACCACTCCAGCCTGCAACTCCTGCCCAATACCAGATAATCATTAATTGCCACTATTAGCAACGATCATTCGATTTCCAATCATTGAGGTGGAGGCGAATGGAAAGAGAGTTCTTGGGATGACCAAGTAGGATTAAGTAGGACCAAGTAGAATGCGGTGTTTCAGCGTGTGTATCAGGCGGTCAGCGGCAATGGGCTTTCTGCAAATCGCTTATACACCGCTTCGATCGTTGACCTGGACAGAGGCGATTTGGATGTTGGCGACGAGGACCAAGCCAGCAACCATCGCGCGCGGCGAATCACACCTTTTTCCATAAATCCGCCGAAGCAGTCGATTTGCGATACCTCACCCGTTTCAGGGGAAGCGGTCGGATGGTAGTCCGTTCGGTCGAGCGGGTGCGGAATCATGACCGTTTGGCCATGTCCAGCCACCCAGTACCGACCCTCTTTCCAAAACGTCTCATCGGCAGTCGGATAGAGGGTTAATCTCGGGGCCGACTCCAGCAACGACGTTTGGACGCTCAGCCATAATTCCAAAGCGTCGACGCCGGCGACCAACCCTTTTTGAAAACGGAAGTCGACTTGGAACCCAAAGGCCCAAGGAAAAACCTGAGGATAGATAGCGATCAGGTCGTTCTCTCGGACGTAGCAATCGTCGCATTTCAAGGGTTTATTGGCATGCAATTCCGCAGTCTTCGGTTGTCCGGTCAACGTCGGATCATCGCTTGGAATGACTTGGAATCCAGCGATTAAACCGCCCAAACCCTTGGCTTTCGAGGTGATTGAAACGTGGAGAGGCGTGCCTAGTCCCACCTCGACAGTCGTTCCGGTAGTGTCGTAACGCGCCGTCGGCAGTGTCAGTTTCCAAGTCATCTCTCGTTATCCTTATCTTCATCGCCAGGCAGGTCTCTTCCAGCCCATGAATATAGCGTTGCCACGGTCGATTCGCACAGGTATCGTTTGATGCTTATGGATACTAGAAACAAAGAATTTCGCGGCACACAGGCCCCTCAGGCCACCCCAGTCGAAGCTCCTTCGGCCGTCGCTTCGGCGAATTGGGAAGATCTGTTCACCGATTCCTCCCCAACGCCGCCCGATCGAACCGCTCCCAATCCACTCGATCCGTCACGCGCTCTGGAGGTTGCAATTCGGGCAGCCCGAGAGGCAGGGGCAATCCTTCGCAGAATGCTTCCGATCGCGGTGGTGCGAGAAAAGTCCCCGAAGGACTTGGTGACGGATGCAGATGTCGCGGCCCAAAACGCGATTTTGAACGTTATCACACAGTGTTTCCCGGAACATCAGTTTCTCGGCGAAGAGGATGCGCACGGCTCAACACCCAGAAAAGAACTTTCCAACAGCCGATGGCAGTGGGTGGTCGACCCCTTGGATGGGACTACAAATTTTGCCCATGGTTTGCGCAATTTTTCCGTCAGCATCGCGCTGATGCACCAGTTTGGAAATCCGATTGCAAACGGCTACCAAATGTCTCGTTGCGCTCTGGGCGTGGTCTACGACCCCATGGCAGACGAAATGTTCACGGCCATCGCCGGACGCGGTGCATCGCTCAATGGAGAGCCGATGGCGTGCAGCCGATGCGAGCGGCTTAACAAGGCATTGGTTGCCGCTAGTTTTCCTCCCCAATTGCAGCGAGATTCCAAGGAGATTCAGCAGTTTTTAGAGATTCTTCTCGAGTGCCAGAGCGTTCGCAGACTCGGCTCTGCAGCGCTGAACCTTTGCTATGTTGGGGCCGGACGACTGGATGCCTACTGGGGTGGCCGCCTAAAAGCTTGGGATATCGCCGCAGGTGCGTTGATCGCCACCGAAGCGGGTTCGCATCTTTCTCTACACCTCGGCGAGCCTTTCGACCCGTGGAATGGTCAAATCCTGGCGGCTGCCACTCCGGCCCTACAACGAGAATTGATCGATTGCTTGGCAAAAGCCCCAAACGCCCTCGACGGTGGCTAGCAACCTATCACGAATGGGCCGGATTCCCACCAATCGAGCATCCATTGCTAACTTTCTTTGATAAGCTCCTTTCCCATGCCCCGGTTGGTTGACCCGAACCAAAAGCGTACTTTAGGCGTACCACCACCTGTCGTGGGGACACCAGCCTAACAATGTCGCCTCGGCTAGAGCCGATAGAACGAACTGGGCCGGATTAGACCGAAGTAAAGTAAGCCGCGGGATTTCCCCACAACTAAGCGACGGACGACTAGGTTTTTTCTCAATAAAACGATTAGGATTCGCTGGAACCAACCTATGAACGAGACCCAACTTTCTCAAGAGGCGGACGAAGTCGTCGACTCCAAATCCTTTTCGGCCGTCGCAGTTGTCGCCTTCTTGTTGTCGTTGGTTGGGATTTTTTCCATCAAATATGTCCAGCCCATGCCGCTGGCCATGGCC
The DNA here is from genome assembly GCA_903892355.1 of uncultured Pirellula sp. Taxonomy (GTDB): domain Bacteria; phylum Planctomycetota; class Planctomycetia; order Pirellulales; family Pirellulaceae; genus JBKCUI01. Next base: position 25,307 of record CAITIE010000103.1, on the reverse strand, counting down.
GGAACCGCCATGGGCGCGGTCGTCCTTCTCACCGCCAAGTTCTGGAATTTGAACCTCCTCTCAAAGATCCTAGGGGCTTTGGCAGTCATCATCGGTGTCATCGTCCTATCCTGGGGCCTCTTTGAACGCAGCTTGCACACCGATTACGAACTGACCCAGGCAAAGAAAGTCGCCCAGCTTTACCTGGATGCGCTCTCCGCAGGCGATCTCGACAGCGTTTATTACTTGGTCGGTTTCCAATACGAACCCGAAAAACCCAAAATGGGCGACGAAGAGCCGGAAACGGAATTGCAAAAGGCCAAGCGACGACTCGCTCAAGACGCAACGCATGTCGAGATCCAAAAACGCCGGGAGCCAGCAAAGTGGGTTTTCGTCTCCCTCGAAGGTGAGACGCTTGGCACCGCCGGGTATTCCTATAAACTCAAGTACCGCGATGAAGGCCAGACCAATCCGCCATCCTATTGGGTGTACGCTCGCAAAGACGCAGCGCGTTACGAAGTTAAGGAGTTGGTGCGTTGGTATGTGGACAATGTCGAGCCTGCCAAGTAGCAAGCCGGACGTGTCGCACCTGTTGCTTCGCCCGGATCGATCAATTGTCTACTCCTGCGGAACAACGCTGTAATGCCGAGGTCTCTCATTAGTCTAGGAGCCAACCTCGGCAACGTGCACGAGACAATGCTCTCAGCGTCGCGATTGCTCCGCGACGAGTTTAACTCGGAAGCCTTGATCTTTAGCCCACTCTACATGACCCCAGCCGTGGGCGGTCCGAGCGGACAATCCGACTTCCTAAACGCAGTCGTATCCATCGATTCGGATCGCTCCAGTTGGCAGGTATGGGATGCCATTAAAAAAATCGAGAACGAATTGGGCCGCCAGCGACTGCATCGTTGGGAAGCACGACGGATCGATATCGATCTGATCCTGCATCACGGCCAACGGATCTGGACGCCGCACCTCAAGGTTCCTCACCCGCGGATGTGCATGCGCACCTTTGTGCTTACTCCCGCTCTCTCGATTACCCCCGATGAAATAGACCCCATTACCCAATCCACCATCCGAGATCTCGCCGCTAACCTTTACAACCCAACCCCTGACCCAATCCTCGTAATCTGCAACTCAGAAACTCTCGCGCATGCCATCCGAAAGGGGCTCGGACTAGAAGACTCGCCCCGTGATCATGAGCACCTCGCGCTTACTCGCAGATTTACCGTTCGAAGTTGCAACTCTCCTAACGAACTAGGGATGATGGAAAAACAAGGCGCATCGTCCTTGAAGATCGTATGCGTAGAAACCCCAGATCCGGAATCCATTCAGTGGGAAGATTACAGTTATCCGTGGGCCCACGCGATGGGATTGACCCCGAAGAACCCTCCGACCGTTTTATCAGGCCCTCGCTATTTGCTTCCCGCCAATGACCTTCCTTGGGCACTCCACGAAATCCATGCCGCAGCAAACGCTCTCTCGTGCCCTGTGACGCGTACGGACCTAACCTTCCCTTGATCTCCTAGCCCCTTCCCACGCGTCGCAAAACCACGACGCGACAACACCATGAATCCGAGTATCCAAGATCCACTTCCTGGCATCGATCAATTCCGACTCGACGGTCAAGTCGCATTGGTAACCGGAGGCACAAAAGGGCTTGGTCTCGCCATGGCGTCCGGTCTAGCCAGCGCCGGCACCAATGTCGCATTGGTTAGTCGGAACCTAGACGAAGCCGAACAACAGGCCACCCAAATCGCGAGCCAGTATGGAGTGCACGCGATCGGACTCGCCGCTGACGTTACCTGCGAAGAGGCATGCTCGCTCATGGTGCACGATTGCCGCGATCGATTGGGAGAGATCGATATCCTCATCAACAATGCAGGTATCAACATCCGCGGTCCCGTCGATGAGTTATCCCTCGCGGACTTCGAATCGGTGCTGGCTACCAACGTGCGAGGCCCTTGGCTTTCCACCCGTGCGGTGATCCCGGGCATGAAGGAACGCAAATCTGGTCGCATCATTCATATCGCAAGCACTCTCGGCTTGATAGGTCTGTCCAACCGCACGCCCTACGCAAGCAGCAAAGGCGCCGTGGTGCAGTTAACGCGAGCCATGGCCCTGGAATTTGCCCCGTGGAACATTACCTGCAACGCGATTTGTCCAGGCCCCTTCCTTACTGAAATGAACTACTCAATCGCTAATTCACCAGAAGCCCTGGCTACCATCGTTGGTGCCACGGCGCTGAACCGTTGGGGAGAACTGCGTGAAATCCAAGGTGCCGCAATTTTCCTCGCGAGCCGTGCTAGCAGTTACATGACAGGTAGCATGCTGGTCGTGGACGGCGGATGGACAGCCCGCTAACAACGGATTCGAAATCGCCATGCCATCGGCTGTTCCTCGAGCCGAGAAAGTCTGCTCCTGGGGAGACTCTTTGAATCTGTGTTTTATCGCCGCGAAATCCCTCGTTCAAGCATCACTGCGTTCAACCATCACGTCATCGTTGACGCGGCGAATCGTTGCTCTATTCGCTAGCCATCTCTTCGAGAATCCCAAACACCAATGAGGCCTTTCTTGGCAAACTCGCCAGCGATACCCACTCCTGGTCGCTATGCAATCCGTCCCCGTCCGGCCCCAAGGTATCCACATTGGGAAGGTTCAGCCCTTGCAGCTTGTTGCCGTCGCTAGCACCTCCTGATTCCTTCCATCGAATACTTTCCCCTAACTTTTCAGCCGACCTTTCAACCCGTTTCATCAAGTCGTTTGTACCCTCATCTTGGATCTTGGGCGGTGCATGGATGCTCCCCTGGACGGATACGGTGTACCCTTGATCAGGCACATTGTAGGTTTCGACGAAGCGTTGAACCTGGCTTTCGATCCATCGCTGGTCTTCCATGCTGCCGACGCGAACATTCACACGGGTCACGGCTAAATCCGGAACAACGTTGACCGCATGGCCACCACGGATTCGCCCAACATTCACCGTCACATTAGGTCGCTGTCCATTCAGTTCATGAAGATCCGCCACCATACGAGACGCATGGACAACGGCATTTCTACCCGCATTGAAATTCCTACCCGCATGGGCAGCTTTGCCGTGAACCACGATCGTAAAGGTTCCAGTTCCTTTTCGTGACGACACCAGGGAACCATCGGCCATCGACGGCTCGAACAGCAACGCGCTACCAAACTCGTGGGCGATTTTGTTCCAAAGCGTTATCGTCGATGGAGACCCGATTTCTTCGTCGGGGGTCAAAACCACCGTCAATCGCAACGGACTCAAATCGAGGAACTTGCGCGCGGCAATTGCCGCATAGCGCATCACAACAATCCCACCTTTCGCATCGATCACCCCTGGCCCTCGCATCCGCCCTCCCTCGAGGAGCGTGCACTTTTGGAAAGGATCTTGAAGCCCGTAGACAGTGTCGTAATGGATCGTGAGCAAGACGTTCTTTTGATCGACACCACGATCTCCCGCCCCCCCCATATCCCATCTCAAGGCCGGCCCTGTTGTGCTGTTGGTCTCATTGCCCAAATCGTCGATGACAGGATACGTCGGCAATTCGATCCGCTCACACGGAACCCCCAACGGTTGGAAATACTGTGTCAACCAATCGGCCGCGCGCAACAGTCCATCGAGATTATCGGACGAGGAGTTGATGTTGCAGAGCGTCTCCAGCTCGCTCGCCATGTCATTCGATCGCGTTTGCAGCCAGTCGTATGCTTGATTCATCGTCGGATTCCTCTCCAAAGTCGTTCAAAATATGGCTGTAGCTCTGACAACCATTCTCAGGAATACTTACAATTCCGCAAATCATGGCAACCCCAATCCGTATCCAAAGCGGCCAAAACGAAATCGTCAAATCGACGATCAAACTTCAGCGAATGTCGGAGTGCCAAAAACGCGGCGAGTTTTTGGTCGAAGGAACCCACGCCTTGTCCGAAGCAATCAGCACAGGTTGGAATCTGGCTGCTGTCTTCATGACAGAGTCATGGCTGCTCGGGAATTCGGATCTTCTCGCTCAGCGGGATAAGTCTACTGCGCAATACGTTGTTACACCCGAACTCCTAGGCAAGATTGCCACAACCACAACTCCCGATGGGGTGGTGGCAATCGGAAGATTCGATACGACTGACCAACCAAGGATCCCGGAATTGGATTTGGCCCTCGCACTGGACCGCGTTCAAGATCCCGGTAACGTCGGAACCCTCGTGCGGAGTGCCACCGCAACGGGTGCAGGTCCGGTTTTTCTCAGCCCTGACAGCGTTTCGCCACACCACCCAAAGGTGTTGCGGGCAACAGTCGGCCAATGGTTCCGCAACCCACCTGTCTCCATCGAGCTCGATGTTCTCCTCAAACACGCTCGGACCAAGTCGATCCGAATAGCCGTAGCAGATACCTCCGGAAAATCCTTTTGGGATTGCGATTTCACGCCGCCAACGTTGTTCGTGCTCGGAAATGAGGGAGAGGGGATCTCAGAAAAAATCCGCTCGCAAGCCGATACCGTCGTCTCCATTCCAATGCACTCCGATGTCGAATCCTTGAATGTCGCGACGACAGGCTCACTCCTGCTCTACGAAGCAATCCGTCAACGCGCGAAGCATCGTTGAACGGCTTCCGAACGTTTACCGAACGCAAGCACTCCGTTCGTTACTTGTGTGGCGGTTGGAAACCAAGACGCAGCTTGCGATTGGGAACCGTAACCTGATGCTGTGCACCATGCATTCTGCCTAATCCCTCCGCCGCGGGATCATGAAAGTCCCGAATTCGCCGATAACCTTTGACCAAGCGAATACCGCATTCCAAATCAAGCCATTCACGGGCGGTTTCTTGAACGCTCAAGGTTCTCTGCTGGATCAAGGAACGCTCGTTGCGCATCGTTTCGTCTGCATTCTCCACCGCACCTTCAACAAACGTCGACTTGGGTAAGCTAGCGACGTATCCCTCCGCGTACGAAGCGCCGCTACCACGAGCATACCCGCCATACAAAAGCTTAGCCGCGCTCGCAATCGTCAAAAGCAACTCACGAAATAACTGGATCGCATTATCGACATCGAATTTCGGTCCGTAAAAGTAGAAAACCGTTCGATGCCCTTGTCGGTTGTAATACCACTGAGTCATCGGGAAGATATGGTCGGTTACATAAAACGCCAAATCCTTTTCCCACGCCAAGGCGCGAGAGCCGTTGACCGCACAGGCGAGCCGTGTGTGCTGGGTCGTGCTGTCGACCTCCTCACCCGCGATGTCTTGTCGCGTTAAATTGTGCCGCATCAACAAGCTCTGCATCATGCGCAATGCATTCTCACGCTCGCTCTCCGTCGAGGCATGATTGCGAGCCGTATTGTCGATGGCCCGAAGACGTTGAATGATCTTCTCGAATTCGGCTTGGGTCAAATCGTTTTCGTGCCGTCGTGTTGTCGACCTATCTCCGCACTGCACAACCGCATTGGGACCGGCCGTCCACACCGCGTTGACTTCGTAAGCGGATTCCTCGCGAGGATCCCACGTGTCGTGCAACACCCCATCGATCACCACAAACACATGGCCGTTCCCTCGCCGACGCTTTCTACACTCGACAATGCTCGTCCCGGTTGGGACCGAGAAATCCTCAACCAAAACTCCTGTCGTCGTCTGACGTTCCCAACCGCGATTGGTGAGGTACTGAGCGGTTATCGCGTCGACCATCCCGGAACGAGGGCTAATGCCGGCCATCTTCGAAAGCTCGCTATAGACATCGCGATATACCAAGCCGGTCGCGATTGATATCGCTCGTGTGACGCAATCCCCAGCCAATCCGACAAACCCGCAACTCGATCGTCCGCCATCGTTCCAATAAAACCTTTCTATGCGTTCCATTCCAAACTCCATGGGCTTGATGCACCATCACTCCGTTGAAACATGCTGCGATGTCGTTTGACACAGCACCATCACGAATTGCTCGAATACTCTTATAGCGGACCACAATGGGTCTGTTCAAGTCTTCGCGACCGTTTTTGGATAGATCACGCAATCGCGCACGGGTTCAAAATAGCGGACCAACGCAAGGGAAGAACTACGCAGAGAAGCGACCTTCGCGGGGCATATTTTCGCCACGTGCTTGCACCGCAGATTTATCTAACCAGCTCCCATCCATCAAACTCTCGAGCGTCTTATCGAGGGAGTTCAATCCATGACTGATGTTTTGTGCGGTTCTCGAAGGTAACAATCCCAATGAGTCGAACCAAGCTGGGTGCACCATCCCCAACGCAGATTGGCAGACGTCTCGACTCAGTTTTGGAAATACCGTCTCGGTACTGCAATGCGTGCTCACCCACTTTCGATTTCCTGCCAATAGAAGTGACCATACGGTCGAGGCCGCATCGCCCAAACTGCGGTAGCTATAATCCTCAGAAAATTCAGCAACACGCTCCGGAGAAAAAGCATACTCATCCGCCGTGCGCGCATCCGCGAAAAAGCCTATCAACATATCGGTCCAATGCTCGAGGTAGGAACGTATCCGATTGAGCCGATGGGCGGACGCCTCGCCTTGATCGATTCCCTCAAGTGTCCAGCGCAAGCACCTCTGGCGAATCTCTTGATGCGTCATAAAGACATTGTGCATGATGGCACACGAATCAGGATCGATTTCACGATCCTCCAGTCGCCTCGCGACCGCAACGCAGATTCGGCTCAACGGCTCTGCTAGATAGATCTCCTCGATCAAGCTGCTCATCTTTTGCCAACCAAAGGCCCGCCGCGTTCCACTCGGTGAACTAATCCTCAGTGCCAATTCGGTCAGCATTCCGTTCCATGCGTTGAACCGGACCCTATTACGAAGCCAATACTCCTGCACCGCTTCGGTTCGCAGAGGATGCTGGGATCCCACCAACATCGACCCATGGTATCCCCAAAGACTTGCTGATTCGACCAACCACCCTGGGTTCATATTCAATTACCGTAGATTCGTGTTCGAGATTTGTGCGACGGGACAACCCACCCATTCCACGATCCTCGAAACGACAACCAATCTCAATCGTCTTGCGAGCCAATCGGCTCAATTTCCAACATCCAAAAACGCTCTCGCCATCATGATCGATACAACCATCCAAAACCGGTTGAAACGACTCTGCTGAAAAATCGCTCTCTCGGAGACGTCAATTTAGGGCGACTGGAAAAAATCTACAGCATCCCCGGAAGACGCGATCTATATTGTCTCGAGGGAAATTAGGTTCTTTCAGCGACAGGAATTAACTTATGAATTTTCGAGCCATCGTTGCCGTATTTGCCGCCACTCTTATTGTCGCGGCTATGTCTGGTACTGCCTCTGCAAAACAGTACGTAAAGAACGTACACGGACGCCAGGTCGTAGTGCATTCAAGCCCCATTCCCGTGGTCTTACACCGATTGGTGCCGCCGCAACACGGCCGTCATATCACCGAACGTGAATTGCAATCGGGTAGAGTGCCAAATCCAGGTCGCTAGATCGGACCGCTTCACTCTGGAACGAGAAACGCCCGGCTTAACTCAAAAAGCTAAACCGGGCGTTATGTGGGTTTTGTTTAACAACGAACTGCGATTCGGCTACCTACTGGCCGATCTTTGCCGTCGAGGCCTCTGCGTCCACTTTGACGCGCACCGCCCCCTCACCAACCAAGTCACGGTTGACCCCGACAAAGAGCCAGTTCGCTCCTTCTCCAAACGCGATTTTCAAGCGATTGCCCTCTACCGGGATCGGTTTGCCATTAGCCCACAACGAGATGGCACCTTTGGGCGATTGTCCAAGATCGATCACGAGGTCACCTGCACGGGCTACGTTCAGCGATGTTCGGAGGAACGTATAGTTCGGTACGCCCGGATGCGGTCGGAATGTAGCCAAACCACGCACAGGCGCCTCCCCGGAAACCAGAGCGGGGAGCGATTGCCAGGTGAAGACAGACTGGTCACCCACGATCGAGTCCAAACTGGTTCGATTGAAAAGAACCAAGGCCTTCTCGGTCCAACCAAGCGACTCCCAATTCCGAATCGACCCGTCTTGGGCAACCAACATCTTCCCATCGATACGCCCCATTTCCAGAATAAAACGGAGTAAGTCGACGGCTTCTTCCTCGCTGAGGGAGTCGAGCAATCCGTCTGGCATCAAGGACCGTGAGTCCTTGATGTCGGTAATGTCAGACTTGTCGATGGCAACTTCCTTTCCATCTGCCAAACGCAGAACGACTTGATCGTCCGATTCGCGAATCGGAATGCCCGCGAGTACTTCGTCGTTCTCGGTCTTCACGACCTTTGCGTTGTACCCTTCCTTAACCTTGGCAGCAGGATTCAGCAACGCTTCAAATAGATAGTCCGCCGGGGCTTGAGCGCCGATGCTGGTCAAATCAGGGCCGACCAGTCCACCCACGCCGCCAATCCGGTGGCATTGCACACACTGCAATTCCGCCCGACGGTAAATCCATTCTCCTCGTGATGGATCCCCTTTCGTCTTAGCCAGCTCCAGCCAACGATCGCGAAGCGCATCACTAGCCTGCCATCGATTCTCCTGAAGTTTGCCTGCCGCATCGATCGCACTGAGCAGATCAGCACCCGCATTCATTTTCCTCAATGCGGACTTGAGTTGCCGGGCTGCCCCCGGATCCAACGTCCTGCCTTGGATCGAGGCGAGCAAGTTTGCCGCACCGTCTTTGCGTCCGAGCAGATTCGCTGCAAGGTTCGCAAACGCTTCGGCCCGAGCTGGGTCTTTGCTCATTCGGTCGATCAACGCTCTTGCAGCCCCACCAAGATCTACGTCGCTTTGTGCCGATATCGCTGACACGGCGACAGCTCCGTTTTCATCGGATCCCAATTGCTGCAACAACACCTTCGCGGCATCGTCCCCAAAACTTGAAACCGCAACGATCGCGGCTTGTCGAATCACCGCCGAACTACCTGGGTCCTTTGAAGCGGTTTCCAACCACCCACGTGCATCTTTGATCCGCCACGGACCGAGGGTTCGAATGGCGACAACCGACGCGGCATTTGGGTCGAGCGATTCCCCCTTCTTGTCGGATACCAATGCTGCTTGTGCCAGCTCCATCAGATTCTTCTGGGATGCTTCGTTCAGCCCCAAAGCTTCCTTGCGGCGCAAGCTGCTCTCGAGGATCCCTTGCAGGAGCGAGCCCCGCTGGGCTTCGCTGGGCAGCGCCAACGGCTTCTCTCCGTGGAGCAATCGATCCACCAATCGAGTTTGTTGGCCACCATTTCCGAACTCCGCAACGAGCTTCGCTAGTTCAGGCTTCGAGGCCAGCCCCCCCGCATCATTCGCCGCAACGGGTTCGTCGAGCATGTTCAGAATCGCGTCAACCGTCGTTGGATCCTCCACCGCTCGCATCGCAAACGCGATGGCTCCTGGATCATTGCCGAACCGGAACTTACCGCTTCGGAACTCAGGAAGCCACTGCGGTGATAAATCCCTCAAGGTCTGCCACAACGCGAAATCCAAAAATCGATCCATCGGCTTCTTGAGAATGATGCACGCAGCATCGGCAGCATCGGAAGAAGGCAATTCGGACAACAATCGGACCGCTTCCAATCGAACACGCGGATGTTCATCGCCGGACAGCTTGCGACCGAGCGCCGTCCACTGCGAAATCTGGGACTGATCCAAGTTTCCATATTGCTCCGATTTCACCCAGCGGATTTGGTTCGCAATTTGATGCGTGTACGCAGCTCGCAACCGTCCGTCTTCCGCAGCGATCAAGCTCTTTTGAAGGCGATTATCGAACACCCCCAAGCCTTCCATCACCCATGCCAACTCCAACTGTTCGAGCCCACGCGTGGAGTCCGCAGCAGCCTCTTCGACCCGCTTGGATACGGCTTGGCGAACTTCCTCGCTCCTCTGCATGCCAACGCGAAGTGCTTGACCGGCAAATAAGCGGACCAAATCCGCATCATCCTTGAGACGTTCTAAATTTTTTCCGACAGGATCTTTGGACGTGATCGAGTCCGACACAACCGATTTCTGATCCTTGTGCGTCAACCTCCAGATCCGCCCGTGAGTGCGATCTCTGCGTGGGTCGCGGAAATCAACCTCACCGTGCTGAATGATCGGGTTGTACCAGTCGGCGATATACAACGCTCCATCGAGCCCTTGCTTTGCATCGATCGGACGGAATGCGACGTGAGGTGTTTTGATCAACTCCGGTTGCTGCACCGATTCATAGCCGCTGCGGTCGTCGGAAACTTTGAATCGACACACGCGATGCGCTCGGAAATCATTTGTGACCATACTGCCACGTATTGATTCAGGCCAATGGCTTCCAGACAGAATTTCTAACCCACAATGCTTGGGACTGCCTGGGTTCAATCCGGTCATCAATCGTTTGGCTCCAACGGCCGTCACAAAGACGCTACCTGGGAACGCGTAATTGATGCCTTCACCGTAAGCACCATCGGTTGCGAACATTTGTCCATAGCGATCGAAATGCACACCCCATGGGTTCACAAAACCACGCACGACAACCTCGAGGCGCTTCGTGCTCGGATGGTAACGCCATATACCGCCACCATTCAATCGCTGCACACCCCATGGTGTTTCGATGTGGGAGTGGATGTAAATCGACTGATTCATGTAAATCCAACCATCATGCCCCCAGCGCAGGGAATGGAGCAAATGGTGCGTATCCTCAGTTCCAAACCCAGATAGGATGACCTGTCGTTCGTCGGCGACCAAATCCCCATCGGTGTCGCGAAGGTAAAGAAGCTGGTCGCTGTTCACGACATACGCGCTCGCTTGATCGCCATCGTTCCCAGGCAACACCCCAGTCGGGATCAATAGCCCATCGGCAAAGACGACAGTTCGTTCGGCTTTCCCATCCCTGTTCTCGTCGATCAAGATCAAAATCTTGTCGTTGGAAGGCTCGCCAGGCTTAATCTGCGGATACGTTTCGCTCGACGCAATCCACAACCGATGTTGATTGTCCCAGTTCATGTGAATGGGCTTCGCCATCGCCGGGTCACCAGCAAATAACTCCACGTTCCAACCATCATCGATCTGAAAGGTTTCCTGCTCCAATTTCGGATCTGGAAGAGGAATATCTTTGAGTTCCCGCTGCGCGAGCACCGGTACGCTCAACAGACTGAGGTTGCAAACAAGGCCCAGAGCCACTATCGAGAAACGGGAACGTATCCAATGCATCGAAACACTCATCTTCGTGTTTTTCAGGGTAAGAATGTACAAGGTGAGTAAAGATAAACGGTGAGTAAGGATAAGGCGGGATCAAGCAAGCAACTCGCACCACAACTGAGTGCATCGAGTGCGAAGAGAAATAGTTACCCCAAACCAAAGGGTCGCTCCAACCGGAATCGCACCGCTCAGACGATCCGCGATTTGGTCTCCTTACCGCCCATTGTACCTAACCCATAATTTTGAATTGGTTATAATGGAGCCCCCGAAGGAATTTTTTCAAGGACGCTAACCCCACGAGTCCCATTCATGACTGCGCCGTATTACTGCGGATTTGATCTCGGTGGAACCAAGATGCTCTGCGTCATTCTCGACGCAAATTTTGAGGTGATCGCTCGCAAACGCAAGAAAACGAAGGGGATGGAGGGGGCACAAGCGGGGTTGGTGCGTATCGTAGATACGATCCGTGAAACGATCGCCGAAGCCAATCTGCCTCTCGACGGCCTTAAAGCCATCGGTATCGGGGTCCCCGGCCCGGTCGATATGGATAACGGAATCGTTCATGTCGCGGTCAATCTCAAGTGGAAAAACGTCCCCCTCGGTAGTTTGCTGCAGGATGCATTCCAATGCCCAGTATCCGTCCTGAATGATGTCGACGCAGGGGTCTACGGCGAGTTCCGTGTGGGTGCCGCTGTCGGTGCCCATAGCGTCGCTGGTATTTTCCCAGGAACAGGGATCGGAGGTGGGTTCGTTTACGACAAACAAATCCTCCGAGGTAAACGGCACACCGGTATGGAGATCGGGCATACGCGCATTGCGTCCACCGACCACACCAGCGGAATGCGCATGAGCGGCACACTGGAAAGCGAAGCCAGTCGATTGGCCATCGCTGCGAACTGCGCCAAACTCGCCTATCGCGGTGATGCCCCAACCTTAGCAAAAACAACCGGCACCGACCTTTCCGAAATCCGCAGCAAAGCCCTCGCAGCCGCGGTAAAAGGTGGCGATGAGCACGTCGAGCAAATCATCCGCCGCGCCGCACGTACCGTAGGCTTTTCGGTCGTGAACCTGATCCACTTGCTCACCCCAGAGATCATTGTCCTCGGAGGTGGATTGGTCGAAGCCCTGAGCGATATCTACCTCGAAGAAGTCAAAAAAACCGTCGACGCCAACGTCCTCGAATGCTACGCCGATACCTTCAAAATCAAACTTGCCAAACTCGGTGATGACGCAGGCGCCATCGGTGCCGGAATCTGGGGCTCGGAGCATGCAAAGATGCTTCCCGTAGCAACTAATCCCGCGAACGCATAATCCCAAGCGTAGTGAGGAAATCGTATTTGTTGGTCCCTCATCGCAGCGGCTGCGGCCGGGCTATTGCACTTATCATGCTCAACCACCACGACGAATCGGTACCCTCGGCGGTTCCCTCCTTCCGAAGGCGCGATTGGATTCTCCAATGCATCATGGCCAGCGGTGCACTAGCCACCACAAGCTATGCAAACGCCCTCGCGGTCTCCCTGAGCACTCCCACGCAAGACCCCGAACCTACGAAAGAGTCGGACGCCCCCCCTTTCACGAAGGAAATGATTCGAAACGCCGCTTGGTTATCGCGAGTTCCACTAACCGACGAGCAATGCGAAGCGATCGCGGCCAGCCTGAACGCGAAAAATGCATCGGTCCAAGCGCTCCGGTCCACCCCCATCGATGACAACACCCCAACTGCAATGACGTTTACCCCGTGGTTCTTTGCCAAGGGGATCTCTGAGAATCCGACTCCGTCAAACGTACCGCTCCGCAACCAGCTAACATTACCAGAGTCTCTTCCTGAAATCTCGACGATCGATGAATGCGCGTTCTGGTCAGTACGCCAACTGGCTGCAGGCTTGAGAGCTAACAAATTCACCAGCGTTCAATTGACTCAGATGTACTTGGATCGCCTTCGAAAATACGATCCACTCCTCAAGTGCGTGGTTACCTTCAACGAACTCGCCATCGACCAAGCCCGTCAGGCCGATGCGGAATTGAAGAATGGAGATGACAAGGGAATCCTACACGGGATTCCTTGGGGGGCCAAAGACATCATCGCTGTCCCAGGAATGCCGACCACGTGGGGCGCTGTGGACTATCAAGACACAGTTCGAGACGGAACTGCCACGATTGCAAAACGCATGAACGACGCCCGCGCGGTTCTTCTGGCGAAACTCTCGGTCGGAACTTTGGCATGGGGCGATCAATGGTTCCGTGCCATGACTCGCAACCCCTGGGACCCCGACAAAGGAAGCTCCGGTTCCTCAGCAGGGAGCGCCTCAGCGGCCGTGGCAGGTTTGGTCGGATTCGCAATCGGGTCCGAAACGCTCGGCAGCATCGTTTCGCCAACACGTATCTGTTGCACAACGGGGCTACGCCCAACCTTCGGTCGCGTCAGTCGGCACGGATGCATGACCCTCGGTTGGTCGATGGACAAAATTGGACCCATCGCACGTTTTGTCGATGACTGCGCTGCGATCTTTCCTTTCATGCTCGGTGGCGACGGACTCGATGCCACGGTGGTAGAACGTCCCTTCGCTATGCCCGATGAGTCATGGAACGTTAAATCGTTACGTGTCGGCCTTCCCTCAATCGCCCGCGCCTCCGAAAAGCGTATCGCTGAACTTCTCGTATCTCATGGCGCGAAAATCGTTCCGCTCGATCTGCCCCCAGATCCCCGAATCCTCGCCATGACCGACGCGATCACGGTCGAAGCGGCAACCATGCACGGTGATCTCTTCGAACGGATCACCGAGGATTCCCAAGTCGGAAAATGGGCGCCCACCTTTCGCGAAGCACAGTTTTGCTCGGCAATCGATTACGTCCGAGCCCTACGTGCCCGCGTCGAACTGATCCAGAAAACCGAAGCCGCCTTAAGCGAAGTCGACCTCCTCATCGGAGATGGAGACTTGGCCCGGATGAATCTCACAGGACACCCAAGCCTCGTCGTCTCTTTCGGCGAAAACGCAGAGCGCAAACGACCAAACACCGTGGTCTTAACCGCCCGTCTTTTTGCCGAGTCGATGCTGCTCGCTACGGGCGCCTGGATTCAAAGCCAACTTCCCGCTACCCCCTCGAAACCCACCCTCGACCTCGAGTCTCCAAAAGCGAATTAAGCAGCCCCCGCTTTTGGGTGCCTTCTCAGCGGATAGCGTTCCAAAGAACGGCTTTTATGCATTCGGTGACGTTGCAATTGGCAGACGATCGGCGTTACATTGGCAACGTCGGAGTTTGATCTCTCTGCCCCATTCCTTCCCGAGGACTTGCTGTGAATATTCTCTCCCAATTTCGCAGGTATTGGTTGGTAAGCAATCGTTTCGCGACCCTCAGCACCATCGCGATCCTGTCGATCCCGGCATTGAACTCGATTGGGGAAGACCGCCCGAGCGATTCGACCCTGAAACTCGCATCGCAAATCGAACCGTGGATCTCCACGTTCCAACTTCAACGCCAGAGCTTTACCATCCAAGGCACCGGAACCGTCCCGATCGATAACCAAATTCAATCGATCCAGCTGAAACTGGTTCGGCACAGCGACGACGCTTTCGATCTCACTTTAGTACATCCACAGTACGCGCTGACGTTGGTACGTCGCGAGGACGTTACGGTCGTCGCCCTCCCAAAACATCGAAAGCTTTTCTGGGGACACGGACCGGTCGACCCGAAGGACCATTTGGATTCCAAAGATCTAGGTCGACGCGTGATCCGAGCTTCCTCGGAAATCGCGGTGCCCTTCGATTTTCTAAGAGTCCTAGATGCGAACGCCCTTTCCGAGTTGGCTCTGGGCAACACACCACTCCGCGTGCAAACCCAAGCGGAAAGAGCTCCCGGCGAAAGCCCCTCGAGCGAAGGTTGGGTTTTCGACGGAAATCGCATCCGATTCAAAACCACTGGCAAAGAATCGAGTGTCGTCGCTTTTGAGGGATCTGGTATCTCAGCGTCGCTAGAGCTATCGACAACCGCAGATGATCAGTATCCACGCTCCCAAGAAGCTACCTTCCCACCTTGGATCAGCCAACACTGGGGAGATTACGACGCAGAAGAACTAGATCGGGAAGAGATCGAGAAAACGATCGTGCGAGGATTGCGCCGAGCAGCCGAAGTCCTCGCGCCATCGAGTCGACTCACCAATCCCACCCAAAAAAATCGCGAGACCGCCAACGGTGAATTGCGATGGATAGGCGGGCAGCGCGTCGCTCTGCTATGGGGCACTCCAGAGCAAATCGGGACGGCCCACGGTGAACTCCTCAAGGCCGAAGCAAATCGATGCATCGATTCCGTTCTCTATGGGTTCGGTTTCGTACAAACCATCGCTAACGGTCGATGGTTCCGTGCCGACTTAGATCGTGCTTACCAAGAACTCAAACCCCATATTCCTGCCCGGCACATCGCCGAAACCAGAGCCTTAGCACGAGCGATTGAGATCGATGAACACCTGATGGAAATTCTCAACGTCTTCCCGGAACTCTTCCACTGCTCTGGCTTCGCGATGTTCGGCTCAGCTACCAAAGGAGGCAAACTCTACCATGGCCGCGTGCTCGATTACATGACCGAGATCGGGCTTCAAGACGCTGCGACGACTTTCATCGTGGCTCCCGACGGACAAATTCCGTTCGCAAATATTGGCTACGCTGGTTTCACCGGAAGCGTCAGCGGAATGAATGCCGAGAAAATATCTCTGGGGGAAATGGGTGGCCGAGGCGAAGGAAAATGGCAAGGTGCTCCCATGGCAACGTTGATGCGCCGCGCTCTCGAAGAATGCGATTCACTCGACAAAGTCACCTCCCTATGGTCGGACAGCCCTCGAACGTGCGAATACTACTACGTTTTCGCCGACGGAGAGACCAAATCCGCTGTCGCTGTGTCGGCAACTCCTGAGGCCATCGAGTTCGTCAAGCCGGGGCAACCTCACCCGCAGTTAGGCGACGGAATCAAAGATTCCGTAGTGATCTCCGCAGGATCGAGACTCGATGAACTACGACGCCGAGCGATTGAGCAACATGGCAATGTCGGGCAATCCGAAGCTATCCAATTGATGTGCCGCCCCGTCGCCATGAACTCCAACCTCCATAATGTCTTGTTCATCCCGGAGGATGGCAAATTGTTGGTCTCTAACGCCAGCCATGCGAAACCGGCTGCAGACTGCCCCTATGTCGAACTCGATCTCAATGGATTGATCCAGGAAATTCGTAACAAGCGGGGAATCACCGAGGTCGCTGCTACCAATGCGTTTCAGGCCACGGACTCGCTGCAACTGAATCTTCAAGAAGAACCGTCTGAGAACGCTCGCGAGTGCCTCGATGGGCTCAAGTGGGACTGCTCGGAGTTTTCTGTGCGGATCGAGGATGCGTCCGACAAACTGAAGAGCCATGGCTACGACCGTGTCGTACGATTCCCCTCCCCCATCCCATCGGGCGACCCGATCAACGATTCGGTCGCGATGGAGTGGTATCCGGCCCGTGTGAAAGGAAAGGAATTGGCCAATGCCCCCGCGATTGTCGTCGTCCATGAATCCGGCCGTGGAATGACCGTAGGAAAACTGATCGCTCGAGGGCTTAGCAAACAAGGGATCCACGCCTTGATGCTGCAATTGCCCACCTACGGACTTCGGCGAAACCAAACCAACATCAAAAGCGAAGGGGAAACGCTGATCAGCGGCCTCAAGCAAGGGATCGCCGATGCCCGCCGCGCCTATGATGCCGTCCGCGTCTTGCCCGGCGTCGACCCGAATCGAATCTCGATCCAAGGGACCAGTCTAGGTGGCTTTGTCGTCGCTACCACAACAGGCCTCGACTCCGCCTACCACCGCTCCATCGTCCTCCTCGCGGGCGGCGATCTCTACGGAGTCCTGGCACGCGGCGATCGGGACGCAGCTAAAGCCCGCCGAGAATTGGAACAAAGCGGGATTAGCATGGATCAAGCCAAACAGTCCCTCTACACGATTGAGCCGCTCCGGCTTGCTCACCGAGTGGCTCCCGCGAAAACATGGCTCTTCTCTGGAACCCATGACACGGTCGTTCCCCCGGAAAACTCCAAGGCCTTCGCGACCGCCGCAAAACTTCCCGATGGCCACCACGTGGAGATGCCCGCCGATCACTACTCCGGCGTCGTGTTCTTGCCCAGCGTCATCGTTCAAATGGCATCCCTCGCCTCGGAAAACCCAGCCCCATAACGGACAACAAAGCCAAGAAAAACTCCTGTAGGCCTCCATCACAACAGCCTTCATCACAGTCCTTAGAGGTAACTGAACATTCGAACGTCGCTCCCGAGACTCCTCACCGCTCCACCTTGTACGTTGCATTTAGTCTCATTTCTATCGAAGATGCCTTGACCGCTCCGATTTTTATCCGCTAATTAGAGCACGCGGCGCGTTGACACATGCGATGCCCGGTTTTCATGTTCTTCTGTTGTTCACAATGTTTTGGATTTGAGGTAACACGGTGACGATCACACGAGTTGGTACTAACGATAAGTACGCGAGCGGATGGGATTCCATTTTCGGTGGCAAGAAGAAAGCTAAACCCGCGACTGCCAAGGCATCGGAGTCGAAACCCGTTGCTGCCAAGAAGGCTGTGAAGAAGGCAAAAACGGTAACAGCAAAGCCGACCACCAAGAAGGCTGCAAAAAAGGCTGCGACCAAGAAAGCAGCGACCAAAAAGGCTACGAAAAAGTAGAACCGCGGCATGAGGTCCCTGAAACGCCCGTCCCCAGGGACTGCGCGAGCGCCGTCACGCGTTCTTTGCACGATACCCGTTTCACTATCTTAGGAATACCGGTTGATTCATCTCGAAATCCCGGTTCAGGTGGGCATGGGTTGAACCCATCCCTCGTTGCGAGTCTCTAGCGAGTCGATGGGTCTTGCATCAAAAACGCCAACAGATCTCGCACCTCTTCATCCGTAAACGCATCGAGCAGGCCAGTAGGCATGAGCGATGTTCGCAATTCACGACGACTCACGATCTCATTCTTTTGAAACGTTACTTCCTGCCCAAAGTTGTTCCGATAGACCTCAGTGCTCGATGATCGCAGCAAGATCCCCGTGAATTGCGAATCATCTGACAACTCGAGCAAGGTGCAATAGAACTGCGGTGCAACGTCGCGATTCGGCGTTACGATGGATTGCAGCAACGATCGGGAATCCCCCTGACGAGCGATCAAACTGAGATCCGGACCGACCACATTGCCCCGTCCATCATGACGATGGCACTGAGCACACGAAGATCCAGTGCTGTGGAAAAAGATTCGACGCCCTGCTTCCGGATCCCCTCGGCCTGGCATCGCTTCCAAACGCGAAAGCCACGAATCCACCTCCGCACGCTCGTGTGCCCGATTGGTCTCATCCTCGCTCACCACCGGCGAACTTAGCCTCATCACCCTGCGAGCTTCACGCTGCATCGGCAACGCGCCCGTCTCCGATATCGTCTTGAGCAGCGATTGCTGCTCTGCATCATTACTCCCGACGAGCCCTGCGATGGCTTCCAAACGGATCGACTCGGCCAATCCTCCTCGTTGCAAAAGTCTCGTCAACTCTCGGCGAGCTTCATCGGTTCGCTTCAGGGCGAGCGTTCGAACCACCTCTGTTTGCAACAATTCGTCCGGTACCGAAAGAAGTTTTCGAAGCAACTCCGTGGTCAATGATTCATGCTCAGGTGACGCCAAACGCAATGAATAAGCCCGGATACGTGACGGCGTCGCGTCATCGAGAACCTTAGCCACGATCAACTTCGGATCCGTTACCCCGGCGCTCGGATTTCCCTGCAGTGTGTTCAACGTCGCCACCGCTGCCTCGAACATGCGATAATCGAGAGTCGGTTCCCGCAACAGGTCTTCAACTTGTTCCTTCCACTCCCGCCATACGGCGTCGGCTATCCAGCGCAACGACTCGAAGCGTATGTCCGGATCCCGATCGCTCCATGCGGCTTGCACCCACTTAGGGTTGTTCCACGAACTCTTACGCAGTGACACCAACACCCATAACTTTTGGTCGCGTGGAAGTGCTTGAAATTCTTCGATAGACCATCCCTTCGCGAGATCCCCCAGGTAGCTTTGGGCAGCATCGGAAAGAAAGGGATCGGACCCTTGGCCCCACCCGATCAATTCATCTAGGGATGGAGTACTTCCTGCATCGAAGTCACGTCGGCGAAGCCTTTCCGCCAATGTCGCTTGTTCGGTCCATGGTTCGCGTTCCCGTTGGATCCACGGAGCTTCATCAGGGTCGATCTCCATCTTCCAGAGACGCCCCATCCCGTGCAATTCGTAACTTGGCGATACCCAGTCCGTGAAATAGAAAGTCCGATCATCGGCTCGCACCATGGCAACAGGCCTAAACATGTCGCTACCCCGCAATAACTCGATCTTTTCCGAGGTCAGCGTCGCACCGTTCCATTTCAAAGGAAAATAGTCGATGCAATGATTGCTCCAGGAGGGAACCATGACCCCACCACCCAATCCGACGACCGAACAAGGTCCTTCGCCGCAGGGATGGATCATGCCGAGTGTCCCTCGAAGTTCTCCGTTCCACGCGACAAAAGGATGCACAGGTGCACTCCCATAGACATACTGGAATCCGTAGTCGCCACCTTCGACGACATGAAGCAGTCGGCACGGGGGGCGGCTACCAGGATCGTTCTCGGCAGCGAAAAGGATTCCATCGTCTCGCATCCACAATCCGAATGGATTCCAAAACCCGTGTGCAATCCGACGAAGCCCCTTACCTTCCACGGAACAGTGGAACACACCACCCTCACCGCGTCCAGCAAGTTGGCGTCCATCGGTCCCTTGCATCTTCCAATCCTTGCCAAAGTTCTCGCCGAGGGAGAAAATGAGCCCGCCATCGTTATGCCATGCCATGCCGCTCAATCCGTTGTGCGGGTAATCGGCCAGCGTTTCGAGCGCGGCAACGGTCTCTTCTGTATCACCACGACCATCTCCATCGCGATCTTTAACTCGCAAGATCCGATCGCGCTGCGCTAAATAGACCCAACCATCGCCACCCAGCAAAATTTGCATCGTTGTCTTTGTGCTGTTGTAGAACACCCGACGATTTTTGCCGTGTGCATCAAAAACCAACACCTCATCAAACTCCGGGCCTTGGTAGGTGGCAGGCCTAAAGTGGGTGTGACAAGCGATCAGCCAAAGGTTACCGGCGTCATCCACATCGATCCCAGTTGGAGTCGACAAGTCTGGATGTTCTGCCAAAAGTGTCAGCGTGATGCCTCCCACGTTCGTATTGACAGCAGGTGCCGTTGGGTCGTGGGACTGCGCCCGCACACGCAAGGACAGGCACAGCAAAAACGCTGTCAAAGCCAACGAAACCCATGGCAAAAATCGCACGTTGTTGAATTGGGAGGTCGATATCATCATTGTTTCTTGATAAGAAACCGTGGAGAGTCTGGTGACGCTGAAGGTAGACGCGAAATTCTGGTACGGCTTGCAGTCCAAGATTTTACCATGTGTCTGCACCAATAAGTGGTGAGAGGGAAAGAAAGGTTCTTTTCCTAATCAGAACCTTCCATCCATAGCACTGCACGAAGACATCAAATTCCTCAGACAATACCAACTTCCGAAAACTTCGCTGCGAGTGATCGAAGCTACAACGATAAAGGCACGCACATTAGTCCCCTTGTTCGCGTTCGCGTGATGCCTAGGGTTAAAGTAGGCGGTGCGTTAACTTCAATGCACCACACAAGTCGAAACTGGATTGAGCATGGATGAAGTCCACCCGGATTTTCATGGCTTGATCATCGACTCAGCGCGAAAACGAATTAATTACGAAAAATTCGAGGCTGCGTTGTGCAATAAGGTTGCTGTCGCCATTCGCCGACAAACTCAACCTGAAAGGACGCGCATGATGACCCTTCTCAACGAAGTGATGGAGAAGTCCGATTTAGACTCGAGCCACGAAACAGTGGCACATGATCAAGTGGAGCACGATCAAGTCGAACTGGAGAGCGATGGGTACAATGAATCAAACGAAGAAGCGAAGCATCCCGGCGCGATGCTCGGTTTAATCATGGGAGTGTATCCTCTGATTATGGTAACGTTCATCTTGGTTTTGATCGGATATGCGTTTTTTGTTCATCCGATCATGATCTCTCCGGCGAACCCAACGCCCCATCAAAACGACTTGCTTGGCCAAACCGAGAACTAACGAATTAGAAGGCAGGGTTCCCGATGCGCAACGTCAGACCTTTGGCGTCTGGACGTTCCTCGGTACCTTCCTGCAAAGATAGTTACACACTCGTTACCGACCAACGCTGGCCGCCCTGCTTCGCACCGCAACGTTCTGCACCTCCACGTCCGAGAACTCGGCACTAGGAACTGAGCTTATCCCGTTGATCACTTCACAAACGCACCCTGCGCGTGACAACGCCTGGGCGCTCGAACGTTCAACCTGTCATTGTTATTAGTGGGAATTAGTGTTCTTTCCCGATCGTCACTTCACGAATGAGAGCGGAACACTAATATCCACTGTTTCACCAAATTCTTGATCATCGCCTACTCCACGCTACAATCGATTCCAATGGTCGACCAATGTAAGGTGAGCGTACACGACTCTCCCGCGGATTTATTGGGAGTCCGCGTTGCGATGCCGCGAGAGATTTGCGAGGTCAGCTTTTTTAACTGCTGGCGAGCCCGGCGCTTGGCGGCGTTCAGTGTGGCCGTGTCGGATTTGTCCCGGCGCTCCTGCTCGCGATAGGCACGCACCGCTTCGGGGTGATTCGCCTTCCAACGATGCGGTAATAGCTCCTCGGGACGCGCCGTACCACGCAACAGGTGGGTGATCACGCTCTCCAAGTACATTCCTATATCGATCTCCTGACGCTGCGCGCTGGCCACTAAGCTCATCAGTCCCGCATTGCGAATCCCCGCTCGCACGCTCCCAATGAATAGCCAGTTCTTGCGGCCAATCGCGATCCGCTTCATCAGCCTCTCGACCTGATTGTTGTCGATCGGCAGGCGACCATCAGTTGCACACACGATCAACCTTGATCGCTGCCGAGCAGACCGGTCGGCATGCGTTCCTGATGGAACTCGACCCGCTATACAGCGACGTCATCGTCGATCGGTACCAGCAGTTCACGGGCAAGCCGGCAATCCTAGAGCGAACGGGGACCTCCCCCATCCCGATGCGTGCGGCCGACGCGAAGTAGCGTCACATCTTGTGGCAATGCCACTGGCCGTCTTGGAAGACGTACAGGTAGTTCGCATCGCAGTTACGTGCGAACTCCATGAGCGACCGATGGTCGCAAACATGCTCTGGGGGACGAGCCCGAGCCAAGTACTCGGGTCCCCCAGCGCTAGAAATCAAACATCGCAGCTCACCCCCTGCGACCAACGCCGCGACATACTCGATGGAGGTAAATCGTTGATTGAGAATCACTCCAGCATGTTCCGGGTAGCCATCGTAGTGCAGGTAGATTGCCCGGAAGCTCCCCTCCCCTTGTGCGTATGCAATCGTCGCTCGTGTTGCCAACCGCGTGTCCCCGAGGTTCGTTGGTTCCTAGCTTCTTTGATCTTTCGTTTCTCTAGAGCGTTTACTTTGGTCTGTGGCTCAGTCATCTTAGTACCAAATATCGGTACCTGCTCGGCAGTGTTCCGGGGGTTAGCACAATCGACTCAAGAAGGTTGATGCTGTGTGTTGGTCGGCAAGGACTAAGCGTTCACGACCAGATTAAGCTTACGATCAGCGACGCAGATCGTTGCAGTGGTGCCGCTATCGAAGGCTAGGAAGTCCTTTTCGACACCATCGCTGAAAATCACGCCGCCGCTTGGCATTTGAGAGGTGACCAATAATGGTTGATCCTCTCGGATCGTCCCGGTGATCAACTTCGCTTGCGAGGCTCTGCTGATAAATGGCTCTCTTACGTAGTAGACCAGAGACTCTTCGCGGTAGTCGAAACGGTAGTTTTCCCTTGCTTGAAGAAATGGCTCTGTGTTTTCAGTGGCTTCGATGATCGCTGCCGCGCCGGTTAAGATCGATCGAGACCAGCCTGTCGATCCGGTGCCTGTAGTGACGATAATGCCGCTGGAGGACTGGTTCTCAGAGTATTCTCCATGAGAGATTCGGTACCTTGCAGACGCATGGGTCGAGTACCCTATGAATAGATCGTTCAGGGCATAAATCGTTTGACCGTTGTTCAAGGAGGCCTGGGCCATCGTCAGACGATCGACTTCGTAACGGCCTGATACCACCTTTCTGAGGACGCTTACAGCGAGTTGGACGTGAAACGGGAGCAAGATTCCATCTATTCGATGAGGGTCGGGGTTAAATGCAACCAGTGGCTGATCGGTCAGGTACTTGGCGGTATTGACGACTTGTCCGTCTTGGCCCAGTACTACGATTAGGTCCTTAGGCCCGAAAAGAAAGTTCGCTAGAAAGGATCGATCGATCCATTGGCAGCGGATATCAGGTAGTGAACGATTGAGCAGTTCAAGCGACTGTTTGAATACTTGGTGTGAGTTTGCATATGCATCGAATGAGTCGCCAAGCCTTTCGATATAGAATCGGGCTTGGGCTTCAGAGTTGTACCGCTCGATCAATTCCTCGAGCGCCGTCTTTCGGGTGACGACAACGATCTTATCAAACGCCAACTCAGGCATAGTTTTTAAGCTCTATCGATCGTTGTAGGACGAATCTTGCTTAGGGGGTGGATTCAGTAGGCCCGCGAGGATCTCAGAGGTGATATTTAATTGGCCAACTTTATCGGCATTCAGACCCAGGACACGCATGGATTCGGCAAGGAGTAGTTTGGGGTCGATGCCACCTAAAGCGGCGAGTTCTTGAGAGAGAGCCTTGGACTTGGATGCCGATTCGACCTCGACAGCTTTGCCCCGGTTTTCTGCTTCGCGAAGCATGTTCTCACCTTTGAGAGCGATCAATTCGGATCGTCCCTTTTCAAGAGCGGAATCGCTTTCTAGTTCTTTCTCGCGGATCTTTCGTTCATCGTCGACGGCCGCTGCACGTCTGGCCATGATCGCTTCGTCGGCCCGCCGCAGCAACTGCTCACGGAATTCGGCCTCGAGGGCTTTGGACATTTCGGGGGTTGGCTTTACGGCAAGGATGAACACACCCAGGACTTCGACTCCAAAGGATTCGACGGTGGGGTCTTTTTCCATTCGCTGAGCGACAGCTGCTGAAATAGCTTGTGCATCCCGAATGCACTGTTCGAGTGTTCGCTTTTCGATTTCTTCATGCGTGGCGATCTGGAGTGTGTTGACGATCCTTTGACCTAGCACACGAAGGTCTTCGGTTTTGTATTGACCTGTCTTCGAATCGATCGACAGGTTCAAAAGCTTTGCGGCACTTTGAGGATCGGAGATTCGGTAAGTCAATTGGCCTTGGACACTGACAACTTGATAGTCACTGCTGATTTCGGTAAACACAAAGGGGCAGTCGATGCTTTGGGTCGGAACGGCCACAATCTGAGTGTTGAATCTTAGGTAGAAGAATGACAAGCCTTGGCCAGCTCGGCTCTGACGGCTCCCCGAATACTTGATGATGTAATCGCTCGGTTGGCCTTTGAAATAAGAGATCCCTAGCATGATATTCCTCGGGAATGATGGAAGAGTTTCAAATTCATTGTAACCTGGACTCAGTCGGTCACAAAAGATTCCGAATAAACGGTTTTCTAGGGATTTTAGTGGCCAACGATTTCCCCGAGAGTCTTTCACCACACAGCGTCCCTGCGCAACTGCCCCAAGTTGTGATTTTCTACTTTCAATTTTCTCTCCTCAACTCTCTGCCAACGGCTCGGGGAGTCAAGCATTTGTGAGAGTGCATGCGAAATCAATAAGAGTAGTGCAGGCTCGAGAGAACGAAGATAACAACTGACCTGATCTACTTCTATGAGCAATTGCAGTGCTCCGCGTCACAACATTCAACACTTTTGAGTCCGAGAACTCGGCACTAGCAGTCAAGCTTATCTTGTCAGCGCACTCACAGGGGGGCATTGGTCTCACACGTTGTGTGGATGACTGATTTGCTCCTACTTCGATGCTCGTTTTCTGCTCAAGCATGCTGTCAACATCGCCGTTTTGAGACCAGTGCGCGGACGCTGAGACAGTTGTCCTTACGAATCGAATCGGGTTATGGCTTGGTCTACAATCTCCTATTCTGTCTCGCTGGGTTTGCTTTCGATCTGTACAAGGCGATCTGTGAGT
>CAITIE010000102.1 GCA_903892355.1 uncultured Pirellula sp. | reverse complement strand
TTTTCTGTTTGTATCGATTGCAGGGGTAACCATGAATCACAGCTTCAACTCGCACCGGATCCGGTGCATCTCGATCATCGGGGGATTCCTCGATGGAACCAAGTTCGAATTGGCCGACGGCCTGAATTGCTTTATCGGTGCCCGCGGTGCCGGCAAAACGACGATGCTCGAGTTCGTCCGCTACGCACTCGACGCACTGCCGAGCCGCGAAGAGCAACCGATCGAGCGCCGACGCATCGAATCCCTGGTGGAAAAGAACCTCGCCGGTGGACGCGTCGAAGTCACCATCGAAACCAAAGACGGTCTGCAGTACATCGTCAGCCGTTCCTCGGGCGACGAGCCGATCGTTCTCAATGTCGATCGCCAGCCAACGGACATCTCGTTCAAAACCGGGATGGTCTTCGGCGCGGACATTTACTCCCAAAACGAAGTCGAAACGATCGCCGACTGCAAAGCATCCCAGCTGGCGCTCTTGGACAAATTCCAAGCCGATGCGATCGCCGACATCGAATCGCGGATCGAACATATCACGAGCCAACTAGCGGCTAACGCAAACCAGATCGTCCCTCTTCAGCAACGGATCGCTGCCCTTACGGACGAATTGGCCACCCTCGCAAGTGTCGAAGAGAAACTCG
Organism: uncultured Pirellula sp.; assembly: GCA_903892355.1. Classification (GTDB taxonomy): domain Bacteria; phylum Planctomycetota; class Planctomycetia; order Pirellulales; family Pirellulaceae; genus JBKCUI01. The sequence continues at coordinate 1,680 of CAITIE010000102.1, read as the reverse complement.
CTCGCTTCGGTGCCGCAGGTGGCCAAGACGCTGCGACGATCAACAAGGCTCACAACTTGAAAGCACTCCGGGACCGTGAACACCGAATCGCTCGCTCGGGATACCAAGCACTCGTGACCTACAACGAGGAACTAACCGCGTTCAAAGGTCGATTGGTCCAAAGCGCTGCGACGCTCTTGGATCGCGAAGTTGCCAGTGGTCCCAATGGCAAAATGGTTCAGGAACTCCTTAATGTCGTGACCCAATGCGGAGTCGCGATCGACCAGTTGCTCCAAGATGCTAAAGGCAAGATCGCTGAATCGATCAACCAAGTCACCGCCATGGGGACTCGTTTGACGACCACCCATCGCCAGCAGGAGATGGAATTCCAGGCTCTGATCGAAAAGCATCAAGAAGCCCAAGGCCAAGCAGCCGAACGTGCCAAACTCGAACGATTGCGAAACGACCTGTTGGCGAAGCATCGTCAAAAGCAACAGAACATCGAGCAGCTTGGGAACTTGGAAACCCAGCGTCAAAACTTGGTCCGGCAATTGTCGGAACAGCGCGACGAGCGATTCGCTGTTCGCGAAGCGATCATCAAGAACATCAACGCAAACCTCGCGCCGGCAATCCGTGTAAGCATCTCGCAGAACGGGAATCCAGAGCGATACCAACGAATCCTCGAAGATGGACTCAAAAGCGCGAGAGTCAAACACGTGATCGTGGCCCAAAAGATCGTCGATGCGTTTGTCCCTTGGGATTTGGTGGTCGCACTGCGTCGTCGCGATTCAGGGGTACTGATCGAACGAGCCGAGCTGAATCCAGACCAAGCCGAAAAGGTGGTCACGGCGATGGCGAACTCCTCGGTGCTGTTCGAACTCGAAACGGTCGAACTGATGGATTTGCCAACGATCGAACTCAAAGATGGGGAGACGTACAAAGAGTCTCTATCGCTATCGACCGGTCAGAAATGCACGACGGTGCTGCCGTTGCTGTTGCTTGAAAGCGCTAATCCGCTACTAGTCGATCAGCCCGAGGACAATCTCGACAACCGATTCATCTCCGAAGCGGTCGTCGAAGCGATCCTCAAGATGAAGTCGCGGCGGCAGATGATCTTTGTGACTCACAATCCGAACATCCCTGTCCTCGGTGATGCCGAGCGGGTGTTTGTGCTGGATTCCGATGGGGCTACAGCACGCAAGTCGAACGAAGGGACGGTCGACGAGTGCAAACGTGAGATCGTCAATTTGCTCGAAGGTGGCGAGAACGCTTTCAAGGTAAGGAAGTGTCGCTATGCGTACTGAGGCGATCGTCGAGAGCTTTGAGGCAAGCTTGCGCGAGGCGTTTCAGCAACTCCAAGGGGGAGCCAACGCGATCCCTTGGTGGGAACGGAAAAGCTTAGCCCAAGGAATGACCGAGAGCTTCGTCGTCGGTACCGCTTCGGAAACCGCGTTCCTGCTGGTCGCATTGCTCGCCAAGGATCCGAAATGGGAAGTTCGAGCTGCGATTGCAGATTTGCTACCGGTGCTGCCGGAGGCCGAATCGAAACGACTGACCGATCAACTGATGGCCGATTCGAACACGTATGTGCGTCGATCGGTCGAACGGGCGATCGAACGTCGCAAACGAGAGATTCGAGCCGCAGGCAAAGCACGCAAGTCGGCCGATCAGGTTTCAGCGCAGTTGCAAGCGATCGAAGAC
>CAITIE010000101.1 GCA_903892355.1 uncultured Pirellula sp. | reverse complement strand
TTATGTCGTCAACGCGATCATTGATGCCGCCTACCGCTCGATGGAATCAAAACGCTGGGAAGCCATCACGATCGACACTTGGAGAGGCAAAACGCAATCGGCAGCACGAGACCTAGAAAAGGCTCAAGGTCATCCCGAAATGTATGACGATGCTCACATCGTGATCAAGCGAGAGGTACTGCCTGATGGAACTCGACGCCTCATCCTTAAGAACATAATCACCGAGGCAACATCCTCGGTGATCGAAAGATAACTCAGTAGCGGATGCAACGTTGAATCGCTCGACGACAATCCAGCATTAACGTTCCGACATTAGATATCGCAGAGTGTAACTGCTTCTCTCAGGCCCTCATACGCATCGCGGGTAGGTATATACTCCTGGCCGACGTAACCTTGGTAGCCGAGCGCATGGAGTTTTCGAAGAAGCGGTGGAAAATTGATTTCCTGATTATCGTCAAGTTCATTTCGGCCTGGATTGCCCGCCACGTGGACGTGCCCGATGATATCGATGTTCTCCTCGATTCGCCGCATCACATCCCCGTGCATGATCTGCACATGGTAAAAATCGAAAAGCAACTTCACCCTGCTTGAGCCGACGGTACGTACAATTTCGGCAACGAGTTCCAGATCGTCGCCTTGGTACCCCGGGTGACCTTTCATAGGATGGGATCCATCTCGGGTATTGAGGTGCTCAAGGCAAACGTTGACACCCAGTTTCTCAGCTAAACCCGCTACTTGCTTGAGCCCCTCGACGCAATTGTTCAAGCACTCCTCGCGAGAAATCTCACCACTCGTTGGATCCTCTGCATCTCGCCACTTGTAGCCTGTAAAAGCGATCACGTTGGGGAACCCGGCATCGGCAGTTTCTTCAATCGATTGCAACATGCAGGACACCACCTGTCCATGGTACGCTTTGTTGTTAAATCCCTTGACAAAGGGCGCGCCTGGCATCCCATTAGGGGACAGAACGCATTTCAAGCCATGCTTCTTCAGGGTTCCCCAATCGGAAGATGGAACGATTTCTAATGCATCGCAACCGAGATCTTTAGCGACCTCGCACAATCGGTCGAGGCTCCATTGATCCCCACACGCTTGATAGCACCACGCGACGATTGATTGATGGATATTGTTTTTTAGTTTGGTCATAGGTAGATGCGGTGAAATGTGGTCAAGTGAGGCGGATATGGGATTCTCTCCATCGTGAAACGCTTACGATGAAATCGCGGCAACATTGTATAGGTCGCACGTCACGGTGCAAGAAAAGAGTGGTGGAGTACCCGTTGATGAACCGGAAAATATCATCCTTCCGAAGCGTTTTTACTCTGACTCAAGCCCGTTGACGCTACTACTCGAGCTGCTTCCAAATTGCTCGATTTCGTGCCCCATCTGTTGAGCGATCTGAACAAAGAGATTGCAAAGCGGCGTATTCTTTTCGCGATCCAACATCAGGTGCTTACCATGCCGAAACCTTCCACCAGCCAGCAGCAGCGGCAAGTTTTTCGTATCATGAGAGTTAGCATTACCCAGGTTGCTGCCAAAAATCACAGATGTGCTGTCCATGAGCCTGGACGCACCTTCCTGCTTCCGATTCAATGCTGCTAGCAATTTCTCGAAGGCGTGGATCTGTGCCTCCTCGACCAATCGCAACTGGCGGATTTTTTCTGAATCCTGTCCATGATGAGACAGGTTATGGTGATCGATGCTGACTCCGGGAATGGGTGGAACATCGTTTCGGCCTTGGACCATCACCGTAATCAGCCGTGTTGAATCGGTTTGCAGCGCGAGCGGGATCAGCTCGAACAGCAATTGCATTTGCCCGATTAAGTCCTTGCTCTCTTTGATATCCTCAGGGATGGACGCATCTACCTTTGGTTTCGGTTTGTTCACCCACGCTTCTGCGGCGGATAACCGCTGCTCCATCTCACGAACCGAATGAAGATACTCTTCCAGCTTCTCACGATCCTCTTTGCCGATTCGGTCCCGTACCTGACGCGTTTCCTCGCGGACGGTGTCCATGATGCTCTTTCCTTCACGTAGCTTCTGAATCTGAGCTTCTTTTGCTTCGGCGGTTCCGTCAAGAAAGAGTTTGGTGAACATGCGGGAGGGAGACTGCTCGGCCGGAATCATGATTCCGGCCGAGGTATACGATTGACTCGACCCGTCCGTACTCAGTTGAAGCGACGGAAACCGTGTTTCTAACCCTATTTTTGCTGCGAGCCATTGATCGATAGAGATTGTGTTGCGAAAACCCGCAAGCCCTGGATGGCGGGCTGCGGTCAGCCACGTCATCCCCGAGGAATGGCCATCCGACCCCGTCTGGTCTGGATGCGACATGCCATTGATGAGGGTAAAGTCTTTGCGGTACGAATTGAGTATTTGCAAATAAGGCGTTAGCTCGTAGTTCGAACCGTCGGCTTCCGGAAACAGGAACGGCGCATGCAGACCAAGAGTGGTGCAAACGCATACCATTCGTTGCGGAATACGCTCCTCCGCAGCCCGGACCCCTCTGGGAAGATACGCATCAAGGATGGGCAACGCCAACCCAACGCCGCTCGCTCGTAAGAAGGAACGTCGATTTCGCGTGTCATTGCAGCTATTAGAGTTCATCATGCGCTCGTGGAATCTTCTGCTCTGGGTTTAATGATTCGTTGCTGATTCATCAATGGTGCTATTTGTGAGTGAATAACTCGCTCGCAACGACGCGATGCAGGAGAGTGCGAACGCCAGATCCGTTGGCTTGGACGTCGTCGACGATTTGATCAATTTGCGCGCGGTCAGCAAAACTAATCGCCGAACCGGTTGCGTAGATCGCAAATTGCTCGGCGAGGGACCTTAAAATCTGCCGCTCGTTGCGGAGTAAGATTCTGCGAAAGGATTCAATGTCCGAAAAGGGAACCCCATCGGACGTCTCACCACTTGCATCGACTGGCTTCCCAAGTTTGTATTCCCAGATATTTCTTCCGTGGAGTTTGGTCGTAGGGGAGGTGCCTTCGCCGACCGATCGGTACTGTTCGCGGAAACCGCCGATGACGTCGAAGCATTCCAACGCAAACCCAGGCGGATCGATTTCTCGATGGCATCGATTGCACGTTTCCGAGTCGCGATGCTTGGCCAATTGCTCGCGAATCGTAGTCGCTCCGCGTGTGTCTGGTTCGATCGCGTTTACCGGTGGCGGAGGTGCAGGTGGTCGTCCGATCAATCTCCTCAAGATCCATGCACCCCGGAGTACCGGCGAAGTTACCGTACCATTCGCTGTTACCTTTAAAACCGATGCGTGGGTCATGATTCCACCGCGAGGCGAGCCCTCGGGTAGTTGCACGCAGCGAATCTGTTCACCGTAGAGGTTGGGGTCGCCCTGCTGAAGTTCCTCGAGCAGCCCGTAATGTTCTGCAAGTCGTCGGTCGATCATGACAAAATCGGAATCGATGAGCGCGCGGATCGGATGGTTCCGTTGCAATAACTCTCGAAAAAAGGCTTCGGTTTCCGCAACCATCGAATCCCTAAGCAGATCGTCGTACTCCGGATAAAGTTTTGCATCGGGGGTGGTTGCATCGATTTGAAAGAGATCGAGCCATTGACCAGCAAACGATTCGATCAACTTCTGGCTTCGCGGGGCGTCCAAGAGTCGGTCAACCTGCGACTTCAAAACATCGGCTTGGGAAAGCTTTTGATCCTTTGCCAATCGGAGAAGCTCATCGTCAGGAGGACTGCTCCAAAGGCCATAGGCAAGCCGAGTCGCAAGTGCGTAGTCGTCGAGCTTGCCAGCGGGCTCCTCAAGCATCAGAAACTTCGGCGATATAAGGATACTTCGCAAGGCCACACGCATCGCTTGTTCATACGTACGCCCGGAATCCAATTCCGCATGCGCAAGAGCGACAAATCGATCTGCCTCGCCATCCCGCAGCGGTCGCCGAAAAGCCCGTTCCGTAAACCGGCGAATTGCATCACTGGATGCAATCTTAGGATTCTCAGGTGCTAATTCGTAAGCGATGTGACCGTTCTCGGTCCATCGGCCACGTTTCTCGAGTTTCCGTACCACAGAATCGCCGAATACGCGCGATACGCTTTCTGGAGGCCACTGCTCAACGAGCGGACCTTCTATTTCAACCCATTCCAGTGCCATGCCGGGCACCTTCCATTCCTTGACGGTGTCAACGTTCCACACATTTTTCCCTTGTGCGTCGATGCCGATCCCATACCCTGCAAATCGGAGATGCTCCTTTGGCGTAAGCCGCGTCGTGAACTCCACTACGCGCGGTGTCCCTTCTCGCAGCTCGAAATACCGAAGCATCCGACTCGTCTTCCAGTCGCTAGCGTAAACTTTCAATGCCACAGCATCCTCGCGAGAATCCACGGCGTACGCTGATGCACGTATACGATAGAGCCCGGGCGCGCTGGGACTGAATTGCCTCAAATCGTCCGGCGAATACCCATGGCTGATAAAGACGATGGCGCTCTCAGTCTCACGAAACAACTGCCGATGCTTTTCCCCGGAAACGGGATCGACGACTCCCTCGCCTTTGTCGAGATTCTCCCGCACCCCTTTTTCATCGTGGTACCGCAGGCGTTTCTTAAAAACGTTGGGCGCTTCGGTCAACTGCAAGCAATCGTCCAGGGCGACTTCGATCACCTCAAGATATTTCTCCAACTGTAGGCCTGAGATGCGAAGCCCCTCGGAAACCGTATCGTAGCCACTGGACCGGCCATCTTCGGGCAAAAGGTGCTGCAGTGGGGTCTCGATCCCGAGCAGATCATGAAGGCTGTTTTCAAACTCGCGGCGATTCAAGCGACGGAATGCAGTCCTTCCTTCGGCTTTCTGCCGCACGGAGACCTCATCCAATAGTTCTTTCCTAAGCGATTCCGGAATAGGCGCACGCTCTGCATCCGTCAATACACTCTCTGGAGGCATCTCGCCTCGAACCACCCTGTCATGGATACGAATCCATCGATCCAGATTCTCTCGCGATTCAAAACTCCATGCCAACGCGTCAAGATCCAACCCACCAGCTTTCTCCGATGCGTTGTGGCATTCCTTGCAATTCTCCGAAAGGAACGTAGTGATCTCGTTGGGTGGAGCTGCGAGCAGGGGGAGTAAGAATTGGGCCTGGGCTAGGAGCCACACCGGCACCGACCAAAGCAGCATTCTTGATAGAAATGGCAGACAAGCCATCCAGTTGTTCTCCAGGAGTCTCAGCGGCCAATACCACGTTGGTGGAAAAGGTGCTCATGGTTTCAATGCTCTCCCGCTTTGAACGGCTATGCACCGAAACGTAAATCGACGCCCAGTATACCCGGATCGGACTTCGAAGGCACTCGCAATGGCGTGCGCCGTTTCACTCCGCCCCGAAAAAGGTCGGATAACGCAACGGTTAACTGTCAGTCGAGCTCAACCCTTGCGATCCTTCGTTGGCCGACTAACGCAAAACCCCATCAGCGAACGTTCGATTTAACGTATAACCGAGGGGTTTTACCGAATAACCGAGGAGTTCATCGTAGACGGATCTTTTTGCGTGGTTGACGTCGATCCTCATCGCTGCTGTCGGACGATCAATGGATGATTTTATGCAGGACGCGGCACTCACCGTCGATCTGGGTCAATCGCTGTTCGAGGCCTTGGAAATAGTAGGTCAATCGAGAGTGGTCGAGCCCCAGAAGGTGCAAAATGGTTGCATGCAAATCGCGGACTTGGACGCGATCTTCGACGGCACGGAATCCAAATTCATCAGTCGCACCGTAGACCGTCCCACCACGGATTCCACCACCTGCCATCCAAACGGTATACCCGTAAGGATTGTGATCGCGACCGGCCGACCCCTCAGAGGTTGGCGTGCGTCCGAATTCGCCACCCCAAATCACAAGGGTGGAATCGAGCAATCCCCTCGCTTTTAGATCAGTGATCAGACCGGTGATCGGCTTATCGATCTGCTTTCCATTCCGAACATGCTTGGCATCGTTCTCACCATGCGTATCCCAACCATCCCCGCCACCACCGTGGTATAGCTGGACAAAGCGGACGCCGCGTTCGACAAGTCGTCGCGCATTGAGGCATTGTGTGCCGAAGGATCGAGATTCCTCTTGATCAAGACCATACATCGTCTTCGTCAGTTCGGTCTCTCCGCTCAGATCAACCGCCTCAGGTGCGGTCGATTGCATCCTATAAGCCAGTTCATAGGCTGCGATGCGTGATTCCAAAGACTCGTCGTGACTGTACGCCTGTTGGAACCTGCGATTGAGGGATTGGGAAAAATCCAAGACTCTTCGTTGCTCGGAATCGCGAAGCGTATCCGGTGGATCCAAGTACAGTATGGGTGCCCCTACGTTCCGGAGTTCCGTTGCCGAATGGACTGCGGGAAGGAACCCATTGCCATACGTGACCGGTCCGCCCTTCAGTGGCCCATCGCGCATGACGACATATCCAGGTAACTCCTCCGACTCGGAACCAAGCCCATACGTGGTCCACGCCCCTAGACTAGGTCGACCCATTTGGCTGGAACCGGTATGGGTCAAATACAGTGCGGGCGCGTGGTTGAACTCGGTGTGGTAACAACTACGAATGACAGCCAATTCGTCGGCGACGCCCGGTAGATGCTCGAAGAGATCCGACATCACAAGTCCCGATTCACCGCATTGACGAAATCGTCGCTGGCTCGGAAGCAACTTCGCTTCGCTGGCTTTGGTAAACTCAAGATTCAAATTCCCGAAACTAGCTGGAAGCGGTTTGCCAGCTTGCTGCAGCAACAAGGGCTTGGGATCGAATGTATCGACTTGACTAGGCCCTCCGTGCATGAACAGAGAGATCACGGCTTTTGCTTTGGCAGCATGATGCGTGCCCCGACGAGTACGAGAGTTCTCGGATCCCATGCAACGCTGAGTCAAATCGAGCAACGCCAAGGCGCCAATCCCCATCCCAGCATGCGCGAGCAAGGACCTCCGATTCCAGTTGTTTTGATCAAGTTTCGGTGTTTCGTTTTGCATTTAATTCGCGCTAATAAACTCGGAAGAGTTGAAAAGTGCCAAACATAGATCGGCCAAGGCACGCTCCGAACCGCGAGCGATTCCGCGTGCTTGGTAACTCGATCGCGATTGGGCAAGAAACTCTTGGGCCATCTGACGCTCCTCGTCCGAGACTACGCGGCTGTATGCCAAACGCCAAGCAAGTTCAATTTGGGATGCTTCTTGTTCCCCGGCCTCTCGAACCAATCGCTCACTCATTGCGATCGATTGACGTGCGACGGCAGTGTTATTGAGCATCGTGAGGGCCTGCGCTGGTACCGTCGTCGTCTGGCGTGTTGGGCAGCTAACACTGCTGTTTGGCGGATCAAAGGCCTCAAACAAAGGAAATCGAAACGAGCGACGATTCAAAATATAGATCGCTCGACGGTGTTGCTGTCGGGTCACAGGCCATTTCTTATCGGGCTTCTGCTCGATATCGTAAATCCCAAGCAACTCTTCATCGGTTAGCGCTGGAACGAACGGAGGCCCATACGTCGGCAGCTCCAAGGTTCCGGCCGCCGCGTGCAAATGATCCCATACTTCCTCTGCCGATAATCTTCGCGAGGGGAAGCTCGACAGAAATCTGTTTTCTGGATCCGTTCGTATGGCAATCGGGGAGCGACGAACCGATTGTTGGTACGTCGCCGACAAAAGGATACGGCGGTGCAGATGCTTCAGATCCCATCCACTTTCGCGAAAATCAAATGCCAACCAATCGAGCAATTCCGGGTTGCTCGGTGGGGACCCCTTTAGCCCTAGGTCATTTGGGGTGGCTGCGATTGCCCGTCCGAAATGCCCTTGCCAAATGCGATTGACGAAGCTTCGCGCGGTCAATGGATTCGATGGCGAAACCATCCATTTCGCAAGCTTAGCGCGACGATGAAGGTTCTCACCGTCCCCGCTCGGAAGTTCTCCCCCCTCGGGGAAGAAAGTGGGGATCGACGGTGGAATCAATCCTCGGGGCTTGGACAACTCCCCACGCCCAAGTAGTCGTATTTGCGTCGGGGTCGATGCATGCCTCAGGATCCGATGGTGATTCCTTTCCCCGGAACTCCAGCGCTTTTTGTTGGTGTTGCGATCCCAAGTCTCGCTCGCAGCGAAAATTGCTTCGAGTCCAAAATAATCCCGTTGGCTGATGGGATCGTACTTGTGATTGTGGCAATTGGCGCAGCCAACGGTTAACCCGAGCATCGCCTCCCCAAACGTGGATACTTGGTCGGTACGTCGCACATACTCGAGCATCTCAGGATATTGGTCGAGGGCGTTAGGCCATGGCCCCAAAGTCCACAAAGCAACCGCATCCGCCATTGCTTCGGCATCTTCTGGCCATAGTTCATCGCCAGCGACCTGCTCCATGAGAAACTGATCGATCGGCTTGTTATTGGCAATACTGCGAATGACATAGTCTCGATAATGCCACGCCTGCTCATAAAGAATGTCGGTTTCAAACCCACCCGAATCGGCATAGCGCACTACGTCAAGCCAATGCCTTGCCCAACGCTCGGCATATGCACTCGATGAGAGCAATTCCTCCACAAGGTGCGAATACGCATCGGGACGCATATCCGACATGTATGCTTGTATTTGCTCGGGAGTTGGGGGAAGCCCGGTTACGTCAAAATAAACACGTCTCAGCAATTCGTATCGCGAGGCAGCAGGAGCAGGCTCGAGTTTCAAACTCGACAGTTTGTCAGCGATAAATCGATCGACAGGCGTTTGAACCCAATTCGTAAATGGGGATTCGTTGGCTGCTGGCAGGGCGGGTTGCTGCAACGGCAGAAAGGCCCAATGAGCTTTGTAGCTTTCAACACGCGGGTCCGCCAATTCCTCACTAGCGGGCCATTTTGCACCTTGATCGATCCATGCTCGGACCAACCCGATCTGCTCCGGAGTCATTCCGTCGCGATCGGGAGGCATCGTTTGGTCCGGGTCGATTCCGGAGATCCGATGGACTAAGACGCTCGATACGCTCTCGCCGGTCCGGATACTAGGTCCACTCTCACCACCCTCGAGCGTTTGTGCACGCGTGGCCAAAGATAACCCACCTTGATCGAGCCCCGGCCCATGGCAGTCGTAGCAATACGCTGTTAATAGTGGTTTTATATCAGTCGCGAAATCCACCTCTCGATCCGCGGACGGTGCAAGCCGCGGAGCAATTTTGACCGCATCGTAATGAACGCGTACACGCTCCTCACTCATCGCATGCGAGTAGATCGCGATCGCGGTCAAGGCACCCTCGAAATAGCGGCCCCCTTTTTCCCACGCCTCACCACCGATCTGGATCGGGCGTCCGTTGGCGATGGAACCCGCGTTATCTCGAGCCCGATCCACGACATTCCCGTCGACATACAAGACGTTTTCACCTGTTTCTCTTCGGGTCCAAACCAGATGATGATAACGACCATCATTAAGCCCTGGCGGTGATGCCAGGACCACATCTCCGCCACCCGATGGACCAATGCCGACCAGAATGCGTCCTTCGTTAACTCCGTCGTTCAAGCTCCCGCCGATGATTCCCCAGTCGCTCGATCCCCATCCACTGGTGAACTTGCTCACCAATGTTGCGCTCCCAGGCCAATACTTTGCATCCCAACTTTGATCGCTACGAAACCAACACTCGACCGAAACATTTGGACCAATGAAACCGTTCGAGTCTTCCAGTTCGACCAAATCCTTCCCGTCAAAAAGTGCCAACCTCCCCAAAACCTCGTCCGTGTCATCCTCAAACGAAACGCCCGGAGTGGCCACCCACTTCCATGATTCGACATCGGAGGGTAGTCCGCCTTCGGACGCATCCTTCTTCAATACGTTTTCAGAATGCGGAAGGTAATAGCAAATCGGATTGTCGGCCAGAATCTCTGAGTTTGATGGGGGCACGTGCTGGTGCAACCCATGCGTCGCTGGCGCAAAGGTAAAAGCAAACCCTAGAAAAAAAGCAAACCCGAGAAAAACGGAGAGAATTCTCATGAGATCCAGTTGAAGACGCGGTTCCATATTCCACTCATGATAATCGCTGCGACACCACCCGTTTTCACAACATCATGTCAAATTCGGCCAGACTCGATGTCTATACCCGGACACAATTTTACCGCCGGCCAGATACTATTTCGATTCAGGTTTTGGGAGCAATTCTCGGTAATGCCGGATCGCGGCTTGGTACTCGTTCACGGCGTCCTCGGGCAGGATGGTCTGGCTTCGCGAGAGTTCCTGTTCCACACGATGGATCAGAAATTGCTGCTGGTCCACCGTCGGTCGAATGGGTTGATTGGGAACATCGAACCATATCGGTGCGCTATGGGCGAAACGCCATCGGCCATTCGCGGATTTTTGCCACGCTCGGAGCGCTACCCATGTCGTGCTGCGAAAATTGCTATCGATGGTCGATTCCAATGACACAGTCCCATCCCTGTTGGAAGCATTCTTCTTAAGCGTTGCTGGCTGCGCGACACCATTGATTACCCACTCGACCGATTCCACTGGTCCGTCCGCCTCGATCGTTGCATCTATCGCATTGTCGTTCGAACCGACAAAAAGCATCGGGCCGGTTGTCACGAACGAATCACCACGTTTGAGCCCTTCGATCCATCGATCGTACTGAAACCCGCCTGGTGTGTGGACGTAGACCCGTCCGAACCCGACGGGTACGGGATGAACTCCCGTTGCGGTCCCTGCGGTTGGTTGCAATCGCAATCCACAATTCAGCAACGCCCAATACGTTTGATGCGTGAACTCGATCCATTCTTTCTCACCACCCGATTTGCCATTTCCAAGTTTCATCCATGGCGGGGCGGGGGTATTCCAATTCGTAAACGCGAACTCCGTGCGCCACATGTGGTTGTTAGCCAGTTCGTAAGTCAATTGTTTCCCCAAGAGTGGTGGCAGAGCGATCGCAAAAGGCCAATCATGCTTGTCCATATCGAGAAAGGCCCCTTCGCGTCGTGCTTGTTCGAGCACTCTACGCACGGGAGGGATGCCGACCTTAAACGGGGTCTTATGGTTCATTGCAAATAAAGCCCCGAGTGTATGCGGCTGGCCATTGACCGAGAAAATCTCCCATTCGGTGTTCTTGGGCCAGATGGCGTGGCTTGCATCGATAGAAATCACTTCCGAAGGGAGTCTCGAATCGTCCCGATCGGTGCGGTCGCCAAGTTCCGCCGTCAACTCGCTGCGCGTCGTCCAGTAGACCATCGGGAGAGCGACGTTGACATCATCGGCTAGCATTGGAATTCCGATTTGTCGTACGGGACGATGAACGTGCGTATCACCGCTGTACCAACCGCGACTGGCCATATCAATCCATCGATGCATGCGAATTGAAATCGGCTTCGTGTCGCTCGATACGGTTAACTCCTGCGACCATGGCAGGTATTCCTTGCCTCGTTCAACGGTCAATTGATACGTGCCAGGTGCCAACCTTAGTCGGAACGGATGCGCTGAGATGCTGCTATGGAACTCCTGCGAGCTCGCGTTGACCCAATTTCGCTTTTCATAGCGGATCACTCGGCCATCCGACGATGCGGGTTCTGCAAAGTGCCAGATTCCACGAGCCGATTTGACGTAGAGCCTAGCTGCAATCGGTTGCCCCGTGGCCTCGTCAAGTATTTCCCCCTCTACCGAAATCTCTTCCATCGGTCGCCAAATCGCCTCGATCCGATCGAGTTCGGCGTTGATATCGCTACCTTGATAGAACGATAGCCAGCCATGCACCGATCTCGATTCCCCTGGGGGGCAATTGTCAAAAATGGGATCGGAGTGAAGGCAGGGACAAGGAGCATTTCCCCACGTTCGATGGTTCTTTTGAAAGCCGAGTATGACCCATTTATCTCCGGTACCGTTGCGGCACGCGGCGAGTGATCCTCGAAATACTTTATTGTCGTTCGTTTGCTCCTCGAATCCCTTCATCGATTTCAGCATTGCGCACATTTGGACTCGAAGATCGCTCAGCTCGGCATCGGTGCCATTGGACAATGACATGCGAACTGCCAAATGGTCTCGATGAGGTGTCGCGATGACTTCGTATGAGATTTTGTTCGGCAATTCGCGACTCTGCCGATAGCTGCCATCCGGAAGGTGCTCCCATTCCAACTGCGGAAGCTGGATTCCTTGTTTCGACCATACCGTATCGATATGCGTATGGGCCAGGTAAGTCAGTCCCAAATTGGACCAGATCGCTTCGGGAACATCCAACACGGTGTAGCTGGTTCGATCCCAGGGTGGAAAGATGCTCAATTTCGTTTCCCGCTGCGGCTCGATAGCGCCATCGAGAAATCCGATCCGAGGATGCCTGCCACCTGGGTACGGAAGCACCATGATCGGTGGGTCGACCTCGGGTTGAGGCTGATTGTCTGGAGTTATATTGAACTCCCGAAGCGCCGCATCCAGCGACTGCGGATTCAACCCTGTCACCGATAGGATCTCATCGCGGCTGAAGCGATGATGCCATACCATATTCTCTAGCCAATGCCTCAATTGCTTAGGATCGCGGGTCGGACGCCTTTGACCATCGCCGCTTGCCGGGATCTCCCTTGAAGATGTTTCATCGGACACAGATTGCCCATGGCATCGGTGCGTTGCATTCATCGCATCGGTGCAACTAGCGAAACAAGCCGTTGCCAAGCAGGTGACTTGAAACCATCGATTCAGGGCGGATAGATTGAGGGCCATAAAACGCATTCCAGGGAAAGGATTCTGCGGTGGAATAACCATGAGTTGAGGCACGCAGCGCATTTTTTGTCAACATTCTGCGTACGGATCACCAGGGTAACGCGTTTCTCTCCTCGTGAACAGCAATCCACGCCGCGCGCATCGCAACACATGGCAGCGGATCTTGTACAATGTCTTCAGGTGCCGCACAGCGTCGTTCTAGCTTGCCGTACAGCGCATGCCTGCCCAACACCCCTCCCCCATTCATCTTCCCATCTCTCCCGGAGCTTCACCGTGACCTACCCTATCGACGCGCAATGCTCGCTATTTAATCGCTATCGAATCCTTTTTGCCGCGAGTTTGGCGTTGTGTTCGGTTGTTGGTCCCACGTCAATCGCGGAGGAGCCACAGGCACAAAATTCCCCAGCATGGAAAAAGCATACCATCAATGATCGCTCCCCTTTCGAAGCTGTTGGGGTTGCCGATTTCAATGGGGATGGCAAGAAGGACGTCTTTAGTGGCGATTCCTGGTACGCCGCTCCCGATTGGACTCAACACAAAGTTCGAAATGTACCACCGGGCACCAACCCGCAATACCATGAGGATTTTGCCGATGCTCCGCTCGACGTCAACGGTGATGGGCGTGTGGACATCGTAACCTGTGCCTACTTTAGTCGAAGGATAGCCTGGGTGGAAAACCCGGCAGACCCGACGAAAATTTGGGCGGAGCACGATATCGATACCCCCGGTTCCATGGAGACGAGCTACCTACTCGATCTTTATGGCGACAAGACGCCGGTGCTGATTCCCAACGTCGGCGGGCAAGTTCTCCTGTACGAGTTGGTTTCGATGGGGCCCAAGGTTGAATGGAAAACGCGTAAACTCGATCCAAAAGGTGCCGGACACGGCGTTGGTCATGGCGATATCAATCGCGATGGACGGATCGATTTGATCACTCCAAATGGATGGTACGAACAGCCATTGGATCGCTCGTCTGAGTGGCCTTTTCATCCTGAGTTCCAACTCGGTACCGCTAGCATTGAAATCATCGGCCATGACTTCGACGGGGATGGAGACACCGACGTCGTTTGGGGCATGGGGCACGACTTTGGTTTGCATTGGCTCGTTCAATCGACCGACGCGGCTGGCAATCGGGTGTGGACCAAGAAAGACATCGATACGAGCTTCTCCCAAGTACACACGCTGCATTTGGCAGATTTCGATAGTGATGGTGAGATGGAATTCGTGACCGGGAAACGCATCTACGCGCATGCGAGCGAGCCGGGTGCTACTGCGGAACCATGCCTCTATCTCTTCAAATTTGATCGCAAGAAATCCGAATGGAAAAAGACAACGGTCTATCGCGGGGATCCCGCACCGGCGGCTCCGATCAACCCCGAGCAACGGGACGCTTTAAAGGATTTTCGTCCTGGCTCTGCCGGCACAGGGTTGCAGATGGCATTGCAGGACATGGATTCCGATGGCGATATCGATATCGTGGCACCGGGGAAATCAGGTCTCTACTGGTTTGAGAACCCAATGAAATGAAGACTTGACAGGCTGCTTCGATTCCTTGTGGTAGAGCGTACGCCGTCGAGCCATTCGAGGATTGGTCCATCCCCCCCAAACAAAAGCAAAGTGGGCCTTATCGAGGAATAGACTGCGAACCCAACAGATGAATGCTCTGGGTTTTACGCCTCCAACCACCGTTCCGTTCTTAAAAAATATTTATCATCTGAACTATCAATAGCACTATGCAATCACGACGCGCTTTTTTGGCGAATACCGCCGCGGCAAGTACTGTCATCGCTCTGCCCACCATCGTTCCCTCCTCGGCACTCGGGCTCGACGGCAATGTCGCCCCGAGCGAGAGGATTACGATGGGTATCCTCGGTTGCGGTGGACGCGGCACCTACGATTTAGGGATCTTCTTACAGCAACCGGAGGTCCAATTCGTCGCGGTCTGCGATGTGCGCAGCGAGCGCCGCGACGCTGGAAAAAAGCTAGTTGACGATCGATATACTAATACCGATTGCACTACCTATCGAGACATGTTCGAGATGTTCGGTCGCAAGGATATCGACGCCGTGCTGATTGCAACCGGCGATCGTTGGCATACGCTCGCGTCGATCCTGGCTGCGAAATCGGGCAAGGACATTTACTGCGAAAAGCCGTGTTCGATGACCATTGGCGAGAGCCGTGCGTTGGCTGATGGCATCCGGCATTACGGGAGGATCTACCAAGCAGGTACCCAGCGGCGCAACATTGGGAATTTCATGCACGCAGTCCATCTCGCTCACAGCGGGCGGCTCGGAAAACTCCATACTGTCCATGCGAACACATTAGCGCCCGCCACCAATCATGATTGGCTACCGGGCGAACCCGAACCTGATCGCGAATCCGTCGACTGGGATCGATGGTTAGGGCCGACGCCGTGGCGTCCCTACAATGCAGCGTACGTTGCCGGCCGATGGCGAGGCTATTTTGACTTCCATGGGGGTGGAATCCTCGAATGGGGCGCTCACACGATCGATCTTTGCCAATGGGCGTGTCACATGGATCAAACCACGCCGGTCCACTTTGAGCCGCAAGGCAGCACCGTGGTTGCACGATATGCTAACGGTATCAAACTTGTCATGCGCGATACGGGCTGGCTGGGGATGGGTACCTGCAGCGTCCGATTCGAGGGTGACGAAGGTTGGATCGAAACAGGGGATAGCGGCAACATGCTCTTGGGCCCGTCGTCCCTTAAATCCGAGTTCCGGGAATTCACCGACGCTGGAACCGACCCCACCACTCACATTCGTGAGTTTTTGCGATGCGTGAAGTCTCGCGGTGTTCCTGCAGCAAATGCTGACGTTGCCGCACAGACGCACATCGCTGCCCACGCGGCTTACATCGCTTCGCAGCTCGGCCGAACTATTCAATTCGATCCGGTGAAGGAATCCTTTGTGAACGACGACGAGGCCAACCGGATGCGGTCTCGTGCCTACCGTGCTCCCTGGAGGGCTTGACCGACACCTCTTCCCCGCCATGTCATAAGCGGTCGCACCCTATTCTTAGACGTCCCAATTCTCATACATCACACCGACAGCTGTTTACCACCATGTTTTCATTTGATCCGCACGCCCTCATCGTGAGCCGAAGTAGCCGGCATTCAGACTCTATTCGACGCGTGCCAAAGGCGTTTATCCTAACTGCCTGCGTCATGATTCTATTGACGTCTGGGACCGGATACTCCGACGAAGTATCCGAACTGCATACGATATTAACTTCGGGATTAACGTCGGAAGCGTCGCTACACGACAAAGGGGTCGCCTGTCGGCGTTTGGCAGTGATTGGAACGGACGATTCCATACCGATCCTCGAAAAACTTCTCGAAAACGTTGAGCTATCGCATCTCGCCCGCGTTGCTTTGGAAGCGATCCCATCCAAACGTGTTGATGCTGTGTTTCGAAGGCAGCTTGAATCCGCACACGGCAATCTACTTATCGGGATCATCGATTCGATCGGACACCGCCGCGACGCAGAAGCGGTTACCGTATTACTCAGAATGTTACCATCATCAACGCCAGAGGTTCAGGCTGCGATTCTCTATGCATTGAGCAACATCGCCACGATGGAGTCTTCCGAAGCACTGCGAAACATGCTCAAGACACCCGCGGGACTGAGTACCTCTCTGTTGGCGGATTGCGTGATGCGTTGCGCAGATCGATTGGCGAACGATGGCAATACGGAAAACGCGATTGCGATGTATCAATTGGTTCGGAGCACTTCGGCTAATAAAAATCTCCTCGATGCAGCGACACTAGCCACGATCCGACTTTCGAAGGAGGCGGGCTTGCCGCTGCTTGCGGATTTGCTTCGCAACTCGTCCGATTCTCAATTCGCATCGGGACTGCAAGCAGCGCAATTGTTGCCCGCCGATCAAGCAGCACGCATCCTATGCGGTGAACTTGAAACGGCCTCCGCAGATCGCTCCGTCATGATCCTGAATGCAATCGGCGACTTAAGTGAGAAAAGCGCCTTGGAGGTCGTGAAGAAGTCTCTCGACGCGGGTTCTCCACGAGTGCGCGCTGCTGCCGCGCGGGCTGTGGGAAGGATTGGAGACGCATCGGTTGTCCCTGAACTCTTAGCGTTTTGTCGAGGCATCTATCCAGATCTCGCTGCAGATGCGTTTAAGAGTCTTGTCCAGTTGGAAGGAAACGATGTCGATGGGGCCATTCTCGATCAGGCACGTGAAGCATCGAATGATGAGCTGACGGCACTGCGACTGATCGGTGAGCGCCGGATCCGTGCCCCCAAGGTTCTATTGATCGCACTGAGCTCGATGAAAGAGGAAAAACGCATTGCCGCCATGCAAGCATTAGGCAAAACAGCGACAGACGCTGAGTTGGACCCGCTTCTCGATGCAATTCAGGTCGGGACTGCCGAGGAGCGAAAAGTGGCGGTTGCGGCTGTGGCATCCGTTTGTCGTAGGAGCGTCGATCCGGATGCCATCACACCCAGAATTTCATCTCGGTTCGAAAATTCACCGCTGGAGTTGCAAGTCGTCCGATTTGATCTTCTCAAGACAATTGGGGGCGCGTCGGCACTACGGGAGGCCCTCCGAAACGCTGGCAATACGGACGAGCAAATCATGGATGCTGCAACTCGCGCTTTGGGGGATTGGCCAAACCCAGACGTGGCCGATGGCTTGTTATCGCTCTGCTCGTCGATCGAGCCGCCAAAGTACAAGATTCGAGCACTCCGGGCGTACATTCGAATTTTTCGTCAGTTTGGATTACCGAACGAACAGCGATTGAAAATGGCTCGCGATGCGTTTGGCTTGTCCACAAGGAACGACGAGAAGGTGTTGGTACTTCACGCCTTGCTGAGTTTCCAAAATCGGGATTCGATGCAGTTTGCGCTTGAGCACCTTAAAGACCCTGGGCTCGAGGCAACAGCGGCACAGGTAGCCATCTATATCGCCGACCAAGTCGGCGATAAGGAATCCGTAAAAACAGCGATGCGGACAATTCTCGACTCCGGGGCGGAAGAGGCCTATGCAAAGCAAGCTCGCGATATTCTCGCGAAACTTGGTTCGGGACCTCAGTAAGCGATCCACTCCCTCGTGATTCCCACAAACTCTGGCTACAGCTTCCGACATGTACTCGGCCCATCCGCCGTGGGCCACACGCCCCTTAGCTATCTCGTCGAACAATTCAGCCATTCCACGCGAGAACAATGGCTGGCTAGATTACAAGCTCATGAGATTCGGGTGGACGACTCGGTTGCAACAGGGAGCGAATCGTTAATGCCCGGGCAAATCCTCATTTGGAATCGGCCCGGCTGGTCGGAACCGGAAGTCCCCACCGACTACCAAGTTCTCTATCGCGACGAATGTTTACTCGCCGTGCACAAACCTGGCGGACTTCCGACCCTTCCCGGAGCAGGCTTTTATCGGAACACGTTATTGAGCCAAGTGCAATTAGAATTTCCGACAGCGATTCCGCTTCATCGCCTCGGTCGAGCCACCTCGGGAGTGGTGTTGTTCGTATTGGATCGTGCAACTGCCGCGGAAATGTCCAAGCGTTGGGGAGATATCCAGAAAGAATATCGATTGCTAGCGCAGGGCATCGCGGCATTCGATTCTGTGTGCGTGCGAACACCCATCGGATTGATTCCTCATCCACGACTCGGAAGGATTCATGGTGCTTCGTGGGACGGAAAGGCGTCTCGCAGCGTGATCGATGTCTTGCAACGTCGACCGCACACAACGCTGTGCTCCGCTCAACTTATAACCGGGCGTCCGCACCAGATCCGAATCCATTTAGCATCGATTGGGTATCCACTAGTCGGCGACCCAGTTTATGGAATGGGTGGGGGGATCGTCGACGAAAACCCAGGCTTACCAGGAGATGCCGGTTACTTCCTGCACGCGCATCGGATACGATTTCAGCATCCGGTTCATGGAGTGCAGATCACCATCGAGGCTCCGCTCCCTGAATGCTTGTGCATGTAGTGGACTCGGAAACTAGAAAATCCCAGAAGATTCTTGTGTAATAGTCATGACATACGCGCTACATAAGCTGATTGCTAAACCTAGCTCCAACAAACCTTCGTCCCCACTTTTAAAATCCCAGGGACAAACATGGAGCGCCGAGGATTTGGAGAAACAGTCAACGATTATGGCGCGATCCCTTGCCTCTGTCGGAGTCGAGGTGATGGACCGCGTTGCGATCTTGCTTACCAACCGTGCCGAGACGGTCCTGACCTATCTCGCCTGTTTCAAAGGCGGCTTTGTTCTAGTCCCTCTTGATTATCGCCATCATGGATCGCAATTGAAATATGCGGTATCGCACAGCGGTGCAACGGTACTAATCGTGCATCGCGATCGGTATCAAGAGCTAGATGACGAAGGAATTTTGAGTTTAGTCGATCGAGTGTACGTCGTCGGGGGAACGACGCCGACCGATAAAAACGCGTTCGAAACGTTGCTAAGCGAACCGTCCCAAGGAACACTTACCGACCGTTTCGATGCTGACCAGCTCTGCATGATGATCTACACATCAGGAACAACCTCACGGCCCAAAGGAGTAACCTTCACTCGCGGTGGGATCGAAGAAGGAATCCATAAGTACCTCGCTCGTGTCCCGCTTTCTTACGAGGATTGTGCATTGATCGCAGCGCCAATCACACGCCCGATGGCTCTTCGTAGCCAGTTGCTTCCGTTGCTTGCCGTGGGAGGTTGCTCATGCCTTATCGAATCCTTCGAATGCAACCACTATATTGCGGCCCTTATTGACCCTCCCCAGAAAACGATACTAGCGTTGCTCCCTGCTGCTTGGAGCCAAGTCCTTAGACACCCAGATCTAGCGAGAGTGGATTTTCGAGGGCTACGTTTAGCGTTGACGGGTGGAGACTCAACGCCAATCAATGTGCACCGAGAATTTTCGAGAATCACAGGGCACGAGCTAACCGAGCAATATGGTTCCTCGGAGGTTGGTCCAATTTCGATCAATCCACCTTTCGGTCGAAAGAAACTAGGGTCCGTTGGATTACCCATGTACGGCGCGCAAGTAATGATTGTCGACGACAACGATGTTGACTTGCCCTCGGGTGAAACCGGAAAGATCGTGATTCGTAGCCAATACGCGATGGACGGTTACTGGAACGACACAGCGTTGACCCGGAAAACAATCTTCAATGGCACCATTCGGACGGGAGATTTAGGTCGGTTCGATGAAGACGGATACCTCTGGTTCATGGGGCGAAATCGCGATTTGATTATTCGAGGAGGCAGCAACATCTCTCCCTTTGAAGTTGAATCAACTATCAAAACACACGAAGATGTCGTCGATGCGTGCGTTGTCGGAGTGAGCCACCCCGAGCTTGGACAGACCGTCGAAGCGTTCGTCCAGCTAAATCCAGGCGTTATCATTGCACCGGAAGCGTTACAGTCGTACCTCTCCTCACGCCTCGCGGCCTACATGGTTCCGGAACGCATTCATTGGATCGATGAGTTACCGCTCAAGGGAGCTGGAAAAATCGATCGAGACAAATTGCAGTTACGGGCAGAGACACAAGTTTACGACTTGTAAAATACACCCGCAGCCAAGCTTCACTGAAGCCGCTGAGGCTTAGCGTTCTGACAGACCGTCTTCGATCATCATTTTGAAGACTTGGGAGACGCTTTTATCAAAAGGTTCCGTCGATGTCTTGTACTTTTCGCATATCGCCAGCACGCGTCGGTGGAACTCGCGTAGCTGATCGTCACTAATGTCTTTCTTGAGAATCAGACGTCCTGAACGGGGCTCTTTGGTCGCGGCGAATTGAAACGCGAACTCCATTTCGGTCATCGACAGTTTGCCTTCGCTGGCTGTTCGAAGCCATCGGTCGCAAGTCTTTGAAAAATCCTCTTTCTCTTCGACGGTGAACCCTTCGGAACTCGCAGCGCGGCGATTGATCTCCTCGACGACACCCCATTGCAGGATCGTAGAATCGGTCAATCGAATCCCCAATCGTGTCAATTGCCTTGGCGTCAATTCATTCCGATCCATTTCCGAGGCGAGTTTGGTCAGATCGTCCACGATGATGGTGCGATCGCTCTTGCTGAGCGAGGACTGGTCCACCCAAGGGATCAATTGCTCCCTCAACGCATAAGCAGCCCGTCCACCTTGCTTGCCGATCAGCATGAAGGACATGTAGGCGACAACGACGCACAGGACGACCAGGCAGACGACGAAGACTACGAGGCACGCAGGTCCGAGTGGAACATCCTTTTCGCGAATTGCTTTCGGATCTTGGGGGCCACTTCCAACTGCTTCGCCGCTCGGAGTACTCAAGATCTTCACCTATGGATGACAAACCGGAATTCGCATAGTCGTGTTCGATTGGGCGAGAATCCTGGTAACTGCGATTATTCAATCTCAAAAACGATTTCGAGGACTTCGTAGCGTAACGTACCACGGGGAGCGATGACTTCGACAATTTCACCGAGCTTTTTGCCCATCATCGCAGAACCAAACGGACTTGTAGATAGTATTTTCCCAACTTCATAATCTTCGTCCCCGGCACCGACCAACGTGTATTCCTCTTCATCGCCGAAGGAAAGATCTTTCAGTTTGACCCTCGCGCCGAAGGCCACTTGGTCCTTGGGCAATGCATTCATATCGATGATATGGGCCCGGGATAGTTTGGCTTTGAGGGCGTTGATCTTAGCCTGCATCAGTCCTTGGTTTTCGCGTTGCGCATGGTATTCCGCGTTTTCCTTCAAATCACCTTCGGCCCTCGCGTCGGCAATTTTCTCAGCAATCCTGGGCATCTCTTCGTTCTCAAGCCGATCGATTTCGGCCTTGATGCGGTTGTAACCCTCGCGGGTCATCGGCACGTAATCGCTCATCGCAGACTCCTGTTCAACGAAAAAAAGATGCGACCTATTTTCTCAATGATTCTCTCAGTGAGAAAAGGTCGCATCGGTATAGGTCACGCCAAAAAATCGACGATATATCTTTCACCTTGGCCGGGGATTGTCAAGTTCACTCCTGTGGGTTGGGGGGTATCCCAGGGATTTGCGGTCGGCTTTTTTCGGCAAACCCCATATTTCCCAACGCGAAACCAGCGCCTCTGACGAATCGAGCTTTTCCCGATGGACCCGTCTGGGAAGTGACTGACTGGCGGACACGATCCTTGGAACTCTCTGTTAACAGACAACTCGTTACGGATGAGGCTGAGTCATTGAGAACGGATCCAAGGCTTTGCTCAGCTCCGACGGATCGAGGATCTGCTGTTCCAAGCAGAGTTCGCGAATGGTTTTTCCGGATGCGAATGCTTCTTTCGTCAGCTTAGCCGCCTTTTCATAACCGATATAAGGATTGAGGCTGGTAACCATGGAGAGGCTTTGCTCGACACTTGCTTCGCAAGCCGTTGGGTTGGCCTCGAGTCCATCCATGCAAAACTCGATGAACGCGCTGATTCCATTGGAAAGCAGCATGATGCTCTCAAGCATGGCGTGTCCCATGACTGGCATCATGATATTCAATTGAAAATTGCCACCCGCTGCACCTGAAAGGGTCATGGTGCTATCGTTCCCGATCACACGTGCTGTCAATTGCATCATGCTTTCGCACATAACAGGATTGACTTTGCCTGGCATGATTGAGGAGCCTGGCTGGCGGTCAGGCAGGATGACCTCGAAGAATCCGCAACGCGGTCCGGAACCCAACCATCGAATATTGTTGGCGATGTTGAACAGAGTCATCGCGATGGTCTTAATCTGTCCATGAGACTCGACGAGTCCATCTCGCTGCGCGTTGGCTTCGAAGTGATCAGCAGCCTCAACAAAGGGAATCGAGGTTTGTTTTGCCAAGTGCTCGCTGACCCGATGGCCGAACTCAGGATGGGTATTGATTCCACTACCCACAGCGGTGCCTCCAACGGGCAATTCATAGACCGCGCGAGCCGCAGTCTTCGCTCGCTCGATCGAGAGTGCGATTTGTCGGGCGAATCCCCCGAACTCTTGACCGAGTCGCAGCGGGGTTGCATCCATCAAGTGCGTGCGTCCGATTTTGATGATTTTATCCCACGCCTTTGCCTTGTCCGCTAGGATTTTGTGCAAGTTTTGGAGTTGGGGGAGCAGTCTCTCGTGGATCTCGCATGCGGTGGCGACATGGATCGCTGTTGGGAAGGTGTCGTTGGTGCTCTGCCCCATGTTCACGTGGTCGTTCGGGTGAATGGGTTTGGACTTCGAGAAGCGATCTCCCCCCAAGATTTCGATGGCTCGGTTCGAGATGACCTCGTTGATATTCATGTTGCTCGAGGTGCCGGATCCCGTTTGGAACACATCGACTGGGAATTGGTTGTCCATCTTGCCATCGATGATCTCCTGGCAGGCTTGGAACATGGCTTGAACCTGCCCTGTCTGCAACGGGTTTTTCCCAGAGCCTGTGAGTTTGCCAAGGTCGTTGTTGGCTGCTGCGCAAGCCAACTTCACCCGCCCCATGGCTCGGACGAGAGGGGTTGGGAGGGGCCATCCGGAGATGGGGAAATTCTCGACGGCGCGTTGAGTTTGAGCGCTGTAGTAGGCATTTGCTGGAACGAGGACTTCGCCCATGGAGTCGACTTCGCTGCGGAATTCGGACATTGCTTGTGGTTCCTGAGTCAAGAATAAGTGAGGTCTGTGCTAAGGGGGGAGCGTGGATTGCCGGAAAGAATCCCTGATTTTGAAGCTGTTTTTATAACAAGGATTCCGATTTCTGCCATTGATCCGGCGGACAAGGTATCGAGCCGTCAGGTCCGAGCGGGCTGTCGTACCCATTCCTGCGGGCTGCTTAGTGCGGGACTGGTGCTTCGGAGTTTCCAAAAAATAGGTTTTTCCCCTAGCCAAAACGTGCTCCACCGTTAGTATCGAGGGAGCAAAGTAGAAAAGCTTGGAAAGCAAGGTTCAAATTCTCAGCCGATAGTTTCAGCCGGGTCGTTAATACCGATAGTTGCTGATTGGTAGCCGAAGTTTCGGCTATCTCTAAGGGGCGAGCCCTCGAGAGATGAGCGAGGTCTTCACGTTGAGTCGAGCCAGTCTTTCCCAGGTTTTTGTCCGGTTATGTTTCCGGGCAACCAACGGAAAGTTGGCGAATCGATTTCGAACACGTGAGGTTATGTGATGAAACCCATCGATGTGATGGCGGATGATGTTGCGCTTGCAGCGGAGATTTTGGGATCTATAGAAGGGACATTGAGCGCGGGGAGTGCTGCACCGGATTCCTCCGCTGGAGCGAAAGTTAAGAAAAAGAAAAAGAAGAAAGTCGCAGCGATTGTCGATCCCGAGTCGTCGCCTCAGAATGCGACCTCGGAAAGCCTTGCACCGACAAGAGACATCGCTTCGAGCGGCCCGCTATTTGCAGAAATGGTCGCGGAACTGCGTGCCGAAGCGGCTGATTTCTCGGAGTTGACGCACTCGAATGCGACCAGGGTTCACCCGAATGCGACCAGGGTTCACCCGAATGCGACTAGGGTTCACCCGAATGCGACTGGGGATTCCGAGGAATTGGTCGAGTTCGCGGATGATACCGAAAAGGGAGACGTGGTTGACGACAGGTCGGAAGAATGGACCGAAGACGACAGCCGCATCCGTTTTAGCGACTTGGGCCTTCCTGGTGAAATTTGCAGCGCTCTTGCGAAGTCTGGATACCAATATCCGACAGATATCCAATCAGCGACGATTCCTGCATTGCTCAAAGGGCGAGATGTATTGGGTCAAGCTCAAACGGGTACGGGAAAGACCGCCGCTTTTGCGTTGCCATTGCTGAGTGGGATCGATGTCGAGAATCCAGAAACTCAAGTATTGGTGTTGGCACCTACGCGCGAGTTGGCGATTCAGGTTTCTGAGTCGTTCATGAAATACGGACAGCATTTAAGAGGTTTGCGGGTTGCTCCCATTTATGGTGGCAGTTCCTATGCGACTCAAATCCATGCTTTGAAGCGTGGGGCACACGTTGTGGTCGGCACGCCTGGACGTGTCATGGACCACATGCGCGAGAGCCGCTTGCGAATCGATACATTGAAGTGTTTGGTGCTGGACGAAGCAGACGAAATGGTTCGGAGGGGTTTTGTGGACGATGTTCAATGGATTTTGGAGCAGAGTCCAGCCACACGTCAAATCGCGTTGTTCTCCGCGACGATGCCGGACCCAATCCGACAGATCGCGAATCGG
>CAITIE010000100.1 GCA_903892355.1 uncultured Pirellula sp. | reverse complement strand
TGCTCTCCCTCGTGAGCGCTTTCTCTCCTGCTCGTGCTCAATGAAATGGTGCTCGTGCTCAATGAAATGGTGCTCGTAATCGTAATCGATTCGGTTTCATCGAGCGGGTGCGGGAGTAGGAGTAGGAGCACGAGCACGAGCACGAGCACGAGCACGAGCACGAGCACGAGCACGAGTACGAGCACGAGCACGAGCACGAGCACGAGTACGAGTACGAGCAGGTGCAGGAGCAGGAGCAGGTGGAAAGATCGCCTGCCGTCGCAGTCGGAATAATCGTAAAACTCCTTTCTCGTACAAGAGCATTTTGAAGTGGCGGGCAAACCGCGCAAAAGTGGGTGCCGGTTACGGTCGATACCAACCTCACCATGGTTGTTTTTCGTAAACGCTACCTCCTGCTCATCGCACTCATCGCGGCCGTCGGTTACGGCTCGCAACACTACACCATTGGTGGCTGGCATCACTTGCGCCTGGAACCGCGTTCGACCAACGCCGAGACCAATTCGAATGGGCTTGGCGATATCCATAACCCACAATCGTGGGGAGTCGCATCGGGCACCGCGACCTCAGTTTCGGCGAATGCAAATCATTCTTCGAAATCCCACGGCAGCAACCAGGTCGCAGCAAACTCGAGCTTGCGAAGCACGTCGATGCCACATGGGCCCTCGGAACTCGGTCGTACTTCCAAATGGGTAAGTGCCCAAGTCATTTCCAATGGTTCGATCCCCCCAAAATCGATCAATCCCACGGTCCGAATTGCGACCTTCAATTTGCAATCGTTTGGCGAGTCCAAGGCGAACAAAATTGCGGTCATGGAGATTGTCGCGAGATTGGTTCGGAACTTCGATGTTGTGGCCCTTCAAGACATCAGCGCTCGGCAGCGCGATACACTTCCTCGCTTGATCGATCGTATCAATCAATCGGACCGACGCTTCGATTATTGCATTGGGCCTCGCGTGGGCCCCCCCCATCAGTCGATGCACTTTGCGTTTATCTTCGATACCGACCGAATCGAGACCGATCGCTATCAGCTATACACTGTAGATGATCCTTCGGATCGATTGGATTACGAGCCGTTGGTGGGCTGGTTTCGATCGCGGCAAGCCAGCGAGTCCGAGGCGTTCACGTTTTCGTTGGTGAATGTCTTGGTCAGTCCCACCGGCGGTGCTCGAGAGGTTCAACTGCTTCCCGATTTGGTCAAAAGCATCCGCCAAGATGGACGTGGTGAGGACGACATTATTCTTGCTGGAGATTTCGGCTGCGGGGACACACAGATGGCATCCTTGCGGAACATGGGAATGCTCTTTGCGCTCGAAGGTATAGCGACGACCATTACAGGCGATGAGATGCTCGATAACATCATCTTTCCGTCGCGAGCGACCGACGAGTTCACCGGACGTTCGGGCACCGTCGACTTTCTCAGGCAATACAATCTAACGCCCGATCAAGCGTCCCAGGTTAGCAATCATATGCCGGTATGGTGCGAGTTCTTCGCGCTCGAGGGTGGACAGCCAGGCTACCGACCTGAATGATACTTCTCGTTAAGCTTGACGATTAGCAATCCACCACGTTAACAGCTAACCCTCCGAGCGAAGTCTCTTTGTATTTGGCTTGCATGTCGACGCCTGTTTGTCTCATGGTCTCAATGACGCGATCGAGTGAAACGAAGTGCCTTCCGTCTCCGTAGAGC
The DNA here is from genome assembly GCA_903892355.1 of uncultured Pirellula sp. Lineage (GTDB taxonomy): Bacteria > Planctomycetota > Planctomycetia > Pirellulales > Pirellulaceae > JBKCUI01. The sequence goes on along the minus strand of CAITIE010000100.1, from coordinate 42,456 downwards.
ACTGCGAGTCGCGCAGCGTTGATCGCTTTGGTGGCTCCCATAGTATTTCGTTCAATGCATGGGACTTGGACCAGGCCTGCGATCGGGTCGCATGTCAGTCCTAGGTTGTGCTCCATGCCGATTTCGGCTGCATTTTCGATCTGATCGATGCTTCCGTGCATGCACGCTGCCAATCCAGCTGCTGCCATGCTGCAAGCAACCCCCACTTCGCCTTGGCAACCCATTTCCGCCGCGGACAAAGACGCATTCCTCTTGTAGAGAAGCCCGATCGCTCCCGCTGTTTTTAGGAATCGGTGGATGCCGTCCCGATCGGCCCCTGGCACAAAGTGAACGTAGTACGAGAGGACGGCGGGAATTATACCTGCAGCTCCATTGGTCGGCGCTGTGACGACGCGACCACCTGCGGCATTTTCTTCGTTGACAGCGAGCGCGAATAAACTAACCCAGTCCAATTGCTCCAGCGGATCGCAAGTCGTCTGGGCAGCGTGCTTCGGTAACCATCGGCTTGGCAGTTCTTTCGAGTCCCTCGAAAGCTTCGAGAAAATCAACGGTGCGCGACGGCGGATCTTCAGTGGACCAGGGAGCAAGCCTCCCGAAACACATCCGCGGTCAATGCATCCGCTCATCACCTCCCACAATCGATCGAGCCGCTCATCGATTTCGTGCTGAGGGCGCACCACCAACTCGTTGGCATGGATCACTTCATCGATACGAAGCTGGTTTGCTTTGGCCATGTCGACCAATTGCTGCGCGGTCGTGAATGGAAACGGAAACCCCGCGTTTTCATTGGTTCCGGATTGCGTGCTCGCTCGAAGTTCTTCGAGCTCCCGCTCCGAATAGACGAATCCTCCACCCGTTGAAAAATAACGCTCCGAGAGCAGAGACTCACCGACGCGATCCACGCATGAAAAATCGATGGCGTTCGGATGTTGTGGCAAGGATTGATTGCGTAGCCAAATCAAATCCGTTGTTTCATCGAATGGTAGTCGGAGTTCGCCACCCAACATGAGAAGGTGATCGCGACGCAATGCCTCCACAGTCCCTCGCAGCACCTCGGGTTCGGTCCTGTCTGGCAAGCAACCACTCAAACCCGCCAGCAACGCGATATCGGTCGCGTGTCCCATCCCGGTCAAAGCCAGCGATCCGTAAAGCTTGATCGTGACCCGATCGATCTTCTGACGCGGTTCCAAAGCGAGTGCTTGCTGGGCAAATCGATACGCTGCGATCATCGGTCCAACCGTGTGGGAACTCGATGGACCTACGCCAATCTTGAATAGATCAAATACGCTGTACATAAATGCAGAACCATTCTTTGATAAACCGTTGAAAACGGCGGGCTTCTGAAAACGGCGCCGATAGTCCGATATGATCGTATCGTCATCCCGAATCCAGGGGGTGTAGGTAAATTATTCCGTGTGCGGCATAGCCAGCAAATAGACTCGTTGGACGAATCTCCATTCGTTCGCTTAATTCCAATCAAATACCCCTAGAATCCGATCCGATGATCACCCTAGCCCGAGAAGTACCTGCACGCCGCTGCGATTTGACAGCAATTCAAGAGATGCCTTTGAAATCATCATCAGGAACAGTGGTCGTCGACCGTCCGGTCCGGTGGGATCATCCGCTCGATCCCGCGATGGCATCGCATGAGTTGCAATGGATGCTGCGTCTACCTCCGTTTTCAAGCATGAACCCGGAGTCGTTTTCGTCGAATTGCTCGTTGCTTGATATTTTAAGAAACGACTGCAAGATCCATCAATTTCGCGCGGGCGATATCGTCGTTCGCGAAGGCGCATACGGGCATAGCGCCTACCTGATTCTCGATGGGACTGTTCGCGCTTTTTTGGAGCCACTGTGGCGGATCAAGCACGACGATCGGTCCACGGGGAGCGATTCGTTTCTATCGATGTTAACAAGCCGATGGCGTCGCTCGGATAATGCCGACGATCGCAGGTCATCGCGGCGCTCGGAGCCCGCCAACCAATCCCCAAAGAATCCGCAGATACCTGCGCCACTTCAGATGGTGAAATCCGATTCGTCGGGGAATCGTGTCTTCCTACAAGATATCAATGCCGTAGTGGATGGGTACGAATCCGATGCGCTCGGTGTGGGAGAAATATTTGGCGAGATGGCCGCCATCACGCGGACTCCTCATCGTTATACGGTTGTCGCCGATTCCGAATGCCTCGTGATGGAGATCCGCTGGCAAGGCTTACGGCTCTTGCGTCGCGACCGTCAGTTTCGTGACCAACTCGATCAGCAGTATCGAGAGACCAGCTTGAAAACAAATCTTCGCGAGATTGAATTGTTTCGATTTCTCAGCGATGAATCGCTCGACAAAATCGCAGCCGTGACCCGACTTGAGTCCTTCGGCGAGATGGAATGGTTTGCGGATTACCGAATCAACAGGCAGCGAGATCTGCAAGAACGGATCGAATCAGAACCCTTGATCGTATCGGAGGGGGATTCCGCGGACGATTTAATCTTGATTCGAAACGGTTTCGCGCGTGTCAGTTACGAAATTGGGAATGGTCATCAAACGATGTCGTATCTGGGGCGTGGGCGATTCTTTGGATTGGACGAGGTTTCCCAAAACTATCGACGCCCATGGGAGGCGCCGCTACCTTACCAAAGCTCACTTCGCGCGTTGGGATACGTGGATATCCTGCGTATCCCCAAGGATGTTCTTATCGAGTACGTCCTCCCGAACGTACGCAAGAGTGAACTACCCCCATTGATTGAATCGCCTCGGTACGACACGGGAGGGTTGGTCGTTTCGGAGGCCGGAAAGCCGCTGATCGACAATCATGAACTCGTTTCGCTCGTCGAGTTTTTGGTGGATGAGCGATTGATCAATGGCAAGCGGACCATGATGATCGATCTTGATCGTTGCACCGGATGCGATGATTGCGTCAAAGCCTGCGCTGCAACCCATGGGGGAACGCCTAGGTTTGTTCGCAACGGGCCGCAGATAGGACCGCTTATGTTCGCGCACGCGTGCATGCATTGCGAGGATCCGGTGTGCATGATCGGTTGTCCGACCGGTGCGATCGGCCGAGACTCCGAGTCTGGCGTTGTTTCCATCAACGCGAATACCTGCATCGGCTGCAAGACATGTTCGGAGAGTTGTCCCTACGAAAACATCGTCATGATCCAACGCACGGATAGCCGTGGTCGACTCGCATTCGATCGCCAGACTCAACTCCCGATCCTGCAAGCGAGCAAATGCGATTTGTGCCACGGTATCGGTGCGGGGCCCGCTTGCCAAAACGCCTGCCCTCACGCAGCCTTGGTCCGTTTGGATACGTCCAATGTCGTCTCGCTGACACCCTGGCTCGGCGTGAAAGGGTGATCGTATCGTCATGAGTACATCCGTATCGATCGCCGCTGAGAACAGCACCTCCATGAATCCAGCTATGGTCGCCAATAATCGGGCGACCCATGCAAAACGGCTCCGGATTCTTTCGTTGCTGCTCGTGCTGATCACCGGCGCCGCAATGTATTTGATATCGCGAAACACCGATGCCTCGCTCGGGAATGAGCGATTCGCAACCGGATATGCACTCGCCACGATATGTGCATTGCTCGCCCTGCTCCCTCTTCGCAAAAAGATGGTGCGGTCGAATTTCGGGTCAATTGCCCTGTGGCAAGCCACCCATCAGTACTTGGGTTGCGTTTGTCTGCTGGTTTATGCAATGCATGCTGGATTTCTTGTGAACGGATGGATTGAGATGTGGTTGGCGATCACGTTTTGGTTCATCATCGCAACCGGGTTTTTGAGTTGGTATGTGAATCGGACAAGTCCGAAAATGATTCGGGCCGCTGGGGTCCATGTGCTTCGCGAGGATTTACCTCAAAAGAAACGCGAGTTGGCGGAAAAAGCTTACCGAATAGCTCTGTCGGCGGCTGGAAGAAACGAGTCGGCGGTACTCGCGGATTTTTATCGAATCCAATTGACCGCTTTTTTCAATCGCCCACGGAACCTCCGGTTTCGAGTGTTCCCGACAGCATCCAAATGCCGCTTATTGACCGCTGGTTTGGCGGGGCTCGATCGTTATCTCGGACACGACGCGAAGGCGATGCGGGACGAACTAATCCAACTCGTTGATGCCAAGGACCGCGTCGACTTTCAGCATGCGATCCAAGTTCGAGTCCGAGTCGTGGCAGCACTTCATTCCATCTTGCTCAGCTCGTTCGTCCTGTTGTGCATTGCTCACGTCTACCTAGCGTTTCGTTTCTCAAGCCATTGGTAGTCGATACGAGGATACGATGCCGTACCGCCATCCGAAACAAAACTATCGATGTGGGTTGTCAGCCATCGGACAACCGTGCGAACACGGGCCGGTGCATGGCCGATGCGGGAAGGCGGCAGCGAGTGAAAATGGTGTCTCGGACAACGCAACGGATCTTTCGGACCACTGCCGACCTATTCGGACATTGGTTTGGTGGAAGCGTACCGTTTCCATGGTAGCCAGCTTGGTTACGGCCGCGATTCTCGGAATATTGTTGTTCTCGCCACGACCATCGATTCTCGTCGCTCCAGGGGGGCTTTCAAGTCACCATGCACAGATTCTCGCCAAGCACGGACTTAACGATTCGCAACGCTGCGCAGCGTGCCACCCGAACTCTAAGCCGGGCGAGGAGTCCCTGAAGTTAACCCAGTCCGAATTGTGCCTATCGTGCCACCAGCGAGAATTGCCACGTGCGATAGCGGGGAGCCCTCACGATCTTCCCACCGAGTCGTTAGCCGTGCTCACCCGAGACGCTATCGTGCGGCAGGGGGCGTCCAACCCATCGGGGTTGCAACGACTCGTCTCCTTTCGGTTGTCCGCTGATTCCTCGCTGTCGCTACCCTCCAGCATGGGAGTAGACTCAGATCACTCGTCTCTCGCGACAAACGATTCGCGACCAATACCATCACACGCTCCAAGGACGGTAAGCTCCCCACACTTGACGAAGACAGAATGCAGTCAATGCCATCGAGAGCATCAAGGTGCTGATGCTTCGCTCGAAGCGATTACATCTCAACGCTGCCAAGCATGCCATGTGCAGCGATTCAATTCTTTCGGTGACGGGCATCCTGAATTCACGTCGTACCCAACGCCAACGACCACGCGGATCGCGTTTGACCACTCCAAACACCAGCAGGAATACTTTTCGAAAAAGCAGGCTAGCTTTGACTGCAAGGAATGCCACCTACGGAGCGATGAGCAAGGCCCCCTAGGCAGTGTCTTTCGAAGCGTCTCCTTTGAACGCGCTTGTTCCAAATGCCATGAGACCAGCTTGAACGCGGCCCTTGAAGATGGTATCGCCTGGATTCAACTCCCCAGTTTCCATGTTGAAAAGTGGAAGGGTGCGCATGTTGAGATCGGTGCCTGGCCTGAATCCGCAAGCTTGATCGATGACGGCTCGCTCCACCCTTGGACTCGCATACTGCTCGCGAGTGATCCCGAATTCGCCGATGTACTGAGCAATTGGCCTATATCCCTTCGTATCTCCGATCTCAAGGTGGACAATGCCGAGGATCGAGCCAGGGTTGCCGCGATTACGAATGCATACCGACGACTGATCGATACCATTGCAAAGGGAGGGCAGAAAGCTCTCGCGGAACGAATGGCATCGGGGTTGGATTCGTATCGAAAAAGTCACAATTTTCCCGAGGCAGCTATGGCCGTGTGGATCGACCAAGTGGTCGCGAAGATACCACCGGATCTCTTCCGTTTGGCCAGCCAGGAATGGTTTGGAATTGAGACACCATCCGATTCGAAACTAGGAAACGCGTTTCCAAAAACACACGCTGCAAAGCTTGCTAGCACCACTAGCAGGCCCTTCGCTCCAATTCGTCAGCCTCCGGCCAATCAGGATGCAGATGACTTGCTTTCAAGCGACTCGCTGCTGGCCACTCCTGAATCGACGTTCCGAAAAGGTGGCGTTGACGATCCAAAGTCGAACGAAGGTGATCTGCTCGACCAGGATCCTACCGGCTCGGACCTGTTGGGCGGAAATTCACTTTTGGAAAAAGGGCTAGGGGGCGAACTTCTACCCCAAACCAGCAAGGAGAAAGTGGCCAAACATCTCCCGGCTCGCGATCGACTGGCCAGTGGCGGTTGGATGCTCGACAACGAACGATTGGCGATCGTTTATGTTCCTACCGGGCATGCGGACCCATGGATCTCACGATGGATCGAGTTGGAAGGGGTTCACGATGCTGTCGCCGGGGATGAGGACTCGCATGCATCACGGCGCACGGATCTGACGCAGCAATGCCGGCAATGTCACCCCCAGCCTAAACCGTTTCTGGAGACAGAGCCGTTAACTCCCGGAGGTGAGGAAAGCCTCGATAGAGGATGGCGGTCCCTGGCCCATGCAGCCGGCAATCGTCCCTTCACTCGCTTTAATCATTTCCCGCACTTGGATATCCCCGCTTTGAGCGATTGCAAGAGTTGCCATCGCATGTTGCCCCAACCAATGCGTGAACCTGCGGTTGCGCGGTATGTTTCGACAGGAGAGAAGAAAGATGTGGTGGCGCATCGTTTCAGCGATTCGCACTTTGAAGCGATGCGAAAGGAAGCGTGTGCGGATTGCCATCACCGAAAAGCGGCTGGAGATCAGTGTACAAAGTGCCACAACTATCACGTGCAAACTTCGGATCACGCTTTGCTAGGCGATCTCCAGCGGGGCCTTGCTGAGTTGGAATGACTTTGTGTCACCTTCATCGAACGCAATCCGAGCCATTTTCTTCGGACCGAATCCATCGACCGAGAGGATGGCACCGAGCCCATAACGCGGATGAGAGACCCGCATCCCCGCTTCAAAGACATCGACAGGGGTTCCTGTAAGAGTAACCGAGCTGCCTAGTTCCGATGCGGTCTTCATTCCCCGGGGAAGCTGATGGTTGATGGCGAGAAGCTTGGTTGCGAACGCACCGAGCTCATCATTACCATCGATGCCTTGGATCCCTGGCTCTTTGATCCCTGATGCTGGCTTCTTATCCTGCTTTTTGGGTTTTTGGGCGGCGTTTTCCAATTCGTCACTGAATGGTTCATCGAACAGCTCAAGCGGTTCATCCACTTTTTCCTCGGAAAACTCCGAGCCGAAATCTTCGAATCTGATTTCTTTGGGCTTGCTTGATTTAGCCCCTTTTTTCGATGGCTTGTGCAGGAAGCTTTCGGAATCCCCGAATGAGGAATCGGGCCATTGGTCGTCGAACGTGTCAAAGCGTCCATTAGACATGGTGTAATCGAGCATTTGCATTTCGGCACGGGGTAATTCCATGAGGAATGGACTAGCACTGCTCATGCGATTATTGCCGAAACCGCGTTGGCTGGCGCTGCTCAATTGGAGCGTCTGCTTAGCTCGCGTGATACCTACAAAGAGCAAACGTCTCTCTTCCTCCGTTTGGTTGGCGTCGTAGCGCGATCGGGAGTGAGGCAGGATGTCTTGCTCGACGGCAATGATAAACACGTGTGGAAACTCAAGTCCTTTTGCTGCGTGCAGTGTCATCAAGGTCACTCGGTTGTCGTCGGTCAAATTGTCGGTGTCGGCGGACAAACTGACTTGTTCGAGGAATTGCTGCAACCCGGTCCCATCTTCGTTGTTTTGATCGACTTCGGATGCATCGGAAAGAAGTTCCTGCACGTTGCCTTCGATACTCTCGTCCGGGGCCTCTGATTTTTTGGAGGCGAGGTATTTGATATAGTCCGTTGCATGCAAGACATGCTTGAGCATCTCGACAATCGAAATCGCTGAGCGATTCACGAGTTCATCGTAGAGCTCCAGAAATTTTTTTGCACCGCTCAATGCTTTCTTGCTGAGCATGGCTCGATCGATCGCAGCCCGCAGCGCGACGAGCATGGGGATCTCCCTGGCCCGGGCAAGCTCTGAAACCTGGGCGAGTGACTTCTCGCCCAAGCCACGAGGCGGGACATTGACGATGCGATGGAAAGATATGTCGTCGGTGGGGTTATTGACCAATCGCAGGTACGCAAGAAGATCTCGTATTTCCTGGCGGTGATAAAACCTGAAGCCACCGATCAATTGGTAGTTCAACTTGCGTTTGAGGAGGGCTTGTTCGAGCAATCGTGACTGAGCATTGGTCCGATACAAAATCGCAAAGTCTTTGGGGTGTGCTTCTTCTTGAAGGACGTGCACGGCGATCTGATCGGCGATGTGGTCGGCTTCGTCGCGTGCCGACGCATAGGTTGCAATACGAACTTTCTCTCCCGATTCACGCGTTGGGATGAGCGTTTTTTCCTTCCGACGCGTGTTGGACGAAATCAGCACGTCCGCGGCCGACAGAATCTCTGGAGTGCTGCGGTAGTTTTCTTCCAGCCGTACCACTTGGACATTGGGGTAATCTCGTTCAAAGTTCAAAATGTTCGCGATGTCGGCTCCTCGCCACCCATAAATCGATTGATCCGGATCGCCGGTGACATTGATATTGGGGTAGTCGAGCGATAAACCTCGAACGATCAGGTATTGAGCCAAGTTCGTATCTTGGTATTCATCGACGAGGATGTACCGGTGTTTCTCGTCGAGATCGGCTCGGAGTTCATTGTTGGTGCGCAGGATCGTTGCGGTATGCATGAGCAAATCGTCAAAGTCCACCGCATTGTTTTGAAGCAAATACTTTTGATAGGCAGGGTAGACTTTGCGTATCGCATGATCCACCGCCGAGCGAGCTTGTCCGTCGAGCATTTCCGGAGTGATGGCTCGGTTTTTCAGGTTGCTGATTCCCTTGATAATGTCCGGCAACTTCAGATGCGTCAGCGAGACGTCCGTGTTCATGATCGCTTGTTCGATCGCGGATTTCGAATCGTCGGTATCGAAGATTGAGAAATTCTCTGACAAGCCGATCATGCGACCGTAATAACGTAGAAACCGGGCGCAATAGCCGTGGAACGTCCCCATCCATACCGGGGAATCGCCCAGCAATCGCCCCACCCGATGCTTCATCTCCTGGGCCGCTTTGTTCGTAAATGTCAAAGCGACGATCGAATAAGGCGAGATTCCTTGCTCGATCAGATAAGCGATACGATGAGTCACCACGCGAGTCTTTCCGCTTCCTGGTCCGGCGAGGGTCAGCAATGGCCCTTCTACGTGCTGTACCGCTGCTCGCTGCGATTCGTTGAGTCCGTCGAGAATTTTGTTCATCGGATCGGCAATACCTCCGTGTTACGAAAATTCATAAGGTTAGGAACTTTCGCGTTGTGGAAACCGGGGTTGTGGGAACCGGGGTTGTGGGCTCTGGGTTTTTGGAACGCTGTGGATTCCAACAGCATCGCTTCGGTTCGCAATTATCCGCGAAGCTTGGGTTTCTTCCAAGTGCTTGTGTGGGGACAACCCCGTGTCCCTTGACCGTTTTGCTACTATACCCAAGGATGCTCATCGAACGCGAACGGGATTGCCTGCTGAAATCCTTAGGTTTCCATCCCGGCACACCGTCGGTAAAAGTTTTTGCCCGCGGTCGATCTTCCCTGGCAGCACCGATTTCCTTCGTAACACTTGAAACCGCCGAGTTCATCCTATGTCCGAACCAGTAACTGCCCACGGTCGATCCCTTCCTAAGACTTTGGACCAGCTCGTGGCAAGCGGGTGGAAGAGCAAAACGGTCAAGGATGAATTGCGTTGCAATTTTTTAAAGGCCCTCTCTTCGGGCGAAGCGCTCTACCCCGGCATTATCGGGTATGAAGATACCGTCATCCCCGAATTGAACATCGCCATTCTAGCAGGCCACGACCTCCTTTTTCTTGGGGAAAAGGGCCAAGCGAAAAGTCGATTGATGCGAACCTTAGTTCGGTTTCTCGATGAGTATGTCCCGTATTTGGATCTGCCGGATATTCCGGTGCACGAGGATCCACTGCAACCGATTACGGCGCAAGCCAAAGCCTACCTGGCGGCGACTCCCTCGGAAAAGGTTCCTATCGGTTGGTGGCATCGCGATGAACGTTATGTCGAACGGCTGGCGCCGGGAACCAAATTTGCCGACATCATCGGCGAGATCGATCCTTCCAAGTTGACCGGTGGGGTCAGCATGGGGTCGGAAGCAGCCCTTCATTTCGGTTTGATCCCACGAATGCACCGCGGGATTTTTGCGATGAACGAACTCCCCGAATTGGATGAGCTCGTCCAAGTCGGACTCTTTAACATCTTGGAAGAGCGAGACGTGCAGATCCGTGGTTATCCGATCCGGTTTGACTTGGATATCTTCATCATGTTTTCTGCGAACCCGGGAACATATAATCGCAGTGGCAAGGTAATCCCGCAGTTGAAGGACCGGATCGGTTCGATCATCCAAACCCATTACCCGAAGGAGCGGGATATCGGAATCCAAATCCTCTTTCAGGAGTCTGGGTTTGATCTCGGGGGCGAACATCCCGTTCAAGTACCCTACTTCATGATGGAGATCATTGAGGAGATCACCGCTCAGGCACGCACGAGTAAGTATGTCGACCAAGCGTCTGGGGTATCGGCCCGATTCTCGCTATCAAACTACCGAACCATGGTGGCATCTGCTCGGCACCGTGCGGTGATCTTGGGTGAGCCCCTCGCGGTCCCACGGATCAGCGACCTGGGGCACCTCGCTGCATCATCGCTCGGAAAACTGGAACTCGACCTGATGGGTAGCCATCAAATGTCGGAACGAAAAGTCCTTGAGGCTTTGATCGCGTCTGCGATCAAGGTCGTTTTCGAGAAGTATGTTAGCGAGTACGGCCTTGGTGAAATCGCGGAGATCTTCAACAAAGGAGTCCGGATCGAGGTAGGTGATCTGCTGCCGAGTGAATCGTATGCAGATCGCTTGCAGCATGTTCCGCCCGTATGGAACACCGCCTTCGAAGTCAACGCGTCAGAGCACCCTGCCATCCGAGCCTCGTGCGTTGAGTTTGTACTCGCCGGACTCTACAGCATGGACCGCATCAGCCGCGCAAGCAAACACGGCAAAGTGCAGTACGAGATGTAAATCGCGCGTATGGCTCACTGACCATCGCCGGTCGATTTGTCGAATAGAGAGTTCTGTTCGGTTCCTTGAACCAGTCTCTTGGATCGCAATTCGCCTCCGCGATTCAATGACTGCAACGATCGACCTTCATGGATGTCTCGACTTGGAATGCCCATCCCGGGATGGCTGAATCGCGAGGAACTCACCGTTGACGAGGCCCCGGGGTCACGTTTCCATCGTTGGTCCCGAGTTCGCAAATCGATAACTTCGGTCGTTACCATCGATCCACTCGAAGTTTCTTGCTGCGCGATATTGCCGTCCGCCATTCGAGGATCCTTGCCAACCGATGGAATCGGAGTATTGCCAACCGTCACTCCTTGAGGTAACTCCCTTATTCCCTTCGGACTGATGCTCTCGGTGCTCTTCACGGTACCGACTCCATTGCTGGACGTGTTTGGTCGGATGTGACGCTGGAAGGATGGCGGAAGATCGATGGTCTTCACATCTTTCCCTTTCCCAGCTTGTTTCGTCGGACTGAATATTTTCGCTCCGGTAGAGCTTTCGGAATCAGCTGGTGGCTGTTCATCCGTGGAACCACCTTCGACGTACGAGGCTTGCTGCACCGCGGAGTCGGGTTTGCTGGTGCTCTTCTTTGATTTGGATTTCGCCAAGGCATCGTCTTTGGAGATGCCAGGAAGAAGCTTGATCGTTGGGTCGGACACGGTTGAGCCACCATCTCTTCCTTCGAAACGAGCGATCAAGCTGAGTCGCATTTGCTGTCCCCCAACTTCGGACCACGGCAACCAAACGCTGTACGATGGCCCGATCGACGTCTTGCTCATATGGCTAGCGAATTGATCTGGCGTAAAGACAAATTTTCGCAATGGCTGTTGCGTGGCCGGAGAGGTGTCGTCCGCGTCGAAGACATAGACGGCCAAGCTGCCGTCAACTTCGATGGGGTCTGTATTGTCTTTCTGATAGAAATAAACTCTACCGCCGAAGCCGCGGACCCCTGGGAGTCCCTTTTGATGCAAAACGGAGTCCGACCAGACCGCGAGGATTCGGTCTGGAAGTGGTTTAGGCTCGTTCTCTTTTTTCCATGGCCACACCGAGGGCATCTTCTTTGGCGCGAATTGGCAGCCAGCCGCGTTGAAGATACCTGTAGCGATACAAACGATCACGGCGATGCGAATCGGAAAACGGTTTTCATTTCTCATCGATTACCTCCTGCATTGACGGGGGGCAATGGGGGTGCGCCGAATGCTTGGGCGGGCACTACGTTCTCAGACGTCGTTGGAAGAGGAGGCACTCCCGGTTGTGGAGATACTGGAATGTATCCAACAGCATTCATGGGGGCTTCGGTCACTGAGGCAGGTAATTGCATCGGCGAGGTGGCATTCGTGCGAGGTCTGGGGAGAGAGTCCGGTTGCGATCGTTGCCGAATCTCTTCCTCAAGCGTGGGCGGTGCACCCGCTGGGGCCCCAATAGTTGGTGCTCCCGGTGAAATTGTCGGTCGAGACGAGGGAACGATCACAGGTGATTCCTGGGGTTCATTGAGTCTTCCTCGTGGATCTGCATCCGGATAGACGACGTTGCAGTCCTCTTGATCGACCAACTGGCTCATCATTCCCGTTTGAGGGAAGACGTCGCCGTGAAGGTCGAAGACATCGGCTTCGCACCAACTCATCCGGGCGAACTCCGCTTGCTTCAGCCGTTCCATATCTCCTGGAGATCGGATCACATGCGGGGTCATAATGATCAGCAGCTCGGTACGCTGATTGGAGTTGTAATCATAGCTGAACAAGTACTTGATGATCGGGATATCACCGAGGAAAGGAACTTGGCGGTGGAACGTGCGAGTGCTTTTTGAGATCAGACCGCCGAGGATGATCGTTTCCCCATCCGCAGCGCTCACGGTCGCTTGGGCGGTGATCGTATCGACGCGCGGCGAGCGAATGACCGTTCCGTTTTGAGAGATCGAAATCGGAATACCCTCGTTTTCAGGACCTAATTTCGATTTCTCCGCGTCGATCTCCATGACGACGTTTCCTTCAGGACTGATCCGAGGCGTGACACCGATGATCAATCCAACGTTTTCAAGAGCAACCACGTTTTGCGTGTTGTTCTGATTGATGATGGAATTAACGATACGAGGCACCCGCTGACCCACTTGAATGAACGCCTGTTGATTATCGAGGGTCAGAACTTGGGGACGGCTGAGAATTTCCAGCCGTCGAGAATCTTGCAGTGCACGCAAAAGGAAGCTGACGTTTTCGCTGCTAGCCGACAATACCAAGCCACCGAAACCCAACTCTTCATTGCCTCGGCCAACACTAAAGTTGGAGAGCCCTTGACCACCAACGTATGGGGCAGAGTTCAAGGCTCTTGCCGACCCGCTGTTTCCAAGGGGATCGACATTGTTGAAATTGAATCCCGGGACATTGGAAGCGGCGACGATCTCCTGCGCGGTTTGCGTGACAACACCCGCAGGTGTAGACGTTGTGGTCGTTGTCGTACGCGTTACTAGATCGCCGAGCAAGCTTCGATCGAATAGGACGGAGTCCTGAAGTCCCATTTCAACACCGAATTCATCGGTGTTCCCCAGCGTAATCTCAGCGATCATGACCTGGATCATGACTTGGGGTGGCTGTTGGTCTAATTCCTCAATAAGCCTCGCAATCTCGTCATAGTAGCGAGGTGTTGCGCTCATAATCAGTTTGTTTTGAACTGGCTCCGGAACAACGACAACCTCTTTCTCGAGTTGCTCAAATGGGTTAGCGGCACCGGGCGCTGCGATTTCCACTTGCCGCTTGCTTCGCAGAAACTCGTTGATGGCCAATGCGACATCCACGGCCGGGGAGTTCTTTAACTGGTAGACAGTGCTCTTTCGCGATACGGAGTCCTCTTCGTCAAGACGCATCACAAGGGCCTCGACGATTCTGAGATCACCTTCCGAGCCAATGGCAATGATGTTGTTGCCTCGCGTATCGACAGTGAATCGAAGCGCAAGTAACGAACTTTCATCTGGGGAGCTGGAAAGCTGCGAGTTGTTCGTTGCTGTGGTCCCTGCGGATGGGATCAGTGAACGTAAGGTTTCAACTAAGGAAGCTGCATCGCCATTCCTGACCGGGAAAATCTTGATCTTGGCGACGTCGCCGGGCGTATCGAGCTGTTCGATGAATTGGGCTACGAGGGCCAGGTTCTCCGGAGCACACGACACAACGATCGAGTTGTTCCGTTCGTTGACCGAGATCTTGGTAGTTCCCAAAACGCCACTCGTCACGATGGGTTGACCATTTTCGTCGACGAGCTGCATGCTCTTGTTGCGGTCTGCTGTCGTCGTGGTCAATGCGTCTTGGAGGGACTCAGCAATGTCCGCAGCCAAGCTGTATTTCAATTGGAAGACGCGAGCGGACTGCATCAATCCTCCGCGTGGGACATCGATCTCTTTTAGTATCCGACGTATTTCCTGGAGGTCGCGAGGTGATGCCTGGACGACGATCGCATTCGAGCGGCTATCGGCAACGGTGTTGATGACAGGCGCCAAGCCTTCCTTTGACTTAAAGAACGTTTGTAGTTGCGTTTGGATCTCGCTAGCGATTGCATGTTGCAAGGGGATCACTGCAAACGAACTATCGATGCTCGAGGGTTGATCGAGTTTCTGAATCAACTCTTTCATGGCTACCATCGACTCGCCCCAACCGATCAAGAGCAACGCATTCGGGGTGCCGAGCGGTGTCACGGTAATTCGCCCCTGGCGAGTTCCCACGAGCTTTTCCTGGGTGGTCTCGATCAACTCGGAAATTGCGCTCGAGTTCACATACTGGAGCGGGATGATTTCGATTTCAGGGCGGGTCAGTCGACTCGTCTCGTCCAATCGTTTGATGATCTCCGAAAGATCTGTCAGTTGCTGGTCTCGCCCACGCAGAATTACCGCATCGAGTTCGGGCAGCATTTCGATCTGCACCCCTTCGAATTGGGGCAATGGCAGCATCGAAGGTGGTTCATTCTTAGGATTTTCATCCTGGCCGCGAGCAGGATTCGCAGCAGCAGCGTTGTTAGGGGGCTGCAAAGAGGGAGGCTGTGCCGCTCCAGAAGGTCCGCCCCCAGTGAGGAGTTCCGCTTGAGTGCGCATCCCCGATGCCAATCGGATTTGTCCATCGCGATCGATTTCGTTGGGTCCGTTGCGCGATGGTGTTTGTCGTGTGCCTCGCGGTTGAAGAAAGTTCGTGATGCTCGGGCCGGAGCCCGCGGAAATACTTCCGCCATTGGAACTGCTTTTCAATCGCGCTGCTTCGGCTCGCTGCGAAAATATCGCCCAAGATGCTTGGCCATTGTCGTTGAGCGGTACGACACGTACCGAAGATTCGCGGTTGGACTTACTAATCTCAGATGTCAACATCGCGATGTCCGTCGCTAACCCGCGAGGACCCTCAATTCGAACGCTGTTCTGCGGCTCGAGGAACTGAACGGATACCGTCTCCTGACCGACCTGAATCAATACGGAGTTCTGTTTCGCAGGATTCGCATAGATTCTTCCTTGGAACAATTGCTTCAAGTAACCTTGCGCGGTTGGCATCATCAAACGATCGACGGCAATATCGCGTCGCAACAAGATCTCGCCCTCTTGAAACGCAAACGCCGATGCCAGATGAAGGAACCAACATGCAAGGCAAACAATATGCGCAGGAGTCCAACGCAATGCTCTAGAGATCAGGAGGTACAAGGTTCGCATCCGCTCCGCCTTTTTTCGCTTGGAAGTACTCGCCGACGACGACTACCAAGTCTCCTGGTTTGGAGACGATTGGCTGCTCGGCCGGTCGTTCGATGGCTTCCTAAGATGTAATGTCACCGGAGGCTAGGAAATCGCAGTGGAAAGCGTCAAGACCAACACCCCCCTAAATAGTGGTGATGCAGCGGAAGCATCCAGTACGCTAGCAATTACCGCGCACGGCGAGGCATTAGTAAGACGGGAAAAGGGCCTCGTTCAGCGAATCGGTCCGAACAATGACGTGTTCTGTCATGACCGCCTCGAGTCGATTACGAGCACGATTACGAGCACGATTACGAGCACGATTACGAGCACGAGCACGAGCACAAGCACAAGCACGACGAACCTGGCGGACGGCAGATCCTAAAATGCAGCGCGCGTCAGATCAATAATCAGCTCAATAAATTGCGGACGCCGGTGTACTTTTCAACTTGGTCTGGGTCGAGTTCCAGCCCCAATCCTGGACCGGTTGGGACGTTGAGCATTCCCTCGGCATCGAGTTTCCATCCACCCAAGGTGATCTCATCGATGAAAGGCGAACCTGTTAAATACTCAACGAACTGAGTGTTCGGAACTGCTGAGGCGAGATGAAGATCTGCGGCTAGTCCTACTGCCGTGTTCCAGCCATGGGGTACGAACTGGACTCCGTAATCTTGAGCCATCCAAGCGATCCGCCGCTCCTCGCTGATCCCTCCCACCTTGGTGACATCTGGCTGGACAATATCGAAGGCTCGCGCTGACAACCATGGCAGGAAAGACTGCCGACGCGTCAGCACCTCCCCTCCGGATATCGGAACAGGCGAATGTTCTCGAAGCAGAACGTAATCTTCCAGTGCATCCGGAGACAGTGCCTCCTCAAACCACGTCACGTCGTAATTAGCAAGCATTTTCGCCGTATTGAGAGCCCACTTGTAACCGCGATGCCAATGGGCATCGGAGCCACCTGCATCCACCATCAGCTTGCAGTCCGCACCGATGGCACCGCGAGCCGCGGCGACGATCGCTTCGTCCATGGCTGCATCCTTGCGACCAAAGGGCCCCCAGCCGATCTTAAAAGCACGAAATCCCTGTTCTTTGACTCGGAGCAAATGCTCTCGCATCGCGTGAGGCTCGTCCATCAAGAGCGATGCGTAGGGCTGGACGCGTTCCGCATACCGGCCACCGAGAAGCCGGCTAACGCTCTGTCCGGTCGCTTTTCCAAGCAAATCCCAGAGGGCGATGTCGATACCGCTGATCGCATGCGTGATCGAGCCCCCGCGTCCCATCCAAAACATATGTTGATGGAGTTTTTCACTCACGCGCTCGGGTTCCATCGCACATTCATTCCGATAGAGCGGCTCGAGGATCCGCAGCGCGGCCCGTACCAACTCATCATTGGTAAAGACGCTTCCGAGGCCGACCATTCCTGTATCGGTATGGACGGTGAGCAACGTATGCACGCAGTCCTCGGGGCGCAATTCGTTGCTCCAACCACCTTCAGGGGTCGCGCCTCGCAACCCGGCACAACGGATCTCTCGGATTTTCATCAGGTCCTTCGATCTCTTCGAAAAATTTGAACTGTTGGCTCGAATGGGACATCCGCATCCAACGGGAATATCGGCCTCGGGCAACGCGTATGGCCCAAGCTCTTTAAATTCGCGCTCGAGGATCCGGGTGCATCCACCAGGATCATCTCATCGCACCACGCAGCGTACATATGATGTTGGCAATGCGGAGATTTGACAACCACCGCATCGAACGCTTTGGGATTCTGACCATTGGCATAGTAGTACGATCGATCGTAGAGGTTGACCCCTCGGCTGCTGGCAACGATCGTGTAGGAGCCCGATTCCAACACGGCCGTCAAACCGGATCTCCAAAGCTCTCCAAACGATTCGCTTCGAAACGTTCCGTCCCCGAGCATCCGAACCTTGGCGATAACCTCGAACGGCTCGAATCGCATTGGATCCAAGGTTCCGCCGAGCGAAACTCGAATCGTGGCACCAACCCCCGCAGCAAACGCAGCCTGCACGGCAGGTGCGTCGACGATTGCGAGCAACGTTCGGCCGCGGTAGCCTACACGCAGGAGCGATTTAAGAATCGCGTTGCTATCGCCGGAAGCGCCGGAACTGGTCGCATCGGCCGCATCGACGAGGGCTACCGTACCAGAACGATTCGTGCGATCGCGCTCCATCATCCTCGATGCCATCGAATCCATCGATACCAGTGGAACCTGCATCCGCTCGTGATATTCCCAAAACTCACGTGCGATCTCCAGCGCCGATGCGGCTGCCCGCGTCTCCTCACCATCCATCACGACAAAACTGGTCGTTCTCAATTCGGGAACATCGGTGAAAGGATTGCCGATGAACATTCCCGCAGAAAGTCCGTTCGCCGAGCATTCGATGCGTTTAGCCTGGTCGATGCATTTCCCAAAAAGACCTGTCTTGGTGATCAGTTCGTCGCCACGAACAAGCGCGGGGATTGAGACTTTAGCCGTGACCGGTTGCACACCATCGTCGAGGATGCGCAGCAACAATGTTGCCGCGCGCTCACCGGTTTGGAAAAAATCGACGTGAGGGTACGTGTGATACGCAACGATGGCATCGCTGTGCGCGAACATGCGATCGGTTGGAATGCCATGCAAATCCAACGATAGCACGATGGGGATTTGTTCCCCGAGAATCTTGCGACTTTCCTGCAACAAGTACCCCTCGGGGTCCAACTCCAGTTCGCTCGCCATCGCGCCGTGCATGCAGAAGTAAACGCCATCGAGCGGGCCCTGCGATGCAGCGTTTCGAATGGATTCCAAGAACTCGCTCGCGATTCGCTCCCATGCACTCCCCTTGAGCGTACCTCCCGATGTGATGAAAAATGCGCTATAGGTTGGGACCAGTTCGACATCGCTGCGCTTGTCGAGCACAGAGAGCGCACCCCCGATTTCATTGCGAACTGTGCGATGGTACTCGATCAGTTCGTTCCCAAAACGAACGCCAAAGTCCTCGTAATCGCTCCCGTTCGGATTAAAGGTCGATACTTCTTGTTTGCATTCAGCAATCAGTATTCGTTTCATGGGATTCTTTTCTTTCTCTCGAGCCCCTAGGATCGGCGTTACCGTCCTTCCGTTTCCACCAGATCGCGATTTAGGAAAAATTGGATCGCACACCAAACTACAATCGCCCCGACGAGATATGCCAACCCCGCGATCGACAGCATGCGTTCAATCCCAATCGAGCTTTTCCAAGCACCTACCGCCAGCGGCGCAAACCCAGAGAGCATCGCACCGCAAAAATTGAGAATCCCGACGGCCGTCGCGCGAGACCCTTTCGGTACCACTTCGAAGGCGGCCGGAAAAATGTTTCCGATCATCAGCGAGCTGAAGAGGCCAAAACCGATCAGCCACGGGTAGGTTGCCGAGAGGGATTGGCTTTGTCCAATCATATGCATGCAGGGAGCGCACGCGAGCATGCTGAGGCATAACAACCAATAGCGGGCGGAACGGGTATGCTTGGCGAGTTTATCCGCAAGCATCCCACCCAAAAACAATCCGATCATCGTGGATGACTGCATCGATCCTGTGGCCGCAAAGGCTGCGTCGGCGAGCCCGAGGTTGAACTTTTCCTGCAGGTAGTTTGGCAGCCAAGAGTACAGCATCCAAAGCCCGAAAACAAAAATTGGAAATGCAAGGCACAGCAACCAAAACGTCGGAATCTCATAAAGTGCAACTGAGTTTATGGATTGTTTGAATTTCAATTCAGGATTCGATAGCGCAGGTTCGTCGATGGTTTCGCCAGGTTCTGAAACGTGGCGAAGGAAGAATCCGTAAGGAATGGCATATAGGATTCCGACCGCCCCGAGCGCAAAGAAAGCGTATCGCCATAGTCCTTGCTCTGCCATCCAACCACCGTACCATGCACCGGCGACGGTTCCAGCGATCTGCGCTGTGGTTAAAATCGCGATTGCCCGAGACCGTTGATGGCTCGGCGTTGAATTCGCCGTGAGCGCGATCGCCGCCGGCATGTACAAAGCTTCTGAGATCCCCATGGCGGCCCTCAAGCCCAACAGCATCCAAACGGAAATCGACATTCCTGTCAGGATTGTCACCGCACTCCAGAGTACCAACGAAGCCACAACCAGATGCCGCTTGGAAAAGGTATCGGCGAGTTTACCGGCGATAGGGCATCCAATGCCGTAAACCCATAAAAAGATAGCACCCACCCAGCCCAACTGGGTATCCGTCATCGCCAGATCCACCTTCAGGACTTTGAACATCGCAAAGACCGCTTGGCGGTCGCAGTAGTTCAAGAAGTAGGCGACCCACATGAAGCCGACGAGTGCAACGATCTTTGCCGTCGATGGGAAGTGAGCCGATGGGAAGGGAGCCGATGCATTTGTTGCGACGGAGGGATCGCTTTGAGGCGATGTCGAAGTGTACGGATTGATCGATGTGGATGCCCCCCGGAAACGTGAGGAGGGGGCCAGTTCTTCGTTTGGATTGGTTTCAGCCACCACACATGCTCCGGCTTTAGAGCAACGATTCGACAGCGACTTCTTCACCGATGACCGCGACGCAGTCCCCTTGTTGGGTCAAGCATGGGACGCGGGCTGTGATGAGAAATCCATTGCGCGAGGATTCGATGGTTTCGGGGTCTCGATCGGGGCGTTCGAGATGGTGGATGTATCCCACGGGTTGTCCGCGTGAAACCCGATCGCCGAGATCCACTGCGACTTCAAAGACACCGGATTCGGGAGCCAGCAGATAATTGTCGGCATGAAGCGCCTGGGTAAGGATCGCAGGTGGTTTTCCAAGAGATTCCCGTGTTTGCAAATCGCCCTCGAGGACGCCGAGGTGCATCAAAACGTTTCGAAGGCCCCCCTGTGCGATACGATGGACCGATGCCGGCACGCCTTCACCACCACCGAGTTCCGTGGTCACAACCGTTTTGCCTTGGTTCTCCGCCTCCACGGGGAGTAGACCCGATCCCGCAATGTCGGTGTAGAGAAAGGAGAAGTCGGTATTCCAAGCGAGCATCGCCTCGAGCATCCTGCGACGCTGCGTTCGATCGGGAACCAAATGCATGTGGGAACAAGGAACAAAGT
Source organism: uncultured Pirellula sp. (assembly GCA_903892355.1). Taxonomy (GTDB): domain Bacteria; phylum Planctomycetota; class Planctomycetia; order Pirellulales; family Pirellulaceae; genus JBKCUI01. The sequence goes on along the minus strand of CAITIE010000100.1, from coordinate 21,667 downwards.
CCATGCTACGCCCACCCGAATGGATATCGATGATCGCATCGGACATCGGAAAAACGGTGTGGGTTAGGTAGTGGGCGATTTGACTGGTCACGCTTCCCTCGGCATTCCCCGGGAATGCGCGATTCATGTTCATTCCATCGAGTGGCGATAATCGCGTCGCCGCTTTTGCCGCAGGAAAATTGAGGGATGGGATCAAGATCAACCGGCCATGGATTGCATCGGAGGATAATTCTCGAGCCAATCGCATGGCGGCGATTTGCCCTTGGTATTCATCCCCGTGATTTCCGCCTAGCACCAAGACGGTCGGTCCTTCACCTCGGGCCAATACCGTGATGGGGATCATCACGTTGGCCCAGCCTCCAAGATTATGCGAGTAAGGGACTCTCAGGAAGCTTTGCTGCTTCCCATTCTTGGAATAATCGATGCTAGTGATGATCATGGCTTACGGTTTTCCGTTCACCGAGAACTTGGGCACACTCCAAAAACCCTCTGCTGGTCTGAGTTCCCCGATCTTCTTTCCGTTCTCCACAAAGGCGATCCGAGTGTAGTTGCCCTTAGGGACGCGAACGGCGAGAAAATTTTTGACCGTGTAGCTCGCACCTTTGGTGGGTGGTTGCAATTGATAGTGAAGAGTCAATTCCTGACCGTTGGCGGTAACCCGTTGAACTTCGAAGGCTTTGTCCATATTTTCCGGGGCAGGCATCACGCGCGAAACAAGCAGAATTTGCTCTTTTTGAAAAAGCTCCCCGGTCGGTGCGAATGGCTTCCTGGGTGGATTGGTGGGCGCTGGGTGAAAGATTTCCGCGAACTGTTCGGGCGACTGCAGCACGGCGTACAACGCTGGGTCTTTTTGGTCATCCCAGTTGCCGACGAAAGACTGGTAATCACCGGTGCCGATCCGAGAAAACTTGACCTCTTGGCCATCGGCTTGAATTGCGGCGGTAGTTGTTTCGCTACGCACCTGAGGGTTCGCGCACCCGAGAAGTAACAGACCTGTTAGCACTGCAGGCATCAAGAAAAATCGGATTAATCGCACGGAGTGTTCCTTGAGCAACAAATAGTAGCGTGTTGACGAGGAGGCCGATTTTATCCGAACTTGAGAGCGCTGTGGTGCGTGCCAGCATCCGTTTAACGCTTCTTTTCGACTTGGTTTCGAATGTGGTTTGGGTCTCGAGCGTTGGACAGTGCGACATCGTAGGTTATTTCGCCACGTTGGTACAAATCGAAGAGGGATTGATCCATTGTGTTCATCTTATTTTTTCGGCCCGTCTGCATCTCACTATAGAGCAGGTGCACATTCCGCTCGCGGACTTGGTTTCGCACCGCAGGGGTCGCGATGCAAATCTCGGTCGCGAGGATCAATCCCTTTCCTTCGGCCTTGGGAAGCAATTTCTGCGCGATGATCGCTTGCAAGCTATTTGCGAGTTGAACCGTAATGCTGTTTTGCTGTTCGGCTGGGAATACGCTGTAGATACGCTGAATGGTTTGGATGGAGTCGGGGGTGTGCAGCGTGGCGATAACCAAGTGCCCTGTCTCGGCGGCGATCAACGCCGTTTCCATCGTCTCGAGATCGCGCATTTCTCCCACGACGATCACATCGGGATCCTGTCTCAGTACATGCCGTAAAGCGCTTTGATACGATTTCACATCGCCGAGCATTTCCTGCTGGATGATGATGCTGCGATTGTTGACATGCTCGAACTCGACGGGATCCTCGATCGTGATGATCTTGGTCCTACGGGTCGAATTGATCATGTTGATGATATAATTGAGCGTGGTGGTCTTTCCCATGCCGGTGGGGCCGGTGATGAGGATGAGTCCATCCGTGAGACGGCATAGATCATCAATGGCTTCGGGCAATTGGAGCTCTTCCGAGGATCGGACATTATTTTCGCTAAGGCGGATCGAGAACTCAGGGGAACCTGCGTGAAGGTATACACTGATGCGAAACCGACCTATCCCTTCCAATCGCCGCGAAAAACAGACTTGCCATTCTTTTTCGAAGGTCGCTTTTTGCACATCATTGAGCAAGCTGTCGTAGATGCGTTTCAGATCCTCTTCCTGCATTGGCGGACCGTCGACGACACGGATCTCTCCATGGACTCGCATCGCAGGTGCTATCCCGCCTACGAGGTGCACGTCGCTGGCCCCGAGTTTGCGGGCCGAGGAGAGTACTTTTTCAATCGTGATGGCCATGGAGATCCAATGAGTAGGACAGTGTGAGCTAACTTCTGCGGAAGAGTTTGCCGAGGGAGCGAATTGGGTTCCATCCTCTCGATTCGAGAACGTTCAAACGCTGTTTGGCCTGCTCGTGGTTTTGGCACAAGTTGCAGCATTGCTTGTAGCTGCGAATCGCCGCGTCGTCCAATCCGGCTCCTTCTTGGCATTGCCCCAATACATACCATGCAAAATACAACTCCGGAGATTTTTCGACGGCCATAGAGGCGCGCTGGGCTCCCTTAGCGTACTCGTGGTGATGCAGATAAATAAGGGCTGACTCCAGAGGGACCAAACTGTCGCTCGAGGTGACTTGGGCCTTGTCAAAGCAATGCCGATCCGTACGTTGCTTGAGCGCGATCATCAATTCACCGCGGACTTGCCATTGGTACGCACTTTCGCCACGGACTTTCATCGCCCCGTCGATCAAATGGTTACTTTGTTTTAAGTCTCCGCGGCGGCATTCGGCTTGGGCTTGTGCGGCCAGCAGATCCGCATGGTTTGGGAACAGCTCAAGGGCTTTCTTGCTCCAAGTGCTCGCTTGCGGATACTCACCGAGCAAGATCAACATTTGGACTTGGCCAACCCACGCCGACATGATGGTTTTGTCGATCTCAAGTGCTCGCGAGTAAAATCGGAGTGCGTTTTCATGCTTGCCCTCACGACGATTGCTATCGGCCATTTTTAGCCAATGCGTCTCGGTCTCCTGCGCGCTGAGGGACATCTCCTGTTGGTTCTCGGGGTCGAGAGAATCCCCGTCGTCAAACTCCAATTTTCCAAATCTCGTCACGTGCTATTTCCTGTAGGCCGCTAAACACTCAATCCAACGATCCATGCGAACGATTCGGATCCCTGCGATCGATTTGCCTCATTGTACTTCATTTTTGTTCAGTACCAACGGATCGCAGTCAACGGAAAGGACCGCAGAAACACGCGTCCCAAGACTCTTTGCTTCGGAACGAGACCAATTCTACCCATAATGATTTTATTGGAAGTGACGGTGGGCATTGAGATTGGAGCACCGAGCATACCGATTGCGTTTTCCGGAACGATCCCCTCTGGGGAAACAAAGATATATCCGTCATCCACTGGAATTTCAAAATCGGCGACACGCTCCATGAAATTCCTGGGCTGCCACTCGCATTCTTTGTTATCCACGAATAACGTATTGTTCCGCCAGGACACCACTTGGCCTGCTTCGGCGACTTGGCGATTGATTCGCGTTCCCCCGACACGGAAAATGGCTGGGGCGTTATTGATTCGATAACTGAAATCAAGTCGCCCTATGTCGTAGGCAACCAGTTGACCATTCTTGGTTGGGCTCGCGTCTGCATACCAAATTACATCTCCAGAACTTAGATCCGTGGTTTCGGACAGGAATCGGATCGGGGTTACAAATGCCCCTAGTGTCCGGATGGTTCCTCCGTAAATCAAACCGAGGGCGAGCGCCACCACTCCCATGAACCGAACGCGGGTCCCCCATTCTTCCTGCTGCCGAAAAAAAATATCCGCGATCGACATCGCATGCACCGCAAAGAGCAATCCGAGGCAAACGCTCCCGAATCCTGTTCCTGCGAAGCCGACAGAGAGAATGAACAATACGATCCACCCGCCCAGCCAAAACCAACCCGCCAATTCGCCTCGCACGCTTTGCTGGAGTCCTCCCACGAGCAAGCAAAGATAATCTCCGAGTGTCCATCGAAAATTGACTTCTCCTCGTTTCGCACGCAATGCATCATTCGCAGCGTCCGCAGCACCATACCGAATGCGGTTCACTGTCGATCGTAGCCAGTTCGGGATAGTTTTCTCACGCTGGCTCGCGCGCGGAGGAATAACGTCGACGGAATCCAACGCCAAACTCGCTTGGCAACGAGCGCACCGTTTCATCCCAGGCATATTGTTAAAGTCACAGCTAGGGCATTGCATCCGGCAGTCCTAATGATCACTGGCTAACTATCGTTGATTGCGGATTTCGATCCGGTTTTGCACATGGACCTCGTTCTCGTAAAACTCCGAGGTCATCGTACGTTGCTCTTCTTTGCCGATGATCTCGGCCAACGCTTCTGCTACTTCCAAGCAACGTTTTCCCTTGATGCCAATCGTTTTGATCGTCACCCGCCCGTGCTTGTCCACTTCGATTTCGATTTCTTCCTGTGCCATTTTTTGTTCCTTACGTCGGTCCGAAGACAAGTCGGGTGGATCGATTTGATGAGTGATTCTACCAATTGCGAACGCGGATCTTGACCGATTCGGTCTCGGTCATCTCTTCGTCGACGATGGTCAAGCCTCGGTTTTTCAGTTCGGAAACGATGCGGTGATACGCGTACTGCTGAGTTACGCGGCCGAGGAGGTCTTCACCGATGGCACGCAGTTGCGCTTTGGACACGCGGTCCCCTTCCATGCATATTTGCAACGCACCCTTGGAGTCCCGTTTAAAGGTTGCCGTGATTCCATCGCGTTCGACTACTATGGCCTCATCGGTACCAAAGGTATCCGTAAGGACTTCGCTGTCGTCTACCTCGATCGTCTCCCGCGTCTTCGATTTCATCTGCGACGCGATATTCAAGGCCTCATGCTGGATAGCGGTGAATCCACTCGTCGCAATGGCGGCGGTCACCGCTGCGGTGATCATCGGCCAATTAGCAATAACTATCGGGGCAACGACCAATACGGTACTCATCTCGTGCTCCTTCTCCTATTTACTTTAGCAATAGTTTTTTGTTCTGACCGATCATCCAAACGTTCGTTGCATCTTACAGTTCAATCTTTCGACGCATTAGGCTCTGTTCGTCGATCGCCGCGGTTTTGCTCGCAGGTCGTGCGCGGCCTTGGGACCATTCTCTCAATCGCGACAGTTCTTCGCTCATCGTTTTGGAGAGGGGGACTGTTTCGCGAACGCTGTTTTCCAGGAGTTTTGTATCCATGGAAATCCCTCCGCTGAACTCGTCGAACATCGCTGAGATGATCGCTTCCTCAATTTCCGCACCATTGAATCCAGCGGTCAGATCGCTGAGACGACTCAGGTCAAATTTGGCGGGATCCCTGGACCGCTTTCTCAAATGGATTGCAAAGATCTCTTTCCGCTCGGAGTGGTCCGGCAGATCCACGAAAAAGATTTCATCGAGCCGTCCCTTACGGAGTAATTCAGGGGGGAGTTGGCTGATGTCGTTAGCAGTTGCGATCACAAAGACGGAGGATTTCTTTTCGGACAGCCACGTCAACAAGGATCCAAAGACGCGCGACGACGTTCCCCCGTCGCTCCCGGACGAGGAAGTGGCACCGGCAAACGCTTTGTCGATTTCATCGATCCATAGGATGGCCGGCGAGACGCTTTCGGCGACTTGGATAGCCCGGCGAACATTCTCTTCGCTGGACCCGACTAAGCTGCTGAACATACGTCCTAGGTCAAACCGCAGGAGAGGGACATGCCACAAGCTCGCTGCGGCTTTGGCGCAGAGACTTTTTCCACAGCCCTGAACGCCTAGCAAGAGCACACCGCGCGGGGGCATCAGCCCGAATTGCTTGGCCTTGTCGGTGAACGCAACGCTTCGCTTGTTGAGCCACGTCTTCAGGTTATCGAGCCCCGCAACCATCGATATATCTTCGACGGTATCGCAATACTCGAGCAGTCCGTCCTTCTTGATGATCTGACGCTTTTCGCTGAAGACGATATCGATATCATCCGCGGTTAACTGGTTGTCCGTGACCAGTGTTTTCGCGAAGACATTCTCCGCTTCTTTAAGTGTCAGTCCGCGAGCCGCTTGCAGCAATTGCTCCCGTGCGACCGGGTTCAAATCGATTTTGACCTTCGGGTTGTCCTTGACCTCGTCGACGATTCGGTCGAGCAGTTTGCCGAAGTCCCTGGTATCGGGAAGCCCGAACTCGACCAAGGTGATGTCCTTCGATAGTTCCGGTGCGATTTTGACGAGCGGAGAGGTGATGATAATCGATTTGTAACTGTCGCGGATTTGGTACGCCACATCGCGCAGTTTTCGAATGACCGTAAGGTTGCACCGTTCATCGCAGGTGAATCGGTGAAAGTCCTTAAACAAATAGATCGATGGCTCCACATGCTGGATGACTTGGTCGAGCGCGACCAACGGGTCCATGGTGTTATTCGATGCGTTCTTGCCCGGTCTCGGTTCGCTGCCAACCTTGATCAGTCCCTGGGTGATGGTCCAGGTGTAAAGGTGTTTCTTGCGTGCATTAGCGATTTGACGAAGGCTTTGCTCGACACGTTCTTCTTCCCAGGTGGAGACATAGATGATCGGGTAACGAGCACGAATCAGGACATCGATTTCCTGGGTGGCCGGGTTGGTCTTACTCCGCGAGGGACTTGAAGTTGCCCCTGGATCAGAATGGGGTTCCGGCGATGGATCTGGCACTGAACGAATTCCTGGACGAACTTGAAGAGCGAGAAAGGTACCCTATGCCAATGATGATGATGGCTATCGCGAACCCACACGTCACTCCAGTATAACAGAATCCTTACCCCGATTCTCTTGCTCAGTATGAATCTTTGCCGGTGCTTGCGGAGCGGATGGGGCTGATCGGGCTGATTGCGATACTGCGACTTCCGGGGCGTGGCTAGAGGGGTTTTGGGAGACTCCTTGAAGACGTGATGTCACCGACCGGTCGTCTGGTGCTTGGAGCTGGCTGAGAATTTCAAGGATCGGACCTGAGGCGCCGAAGACGAAGATGCGTCCGTCGGGCATAAGTTCCAATTCGGTCAGCGATGTTTCGTCTTCAGCGTCCACCTTCCGCACTCCTAATCAACGAGCTTCCGATGAAGTTTCGCATGGCTCGACCCCTTAAACAAGTCGCAGACCTTTCGCCTCCGCAAGCTTTCTCGCCATCTCTGCGTCTTTTTTCGTAATGTACCCATGAAGCGCCGGGTGATGTTTCGCTTGCCACTTGGGCAAATAGCCATCGCGAAGACTAAACCGAACCTCAGGCATCTGCTTGGCAATCCAATCCACGATAGGTCGGTAACAGCAGTCGAAGTGGCCAGGGAGCAGTAGGTGCCGGACGATGAGAATCCCACGCTCGAGGACATGCTTGAGATTCCGAGAAACGGTCTCGACGTAATGAGGAACCCCCGCGACCGATGTTGCGCACTGGTTGTTTCCGAATTTGAAGTCGGCAACGTAGTATTTGGCGACGCCATCGAGCAAATCCAACGCGGCGGTGCTCGAGAAGAAATCGGACTTCCAAACGATATCGGGGAGGTCGTCTATTTCCTTCATGACCTCAAGGATTCCCGGCAAATGGATCGTGGGTTCTCCCCCGACCCATTGAAGGTTTTTGGCGCCTTGGGTGCGGCCCCATGCGATGGAGGTTTTTAAAAATTCGGGGGTCAGAAGGGTTCCTAGTTTTGGATTAAATGCGTTCTCCTCCGCGATGCAAAACTTGCATCGCAAATCGCAACCTGACGTGTAGAAGAGATGGGACGGTACTAACTCCGGCTCTTCGCCCCACTCGACGCGATGGCGAAATACGCGGACTTCATCCAAGGCATGGCATTTTCCTCGAACTCCATTCGTTCGATCATTTCCACAATGATGTTCGCACAAATGGCATTCCCGCAGGTGCTGCTGGGCTTGTTCTGCGTTATGGGCGAGCAGGGCGATATTCATGATCGAGGGGCCATGCACGAGAGCTTTCTAGAACAGTAGTAGCTGGATTCTCACGGCAACAGTAAACGGATGCGGTCACGCAAACAAGGCTTGGATCGGTTTGCCTTCGTCGAGCAATTGGTACGGACGCCCTTGGTTATCGGTCGCTTGCAAGTTATCGATCCCGACGGCGTGGTAAACGCTCTTGGCGATATCGGCCGGGGTCACCGGGTTGTCGGCGGGGTATTCTCCATACCGATCGGTGGTGCCGTACGCATGTCCACCACGGACGCCGCCACCGGCTAAAAGGACGCTTTGGCAATGGGTCCAATGGTCCCGCCCAGCACCGCTGGTTCCGCCCGATCGCGGATCGCCGATCTTCGGTTTTCGTCCCATCTCGCTGGTGACCATGACCAACGTTTGCTCGAGTAACCCACGCTGGTGCAAATCGGCGAGCAGTGCGGCAAAACCGCGATCGAATTCGGGGAGCAAATGCTTCTTGAGGCACTCAAAGTTATTGCCGTGCGTGTCCCAAGCCCCCTCGCTCTTGCATGCGTCAGCGATGGCTTCATTCTCTTTCCAAAAGATAGTGATGAAAGGCACACCCGCTTCGACCATCCTACGCGCTAGCAATAAACTCATCGCATTGACGGTCGAGCCGTAGGACTCGCGCACCGAAACAGGTTCGGACTCGAGGTCAAAGGCTCGGGTGGTGCCGGAGGATAAGAGCAACTGCATGGAACGTTCTTGCTGCTTCGTCCAATGGGATTGCCGAGCGACTCGGTCCAAATCGCGCTGTGCGCGGTTCATCCGTTGAAGCAGTTCGGTTCGCGATTGCAGTTGGCCTGCGGTGGTGTCGCCGGTCAAGACCAACGAGGGAGCTTGGAATTGCAGCGGTTTATCCAACGATCCATCGACATATAGTGGGTCGTATTCCACTCCCAGCTTTGCCGCAAATTGTCCCGGACGCGTGTACGGGGCCTTGCTCGGTTTGTGGGGCAATGTCACCACATTGGGCAAATCGGGATGCTGAGGAACTTTCGCTCCGACCACGCAACCCATGAAGGGCCAATCGTCCGCATAGGGCCTTCGGTCGTTCCCTAGTGATAAAAAGGTCGGGTCGGGAACATGTCCAGTCAAGTTGTAATAGTAACCAGCGTGGTGATCGTTGGTACTGACCGAGGCGCCGACCGATCGAACGATGGCAAGATGATGAGATTGTTGTGCTACCAAGGGCAAATGCTCGCACAAGCGGATACCGGGAGCGCTTGTTGCGATCGATTGGAATGGGCCTCGGTATTCCAGGGGCGCGTCGGGCTTCATGTCCCACGTGTCGACATGCGATGCACCTCCGCAGAGAAAAAAGAGGATGACCGATTTCGCCTTGGGGTTTTTTGAATCGGATTGGTTCGGGGGGGCCTGAGTGGGAGTGCTATCCATCGCAATCCCGCGAGCCAAGTTGCTCAAGCCCAGGGGTAATCCGGCCAGTACGCTGGAGGATGCGACGAGGAAATCGCGGCGATGGGTTCGAGCGAATCGTTGCATTCGAAAACGAGCCTTCCTGATGGTACTCGGACGCGATAGCGTAAAACTTTGTTGCTGAAAACCGTACGACTACAAAACAGCTTCTATCGGCGATCCCTTGCTGATCGCTAATGGGCGACCTAGACGATCGCGAATCTCTGTTGATGGGGCGTAACCCAAGCAATGATAAATCGTCGCGGTTAGGTCTTGTGGTTCGACGCGGCCGTCGAGTGGATATGCCCCTTGTCGATCCGAGGCACCGTACACGGTACCGCCGCGAACGCCACCACCTGCAAGGGCACCGCTGAACACGTGCCCCCAATGATCTCGACCACCGCTCGCGTTGATTTTCGGAGAACGCCCGAACTCACCGATCCAGACCACGAGGGTTTCGTCGAGCATCCCGCGCTGTTCCAAATCTTCCAGTAGCGCCGAGTACGCTTGGTCCATCGGCGGCATGAGCGAGGTCTTGAGTCGCTCCGCGTTTTTTGCGTGCGTATCCCATGCCGGAGCAACATCCTCATCGCTCTTCCATCGCGTCCAATTGACTTGGACCAGAGATACACCCGATTCGACCAGCCTCCGAGCCAATAGCACACTCTGACCGAATCGATTGCGGCCATAACGATCGCGGACTTGATCGGTTTCCTGCTCGATCGCGAACGCGCGTTGGGCGTCGTGGGTACGGATCAAATCGATCGCTTTGGATTGCCATGTCCCCCAACGCTCGAGGTTCGGATGGGCTTGGAGTTGATCGAGGCGTCGGTTGAGTTGCGACAGAAAGGTGCGGCGTTCAGCGAACCGTTCGGGGGTCAAGTCTGCGGGGAGGGCGATGTCGGGCACTTTGAAGTCGGCCAGGCTGGGATCGCAGTTGACCAACCACGGGTCATCGTGGCTGCCGAGCCAACCGGCGTCTTGGCCTGGCCAAACGAGTCGTCCTGTATTCCAAATCTCTTCGGGCAATCGAATGGATCCAGGGAGTGGGCCTTGGTCGCCGCGAAGATGCCTCACGACGGCAGCCATGCTCGGCCAATCGTTGGGTGCACCGGGTAATGCGTTTTCTTGATTCTTGGGTGAGTGAGGGTAGCCGGTCAGCATCCAGTAGCCACTCGAGGAGTGCGCGTTGTCATCGGTGGCCATGGCGCGAAGCACCGCGATCTTGTCGGTCAATTTCGCGGTCAGCGGCATCAGTTCGCCGACATGCAGGCCTGGCGTCGCGGTTGGTATGGGTTTGAACTCTCCGCGGATTTCGGCGGGTGCATCCGGCTTGGGATCCCACGTCTCATGCTGTGGTGGACCGCCCAGCAAGAAAAGGACGATGCAGTTCTTTGCCTTGCCGAACGAACTCTGCAAATTCGCGCCGAGCTTATCCGCTTGCGGAGGTGATGCTGCAAGGGCTCGCTGGTTGAGAAGCTGTGGAAGGGACAGACCAAACGCGCCCAACGCACCGACTCTCAACCATTCACGCCGGGAGATGCCATCGCACAGCATGGATCCCCCCCCGTGAAGCGATACCCCACCGCCCCCGTGAAGGGATGCCCCAGCGCCCCCGTGAAGGGATGCCCCAGCAGATGAAAAATCGTCCGAGGACGGAACAGCGCCGAACGCAGGGCGGGGGACGAATGGCATGGTCGGGAAGGATCCTTCCGATTTCGGGTGCGAAATCAACAAGGCGGAGGAATCGGGGAGCATCCAATTATAGCTGCTACCAGACTCGCCATACTATACCATTACTGAAACACGGAACCATTCATGAAAAACGGACGGATTTACGAATTTGCGAGAGCGCCCCAAAGTCGACTTGCAATTCGATATACTCTTTTCGCGATAAAGGCAAGTGCCCCCTCGCCTGCGATCATGCCAACGATTCTATGATCTGATATTTTTCATACTCTCGCTTCTCTATCCCATAGCTTAGGAACTGATTCATGTCCGATAATCCTTACGCTCCAACCCCAGGAACTCCCGGCGGTTATGTGCAGGGACAGATGTTCGATATCGCGGACGCTGAAGCGATTCGAAAGCAGCATCTGAACCACGAAGCTTCGATCCAAGGCATGGGGTCGCTGTATATCCTGGGAGGGTTCTTCGGTTCGTTGTTGGGATTGTCCTACGGTGCGATGGGGATTGCCGCAATCTCAGGACTTCAGGGAGCCATTCCTAATAATGGGCCTGGTCCTACCCCCGCTATCGCAGGTGGCTTGTTTGTCGGCCTGGGAGTGTTTGTGTTGGCTGTCGCAATCGCCCAGTTTTATGCCGGTTGGACCATGAGGAAACTCGATCCCAAGGGGAAGATCCTCGCGATCATCGTCACGGCGATAGGACTCCTGGGCTTTCCATGCGGAACACTTCTATCCGCATACACGTTGTACTTGTTGCTGTCCGCCAAAGGGGAGTTTATCTATTCCCCTCGGTACAAAGAGATCCTCGCTGCGACACCGCACATCAAGTACCGATCGATTGTCGCATGGGTGCTTTTGGCAGTTATCCTGCTTATCGTTGTCTTGCTAGTCGTTGCTGCATTTTTAGGGTCGAGCAGATAGCCATCGATCATCTGGAAGGCAATCCTTGAGAACGCATGCATGTCCGACAATCCTTATTCACCAACAACAAATCCTATTGGCGGTTTTAATAAGGGACAGGAGTTTGATATTTCGGACGTAGAATCCGTCCGAAGAATGCACCTGAGCGACGAGGCTTTGATCCGTGGTGTAGGGTGGCTGTATCTCTTGGGAGGAGCGTTGGGAGTGTTGGCAGGATTGTCAGGTATCGTGATAGGAGCTGAATATGCAAAGAACAAGTATCCTCCAAACAATGGGCCTGACCTGGCTGTCCTAGGTCGAGAACTCGTCTACCTAGGTAAGTTTGTATTGGCTGTCGCGATACCGCTGGATTATACCGGCTGGACCATGACGCGACTCGATCCAATGGGAAAGATCTTCGCGATCCTTTTTTCAACGATTGGACTGATCTGCATTCCAATCGGAACTTTGATCTCAGCGTACATGTTGTACTTGTTGCTATCAGCGAAAGGGAAGTTTATCTACTCTCGTCACTACAAAGGGATCATCGCTGCGACACCGCATACGATTTATCGATCCGTTCTTGTGTGGATGGTGTTGGCATCGGTCATGGTTGCTGCTGCCTTGGTGGTTTTCTTTTTCCTGATCCAATCAATAAAACTTTGGTAGTCGCGGTTCTCCGAGCTTAACAACTCCCTAGGAGTTTGATCCCTTCGATCGCGGCGTCGACATCCGCGTCGGTGGACGTGTGACCTAGACTTATTCGCAGCGTTCCGCCGTGTTCGGTACCGAGGTATCGATGGATCATCGCTGCACAGTGAAACCCCGAGCGGGCTTCGATGCCGAGGGTGGTGTCGAGCAACATCGCCATTTCGTGGCAACTCAAATCGGCGTGCGTGCAACTCACCACGGGCACCCGTTGCAAGGGTTGCCGTGCTCCTCGCGACTCTTTGCTTCCAATCCATCGAAGCCGTTTCTCACGCTCGACAGCGTCGATCAAACGGTCTGTCCAGAGTCGCAGCTTTTCTGCGTCATGATTTCCTCTCAGCCATCGCACGCCTTCACCGAGAGATGCAATTGCCGGGATGTTAAGGTTTCCGGACTCTGCGGATTCCGACCACGGAAAATCATCGACAAGGCGATCGCTGTGATGCCCCGTTCCTCCGATCCACGGTGAATGGAGTTTTGGGCTGAGTTCCGAACGGACGTAGAGGATACCGGTTCCGAGCATTCCCCCAAGTCCTTTGTGGCCGGGAGCAGCGAGCATATCGATGTGAGGATTGTGGACGTCGATGTCGATCAATCCGAGGCTTTGAGCCGCGTCGACCAGCAGGCTCGCACAGGCCTGGCGAGAGATTTCCGAAATAGCGACGAGGTCTTGGACGGCACCCGTTACGTTCGATGCATGATTGACGATGATGAGTCGCGTGGAGGGTTCGACCGCATCGCGAAGCGTATGGATGTCGACGTTGCCCCCGCTGTCGCAGGGAACCGCGGTCCAGCGCAATCCTCGTTGTTTCTCCAACGATACGAGAGGTCGCAACACGCTGTTGTGTTCCGTCGAGGTGGTTACGACATGGGTGTTGCGAAGATCGAGCTCATGGAGGAACCCATGAATGGCCAGGTGCAGCGCCATCGTACCATTGGATGTAAACGAGATCGTTGTCGGATTCTTTTCACCGAGCAATGCTGCGATTGCTGAGCGAGCATCTCCGACGATTTGGTCGGCTCGTTCGCTGCTTCGATAAGCACCACGGCCAGCCGCCACACCTAACTGCGTTTGATAATCGACACAAGCCTGTACCACTTGTTCGGGTTTGGGCCACGACGTGGCAGCGTGATCCAGATACGTGCGGCGAGTGCTCACTATGGGAAGACATACCGTAGAAAATTGCGAACCGGCTGGCCATCGACGTACGCTGTCGGTTGGCCGTACAAGCCTCGGCCAAGTTGTGCGTTGGTTCCCTGACCAAATCCGACAACAGGTGTGTAACCTCCGTTCGAAGCGGCGTACACGGTTTGAGGGGGCATGGCGGCGGGAGGCGTATAGGTAAACGGTGAGGCGGTTGCAATGGGAGTGGGACTCATCGTCGGCGCGACTGCGGAACCGGGAAAGACACCGGTAGGCATCGCGGTGTTGGGTACCATTCCTGCAGGTGCTCCATAGACGCCCGATCCCACGGCCCCAGTTCCCATGCCTGGTACTGTTGAACCCGGCATCGCGGTTGCACTAGCAGGTGCACAATTTGAATTGGCTCCGTAGGCTTGGCTGTAAACCGCAGGAGACACCATCCAACGGGCATCGATTGCTTCGGGCGCTTTACTGACGAATGGGGCGCTGTTGACGAAGGTTCCCGATTTCGAATAGGAAGGCATGGTGTTCGGTGCGTAGGTTGCACCAGGGTTCATCGAAGGCATCGCGCCTGGAACGAGACCTTGCGGTCCGGGTACGAAATAGGTTGGGGGAGCTGGCATCACGGTGACCGGCGCGGCAGTACTCGGCATCGTCGGTGCAGGGATCGATCCCAATGGAGCGGAAGGGAGCATCGCGCCTGGTACGACCGAAGGCGTTGGAGCTCCTGCGTACGGCACGGTACCCATCGGGACGGTAGGTACACCACCATAGATCGTGGACGGAGCTGAGGGGATGCTCGCCGATGGGGGAAGCACCGGATTGGTAATGCCACTGTTGAGCGTGCCGGTGGTTGGAGCTGGCGCATACGTCGGCGCTGAGTAAGTGGGGGCAGGATTGTAAGTCGGTGATGCAGGTAGGGACGGGAGTCCGCCAAGCGTCGGTTGCGTCATCGCTTCCGAGTCGATTTGGTACGCCCGAATTTCGTTCGGGACCATCGAGGAAGGGATTGAGTACGCATTGACTGGCGTCTCCCACGTTGCGGGTACAACGGGCCCCGAAATGATGGTTCTCACGCTAGGTGAGGTCGTGAGTGAGCCACTCGTCGCGCGGGGGCCGTTCACAGGTCGAAACCCGTCATCGACCATCGCCATCGACATGGGGTTGCCGTCGGCATCCCGAATCTTGGATGGAGGCAGCAATTGAACGACCGACAGATCCGTCGAGCTAACCTGCGGCGGGTTTGCTTTGAGCCTGGATTGCGCTTCAGCTCCCAGCGATGGCACTTGGCTCGCTTCATCATCATCGCTGAGCGCTTTGGATGCTTCTTTGGACGCACTCGTACTCTTTAACAAACCCGCGTTCGTTGAGGTACGGCCCGAACGTGGCTTGACGTAATCCCCCAGCGGATTGATGGGTCCGCGAGAATCGCGAGTTCGCTTCAATTCTTCGCGCAGCTTGTCCGCATCTTGCACGGCCATCCCATCGGTACGAGGTCGAAATGCCGGGGCGAGGTTGCTGCTGGTTTGTGCAATCCCCGCCTGATGCCAACAAATGCTGATCGCAATGGCAGCAAAGCATATAGACTCCCGACGGCATATAATAGAAGCCCGACGGCATATAGAAGCCATGGAGCCTATGGAAACCCTGCGGGCCAACGCTGGCGTGTGAGGCAATCGGGTATCTATTGGTACCACGTTCATTAAGACCTTCCTTGAGATCGAGAAAATGCCAATGTTCTCCTCATTACGGGCCTGAGTTCAGGCCTCCTATCAGGGCAACTCCAGAGCATTTTCATTTTCAGTGGTCTTATTCTTCGAGAGAAGGGCGGGGATAGTCAAGTGGCACTGGCCCCGCCATCGCCTATCCCAGGCGTCTATCGAACCGGTGGGTTGAGTCGAACGCCAACGGTGCGCAATCGTCCGACGACAGCGCTCTTGCTCTCATCCTTGAGGATGGCATCATCCAGGTACAGTCTCAAGAACGGGGCGAATCGACGTTCTGACTGAGCGTCTGCTTCGCAGACTTCGGCGAGTGCTGTCAAATCAACGTTCGGGTTTTCATTGAGGATGAGCAGTCGCAGTTCCCGTAGCGATTTTGTGAAGTCTAAGGACTTGGCATTGCACCCCTTCAGGTTTACGGTTTGCAAGCCTTTCAACTCAGCGATCGTATTCAAGTCTTCGATCGGGCTGCCGGCGACATCGAGAGTCCATAGTTTCTTGAGAGGCAAGATCGGTTCGAGTTTTTTGAATTTGTTGCCGGACGCATACAGGGATTGCAGTTTGACCATTCCGGTCAGCGGCGCGATGTCCTCGATCCCGTTGTTAGCGATGTGCAAGTACTGGACAGCAACCAGTCCGGTGAGGGGCTCCAAGGTTTGGATTTTGTTATTTGCCAGATCGATCGACTGGAGCAATTTCAGCTCGCGGATGGGGTTGAGGTCCGCGATCTCATTGTTCTCGAGGTCGAGCTTCATCAGCGCTTTGCAGTGTTGCAATCCTTCGAGGCTTTTGATCCCCTTTCCTTTGCCGACTACCTGCGAAATATTTTTAACATCGTCTACGGTGATTGGCTCCGCGTTGTAACGCTTTTCGAAGACTTCGCGGCGTACTGCGGCTTCCAACGCTTTGTCCGGAAAAAGGTCCTGGCCAGAAGCATTGCTAATAAGGGCAGGTTCGAGGGTGACGAACAGGGTGAGGGATGCTGCGAGAGTGCCCAGGAAACGGTAGGTTATCCAGTGAGTCAGCGGGGAGGAAGAAAGATGGTCCATCCAGAGCAATCCTATGGTCAAGGCGGGTAGATCGAGTTGGGAACTCCGCCAGCGGGGATCCCTTCAAACCCCACTTTATCCCATCGAATGCCGGAATTCTAGCGTATTCGCGAGTGTATGCCTGAGCCGTGGGCGTTCCATGACGTAGAAAACCTACGATTGGCGACGATTCGCCCTCGAGAAATTAAGTACTATAGTCGAGTCTGGTTCGCTGAATTGTCGGCGGCCCACGTTCCTTGCGGCAGGGAGGTTGCAACCGATTCCATTTGGAGGCCCGTCGATCACGGGTGCTCAACTCTATTCTCTATTCAAGCCCCGGGGGATAGCCCTTGAAGATTCTGCTGACCGCTTTCGAACCGTATGACCATTGGAGCAGCAATTCGAGCTGGGAAGCGCTCACGGAACTACTCCGTTCGCGCGGCGTGCCCAGTGGCGTTGTCACACGGCGTTATCCGGTGAATTTGGACAAGCTTTCGGAACGCATGGACAAGGACCTGGAGATGGGATTTGACGCGATTCTTCACATGGGTCAAGCACCCGGAAGTTGCGCGATCCGCTTGGAGACGATTGCAATCAACGTTGCCGGATTAACCCATCGACCGGGTGGGATGTTCGGTCCGATCATCGACGGTGCCCCGATTGGATATCGCTCGGAGTGTCCGTATGAAAAGATGAGTTCCGAGTTGAACGCGGGCGGAATCCCGGCCAGTATTTCGTACCATGCTGGGACCTATTTGTGCAACGCGATTCTGTACTTGTCGCATCACTGGCACGCGATGCGTGGCAAGTCCTGCCCGATTGGGTTCGCCCATTTCCCGTTGACGCTGGATCAAATCGTCGAAGCAGGGCGCGACATGCCGGGGTTACCAAAATCGGAGTTGGCCCGAAGCATCGATCTCATGCTACACGTTTTGCGTGAATCCACCGCCGAACAACCCCGAACGGTTTTAGCGTAAGCAAAGAGCTCGCGAAGCCGTTCTACTTTTTGCTGCTTCGCACTCAGTCCGCGTGGCTCGGATTCGGTTCCCTAACGCAGATGCTCCCGATGCTGTCGCTAACGCTTAGGGGGCCGACTCAAATCGCTTCGCAAATCATCGTCGCCGCGCGTCTTGTCCTCGCGCCGACGCCATTGGAGGGACGGTTCAATGGCTTTGTTTTCCAGCATGCAATCGAGCAGCAAATTGGCCAGTTGAGGGGCCATCAAGCTCCCTTTGGACCCGAGTCCATTCAAGCAATACAAATTAGGCTCTGTTGGATGAGGACCGATCAAGGGATGGCGGTCGTACGATGCCGGGCGGACAGCCGCAAGATGTCTCAGGACGCTGACTTCGTATCCGTCGCCGCCAATTGAAGCTTCGCAATAGCCTGGATCATGGACCCCGGCGCTCGGCGTTGACGCAGCGAGCATGTTGTTCCATCGCTGTAGCAACTCACTTCGAAAACCTCGGGCGGTGGAGTGGTCGACGCTGGTGTCCAAGCATTGTCGATCGTAGGTCGCGCCGACGAGGATGCGGCGACAGCGCGAATGATCGTTGGGCTCGCTGGCGGATTGCACCGGCACCACCCATGCTTCGTGATGCACGACTGCGGGGATCGAAGCATCGGTTGATAACTCGAGAATGTCGCCTCGAGCGGGATGCAACGGCAACCCAGCGAACCAATGGTTGGTTCGGGCTGCGATCCCTTGGCAGAGTACCATTATGCGTCCTTGCAATCCCAGCCGCGGGACGAGCACGCGATCGGGGGCAACTTTCAAATCCTCGTTGCAGTCCAATCGCATTGAGTACCAGCGGTCTTTGGATCGAAAATGCTTTGCGGTCGCATCGAGATACGCTCGCGTGTCCAGGCGGCCGGCTGGACACATGGAAAAACCTCCCCGTGGGGCACGAAAGGGGAGTAGCTGGTCCTCATGCATCGGCTCGAGAGTGATGCCGCATGCGGCCATTTCTCGTTTGCCTTCTTCACTCCACCAACGATGAAAAAAACGTTCCCGTTCAGGGTCGCTTTGAAAGACTCGCCAAGCGGCAGCAACATGCCAAAAATCGGTGGCGGTGCTACGCTGAGCGTGTTCGTAAAGAGCGTTGCAAACCGGGTAGAACTCGCTCCATCGCCATGATAAGGCCAATCTGTCTCCGGTGATGGGTGTCACCAACCCAGCTGCCACACGGGAGGAACTGCTGGGGGTCGGATCGTCGATGACCGCCACCTCCAAGCCCCGTTGGGTTGCTTGCCAGGCCATCGCACAGCCCGCGATCCCACCCCCAACTACGATCAAGTCCACTTGAATGCTAATCGTCGAAACCCTCGCTGAAGCCACCCCCGCACATGTTGCCCATTGTAGCTATCCTTTCGGTAAAGTTTGCTCCGGTTTGCCCCCAGAGGGATCTTCGCAATACAATGTCGGAATACAATGGAACGTGTGTTCGGCCCAATCGTCTATAGAGCAGAACACATTCTCTTCAAAGGACGACAGGCAATTGGAACCTTTTCGACTCGTTTGCCCGAATTGCACCAGCAAAATTGTTGTGCGCCATCCGCAATTGGTCGGTCAAACGCTTCCATGCCCTCGTTGCCAAAACAAGATCCTGGTCGTTGCACCGCCACCCGGTGAAGGTGCAGCGAACCCACCAATCCCGCCGTTAGCGAGTAACCCCCAGTCACCGGCATCCCAGTCACCGGCATCCCAGTCACCGGCATCCCAGTCACCAGCATCCCAGTCACCAGCATCCCAGTCACCAGCATCCAAGCCTGCACCCTCAGCCAAGCCCTCACCTGCTGCCAAGCCTACACCCGCTGCCAAGCCTGCACTGTCGCATCGCGGGCCGATTATCAACTCCGACGCGATCACCAAGGTCGATGCCGCGGATTGGGATTTAGGGGATCTTCAGAACCAACTCGCGCAAAGTAACCTACCGGCCGGGCCCGCCAATCCATCGGGGCCACTCGGCGTGGGATTGGGTGGAGAACTTCCCGATTTCACCGCTGCCGAGCAAACAGGGGATCTACCGTTTGTCCCTGCCTTCAACGAAGGCCAGGATACGGTTCGGACTGATGAGCTACTTTCCGATTCGAACAAGCCTGCCGGGCTTTCTCCCGCGACATGGGAGAGTCAAACCTCGCAAGCACGACGGCAACTTCTTCTGCTATCCGCGATCGGTATCACTGGCTGCTTGCTCGCCGTTCTCGGCTTCCTGGCATTCATCAAGTTCTTCGGTAAATCGACCGAGGCACCTATCGCGGCGGTGAAACCGGGTGGGATCGCTGTTCCAAATCCTGATCCCGCAACTAATCCTGCCACCGGTAACAAAACGCCAAACTCCGGTGCTGACGGGGTGCCTTCCCGCGACCAAGAGCCGGGTAAAGAAAAGGAGCAGGACACGGAAACCGAAGGCGCTCATGGCGAGGTACCCACTAAAAAGTCCGAGGCGTCGGATTCAGCAGATCCGGGGATGGGCCAAAACAAGGAGCCAGAACCTTTGGTAGGGGATAACAATCCTAGCGTTGCTGGTCCAACGAACGATATCAAGGTCGGCGACGATGGTAAGGGAACGCTCGTGGCCGGGAATACCGACGTGCCCGCCGCGGAGTCTGCCACCGGGCCCATCGAGGAGAACCTTCCTGATATTTTTAAAGACTTCCAAAAAATGTTCGACCGTTCGAGCCAAGGCCAATGGGACGACGTCGGCAAAGGGGAACGGACACTCGATCAGGAACTTGCGATCGAAAACGCAGATGTGCTGTTGAAGGACGAATACTACCCGGCGGCGATCGATATCCCTGTTTGGACAGAACGCGCAAAGCGTAAATTGGCCAAGGTCCAGACAAAGCCGATGTCGTTGCCTCGCGCGGTCGACTGGATCAATCAGATGACAGGCGCTGGAGTCTCGCTCGATTGGTTTTTGCTCAACGTTGCTCGGATCGATTTGGCCGAAGAATCGATCGTGTTTTCTGGGGAAGACCAAACCGTGGGCGGATTGCTGGAGACATTATGCCAAGCCAAAGGATTAGAGTTGATCTTTGACGATGAGGGGTTCCCCTACCTCCGTCCCAAAGATCTTCTCGTCAATGAACAGCTCAAACGTTGGAATAGCGAAACGGAGAAAGGGATAGAGCAATCGCTTCCTCCTGCATCTCAGAAGGAAATCGTCGAGCTTTTGATCCAGTTGCTCGAGATCGAAGGATGCTCGTTTGCGGCTGGCAAGCTTCAGTGGAATGATTCATCCAATCCTTACGCCCAGATGCAACTACTCGCGAGCTTGAACTCAGTCCGGGAAGCTCGAACCATCCCCCGAGACAAGTTCACGCCGGGGCAGGACCCCTACGATTTCTGCCGTCCTGCGGCTTGGGTGGAACTGCACAAGCGGTTGCAGAAGACGCTTCCTTCTGACGCGGTTATCTATGAGGATCGGCCGATTGCGGAAATTTTGACGCGAGCTGCCAAGCTGTCCGAGAATAGGTTGCTCATCGATTGGCCTGCCGCGTGGTCGCACGGACTTCATCCAAATCGTTTGGCGGTTTCGGTCCTACGCGGCCGAACGCTCGAGGAGATAGGTAATCGGTATTTCGACGACTATTCGCTCGAATTGCTACCGCTCGATAGCCAGACAGCGATGTTGACGACAGATAAAGAAAGACGATCGATTCTGCGGGTTATCGCGATTCGGACCGATCAAGGGATGAGTATCGATGAAATCAAGATGGCAATCCGCCCGCTGGTTCCGCGTGGGCTCGACCAAAAGTCCAGGTTCCGAATGGTCCTAATGCCGGGCGACGACAAAATTGTCGTGATACGAATCTGTCCGCCCACGGTCTCCTTGATGCGCGATCCCGAATTGGCGCGAGCGTTAGGGGCTGATCGTCCTGGAAATTGATAGTTACGCGACTACTTCATCGCCAAACAAAACATTTTTTGAGTATTCCCCGTTCATTTCTCTCGCAACGCATTCCGCCTGAATTGTATTTGGTTTCCAGGTTCGTCGGGATGCGCTCTTGAATCGAAAAAATTAGCAACCCGCGCGTTGTGATCTCGATCGTTGCAAAAGCCTCAGCGATAAACATCTCATCTCTAAAGCGTGGCCCAATCATCCGTCGGCCCGATTCGAAGGAGTATCCGCGCTCCTACCCCTACCCCCACTCGTGCTCGTGCTCGTGCTCGTGCTCGTGCTCG
>CAITIE010000099.1 GCA_903892355.1 uncultured Pirellula sp. | reverse complement strand
CAAAGGTTGGACCGTAGTAGCGATTGCAGGATCAGAAGGTGGGTCTAAGGCAACCGCTGGCGTGACAACCGTGGGCGCAGGGTCCGCCTGAGGTTTCTTGTTTGCTACGGATAGAGCAATTAAGCAGTTTCTCAGTGATCCAATTTGTGCATCGCTGAGTAAACGTTTACTCTCGGCATGTTGCAGCAACCGTTTGAGGGCCAATAAATCCTTTTCCAAGTTCGGTTTGGAATCGGATGCAATTCCTTTTGCCAAGCAACCCGTGCAATATCCATTTGGGTCGAGTGGAGCGTTGCATGAGGGGCAGAAGGGCCCAAACATGGAGCGATAGAATGAGGAGATACCTAGCCAGATCAGGTGCCCAATGAGGCAAAGGATCAGAAAGATGAAACCTGCAAGGAACAGGGCCATGATACCTGCTGCCATAATCTGTGGCCTCTTCTATCGTTTCGGGCAAATGGCGGACGTGTGATTAGTGAATCCGAGGTGAGAACACGTTCCTGATTCGCGATATCATGCTGGTTAGTGTTAATCCGAGAACCGATATCGACGTTAAGTAAATCAATTGAAAATCTCGACGTGCCATCGATGGATCGTTCACCGTGTAAGCTAGGACGATAAAGCCGATAGCGCATGCGATCGTCATCATCGCCACGTAAATGGTACGGTAAAAAAGGGCGCTGGCAGCGACCATCAAAGGGTATGCGATTAGCAATAAGCTTCTGGGAGCTTCGGCATTAGCGATGATTGCGGTGACAAAAAGGACATCAATGATTCCCCATGTGACTGCAGGGATCCATGATTCAATTTGTCGAAGCACCCATCCTTGAAGGGGTAGGCAAAGTACCATCCAGGACGAGAGAAGTAACAATTGGATGGTTTGATTTGAATTGGATTCGTCGAGGTAATGAGAAATGATGACGATCGGGATCACTGCCGCGATTGCAAGAACGTGCGCGACGAGTCCAGGCTCTTGCCGCCACCATCGCAGGCAACGCATCGAAAAGGATTTGGTTGGCGTTTGGATCGCCCGCCCTTCGATCCATCGCCCAAGATCGTCTCCGAACTCACCCATGCTCTGGTAACGCTGATTAGGGTTCTTTTCCATGGCCCGTGCACAGATCGCATCAAGCTCGCGATCGACTTCGTGGTTGCAACGCGACGGAGGTGTCGGTTCCCGATCTTTGGCTTGTAGGAGAATGTCAAATGTTGTGCCCGCAAAGGGAGCACGACCACTGAGGAGAAAGTACAAGACGCCACCTAGTGAATAGATGTCCGAAGCCAATGCGTCTACGTTTTTTGTGGTTTGGATTTGCTCCGGAGCCATGTACGCCGGTGTTCCCAAGGTGCTGCCGCTGTGGGTCAGATCCGATGGGATGTGGGTCATTTTAGCGAGTCCGAAATCGATCAGGATCGGATTACCGTGTTCATCGAGCAGGATGTTGCTCGGTTTGATGTCACGGTGCGCGATGCCTTGTGCGTGAGCGTAGGCGAACGCTTGCGTGAGACTGCGAACGATCAATGCCGCCGCCTTTGGAGGAATGCGATTCGCTCCGTGATATGCAGCCAGGGATTTACCTTTCACATAGGCCATCGTGTAGTAGACCAAGTGTGCTTCTTGACCTACTTCATAGATCGGAATGATACCTGGATGGGCTAATTTTGCGGCCGCTTCCGCTTCGCGTCGAAACCTCGCGATTTCGTCGATGTCTGCTAGTTCCCCGGAACGGATGACCTTCAAGGCGACGATTCGGTCGAGTTCTTTGTGGCGAGCCTTATAGACGACCCCCATCCCTCCTCGATCGAGTTCGGCTAGGATCTCATAATTCCCGATCTGGCTTGGGACGGGGAGCCTGGATGAGGCTTTGCACTGGCTCAGCTGCTGGTGCATGTCCCACGATTCAGTGATTGGCTCTGCCCATTGAGGGTACTTTTTGAGAATTGTTTCGAGCGATGCGTTCGGATTCCTCACTGTGTCGATAGCGAGGACTTCGGCCAGGACTTGGTTAAGCTCCCGCTCCGACTCGGAGTCCGTATTGATAGGCGTGGATTTCATGGCATTTTGGTTGAGAAAGACATCGCTCGGCGCCGTTTCCGCCTCGACCGTCTACCGAACCTAGAATTGGGTTGAGCGCGATCGACGGAAATTGGGGCCACTGCGTTTTAGACGCCACATGCTAGAGTGGTTGACGTGAAAACGACAGTTTTTCCAAAAAAGCGTACGACCCCAGGTCTTCTTCGTTTTGGCCTAAGCCATTTTCTCGCGTAGAACCTTCATTCCACGGTAAAGCAGACCAGCTACGGCGTCTGGGGATTTGTTCATATTTTGGCCGATTTCCTCGAGAGAGAGGTCGTGCCAATACCGCATCACCAACGCTTGTTGCTGGTCGTGGGTCAAATGGCCCATCAATTCCTGAAGCTTTTGTCGATCTTCACTCCGGTGTAACTGCTGCGACGGGCTGCTGAAATCCCCAGCAATTTCGAAACCTTGCCCGGATTGGGACGAACCGCCCATTCCCATCGCTTGTTCCTTAGAAACATTGCGTCGGTCGCGATGGAAATGCCGACCGAATCCCGCCATGACATTCTTCAGGATAGACCGCAACCAACTCGCTTTTGCTGCATCGGTGGTCCCGCGGAACTGTGACTGCGACTCAACCGCTTGCAACATCGTCTGCTGGACCAAGTCCGAAGGATCCATTTTGGGGCGCAGTCCCGAATACAGCTGCTCCTCCGCGAGCGCCCGCAGAAAGGGGAGAAATCGCTGCAGGTCGTCTTGGGATTCCATGTCGTATGCCTTTTCCAAGAAGTACCGCGATTCGAGCGAATCAAACATCGGCTGATGGAGTGATGGCACCTTAAAAGGTTAATCCACCCGTTTCCCTCCAGTTTACTGCCGTTGCAGGCTAAGTCCAGAAGTCCTCGAGGAAACCGATACCCGCTCATGGCCAGGGAGCCATGACTAGGAACCAATACTAGGAATTTTTTCAGGGCCCGGGGTCGGTCGTGGTGTGATAACCAAGCCCCGATAATTGGAGGTCGTGCAATCGTGGCTACTTGCTAGATTTCGGCGGCGTTGCATCGAGCGAGACACGCACTAACTGCCGATCGTTTCTCGCGAAGATGCTCTTCTCAGCAAACGCAGGATGGGACCAGCAGACGCCGCCGCGCTGACCCAATTGGTCGCGAGTCGGTTCCAACAATTGGCTCCGGGATAGGATTTCAAGACCATCTCGAGAGAGTTTGGTGATCATCAATTCCCCCCGTTCATTGAACATCCATACACGATCGGCTTCGCGAACCATATGGATGGTTGCCCAGCGGGCTCGGGGTACTGCCGTGGTGTTCTCCCAGATTCGTTCTCCGGTCGTTGCGTCCAAACATCGAAACTCGCCGTAACTGTCGGTACCAAAGACAAGATTGTCTTGGACGATACAAGTACCGATCATCGCGTGGAGGGATTGGGTATGCTGTTCGTCCGGACCAACCGCTCGCCAAAGGATCTCCGAGGATGTCTTGGATTTGGGAGTACGCACCATGAGCGATCCATCGTAAAACGACGAAACAAAAACCATTTCGCCACTGACCACGGGATCCCCGACACCGATGGGCATGCGCGATGGAGGAAATGGATGGCTCCAAGAAACGTTTCCGGTTTTCGGATCGAGTCCGGTCAGACTGTCGCCGGTCCAGCAAACTAGCACGTCTTGTTCGTCTTGGCGGATAAGTACCGGTGACGAATAGGCACCTCGATCGTTCAGTGCCCGCCACACCTCTTTACCTAAGTTTTTATCGAAGGCGACCATGCAAGCACCTCCTGCGCCGCATACTTGCTGGATGACCAGACTCTCATAGATCAACGGAGATGCCGAAATGCCCCATATCGGCATTTGGATTTCGTACTCGCTTTGCAGGTCCTTTTTCCAGACGACTTTACCGGTGGCTGCGTCCAAGCAGTGGAAGTGCCCCATGGCTCCGACGCAATAGGCTTTTCCTTCATGCACGGTCACACTGGCTCGAGGCCCAGCGGTGTAGCTGATCCGGTACTCGGCAGGATATTCGAATGTCCATAGTTTTTTCCCTGTGGCGGATGCGACGCAGTGGATCCGCTCGGTGGCATCGCGGTCTTTCGGTTGGCGATCCATGACGTAGACCCGACCATCGGCCACGGTGGGTCCCGAATACCCCGGACCGATTTCCACCGACCAATCGTAAGGCAATTGGCCCGGCGGCAATTCCCTAACGAGGCCTGTTTCGTTCCATGTGCCGTCCCGGTGTGGTCCTCGCCATTGCGGCCAATCGTCACCGATCAAACGATTCGCAAGCGATACGATGCACCCGACTGCGATCGAGCTTGTCAAAAAAACTCGCCACCCATGGGTAAAAGCCATACACCTACTCCTCTACGAGATACATTCGTCCGAGAACCAACGCAGACTTAGAATTGTACCAAGTATTCAAACTGAATAGGGATTCGTGTATAGGGCGAGGACGTACGTCGCGAGGGTATCTCACCGGAGGGCTTGCGCCCTGCCGCTAAAATAAACTTGGTAGCGGAAGGGCGTGAGCCCTCCGGTGCGTCTTGTTCGTTTCCATCAATAACTTCACCAACGAAAAAGGCACCCCCCGCAGTGGAAGGTGCCTTTGATTTTTTCACGCGTTATCACGAAGGGTCATGAACCAACGCTTCATCGCCACCACTAAGAAATGGTGTACGCGGTTTCAGCGTGATCGCTCAAGTCGAGGCCCATCTTTTCGGAATCCTCGGTGCATCGCAATCCGATGGCCAAATCAATCACCTTGAGGAGAATGAACGTCACCACACCGGAATAAACAATCGTGGTGACAACCGCCTTCAACTGAAGCATGAATTGCGGCATGCCACCTCCGAGCCGTTCGAAACCAAATCCTGGCAATGCTAGGAATCCGGTCGCGAGAGCACCGAAGATGCCTGCTATACCGTGAACGCCAAAGACGTCGAGCGAGTCATCGTACTTGAGGGCAGGCTTGACATAGGCAACAAAAATGTAGCTGACGATCGTTGCCCCGGCTCCGATAATCAACGCACCCTTGACGTCGACAAAACCAGCCGCTGGCGTGATTCCAACCAATCCCGCAACCACACCCGTGATCATTCCGAGCGCCGTCGGCTTGCCATTGCGAGCCACTTCAATGAGCGACCAGAGCAATCCTGCAGTGGCAGCGGCGACTTGTGTCGTCACGAACGCTTGAACGGCTTGTGGCGTTGCGCCGAACGCACTACCACCATTGAAACCAACCCAGCCGAACCACAACAATCCCGCGCCGAGAACTGCAAAGGGCAAGTTATGGGGCGGGGTGATTTGGTGTGGGTATCCGCGTCGAGGACCGATCATCAAGCACGCAACCAAGGCTGCGATACCCGCATTGATGTGAACCACAGTACCACCTGCGAAGTCGAGAGCTCCCTCAGGAACTGCGTCCTTCGCGTTGAAGCTACCCAAGTTGAATGGGAAGTTGGAGGGGCCGAACCAAACCCAGTGGGCAACTGGGCAATAAACCACCAAACTCCATAGTGCAATGAAAATAGTGAACGAAACGAACTTCATCCGCTCTGCAAACGCACCGATGATTAGCCCAGGGGTGATGATGGCAAACATCATCTGAAATACCATAAATGTTTGTTGGCTAATGCCCAAGGGAACGTTCGGTACCGGTTGGAATGCTTGATCGGTTGCAACACCCTTGAGCAAGAAGTGCTGCATCGGGTTTCCGCAGAAACCTCCGAGCACGTCGTCCCCGAAAAACATGCTGTAACCCACAGTTACCCACAAGACGGTAACGACTCCCATGCACATAAAGCATTGCATCAAAATGCTAAGGACGTTTTTCCGCCCGACCAATCCGCCGTAAAAGAACGCCAAACCTGGTGTCATCAGCAGAACAAAGGCAGCACTCGCTAACACCCAAGCTTGATCGCCCGAATTGAGAGTGCTTGCCGGTGCCGCTGCCGGAGCCTCCGGAGCCGGAGCTGCCGCAAGGGGTGCCACATCAGCAACGGGCGCTGCCGTATCCTGCCCCAACACCATCGGGCAAAAACTCGTAAGTAACAGTAAAGAGCCAATCAACAATCGAATCATTTCGTCCACCGCCTTTTTGTCTCTCTCCAAGGCCGCAAAGTGGCGGTCAGTGCTGAGAGAATACGCAACCAACCGCTTAACTTCGAGTGATAGCAAATGACAGGCCGTAATCTCCACGGGATTCCAATCCAAAGCATTCGATCAATGAATTTGCTGGGAAAAATATATGCAAAGTTTGTTCTTTTTTTTGAGCGGTAGGCAGGGGGGCAAATCATGCGTAGCTCCTTTGCAAGAAGCCGAAATCCGCCTAATAAACGTGCAAAACGTTCATTGGGTCCGTTCCGACGTCGTTAAAGGGTATCTAATGCAAGTCCAATTAACTTTGTGTCGCAAAACGCAAGGGATTGTCCCGTCAGAAGGCGCCTTATGGTTCCGTTGAGGCGTAGCGGCCAGTTAAAAACGATCAAAATTGGAGCGGTGCAGCGCAGGCTGCCCGGTTTCTCCCGAAAAAACGAGACTCACCGGACGGCTCGCACCGTGCCGCTTCCGTTTTTCAACGGGCTGTTGGGATAGCGAGAAGGAATGCAGGGGTGCTGATACACTTAGCCTTCGGCGACACCGGTGTGCGTGTCGATACCATTCTGTGCGTGTCGATGGCATTTCACGAGTACCGTCCCACTAGCCACGGGCATTGCACCCGCCTGGGAAACAAAGGCCATACAACCAAATCAACCCATGAACACTGTTGAACATAGAATTACCGAATCCTCGTCCGACGTAGAGTCCTTGGATGTGATCGCCGTGGGCGCGCATCCCGACGATGTGGAGATCGCTTGCGGAGGGACGCTGGCGGCGTTGGTGCTAAAAGGCTATCGGGTCGGAATCATCGATCTCACCGACGGGGAGCCGACGCCCAATTCACCCGGGCCGGAGGTCAGGCTGGCGGAAGCGGACGCGGCTGCGAAGGTCCTCGGTGTGCATCTTCGGAAAGTCCTAGACTTCCCGAATCGACGCTTGATGGACGGCTTTGAGGAACGAGTTGCCTTGGCGAAAGAGTTTCGCCGCTATCGGCCAAAGATGGTGATCGGATTCGGAAGCAAAACCCCGATGGCTTCACCCGACCATTACCAAGCGATGCAGATAACCGACGCCGCAGTCTTTTACTCGCGGCTTTCCAAGTGGGATGATTATTTCGATTCGCTCCCTGTTCACACCATCGATCGGCAACTCTATTTTCGTCTGTCGTTCGAACCTGCTCCATCGTCTGGGATCGAGCACTCCATCACCATGGACATCACAGAAACTCTGGAAAGAAAACTCGAGAGCATCGCTTGCTACAAGACGCAATTTCCACCGGCGAAAAATTATATCTTCGAACGGGTTAGGGGGTTGGCGATCGCAGCAGGCGCCGCTGCGCATTGTCATGCCGGCGAAACCTTTGTCTCGACGCGTGCATTGCGAACCAGCGATCTGGTAAAAAGTGTGATGGGCTGATGGCGATGGACCGCCGAAAACGAATTGCTGACATGAGTCGCTATGGTATTCGTAATCACTTGAGCATCATTCACCAAAGCATTGATTGAGTCATGGCTTCCAATCGAAACCCCGCCCAATGGATCCGATCGCTGAACGAGTTGCCGGACGCAGCGCGCGGCGCCGTCGTATCCATCGGCAACTTCGACGGCGTTCACCGAGGACACCGTGTGCTGCTCCGTCGCCTGACAACGATGGCACGGGAGATGAATCGGCCAAGCTTGGTTTTTACGTTCGACCCGCCCCCACTTCGCTTACTCCGGCCGGAGCAGTGTCCCCCTTCGTTGACGTGGATGGAGAGACGGGCGGATCTACTTGGTGAACTGGGGGTCGATTTTCTTCTAGCCTACCCCACCAGCCGAGATTTGCTCGCCTTGACAGCAACCGAATTCTTCGACGAACTGCTTGTTCATCAACTCGGGGTATCGGGGCTGGTCGAAGGTCCTAATTTTCGGTTCGGCAAGCAGCGAGGAGGCGACGTCGCTCTGCTGGAGTCCCTCTGTGACACTCATGGCATCGCATTGTCGATTGTAGAACCAGAGATGGAAGGGACTGAATGGGTATCGAGCTCGATGATTCGGGACTGGGTATCGCAAGGCAGCATCGAACAAGCCAACCGGGCTTTGGTATCACCTTATCGAGTCATGGGCCACGTCGCTCACGGGGCAGCTCGCGGCCGCACCTTGGGATTCCCGACCGCCAACCTCGTGGATATCCCTATCCTCCTTCCCGCTCACGGTGTCTACGCAGGCCGTATTGTCGGGACGGGCTCGCGCGATTCCATGGCGTCTGGGTTCCCTGCGGCTGTGAACATTGGCCCCAATCCCACCTTCGGTGAAAACGCGACCAAGGTCGAGGTCCATATCCTCGACTTCTCCGGAGATCTATATGGGGCGGACCTGGAACTCGAGATCCTTGCTCGGATTCGCGATGTTCAGAAATTCTCTGGTAAAGACGCATTGCTGGAACAACTCCAAATGGACGTAATCGCAGCACGTCATATATGCTCTCCCTCGTGAGCGCTTTCTCTCCTGCTCGTGCTCAATGAAATGGTGCTCGTGCTCAATGAAATGGTGCTCGTAATCGTAATCGATTCGGTTTCATCGAGCGGGTGCGGGAGTAGGAGTAGGAGTAGGAGTAGAAGTAGGAGTAGGAGTAGGAGTAGGAGTAGGAGTAGGTGTAGGTGTAGGAGTAGGACTTCTACAACTACTTCTACGACTACTACAGGTCCTAAACTGAGTGATCGCAGGAAAAGTCCATTGAATACTTCTACTACCACCACCACCACCACAACTGCTGCTGCTGCTGCGGCTACTACTACTACTACTACTACTACTACTACTACTACTACTACTACTACTACTACTACTACTACTACTACTACTACTACTACTACTACTACTACTACTACTACT
>CAITIE010000098.1 GCA_903892355.1 uncultured Pirellula sp. | reverse complement strand
GCGTTTGGGCTGGTGGATCGGGATTCGGGGCGATTGCTGGCGGAAACTTTGGAAATTCACACGCTCGAGCTTGGGTGGTATAATCTTCAGGAGAGCGAGCTTGGGACCGCTAGCCTGCTGGACCGCTGGCTGTATTGGTTGCTGCACGCCCACCAGTACGATGCACAGACGCTTGTGAGTTTATTCCCCCAGCCCGAGTTCCAGAAGGCGACCGACTCGATAGACCGGATAGCCAAGAAGACCGAGGACAAAGCCATGTACGATACACGTGAAAAAGCCATCCGCGACCAGCAATGGATCTTGAACGCCGCCCGCCGAGAAGCACGCGAGGAAGGCCTGCAAGAAGGCCGTGAAGTAGGCCTGCAAGAAGGCCGTGAGGAAGGCGAGATCAAGCTGATCCGAACACTACAGGAGATCCTCGGTGGTCCGGTGAGTGATACGGTAGCTTTCCAGGGTCGATCTCTCGAGCAACTGCGTGCGATGACCGAGGAACTTCGCAACAAGATTCAACGGCGCACCTAGCGATGAAGGGGAGTGGTTGCGTGAGCGTTGATTACCAGGTCAGCGGCGCTGCTAGCCCAACGTATTGCTATGTCGATGCCAGCTAAATCGATGAGCCCATGGTCCTAGAAGAAACCGGTTCGAGTGGTACTGTTCACTACTACTATCGCAACCAACAATACTAAAACGCTGCCGGTTGGCCTTGGTAGCTTTGCTCTTGGCGATCCTGAATGAGTCTGCCGGAGATTTGACGTTCCGCCAAGGAATGCTCGTGAGTGATGACCAAGTCCATGGCGACTCCCCAACGACCGGCAGCATCCCCCCTCACCTCCCAGTGTGGAATCACGCATACCGACTGGTGAACCAGTTCGAAACCACCTTCGCTTTGACTCACGGTTTCTACCGGAAATGTCCAGAGCCCAGAGCGACGGTTGGCCGTCCACTGGACGTTGACGCCGAGCCATTGATCGATCAGTCCGAGATAGTCGGTATCGTCGATCGATTGCACCGTACCTAGATGCCCCATTCGACGCCCAGAGGCATCGTAGAAGTATCGGTCATCCGCCCCCGATGGCAAGCCAGCGAAATTGAATTCGATGCCAAAGTGGAAGACCATTCCCGGCGGAAGACCGTCGATCACATACGTGATTTCCAAAGCCCGACTACCGCTGAAAAGGGTGATCCCCTTCGTCAAAGTCAATGGCACGCCCCACGCGTTTCCTTGACGTTGCATTTGCACCTGGATCTTCCCGGTCGTTCGGCGCAGTTTGGCATCGAACGGAAGCGCTGTGAAATCCCCCCGCTCGATCGCTCGACCATCTCGGACATCCGCCACGCTTACGGCATCGTCGTAGAAATGATCCATAAGGGATTTGCGTGGGAATGCGTCATAGGCCAAGCAATTCTCTAGGCCACTTTGCTTGAACACGACGCGATCGTGAATGCTGGCAGTGGAGTTAGAATTGTCGGATGCCCCCCTGCGCACTTTGGCATGGTACTCCTCGGGCCGCCGCTGAATCGTGGCGAGCAAGTTATGCTCAGCATCGCGAAGATCCAACTCGTAGAGCATGCCACCTTTGGCAGGTGCGAAGTACGCAACCATTTGATCGTTCGCTAAACGCACCTCGGGAAACAAATCTTTATCGTAGTCTTCCGTGGTCACGTCGACCCACTCGCCACTGCGGCCGTTGGCTTGCTCGATCAAGTTATCGGCAACAATCAGCTCGCGATAGGTCGCATTGCGCAAGTGCGGCAAGTAAATTCCACCAAAGGCCCCGTGCCAATACGGGCAGTTGCACTGGCCTCGGTACAAGTGATCCTCGGCCTTGGCTAGCAGATTTTTGTCGGCTTGGCTCCTTCGAGCAAACTCCAGACGGCGGCTGATGTCCAGCATCCGACAGTACATCTCGTTCGCTTCGGAATACTTGGTCCTGAAATTCCTCCAGAATCCGCCTCGGACTAACTTCTGAATTTGCGGCCAACGGGAGTCGCTTTCCAGTTCATGAACAATGGTGTGGTACTCCGATTGGCGTTCGACCGGCAATGCCCACTCTGTCATTTCACGATAACTGCAATCGGGCAAGAAGACTCGGCCGGCGGGTGGTGTCTCGGTGATGGCGTGCGAAGGTGTTGTAGTGATCAACCAGTCTCGATGAAAGGTCAACAGATCAAAGAATTGTCGCAACCAACCTCGATCGTAAACATGCTCTTTCGTATTCGGCCATGTCCCGAACTTTTCGCCGTCGTCTCCGAAGACCAAAGTAGCGCCAGATGCTTTTTCGGCGACAGACCGGCAATAATCGATCGTCTCAGTGGGAGCCGCGAACGGAATCAAGTAACGCAGTCGCTCACTACCTGGGAATACTCGCAACACGTGCCCGTCGTCTTCGGTTAAGAAATAGTTCGTTAGCTGTGACGAAGAACATCCTGCCGCTTGAAAATGGTAATCATCGAGAATCGTGTACTGCATCCCTGCAGGCACAATGTCTCGGGTTAGCTGACTTTCCCAGACACGCTCCGGCATCCACATCCCGGAAACCGCGCAGTGGAACTCATTCTGCAGCCACCGTGTGTATTTGGTGATCTGACCGATACGATCGCGACTTGGAAGCATCGTCAATATCGGCTCGTAAAAAGGCCCACCGATGATTTCGACACGCCCTGATGCTACCAATTGCCGTACTCGACCGAGGTATTCAGGGTGATTGCTGGCCAGCCACAGCATCAATGGACCTGAAGTGTGCAAACCAATTCGCAAGTGCTCGTAACCTTCGAACACATCGAGGAACGGCAAGTAGCTATCCCGGTACGCTTGCTCAATCACATGGTCAAAGTTCCCAACCGGTTGATGGTTATGGAGAACGAGGCAAAGACGAATCGTATTCTTCATGCGTTTCGATCCAAAGCAGGACGCCAAAACAAAACCCCGAAACGGAATCTTCAAGCTATTGCGAGCAAAAGACTCGGGGTAAGAAACCGGTACGAAAACCCGCTGGATCTATCGGCACAACCCCCACAATTGCTTCATCCGTTTCCTCTGCAACCGAGTTCCAATCGAAAAATGGTCGCAAACTTACCCTTCCTGCACTCGTGAAAAGTAGTTCTTTGAATGACAGCAATGCTCATCCGTTGGGCCAGAACCAGCCATTCCACGGGACGCGACACCTTTGACAACCCCATTCGAACTCGCGAGAAAATTCCATCGCATCGCTTTCTGCACGGCAAGCCTCGTCGTCGTAGGTTGTGACAATAATCCCCAATTCGTCGAAACATCCACCTCGGTCGCTGTTGAAACCGATACGCCCCCGCCCGAGGGACGTACTCACTGGGTCTCCGCAAGGGGTGTCAGGGAATCCTCGAACGGAACAGGATTCCCAAACACCGAATATCCTACCGATGATGCCATCACCGTTTCTCCACCGTCGCTCCCCCCTCACCCTCTAACAGCCCCGGTTGCGACGGCAGCAAACCTACCGATACCGGGACCGCCGCCGATGGTTTGGGTTCAGCAGCGTTCGGAAGCCACCATGGGCCTACCGATCGGATTGTTCATCGATGGCATGATGCTGATGAAACCCAACGGAACCATTTCAAGCATCAAAAGTGAGGACATCGTCCACCAAACAATCACCTCCGAAGCGTTTCGCATTCAAGATATCAAGTCGCTCAGTGAGGATCTGCAGCGTGAGTTCGGAAATCGCTATCGGATTCGCTCGGCGCATCCGTACCTGATCGTCGCGAGACCTGAAAAGATAAAAGCATGGAGCGATCGATTCCTCCGGATGCATCACTCGATTTCACTCTTCTGTGCTAGTCGCGGACTAACCCAACGCTCGCCGGATTTTCCATTGATCGCGATCGTACTGGGGAATCGATCGGAGTTCGATCACTACGCTCTGCGCGACGGGGCTAAAATCCCGCCCTCATGCGTTGGATACTACTCGCAAAGCAGCAACCGCATCGTCCTGTACGAATCACCCAGCGACGACGACACCAACGCTACGCTCGAGACGATCTGTCACGAAGCCACCCACCAAATCGCCTTCAATACCGGACTGCATCAGCGACTGGCTGCCAATCCACTCTGGATTGTTGAGGGATTCGCAGTTCAATTCGAAGCACCCTCGCTGTGCAATTACGCAAAAGGGAACCGCTCTAGCAATTGGCCCAGTTCCCAAAAAAATGCTTGGCAGGCTCTCAAGAAAGATCCCAAACGGCTTCGCTCCATGCTGGAGGACGTTGTTCGCGACGATCAACTCTTCAAAACCGAAACCCTCGATGCGTACACCGTGTCCTGGGCGCTCAGCAACTATTTGGCCCAACGCAGAAACCAACAGTACATCAATTACCTCCGAAAAATTGGCAAGCGGGAACCGTTCACGCCCTACCACGCCGGCGATCGCCTCTCCGATTTTTACGAACACTTTGGCTCCGATTTCGGCATCTTAACTCGCCAAATATCTCAGCATCTCAACGAATTGAAATGACCGACCGGCACCCCGCCCCCCAAATTAACGGTCCCATCCCCTTTTTTTCGGCCGACCAGAACGCTCCTCATAAAATTACTGTCTGGACAATGCTTGTTCAGACGACTAATATCTTGTAGACAGGTGTTGCATGAGGTTCGCCTCGCCCCATTCATTGCGTTGTCGGCCGAAAAAACGGATTCCGAGCCATGTCGACCTTGAGCAAAACGAAAAAAAAGCGATTCGACTCGGCCGCGCAGGAGGTCTACCTCTCTTTGTGGCGAACCTACGACCGATTGCGAGCGATCGAAGACGAACTTTTTAGCACCTTGGATTTGACCGCCCAGCAATACAACGTGCTCCGTCTTTTGCAAGCTGCCGCCCCAGCTTTGGTCCCGACCCTGCAAATCTCAAGCAAAATGATCTCTCGCGCTCCCGACATCACCCGGATGCTCGACAAACTTCAGGAGCGAGAACTGATTGAAAGAACCCGCTCGGACGAGGACCGGCGAGCGGTTTTGATCGGGATCACCCCCAAAGGGACCGAATTGCTTTCGGATCTCGCAGACAAAGTCAAAAAAACACACGTTGCGCAAGTTGGTCATCTTTCGGTCGAAGAGATGCGGGCTTTGTGCGAGCTTCTCGCGAGGGTACGAGATCCTCACGAACCTGACGGCAGCGATTGGAAACCAAAGTCTTAGTAATTCCGAACAGGCTCACGAGCCATGGAGTACGTACGATGATTCAAGCTGAAAACCAAACCGATGTCGTTGTGATCGGTGGTGGACCCTCCGGAACCGCCGCAGCGACGATCCTTGCTCAGCGAGGATACCGTGTCACCCTGTTCGAACGCGATCACTTCCCTAGATTCCACGTCGGTGAATCGCTGATTCCTTACTGCTATCCAACGATCAAGCGTCTCGGACTTCTCGACAAAATGAAGACCAGTCACTTCACAAAGAAGTACGGTGTCCAATTCATCAACGAACACGGCAGGCTGTCGGAGCCATTTCGTTTTGAACAGTACGACCCGCACGAACGTTCCCAAACTTGGCAAGTCCTCCGTAGCGAGTTCGATCAAATGATGCTCGACAACGCACGAGCCCACGGCGTCATCGCTCACGAAGGTGCCCGTGTGATGGATGTGGAAACCGAAGGAGATCGTGTGGTTGGCGTGAAGGTAAAATGCGAAGGGGAAGAGCCTAAGTCGGTTCGCGCTCGCGTCGTTGTCGACGCCAGCGGCCAATCATCGATGATGATGGACCGCATGAACCTTCGCGAATGGGACCCAGACTTGAAGAAAGCCGCTATTTGGTCCTACTTTAAAGGAGCCAAGCGGGAACCGGGCCTCGACTCTGGGGGAACGATTGTTATCCAGACCCAAGGCAAAAAGGGTTGGTTCTGGTACATCCCGCTCCACGATGATGTCGTGAGCGTCGGCGTGGTCGCCGATTTCGACTACCTCTTCCGCAACCGCGATACGAAGGATCCAGAGGCTCTCTTTCATCAAGAGGTCGCCCGCTGCCCCGGTTTGCAGCCACGCATCGCAGGCGCCGAGTGCTGCGGCGAATACCGCGTGCTCAAAGAGTACTCGTACAAAGCGAGCAAAGCTGCGGGTGACGGCTGGGTACTCGTCGGAGATGCCTTCGGATTCCTAGACCCGCTCTACTCCTCCGGCATCCTTTTGGCCCTCACATCGGCGGAGATGGCGGGCGATGCGATCGCTGATGCACTCGACGTGAACGACCCATCCGAGGCTCGATTGCGGGCTTGGGAACCTCTCCACCTCAAGGCGATGAACCGCATGAGGACGCTCGTCCGGGCCTTCTACGACGGACTCAACTTCGGACAATTGGTTCGAAATAACCCGGATAAAAAGCACTTGATTACCGACATCCTGATCGGCAATCTTTTCAAGGACGAAGTTGACGAATTGTGGCCGTTGATCGAAGAACTTCGCAACGAAGAGATGGCACCTGCGATGTCGGGCTGATGAGCTGGGCTAATCAACCGAATTTGAGCAAGTCGGTGCTGTCACCAAAGCGATCCGCTTTCACACCGACTTGATGCAGCATCCATAGATACAAGTTGCACAAAGGTGTGTTGCTGGGCAACCGCCAGTGCCCAGTCTTTTTGATCCGCCCACCCGCATTTCCGAGCATCAAAATGGGTAAGTCATCGTGATTGTGACGATCGCCATCGGAAATGCCGCTTCCGTAAATGATCATGCAATTGTCAAGCAATGTGCCATTACCTTCTTGGACCCCAGCGAGCTGCTCGGAGAGATACGCCAACTGCTGGATATGGAATGCGTTGATCTTCTGTAATTTCTCTTGTTTCTCAGCACTCTTCCCGTGGTGAGACAGTTCATGATGACTTTCAGGGGCGCCAATTTCGGGGTACCCGCGGTTGCTCCCTTCGTTTGCCATCATAAAGGTCAAAACGCGCGACGCATCGGTGCGGATCGCTAGTGCGATCATATCCATCATCAACCGACAATGCTCTGCCCACTCTCGGGGCACACCTGCCGGACGTGAATAGTTGGGAATCCCGTTCTCGCCGATTTGCAGTTTGTCGGTTTTCAGAAGTCGGTTTTCAACATCGCGAACTGCATATAAATACTCATCGAGCTTTCGCTGGTCCGCAGCACCGAGTCGCCGCTTCAATTGGTTGGCATCTTCAAGCGCGTAGTCCAGAATACTCTTGCGTTTCCCCGCCCGCGACTTGTGATTTTTTCCGTCCGAGACTTTATCAGGGGTTCCAAAAAGCCGCTCATAAACCGACGAGGGATCCATTTCTTTTGCCAACGGACTGGTGTCGTTTCTCCACGCAAGATTGCTTGAGTACGCGCACGAATAACCACTATCGCAGTTGCCGGATTGCGAGGACCCCTCCAGCCCCAACTCCAACGATGCGAATCGAGTTTTATGACCTATCGATTGCGCGGCCACTTGATCGATGGAAATCCCATTCTTGAT
The DNA here is from genome assembly GCA_903892355.1 of uncultured Pirellula sp. Classification (GTDB taxonomy): domain Bacteria; phylum Planctomycetota; class Planctomycetia; order Pirellulales; family Pirellulaceae; genus JBKCUI01. The sequence goes on along the minus strand of CAITIE010000098.1, from coordinate 208,171 downwards.
ATCGGCTCCATCCGTTTTTCGAGGATGCGCTCCGGTCAAAAACGATGCGCCGCTTCGGGCATGATCCCCTGGCCCATCGCCATGATCCCGAGCACCATCCAAGGTCAATCCGGTAAAGACCGAGAGATGCTCTCGATACTTCGCGAGCGGGGCCATGGTTTGTGGCAATTCAAACTTTGGACCTTCTGTAGATGGAGTCCACGCCGGCATGTGGATTCCGTTTGGAACCATCATAAAAAGCATCCGCACCGGTTGATCGCTCGGCCCTGCGCCAAGCACGCTACGGGTAGGCAACATCGCTTCCAACAACGGCAAGCCAATCGCAGTGCCAACACCTCGAAGTACAGTTCGACGGGACAATCGTGAAGTCTTCATAGTTCTTCCCGAACTCCTTTGCGCTGAAAGGGATCGCTAGTGATGATTTCGAACATCAAGTCTTGAAACCGGTTGTCTTGCTGGCTTGCCCGAAGAAGGATCTTATCGATCGCGCATCGATCGTAGTACTCGAGGCCCCGTCCAATTCCATACACCATAAGCTTTTCGGTGAGCGTCCGTAAAAACCTCTCCGATTTATTGTCCCTCAAAACTCGGATCAAATCACCCGGGTTTCGAACCTTTTCACCCGACGGCAACTCCCCGGAAGCATCGATTTCGCTACCGCGTTCTTGGGTTCGCCAAAGCCCCACTGCGTTGTAATTTTCAAGAGCCAACCCCATCGGATCCATGAGCTTGTGACAGGAAGCACACGCAGGATTTGCTCGGTGCTGTTCCAATTGCTGTCGCAGTGTCCCGACCAATTCCCCTTTCTCCAATTCAGGCACCCCGGGTGGGGCGGGAGGAGGAGGCGTTCCGAGGATATTATCGAGAATCCACTTTCCTCGTTTCACGGGACTGGTCCTCGTCGGGTTGCTAGTCACTGCCAATATCGAAGCGTGGGTCAACAACCCCATCCGTTTTTGCCCCTTCAAGGAAACCTTGCGAAAGCGGTCTCCCTCGATCCCAGGGATACCGTAGAACCTCGCGAGCTTTTCATTGAGGAACGTAAAATCCGCATCCAGCAACCGCATTACGTTCATGTTTTCCCGCATAACGTTTAGAAAGAACAGATAAGTCTCGGTCCTCGCCAAATCGCGGATCTCATCGTTCCATGTGGGAAACATGTTCTCGTTGGGAACGGTTGTCTCGAGTTTTCGAAGCGTCAGCCACTGGCCTGCAAAGTTTCGCACAAAGTCGCGGGCACGCTCATCGCGAATCATCCGTTCCATCTGCTGCCGCAATACCTTAGGATCCCGCAATTGCTTTTTCGCAGCCGCCGAGAGGAGTTCTTTGTCGGGGGTGGAGCTCCAAAGAAAATAACTCAATCGCGTAGCTAGCTCGTACTCGCTAAGAAGTGGAAACTCTCCGCCCCGCTTCGCGTTGGATTCTTCAATCTTGAACAAAAAGTTCGGGCTGACTAGAACGGCTGCGATCGCCACCTGCAATCCTGCCTCGTACGGCTCGCCATCGTCCATTGTTCCTACCACGATGTCGGTAAGACGCCTTAGTTCTTCGTCGGTGACCAAGCGGCGATAGGCGCGACTCGCCACTTTGCGCATAACCTCGCTGGCTGCATCGCGAGGAGACCGCGTCGTCGAGGGAACCGCATCGCGCACCAATTCCCGGTGCGATGCAGGAAGCCCTCCTTCGGCGATCGGCTCCGCCGGCTTTTGACCACGCAACTTCATATCATAGATGTACAAGTTGGTATCCTGAGCAGGCGTTCCACCTTTCGCCTCAATGTACTTGTCATTCACGAACGCCAATTCAACGACACGTTTTCCAGTGCGAAGCCTCAATGGAATCTCAAACCCCTTGGGCTTGTCCTGGGACTCCGTCTCTACAGTAACTTCACCCGCCTTCTTCCCGTCGACAGTCACCACCACTTTCGGGTACTGCCCTGCCGCCGCGGAGCCAGCCATTCCTAACTCCAGTGTGTAACGCCCCGTCCAAGGTGCCTGCTCTTCAAACTGAATCTTGCCATTGGAGAAGAAAACAAATCGATTCCCTTCGGCCTTTCCCCCTGAGTCTGCCTGCAACTGCTGGACCTTGCGAGGCGACTCAAAAACCGGCCCGGGTTCGGGCGCTTTGATCACCTGTTGACTGATCTCCTCAGCCGCTCGCACATATTTCTCCATGAGCAACGGCGGCAAGGTCAACACATCTCCAATGTTGTCAAACCCATAGCCGACGTCGTCACCGGGAAACCCTTTCGCAGGTTCGTAATCGATTTGAAAAAGATCCTTGATCGTGTTCCTATATTCGAATCGATTCAATCGACGCAGGGTCACGCTGCCCGGATTGGGGGTCTTGCCACAGTCGATATCGTTCAGCGTAGTACGGATCCAATCGACGATTCGCTTCCGGTCGGCTTCACTCAACGGTTCGGCCTCAGAAGGCGGCATGTCACCGATTTCTACCCGCTGAGCAACCTTTTCCCAAATCATGCGCTCCTTAAAAACCCCGCGAGCATCCTTGAAATACGCCAGCGACAACCCACCATCGGCCTCCGCGCCGGCATGACAACCAAAGCATGATTTGGTCAAAACCGGAAGTATCTGATCTAAGAATTCCTTGTCCCTTGCCCCCCAATCGGATGCAGCCACCCCAGGGATAAACGTCATGAAAAGCTCCAGAACTATGCCTGCCCACAGCACCGTCCGAAGGGAACAGCCCACTCGAAGGGAACAGGCTACAAGCCGTCGAAACTTGCGCATCATCGAAAACGGTTTGGATCGCAGTTTTGCTCGACTCACCCGAACACGCCCTCCCGCATCACGAACAACGGCATCACAAAATACCTGTGGTACCAATAAAAACGATCACCCAACTTCGTGGTACCGTTTTAAGCCAACTCATTCGCTGGTATCTTTGGGATCCATTGTAAACTCTCATACATGGGAATTATCAACTGAGACATCGAATTTACCTCTCAAATTTACTATGCAAATTGAATCCGCAAGCGATCTCGTCTCTAAAAAATGCGTCCCTTGCGAAGGTGGCGTGGACGCGTGCACACTAGACCATTCGCGCCAGCAAATGGCGTCGATTCCGCAATGGCGATTGCGAGAGGATGGCCTTTGGATCCACCGCACCGTTCGATTCGCAAATTTTGTCGAGATGGTCCGTTGCGTGAACGCCATCGCCGAATTGGCCGAAGCCGAAGGCCACCATCCTGATCTCCATTTGACGGGCTACCGCATCCTCGGAATCGAACTAACCACGCACGCGATCGGGGGGTTGAGCGAAAACGATTTTGTTCTGGCGGCAAAGATCGATCGATTTATCGCGACGGACTTTCCGACGGCGAAGGCCCATTAGCAATCTATGCAAACACCGAACATCGCGATCAAATGCGATCAAGTCTCCGTTGTTTTCCGAAACAGGACGTCGGAACAACGGGTTCTGGACCACTTGGATATTTCTGTCCCCCGAGGTCAGATCGTATCGTTGCTGGGCCCGAGTGGCTGTGGGAAAAGTACGTTGCTGAGGGTGGTCGCAGGTCTGATCACGCCAGCTTCGGGTACTATTAACGTCGAAGGTAAGTCGGTAGAAACTTCACGAGACAAACTTGCTTTTGTCTTTCAGGAGGCAGCATTGCTTCCGTGGCGGACGGTTTGGCAAAACGTGATGCTGCCTTGGGAGATACGCGGAGCCCAACCAGGATCCAAACAGCCGGCTCCATCGAAAGATCAACTCCGCGAAGCGATCGAAAAAACGCTGACACTCGTCGGCTTCAAGCCTACCGACTGGCACAAAAAACCATCGCAGCTTTCCGGTGGCATGAAGATGCGAGCTTCGATCGCTCGGGCCTTGATCACACAGCCTGACATCCTACTCCTCGACGAGCCGTTCGCGGCTCTCGACGACATGCTCCGTTCGAAACTGAATGACTTGCTCCTTGACATCGTCTCTCAAACAGGATGCACGATGTTGTTTGTGACCCACAACATCTCGGAAGCGATCTACTTGAGCCACCGCATCGCGGTGATGAGCCACGGAAAAATCGCAGATACCATCGATGTAGACCTCCCATGCCCAAGGGAATCTGGCGTCCGAGGTACACCTGCGTTTGCAGGTCTGTACGGCCAGGTGGCTGAGTCACTGGCAAGGAGCAACCCATGAACCGACCCCCTCCTTTATGGCTTCGAGTACTCGCACCGATCGCCGTCTTCGGGTTGGTGGCGGCAATTTGGCATTTGGCCGTCGTGCTCTTTCGCATCCCGCCCGTTATCCTTCCTAAACCCGAAGCGGTCATCAGTGCGCTTTGGAGCGAACGATGGACGCTGCTCAAGGGGAGTTGGATCACACTTCAAGCGTCCATGCTGGGGTTGCTCTGTAGCGCGATCGTGGGCTGCACCGTCGCGATCCTTTTCAGTCAGTCGTCGCTGCTTCGAACAGCCCTCTATCCGTATGTGATTTTTCTACAGACAGTTCCCATCGTGGCCATCGCCCCTCTCCTGATCATTTGGTCGGGCACCGAGTTCCGCACGGTGGTCCTCGTCTCCTGCATCATCAGCATTTTCCCGATCATCTCCAATGTCACCAGCGGACTTCTTTCGATCAACGAAAACCACCTTGACCTATTTCGTATGCAGTCTGCTTCGCGATGGAAAACCCTTTTAAAGCTCCGTATTCCATCGGCAATCCCCAATCTAGTCCTGGGGCTTCGCATCAGCTGTGGACTCTCGGTCATTGGGGCAATCGTGGGGGAATTATTCGTCGCCAACAGTGGTGCTTACGATGGGCTTGGCACTATCATGAATGCCATGCAAGCCAACCTGAAAACCGCAGCCTTGATGGCGGCAATCATGGCGTGCACACTGCTCGGGATCCTGCTCTTCCTCTTCGTCCAGTTCCTCGGAACCGTGGTCCTTCGGAAATGGACTCGGGACGCAGGTTTTGAAGCAGCCTAAAAAACGCTAAACGGCGTCACACCCGATATGATTCCCTAATGTTTTAAAATACCTCTCTTCGCACTTCTCGGATTCTAGGACATGCTCTTCCCAATCAGCGATGACGACTTGGAAGTCGACACACCCGCTTTTGTCACGTATACCATCATCGCGATCAACATCCTGGTTTTCATCTACCAGCTCTCCAATGAAAACTTCACGTATGGCTGGAGCGTGATCCCGAAAGAGATTACTAGCGGCATCGACATTGTCGAACCAACCATTCTCGAAGTACCCGGTCACGGCCAAGCAGAAATCCCGCAAGCTCCTGGGCCTTCGCCGATTTGGCTAACTCTGCTCTCGTCGATGTTCATGCACGGTGGATTCGGGCATATCGCTGGCAACATGCTCTACTTATGGATCTTCGGTAATAACGTCGAGCATCGATTCGGTCACAAATGGTTTTTGATTTTCTACCTAGTCTCAGGGCTTGTAGGGAGCTTGGCACAAATCCTTAACGGACCGCAAAGCACCATCCCCAACTTAGGTGCCTCTGGGGCCATCGCTGGCGTCATGGGAGCCTATTTGGTTCTCTTTCCGTACAACCGGGTCAATGCCGTTTTTCTCTACCATGTGATCACAGTCCCAGCCATCTGGGTACTGGGAATGTGGATCGCCATGCAACTCGTCAGCGGATACGGTTCCATCGCTTCGACTTCTGCGTCCGCAGGAGGTGTCGCGTACTTGGCACACGTTGGTGGCTTCGTGGCCGGCGCAGCCGCGGCCTTAGTTTATCGCCTTCAGTTAAGCACGGAACCAGACTCCGCGCTGAAACGGAGCTACGAGCGCGATCCCTACGCAAGACGACTTTGGTAAGCCAAGCACTTCGGCTGCACGATCGTTTGCATGCTTCTTCGATGACATCGTCTTAGGCCCGCTCGCTATTTTGCGTCTCGCTTCTCAAGGCAAACAGCTCTTACGAAATTGACCAGCAGTGGAATGCCCGGCTCGACCATGCCTCCATGGTCGTACCCCTGTAGTTCATGAAGGGTAACCGCAGCATGCCCTGATTCCTTCATCATACGCCAGAGGTAAGCGTTTTCCTCATAGCGACCAAGCAACTCACTGTTGCGATCGCCGGTGACCAGGAGCAAAGGAGATGCATCGCTGCGCACATGGAATAAAGGCGCCATGTCGTCGATGACAGGCTGCTTCTTGCCAATCCCTCGCTCGTCGCGGATCGTGAAATGCGTGATCGCTTGGCCGCTCATCGGGGCAATCCCTGCGATACGATTGGGTTCGATGGAATGCGGTTTCAACCAACGCTCGTCGAGCCCTACCATCATGGCGAGGTAACCTCCCGCCGAGTGACCACTCACGATGATTTTTTCGGGGGAGCCGTTGTATTGCGGGGAATGGGAAAACGCCCAAGCGACCGCAGCAGCGGCATCCTCAATGTAATCGGGCGATTTTGCCCTGGGACTCAGTCGATAGCCCGCGGCCACAACCACAAACCCTCTGTCCTTTAACCCCGTTGGAATACTCCGCTCTCCACTTGTTAGTCCTCCACCATGAAACCAAACCACAACAGGTGCGTCGCGGAGATTCGTGGGGTAATAAACATCGAGAAGGCAGCGCTCACTTCGATAGGAATCCCCCGATTCGTTACGCACCGACCCGTTACGCACCGACTCGTTACCAAGATAGGAGATTCCTTTTTCTACCACATAGGAGGTAATCCTGTTCGGATCTTGAGCCAACGAAAACGCGCAGCCAAGCAAGGGCATCGCGAAGGATGCGGCGATAAAAAGAATAGCCGAGGATCGTGGGTGCATCAAATAGCGCTATCTTACTTAAGGGTGTGGATACACACGAAACTGACAACTCAAAACAAAACAGTGGTGACCTTCCTTCATCGCGTTATGGTGCAATGTTCCCAACGCGAGTCCAGCGAGGCTTACGGATCGCGCTGCGAATCACGAGGATTAGCCCAAGCTCGCATGCTAGGGTAAGGGGCAGATTGAAGGTACGGACTGTTGGATTCGGGTTCCGGAACTTACGCATCATAGCAAGTGGATATTCGATCGTTGGTAGCACTAACATCAACCCTAGTGCCAGATACCAGAACCGCGAAAGCTCGAAGCCACCGGTACGATCGAAACTGGTGATGGTTTGCAATGCAATTCCAAGCAACACAACTGCAACCAGCAGGGCGAAAAAAACCATCATCATTTCCCAAACGCATCAAACAGGTTGAAACAACTTGCAATTCACCGAACCGGCCTACCCAACTGGGTTACTTTGTTGCATCTCATGATGCCGTCCCCATTGAGTATAGTTTTACGGCTGTACCAACCCGACTTCTAGGCGGGCATTTTTAAAAAGTGATTATTTAGCTATTCAATATCCTCGACGATCCCGAAAAATTCGATTGGCTGGACGGGAAGCGACTTACGTACTCGTACGAGACCAACCGCTTCTCGAAAAGGTGTTAATCCCACCCATAGCATGCAGTTACCATTAGGTAAGCATGATTTACCAGCAACAGCATGAATCGCATGAGGATTCGCGCCATGATCTTAGAACCGCACCTACGCGAAACAAACCCTTACGCTCCGCTGGCAACAGTCGTGAGTGAACAGCAACTGATGCCCGATGAATCCGCCGCGAAAGAGCACTCCATTCTCTTGGTGTGGCCTGCAGCGTGGCTGACTACTACAATCGCAGGCGGAGTGTTTGGGTTTGGCGTTTTATTGATCGGAGGGAACGTCCCCTTTGCCTTCTTCGGTTTGGTTTTCGGGATTGCAATCGCAGGGTTAGTGGCGTTTCCGGTTTCGACCATTCTCTACGCGATCATCGCGGTGGTCACTCGCAAACTCACGAGTAATACTGCGATGATGTCCGCCGGCGTTTGCGGCGCAATCTCGGGAGCTATCTCCTCAACAGGAATGATTCTTCAAGCATCATGGAGTTGGCTTTTCGTGGGCTGGGTACTCGCCGCAGGGCTTGTCGGAGCTGTCGTTCCCGCAATGTTCGTGAAGATGTTTTTCAAGTGAGGGACCGACCGCGAGACGGTCGACAAGTTTCGCTCCGCGAATACCAGCGGAGCCATTCGCGTCAGCGACGGTTGGAAGCTCGCTGACGTCGCTAGGGTCCAGTGCTTTGATCATGCCTAGCATCGGGAGAAAGCAGGTTCCAACGCCTAGTCGCCACTTGCCCAGTCGCCACTTGCCCAGTCGCCACTTGCCCAGTCGCCACTTGCCCAGTCGCCACTTGCCCAGTCGCCACTTGCTCAGTCGCATGGCTCGGATGATCGCTGCGGAAAGAAGGGAGGCCCGCTCTGGAACTCCTAGCCGTGCCCCTGCCCCAGTAAAACTACGAACAGTTTTTTTGGTACAAATGCCTCGACCGCTTGGCGACTCGACGACACGGGATATTACGCACGACTAAAAAATCTTGCAAAACCTAAAGGGTGATAGAGGGGACTCGAACCCCCGACCTTCGGAGCCACAATCCAACGCTCTAACCAACTGAGCTACTACCACCATCTGAAAAATCGGGCTCTGATGACGTAAAGTTTAGTAGTCGTTTTCCCAATCGTCAACCGCATCCTACCCCGCCTCCGATTGAAAAAAACCTCGGGCGGTATACTATAAAGACGAGGTTGGGGCGTTCAATCCCCTACTGTTTTCCCACCTTTCCACTCTCTTGGTACTTCGAAATATGAAATGGACTACCCTGGTCGCATGCTCTGCGATCGTTGCCAGCAGTTCCGTCGCCCCCGCTCAAGATTGGGCTGACGTGACCGTGAAATTCGTCCTCGACGGAGCCATTCCAGCACTCCCAGCAGTGAACGCTCAAGCGGACGCGTTTTGCGCTAAACAAACCATCCCCAACGAACGGCTCGTCGTCGACAAAGACTCCAAAGGGATCGCGAACATGGTCTTCATGATCGATTCCAAACAAACCAAACTCGCCAACGACAAAATCCATCCCGACCTCCGCGATGTCCCTGCCGCCAAGCCTGTTCTCGATAACGTTAACTGCCAGTTCATTCCACACATCGTTCACATCCGCGCTGGACAAACCATCGATGTGAAGAACTCAGATACCACTGGACACAACGCAAAGTTCGTTTTCTTCAACAATGACGAATGGAACCAAGTGATCCCCAACGGCGGCTCGAAGTCGCTCCAAATCAAAAAGTCCGAAAGCGGCCCATCCAAAGTTGAATGCAATATCCATCCTTGGATGACCGCTTACCACGTTGTCACGGATCACCCCTACGTCGGCATCAGCAACAACGCTGGTGTCGTGAAGATCGAAAAGCTTCCCGCTGGCACCGAGCTAACCTTCAAACTGTGGCACGAAGCACAGAACAAGTTCGATGAAGTCTCCGTCAACGGCAAAGCGGAAAGCTGGAAGAAAGGGAACGTCAAGCTGACTCTCAAGCCAGGCGCGAATGACCTCGGGACAGTGACCCTCAAGCCAGACAAGTTCAAACCGTAAGGGCATGCAGCTTGGGGCGATGCTATTAGAAGCTAGCTTCGATCGCGACGTAGCACCACAGCCATCTCGCATTGCTGGGTGACTTGCTCGCATCTCCAAAAGCTGTTAAACCATCTGTCAAACCATTCGGGGCGAAATCGATCCATGCATCGGTTTCGCTCTTTGTTTTTAAGAGGGTTCCAAAAGCATTAGCCCGCCACATCGGGATTGCGAACCCTGGGTTCATCATCAGGAGTCTTGACCAAAATGGATTCAGTAGACAGCTTGAGAATTGTCATCGTCGGAGGGGTCGCCGGGGGAGCATCGGCGGCCGCGCGTGCACGGCGTATCAACGCATCCGCGGAGATTACGATTCTCGAAAAAGGCCCCGCGGTATCCTTTGCAAACTGCGGACTTCCGTACCACATCGGAGGTGAGATCGTCGATCGGAACAAACTCCTCGTCGCAACCCCAGAGCTTTTTTGGAACCGATTCCGAATCTCGGTCAAAACGCATCATGAGGTGATAAAGATCGACCGGGAAGAGCAAATTGTCCACGTCCGCGCGACCTCGGCCGATGGCAATGCACAAGAAATCACGTTTCCGTACGATCGCCTGATCTTGGCCCCCGGCGCCGAGCCGGTACGTCCACCCTTTGCCGCCTCCTTCCCTCGAAATGCGTTTCAACTTTGGACACTTCCAGACATGGACAATGTCCTCGCTTACTTGAAAAACCAGACAGTGAAGCGAGTAATGGTGGTCGGTGCCGGCTTTGTCGGACTCGAAGTGGTCGAGCAATTCCATCGCTTGGGCATCCAAGTCGATTTAGTCGAACGCAATCCGCAGATCCTAACTCGAATGGACCCGATCTTTGCAAAGATGGTCGCTCGCGTGATCGAATCCCAGGGAGTCCGCATCTTAACCGGTGTCTCGGTCGAGTCGCTGGATCTTGAAAATGACATCGCTGTTGCTGCTCGACTCTCTAATGGTGATCGTGTCGAAACCGATCTTGTTTTGATGGGGATCGGCGTTCGGCCTCGCACGGTATTAGCCGCGAACGCTGGATTGACGATCGGTTCCGCTGGCGGCATTGCTGTGAATGAGTTTCTTCAGACCTCCGATCCCAACATTTACGCGGTGGGAGATTGCATCGAATACACGTATGGCGTTACCGGTGAAAAAGGACTGAATCCCCTCGCCGGCGCTGCCAATCGCGCAGGGCGAATCGCTGGCCAACACGCCGCAAGTGGCGATGCCGAAATGATGGGTCCCGTTTTCGGCACTTCGATTGTTCGCGTTTTTGACTGCACTGCAGCCATGACTGGTATGTCTGAAAAGCAGTTAGCTCAACGGGGGATAGAGTTTCGTACAGCGATCATTCAAGCGACCAATCACGCGTCCTATTTTCCAGGCGCGAGCAACATGCATTTAAAAATCCTCTACGACGATCCATCGGGTCAAATCTTGGGAGCCCAAGCTGTCGGAGGGGATGGTGTCGATAAACGCATCGATATTATTGCAACCGCGATGCAACTCGGCGGGACAGTGTACGACCTTGCGAAAATCGACCTCGCCTACGCACCTCCCTACGGCTCCGCCAAAGACCCCGTGCATATCGCAGCGTTTGTCGCGATCAATGACTTGCAACACACCCCGCGACTAACGCTGCCAGACACCGATTTGAGCGGCCTTCAAGTCGTCGACGTGCGCACTGAAAAAGAGCGGCAACAACTCCCATTACCCGGCGCGATACCGATCGGAGTCGACGAACTTCCAACGCGATGGATCGAACTCGACCCGAACCGTAAAACAGTTGTGGTTTGTCACAGCGGAAAGCGCTCGCACGTCGGTGCATCGCGGCTGGTTTCTAGCGGCTTCCAAGATGTCTTGAATCTGACCGGAGGGATGTCGATTCGCTCGCTCACCTAAGTGCTTGATGGAGCCCATCCCATCAAGCATTGGCACAAGGGAGTCTCGCAGTTGGTTCGAGTGACTTTAGTAGAAACGGCCATCGCTTATGGCCGACTAGTGTGTCAGGAGCTTTGCCATTTCCTGACGCATGGAGTCTCGCATGAACTCGTCGAGTGAGCCGAGTTTCGGATCGCGATCCGCCATCGAGGACTTCTTGATCAGTAGCCTGCCTGATACCGCCACGGTATCGCCGCGGGTGCCGGAGGCCTTGATGGTGACGATATCGCCATCGGTCTTTACAAACTCGGCGGTTACCGTCAGCACATGCCCTGGTTCCATGAAATCCGCAAACTTCACATTGCGAGCTTCCTGAAGCACCAAAATCGAGTTCGAAAAATCCTCCGTCGACCGGATCAACCAGCAGGACGCTTGGAACAATGATTCCAGCATCATCACTCCAGGCATGACTGGAAACAAAGGAAAATGGTCGCGCAGGTAATCTTCATCTTCACGCAGTTGACGGGTTGCCAAGATTCTTTCACCAGGCACTAGTTCAATGATCCGATCCAACTGACGGTAGCGCACGATACAAAACTCCAACCTTGCAAATCACAAAGCGTTACGATTCAAAAGTCAGCAACTAGGACTCCAAAGCTGCCAGAAGCGATGAAACAAGCTCTGAGGCGGAAGCGATTGCATTCGCCTCAGACTCGCAGGCTTTTTCGAGGCATCTTACAATTGCCGACCCGACGATCAATCCGTCGCAGACAGGTGAAAGTAATCGAACATGCTCTGGTTTGGAAATACCAAACCCGATGCAAATCGGTAGATTGGTACGCTCCCGAAGCCAACCAACTCGGTCGATCAACCCTTCAGGTAACTGAGTCCGCTCGCCCGTGATCCCGGTAACCGAAACAAAATAGAGGAATCCCGACGACTGTTCCGCGATCTTCAATGCTCGGTCTTGGGGGGTCGTCGGAGTCACCAATTGCACCAGATTGAAGTCGCGCTCACGGCACAGTTTTGCAAACTGAGCGCTCTCTTCGACCAACAAATCGGGGACGATAGCCCCAGAAAAACCTGCCGCCTTTGCGGATTCGATGTAACGAGTAGGACCATGGCGGTGAATAATGGCGTAACTGACCATCGAAACCAACGGCATCGACAGGGACCGCCGGGTTTCAGCAATCTGATGGAAAATCTGGTCAAGCTTTACTTTGTTGGCCAACGCCCGAGTGTAGGAAGCTTGGATCACCGGTCCATCCGCAATCGGATCGGAGTATGGGATCCCAACTTCAGCCATGGAACATCCCAACTCTTGCAACCGCAGTAACACTTTCGAGGTGAACGGCAAATTGGGATCACCCGCAGTAATAAATGGCATCAGCGCTTTTTTGCCCGAAGCCCTTAGTCGAGTGAACAGATCATCAATCGCAGTCATGAGAGATGGTTACCAAGTTAAAGTTGTCATCACGGAGAAACGGGAAGTCGGTTGCTTGGAAAGCTAGGATCGAACGACGTTTGCCTTGCAATCCCAACATGCAACGCAATGAAAGGGCCGAAGAACCTTGAGCCTACTACCATTCCTGACCACGGAGTCTCGCCAGCTCGGCTGCATCTTTGTCCCCACGACCAGACAAACAGATCACCAAGTGCTGATCGGGGGACATGGTTTTGGCGATCTCCGTCGCTTTGGCAACAGCATGGCAAGTCTCTAGCGCGGTCAAGATTCCCTCATTGCGGGCCAAGAAGTCAAACGCGCCAAGGGCTTCATCGTCGCGGCACGAGGTATACTCCACCCGCGAAGCATCCTTCCAATAACTATGCTCAGGCCCGACGCCGGGATAATCGAGGCCGGCCGACATGGAGTGCACATCGCTTGTTTGGCCATCGTCGTCTTGCATCACGTAGCTGTAGGAACCGTGAAGCACACCTGGAGATCCGTAGGTGAGTGGCGAAGCGTGATCGCCAGGGGCCGCGCCGCGACCGCCAGCTTCCACGCCCACCATCCGTACCGAACGATCTTCAACAAACGGATAGAACATCCCAGCCGCGTTGCTCCCTCCACCGACGCATGCCACGATGGTGTCAGGAAGTTTTCCGAAACTGCTCAAGCATTGTTCGCGGCATTCGCGACCGATAACACTTTGGAAATCCCGGACCATCATCGGGAAGGGATGAGGCCCAATGACCGAACCGATGATGTAATGCGTATGTTCAACGCTCGACATCCAATCCCGCATCGCTTCATTGACCGCATCGCGCAAGGTTCGTGATCCGCTCTCTACGGGACGGACCTCGGCACCCATCAAACGCATGCTGAACACATTGGGCTTTTGACGCCGAACATCTTCGGCACCCATGTAAACCACGCATGGCAAACCGAAGTGGGCACACGCTGTAGCCGATGCGACTCCGTGCTGGCCGGCACCTGTCTCAGCGATGACACGAGTCTTCTTCATCCGCAACGTGAGCAGCGCCTGGCCGAGCGTGTTGTTGATTTTGTGAGCCCCCGTGTGGTTCAGATCCTCTCGCTTAAGCCATATTTGGGCGCCACCTAGCTGCTTGCTCAATCGAGCCGCGTGGTAGAGCGGGGATGGGCGACCAACAAAACGGTGGAGTAACTCGTTGAGTTCCGCCTGAAAATCGGGGTCTTGCTTGGCCTTGGCGTACTCAAGGGTCAATTCCTCCAACGCCCTGGTGAGCGTCTCGGGAACGTAACGACCGCCAAATTGCCCAAATCGCCCCTGTGCGTCCGGAACCTGCCGAACCGCTTCCTCGGAAGCAGCGTTCGCGTTCGGAGTGACTGTGCTCATTGTTGGACTCATGTTCGAAAGGAATCGATCTTTGCCTGCGAAATAACGTATCCAGCCGTATAACCGCAGCAATCTCAGGAACTTATCATTGTCGATGCAACCTGCGGGTGGTCAAGCGACGAACCGCGAGAGATCCTCATAAGCCTTACCTAAAACATCTGCCGCTCGCAAAATCTCGGACTCAGTATTAAATCTACCAATACCAAAGCGCATGCTGCCTCGCGCTTCATCTTCCGACCTTCCAATCGCCATCAGAACATGGCTCGGGAGCGGTTCCGCAGAGGTGCATGCGGATCCGCTGCTAACGGCGAGTTGTGGCACTCGAAGCATGAGGGATTGCCCGTCGACTCTCGGGAAGCAAACGTTGAGATTCCCTGGTAACCTGGCTGGATGAAGCCCTGCCACCGAATGCGAGCCCGAATCGGTGGGCCCTGGTTGCAAACGGCTAGACTGCTGCCCTTGAAGTTGCTGCCCGTGAAGTTGCTGCCCGTGAAGCTGCTGCCCGCGAAGCGGGCCAGTCCACAACGGACCATTCAAACGCAGACCTTCAATGCGTTTCTTCAATTCAGACCAAAGCAATTCCCGCAAGGACGCGATGCGTGCCGTCTCCTCCACCATCGTTTCGATCGCGATTGTCAAGGCAATCTCGGTGCCGACAACACCGACGCTGTTCAGCGTACCGGACCGAAGATTCTGCTGTTGGCCGCCACCGAGGATCTGCGGCTGGATTGGGAGCGACATGCTATCGGGATGGATCACCAAACCTCCGATCCCTTTGGGGCCGTAAAATTTGTGCGAGGAAAAGCTGAGCAGATCTGCCCCGATCCCCACGATGTCAACAGGCACTTTGCCAACCGCTTGTGTGGCATCGGTATGCAGAATTGCCCCCTGCTGCCGGCAGATCGCGGATAGCGCTGAAAACGGTTGCAACGTTCCGATTTCATTATTCCCGAGCATGACGCTTACTAGTGCCGTATCGCCATCGATCGCTCGCTCAACCTCGTCGATTTTGAGCATCCCAATGGTTGCCGGATCCTGTGTCTCAAGCCCTAATCGAATCACTTCGAACCCAAACCGCTCGAGCCTTTTCAAGGGGTCCAACACGGCTCGATGCTCCGTAACGACCGAAACGATTTTTCGTCTCTTTTGTCGTGGGTGAAGTGCCACGCCGAGGATCGCAAGATTGACACTTTCGGTGGCGCCGCTCGTAAAGACGATCCCGTCCGGTTCGGTGCCAAACTGCTTGGCGATGTTTGCTCGGCACTCATCGAGCTTGGCCGCCACGCGTCGACCCGGCGCGTGGGTGGTACTACCCGAGTTCGCGTACTCGTCGAGCATCCACGGCAACATCCCATCCACCACGCGAGGGTCCGTCCGCGTGGTCGCGTGATTGTCGAGGTAGATTTCATCCATCAAACGATCGCCTTAACCGATTGCCTTAACAATTCCTAGGGTTCATCCTCGGAGGAATCCCGAGGGCTTTTGGAACAGTTCTCCACGAACGAACCTTAAATACTAGCCCCATTCTAATGACTTCCGAGAAAACGCATGTGGATCTGCGTCCGGATACCTGAAGCTTGCTTGGATTTCCAACGATTCCGCATTACCATTGCAGTAACTCCTTTAAAGTGCGAATCTTGCAGGATGCAGAACTCGCCGCAAGGCATTCTTACTCGAAATACCACTGATGCAGGAATCCTCACCGATCAATACGCTCTACCGATGGGTTCCAGCTCTCGGATCGCTGCGAGGATATTCCGCCACATCGTTCCGGCGAGATCTGGTAGCCGGCGTCACGGTCGCAGCCGTCGCAGTCCCGCAAGCGATCGCCTATGCCAAAATCTTTGGCATGCCGGCCGAGATGGGGCTCTACACGGCAATCGTGATGACCACCGTGGGAGCGCTTCTCGACTCCTCGCGGCAGTTGATCAACGGGCCAACCAACGCCATCTCGATCGCAATGCTCAGCGCATTGGCAGTCATCGACGAGGAAAAACGTGTTTCGGCTGCGATCCTGATGGCATTGCTCGTCGGACTGATCCAGACCTCCATTTCCCTCTGCCGCTTCGGGGACCTGTCCCGATTCATCTCTCAAGCCGTCATCGTCGGCTTCACCTTGGGAGCCTCGGTCTTGTTATTGCTGGACCAAATGAAAAACGTGATGGGACTCAATGCACCCATCGACCCTCACGACCACTTTCTCGTCCGGTTTTGGACCAGCATTTCCAAGAGCGACGGTGTCCACTTGCCGACGCTGATCATCGCCGCGTCCACGATTTGCCTTTCAATTGCTATCCGAAGTGTGAACCGAAAGTACCATTTGTGGCTTCCTGAGTTTCTGATCGCCTTGATCGTGGTCTCCAGCGCCTGCGCTGTCCTCGATCCAGAGAGGACCTTGGGCGTCAAACTCACTGAAAAGGTTCCCAGCGCCTTGCCAACTCCCGGTCTTCCTCAGTGGGATTGGAACATGGTTAGGGAACTCTCTAGCAGCGCAGCAGCCATCGCATTCCTCGGTTTGCTCGAAGCGATGGCGATGGCAAAATCCATCGCCTCGAAAACGGGTGAAAAACTGGACATGAACCAGCAGTGCCTCAGCGAAGGTCTCGCTAACACCGTAGGAAGCTTCTTCCAATGCTTCCCTGGTTCCGGCTCATTGACGCGCACCTACATCAACCACAGCTCCGGTGCTGCGACCCAGTGGTCAGGCGTCATTAGCGCGATCGGCGTCGCAGCGACCGTGCTCCTCTTTGCCCCTTATGCGGAGTACATTCCCAGACCCGCATTGGCAGGAATCTTGGTTCTGACGGCCTTTCGGATGACCGAAATCGCCACCCTTACTTACATCGTCAAGGCAACGCGATTCGACGCGTGGATATTGGCAATTACCGCGTTATCGGCAGTCCTAGTCTCCGTAGAGTTTTGCATTCTGATCGGCGTCGTGCTTTCATTCGCGTTGTACATTCCAAAGGCGGCCAAGATTTCTTTGTCCGAACTGGCAGTTACCAGCGATCGGATCATTCGCGAGGTTCAGCCTGAGGATGCACGATGCCAATTCATCAGGATCTACAACCTGGAGGGAGAACTCTTTTTCGGGAGCGCTCCCGAACTCGAACGGGTTCTCGATACCATCGTCGACTCCTCGCCTAAAGATCTGAAAGTACTTATCCTTCGCCTGAAGCGTGCTCGCAATCCCGATGCGGTCTGCATGCAAATCCTACAGTCGTTCATCGATCGCATGCACTCGAAAGAAGTCACTGTCATGCTTACAGGTGTCGGTAGCGAGATGATCCAAGTAATGGCGAATGTCGGTATTCTCGAACAGGTTGGCTCTGGAAATGTTTTCCGTGAAGAATCCGATATATGGGCCAGCACCATCGAAGCCATGAAAAAGGCCTACACGATCCTCGGGAACCAGCGGTGCTCTCACTGCCAGCACCAATTCCACAGCCTCTCGACCAGCGACTGGTCCTACATGATTTAGCGACTGGCAAATCTAGCGACTGGCAATCCAATGGCATGATTTCTTAAATCGCTACGCCATGCATGAAGTCCTTCGACGTGTTTTGTTACCGCCCAACATCTTCTACCGTCGTTGAGGTACAATGATCGTTTGCGTCTTGGCGGTACAACAACAATCGTCGCCTTCCGCGAACGTTTACGCATGGCCTTTCAAGCATCGCAAGCTAGCTTTGCTTGCGAGCACACCTTTCCGAAAGAACTCCTCCATGGCATCTGCTTCGAACGTCTTGGGTACCGAGCTGAAACCATGCTCCATGGATCCAATCACAGGATTCTTCCGAGATGGTTGCTGCCGTTCCGGCGCTGAGGATTTAGGGTTGCACTTAGTCTGCGCCCAAGTCACCGAAGACTTTCTCAAATTCTCAAAGATCCGGGGTAACGACCTGATTACCCCCGTCCCGGAGTTCCATTTTCCCGGTCTCAAATCCGGCGACCGATGGTGCTTGTGCGTGCTCCGTTGGCGCGAAGCCCTCGAAGCTGGCGTTGCCCCCCCAGTGGTCCTCGAGTCCACCCATATCTCCACCCTCGAGTTTGTGGATTTGGCGGACCTCCAAGCCCACTCCGTGGCACCGTGAGCGCTCCCGCCACGCGTCATTCGCGCGGAACACGCTTCATTGCAGCTCTTCGTGGCCGATACGCACTCAAGTTCAGTGGCGATCGGCTGCTTGTCGGCCGAGGTCGGGAAAATCGGTAAAGAACCCATCAACACGAAGGGTATCGACAAGAAAGCGATGCGTTTCCTCAAGGGAACGGGACCATCGCGGCTGCATTTCTTTGCGGATCGTGTACGGATGGACTTTCAGACCAAGCTCCCTTGCGTGTTCCACTAGCCCAGTGCTTGAAACCAGACCATCGTCACCTCGCTTTGCAAGGAGATCGAGGGACGGTCCTATTCCGTGAACGATCTTCGATGCCGACTCCAGTTCCTTAGGGTCGATGGATCGCCCAAGCAGATAAATGAGTGGGAACTCACATTGCAAATCGTCTCGAAGATGCTTTAGCTCGCCAAACTCAAAGCATTGGATAAAGCAAGGGCAGCTGTTTTTATCGATCGGGAAACGCTCAAGGAGTTCGAGCAGCATGCGCCCCATCGACTCATGGAAATCACTCCGGTCGCCGAACTCCTTCCGATGGAATGCGGGCCCTTTGAGTTCGATGTACAGTCCTGTCGCCTTTCCTGTGGTCTTGTTCAATCCTTGGACAAGTTTGATTTCTTCTTCCAATTTCAGCACTCGCTGTCCGCATCCGGCAGGAAACCGATCGGCGAATACAGGCTCGCGCGAATCTCGGCGGGTTCGCTCATGCAATTCGAGCCCTTGGATTTCATCCCATGTGAAATCGGCAAAGTACCATTTGCCGTCAGACCGCGCTCGATCCGGATAAACTTGCTCGACATTCGTGGTTTCTTCCATCGTAATGTCATGCGTCACCACAAACTGCAGGTCTTTGCTGAGCACGACGTCTTGCTCGATGTAGTCGGCGCCTTGCGCATGCGCTAGTACTTTTGCTCCCTCGGTATGCTCGACCACGTAACCGCTGGCACCTCGATGGGCGATCACCAACGGACGGTTAGTTCGGCTGGCGGCAGCCAGATCCTCTGAGCGAGCAACGGCAGCGAACAGGCTAAAAAACGCAAACAGAATACAAGTAGCTCGCATCAGCATGGGGCCCTCACGATTCAAGACAGCGGGGAAGCAACTGGGGATTCGTAGACCCCAAGAGCGTAACGCAATCAGAACGCACTCACCAAGGCCCCGCGATAAACCTTCATCCTATTTTCACCCGTTCTTTGAATGACCGCCTCGCTCTCACACCTGACACGGGGTGGCAACAGTTGCCGCAGGCCAGTCTCGGAACTTTCGGAATCTCATGAGGAGTGGCGTTGTGAAACCCGCCGCCGAGCCAGTAGACAATACTCGCGTCGATTATGACCCAACTGGCGAGCTTCAACACTTTCGAACCCCCAAGACTTGACTCTCTCAAGATGCTCAGGGATTTTTTGAGCATGCTCCCAATCCGGTAACTTCATCGTCAGAACCAGCAATCGAAACCGAGACGTCGGGTACATCACAATGGCTTCGACCGTATCCAACGTGTAGTTGGGAGTCACATTCGCATCGCACACCAGCACGCGGAAGCCTTGAAAGGCCCTCCGCTTCACTTCGCGAGAACGATTCCTCCAATGGGTAAAATTGGGGTGGTTCACAATTCTTTCGTCCATTTCGGCGGGGTCGATACCGGTGACTTTCGTCCCGCAATCGAGTAACCACTGACACGCCCCCCCAGGCGACGCTCCGATCTCGACTACTTTCTCACCGGGCCGAAGCTGAATCCCACCCCATGAAAAAGCCTCGGCGATCTTGTAGTACGCCCGGCTGATGACTTCGTCGGGAAAGAACAAATCGGGCACTCCTCCAGGCCAAAAGTCATAACTCTTTTGAGCGTATTTAGCCGCGATCCACCAACGGTTCGGCTCGTCGATGATCACCTCTAGGATTTTTGTACCTTGAGGAACGGGTCTTGGGATCGGTCCGTCCGCCCCTTTGTCATCGGCGATGCGAATCAATCCATCGCCCCCTGACGTTTCTGCCGTGCCGGTTTCCGGATCCGATTCCGTATCCTTTTCGCTGACAAGCACACTCTCTGGAATGCTGCGATGCAGAGCCCCATCAGGTTGCGAGCTATCTGGGGAATCCACACTCGATGGTGCGTGAGCGATGTCCACGGGAACTTGGGGATTCTCACGCGATAGGCCCCCAGCGCGAACCTCCCGTACGTCGTTTTGCCTCCTGAGCGCATTCCTTAGTTGCTCAGCCACGGACACGGCCAAAAGAGACTCCCCCGGCTCAAATCCATTCCAACCTGGCTGGGCCGTATCCCGCTGCCACACGTGAAGCGTATCCCAGTCTAAGCTCTGGTACGAGGACAGGATTTGCTCGATCATCGGCCCCGATTCGGTACCTTCGATCCGCTCCAAAACCGTTCCCCGGCTTCGGACCAGCGGATGCTCGATCAGTGCCCTCGACCATATCGGGGTCGCCATGTTCGATTTGAATGTCAAGAAACCTTTGGCGGAATACGCCAGCCGAAAAGGCCCCTCCGGCTCACAAAGGGCCTGTTTGAGGACCGGTTCCGCTCCGTGCTGGCAAGCGGCATAAAGAAATCGATTGGTCGGATTGGCAGTTGGTGAACTCATGACCTGATCCAAAGTACTCGAGATCGATCGAACCACCATCCCTAAAACGTCTCAGAAACAAAAAGCTCCCGTTGGCATCCTTCGAAAAATAGATCCATCCCAAAAAACAGCCCTGGGTCCGCGAAAAAGAGAGGATTCAATGGGTTTGGCGTGGACGATTGCCAGTAAAATCCCGTATAACATGGGGAGTGCGACGGGAATGGAAGTTTGATGATCGCAGGTGCGACATCGCCAAGTACCTTGGGGTGTCCGGTGCCTCCCCGTCTAACCAAGCCTGACGCCGCACCGAACGACTGTGGCTGCATAGGCAATTATCTGCCGTACAGGCAGTCAGCTGTGGCGACTTTAAAACCACCGCGTTGATCGTTAAGAACAAGTTCCATCCACACATTTTCTCGGAGTGAAGTCCTCGGGACGTTATGGGAAAAAACGAAGAAGCATTCGAAGTCGAAGGTACTGTCACCCAGGCTCTAGCGAACACCAGGTTTCGCGTTCAATTGGAAACTGGTTCGGAAGTGCTCGCGCACGTCGCTGGTCGAATGCGGAAAAACTTCATCCGTATTGTCCCCGGTGACAAGGTCCGTGTGGAGTTGTCCCCCTACGATTTGACCAAGGGACGAATCGTATTCCGAGAACGGTAAGCCCTTCGAGGCTGATCGCCCTGCTGAATACCCTGCTGTTAGGCCGTTTGATCACAGCTCGATCAACCTGCACAGCTCGATCAACCTGCACAGCTCGATCAACCTGCACCGCTGACGCACCCATCGGTCTTCTCACGCACCATCATTTGGCTTGTGACCTCCACGCCACAAATCGCTGGAACCACGATTGGATGGACGCTTGTTGCTCCTTCGACGTCGCCAGTTGCAGCGCATGATTGACCTCGGCCTGAGCGGCATCCTTCTCACCCTCACCGTAAAGGCACAGCCCGAGCACCAAGCGTGCCATCGGTTGCAGCGGATTGATCCGCAATAATTCGCGGCTCTCGGCCTCCGTCCGGTAAAAGTCCCCCGAGGACATGTACATCATCATTCGCCGTATACGATAATCATGGGACGCTGGATTCATCGCTACCAAGTCGTTCATGAGTGCGATCGCTGCATCCACTTGACCAGCCAACTCCGCAATGTTGGCAGCTTGTGAGAGAACAGCCTCATCGTTCGGTGCGATTTTTGCCGCGGCCTGCATCACACTCATCGCTGACTCTAAATTCCCCGAAGCTGCTTCGACAGCACTGAAAGCAATCCATGCTTGGGTGTCATTCGGCCATCTCTCGAGCGATTTTTTCAGCCTTGATTTGGCTTGATCCAGCGTTTGCTGTTTCTTGGGAGAATCCGCTGGGATCTTTTCAGCAAATCGGGCCAAGGCAATCCCGAGATCACGTTCTTTTTCAGTTTCACTGACCTCGGCACTATTGAAGTACGGGGTCAAAACCGTTTGGCCTGCCAACCTAATAGCATCCTCAAGTGGTTTGCTCGGGTCTTTCAGAATTCGATGATCGGTCAAACTGGTATGGGCTATCTGAGTATCATCGGTCGTTGGCATATGGCACTTGACGCAGTGATCTTGCCGCGAGTTTCGCACTTCTGCCGGTGCGCTGCAACCGCGATCCTGATGGCACGACTTGCAATTTTGCAATTGCAATTGCTCCGCCACTTCTGGTTCATGCTTTCGGTGCGGATCGTGACAAGAACTGCACAAAAGCGATTTTCCGGAGGCAGTCCTGCACTGTGCCAGCAGCAATTGATCGAAATGCCCGACCGCTTTGTTCTGCAAACTGGCATCGGGAGTCGAGATATATCCATTGACAAAAAGATCCAAAGGAAGACCTGGACGAAATTCCTCAAGCGTACGATCCTTGCGAACCACTCGCGTTTTTCCACCCAAATGGCATTGCGCGCAGATCGACATCTGCAAGTCATCGGAGAGATGCTTGGGATTGACAATCGTCGTATCAACTCCGTCTTTCGAAGAACCTTCAACCACACCAGTTGCGTGCTCTTTGGCATGCAATTCGCCTGGCCCATGGCACCGTTCGCAACCAATCGATAATTGCTGCTTGCTGACAGGTTGCTTGTACCGGTTGACGGAGTCCTCAATCCAACCGCTCTGATTGACATGGCAATACAAGCAACCATTAACAATCGGCCGCTGCGTCGCTTCGCCTAGATTGAACCCAGGCGAGATATCCCAACACCCTTTTTCGGTAAACCAACTCAGCGGCGCTTGCCACACACTATCGTCATCCAAACTCGCGTAAGAACGCCCACGAGTCCCAGATCCAATGGCGATTGAGATTGGGTACTCCACCGCCGGTAGGTATTTCCCGTCTCCACCCTTGGCCCGGACCACTTGAACCACCCCCTCCGCGTCCTTGCGTACGCTCAGTTCATACGGCCCGGCTCGAATCGGCTCCAGAGATGCTCCATCGAGTCCCTCCAAGCCGTCTGTCCCGGCAACGATTGCGGATCTCCCCATGGGATGCTGGTGAAACGAATCGCAAAGTGCTTGATGGCATTCCGCGCAATTCTCATCCCCCATATAAGCCACATCAGGATGAACGTTTCGGAAAATCGTTTTTACGGTCAATCTGGGATCAGACGCGGGCTCAGAACTCATGTCCTTTGGAAGTAGCAACCAATCCGATGGCTTGGGTGGTGCTGAGGACGCAAAAGGAACCGAACCGTCGACCGGATTTTGCGGAACGGAGGTCGGGACATTCAGGAAGTACCAAAGAACTAAGCCCAACCCGGCAGCGAAAAGCACAAGGAGCCAAAAAAGGATCTTCATAGTGTTCCTAGTAGCTGGGCGAACAGGTTAGCTGGGCGAACAGGTTAGCTGGGCGAACAGGTTAGCTGGGCGAACAGGTTCCGGAACCAGCACCAGCTATTCAATGATCGCCATCATCCGACTGAAGCGAGATTGAACCAACACGCATTCATTCAAGCGGCGATACGACGCCTTATTGTAGTGAGTATTGTGGGATTGTCTTTACTTCATAGTGTGTCATTACCCCCGATCACAGCACGCCGTCGGTCTACCTTGGAGGTGCGGCCACGAAGGGTGGATATGCGGCCACGAGGGGCCCCGCTTTTTGAGAAGGGCTTCTGTCTCGGGCGTTGATTACGACCATTCAAATTATTAGGAAAACGCAAAAAAACGACTTCAAATCCCTAAATGCTTAGCCCGGGCCCCCTCGGGGCGGGTCCTCTCCGCTATTCTGATTTCTTGAACGAAGGTATATTTTTCTCGAGAATTCCTTCCCACTTTAGGAAATGATTGCCAAGGAGTGGCGGATGGAAACGAATTTGGTTTCGCGACATACGGTTTTGGATCTTTCTACTCTTCGGAGGAGCTCACGGTTATGAAATTTCGTTGGTTAACGGTTGCGGGTCTTTCTGCTGCTAGCGCGCTGTCGGTCGCAGCATTCGCTCCCTCCACAGTCTGCGCCCAAGAAACAAACGTACTCGATGTTTCTGGCCAAGTATCCTCATCGGAACAAGGAGACGAAGTCGTCACCGTTTCGATCGCTCCGCTGGACCGACTCCTTCCCAACGTTACGTACTTGATGCGGTTGGTCGGTGCTGGTGCCCAAAGCGGGATCGTCACCCAAGCTGTCAACGGTTACACGAGTGGATTGGATCGCGCGCGTCCCATCGGGGCATTTGTTACCCTCGGCGACGCGGGGGTTCCTGTTTCTGTCGCAGCTCTCCCGATCTCCGATCTGGATAGCTTCCTCGGCGGTCTCGAACTCTTCGGCGAAGCAGAAGACCTGGGTGATGGCCTCTACAGCATGAGCTTGGGCCCAAACACGATCTTCGCTCAGCACCAAGGTGACTGGCTGTTCGTTTCGAGTTCGGAAGAATCGCTTGAAGGAGTTTCCGGTTCGAGCGCCGAACGCTTGGACAAAATGGCCTCACAGCATGACTTACTCGTGGAAGTCAACGTCCAAAACATCCCAGATGATTTGATCGATCTGCTCACCAGCCAAATGCGAAGCGGCTTTGAACAAGCGATCGAAGCTCAGTCGGGTGATTTGGATGATGAGGAACTCGAAGCGAGCCGAGCATCCGGTGAGCAAATGATGAAGAACATGGAAGAGATCTTTACAGGGACCGAAAAATTCGTGTTTGGTCTCGGGATCCGTCCAAAAGACAAGAATATGATCATCGACTTTGGAAGCCGCTTTGTCGACGGTTCGCGATTCGCCAAGCAGATGAAGTCGATGGAATCGGCGAAGTCCAAACTGTCAGGTTTCTTGTCGGATGAAAGCATGATGAACTACAAAGCTCTCATGCTGGTGGCTCCAGAAGATATGGCTCAAATCGAATCCTCGCTCGATACCGGACTGAAGGCCGCGTACAAGCAGATCGATGACAACAGCAACGGTAACACCGCTGCAGCGGCCAAAGCCAAAGAATATCTCGATCGTCTGGTCAAAATTTTTCTCGAAAGCGGTAAAGAAGGCTCCGTTGAAGTCGCAGCCAATGTCTCGACCAATCCATCCTTGAATGTCCTCGTCGCCTTGAGCGTTGCAGACGGGACCAAGGTTGAGCAATTGGCAAAGGATTTGGCAACCGAAGCTTCAAATGCAAATGCACCTCTCTCGATTGAACTCATGAGCGGAAAGCATCAAGGATTCAATCTCCACCGTATTTCTGCACCGCTCCCTGAGAACGCCCCCGATGAACAACGTAAGATTTGGGGCGATTCGATCAACGTTTCTATCGGGACCTCGCCGAAGGGAATCCTTCTCTCGGTCGGAAAGACCGCGGAAGTGTCCCTCAAGGCAGCGATCGATGGTGTCGCAGCCAGCCCGAATGCCGCTGCATCCCCATCTCGGATGCGAATGGATATGTCCCAGCTTTTGAACTTCGTTCAAACCTTTGAATCGAACCCAATTGTCGACGGCATGCTCTCTGCACTCAGCAGCGGCGATGACATGATCATGATCGATTCGAAAGTTGTCGATCGTGGTTCCGTCGCTCGATTCACCATCCAAGAAGGTGTGCTCAAAGCAATCGCAGGTGGTGTCAAGGCTGGAATGGCCGGCCAAGGCGGGGACTTCTAGGCACTAATGATTGGTCAACAGTTGTTGGTCCAAATAGATCTCTTTCCAATGAACAGTAAAGTCACGGCCTCCGGGCCGTGACTTTTCTTTTTCAGGGCGTCGAATCAGCGAGCCCCCCCTAGTCCTACGAGTTCGGAAATACGGCAAGACGGGAACTAGGGGCATCTCCCGGTCCTGATTTCCTTGCACATGTGCACAAAACTGCTCCATTTTCGCAAACTTGGACCGGTTCAACAAAGGTTCCATTTGCCAACCCGATCAGTTCAGTTCACAATTTCTTCTGCGGATTGGATCCCTCGTTTTTGCCCTCAAGGATTTGTTCTGTGAAACTTATCATCGCCATCGTCCAACCCAATCGTCTCGAACACGTCAAAGAAGCACTAACGGAAGTCGAAGTGTTTCGCTTGACGGTCCTCGATTGCTTGGGTTTCGGCCGACAAAAAGGGCAAAAACACGCGTTGCGCGGTCACGACGGGTCCATCAACCTACTCCGAAAGCTCCAACTGCAAATCGCGGTGAACGATGAGTTCGTGGAACCGACCATCCAGGCCATCCTCAAGGGTGCTAAGTCGGAAGGCGCTGGGCAGATCGGCGATGGGAAAATTTTCGTTCTCCCCATGGAGGACTGCATCCGAATTCGAACCGGCGAACGCGGTTCAGAAGCGATCTAAACTCCGATACTCCCCATGGACCCAGCCGCTCCAACCACCAAACCATTGATTGAACTTCGCGAAATCGCGAAAGTCTACAAGCTTGATGAAGTCGAGGTTCGCGCTCTCGATGGAGTGGATCTCGTCATGAACCGAGGCGAGTATGCAGCGTTGATCGGCCCCAGCGGGTCGGGAAAATCAACACTGATGAACACCCTCGGCTGCCTAGACCGACCAACCCACGGTAGCTATCTACTCGACGGCATCGAAGTCGTCGACATGTCTGCCGACCAACGAGCGCGTATCCGCAATGCTCAAATCGGATTCGTCTTCCAAAACTTCAATCTACTAGCGCGGACCTCGGCCCTAGAGAATGTAGAACTCCCAATGCTCTACGGGAAAACGATGAGCAATCGCGCGAGACACGATCGGGCCAAAGAACTCCTTTCGCTCGTCGGTCTCGGTGAACGCCTCGATCACCATCCCGGACAGCTTTCGGGCGGTCAGCAACAACGTGTGGCGATCGCGCGAGCATTGGCCACCGATCCATCCATCTTGATGGGTGACGAACCTACCGGAAATCTAGACTCACGCACAAGCCGTGAAGTGATCGAATTGTTCCGACAACTTAATGAGAAAAAGAATTTGACTGTCATTCTGGTCACCCACGACCTCGGTGTCGCCCGCAATGCTCGCCGGAATATCGTCCTTCGCGATGGAAAAATCATTGCCGATACCACAGATCACGAAGCTGCCGCGACCGCGCTGCGAGCATCATCCGAACTGTGACCCGCGCCGCCACACTGTCCCGCCCCGCCACACTGTCCCGCCCCGCCACACTGTCCCGCCCCGCCACACTGTCCCGCCCCGCCCCATCGACTCAAACTCGATGCCATGCTCTGCAGCCCACCTATTGCAAAACTACGATGCACATTTTGAAACGTTCGTTAAGCTCCATCGCGCTCGTGCTTTGCCATGCGGCAACTGCATTGCCGCAAACGCCAGATTCTGCCAGTGCCCAACCCGGTCACTCCTTCCATGCAGAAGCCTTCAATGAAGGCCCACGCCAAGCCGCTTACTTGATGCAAGGCATGGGCAATGTCCACTGGCAATCCTCAACACCGAGCCCTATGGCCCAACGATTCCTGGACCAAGGCCTCTCACAATTGCATGGATTCTGGTACTTCGAGGCCGAACGATCGTTCAGGCAAGCCGCCGCAATCGACCCGGACTGCGCCATTCATTATTGGGGCATCGCGCGGGCGAATGTCGAAAATCCCGAACGTTCAGCCGGCTTCATCGAGCAAGCGATGCGAAGGATCGAATCCACCAATAAAATCGAACGCCGTTTGATCGAAGCATGGAGCAAACGTGTCAAGGATTGGCCAACTCCACCAAAAGATGCCGCTAGTGAACAAGCAGCTAGCACTGCTGACCAAGCTGCGACTAGTGCAGATGCAACATCGAAAAAACACAAAAAGAAGTCGAAGTCTCCACCCATCACCGATGAAATTCGAGACCGACGGAAACAGCGATTGAAGGATTACGCAAAGGAGCTCGAAGACATCGCTGTGGATTATCCCAACGATGTCGAAGTCAAAGCGATGCTGGTATTGCAATACTGGCAAAATCAAAGCCAAGGAATCGAGATCCAAAGCCACCTTGCCATCGATGCGCTTCTATCCGAAATCTTTCGCGCGAACCCTCACCATCCCGCTCAACACTTCCGAATCCATCTTTGGGACTACCGCAAAGAGGATCTAGCCATCTCCGCCGCTGCAGAGTGTGGTCCTAGCGCCCCAGGCATCGCGCATATGTGGCATATGCCGGGCCATACGTACTCTCGGTTGAACCGCTACGTTGATGCTGCATGGCAACAAGAAGCATCCGCGCGCGTTGATCATGCACACATGATGCGAGATCGGGTCATGCCTGATCAAATCCACAACTATGCCCACAATAATGAGTGGCTTATCCGAAATTGGTTGAATCTCGGAGCCGTGTCGCGAGCTATCGAACTCTCGAAAAACATGATCGAACTTCCTCGCCATCCCAAATACAACGCACCTGATGGTAACGGCAGTGCAAATCTCGGCAGGCAACGATTATTGCAATCCATTCGCTCGTATCGCCGTTGGGAAAAAATGCTCGACCTCGCAAAATCCCGATACCTCGACGGGGCCGAAAACACGCTGGAACATGAAGAATCGCGGGGACTCCAAGGGATCGCGCTCGCGGAACTTGGAAAAATGGATGAAGCCAATGCGCTGAGGACGACACTTGTCGAAACCCGCAGACGATTGCGCAGTGAATGGACGGCGATTTCACCGCCAGACACATCCACCGCAAAGATTCTGCCTCCAACCTTGAATGATCCAGCCCCTGTGCCCGATTCGCTCTACGGGTCGGAAAGTGAATCGTCCCTCGTGGATTCCATCCCTCGGGATTTCGATCAAGAAAAATGGAAATCGGAAAGCCACGAAGTCCAAGAACGCGAACGCAAAATCCACGAGCTCAAGTATCGGCATCATCGACTCGGGGTTGCGCTCTCGGCTCTCGATGCACACCTCGCTGCCGCTCGCGGGGATTTCCGGACAGCCCTTCGACTCTCAAATCATACTCGCAGTTGGGTAGATTCCCACCTTCGGATGGAATGGTGCTGCAAAGCAGGAGATTACAACACGGCCATCCAACAATCCCAACAGTCGTTCGATGGGACTTCTGGGCAAATTCTGCCCGCGGCGATACTCGCATGGATCACCAACGAAGCCATCACACGCCAACCCGATTCCAAGTCTCTCAACCAATGGGAGGAACTTCGGAAAAAAGCCGCCGAACGCTGCTTCGATTTAGCATGGGCTAGCGATCCCGATGAAACCCTCATAGAGCGTGTTCAACCGATAGCTTCTCCCTTGGTCCCGGATAAAACGTGGCGAACTCGCCCCTCTCCGCCAAATGATCTCGGAGATCGTCCACCGCTGGACACATTAGGACCCATGCGATGGTCCCCTGCCAATGCTCCACGCTGGCATGTCACTGCACAACCAAGCACACAGCCGGGCGGAGATCGCTCGTCGCAGTCGCTCGAAGGAAAACCATACATCCTGATCCTTTACCTCGGATTCGGATGCCTCCATTGCGCCGAACAACTCCGTGACTTTTCTCCTGCCACCGATAAGTTCCGACAGGCAGGAATCGAAATCGTCGGCATAAGCACGGAAAACGCAAACTCTCTTGCCGAAGCCCTCAAACGCTACGACGGACAAATGAATTTGACGCTGGCTCCAAACCCAGATCTCGACGTGTTCAAGTCCTTTCGTTGCTTCGATGATTTCGAAGGCCAACCGCTTCACGGAACAATCCTGGTCGATGGGAAAGGACGTATCCGCTGGCAAGACATCGGCTACGAGCCCTTCATGGACGTCGGTTTCTTGCACGAAGAAGCAACCCGATTGCTGGCTTTACCGGAGTAATCGCTCCCGCTGCAGCGACCGATAAATCCCGCAATTTACGCCCCGTGACGACAGCGCCTCAGCACCTCTCATCCCCTTCCCAGCGGGGATATGTCCAGCCAGACTTGATTTTCAAAGGAAGTTTCTGGGGCACGGATCACTCGCTATTTCCCGAGTTTCTCGGGTATTTGAACGGTAATTCCGCGGGTTCTCTCCAACCCGTGATTGATTTCGCTTTCCCGCGCGAGCTAGAATGCAATCGGTGCTGCGAAACGCATCGCAGCGTGCGTATCCGTACCGCATTATTCCGTATCTAGGCAACTGGCGAATAGGGCGGTCTGGCTCGTTTCGAAAGGAGGTGATTTAGTGAATCCGTGTTCTACTAGCCAAAGGGGTGGGGCGTCTTAGGCATGCCGGCGGGCTGCCCATGACATGCAGCCTCGACCCCGACTTGTAGTTCGGCGTATCCTGGGATTTCCTAGGACATGCGCACGAGTTGCAAGCTACTATGAAGAGTAACGAGCCCGGGTTGGCGGTTTCCGCCAACCCGGGTTTTTATTTGGAATCGCCCGGATTCCCCCACAAAAGCACTCTCGATCCATTACCCAAATCATGTCGGATTACCTCGTCGCTTTGATCGCCGGTATCGTCGAAGGGCTCACCGAGTTCCTTCCGGTCAGTTCGACGGCGCACATCGTGATTTGCCAAAAGCTCTTGGGTACCGACCTGACGAGCCCGTTTTGGAAAATGTTCACGGTCGTCATCCAACTCGGTGCGATCCTCGCCGTCGTGGTCTATTTCCGACAACGCTTGTTGGAGTTCGCGCACTCATTTTGGAACTCCCTACGAGGCTCTTCGACCAACCAAGATCCAACGGACATCGACACTGCTAACGACACTACGAAATCGCCCTCGAAGCATTGGATGGCACACCCGTTCATGCTCGTCCTGATCAGCTTTATCGTCACCGCGATCCCATGCTTGCTGATCAATAAGTGGAGCGACAAGAATCTCGAAAGCCCTACCGTAATTGCCATCGCTATGATCGTCGGTGGTTTCGCCATGGTGCTCATCGACCGAGCGTTCTCTGCCAAGGCGTCCACGTCGACCATGGAGAGTATGTCATTGAAGCAAGCGATCGCGATCGGTTCCGCACAAATCCTGGCCGCCGCCTTTCCAGGCACCAGCCGATCGATGGCCACCATCGCAGGTGGTCAAGTCATGGGCCTATCTCGAGTCGCCGCGTTGGAATTTAGCTTTTTCCTGTCTATTCCCGTGATGTTCGCGGCTGCAGGATTTAAACTCCTTCAGTTTATCATCAAAGAACCAGTCGCTATCGAAGGATCGCAATGGGTAACGCTTGCGATCGGTTTCGGAGCCAGTTTCGTCGTAGCATTAGCCGTAATCGCGTGGTTTATGAATTGGGTTCGCAAGCACGGGTTTCTCCCGTTTGCGATCTATCGCATCATCGTGGGGGCCTTGATCCTCCTCTTCCTACGCTGATACGAGGGGGATCCATGCTGCCACACGCCTCGGAGACCGGTTCACCAGAAGTAGTTACTGCTCTAGGAGACCACGTGTATCGCGAGCGATCTTTCCTTTGGCCTGTCCTTTTAGCGTCATGGATCGTTTCATTCTCCATCGCTTGGACCCACGAAACGATTGAAATCCAGGACGAAACTCCCCTATTTGGGATCATGGACCCAGGTACCCAATCGTTCCTAGAACCCTTCCGAAAAGCAGCCAAGGAATGGGAGAAGGATGTCGAAAAGCTCTCCGCAACCAACGAAACTGACGGTTCCGACGCTGCTATCGTCTGTCTTGGGAGTTCGAGTTTTCGGATCTGGGATACCATCGATAGCGACATGGCCCCCTACCGCATGGTTCGCCGCGCTTACGGAAGTGCGCGTTACCGCGATTTGGCAATCTATACCCCGAAACTCATCCACAACCTCGCCTTCAGCAAAGCGATGGTTTTCATTGGCAATGATATCGTCGGCAAAGACCTCGATGTGACTCCAGAGACCGTCGGCAAATTGGCCCGAATCGTGGTTGGGTCGATTCTCAAGGAGCAACCGAGGGCCAGCGTTTATTTGATCGCGGTAACACCGACACCGTCCCGATTCAAGCTTTGGGACAAAATCCAATTAGTCAACCAGCAACTCGAGCAAATCGCATCCGAGAAATCGCAGGTCCACTTCATCCCGACGGCAAACTCGTTCCTTGACGCGGATGGACACCCCATCGAGGGATACTTTAAATCGGACCAGCTTCATCTCAACCAAGATGGATATCGCGTATGGGCTGATATCCTGAAGAAGCACCTCCGTGAACCTTAGTTTGCCCTACGCTTCAAACCTCGCGTAAGTTGTTTCTCGTTGGTTCCGGTGGACCATCAATGGTTATGTCTCGGCACTTGCTCGCAGACTTTTTTGAAACTGCATGCAAAATCCAAACAAGCACCTGTATGCAATTGACCAACGTGGTTTCGGTATAAGCGTTGCCACGGCGTCGCATTCTCTGGAATCGCCAAAGCATTTGATTCTGCTCGAGAACCCCACTCATCCTCAGGCACCAAAGCATCCACCCGTCGAGCATTCAGGTCGATGCGAATGCGATCCCCCGTACGCAGCTTGCCCAATCCCCCTCCAGCCACGGCCTCTGGGGAAGCATTTAAGATCGACGGACTCGCCGATGTACCGCTTTGACGTCCGTCTCCCAAGGTAGGCAACTCCTTGATGCCAGCTCTCAGCAAGCGGTCAGGCGGTTGCATGTTCACCACTTCGCCGCTCCCAGGAAATCCCAACGTCCCACACCCTCGAATGACTAGGATCGAATTCTCATCGATCTCGAGTGCCGGATCGTTGATTCGATGGTGATAATCTTCGGGGCCCTCAAAAACCACCGCTCGCCCTTCAAACGCATTCTCGCTTCCAGGACGACTTAGGTACTTCGAACGAAAGTCAGGACTGATGACGCTGGTTTTGACGAGCGCCGCGTCAAATAGGTTACCAGACAGAACCATGAATCCAGCTTGAGTCCGCACCGGATTCTCGACCGTGCGTATCACGGTACCATCAGGCAGCGGCGCATCCGCGATATTTTCAGCAAGAGTTCGTCCGCTGGCCGATAGTGTCTCACCATTCAACAAACCGTGCGAAAGCATTTCTCGCAGGACCGTACGCAACCCACCGACGCGATGAAAATCCTCTGCGAGGAGTTCACCCGCTGGCTGCAAGTTCGTCAACAATGGCAATTCGTACCCCGCGTCCTCCCAATCCTGCAAGACCAATTCGACATGGGCATGCTTTGCAACGGCCAGCAAATGAGGAGGACAATTGGTACTACCACCCAAACACGTATTCACGCGTATCGCATTGAGTAGTGATTCGCGGGTGATGATGGCAGAGGGACGCAAATCCTCATGCACCATTTCGACGATCCGCTTGCCAGCTGCATGGGCGGCTTGGGCTCGCTCGCGATACGGAGCTGGAATTGCAGCCGTCCCGGGTAACGCCATGCCGATGACCTCCGCGAGACAATTCATCGAAAGCGCCGTCCCCATCACGTTGCAATGACCGGTACTCGGAGCCGATGCCGCCAACAATTCCATGAACTTCTTTTCATCGATCTCCCCAGCGCTCAATCGACGTCGTGCTTCCCAAATAATCGTTCCTGCTCCAGCGAGTTCTCCATCGAGATAGCTGTTAAGCATCGGGCCGCCATTGAAAATCAGCGACGGCAAATTCGTCGTCGCCGCCGCCATCAATGCAGCAGGCGTGGTCTTATCACATCCCGTGGTGAAGATCACTCCGTCGAGCGGATAACCATGAAGGACTTCGACCAACGCAAGATACGCGAGGTTGCGGTCAAGCGCAGCAGTTGGACGCCGGACTGATTCCTGAAGAGGGTGCATCGGGAAAACCATCGGCACCCCTCCCCCATCCCGAACTCCATCGCACAGCCTCGTGATCGTTTGGTAGTGCGCTCGATTGCATGGGGCCAAGTCGTTTGCCGATTGCGCAATGCCGATGATCGGCCGGCCGCTCTGCAATTCACCAGCCGTCATTCCGTAGTTCAGGAATCGCTCCAGATACAAGGCCGTCATCCCTGGATTCGATGGGTCGTTCCACCAACTCTCCGAACGCAATCGCTTCTGCGCCATGGATTTCCCTAAACGTTTCTTACTCTAAATTTCACAAACAAAAATCTTCGCCAAGCAGCGAGATCAAACCTACATTTCCAATTGCAATCGATAACCGCGGGAGCAAATTCTAATGGACAGCGGTATTTGGGTTACATGCCACCCCCTCCTCACATTTGCATTCCTCTCCACCAAGTGTCTCGTTCCAACGGCGATTTGTGAAGATGGCGTCTTTTCGTGCGCTAAGCTGCGAATACCCATCCGAACGCTTTTCTTGAGAATACCTATGGCCCGCGGAGCCTCTCTCTTGTCTCCTTTTGTCCCCGCAGTCAAGCATCCTTGGATACAAACAACCCAATGCCACACCAAGGGATCGTCTGGATGCTTTGTGGCCGTCGATTCGTTACCATATGCATCTCCTCTCATTGTGCGATTCCATGCTGCCTTCTGACAATTTTTCTCTTGAGCACCTGCTTCACCATGAACCCAACGCGACAAGGCGACAACTCCGTCGATTACGGATGGCTTATCGATTTCCCGGAACGCAACCTGTCCTGGAGTCGAAAGACGGCGAGGGATCCCAAGTCGTATGAACTGCTTCGTCAATTCCTCTACATGCAAATGGCGGCCTCCGACCTGGTGGTGGACGAAGAGGCGATGGAGCGGGTCGATTTGCCCGAAGGGCTGCTAGCGAATCTTGAGGAAAAAAACCGACTCCTCTCGCAACTACAAGCTCCCATCGACGCTCGCATCGAGAGTTTCCTGCGAAACCATTTTGCCGACCTGAATCTTTCCGCAGCACTGCAACTTCCAAAATCTACGCTGGTCTTGAGCCATCACGGGATGGCACGAGAACTAAGCTTACCTGATCGAGAAGACACGTTTCAAAATGAGTTGGTGAGTTCGTACCGACTCGCCAACGGGGTGCTTCACAATCCAAAAGCGGATCGACGGACCACCCAAGGAACGTTCCACGTCACCGAAGGGGGATTGCCGATCTCGGGAGACAAACGAGCCGTTCCCAAGCATGTCTTCGCCGCACTTTTTCAGCGAGCGGTAACACCTCCAGAAACGAGCATGAAGTTGCCGTTCACAAAGAACTGCGTCAACCCCGCAAGTTCGTGGGTGTCTCTTTTGATACGCCCCCTCGTCCGACCCGCGGTGCCCGGATACTGCGACTACCAAACCATGGAGGTTCGTTTCTTTGCCCCAGGGGGACTGGTCAGCAACCTCGACTTCGTGGAATCGATCTTTGGCAACGCCGGGGATCCCTTGGTTCCCGAACATGATGCCGCGCTCGATAGTCACCATTGGACGGGGCACACCGGATGTGTAATCCTGGCTCCCCACTTGACCGAAGCCACCAAAAAAGAACTCGGGCTTCCGCATTGGGATCAAGCCACCGAGCGTCAGCGTCGAGACTCCATGTGCTGGCGCGAGCCTTCGGAAAAGTACAACGATGGCGTTGCCTTCAAAGCGACATGCAGGACCGAAGAGGGCGTCATCGTCACCCTGATCGCCGATAACTACTTTGGCTACTGCAAAAAAGAGGTCAAAACGCAGATCAGTTATGCTGCGAATCTGATGGGGAATGTGGAAGAAGAGCATGCTGGTGGAACGTTGGCTTTCATCACACACAATCTGGGTGATGATTTCCAATGGAACTCGCGACGCTACAACGGCCGAACGTTTGCGGATCTGCTCAAAGACTACCAAGCGTTCATCGATGTCCAACCGACAGGTTTTGGTATCGATCGCAATTTCCCAAATCTTTTCTACGTTCGCGAAGATGCTCGCGCTAGTATCCTCGAGCGAAAAGTCACGTGGTCGGTAGACGGTGTCGAGCATTCGATTCCTTTAGAGCCCGACAAAATCTATATGTCACCAAGCGGCTACAAAGTCCGCATGGAGAAGCACCCGTGTGCACCGTCATGGCGATTGCTCGGAACTGCAGGAGATGGCACGGTTTGCCACAAGCCATGCACGGTAAGCGGTGGTGGCAAAAGCGAGATCAGCAAATCGATTCGGGACTACATGCAAGGAGGATCGATTTTCGTTGCTGACATCGACACCGACTTTGACAAACTCGATGAGATCTTCGATCGCTGCTACCAGGATCGCTGGCGAAATGAGGCTCGAGAGAAGCCGGATTATTCGCAACGGGAGAGCCGCAAAGTCCTCGACCCCACACGATCGCTGGGCAGCGTGATCAAATTGCTGACACCCTCGCGCGAGTATACCGAGGAATACAACGCCTGGTTAGCGAAGATTCCGTCACACATCTACGCCATGGCGTTCATCATCAAGCGATTTTACAACACGGAATGGCACGGTGATTGGCGTTCGCACTTCAGCGTCGACATCGTCAACGGAGAACCAGGGCACGAACTTAAGTACGAAAACCGCAAGCTGGTCGGCATGTACCTTCGCGTGGGCCTGGATGCATCAGGACGATGGCGGATGTACAAACTGCGACAGGACTTTGCAGCAGCGAACAAGATCCAACTCGAGGACGACATCACGGCGAGCATCGTGGTACCGGGCAGCGCGCTGGACGCACCACTACACCGAGATGACCAAAGTTACAAGTTCGTGGCGAATTGCGAATATCGTTTATTCCAACGACCCGATGACGCCGTTCATCGCGGCCTCGATCAGCAAACGGAGTTCGACATCGCGGATGTCGGAAACTTTTTTTGCAACTTTGAACCGTTACCGAAGTCCAGCGTTGCGACGGAGATCGCAGATATTATCGATTTCGAAAAATACACGCAGCCTATGCAGGATAGGCTGCGTTCGTTTCTCCAGGGGAATGAGCAGTATGTCGTCTCCTCAGCGCAACCCCGTTTGGTCGACGGAAAGCCATCGAAAAACCCTCGCTACCTCCAAGACCGCCCGGACCTCGCCGATCCATTCGATCGCTATGTCGCGTACCGGGGGATCCAATTATTCCGAGGCGTCTCGGCCGAGGCACCGGTCCCGGTCCCCGTATCCGCCATCCTCTCGGGACGCAGGAACAATCCTCCCGACCTGAAATCAGGGTTTCGATCGCTGGCTGTTTACAACCCCATCCACTATCAAGAGCTACCGGAACTTTTGATGGATTACATTTGCTCGCTTACGGGCAAAAGTCCCTCGACGACCGGTGCCGGCAGCGAAGGAGCGCTCACCAAAGGCCCCTTCAATGCGCTCAACATGGTCTACGATCTGAACGCTTATTTGGTCAGCATGATTCTTACGAGACTTGGTGGCTTCAGCACCGCAGCGGGGCATATCGGTCCCGACATCGAGGTAGGACACGACATCAGTATGTTCGTTCCTGAAATCTGGTGCCGACTCCGTCCCGAGGAACGGGACCCCGCTTTCCTGATCCGAGAGGGGATGCTCGAGCCGCTTCAAGACATGACCCATCATGGAGTTCACGTTCCAGCAAGCCGCTTGGGTTATCGAATTACGAGCCGATTTGTAAGACGATTCTTTGGCCGGGTCTTCGACAATCCACTCAAAGTATTTGACGAAAAGATACTATCCCCTGAAACCCAGGATTTAGATTCCTTCGTCGATGGCGTATTGCACATCACCGAAGCTCAACAACGCGTCGCCCAAGCCTACATCGATGACGGAAGCATTTCGCTCGCTTGCCCTCCACTGCAAGCCGTCCTCATGATCATGGCAACGGGAGAGTGGCAAGGCCGAAAAGCGGATTCGACGGAGTTTCGGAGCATGTTCACCCGAGAGTATCTCCTGTCGAGCGACTGGTACCGAGAACGACTGATCGCAAAACAAGAGATCGACGTTCAGCAGTGGCGACGTCGATGCAACGACCTGGAGGAGTATTGTTCGATCGCATCCCATCAGATGGCAACGCAGCGTCTAGGACTCCGAGATCGACTTGACTATGCCAAAAAACAACTAGCAATCGTTTCGAGCACAGACTACCTCAACTCATTGATAGGCACTATTGGAGCGGATCCGTGCATCCATGGATCTAGACCATAAGCATCGAGTGAGAGATCGAGCTAGGATTCGTACCAATCCGCCATGATCAATCCGTATTCACCACCGACATCGAATCCCGAACTCAATCAGGACCCTAGAGACTTGGCCAAGGCTCGGCTCTCCCGCCCTGCGACGGCTCTGATCATCATGGCCTCGATCCACTCGGTCTTTGTTACTATCGTCTTGGTTTCTAACGCTGTTGCCTTTGCGTCCAGCAATTTTCATTTCGCCAATGCGATCGATACGGCACTCGCAAGCATTCAGCTGATATCCTTGATTCTCATAGCGATCGGAGGGGCGAAAATGGCGTTCCTCGAGTCGCTCCCACTGGCTCGATTGGGAGCCGTGCTCGCCTGCATCCCTTTCCTCAGCCCCTTCATCCTCTTGGGAATCCCATTTGGGATCTGGGCGCTATTGCTGCTCAACAATCCCGACAACCAAGCTTTCTTCCCCTCGGGCAAAAAGCAATCTCCAGGAAGCAATCCATCGGGATAAAATCTTTTGAAAGGATTGCGAGAGGAAGCGAGAATCGAATGAAACTATTCGACGATATCAAAAGTCAAAATGTCTTGCACCTTAAAGGCTTTCTCTTCCTCGCACTTGGCATCGTCGCTGCATCGTTACTTTTGCACGACAACCTTAGCATCCGAACGATCGCCCGTCTGATGATCACCATCTGGGCCTTCTGTCGATTCTACTACTTTCTGTTTTACGTCCTTGAAAAGTA
This sequence comes from uncultured Pirellula sp., assembly GCA_903892355.1. Taxonomy (GTDB): domain Bacteria; phylum Planctomycetota; class Planctomycetia; order Pirellulales; family Pirellulaceae; genus JBKCUI01. The sequence goes on along the minus strand of CAITIE010000098.1, from coordinate 169,267 downwards.
CGCCGGGCGAAACCGAAGGTACGCAGGGATACTCGATGCTCTCTCATACCTGTTCAAGATAAAAAAATAACGCGTTCGGATACCAACGAAGGCAATTGCGTTTACGAGTTTTTCTGGTCGTCGTTTTTGCCATCGTTGGTGATTTCGAGCGTTTGATCGAATCCCTGCGTGGCGGTAGCCGCTTTGCGATCGGGTTCTGCGAGGAGTGGATTTGCAGACTTTGCTAGTGAACCAGCACCGGACCGTCCCAGGGGAGGGACCGCAGGGAGCGACGCTTTGGTCGCGTCCGCGACAGCCATGTTGCTGCGATCGTGACGACTCCACCAACCATCTGCGTCATTGATGCTCCAAGCGTCGCTGGAACTGAGTCGATGGATGAGTGTAGCGAGGTCCCTCGCTGTTTGAGGTCGCTTGGCACGGTTCTTTTCCAAACAAGCCATCACGGCGTGTTCGAGATCCTGATCGATTTCGCGGCCGACTCGTTCCGATGGAGGGACCGGGATCGCATCGACATGCTGTTGGCATAGCTCAACGAGGGTCTTCGCCTCAAAGACGGGTTGACCCGTTAGCAAGAAGTATCCGACGGCACCCACGGCGTACAAATCGCTGCGGGCATCGACGAGGTCCGGCGTTTGGATCGACTCGGGCGACATGTAGAGCGGAGTACCCGCCATTCCTCCGCCTCCTTGCTTCGATTTTTTCCCATCATCCACGGCCCTCACGAGACCAAAGTCCAACAGCTTCACGAAATCGGGAACGCCACCACGACGATTGAGCATGATGTTTGCGGGCTTGATATCTCGGTGTACCAGCCCCGTCGAATGCGCTTCAAAGAGTGAACTGCAGAGCTGATCGAGGATCTTTGCGACGCGACCGTCTGGCTGTGGTCCGTACCGATCCACGAGCATCTGCAGATCGATACCATCGAGGTATTCCATGGCATAATAGAAAACCCCTTCGGGAGTTCGACCATAGTCATAGATAGCAACTGTATGCGGGTTGTTAAGATTGCATGTGATTTGCACCTCCTGTTCAAATCGCGCAATCGAAGTCTCGTTAACACGGTCCGCATGGAGCAACTTAATCGCACTCGGTCGGCGAAGCATCGCGTGATGCCCGCGATAGACGATTCCCATCGCCCCTTCGCCTAGTTTTTCGTCGAGCCTGTATTGCCCGAGCTGTTTGGCTTCGATGGCTGCCTCGCGAGCTTCGCGCTGCAATCGGGTCACTATCAAGGTAAAGACGAAAATGGCCAACGCACTGAGCGAGAGCAATGCGTACAAGAGATAAAAGGCTCGCTTGAGAATATTGAGGGGCAAAAAGGCTTCGTCATGATCGATCTCAATAGTTAATCCAAAATCGTAATCCTTCAGCCAGGTCCAAGCACCTACCACGGGTACGCCTCGATAATCTGGAAACCCCGACAAATCGACCCCGTCAACTCCAGAAATAGCTTTAGAAACATCCTTCATTAACGGCAATTCGGCTCGGCGGAGTTTTGGGCGAAATCCTTTCGTCATGTTTCCACCAGGATCTTTAAGCTGCAGGTTCAATATTGACGAGGCACCTTCTTTGTCTTGGATTAATCCCAACAAAATGAGATCGTCATCAAAGCGACTATTGGAGACCAACATCCCCGTCGCATCAAAGGCGAGTGTCTCTCCCGACTGACCAAATTTACCGAGTTGCACAATGCGAGTGAACTCTTTCTCAGGGCGAATGCGCAAACACAAAGCCGCGATGATTTGCAGGTTTTCGTCTTTGATTGGGACTGCAACAAACATACTCGGAACCCCAGTCACAATTTTTCCCGAGCTATCCTTTACGGCCGCAATGCTCTTAAACGGAGCGCACACCGTCGATTTGCCCTCGAAGACCTTCGATAAAAACCCCTTGTACTCATCCATCGTCTGCCCGATCAATTCGGGGTTATTTCCCGCGATGACCTTGTTCTCTCGTGTCGCAATGAGGTACCCGGAGAAGTCGTTGGAGGAAAGGGATGGGCCCAACTCTCTCGCCAGCTTCCCCGCGATGACGGTTTTGTCGAGTTCTTTGGACTCCAAAACAGGGGCTCCGGGAAGTGGCGAATCAAGCTCCACCAAACGGCCGATTTGCTCCCGAATGTTGTGGTCGTTAGCCAACGTGATGGCGCTGGACTCTTGCTGATGAAGCCACTTTTCAACCATCGCCCGTTCGACGCTGAGCAAGGTATTGAGCTGGGCTTCGAGGTTTCCTTCCATGGTCAGTTGGATGCGACGCGTGATCGTATAACCGATGAGGGTTAAGAGCAGTACCGCGATGATCGGCCAAATCCAAAGTTGCCGACGTAGGATCACGCTGGTTTGCTTGATCCGATTCCCCATGGAAGTCCGGGCGAACGTCATGTGCGCTTTGGTGACGGCATTCTTTCCCAACAATCCGTCCAACCAACCCTTCAGTGTCGTCCACATACCCTTACCTTTTGCGTAGTCAATTCTGCGTCGCTCTCGTGCGGGCCGACGTCGAGGTCCTGCCTGAACCCATTCGATCTCCAGGGCTTTCGAGAGGTTCCCTGCCCGTTTGAACGCCCTTAAGGATAGTTCAACTTTTTGGGAAAACGTTCAAAAAAGCGGGTAGCTTGCAAGCTTGACATCCGTAATTGGGGGGATGGTCCCCGGGTTGGTAAAGGACGCCTTGCCGCTGTCGGAATAACCCTCAGGATCGGACCCGAGGAACGGCTCCTGCAACAGCGAGCAACCTGGAACAGCCAACCGGGAACAGCCAACACTTACTAGAGTTGGTACGAAATCAGGTAACCGAGGATGGCACCGATGAGAAGTGCGGGTGGTAGCACGATCGCAATGGTCATCGCCACCAGCATGGCGCGGGACATTGCGTTTTCCTGGGGCGCTAGCTGGCCGATAAACTGCGGCGGGGAAACCATTTCGCGAGAACGCCGTTCGGCGGATTCCAGCCCCCCCGCGGAGACGCTGCCACCAGCCCGCGATTGGCTGGTCTCCATCGAATGCATCGATGTTTCTTGATTCGCCTCGTCGCTGACGCTGGCTCCAGCATTCAAATCCACGACCGGAGGTGGCGGCGCTAACCATGGACTCCGGGTGAGCGTTGACGGCGCGAGTGGCATGGAACTGGTTGCCCATACCTCCAGTCTCGCTGCAACCTCGGCCATGGTTTGGATCCGGTTCTTGGTATCCTTCTCCATCATTTCCGCGATGATCTCTACAAACTCTTCGTTCAATTCCGAATTGAAATTTCTAGGATGCAAAGGAGTCGAATCAAGATGCCTTCGGATTTTGGAAGCGGTATCTCCACCGGGAAAGGGGGCTTTGCCGCTGACGGCATAATAAAGGGTACAGCCGAGGGAATAGACATCGCTGGCGGGTCCAACATCCAGTGGTGTCCGAATCTGTTCCGGCGATAAAAAGTCGGCAGTTCCCACGATCTTGCCGGCTCGTGGATCATCGAGCATCGCTGCGGTGAAGCTGGCCAGTCCAACGTCCGAGACTTTTGCGATCGAGTCTGGCGTCACCAAAATATTGCCGGGCTTTACGTCCCGGTGCACCATGCCTTGTTCGTGAGCGTAACTCAAACCCAACGCGGCCTGCATCACAATTCCAGCTGCTTGGTCTTGAGTGAGTCTGCCCCGCGACTTCACCAGTCGTCTCAAGTCCATTCCGGGAACATATTCGGTCACCAAGTAATGGACGCTACCGTCTTGACCGGCATCATGGGCTCGCACCAAATAAGGGCAATCAAGCTTGGCCTGCAATCGAATCTCACGCATGAATCCAGCGAGTGATTCCTCGGTAATGCGGTGCAGTGGCAGAACCTTGACCGCGCATTCCCGCCCCATCACCTGATGGATGGCCTTGAAGACCTGCCCCATTCCTCCTTGACCGATAAAATCGGTAATGACATACGGCCCCAATCGAAACTTGGTTTTTCCATCGAGCAGCTGCAGTGCCTGATACTCCGTCAATGCGCCTTGTTCGACCAACACTTCTCGAAGGATCTGATCTTCATCGGCATCACTGTTCTTGGCAACACTGTTCTTGGCTTGAGCGCTCAGCATTCGGTGCCGGAGCAAACGCAAGCAGTATTCCCATTGCTCATTCGCAATGAGTCCGCTGGCGACCACCGATCTTCGAAAGAGCGTTTCCAAGGATTTTGGATCCTGTAAATATTCGCAGGGAAGAATTTTTCGAGACCAATTATTTTCTGGCTCAATTATTTTTTTGGATCAATGCGGAGGACCGGAAGGTCACCCCATCCGTCGCACCTGCGTCGGTGAATCGGCCTCTAGCCGATATACCACCCAGCCGATATGCCACCCAGCCGATATGCCAACCAGCCGAAACGGATTGTGCATCGTCCCGCCCTATTATACATCTCCTGCAGCGACCTGCTGCGGTACCGGGTTGACTCAGAGCGATTCTCCGAGCGGTATCTTTACTCACCTGGATCAATTGGGCATAGCTCAAAGCTTGGATTGCGAATATCCTTGATCTTGACAGGTTTTCGTGCCAGCAAAAGTATCCATTCCTCCATCGGTAATAATCACCTCTTCCCTATGCCGCGAACGATTGCCATCGGTGACATTCATGGTTGCCTAGCAGCATTTGATGCCCTTCTTAAAGCGATCGCGTTGACCCCCGAGGACACGCTCGTCACCGTAGGTGACTACATTGATCGGGGTCCTGATTCCAAAGGTGTCGTCGATCGTTTGCTCGAACTTCGCGAGCGGGTGAATTTGGTACCGCTGATGGGCAATCATGAGGAAATGATGATCGACGTCTTGGAACGTCGGATTGAACCGTATGGATGGCTGAATCATGGAGGGGTGCAAACCATGGAAAGTTATGGTTTCAGCGGCGATCTGAACGTGGTCCCAGAGGCCCACTTGGACTTCCTCAAGAACCTTCGCCCCTACTTCGAAAACGACACCCATTTCGTGGTTCACGCCAATTACGATCCCCGGAAGCCTCTTGCGGAGCAACCCACGGAACTCCTTCGTTGGGTCAAACTGACGGAGATGATGCCACCTCCTCACGTATCGGGCAAACTAGCTGTCGTAGGGCACACCCACGATCGCAACGGTGAAATCCTCCGGTTGCCGCACCTGGTCTGCATCGACACCTATTGCTACGGCGGCCGCTGTTTAACCGCCATGGAACTGCAGTCCGGAGAGATCTGGCAAGCCACACGCGAAGGGGAACTGGTTGCCGGGAATTGAATCCTGACACATGACAAAATGGGGAGTCGTGACTATCATTCAATCCATCGCGGTCGATGCGATTGTTTGAAACCTCACAAAATGGTTGGGATTGACGGCCCAAATCTTCGAGTTTCATCCGCCACGTCGGGAGACGTTGCCTGGCTATATTCCGTCAGCCGGTATCGCAATGAGTTCGACCGGGAAACTCTATAAGGCGATCGCTTGAGCCATGCCAAAAAAAAATCGGCCGCAACCCGCGGCACCTGCTGTTTTCCAAGGTGAACAGCGTATCAACAAAGTCCTCGCGGCGTCTGGACTGGGTTCTCGACGGCTTGTCGATGAATTGATCGAACAAGGCCGCGTGGAGATCGACGGCAAAGTTATTCAGCAAGTCGGCCTGAAAATCGACCCGGATGCAGTCACGATTTCGGTCGACGGTGAACCGCTGAAACGGCATCGTCCGATCTACTTTGCACTTCACAAACCCGAAGGTGTTCTCTGCACCAATCGCGACCCCCAAGGTCGCGCTCGGGTCGTCGATATGGTACCCAATCAAGCTCGATTGTTTCCGGTTGGTCGTTTGGATGCCGCCAGTACCGGCTTGATCTTACTGACCAACGATGGCGAACTATCCCAACGATTGACTCACCCCAAACATGGCGTGCCTAAACGCTACGCGGTTGTCGTGGCTGGACAAGTCGAATTGGATTCCTTGAAACGACTCCAACGCGGGATCTACCTCGCCGAAGGTCGAGCGAAAGTCGATCACGCGAAATTAAAGCGGGTCCGCAAAGGCTCGTCCGAAGTGGAAATTACCCTTAGTGAAGGCAAGAACCGGGAAATCCGACGCGTGCTCGCTCGACTCGGTCACAAAGTAGTCTCTCTGAAACGGATCGCGATCGGCCCCCTCAAATTGGGTGAACTTCCAGAGGGTGCCTACCGTCCACTCAGCACCCATGAAGTATCAGCGCTCTATGCTGCGGTCGAAGAACTCAAGCGGGCCCGGCGGTTGGAAAAGAAAGCTAGAAAGAAGAAACTCGCCCAGGAATCATCGGCCATCGAAAGCGATGCTCCCGCGGCTAAACGACCTCGCAAAGAGAAGGATCCGCAATGGGATACCCTTCCAAGCCTCAAGAAGAATCCGTTTAGTACCGACGAAGATGTCGATACCGAAGACGAAGATTTCGGTGACGAATCCATTCTGGTCCGGGACCATGCTTCATCCCAAGATGACGATGCGTGGTTCCCAACTTCGTCAACTCGATCCGGCGCAGTTATCGCCGACGAAGAAGAAGTCGCTGAGCAAGACTTGGACGAAGACGAGTTCGACGACAACGCATCGTTCTTCGATGATGATGAAGATCTCGATGACGAGGATTTCGAAAGCGATGATTTCGAGGACGATGATTTCGACGACGATGAGCCTGAGTCCAAGGATTTCGATAGAGACTCTCTCGCCGTCGCTAAACCGAAACGAGGAGCTAAAGGAGCGCCTGGAAATCGTCCAGGTAAACCGCAGACTGGAAAATCACCAAGATCCAGCGTTAACTCTCCGCGGGCTGGGAAGAAATCGGCTGGCCGCAGCGCCAGTCGTCCTGCCAACGCTCGAGGAGCCAAACCCTTCGGAAAACCCCAGTCCCGTCGGAGCAGTTCGGAGACCGCAGAAAACTTTGAACCGGACACGTCCGGAAATGCTGGTCAACGAAAACGCCGTCCACCATCGCGAGGATCGGCCAAGCCCTCGAGAAAAGGTGGCCCCACTAGTCGTTCCGGTGGCCCCACTACTCGTTCCGGTGGCCCCACTAAGGGACGCAGCAACCGCGCAAAACCAACTGCAGGGCGCGGTGGCCCGAAAGGCACTTCCGGTAAGCGAGGAGCACCCAAGGGAAAATCGTCACGAAAGCCCAATCGATAAGCCTCGCACAAAATCAGCAGGAGCGGATCCTCCGCCCTGCAAACGATTTGCAGCGATGTGAAGTAGACTCGAAAAGATTCTCAAAAATGAATCGAGTCGCAATACGTCGCGATACCCCTATTCGTGCAGCCTATTCGCTAGACGTAATTGGGCTTAGCCGATCTCTAAACGTCGCAACCATTGCCTGCGACATTGCGAACCTAACAGGGCAATAGCTAGCATTGCAGGTTCGAGGTTGGCACATGGGCCGAGAAATGGTATTCTCCCGTGCTCGTTATGGAACAAGGACTCGTTCACGACGCACGGCATGGAATTGCCAATGGCTATGGGATCATCAGCTTCAAGAAAAAATTCAAACACCGCGGTGTCCCGCCAGGAGCGTATTGCTCGCGGTATCGCAATCATCCAGCACAACGCTTCAGCCCTGAAGCAAGTATCTAGCTCGATTGACGAGGAATTCTCGTTCGCGGCCGAACGCATTGTCGCAATGCGTGGATGCTTGATCATTTGCGGAATCGGCAAAGCGGGATTGATCGGTCGCAAACTCGCAGCAACCTTTGCCTCCACGGGCACGCGAGCTCACTTCCTGCATCCCTCCGAAGCCATTCATGGCGATCTCGGATGCATCGGACCGACAGACTTAGTTCTGATCTTGTCCAACAGCGGATCGACAACCGAAGTCGTCGAAATCCTGCCCTGCATCTCCAGGCGATCGTCCGGGATATTGAGTATTACCAGCGGTGCGAATAGTCCGCTGGCTCGCGCGTCGGATATCGCATTGATCCTGCCACCGCTCAAGGAAGCTTGCCAACACAATCTCGCGCCGACCACCAGTACCGTTGCTATGTTAGCATTAGGCGACGCGCTGGCTATGGTCGTTAGTGAGGCCAAGGGATTCCGGGTGGATGATTTCGCGGAATTGCATCCAGGAGGCGCACTGGGACGGAAATTGGCAAACGTTGATGAGCTGATGAGACCTCTTTCGGAATGCCGAATTTGCACGGAGTCGATCTCGATCCGAACCATGTTGGTCGATGTATCGAAACCTGGTCGACGCAGCGGCGCCGTGATGATCACGGACAGCAACGGTACCTTGACTGGGATCTTCACCGACAGCGATCTCGCCAAAATGCTCGAACAGCATCGCGAGTCGGAACTGGACCGGCCCATATCCGAGGTGATGACCGTTCGTTTCTCTGCGATCCAGCAAGGAGCGAGGCTTGATGATGCGATCGCGATCATGGCCCATCGAAAAATTAGTGAGTTACCGGTGGTTGACTCTACCGATCACCCCTTGGGGATGATCGATATCACCGATGTTCTAGAAATCGAGCAATCGCAATCGACGAAGCCCTTGGTATCCGTGGCAACATCCTCTGTGGAAAATGCGTCCTGTGACGACCCGAATTCCGACCCGTGCAATCCATGGGATCATGGACCGACCAGCCTACGAATTTTTGGCCCCTTAACATAAAAGCGCCGGAGAGAATCACTTGGCAATCCGAGATTCCGAAATCGCAAAGCCGATCCGCTTGATCCTCTCTGACGTCGACGGCGTGTTGACCGACGGCATGATCACGATCGACAACGCAGGGGTGGAGAGTAAATCGTTTTACGTTAGGGATGGGCACGCCATCAAAATATGGCGCAAGGCTGGATTTGAATTCGGCCTGCTGACCGCACGGAACTCGCAAGTGGTCAAGTTGCGGGCAGCAGAACTCGGCATCTCCATGGTCCGCCAAGGTTTTTCCGATAAGCTTCCAGCCGCCAAAGAGATGATCCAACAAGCTGGACTTACCCCGAACGAAGTCTGTTACATAGGAGACGACCTACCAGACTTGTCCGTCATGTACGAGGTGGGACTAGCTGTTACCGTGGCAGACGGTGCACCTGAAGTCAAACAAGCGGCTCGCTGGGTACTTCAATCGCCGGGAGGGAAGGGTGCCATTCGCGAACTCATCGAGCGTCTACTGAAGGCGAAAAGTCGATGGGAGGATTTTATCCCGAATCGACTCTCATGACATTCTGGCGTTCCTATTTACAAACCCTGATCCCTTTGCTTCTCCTGTTCGGCGGGTACCAAGCGATCGTTGTGCCGTTGCTGGAACCAAAACCCCGCGCGAGCAAGTCGAAATGGGTCGCTACCACCAACCCGCAAACTTCGGAAACCCAATGGTGGGAGCATTACTTCGTCGAAGGTGCTTGGCAACGCAAATCGCCTTTGATCATCGAACGCGAGCAATGCATCCTTCTCTATCAAGAACGAGAACAAATCACCGATACACGATGGCGATTCAAGCCTTTGACCATCGTCATTCCGCAAGGAAATGACAAGGGAGGTAAGCGGGCGATCTTTATCGAAAACCCACGCGGTGCTGAAATTCAGTTCAAATCCGCGTTCGACTGGACTTCCGGTCATCCTCCGCCAGTAATCAACGGACAACTCCTCGGCGATATCAAAATATACTCGCCACCTGATCCAAGCTCTGGCCAAGGTGAAATGCTGATTGAGACCAGAGACATGCGTATCGACAAGCGCCAAATCTGGACCGACAAGCAGATCAAGATGAAACTCGGTGATTCCGAATTGGAAGGCAGATACCTATCCATTTACATGGATCAGGATCTTCTGTCCGATGCTCCGACGACGTCACCTCCAACCGACTCACCCTTCAATGGACTTGATTACCTGCAACTGATTTACGTCGACAAAGTTCACCTCGGCCTGCAACCCGGCGGCCTATGGCCGAGCGATCGCATTCCCAACGCCAAACAACTCCCAGCATATGCCAAGTTAGACTGCCGAGGTCGCTTCGTCTTTCAATTCCATCAATCGATGGCGACGTTCATGGACGGAGTTCACATGGAACACCATGTGGAGGGAATGCCTATCGACACCTTTGACTGCAACGAACTGAAATTAACCCTCGGTTGGTCAGCGGCAAAAACAGCGACCGAGGAGACAACCACCGTTGCAAGCAGTTCGCATAACTCTAGTCAATGGAAACTGAACCGACTCGAAGCGACCGGATTACCAGGTTTGGACTCAAACGATCAGTCGCGGTGGATCAAGTTGAATGCTCCAGGAATGCAGTCGGAAGCCTACGGCCAGCATTTGATCATGGATTTCGTCAACGGCATGGTCAGTTTGAGCAACGTTCTCCCAGGCACGGCACCTCGAAACTCTTCTCGCGTATTTTTGAAGCGGGAATCATTTCAGGTGTCGTCCCCACAAGTGCAGTACCAAAACCCTGGGCTGATCAATACCGAAAACACCATCAGCAATAAGCGGCTTGGTTGGGTACTCGCTGACGGAATCGGCAGTGCTCAGATGGCGTCGGAGAATGAGAACTGGAGTTTACGCTGGAGCAAACGGCTGGTCATTCGCCCTCATGAAGATCGCGATTTGATCATGATCGAAGGAGGTGCCAATATCAGCAGCACCCAACGAGGACGATTCGTCGCAGAAAAACTCAATATGTGGGTTACCCCGGTCATCCCTTCGCTCGCCGAAAGACTTCGTCCGCATTATCCCGACGGCAAAGTCCCCGACTTCGTTCCTGAGCTAATTCAAGCCGACGGCGATGTGATGGTGCAATCCGAGGAACTCAATGCTCAAGTCCAATCGATGGCGGTACGATTCAGCTATCCGAACATCATGGATCCAGCTATCCCCAGCACCGTCGCACCAAATACCTCGATCGCAAACCAAGGTAATGAGAGCAAGCAGGATCTGGGTGGAGGGGTCCCGAGCAGTGGTTTGGTGATGACTCCTGCGACACCGCCTCTATCTCCACCTCTCTCGCGTCCTGCGGTGACTCTGCCCAACGGCATGCCAATTCCAAGCCCCACACTCAAAACTTCCCCATCGTCCCAGGGACTTGCTCAGCGCCCTGAAAAGAAATCATCCCCCATCAATGTCACCGGCAATAAGCTCGATGCGACGGTCAGCCGGATGGGCAACATGAGCACCATCGACTCTTTGACGCTCGAGGGCAATTTCACGCTCACCAGAGATCAACTCACCGATGAAACACAATGGCCATTGACTGCACGAGGAGACAAACTGGTATTGCTCGGCGAATCCAAAGATATCACCAACATTCATTTGGTCGGTACTCCAGCAAAAATCTCCGTAGGTACCGGGTGGGTCGAAGCCAAAGAATTGCAACTCTCACAAACCGAACAACTCTTTTGGATCGATCACCCCGGCGAGTTGATGATTCCCGCCGAAGCACTTCAAGACACGACGCCATCAGCACCAACGCCTCCTAACGCAATTCCAACCCTACTCACCACTCCGAACGGGATCAGGAGCGACCGCAATGATCCCTCGAATGCGTCGGTTCGCTGGTTGTCCCCACCACGTATTCAATGGGGAGAGCGAATGACCTTCGATGGGCGTATCGCCAGGTTTGGAGGGGGAGTTGCTCTCGATTGCAAAATGCAATCGGCACCTGAAACCATATGGCATATGACAGCCAATGCCAACACGATGACCCTCGACCTTGCAAACCGTATCCCGCTGCGTTTTCAGCAGATGCGAGAGGGCCAGAAAGATCCAACACGAACGACAATCAAACCAGAACTTCAAATCGTCCGGCTCGATGGAAATGTCGATATACGAGCCGCACAAACGGACCTCCGCGGCAATCGCAAATCGACAGAGAATCTTCAAGTCCCGAAAATCGAATTCAATATGCCCACGAAGACTTGGATCGGGTATGGACCAGGCCAACTCTGGAGCCGGCGCTTGGGTAACAGCAATCCAATTTCGCCGAACTCTCTTTCTCCGATGACATCGCTTATCCAAAGCAACCCAGCGGAACGGCTAGGAAACAACAACCTGCAATGCCTTCACCTAACATTCCTGGGCCGCATGGAAGGCTCAGTAAGCCAGCGCATCGTTTCGTTCTATGACAAAATCGATGCATTGCTCTCTCCTATTCTCAATTGGGAGGACTCCATCGATGTCCGCAAGTCGGAAACGCTCGCTACGAACCAAACAAGATTATGGTGCGATCAACTAAATCTTTTTGACTCGGCCAGCCTTAGTTACAACCAATCGCGCACCGCGTCATCAAACGGAACTTGGGAAATCGATGCTTTGGGCAATGCCCGACTAGCCAGCAAAACCGAATCCGGTGATGTGATCATCGACGCCAGTCGTCTCGGGTATGCAGCATTGAATGATTCAGTCCGCATCGACGGAACGCAGCGGCGTGGGGCGACCATCCGTCGCATCCCCAATGGAACGTCACCCGCACAAGCCGAAGAATTGCAGGTCAGCTCCGCGTCGATGCAGCTGAAAACGGGGCAGTTGGAAGCACAAATCAAACGCATCGAGGGAACGCTTCCTCCGGAATACCAACGCCCCGGTCAACCTTCCCAAATTGGACCAACCGGACCTGGAGGCGCGTCGCCCACCTCCCCAAATGGCCCCGCGGCATCGACGCTCCCCTCTCCTCGCGACTTTAATCCGTTCCAACCAAGGAACGGCAGGCCCTAAAATCAGCTTGCCGACCATTCGTACACAGCAAGTGCGGTAGCACGCTCATTCCATATGCGGCTACAATTCGAAAATATTATTGTTGCTAACAGCCTCTTGAAAAATAGCTACTATCATTTGCAAGCTGCACTGCAAGGTACCAGCCCCTGCAAGGTTCCAGCCCCGGTCCAAGATTTGTGGAACGGGCTGTGTGCATAAACATGCTCGCGGATTCATCAGGATGCTAGTAACGACCAACACCGTCCTCCCTATCTGCAACTCCAACCGAAACCAAAGAAGACTACTATCATGATTGTCGGCGTACCTAAGGAAATCAAAGACGACGAATACCGAGTGGCCATGCTTCCTGTGGGTGTTGAGGAACTTGTTCAACGCGGCCACAAAGTCGTTGTCCAAGCGGGTGCGGGATTGGGGTCCGGCCTCGCAGATCACGCCTACTTGCAAGCAGGGGCCGAGTTGGTGGCAAGTGGCAAAGACGTTTTTGATCGCGCCGATCTGATCGTCAAAGTCAAAGAACCTCAGCCCTCTGAATTTCCGATGATCCGCAAAGGCCAAGCGCTCTTTACGTATTTTCACTTTGCAGCCGACAAAGGTCTCACCGAAGCGATGATCGCAAGTGGCGCATCATGCTTGGCCTACGAAACGCTGAGGGATGCCCAAGGCCGACTGCCACTGCTGACTCCGATGAGCGAAGTCGCTGGTCGGATGAGCATTCAAGAAGGCGCGAAATACCTCGAGCGACCTCAAATGGGACGAGGCATTTTGCTCGGTGGCGTTCCAGGGGTTGCCCCCGCACACATCACCATCCTAGGAGGTGGAATCGTCGGTTCCAATGCGGCTCGAATCGCTGCCGGATTCCGTGCAGATGTCGCTATCCTCGACGTCAATCTCGATCGACTGCGGTACCTTGACGACGTCATGCCGCCTAATGTCAACGTTCTATTCAGCGACCGTTACACCATTCGAGAACAATTGCGGCTCGCCGATTTGGTCATCGGATCGGTCCTGATCCCAGGGGCTCGCGCACCTTATTTGGTCAAAAAGGACGATTTAAAGCTGATGAAACCCGGCAGTGTCATCATCGATGTCGCGATCGACCAAGGAGGCTGTGTCGAGACTAGCAAGCCGACCACGCACAAAAATCCAACCTACATGGTCGACGATGTGGTTCACTACTGCGTCACCAACATGCCTGGTGCCGTTGGACGAACCAGCACGTTCGCGCTTTGCAATGTCACTCTGCCTTGGGCCGTACTGCTCGCGGAAAAAGGTATCCAACGAGCTATCTCCGAGTCCAAACCGATCCGCGATTCGTTGAATATTCATCAGGGCGCAGTTACCAACGAAGCCGTCGCGCATACGTTCGGGTTAAAGTACACGGCGTAGCAAGTGCGCCAGGCCCAGCGGCTCCAGCACCAATCAAGCCACGGTTAACCGTGGCGATGCTCACGCCGACGCTCGCTGCGACGACTCGCAGCGATAGCCAACCGATCCGCGATACGGTCGATCACCTTGGCCACATTGCTGTCGCGGTCGGTCACCACCAAACTCGGCTGATGGTCGATTTGCACAACCACCCGGCACGCTTTATCCAACCCCGACTTCATGGGCCCGTTTTCGTCCGTGAGAAAGACTTGAATCTGCTGACAATGGCCGGCTACCCTTTCGATCGCCGACTCGAGCCGGTCTTCGATCCAAGTTCGCAAACTATCGGAAAGCGATTCACCTTTGGCATGGATGGATATCAGCACAGCGCTAGTTCCTTATAAACGAGCAAAGTTGTTTGAAACACGTCTATTGGAATAGTACGGCGATATCCCCCAAACGTTTCCTCCAATTTTGCAGCACAATCATTTAGAAAAAGTAAAGGATCCATGGAAGGGCTAAATTACCACCATTTGATGTACTTTTGGGTCACCGCAAGGGAAGGGACGATGGCAAAAGCTGCTGAGAAATTGGGGGTAACCCCTGCAACCCTCAGCGTACAGATCCATGAACTTGAACGGTTTCTCGGCCGGCAACTTTTCAAGAAGTCAGGGCGAGGACTCGCCATGACGGACACCGGCGAGTCGGTCTACCGATATGCGACGGAGATTTTCGCAACCGGCGAAGAAATGCTCAACGCGCTCCGAGGCAATCCAACCGGAGCACCGCTGTTGCTGAGAGTCGGTGTGAAGGACGTGATGCCGAAAATGGTCGCCTTTCGCTTCCTGCAACCCGCTTTCCAACTTGAAACTCCGATTCGATTGATCTCTCGAGAAGGTGATTTAGAACACCTTATCAACGAACTGAGCATCCATCGTCTCGATGTCGTCCTGTCGGATACACCGTGCGATCCACGACTACGTATCCGAGCTTATTCGCACTTGCTCGGCGAGTCCTCCGTCACCGTCGTGGCATCGGCTCGGCTAGCGAAAGACTATGTCGAACATTTCCCACGATCCCTTCACGGGGCTCCGTTTTTACTTCCGACGACGGACACAGTACTGCGGAGATCGCTTGACCAATGGTTCACTGACGAGTCGATCGAACCATCGATCCGTTGCGAGTTCGATGATGCAGCGATGCTCAAGAGCGCCGGCCAATCGGGACTTGGTCTTTTTTGCATCCCGTCGATTATTCTTCCTGAAGTCGAAACCATGTATGGCGTACGCCCTATCGGCCAACTCCCGATCACCGAGCGATTTTATGCAATCTCCGTGGAACGAAAAATCAAACATCCCGGGGTTCTTGCGATCACCTCCGCCGCTCGCCACCCCCAGCAATGATCCCCTCGAAGCTCACGGATCAGCAACCCGCACCACCATCGGTAGGAGAGCTCCCAAAGCCGACTGGTTGTCGACTCCCCGCATGCACTTGGGTCTCAATTTCACTCAGGTGCCGCGACGCGTCGGCGCAATAGGATTCGAATCGAAAGCCATTGATCTTGATTAGGCTCAAGCTCACTCGTGCGGCGTTGTGGCACGGACAGGGCTTCCGATTCCACCCGATCCGTTTTGTTGCGATCCACAAAACGACTCTCGACACGTTCATAAAGCGATTTTTTGGAATCATCGATCTCACTGACGAACCATTGCGTTGTCTGGTCACTTGCCGGTATCCCAGCGGGGAGGACAATTCCTAATTCGCGAAGCGCCACGATGGCTTGCTCCTCGCGATCTTTCGGAAATCGAAACTCGATGACGAGCTGCGAGGAAGGGCCTTGGCTAGGTTCTGCACGATCCAACGCGGCCAACGCCCACGATCTATTGCTGGGCTCACCATGGTTCAGCGCATTGGCCTTACGTTTCCGAGATTGGCTCAACCCAGGCTCTAATTCGTTGCTTGGCGATCCAGTTTCTTCGGTATCCTCCAGCGCGTTTGTGGATTCGTCGGCCCCCCGTCCACTCGCCAAACCTCCAGTGCTTCGGCCTAACGACCTTGAGTCAGCCCTGCCCCCAGCAGCACTGGGCCCTGCACCAGCAGTTCCACCAAAACCACCCCCCGGCGCATTGAATGCCTCGCTAGGCGGAACTCCGGGCGCATCTAGTACCGAACCAGGGGCAACCCCGGTCGCTGCGGCTGCCGCAGCGACCGAACCCTTAGCGTCTGCGAAAGGGACGGAATCAACTCGGAGATTCAACACGAAAACAAAATGAGCAGTGTCCGCAAAACGATTTGCGAAAGGCGGCGCTTCCGTAATCCCCTCGTTAGGGGGCGATGACTTATCAATGTCCAACGATTGCTTCTTCGAGGGCGACACGAGTTCCTTCTGCTGGGGGCTTCGAGCCATCGCGTCGACCTCGCCGCGATTCCCATCCGTCCGCGAGGATGCGTCGGCTAAAAGGTTAAGCAGGGCATCCGAAGCGGCCCCTAAATTTTTCGACAGCGAAGCATCCTTGGGCGCTGAACTCAATCCATAGCTCTCCGAGTACGATACCGCCGGATCGCTTGGCACTGGCATTCCGGGGGTCACATCGGCGGGCGGGGCAACGGCCGTTCGTGCGGAAGGCACCTTCTCGGCGTTTATCGGGCCTGGGGCTGCCGATGCGAGCGGTGGCAGAGGCTGCTCAACCGCCTCCTTGCTACCTTTCAATGATGGAGCCGCAGCGAAGGGTACTTCTCGCTTACTTCTCCATGGAGAGAAAACAAATAGTCCCAAGATGACTGTTGCTGCGAGCGATGCGAGCATCATCCAACCTCGGACCGCAGGACGAAACGCTTGATCGTGAGTCGCAGCAACAACCGGATCGACTCTCTTCGTTGTCACCATCGCAGGCGACGTGTCGGTCGGCCTTGCCCCCGCCGCCGATTGCCATGGCCCCTTAATCGTAAACGAGGGCCGTCCAGCATCAGCGAGAGTAGTGGCTTCCGCGCTAGCACGCTTGTTCTCCTCGCTGCGAACAGCGCTCGTAACAAGCTTCCGGACAGTACGAAGCTCATCCAATAACTTGGTCAGTTGCGGAGACTCACGCAGGGCAGATTCGACCTTATTGCGATCACCTGGCGAAAGTTCATCATCTAGGTAGGCTGTCAACAATGACTCATCAAAGGGTTCTCGATTCATCCCCGAGTCTCCTTGGTAAGCGGATCACGATCCAACATCGACTCAAACAATTCCTGATGCTCTTTCAGGAGCAATGCTCGGAGTTCGTTGCGAGCACGATGGAGACGACTTCGAACCGTCCCTATGGGGACCTCAAGAATTTCCGCGATCTCGCCATAATCGAGTGCTTGAATGTCCCGCATAAGAATGATACTTCTCGCATCGGCTCCGAGACGGTCCAACGCCCCACGCACGATGTCGTGGATTTCGACTTTCATCAAGGAAGTATCTGGCCCATCGTCGGATTCAGCCAACGACTGCGCAATCCAATGCGGATCTGCTTTTTCGGCAGTGCGATGCCGCCGCTGCAGATCGATCGCCAAATTGTAGGCGATTCGCCGAAGCCAAGTGTAAAACGAAGATCGCCCCTCAAAGCGGGACAAATTTCGGTAGGCCGAAAGGAAGGCTTCTTGGGTAATTTCCTCGGCATCCTGGCGATTGCGCATCATCCCCAGGAGAAAGCCGAATAGCTTTCCCTGGTGCGAGCTAACAAGCTCGTCGAATCGCCAAGGCTCATTCGATCGGATGGTAGAAATCAAGGCCAGTTCCTCGTCAGGTGTCACACTTCAACTCCTAGACGGATCCTAGCCACGATCGGTTCCCTGATTTCGAATCCCAATTCGGCCGGTTTGGATTGGAAGCTCAAAACGACTCGTTTTCAATGGTCGCGATGACGTGATCATCCTTTTTTTCTTGGGGAATGACCTGGGTGACATTCACCTTGTTCCGTTTTAGCTCTTCGATTTGGGCAGCCATCTTTTGGAGAAGGGTCGCGATTTCGTTCCCCGCATTTTCCCCCAGGTGAACCGTCAACGCTTTGCGACTGCTGTAACTGAGCCCGAGTTCATCTTTATTCATACGTGGTTTCCTCCCCGCTTGGGACTCACTCATTCCTACTCACTGCTTCCTCACGACCAAAGCTATTTGAACGCCTTGCGAACGTTCTTAATCAACACCAAGGACCGATCCCATGGTGAGGGAGAATCAGGAGCGTTCTGAGGTAATAGTCTAGCAATGTAGCTGGCAATGTCATTCGCCGATTCATCGCAAAGATCCCGAACCAGCGTCAACAGCGTCGTTTGGTCCAGCGATTTTTGCCCGAGCCGGTTGAGATCCGCCGATTCCGGCGAGGACGGCACATAGGGCTTGTGAGGATCTTTTCCAGGAAAATTCAGGGCACTCGGCTTTTGCTGCGGCACGTGCAGGATCTTCGGGGTGAACCCGACCAGTATCTCTCCCGGTTGCAAGATGAATCGAGACGGCGTGAAGACGGTGTCTGGCTGCGCACCTACAAAGGGACGGGGAGAACCGATCGGTCGTGACCCGCGACTCGAAACAATGAATGACTGCATATCCCCAGTATTGCAGAGCGAACCATACCCGGTTACCGGATTGATTTGGAGCAACGACAACGCGATCGTCCAATCGGCGTCGGTCATGCTCCAATGGGAATCATTGATCACTCGAAGGATCTGGTGCGGCGGGGTTCCTTGATTCCAAAGGGTACGGATGATGGAAAGCGCACTGGTGGCCACGATACAGCCTTCGGGGCCGATCTGGCTGGCATTTCCGATGGCAACCGTCATCATTCCGTTTGGAACCACATCCCAATGATGGAAGGCTCCGCCGAGACTACCGTGTTGGTATGTCCATCCGCTGACATCGTAATCCTCATGCAGCACTTGCATGTCTGGGAGCATGCTGGCTTGAGTGAGACTCGCTGTATCGATCTGCTTTTGGACGACGCGTGAGCGACTCACTTCGTGTCCGAGAATGGACTGCTCAATCTCTCCCATCACGCGCCCTGCCGCCAGGTTGGCGACTTCTACCTCCGTAGGGCTGTAAGACCGAGTCGTATCGCACCAAAACCACATCGTTCCATGAGGCATCGTCGATGTACCGATCGGAACCACAATGGCGGAAGCGAACTTTTCCGGACTAGGCCATTCCGGCATCACGTCGATATCGCTCAGCAAAACCGCATTCCCGAGCAAGGCTTCGAGATCCGCGAGCGACCCGCGAAGATCGCGAGGACCAGTAGCCAGTCGGCTGCGGGGCAACCCGAAACAGGAACGCATCTTCAAGGACGATGTCGCATCGTCGAGCAAATAGACCGCAGCCGCTACAGCACCGATGGATCGTGAAGTGCTCTCTAGGATCGATTCAAGCCGATCTGCGGTTTCCTGCTGGCGATCGGGATGGCTGGTAACCAAAACGGCAGTTGCCAATTCGGCTTCCTGCCGGCGGATCGTCTCTTCCGCGGTGTCTAACCGCTGCACCAAACGCTCAATCGCAAACAGTAAATCCTGAGCTTTTGACATCGGTACCGAAGGAAGGGCGTTCAAATCGCACTCATCCAAAATCCCATCGCGAACGATATTATCCACAAGCTGCCAATGGCGACCGCCCATATTTGACAAGCCACTGCGGCCTGCGGGATTCGAAGTCTTTCCGCAGGCGGACTCTTTGCTTCCGCGTGAATCCTTGGACATAGAACGAGCAGCGACACCCCAGCTTGTAGCCTCCGCAAATGCGCGAAGGCACATGTCCACCTCGTCCAACTCTCGCAAGGTAGAACGGGTCGAACCGGTGGTGGGTGTTGCCGAGGCTTGGTCTTCCGTATGAAGACGCAAATGGGAGGGAAACCGTCGCTTCACGTTTTCAACTTCTAAAGAAAGTGGTTGGTCGGTTAGTTCTTTCAACTTCGCTCCAACCCTGCATTCACGCTCGGCGAGGCTCTACGATATACCAACAGCGCGTTGGTATTCGAACCGATGCCGAATACTACAAGTCATGATGCTCATGGGAATTTGGAGCGAAGAGCACATGCATGTCATCGACCGCCCCCTGCGAAAGCTTGAGGGTCACGTAAAGTGTATGGAACAATTGGTCGCTGACGGAATAATTGGAAAAGGCAACAATCGCCCCTACACGTGTTACAACGCCTAGGGATGCTTCTGACGGAAAGCGATCTTAAACCATCATTCCGAGGTAGTGGCTGGTCGATACCATGCCCTGTTCGAGTTCGGCAACTCAACCAAACGCGAACGACTCACAAATCCAATCCGAAGCCTGTTGCACGGGATGCAACCTAGAAGTGAAAAGGAGTCTCCAATGCTTGTGCTCTCGCGACATCGAGACGAAAGCATCATGATCGGCGATGACGTTGTTGTCACGATTGTGGACATTCGAGGGGATAAAGTGAGGCTAGGTATCGAAGCCCCAAACGATATTCCTGTCCATCGGCAGGAAGTTTACGAGGCGATCAAACGTGAAAATCGCAAAGCGAATCATATCCAACCAGCTGAACTCCGCAGCTTGAAGGAAGATCGACAGTAAATCGCTCGACTTCCACAGGACACGGCCTCGAGAGAGCCGTTTCTCGGCAGTCAAGCACGTTATCCCCGGCTGATCCATGAGATCGGTCGCGATACAATTCACCCTTCGGGTCTTCTCTCGAGCGTTCAACCGCTCGGTCGACCCGAAGGGTGTTTTCGTTTTCCCATCCCGCGCCAGGTCAGCCCCTGTGCGGTATAATCAGGGAAGTGGGTGTTCGAAATAGTCACGCCAGGCAAAAGGATTGCGACCGGCACGGCAACAAGGCTCTCCCAAAGAACAACATCCGATGGCGGACAATCAACCTCGATCCAATAATCCCACAGGGTTGCCCCCAGAACTGCCTCCCCCGGTTCAAGCACCCCCGGTGACGTCGCGTCTCACACCACCGACACCTCCACCGGTGCTGCCCCCCGCCGTTCCTCCCGTTATCCCCCCAAACCCATCCAACGCCGCCGCCCCCGCCCCCACCGCTCCTATTCTGGGGCGCACGCCGGCTCAAAAACCATCCACGGACTCGCTCAACGAATTTCAGATCCCAGCCAAACCCCGAACGCCACTCGCCAACGCGCCCGTCGCCTCTGGTTCCCCGCCCAATGCATCATCGACAGTTCGTCAACGAGCATCCCTGCCCACAACGGCTTCAACCGTCAAATCTCATCAACCTACAGAGGCAATCCAACACACCACCGACAAACTCGCTGATGACGACTCCGACCAAACCTTCACAGAAAAATTCTTGGTCAAGTACCTCCAAGACGCCCCGAGTTGGTTGATCAGTACCCTCGTCCATATCGCGGTAATTCTGCTACTCGCATTAATCCCTCTTCGAGAAGAAGTAGCCAAGTCCTTCGTGCTCCTTTTAGGAAATAGCGAAGCTGGCGCAGAGGGGGATGTGTTGACCTCGTTCAACATCTCGGAAGTGGAATCGCTCCAAGGGGAAAACGACAACGATGCTCTCAACGATCTTTCGATTTCCGCATCCGATCTCGCGACAACGCTTCCCGATCTAACCGAACTCGGCAGTAATGTCGCTGTGCCAGAGATCTCTATCCGAAAGGGACTCACGGGACGATCGGGTACCATGAAAGGGGCCTTACTGAAGGCCTTCGGTGGAAACGATAGAACCGAACAATCCGTCGCACTCGGCTTGGAATGGCTCAAAAAAAACCAAAGCTCGGATGGCTCATGGAGCATGGTTCAACCCTACAGCGACGGTGGAACCAGTGAAAATCGCTCCGCTGCGACCTCGCTCGCGCTTCTAGCATTCATGGGTGCTGGGAATACGCACAAGTCCGGGGAATACCAAAGCAACGTGCTTCGAGGCCTCAATTACTTGCTGTCCATCCAAGACTCCGACGGATTCTTTGCCAACAAAACAACCGGGATCCAAAAAACCTACTCCCAGGCACAAGCCACCATCGCCGTATGCGAACTTTTTGGGATGACCGCTGATCCGAAATTAAAAGAACCAGCGGAGCTAGCCGTTCGCTACGCACTATCGGCACAAGACGACGGAGGTGGCTGGAGATACCAACCCAAGGAAACGGGGGACACGAGCGTCACTGGGTGGTACGTCATGGCGCTGATTTCAGCCCGAATGGCCGGGATTGAAGTTCCCAGCGATAATCTAGAACGAATCCACCAGTTCCTCGATACCGTCCAACGCAAAGAGGGCTTCCGCGGCGCCAACCCCGATGGCGAGCAATACGCTTACCAAGCGTTCAGCCCTCCCAAAGACTCCATGACCGCCGAAGGCATGCTCTGCCGCATGTACCTCGGATGGCGCACCGAAGACAAACGCATCGTGGCTGGCTGCGAACACATCGCAAGGCACCCAATCGTTACCAGCATCGAAGGGCGTGACTACTACTATTGGTACTACGCAACCAACGCCCTTCACCATGCCGGTGGTAGCCCATGGCGAAAATGGAATGACGTGATGAAAGAAGCCCTCCCAAGCTTGCAAATTCAGGCCGGCCGCGAACGAGGCAGTTGGCCCCCCCAAGGCGACCCTCACGGTGCTGCTGGTGGTCGACTCTATTCCACAGTCCTTTCAATCCTTTGCCTCGAAGCATACTACCGACACATGCCCCTCTCAGAAATGGCTCCAACAAGCCAACCGAAGACGAAGTAGTCTGTCTCGCTTTAAGAAAATCCCAACAGCCTTTAATTCGGCTTTTGAAAAAGTGCCCACCTCAGATCGTCACCTGGGTAAGGAACCGACCAACCACCCGGTAGCGGCGCCACGCTCCAATGGGCCATCCGCATCAACGCGGACTCCTTACCCGCATGCTCCAATAGCGACTTTGCATGGCCTACCTGTAACCAACGAAGCACTTTTCCCGAAGCTACCGGTCGAAGCCCACAAGTCGTTGCGGCCAATTCGAGTGTTTTCGGCGTGAACCAATGAAGAACGCTCGGCGGTGAATACTCATGCCATCCCGCCCCGCATAACCGCGCAAACCAACTCATGCGGTCCCACGTTTCGACCAAAAGTAAACCGCCAGGAGCCAAGTACCGGACTAGATTGCGAATCGATTCCACCGGTTCCGGAAGATGCGAAATAACCTGGACCATCGAAATCAGATCCCATGGCCCATCCGATTCCAAATCCAGTATTTCCACAGTCCCGCAACGAACATCGATCCCACGTTTCCTTGCGTGTTGGCACATCGACCGATTCGGCTCGACCCCTACACCTCGCCACCCTTCGTCGATCCATCCCTCGAGCAAGAATCCAGCCGCCGCACCAACATCCAAAAGTTTCCCTGGCCCGTTCCGATACCTTTTGATCCGCCTGGCATACTCTGTGCCACGCCCTCGCAATAAACCGGACTGATCTAAGTAGTTGCTATAACCCGCGCCACCACCAAAAAAGTAATCATCCCCGTAAATACTTTCAACGTGATTCGACGCAACCGGTTCTGCTAGGAAACGATGAAAGCACTTCTCGCATTCAGCAATGCCGTACGATCGAACGCTCTTCCACAGCCTAGCGTCCGACTTGCAAATTGGGCATTTGCGATCTATCGATGCTCCGGGGCTGAACGCTCCGAGGTCTTTCTCAACCGAACGACTTGGCGGCACTTTCTCGTTCATCTCGATTCGCCAACCAACACTTCCTCTGGCTCGCTCTTTGAAAACCAATAGTCCATGTACAAATAGATGACTGGGGTTGTGAACAACGTAACAAACTGACTGACGATCAGTCCGCCCACGATGGCAATCCCTAGCGGCTGTCGTAATTCCGCCCCATCACCGCGACCAATTGCGAGCGGGATGCCTCCCAAAATCGCAGCCAATGTCGTCATGATGATCGGACGAAAGCGACGCAAGCAGGCTTCGTGGATCGCCTCGCGAGGCCCCCAGCCACGCTCCTTCCGAACGGCGATGGCGAAATCGATCATCATGATCGCATTTTTCTTCACGATTCCAATCAATAACAATATTCCAATCAGACCAATCACGTTCAAATCGATCCGAAACAAAATAAGCGCTAGGATCGCCCCAACACCAGCCGACGGCAATGTGGACAAGATGGTGATGGGATGGATCAAACTCTCATAGAGAATACCGAGCACGATGTACACAGCTACGATCGCCGCCAAAATCAACAGGGGCTGATTGGAAAGCGAATCCTGGAACGCTTGTGCCGTCCCCTGGAAACTACCTTGAATGCTCGACGGCATCCCATTCTCCGATCCAACACCTTGGATCAGTGGAACCACGTCCCCAAGGGAACTACCCGGACTCAAGTTGAAGGAAATCGTCGATGACGGAAACAATCCTGAATGAGCAACCGACAGCGACGTATTTCTGCTTTCCAGCGTATACAGATCCTGCAAAGGAACTTGAGAGTTGTTCTTCGTTCTGACATAAATTGCTCTTAAGGACTCAGGACCCTTTGAATACTCCTTGTCCACCGTCATGACTACGCGCCGCTGGGTCATCGGCAAGTAAATGGTAGAAACCGGACGCTGACCAAATGCGTCGTACAGCGTATTGTCAATCGTCGCGATATCAAGCCCCAGCACCGACGCCATGTCGCGCTGAATCACTAGTCGCGACAACTGGCCTTTGTCCTGCTGGTCCGTGTTGACATCCGTAATCTCAGGAACCTTCTTCATCGCGGCCATTAGCTTCAATGTCCACTCGTTCAGTTCTTTGAGATCCCCCCCTCGAAGCGTGTATTGGAACTGAGCCCCCGAAGGCCGCCCGCCGATCCTGAAGTCCTGGACCGCTTGCATGAAGATATTGGCCCCGCTGATCCCTCCGGTTTTCTTGCGAATCGACGCTAGGATTTGGTCGATGGTCTCCTTGCGCTGATCCAGAGGCTTGAGCGTAACGAACATCCGCGCGCTATTGATGCCACCACCACCGCCGCCACCTCCGCCACCGCCTGTACTTACCAACACGCGATCGATCGCCGGCTCGTCACTCACCGCCTTGCCAAATTTCTGCACCAAATCCACCATGGCTTGGAACGAGGTTCCTTGGTCGGCAACGATACTTCCAACCAAACGCCCGGTATCCTGCTGTGGGAAAAACCCCTTCGAAACCTTCATGTAGAGAAACACATTGCAGGCGACTATGGCGGCAAAGGCCAACATGGTCCAACCCGGAAAATCGAGGACCACATCGAGAACCCGACCATACGCATGCTCCAACCAATATTTATTGCGCTCGTGACCTCGATGCGAAGTCGGTTTCAACAGGATCGCACACAGCATCGGTGTCGTCGTTAATGACACCACCAGGGATATCAGAATCGCGATGGAAAGAGTCACCGCAAACTCCCGAAAGAGCATCCCAACGACCCCTCGCATAAGCAGAATCGGAATAAAAACTGCGATCAAAGACACGGTGATCGACAACACCGTAAATCCGATTTCACCTGCACCTTTAAGCGCAGCGTCGATCGGCTTCATCCCCTTCTCAAGGTAACGACTGATATTTTCGGTCACGACGATGGCGTCATCGACGACAAAGCCGGTAGAAATCGTTAGGGCCATCAACGACAAATTGTCGAGACTGTACCCCAACAGATACATCACGCCAAACGTTCCGATCAGTGAAACAGGCACCGAAACCGTCGGCACGATCGTCGCGCGAATATCTCGCAAGAACAAATAGACCACGACGATCACCAGCAATACCGAAATAACGAGAGTCTTTTGCACCTCGTCCAGCGAGGCACGGATGGTGGTGGAACGGTCCATCCCCACGTCGAGTTGGATTGCCGCGGGAAGCTGCGCTCTCAGCACTGGGATCAATCCTTTGATCCGATCGACGGTTTCGATGATGTTGGCCCCAGGCTGGCGAAAGATCAACACGCTGATCGATGGCCGACCATCCGCCAGTGCAAAATTCCGGATATCCTCCACAGAGTCGGTGACATTTGCCACATCCTGAAGTCGAATCGGGGCTCCATTTCGAAACGCCACAAAAAGTGGCTTGTATTCGTCAGCCGTCATCAACTGATCGGTGGAATTGAGCATCCAATGGACGCCTTGCTCTTCGATCGATCCTTTTGGACGGTTGGCATTCGAAGTTCCCAAAGCTGCGCGGATATCTTCCAATCCGACTTTCATTTGGTTCGCCACCGTGGGATTGATTTCGATCCGGACCGCTGGATTGGAGCCCCCGGTTGCGAACACTTGGCCAACCCCAGGAACCTGGGAAAGTTTTTGCTGAACAACGTTCGAAGCCAACTCGTACATCTGTGGTTTAGAATATATCTCGGAGACCATCGTCAACAACATGATCGGCGAGTCGGCTGGATTCACCTTGCGGTACGAAGGGTTGTTCGGCAAATTCGCGGGCAACTGGCTTCGAGCCGCATTGATCGCCGCTTGAACCTCTCTCGCCGCCGCGTTCACGTCCCGATCCAACTCAAACTGCAACGTGATCGAAGTGTTCCCCAGCGTGCTCGTGGATGTCATCTCGGTCACACCCGCGATACGACTCAGGCTCCTCTCCAGCGGAGTCGCAACCGCCGAGGCCATTGTTTCCGGACTCGCTCCTGGCAATGATGCGCTCACCGAGATCGTCGGAAACTCGACTTGCGGTAGCGGAGAAACCGGTAGCAGGAAATACCCGAGCAATCCCGCCAGTGTGACAGCGATCGTCAGCAGCGTTGTCCCGACAGGACGACGAATGAAGGGAGTCGAAAAACTGGTCGATTCCGCAAGCTTCATCGGCGTAGGTAGCTTCATCGCCCATCCTCGCCCGCCGATGGAGAAAACTTGTCAAACCACAAGTAAATCACAGGGGTCGTGTACAACGTTAGCACTTGGCTAAACACCAAACCGCCGATGATGCAAATCCCAAGCGGCTGTCGCAGCTCGGCACCAACCCCTGTGCTAAATGCCAAAGGAACAGCCCCGAGCAACGCCGCCATCGTGGTCATCAAGATAGGTCGCAATCGCAATAAGCTCGCATGGAAAATCGCATCCTCCGACTTGAGCCCATGCACCCGCTGCGCCTCAAGCGCAAAATCAATCATCATGATCGCATTCTTTTTAACGATCCCTATCAGCAAAATAATGCCAATGATCGCGATGATCCCGAGATCGAGTCGGAAGTAGATCAGCGCCAGCAGCGCCCCGACCCCCGCGGACGGCAATGTGGAAAGAATCGTGATCGGGTGAACGTAGCTCTCGTAAAGAACACCGAGCACGATGTAGACAGTCACCAATGCGGCCAAGATCAACAGCGGCGTAGTTGCGAGCGACCGCTGGTAGGCTTCGGCAGATCCTTGAAAAGCACCAATCATGCTCGGCGGTATCTGCAACTCATTGGCCGAGGCTTCCACAGCATCGACAGCTTGGCCGAGAGAAACCCCTGGGGCGACATTGAACGAAATCGTCACTACAGGAAATTGCCCTTGATGATTGATGGCAAGGGGCGCATTGCGATAATCCACCCGTGTCAACGACTCGAGCGGTGCTGTTCGCCCATTACCCGTTTTCACAAACATCGATCCGATGTCCGCAAGGGAATCTCGGAACTCAGGCGCTACTTCCAACACCACACGGTATTGATTGAGTTGGGTGAATATTGTGGAGACCTGCCGCTGTCCGAACGCGTTGTACAGCACATCATCCACCATCATCGGTGTCACTCCTAG
This sequence comes from uncultured Pirellula sp., assembly GCA_903892355.1. Lineage (GTDB taxonomy): Bacteria > Planctomycetota > Planctomycetia > Pirellulales > Pirellulaceae > JBKCUI01. Next base: position 141,575 of record CAITIE010000098.1, on the reverse strand, counting down.
CCTCGACGCCGTATCGCGATCAATGACGAGCAACGCTTCCTTCCCAAAGTTGGATTGATCGCTGGCAACATCCCGCAACTCCGGCCTGGACTTGAGCTTTTCAACCAGTTGCGGAACCCACTCCTTCAACTCCTCGGGATTGGAGTCTTCGATCGAGTACTGGTACTGCGTCCGAGACACGCGAGTCTCCACCGACAGGTCCTGCACGGGTTGAAGGAACAACTGGATGCCGGGAACAACCGACGCCTTTCTCGACAGTCTCGCCATCACTTGCTCGATACTCTCGCCGCGTTCATGATGCGGCTTGAGATTGACTTGGATGCGACCACTGTTGAGGGTCAAATTGATGCCGTCGATTCCGATAAAGCTGGCGATGCTCTCCACGGCTTCATCCCCCGCCAAAACAGCATTCAATGCAGCCTGTTTCGATTGCATGCTCGCAAACGATGCGTCTTGACTGGTCTCCGTGATCCCGAGAATCACCCCGGTATCTTGCGTTGGGAAAAAACCTTTAGGGATCTGAATATAAAGTACAATCGTCGCGACCAACGTCACCAGGAACACGAGCATCGTGAAACGACGGTGCCGCAACGTCCATCGCAAGGTGACTTCGTAAAATCGCAACAGGTGAATAAACAACCAGCCCGTCGATTCGCTTTGCCCCTCACGCTCGCGAGATGAATGGGAGGCCCCGCCGGGATGCACCTTGAGGAGCAAAGCGCACATCATCGGCGTCAGGGTGAGGGAAACGATCGCCGAGACAAAAATTGTAACGCTCAAGGTCACTGCAAATTCCCGGAACAAGCGACCGACAACGTCCCCCATGAATAGGAGCGGAATCAAAACTGCGACCAACGATACACTAAGAGATACGATGGTGAAACCGATCTCCGAAGCACCCTTGAGGGATGCCTGCAACGGCTCCATCCCTTCTTCCACATACCGAATGATGTTCTCAATCATCACGATCGCATCATCGACGACGAAACCGGTCGATATCGTCAGCGCCATCAGAGTCAAATTGTTGAGCGTATAACCCAACATGTACATGATCCCAAATGTACCGACGATGGATAAAGGGACGGCAGCGCTGGGGATTATCGTAGCTCGAACGCTATGCAAAAAAACATAGATGACGACGACGACGAGACCAATGGTGAGCAACAACTCGTGCTGAACACTTTCCACCGAAGCACGAATGGTGGTGGTTCTATCCGTCAACACCTCAACGCGAATCGCCGCCGGCAACGATTCCTTCAGTTGCGGCAACATCGCTTCAATCCGATCCACCACATCGATGATATTGGCACCGGGCTGACGCTGGATGTTGAGCAGGACAGCAGGCTGCGTGTCATGCCACGCTGCCTGCCGAACGTTTTCGACATCATCGATCACGTTGGCGACCTCTTTTAGTTTGACCGGCGCCGCATTTCGGTAAGCGACGATCAACTCGCGGAACTGTTCCGCCGTAAACAGCTGGTCATTCGCACCGATGATGATCGACTGCTTCGGTCCGTCAAAGCTCCCTTTGGCTTGGTTCACGTTGGCAGCCACGAGCGCCGTTCGGAGATCGTCCAAGGTCAATCCGACCGCAGACAGGCTCGTCGGGTTTGCTTGAACGCGAATGGCCGGCTTTTGACCACCGGTGACGGAGACTTGACCAACCCCCTTCACCTGCGAAAGCTTCTGTGCCAATCGCGTATCGGCTAAATCCTGGATGCGAGGGAGCGGGATCGTGTCCGAGGACAAGGACAACGTTAATACCGGCGCATCCGCCGGATTCACCTTGGAATAGACCGGTGGATTCGGCAGATCGCGAGGCAGGAAATTACCCGCCACATTGATGGATGCTTGAACCTGCTGAACAGCGATGTCGATGTTGAGATCGAGTAAAAATCGCAGTGTGATCACCGAACAGCCTTGCGTGCTCGAACTCGTCATCTGGGACAAGCCAGGTATCTGGCCGAATTGCTTTTCCAAGGGTGCCGTTACCGAGGAGACCATTACCTCGGGACCCGCTCCAGGGTAAAAAGTCAAAACCTGGATCGTGGGGTAGTCCACTTGAGGCAAGGCCGACACTGGAAGTTGTCGGTAGGCCACCGCTCCACTGAGCAAGATGGCAACCATGAACAGAACCGTCGCAATCGGGCGTAAGATGAAAATCTTGGAGATGTTCATCGTTTTAAGGGGCCCGCTTCGAGGGGCTCGGTGCATTCAGCCCATCGTGTTTGTCGGAGCCGTCCGGTTGCTCAGACACCGCTCCTTTTTCTTGCGGGCCAGCATTACCTTGTAGGCCACGCTTCTCCGGAGGCACAACTTTATCCGGCGGCCCACCCGAGGAGTTCGGAGCACCTGGCAAGGTGATTTTGGCTTTGGGTTGCAGTTTGTCGGTCCCTTCGGTCACAACCGTTTGCCCTTCTTCGAGCCCCGAACTGATCACCGATCGGCCACCTTCGCTGAAAGCAACCGTAACCTTTGCCATTTCCACGGAGGAATCTTCTTGCACCACGTACACATACAGAAAATCGATCCCGCGCTGGACCGCCGACGATGGGATGACAATTGAATCGTCCCATTGCTTGACCAGCAAACGAATGTTGACAAACTGGTTTGGGAACAAAGCGTCATCGGTGTTTTCGAAGGTGGCTTTGAGTCGCAAGGTTCCCGTCGTCGCGTCGACTTGATTGTCGATCGCGGTTAATGTGCCTGAAGCTAGTTGATTTTGAAAACTTCGATCGTACGCGAAGACAGGGACGGCATTCGACGTCGATAGCTGTTTCTGCACTCGCGGGATCTCATCCTGCGGGATAGGAAATACGACCGATATCGGTTGCAACTGTGTGATCACTGCCAGTCCATTCGGATCGCTAGCCTTGACCATATTTCCACGATCGATCAAACGCAACCCAATCCGGCCTCGAATCGGTGCCACGATGCTGCAGTAAGTCACCTGCAATTCGGCGTTCGCCACCGCAGCCCGATCCACCTCGACAATCGCTTGAGCTTGTTTGTAAACCGCCTCGAGCTCATCCCGCTCCTGCTGCGACAACGTATCGCCAACCGGAAGATTTTTTGAACGTTCGTAGTTGAGCCTGGCCAGTTCCAACCCGGCCAAGTCCCTTTGCAACTGACCTTTGGCTTGATCGCGTGCGGCATCGAACGGCCGAGGATCAATCTTGGCCAGCAACTGCCCCGCCTCCACCATTTGGCCTTCCTGCGACGAAACCTCGACCAACTCTCCATCGACGCGACTTTTGACGACAACGCTGTTGAAGGCGGTTACCGTTCCGAGGCAGTTGATGTACTGGGGCACCGTCTCTTTCTGAGCCTTGGCGATGCTGACCACGGGTGGACGAGGTTTAGGTCTCGCACCCGCAGCGGCAGGCCGAATAAAACCTTCCAACACTGGCTCCCACCGATCGCGCGTGAAATAAACGGCGATACCGACGGCACTGATCAATGCCAGCGACGCGAACCGATACCCCCACGACCTCTTCGGGAGCGGTTTGTCAGTGTTCGATGAATACACGGCCCCGGACCTGTCGGTCGGCTCCAACAACACACTTTTTCCCTCGGAAACAGAATCCACACTCTTGGGGAGTGGCTGGTCGTCCGAACGCGAGTCCGCTTGCGGGATCGATGACATGGATCTGAGGGAGGGGGTTAGGGGAGGAAACCAAGCCAGGGGGGGGCGAGTTCAAGCTTTTTTCGACGCGTGCTTGCGATCCTTGCACTCCTAGCGTCCGACTCGAGACTGCTTTATTGTACTCCACCTAGCTGGGCAATTAAGCCTTACCTTCGTAAACCCGCCTTCGATGCCAGGAGATTCGCTCCCCATGGTACCTTTTCCCGATTTTCAATTGCCGGAATCGCTCTCTGAAGCCGGTATCGAGGACACCCTGAGCGAAAACCAATCGATCCCAGCGGGCCAATCCGGCCTAGGGGAAACCAGCAATGGCATAGACTGGGACTCAGTTACGCCCGCCGATTTCGCGAAGAGAATCGCGTTTGGACTTCGTCTGGCCGCCGAAGCGAGCCGGGTAACCCTCCAGTATTTCCGGACGGACTCCTTCCGCGTTGAACGCAAAAACGACCGCTCGCCAGTGACGCTGGCGGACAAACAAGCAGAAGAAACCGTCCGAAAGCTTGTGGAGTCGCACTATCCGGACGACGCGATTCTGGGAGAGGAGTTCGGAGGGATTGCCGGGACCACCCCCTTTGAATGGATCATCGATCCGATCGATGGAACCAAAAGCTTCATCTCCGGCGTTCCCCTTTACTCGACATTGGTTGGTTTAACTTACAGGAGCCGGCCCGTGCTAGGGGTGATCTCAATCCCAGCGCTCGGCGAGTTGGTGTTGGGAGCTCAAGGCTTCGGATCTTGGTATGGAATGACAAGCCATGAAAATCGGGACCGGCCAATCCTCAAGCGGACCCGCGTCAACCAAGTCGACGATCTAGCCGACGGTCTGTTCTTGACATCCCAAGTCGATAATTTTGACAGGCGAGGTGCCCAGTCCGCTTATCGCAACCTACAGTCCATGGCTTACGTTTCACGATCCTGGGGGGACGGGTACGGTTATCTCCTCGTTGCTACCGGCCGCGCGGAATTGATGGTCGACCCGATCGTCAATCCATGGGACGTAGCCGCAGTCGCTCCGGTCATCACCGAAGCGGGTGGAAAATTTACATCCTGGGCGGGCATCGAAGATATCCGAGCCGGCCATTGCCTCGCGAGCAATGGCAAAGTCCATGAGATCGCGATTCGGGAACTTAAACCCTTCGCCAACAAACCCTTGGGTGATTAGCAACCGGTTGCCCCCCGAAAAGGAGTGGCACCAAGGGCCTGTGGTTCAAAACAGCCCCTCGAACTCTATCCTGCACTATGTTACGGCTCCTTTTTGCGAGCCTCTCGGAGTCTCTTCCCAACTGAGATACGCTTTTCAGTACCCAGTACTCCGTACCACTTACCCGTACCCGTATTACCCGTACCCCTGCCCCCGCCCCTGCTCGGAAAAACGAATCAATGCCGCGTTTGTCGGACTCGTTTTCGGTAGCCCTGGAAGACAGGGGGTTAAGACTGGTAAGTTTTCGAGCCTCGGCTATGATGCTCGGGAGGTTGATGCATCGACGCAAACGTGGGGCAAACGACTTTGATTCACCAAGGCAAACGCGGTTTTCTGGCACTCGAGGATGGCTCTGTTTACGAAGGGATTTCCATTGGTGCCGATGGAGAAATGGACGGCGAAGTCGTCTTCAACACGTCGATAACCGGCTATCAGGAAATCCTGACCGACCCGAGTTATCGAGGTCAGATCGTGACCATGACGTATCCCATGATCGGGAACGTTGGGATCAACCAAGAAGACGTCGAGTCGGGGCGGCCTCAAGTGTCTGGGTTTGTGGTCCGCGAAAACAGCAGGATCTTCAGCAACTTTCGGTCGAAAAACTCCCTCAGCGACTACTTGATCAAGCACCAGATCGTGGCCATCGCGGGGATCGACACGCGAGCGTTAGTACGAAAGATTCGCGACAAAGGAGCCCAGCGCGGGATCCTCTCCAGCATCGATTTCGACGCCGATTCACTGGTTGCCAAGGCGAGGAAAAGCCCGGGGCTCGTCGGTCGTGACCTCGTTCGCGAAGTGATTCCCACCCAAAAACGGGAATGGTCCGAGCACCTTCATTCGCTTGCGAGCCAATCGAACTCGCACGAAAACCAACACAATTACCATGTCGTTTGCTTGGATTTTGGGATGAAGTGGAACATCCCACGGCACCTCGCTGACCGCGGCAATCGCGTCACGATCCTGCCTGGCACCGCGACCGCCGAGGATGTGCTCGCGCTCAATCCCGATGGCGTCTTCTTGAGCAACGGGCCCGGAGATCCTGAGCCGCTCGAATACGCGATCTCCACCATCCGAAATCTGCTAGGCAAGAAACCAGTATTCGGAATTTGCTTAGGGCATCAACTCCTTTCCCTCGCCAGCGGCGCGAAAACCTTCAAAATGAAGTTTGGTCACCGAGGTGCCAACCAACCAGTCCTCCATTGCGGCTCCGGGCGCGTTGAAATCACTTCGCAGAATCACGGTTTTGCGGTCACTGAAGAAACCCTACCGGATTGCCTCGAAATCACCCATCGGAATCTGAACGACAACACCATCGCCGGAGTACGGCACAAACAACATCCAGCTTTTAGCGTGCAATACCACCCCGAAGCCTCCGCGGGACCGCACGATAGCAGCTACCTGTTCGATGACTTCCAAAAACTGATGGCTGCGAAAGGTTAATCCTCGGATGCTGGCCAAACGAGTGATTCCCTGCCTCGATGTCCATGCGGGCCGCGTGGTCAAAGGCACCAACTTCGTCCAATTGAGAGACGCCGGCGACCCCGTCGAAATCGCCTCGCGGTACGAAGCCGAAGGGGCCGATGAACTCGTCTTTCTCGACATCACCGCCAGCCACGAAGAACGATCGATCATGATTGATGTCGTTCGAAGAACTGCCGAGCAGATCTTCATGCCTTTGACCGTCGGCGGTGGAATCCGCACGGTCGACGATATCCGGACACTTCTCCAAGCCGGCTGCGATAAAGTCTCCCTCAACTCGATCGCATGCAAAAATCCGGACTTTGTTCGGGAAGCCGCCGAACGGTTCGGGGCGCAATGCATCGTCGTCAACATGGACCCCAGGCGGGTCATCCGGAACGGAAAAGAGTTCTGGGAGGTCCACATCCATGGCGGCAGAACCCCCACGGGCATCGAAGTCGTCGAATGGGCGCAGCGGGTCGAAGAACTCGGCGCAGGTGAAATTGTCGTCACCAGCATGGACAAAGACGGAACCAAGGATGGCTATGACTTGCCGATCACCCGGGCGGTCAGCCAAGCCGTATCGATCCCGGTCGTGGCGAGCGGCGGTGCGGGACGCCCGGAACACCTGATCGATGCCATCCTGCTCGCCGAAGCAGATGCCGTCCTGGCAGCAAGTATCTTTCACTTCGGCGAATACACCATCGCTCAAACCAAACGGATGATGGCGGAACGAGGAATTCCAGTCCGACTTTGATTCCAATTCGCGAGAATCGAGTCACCATAGAAGAGAAGGCGCAAAAATTGCAAAGGCAGGGGATGCCTCGACCAAGTTCCTCAAACTTGACGGATGACAAGCGTCACAACTTCGACCACAATACTCGAGACGCCGTTCGGTCGCACCATCCGCCCAAGGACCCGCAGCAATGGCCGCGGCCCTTTTCGCCCAAACTTTTCCAACGGTTCTCCAGAACTCTATCACCACAAAGACGCACCATGGCTGTTGCAGAAAACAATCGCACCAATGCCGCCCCACCCGCCGATGCGCTCGCCGCATCCCTCTTGAAGACCAAGCAAGAGCTGGAGGTGGACAAGCTGTTCAAGGCCTGCGTGAAACTCGAAGGTAGCGACTTGCACCTGAAAGCTGGAACTGCACCCATCGTCCGCGTCAAAGGGGATCTGAAACCCCTCAACCGCCCCCCCATCGAAGTGGAGGAAATGGTCCGACTGCTGATACCCATGCTCGACGACCGCAACCGCAGAATTTTCGAAGAAGAAGGTGGAGCTGACTTCTCGTATACGGTAAACGTCGACGGCGAGAATTGGCGATTCCGCGTCAACATGCTCAAACAGCTTGGTCGCCCAGGCTTGGTCGCTCGGCGGATCAATAACTTTATCCCGAACTTCGAAGGATTGTTCCTGCCCCCAATTTTGGAAGAGCTTTGCAAATTCGATCAAGGGATGGTGCTGCTGGCCGGCGTTACCGGCTCGGGAAAAAGTACCACGATCGCATCCATGCTCAATTGGATCAATCGAAACTACCGCAAACATATCTTGACCCTCGAAGACCCGATCGAATTCGTTTACACCGAAGACAAGTGCTTGATCAACCAACGCGAAGTCGGGACCGATGTGAAGGACTTCGGGATCGCGATGAAGCATGCGGTGCGGGAAGATCCAGACATCATCCTCGTCGGCGAAATGCGTGATGAGGAAACGTTTATGACAGCCATCCACGCGGCGGAAACAGGGCACTTGGTGTTCGGTACCATCCACGCCTCCTCGGCACCCTCCACCATCGGCCGTATCCTCGACTTGTTCCCAGAAGAGTTGCACAAGGCAATCCGAAATGCGATCGCGTTCAACATGAAAGGAATCGTCGCCCAAAAACTTCTGAAGTCGATCAAACAAGGGGTATCGCGGGTCCCAACCTGCGAGATCATGACCTTCTCTCCGATGATCCGGAAACTTCTCCTGGAGGAGAAAGATCAGAAACTCGCTGATGCGATCCGCATCGGCGCCGCCGAAGGTATGCAAGACTTCACGATGAGCCTTAAACAACTCATCGACGATGGTCTCATCGATCGCCCAACAGCATTCGAAGTCGCACCGAACCCCGAAGCCTTGAAGATGGCCCTCAAGGGTATCAATGTCAGCCAACCTGGTATCATCTAACCGTCGCAAAGGCAACAAATGATTTTTGGAAAGAAAAAGCCGAAGAAAACAGACGAATCACAAAGCCTCGGCGGTGAAATCACCATCCCCCCATTGGAAATCAAAGCCATGGGGATCGGTCGCGATGAAGCGACCGGATTGCTAATCGCTTCCAAGCAACTACCGGGATACCCAGTCGCTCTCGTTCTCCTCGCCAACGCGATCACTGGCAAAGCCGACCGGATCTTGATCGATTACTCCGCCCAAGGCGCCGTGGTTCGCTATCGCGTTGACGGCGTTTGGGAAACACTACCCGCTCTCGACCGCGTCACTGCCGACTCGGCGCTCGTCGTCTACAAAAAGGTTCTCGGACTTAACCCCACCGAACGGAAAGCCCGACAAGACGCAAAGTTTGCGACCAACTTTAAGGATATCGACTGGATTATTTCGTTCATGAGCACCGGCGTACCGTCGGGCGAACGTGTCTTGATCTCCATCGATCGCAAAAAACCGATCATCAAAACCCTCAGCGACCTCGGCATGCGCGATGCCATGCAGGAATCGTTCAAGGGGATGATGAACGGTCATGGCGGCTTGATCGTGCTCAGCGCTCCCGCCACCCACGGCCTTCCTACCTCATGGAAGGTGGCTCTCGAAAACGCCGACAAATTCGTTCGCGATTGGGTTTCGATCGAACCCAAAAAAGACCAAGAACCAGAGATCATCAACGTCACTGCATACTACTACGGGACCGAGGCAGGCGAACTGCCGGAAGAAGTCTTCAACAAGGTCCGACTGAAACAACCCGACGTGTTTGTGATGCCTTCGCTGATCAACAGCGAAGTGACAAGCGAACTCCTTAGCCAAATCACCAAAGAAAACAAACATGCTGTCACCAGGATCGTCGCTAGCGATGCTATCGATGCTGTGATTCAACTCCTGACCGCAAACCCGAAACATGCCAAACAACTGGTGTCCGTCCTCCAAGGCGTCCTCAACCAACGATTGATCCGTCGATTGTGCGATACCTGCAAGCAACCGTACCAACCCGCGCCGCAACTTTTGCAGAAATTAGGGATCCCCGCAGGTCGCGTTACCAGACTGTACAACCCGACCATTCCCCCACCTCCAGACCAACGTGTCGATGCGAAAGGGAATCCGATCGAATTTGAAATCTGCAAACGCTGCAACGGTCGAGGCTACCTCGGTCGCTTGGCAATCTTCGAACTCCTCACCATCAACGAACCGATGCGACAAGCCATCCTCAAGTTTGCCTCGAAGCCGGATGAACTCCGCGCCTTCGCCAAACAGCAAGGGCACCTCGGCTTCCAAGAAGAAGGTATCCTCGCGTGCGCGCTGGGTGTCACCAGCTTGCAAGAAGTCCAACGACTCCTCAGTGGCAAGTAACCCAAGGGTATTCATGAACGCTCAAACGCCATAAAGGTTTTTCGGCTCCCCGGAGTTCGTAAAACCTCTCGTGTTTGTATTCTGGAATTTCCAGCTTCTTCCCCCCAATTCTTTGGGCCAACAGCTCGCAGTCGCTGCACCAGCACCTCGCAGTTTCTTAGAATGTCGCGAGCGCATCACGACGAGTGATTGCCGTGATGACCTATCCTCCGGTCCATTTCAAGATCCACTACCACCCTAGAGTCCACCATGAAACGTTCTCTCCTCGCTCGAGCTTTTGTGTCTTCGTTCCTCGCCTGCTCTCTCCTTGCTTCTTCGAGCCTCGCTCAACAAACCGGAACACCCAGAGCTCTGTTTGCTGCCGACTACCAAAAGAAAATCGCGGCCATCATCAAACCCGATCAGAGCGTGGCTCTGCAATTCCCAATCGGCGATATCCATGATGCACAGCCGTTGCCGCATGGCCATTGGCTGCTCCAAACCTCCTTCCAAAACGTGGTCGAGATCGATGAGAACGGTAAAGAGGTATGGGCGTACAAGGCTGGTAAAACGGACAAGGGTGGGCCGATCGAGATCCATGCGTTCCGGCGACTCCCCAACGGCCTGACAATGATCGCGGAGAGCGGTGCCGCTCGTATCATCGAGGTCGACAAAGACCTCAAGGTGGTTCACTCGATCCCGCTGACCGTACCAACCCCGGATGCCCATCGCGATACCAGGCTGGTACGCCCCGCTCCCCATGGGCATTATCTCGTCGCTCATGAAGCACTCGGATTGGTCCGCGAATACGATCGCGATGGGAAAATCGTTTGGGAATACAACGTCGGCTCGAAACTCTACTCGGCGGTTCGATTGGCCAATGGAAATACGCTGATCGGGACCGGAGATGGCCATCGTGTCATCGAAGTGACCAAGGACAAAAACATCGTTTGGGAACTCAAAGAAAAAGAACTCCCTGGAGTTCAGTTGGCGTGGATCACCATGGTCGATCGCCTCGAAAACGGGAACACCTGGATCGTCAATTGCCATGCGGGTCCAGACAATCCGCAGATCCTCGAAGTGTCCCCGGATAAGAAGGTCGTTTGGTCCTTCAAGGACTTCGACCGGTTCGGCAATGCCTTGCCCGTCGCCGTACCATTGTCAAACTAGTTATGGATTCCGGTGCCACGGCGCCGGATAATGGTTGCCCCGTTTCTTCACCGTTTGCACAAGGATGTACCTTTATGAAATCGTTGATCGCACTTTTCGCCTTCGCCGTTTTAGGAACCACATCGATCACTATGGCCCAACAATCCGTCGATAACTTGAAAGCCTACCCCGTTGCGGAAAACGGGGTGACCCGTCATGTGGTCCATCTCGCCGAAATGGACGATGAAGACGATTATCGCGTCGAACTGCAGATCGGAAAAACGGTGGAACTCGACGAAATCAATCGCTACTTCTTCGGTGGCAGCATGGAAGAAGTCACAGTCGAAGGCTGGGGATTTCCCAAATACGTCGTCAAGGAACTCGGCCCCATGGCGGGAACCCGGATCGGTGTCGATCCGAACACTCCCAAGGTCAAACGCTTTGTACGACTCGGCGGCGAACCGAAGCTGCTAAGGTACAACAGCAAACTGCCACTGGTGATCTACGTGCCAACCGGTACCGAAGTCCGCTACCGCGTTTGGAAGGCAGACAACGAAACCAAGGAAGCATCAAAGGGTTAATGCGTGCTTCTTGGACCCCAAAAAGCGAAGGCTTTCACTGCGATGGATAGGTAACGGTACGGCATTACAATTACGACAAACACTTACCGCGCTGACTATTTACTTTTCTACGCCATTTGCGCCCTAGCACCGCGGTTCCAAACAACATACCGGCAACAACACAACTTGAAGGCTCAGGAACTTGAGTCTGCGTGAACTCTAGTCGTACGTCAAAACTTGACTTTGCGAGGAGACTGGGGAGGCCGGAAGTACTAGCGTTAAAATCCTTGGCCTGAACCTTTGACGTCAATGTCACGGTATGCGGCCCCTCGTTAAAGAAGTAGGGAGAGGAGTTAGCCGCGTTCAATGCAGCCACCAGTGATGGCGTTGGCGATGTGGATACCGAACTCCATTCCGCCGTAATCCCAGAATCGACTGCAAATGTATATCCTGTGTTTAGATAAACGTCTTGATTTGCGATTGTATCGTAATACTTACTCAGATAACCTCCGGTGAGTAGTACGGGAGATGAAAGTTGGAACGATAAAAGTGTCACTATTTCCAATGAAAGGAAATCGGATGCAGAAAAATCATTGCCGGTAACCGAGGTGTCAATCTGCAATTCAGCAGATTGCTGAAAGGTGAGATACGAAAAATCTTCGTCAACACTATCGCCGAAAAAGGGGATGTATACATCACTTTTAGCAACTAGGTTTTTAACGCTTTGGCTTTCATTTGACGAAGGTGCGGGGGGAGGATTCGAGGGATCCGTAGGAACCGTTGCTTGATAGGCATAGGTATAGGTGCTATTCAGCGTCGAAAATTTAATCGTCGATTGGACGGATGCTTCAACAATAATTCCTGCCTCCGCACTCGCAGCATGTAACAGACATATGAGAGCAGTCAGCGATGCGAAAAGCACCCGAAAACCCCTGATTGGTCCAACCATCACACAAATCCTCTTGAACTGTTTTTCTTGATGGGGCGAGGTCCACACGATACCCGAACGAAACTCAAATGCAAGAATTTTTTTGCGGCTTCGCAGATGGTATCACCGGAGGTTATTCCAGCCTCAATCCGATGACTTCTTGGTGATCTTCCGGCGGTGATTTCGGCTATACTTGGTGTGCACCTTCATTCCCTCCAACCACCGTGGAATCGACCTCCCGTCGGTGCCGAGCCTCACGATGCAGACGATGCTACCCACCCTTTGGCTTTCCTCCCTTCGCATTCCACCCTTGGGACTGCTCGTCCTTTGGCTGATGGCGACCACTTGCCCCGGCCAAGAGCCCATCGACTTTGCCCATCGCGTCGTCCCCATCCTGAAAAAGCATTGCGTGGAATGCCACGCGGGTGACCAAAAGAAGGGTGGCTTTTCCTTGAACACTCGGGAAACGCTCCTCGCAGGTGGGGAATCGGGCTCGGAAATTCTATCCGCCGACAAATCGTCGAGCGAACTCCTGGCACGCGTCACATCGAACGACAAAGATGTCCGAATGCCCCCCGAAGGAACGGGCTTGAGCGACTCGGAAATCGCAACCCTTCGCGAGTGGGCCCAATCGGGGTTCCCATGGGAAGCCGGATTCACGTTTGGACCGCGAGGCTACGAACCACCTCTCCAACCACGTCGGCCGGAACTACCACCTGCACACTCGCCCGCTCGCAACCATCCGATCGATCGATTCCTCGACGCCGATCGGGCCACGCATGGGCTGGCCCCGATCCCTTCCGTCGACGACTCCGAACTGGTACGCCGCCTTTACCTCGACCTCGTCGGCTTGCTCCCAACCCCCGAGCAAACCCACGAGTACCTCAGCGACACCTCCCCCGATAAACGAGAACGACTCATCCGAGCCTTGCTCGCTCGCGATATGGAGTACACCGAGCACTGGCTCACGTTCTGGAACGACTTGCTTCGCAACGATTACTCCGGCACCGGTTTCATTACCGGCGGCCGCACCCAGATTTCCAAATGGCTCTACGACGCATTGATGGCGAACAAACCCTACGATGCCATGGCTCGCGAGTTGATCGCACCTCCTAATGGCGAGAGCGCCGGGTTCGCCAACGGAATCCGTTGGCGCGGCGAAGTCAGCGCAGGTCAGACGGTTGAGATCCAGTTCGCCCAAAGCTTGGGCCAAGCGTTCCTCGGGATCAACTTAAAATGCGCCTCGTGCCACGACAGCTTCATCGATCGCTGGACGCTCAAAGACGCGTATGGTCTCGCCGCGGTCTACTCCAACACGCCTCTGAAGATCCATCGCTGCGATAAACCTACCGGGCAAACGGCCAAGGCTGGTTGGCTGTTTCCCGAGTTGGGGGAAATCAATCCCAACGCGCCGCAACCAGAACGGTTGCAGCAACTCGCTGGTCTCATGACCCACCCGCAAAACGGCCGATTCGCCCGTACCATTGTGAATCGACTGTGGCATCGAATGATGGGATACGGCATCGTCCATCCCACCGATGCGATGCAAAGCCAACCATGGAACGAAGATCTGCTCGATTACTTGGCGGTCGATTTCGTCGACCATCGCTATGACTTGAAAGAGGTGTTGTTCACCATCGCCTCGTCCGAAGCCTACCGTGCTCGCGCCGAGCGACTGCAGGAAAAGGAAACCAACGAAGCGTACACCTACCAAGGCCCACGCGCTCGCAGGATGACCGCCGAGCAGTTCGTCGACGCAGTGTGGCAACTCACCGGCGCCGCTCCCACCAAATTCGATGCTCCCGTCGTGCGAGGCAAACCGATTGCAGCCGATCCTGCGGCTTCCAACAACGCTGCCCCCACCGGCAAGTGGATATGGTCGGAAACAGCCAATGCAGCCGGAGGACCACCGGCGGGGGAAAAGATTGCCTTCCGAACTTCCTTCCCATTGGACAAACTCCCTTCCAAAGCCTTCGGCGTCATCACCTGTGACAACGAGTACCGACTTTGGATCAACCAGCGCCTCGTTGCCGAAGACCCGAATTGGGAAAGTCTTGAGGCGTTCCAGGCCAAAGAGTTCCTGCAGCTGGGCGAAAATGAAATAGTGATCGTCGGAACCAACGGCGGCAGTGGTCCGAATCCCGCTGCTCTCTACTTCGAAATGAAGCTCGTGGACAACGATAAAACAACATCGATCGCATCGTCGACCGATTGGAAATACTCGACCACACTCCCAGATTCGAATGGAAAACTTCCTGGCACCGCCGACGGTTGGAAAAGCGCCGTCGTCGCCAATGGACCATGGGGTGCCCGGCTCCAAAACGAGATCGCCACAGGACTAACTGGGAATAGCCACAACGGCTCGATGGTTCGGGCTTCGTTGGTCAAAGCCGACTTTCTCATGCGAAGTCTCGGCCGGCCCAATCGCGATCAGATCGTCAGCATGCGACCGACCGAACTAACAACCCTCGAAGCCATGGATCTGTCCAATGGCCAGACGCTCGCCGAATGGTTGCAACGGGGCGCTGAGCGATGGCACCAGCAACTTCAGAACGAAGGAAACTCAACATCACGCCAGGATTTGGTCGATCAACTTTTCCTGTTCGCCCTCAGTCGACAACCTCGCCCGGAAGAACTCACGACCATCAATGCGATGATAGGCCCCTCGCTCGAAGTCTCCGACTTGGAGGATCTCCTTTGGGCCGTGATCATGCTTCCTGACTTCCAATACATCCGCTAGTTTCCTCACAACTCCCTCGATTAAAGCCCCCCGGCCATAACCCCCTTGGCCGTAAATCCCTCGGCCACAAACCTCAAGGCACGGAATCGATCCGATGATGCAACACTTCGAAGTGGATCCTAACGCTCCCAAGTCGTACGCGCGGCGAGAATTTCTAAAGCACTTATCGCTCGCGGCAACAACAACCCTCGGCATGGGTGCTCCGCGACTTCTGCACGCCATGCCCGATGGCACCAAGATCATTGCACCCGCTGCAAAAGCGGATGCGATCATTGTCCTGTGGATGGGTGGAGGTATGGGCGCCCCCGACACGTTCGATCCCAAGTACTACGAACCCTTTGAAGTGGGCAAACCCGTCGCGCAAGTCCTGAGCACTTTCCCATCGATCCGTACGGCGGTTGACAATATCGAGATCAGTGAAGGACTCGAGAACGTCGCGAAGGTCATGGATCGAGCGACGTTGATCCGATCCCACATCCAACCCGACCTGGGCAGCATCCTCCATTCGCGTCACCAGTACCATTGGCATACAGGATACGTTCCACCACAGACGGTCGCGTGTCCCCACATCGGTTCATGGGTTGCCAAAGTCCTCGGCCCCAACAATCCGGTGATTCCACCCTTCATCAACATCGGTCAGCGGCTCGAAGGAGTCGGCGAACAAGAAGAACTCAAAGCGTTCACAACGGCTGGCTTTTTTGGCAGCGAATACGCGCCGATGAATTTGCCGTTCCCCGAAGAAGCTGCGATCTCTGTCCGACCTCCCAAAGGGATGGAACTGCCTCGATTCCAAAACCGACATCGCTTCTATCGCAAGCTCGCCGACGCCCATCCGGATCGGGAGCACATGAGCGACTTCCAACGGGATTCCATGATCCGCTCGATGGAGGGAGCCTACCGATTGCTCGAATCCAAAGAGCGCGAGGCGTTTGACATCTCCCTCGAGCCAAAGGAGAGCTACGAAAAATACGATACGGGACGATTTGGACGAGGATGCTTGCTAGCTCGCCGACTGGTGGAAGCAGGCGCTCGCTATGTCGAAGTCACCACCGAGTATGTCCCCTTCCTGCATTGGGATACCCACGCCGATGGTCATACAACACTCCGTCGCATGAAGTCCGAAATCGACCGGCCCATCGCGCAATTGATCCTCGATCTCGAATCCAGGGGCTTGCTCGATCGAACGCTCGTCGTCCTGGCCAGCGAGTTCAGTCGCGACATGATCATGGAAGGCCAACCCGGTTCCAATGCGGCCGATCAAGCCGAAAAGGTCGATAAGATGACCGAGCTAAAGCATTATGGATTGCACCGACACTTCACCGCAGGCTCGAGCGTCGTCATGTGGGGTGGTGGCGTGAAGAAAGGATTCCTCTACGGCAAAACAGCACCGGAACGTCCATGCATCGCCATCGAGAATCCGATCACGGTGACCGACCTGCACGCAACCCTGTTGACCGCTCTAGGGATCAGTCCCAAAACCGTTTTCGATGTCGAACGACGCCCGTTTTATGTCACGGAAGATGGCAAAGGGGAACCGCGCATGGATCTCTTCGCTTAGTCCGGCGTGAACAGTAAGCCGCTAGTTCTTGCGTACCGCCAGGATCGCTTGACGGCGACTTTCAATCGTATCCCCAATCTCTGCTGCGAGACTGGGCGATTGGTTGAGCAAGGCATCCATCGCCTGATCCTCAAAGATCATGACCGACACGTCGGTGTTCGCACGGATCTGTACATCGTCACCCGTAGACCCCGCTGTTAAATGACTTCCAAAACACTCCCCGGCGACGATGTTTCCAACGTTTACGAGTTCCCCCGTAGCATTCGTAGCTAGCATCGAGGCCGAACCGCTGAGGACAAGCCCGACTGCTTCGAAGCGACTCGCCGGCGTATGGAGCATTTCCCCAGCGGCGTAATCAATAACTCGCTGGCTGGAAGTATTATCGTCTCCAACCGCAGGCAAGTACCTGGGTTGGTTTCGAAGGAGTTCGCGGGGTTTCGGTGGGTCTGGATTTGGGGATTCGCTCGGACCGTATTCCATCTGGATTGGATAGGGGATCGTCAGTCCGCCCCGTTTCGCGGCATACCACAATCGAGTCATGATGCGATCGCGAGTAACAGCCAGTTCTTCTTGCCGAGCGACGGAAAAAATCAATCGGTAGATCACAGAAAAATCGGCATAGTTCACGGTCCGAACGGACGGTGCCGGATCCGACAAAACGCCAGGAGTGGTTGTGAGCAATTCGAGCATCAGTTCCTTGACCCGATTCGGCGGATCGTTGTAACCAAAACCGACCTCGATCACCTCGGTACGAATAAATGTTGGACGGGAAAGATTGCTAAAGGCACTTTTGTACAGCGAGACGTTAGGGACCACTCTCAATTCTCGGGTAGGCGTTTCAATATGCACCGACCGCCAATTGATTTCGATGACCTTGCCGGTCACCCCATCGGCCGTAACCCAATCGCCGACGTTCAGAGGACGTTCAAAGAGAAGCATCAACCCGGAGACAATGTTGCCGAGCGGCTCTTGTAGGGCCAATCCGATAACGACCGATCCTACCCCGAGCGCCGTTAATGCACCTTGCAGTTCACCACCCCAAACGCGATGGAAGATCACCATGGCGCCGATGGCGACCAGACCAGCACGCGTTAAATCCCGGAATAGCTTGGGTACTCTTTCCCGCCAAGTGTTCCGCGAGGCCAGTCCAAAGATCAAGTCATTGACGATCCCCAGCAGTGCGTAGAGCAGCACGATCCAGAACGCGGTTTCGGCCACACGGACCAAAGTCCCACCTGCTGGTGCTTCCACGATGTAAACGATGAATACAACGACGGCCAATGCTGGCACGACGAAGTTTCGAAAGGTCCGCAGTGTCCGAGCCAACGGGTTCCCGCGTCGCTCCAACGAAGAAATCAATTCGTTGAGGAACAGCAAAATCAGTGGGAAGCCGAGCGCCAGGCCGACCGCAGGCCAGATATTGAGAGATTGCGAATTGAGGAAATCGTTCATGATGTTGTTATCGAGCTAACCCGTTGTTAATCCAGTGCCAATCACGCATTCACGCGCCACGCATCGATGGTTGGCTTGCCCGAAACCTCAATCCTAAACGGCCCCTCAAAGGAAACTTGGTCACCGAGTCGCTCTCGCACATTCGAAGTAACGCGAATCTGCGAATCGACGCTTCCTGCAGCAAGCTTCTTCGCGATGGTGACGGTATCCCCCCACAAGTCGTAAAGGAATTTACGGCGACCGACGACACCACCCACGACGGGCCCCGAGTTGATACCCACTAGAATATTGAGCTCTGCACGATACTCCCGATTGAACATCGAGACGATGCGAGTGATCTCTTGCGCGAACTGAATAATACGCCGCACATGGTCTGGTCGATTGACGGAGAGGCCGCAAACCGCGAGATACGCGCCACCGATGGTCTTCACTTTCTCAATCCCGTGTTTCTCGGCTGCTTCGTCAAATGCCGCGATCAAATCACCGAGTACCGAGAGGGCCTTGGTCTCGCCGACACCGCCACTGAACTCTTCCAAACCTATCAGTTCCGCAAACAGCACAGACACATCCGAGAACTGGCGACTCGCACGTTCATCCCCCTCTTTCCGTTGCTCGACTGCCGATGCCGGCAGGATACTCAACAGCAACTCCTGGTTCTCGCGGACTTGATCCTCCAATTTGGAGGTTTGCGACTTGATGCTGTCCGCCATCTCATTGAAGACCCGGCCTAGCTCTCCAAACTCGTCTTTTGATTTGATGTTGACGCGTACGCCTGTATCACCAGCACCTAACCGTTTAGCCCCTTCGGTCAACAATCGTAAAGGCCGGGTCAATAAACTAGAACAGACGAGCGCGAGCAGAGAAACTAGCAATGCCATCCCGCTAGCGACAATGATCACCTTGCGCCCAAACTCCCGAATCGGCGCATACGCTTCGTCGATATCCTTTTCTGCTAATACTGCCCAACGCAGCGAGTCCAATTCAATCGGCCCGTACGCACTCAATACCCTTTCGCCCCGAGCATCGACCACTTCTCGGATCCCGGATTTTCCACGAAGGGCCAATTCGACACTCTCCGTAGTGACTGGCAAAACTCCGATCGTGCTGCCTTGCCTGTCGATTTGGTCGCAGATGTTTGGGCTCAATCCATTTTCACGAAGCGCGTTCAGGAAGGCGTCCGAATCCTGATACATGAAGCGGCCTCGGCTCCGCATGGTCTTGTCGGGACCAACGGCATAGCACTCTCCGGTTTCCCCAAGCCCTTCCTGTACCCATTGAAAATTGCCGGTCAGCACTTGATTGAAACCATCCACGGGAAACTGCAGGACGAGTATGCCGACCATCTTGGGACCATCGAAAATGGGGCTCATCACAAAGGCCATGTATTTGCCCAAACTCGGACGATACGATTCGAAATCAGCGATCTTGAAACTATCGCGATCTTTCGCCAATCGCATCGCCCGCACCGCGGTGCCGAGCTTCGTATTCGAATATGGACCATCCTCTAAGTTCGTCGCAAACTCCGTCGTTTTTAGATAACTGTAAACCACATTGAGACTATTCGCGTCGATGAGCAGCAAATCCTCAAAGCCAAAGATTTGCACCGCGCGAGTGAACTTCTTATGGAGTTCACTGTGCAAACTGCGATACCCAGATTGGTCTTCGACCGCATCGTCGAGCAGTTGCTTCTTTTCGTAAGGGTGAGGGTTCGAAGCGATGTAATGGTGCTGGAGGTACTGAGCCACCGGAGACCCGGGAAAATAGTTTTCCAACACGGGCTTGCCATCGACTCTCTTTGCCAATTCCGGCAAAAAGTCTTCCTGATAAAAACGGGTCAACCGATCCGATTCCGCTTTGCTCACGGACTTGCTCTCGATCTCTCGAAATGCCTCCGTAAAGAGCTTGACGCCGTCGATAGCGATCCGACTGTCCGACATCGAGATGACTTGATCGCGCAATGATTCCAAACGGGTCCGGAGTGTGGTGGATTTGGACACCTGCATTCCCTGCAATTGGTTCTCCACCGATTGCCGAATGGCCGATTCTCCGGAAACGTAACCAATCCATCCCATCAGTGCGATGGAAGCGAGGCTCACCGCTAGGAGGATCAAAATCATTTTCGACTGAATACTTAGTCGGCTTAGACCCATCATGCAGCAGTACCTTGAAACAACCTGTCGCCACCAAAACAACGTTAAAAACCATTGACCGGTTTCATCAACTGCGGACGTGTCCTCGGGACTACCCCACCGCAATCTGCCAATGATAACCTGCCCAGTCGGAAAAGTCGGATTTTTTGCCTGGAGCTGCCCAGGATTCCCAGCTGCCCCGTTCCGGACCATCCGTTTGGAACGAATTGCGCAATAAGAAGTGGAACATTCGTATCTCGCACGGAGGAATAGCAATCCCCCGCTCCTCTCGAGTTTTGCTGCTAACTGAATAAAAACACGTTTATGGTGTACCGCTTACGCCCTTCCTATGAAAAACGTGAGCTAGGGTTCCTTTTGCAAACAAATTCAATGACTTTACTGCGAGAGATACCGATTCATGAAGTTCAAAACCAGCTTGCTTTGCACGGCTTTTGCCGTTCTTGTAGCCTTTCCAATGAGCATTTTTGCCCAAGGACCAGGGGGTGGCGGCGGAGGCCCAGGAGCAGGCGGAGCGGGTGGTAATCGAGGAGGTGGACCCAGTGGAGGTGGACCCAGCGGCGGACTAGGGGGCGGTAGTGGTTCACGGTCCGTGTTCGGGCCTCGCTCAGGAGGGGGCGGACTCAGCGGTGGAGGCAATGGCGCCGCTGGAGCATCCAAGCAACATGCCCCACCAGGTAAAGCTGCGGGAGGACTAGGCGGCCCAGGAAGCGCCGCTGGCAAAGGTGGCCCTGGTGGCAAAGGAGCACCTGGTGTGAAAGGTGGTCCGAATGTCTCCGGAGGCAGCCCACCGAACGCAGGACGACCTGGTGCTCCAGGCCCTGACAGCATGAAAGGCAACAACAACCGCGCTCAGTCAGGACCCAAGAACGGTCCCAACAACGCATCCGGTTCTGAACGCCCTCCATTGCGAGAGAACCAACAAGCCAACACCAACCAGCGATCCAATAATTCGAACCGAGTGAATCCAAGACCGGGTGACGGCCTACGAATTCAAGCAGGCGCGAATGCACTTGGAGCAGCACTAGGAACAGCACTTGGGGCAGCATCTGGCCGTGGCTCGGCGGTTCCTGGCGCGTTTGGATTCAATCAAGGCGGCCCTGGCCAACCCGGTCCCAATGGCCCCAATCCATCTGGTCCCAACGGCAACAATCCATCTGGTCCCAACGGCAACAACGGGCAAAAACTGATCCACCAAAATGCTTCCGATGCTCCAGGAAACCCTGGAAACCTCAAGCAGCAGATCCAAGGCGATCGCAGGGAGATTGGTCAGGATCGTCAAGAGTTACAGTCGGATCGCAAGTCGATCGCTGAAGATCGCAAAGCATTGGCTAAAAGTCTTGAGTCGGGCAACCTAGAGCAAGCGAAAGCAGATCTGGCAAAGCTACGAGCGGACCAGCAAGAGTTCCAATCGGATCGAAAAGAACTTCGCAACGATGAAAAGGAATTTCAGCAAGACAAACAAGAGCTTCAGCGAAACGCTCCACCTCGGAATCCGCCACCCAAGGAAGCTGTTCGAAATCGTTACCTAAACGGACCGCCTCCACCTCCCCCAAATCGTCCCCAAGGACCTCCGGGTAACGGGCCACGCCAAGGTAACGGGCCACGCCAAGGTAACGGGCAACCGTCAGGAGGCGGCACTAAAACGCCGGCAGCCTCAAACTAACCACACACACTGAATCTCCCTAGAACCGCAGCACTTCCTGCGGATCTCATGTACCCGTCGATTGATCCCGACGGGTACTTTTTTTATGGATGCCCAGGATTACAGCTCTCAAGCCGATTTGCTCTCACAACGATTTACACGGAAGACGATTTACACGGAAGACGATTTACGTCGGCGGCGTATCGCAAGATACGACACGCAGAACAAAGCGACTAAATCCAATGGGATCGGTACGGTTCGGGGAACCATGACGGTATTGATTTGTTGGTACTCAGTCCCCTTTGGATCAAAGTCAAACCAAAGATCGTCACTCCCCGAAGGCCACGTGTGGTCGTCGATTGCGGTTAACCACAGTGGCTCTTTGAAGTCATCTTGGGCAATCGCACCTCGCAACAAGCCTAACAGTGACCCTTTCGCCAAAGGCTTCGAATAACGCACCACGGATTTGCTCGCCCAAGGCGATGTGTTGGCACCTTCTCCGAGGTGCCCCTCCGCCTTCCCAGGTCCAACAACATAGGCACGCAACGTATTACCTCGGCCATTCTTAAGGTCGACATGTTGGTCGCTCGGGACGCGGTACGGAAACACAGGTCGGTCCGTACGAAACGACATCCGGACTGCTCCGACATTTGTGCGAGTAGATCCTTCGGCGTATTTGAAGGCAGTAATCACCCACCCCTTCTCAATGTACGGCTGCACCCAGTCCCTCATTGAGTCACGCATCGCGTATCCATGGTCCTTCAGCCACACTTGCAATGCACCCGCATCGTCGGCTTGAAGAATCGCAACATCGTATCCGGCTACTTGCTTGGTTTCGAGCACGCGAACATCGGTCGCAACGTTGGGTGGTAATCCTCCCTTTCCCAGTAAGGCCTTCTCAAGTTTGAACGGTCGCAAAAGCCCTGGTGTAAAATCAATGCACCAACGATTCACCCGTTGGATGATTGGTTGCACTTGCGATTCCAAACGTAGAAAAACATCCCGATCGGATTCTTCAACCTCGGGGGAAGTTGGTGAGGGAACGAGAAAACCAAAGTCTTCGTTTCTTGCTTCGGCATTTCCGTCTTCGGCACTCGTGGCATCCGACCTATCGTCCGAGACACGAAAACCCGCCTCACGCACGAAATGCTCCATCTTGGTGTGCGGATCCCAGGCGACCAAGATTCTCTGATCGGCGATCTGCACATCCCTACCCGTACGAAACGCCGGACAACACGCATCGACTGGAATGGGAGACGTGCGAATCGATATCGCGACTACCAAGCCGATCACGACAACCTTGCGGAAAACACGCATCGCAGGCTCCCCCTGTAGAGAAAAACGATCGAAGGCACAATTTCGCAACGAAACGAACCGCTGTAGTTTAACAAATTGACCAGCCCGCTGACTGGCCATGATCTCGGTTTACCGCATAGAATTATTCCTATTCAGCATCAACACTTACACCTGCGGTTTAGCATGCAACCATTGATCGTTTGGGCAGTCTCCATCATCGTCTTCCTAGGCCCATCGCGACTATGGGCTAGCGATCCGATTACGCCCGATGCTTCCTCGGAAAAAGAGCAAGTCGCTAAACGCATCGCGATCGTTTCGACCTTCCGACAGCTTTCGCCGTTAAACGCCGACTGGCAACGAGGAATTATGGAAGCGGTTCGAAAGAACTATAACGGCCCTATCGAGTTCGAAATTGAATACCTCGACCTGATTCACAACAACGATCCAATGTACCTTCAAGGCTGGATCGATCTTCTAAGCACCAAGTACGCAAAGAAGCCGGCCGATGTGGTGGTCCCCATCTACATCCCCTCGCTCTCGTTTCTGCTGACCAACAAACAAAACATCTTCCAAAACACTCCCATCATATTTTGTTCTGTACCCCACTCGTTTGCAGAGTTTGCCATCTCCAAGTATCCAGTGACAGGAGTTGGATTCGAATTTGATTTCAAAGGAACCTACAAGGCCATCGAGGCACTGCGCCCGGGAACGAAACGGATCGTTTATCTATGCGGTGCTTCCGAGCAAGACATCTTCCTTCGCGATTTGGCGGAACTTGAGCAAAAAAACGCTCATAGAGATCTTCAACTCGAGTTCTGGGAAGGGCTAACGGTCCCCGAAGCGAGAAGAAAACTTTCTCAATTGAATAACGACACTGCGGTCGTCGCGCTCTCTACCGTTAAAGATCGTTTGGGGAACCACTACACCACCTATGAGTATCTTCAAAGTGTCTCTAACGCCTCCCCGGTGCCTATCTACTCTCTCTACGATACGTTGCTTGGGAGCGGTGTGGTTGGCGGAAGTATGATTTCAACCTACCGTCAAGGCCTCATGACGGGTGATAAGATCGCGCAATATCTAAACGGTGTCCCCATCAAGGACATTCCGTTAACAGGAGCGGGAGATCACCGACTCGCATTCGACGTCCAGCTGCTCAAGAAATACAATCTTCGATCCGCCAATCTGCCACCCAGCGCGGAACTGCTCAATCAACAGCCTACGCTTTGGGAACAGTACGGCCGCTACCTGGCGCTCGCCACCGCAGTTCTCGTCTCGCAATCCTTGATCATCGTAAGCCTTCTGGTCAATCGAAAGAAGCGACTCGATGCAGAAAGGGAAGCTCGTATGCTCGCCGGGAAAATCCTATCCTCGATCGAGGACGAACGCCGCTATATCGCGAGAGAGTTGCATGACGACGTCTCACAGCGGCTGGCTGCCACCGCAATTGCCACGGGCAACCTCGAGAACAAAACCTCAGATCACGACCAACTAAAGCCTGCGTTAACGAAACTGAAGGAACAGATTATCTCGATTTGCGATGACCTTCATCATATGTCTCACCGCATGCATCCTTCCTCCCTCGACGATATTGGATTGCCAGAAGCGTTGCGCTCTGAATGCCGTAGCCTGGGAGAACGCTCGGGGATAACCATCGAGTACTCTGTCCAAGAACCACTCGACCCCATCCCCAATGATGCATCTCTTTGCCTCTATCGAGTCGCTCAAGAGTCGCTGTGGAACTCTGCGAAGCACTCCGGCAGCAACAAGGTATCGGTGAGGCTTTACTCGGATTCTGAGTTCGCCTATCTCGACATCACGGATGATGGTTGCGGCTTTGATCTCACCGCAAAGAAACTTTCCAGTGGACTAGGACTGGCCAGCATGAAAGAGAGAATGCGTTTGGTGGCAGGGCACTTAAAAATGCAAACATCTCCGGGGCACGGAGTCGCCATCCAAGCCATCGTTCCGATCGCGTCACCCAATGCCTAAGTAACACTCATCGATTGAGGCTTAGAGATAGTGGCAAACAAAAAGCACGCAGTTCCCGAAAGAAACTGCGTGCTTTGGTCAACTGCTATAACTCGTTCTTAACAGCTAAGTTCTTAACACCAACCCCAATACCAGGAATCGGTAGTTCATTGGATTGCAATTACTGTTTCGGGGCTTCCATGCGAACCAAGTTCCATGTCTGGGTCGTATCCGCATTCATGTGAACCAAGGCAGTCGATTTGTCTTTGGTCAAATTGCTGATTGCCGTCTCCATGACGACATCTTGGTTCTTTCCGTCCGCAAACTTCCAAGCAGCACGTTGGGTGGTCTTGTCAACCATTCCCTGCAACGGACGACTCGCCTGTGTCGTTTCATTGTAGAAAGTCCCAGCCATGATGCCCTCTTTGCTAACCGCGAGTTGTATCATGTTACCCGTATCGTGATGCAGATCGTCCTCCGCAATTGCGAAGACACCCAGTGGCAACCACTCCTCTTTCTTGGGATCGGCAGTCGCAGGAACAGACGCCGCAATAGCACCCGCTTGCTGGTAGTAATCCGCCGCGGAAGCCGTTTGCTGATCGTTCACATAAACGTAGTTATCGCGATAGACAACATTGCTACCGTAATCGTAGGCCACTGGATTGGACCACGCGTATGGCAGGAATGTCCCCATGGCTGCCCATGTGGCAGGTGTCCATGCCCAAGCCGCTCCGTACCCACCCCAACCCGCGTTCCAACGCCAAGCTGCATTGTTGCCGTAGCGGCCCCAATAGTTGTTATCGAACGGTCGGTTGTTGTTGTTTTGATACTTATTCTGAATCGAATTGATATTGTTGTTTCGATTCAGCTCGGTCTTGTTCCCCGCGTTGATGTTCACATCGCCCGTGTTGATTCGGTTGTTGCTACCGCGGTCACCGGTGTTCACCCGGTCGCCTGTATTAACACGGTCGCCTGTGTTGATACGGTCGCCTGTGTTGATACGGTCGCCTGTGTTGATACGGTCGCCGTTGTTGATGCGATTACCGTCGTTTCCAATGGCATTGGTCCGATCGCCGGTATTGATTCCACCAGGACCTCTTCCAGCACCACCGACGTCGCCACCTCGGCCTCCCGATGCACCAGGCAAATCGAGGAAATTGCCCAGATCGCTCGAACTAGGACGCTTGTTCATGTCCGCAGCCGATGGCCCAAAACCATTCGAACCCGGGCCTCGGTTATCACCGCCAGGGCCGCGGTTGTTCCCGCCCAAGTTGCTCGAACCGGGTCGATCTCCAAGTCCGCCGGGTTGATTGGGACGACTGTCGCCTTGACCAGGCCGCGCATCGCCAGCCCCTCCAGGTCGACCTGGCTGACCACCCATTCCCCCTGGACTCGAAGGTCGCGGACCGGAAGAAACCGGAGAACCTTGGGGACGACTCATCGAAGGTGTTCCCATGGAACCGCCACCAGCCCTCTGAGGCGAACCACCGCTAAAACCGCCTCCACCTCCGCCGCCGCCCGCGCGTCCACCGCCTCCACCACCGGCTCCGCCCCGTCCTCCGCCTCCGCCACCGCCACCGCCTCCACCACGACCAGGCGTGGCCCAAAGAGGCTCAAGCAATGCCGTTTGCAATGCAACGACTGCGGTCAACGCTATGAAAAAACGCTTCATGATTCTCTCTCAATACTAATGTGTTTTTTAAATCAGTTGAAGAATTAGCGATCGAGCCTAAATCACTCGGAATCTCGCACGAGCTTAACCGGCCCGACACTCGGGAGGAGCTCTCCATCCACAACTCGGCCGATTGATTTGAACTGAACGCTATCACCGTCCAACACTT
Source organism: uncultured Pirellula sp. (assembly GCA_903892355.1). GTDB lineage: Bacteria > Planctomycetota > Planctomycetia > Pirellulales > Pirellulaceae > JBKCUI01. The sequence continues at coordinate 114,446 of CAITIE010000098.1, read as the reverse complement.
CGTAGATATTGGTGGATGCTCCACGGCGACCATCCGGCAATACGTTCAAGGTTCGAATCGTCCATCGCGTCTCTTCTTGACTCCATACCCCAGTACCAAACCCTCCGTCCGAATCGAACATCCATGAACGAATCGCATTTACGCTCGGATCCCATCCGATGACCATCGATCCTTCAAAGTCATCTTTCTCGCCCATCACCTTAAAGGTTTGAGTCAGGAAGTTATTGTTGCGTGCCCAACGGCACGTTACTTGTACCCGTCCACTGCGTCCGGCATCGGTCCACTTGCCAACCAACCATGACAATGGCTCGAGATGCTCGTAGTGCGATGGCGCCGAAGGCGATTCGACTTGATCCTTCGTACTATCGATCCTCCATCCATTGGCTGTCTTGATATGTATTGCCGTGTACATCGACGACTCAACGCCGCTGTCCGGACTGATAACCCTCGCAACCCCTTTTTCGACTGCAACACTCGGAGATTGGAACTCAATCTTTGGTTCCACCAACTCGAGCTTTACACCTTTAGTTCCTGCAAAATACTCCGCAAAATGCTTCTGAATCGACGCGGAACCTTGAATCCGCTCACCCGACTCGGTGACTAACTCACCCCCTGGTGTCCACAACTCGGTCAGCGCTTTCGCATCACCTCGGTTGAATGCGGCTACATACGCATCAATACTCGCAGAGATTGCCCCGCGGTCTGCCTCGTTCCGATTCGTTGCGTCCTGGGCCATTGCGGCCGACGCAACCCACATCACCATCATGCACCATAACAATCTTGACATATGCATTCAACTCTTTTGCTCAGGGCCAGAAATGAAACTCGCAATTCTTGAATGTATCAAGTCGATGGTTTCATTGGCTAAAATACTTTCTGAATCGTAGCAATTAGTTTCCTTACCACCCCCTAATCGATGCTTCCGTTCAACTCACCGTAATCCCCCCTAGGCACCCCTCTCTGCCTCGCAGCCTGCGAGAGAAACGATTTCCGTTGTTGGATTTCCTTTTTGAAAATCCGTTAGAATATCGCAGTGCCGTCTCTGCAACCCACCGCTCAAACGACTGAAAGGTCAGAAAAAACATGACCCACGCAACCCTCAAAGACCAAGCAGCCCTCGAGAACTTAACACGATCGGGCGGGTACATGGAGTATTCCAAAGCCTCCAACCCCCAAGCCGCCGGTGCCATCACACCGGTACCAATCCTTACATTTCCCGCCAGCCTACACGCGTCGGGACCATCCCGGATAATCCCATTGGATATTAGCAACCAATTGCAATGCGAAAGTCCTGCTTCCAGCCCGAGTTTGCTCGCAAGCTTTGTCCGGATCAACGCAGGGGAATCTCTTCCGACTAGTGCGAACGCGACGTCGCAGCTGTTCTACGTTTTGTCCGGCAGCGGTTCAACTCGCTTCGGCGAACATGAACTCCCCTACCGTCAAGGAGACCTGTTCACTCTCCCAGCCGGCCCAGATGCAATCCACGCAGCAGACTCCGACTCGGTCTTCTATTGGGTAAACGACTCACCCTTGTTGCAGTACCTCGGCGTGACTCCTACTACTCCGCGCTTCCCACCCACTCTCTACATCCGCGAAGAATCGCGCGCCGCACTCGCCGAAGCTGCCTCCGACTCCATGGCGGCCCAACGGAGCCGAATCAGCGTCCTACTGACCAATCAAGAATTCCCGCAAACACTTACCATCACCCATGTCCTTTGGGCCATGCTTGGTATCCTACCCATCGGGGCCAATCAACTCCCTCATGCCCATAAATCCGTCGCGGTCGACTTGATCCTCGATTGCAAACAGGGTTGCTACACACTCGTCAGCGAAAAGGCCGACGCCGATGGCAACCTCATCAACCCCATCAAAGTTCCTTGGGAGTCAGGCGGCGCGTTCATCACCCCACCCGGCTATTGGCACTCGCACCATAACGAATCCGGTGAACCTGCCTATCTCATGCCGATCCAAGACGCCGGATTGCATACCTACCTGCGAACCCTCGATATCCAATTCCATCGCCTCAACGTGGTCTGATTCCCCTCATCGAGCAACAAAAAACGGCCTTGTCTCCATCAAAATGTGTCCGCAATCATCCGAAAGTCCTGGGCTAGACAGCCCTATGTTATGGGGCCATTCGGAATTAATCCATCCAACCCTGGTGCGACGGAACCCGCGAGTAGACATCGGGTTCACCTACTTCAGGTAATGTCCGTTTTGCAACTTGAATCCCCCTCGAACCAAGCCGCCGGTGGAGTCGAAATCCCATGAATGCTTCCCAATCGCGTCAGCAATTCCTACACCTCCAGCAATCGCTGATCTCTTCCAAGAAACTGAAATGGTGCGTAGGTCTCTTGGGCTTCGGCTTGCTTGGGACTGGTTTGGGTTCGGAACTTCGATCCGAGGACTGGCTGCGGTTTCGAGGCGTCAATGGATTAGGGAACGCAACCGAGTCGAACTCCGTCCCATCTGAATTTGGTGAGACGAAGAACCTAAAATGGAGAGCCGCCCTCCCTGGTCCTGGGCACTCCTGCCCGATCATCGTCGGCAACAAAGTCTTCGTAACCTGTTGGAGTGGGTATGGCACCAACGAGGAAGGTGGTGACCCTGCGAATTTAAAACGACACCTCATTTGCCTCGACAAAGCGTCCGGAAAAATCCTCTGGGATCGAACCGTTCCTGCAGCACTTCCAGAGGACCAGTACTTCGGGATGTTCGCAGAGCATGGCTACGCCAGCCACACCCCAACCTCCGACGGTGAACGCGTCTATGCGTTCTTCGGGAAATCCGGAGTCCATGCGTTCGACTTGGATGGCAATGCAATTTGGCAAGCTTCCGTGGGCGATGGACTGGACCCGCGAAAATGGGGCTCTTCCTGCAGCCCAATCCTCGCCGGAGACCTCTTGATCGTTCTAGCATCCGCCGAAAGCCAAACCCTTTTCGCGTTCGACAAAGAAACTGGTAAAGAAGTCTGGAAGAAAACCGCCGATGGATTCGCCGGTACGTGGGGTACGCCAGTGCTCGTCGACAACCCGGATGGTGCAAAAGACCTTGTGATAGGAGTCCCCTATGAAGTATGGGCCTTCAACCCCGAGAACGGAAAATTCAAATGGTACTTCTCCGTCGCAGACTCTGACTCCTACTGCTCCAGCCTCATCGCCGACAAGGGTATCGTTTACTCACTCGAAGGACGTAATGGAGGTGGATTCGCTCTGAAAGCTGGAGGTACCGGCGATGTCACTAAAACCAACCTCCTTTGGGAAAAGCCACTTCGCAATCGCATAGGAACCCCCGTTCTCGTCGATGGAAAACTCTTCTACTTTTCGGGACGAATTGCTCGCTGCATCGACGCTGCAACTGGCGAGCAAATCTTTGAAGCTCGATTGCCTCAAGCATCCTCGTCGGGCACCCAGCCCGATGCAAATGCCCCTCGTGGTGGACGCGGAGGAAGGCAAGGCGGCGGTGGTGGCGGCCGCGGTGGCATGGGCGGCCAAGACTACTCATCGCCCGTGGTGGCCGACGGAAAGATCTTCTACGTCACTCGAAATGGAGATATTCACGTCATTCAGGTCGGTAGCGATTTCAAGTCCTTAGCCGTCAATAGACTCACGAACGACGAAGAGGATTTCAGCGCGTCGCCTGCGGTATCCGACGGACAACTCTTTATTCGCTCAAGTAAACATATCTACTGCGTCGGGCAATAAAGCCGCTGCCAGCAGCTTTTTGAGGAAAGGTAGCTTCCCCGTTGGGTGCTCTCACCCAACCCGATTAACTTACCCTCAGGAGATTTTTGTTGTCACTTGAGCACTACGCCGCAGTGGCACCCAATACCACGCTCTTTTGGAATGCCTTTGCGAGAACGTTCCTAAATGCCTCTGCAATTGCTTCGATATCCGTAACGAAGGCACCTCGACCCATCGCCAAAACAATTCAGTCACCACCAAACTCGCCGCGAAGGCGATCCACATGCTAGCGAACGCGGCACCCGGTCCCGTGATGGCCCATGGATTGAGCAGTATCAACACTACGCCATTCACTCCGTAGTGAACCAAGAACAAGCTATACGATCGATCGCCTAGCCATTTTAACCAGCGTGGGATCTGCCAATCCGGATACCTCAAAGCGCCCCCCCACAGCACAGCTCCTGCAACCATCGCTACAGCCAGCTGCGGACGAGGCTGCAACACCCAAGCCACCAAAAGAGCAATTCCATAGCCACACAAAACCTGAGACGAAATCCGAGAACGCACACTGAACCCAATCAATGTTCCCAATACAAACGGAGCGAGGAAGTAGGAAATGTAGGGTTCGTACTCCAACCGACCATTCCAAAAAAAAGCCCCCATCAGCCCAAACCCAAACAGTAGGATCGCCAGCACCAATGGGCCACGATGTTCATTCTGGACGAAACGACCGACCAACCAGTACAACATCATGAAGAGCAACGAATATTGCAAATCGATACACAGATACCATGTTCCTGCAGCGATGTTTCCGTACCCTAAGACATCTTGCAAAAAAAACACGCTGGAGAGGATTTGCCCCAGCGACACGTTTTCGACCAACCCTAAGTCCAAACCGCACGCACGAAACAGGTACGAAGTAAGCAATAGCGATGCCAGCATCACCATGCAGGGGATGCCAACTCGCAAATACTTTGTTACCAGCTTTTGCAGAACCCCATAGAGACTTTGGGGCCACTCTGACACGCTCACCGCCAAGGAAAACCCACCGATCACCATGAACACTTGGACGGCATATAGAGCGCGGTTGTAAAGAAAAAACATCAACTCAGGGGCAAAGATATCCGCCAAATCAGACTGGGGTGCGTAGAGAGTGAGATGATGCCAAACAATAAAGAGGGCTGCGATACCTCGCATTGCATCGGGTAAACCATACCGTTGCGATTTACCTCGCTGTGACAATTCGCCAAACGCCTTCGATTCGCCAAGCGGTTGCAATTCATCAAATGGTTGCGATGAATCGGTCTTCTCTCCGCAACTCGCTAAATCTGGGATAGGACAAGGATTCAACACGGCAACACTACAAACTCAACTTCGAAGGATCTACCTGATGCGAAGTTTCCAGTTTGTGCCGGTGCATCTCCTGTTTCAACAAGAATCTGCCAACCCGAGGGCAGATCATGGACCAATCTCCATGACTGCCGAAATGATCTTCCTCTTAAAGACTCACGACTTTACTTCGATTCCAAAGACCGGGAACCCGAAAAATCAATCGTGCCGGCGTTCCCGCCCAGGTCATAGTCGATCGTCCCACGAACCTTGTTTCCGTAGGGTCGACCTCGATAATCGGCCTTGATCTTGGTTCCTTGGTAGCTGGTATCGATCAAGAACTTCAGCTCATTCTTGACCACCTTGACCTCGATTCCATCAAGCTCGACCTCGGTTCCGCTCTTGTATTTCCCTTTGAGCTTTTCTCCATCCTTAGAAATCACAATCTCAGGTTCCAAAACATTCCCACCCGCATCGATCCGCATTTTCCACGTCCCGACCACATCCTCAGCTTCGACCGAGCGAGTAGCAGTCCACGGAAGATCGCGACTACCTTCACTGGTAGAGGCGTGTACGTTGCCGTTTAATGAATCGTCTTTGACCGTTCCCTCAAACTCCAATTTAACGTCCATCCCTTGATAGGTGATTTTGAATTGGAATGAAACTTTAGGACCGTCAACTTTGCCGTTTTCAATCGCGATCTTCCGTCCTGATGAACTCTCATAAGTCCCCTTCAGCTCCTTGTCCGCTGAACTTTTGCCAGCAGCCCCAAAGTCCAATCGAACCAAATCCTTGAAGTTCGATCCATCCAAATCGTACTCCCATCGCCACGTCCCGGAAGGATCTAACTTCGCGGAACCTTCTTGAGCTCGGCTCGATTCCACCGCAAAGAACAAAGGGCAAAATCCGACCAAAACGGCAACAAAGTTTGCTAAAAACGATCTCATGTTTCTGAGTCTCGACAAGTGAGTGAAGAGGAAAGTATCGAGCGACCTATCTGGCAGAGATTATAGATACCTACCTCGAACGATTTAAAGAACTTCACCTATCTCAATCATGTTTTTTTCGGCATTGCTACCGATTTGCTGCCAAACAACCCCATTTCCGCGATCTCATTATTTGGACTGCCCCCCTTCATGCGGGGCGACGACGTAAGAAAAACTGACTTCACCATTTCTCCTGTTGGCGTTTTCGCTCTCCGGCAGATAGGTCCGCACATAGTCAGCCCTGGCATTTTCTTTCCCTACGCGAACCCGGATATACCCGGAACTACTTTGTGTTTCACCGCTTAGATATCCATATTCTTTCGCACTGTTCGTATTCCCAGTTCGCGGATGACCAGGTTGTGGCACCAACTGGTAAACAATCCCATCCAAATCCTGCTTGATGAAAAGATGATCATGGCCGTGGAAAACAATCGACACACCGTGTTGCACTAAGAGATCATGAATCGGGGCATCCCATCCTGGACGGTTTTTGGAAAACTCATTCTCACCTGTGGCTCCCTTGCCACCCCACTCCCAAAACGGAGCGACTTCGACCCCACCGCGACTGTTCGCCGGCGCTCCCCCAACCAAATGGTGCAGAAACACAAATCGGTATTTGGCGTCCACATTCTCAAGCGACGCTTTTAACCAGCGATATTGCACATCTCCCAACGTCCAAGCCCAATTATTGCCATCGCGTGCTCGTTGCGTGGTGTATCGAAACGGATCGAGCACGATGAACTGCGCATCTCCCCATTTCCACTGGTAGTAATTTTCGGGCAAACCTACCTCGCGTTCCACTTGATCACAACCAGTGTAGAAACCGTCCGGAAACGGATTAGGAAATAATCGCTTGCGCGTTTTGGTAGCCCAGACGTTTGTACCACGACTTCCACCTTCCCCGTCATGATTGCCGAGTGCAAAAAATAATGCTGAGGAATGACAGAGACTTCCTAAGTAATAGCGTTGTGCCAAGTACTGCGGCTCCGACAGTTCGGGCTTCACATACTTGCCCGTCATAAACGTATCCCCCAACTCGAAATGAAAGTCAGGCGAATCGCTCAACGCATTCGCTAGCGTCCTAAGGTAGACTTCCCCGCTTGTATTCTCATCCAAGTGGGAATCGGATTGCACCGAGAACACGAAGGACTCGCCGGAGTCTCGCTGCGTGTGAAACGTATACTCATCGCTGATCTCTTCACCTTCATTTCCGACACGATAAACGAGTCGATAGTAGTAACGAGTGTTCCGTTGCAGCCCATCGATTACAAAATCGAACGGTTCCTTCTTCTTGATGCTTACCTCTTTACTGACCTGTGTCAGTTTGTCCGACTCCAAACCATAGATCACATGCGCAAGGGCGCTCCTATGAAACAAGACTCGGACGGTCACACTATGATCTGTTGGTCGCCCCAGGAGTATGTTGAACAGATGATCGGGAACGTTGTTCGCAGGTGGCGGTTCGGTGTAATTCCCAAGCTTGCTCCCACCACCTCGCTGTCCCTCTTCGCCACCTTCACCGCGCTGGCCCCGCTGACCTCCTCCAGGTCCCCGCGGTCCACGTTGCCCGGCCGAGTCTCTCACCCCTCTACCTAAGTCCGCGGAACCTTCCTTGGGTTTGTCGGATTGCGAGTAACACTGGTTCGGAGCGAAACAAAGAACGAATGAAATCAACGTTAATACTTTACTCGTCCGCATCATAATTGCTTTTCCCATGATGTGCTCGACGTGAGTCTGACCATCGCTTTCAAATCCTGCCGTCATACCACGATTTAGCCATAGTGTTTCGGGCATGCCTTAGTCATTTCGGGGTTTGCGGCCCCCCTCTTGATTACGCGGTGGATTCCTGGGTGGGTTGTCCGGAACGAGGTTGGTGAGATTGGTGAAATCCGGACGCTCCTTCCCATCCGGGGGAGTTCTTACCACATGCCGGAACAATACGATGTTGTCGAGGGCGATATCGTCGCTCCAAATAAACTTGGCTCCCTCGAAATCAAAATCAAAGAACGTTTGCTTGGGACCTACCTCCTCGTTACTGTACTCCTTCGCCGCGCCCCATGAACTGTCATCAAAATCGACCGCCATCCAATTCACTGGAACCGGTACGCTCTCTACACGCGGGTTCTTAGTGTCTCGATCCAACGGCCCCCAAGAAATCTTCTTGGCCTTCCATTTGCCGCTCGTTACCGTCCCATCTCCAAATTTCAGGATAAAGCCCGCGTCGCCGATATTCGTGTTCGCATACTCCATCCCCGTTTTGGGGTCGGCGTTATCCTTGGCCATCACGGCAATCGTCATCGGATAACTTGGCAATAGATCCACCGAGATAACATTGTGCGGAATGAATGAAATCGAATCGACAGCTACCAACTCGCCGTTGATGTAAAGAACGAAATTGTTATCGGCATAGATATTCGCTTTGATCGTATCGCTCATCTGTGGCTTTCGAACCTTGCCCCCTTGAGGGGATTTCGCAGGGGGCTGCGCCCACCCAAAACCCGAAAGCGCCAGCGATGAAATTAAACCTAGAAACGCAAAGATAAGAAAACGCACCGGCAACTCCATTGCCGCCTTGTTCACGCGGCCGAAAAAAGCGAAGGCGGGGTGGAAACAGGCCTCCAACCCGCCAATTTCTATTTTTTCGTTCGCCGGAAATCCTGACAAAGAAAATTCGGATTTCGCTTATCCCATTTGTCTCAACGGCTTACTTGGTCAACGAAAAAACCACCTTTTCGATCTTGCCATTGAATGGAAAAACGCCCTTGCCGCGATAGCCTGGAGATACCGATGTGATCGAATCTCGCCCGATTTCAAATGGCTCCAAACCATGCCGGAAAGTCGATCGCTCAATTTTCCCTTGACCAACCACCTTCTGATTCACCAATAGCTCGAGAGTACCCGATCCTTCCCTCGACCCATCCGGTTTGAATCGCGTCGAGACGGTAACTTTCCCGGAAGGCAGCTTGTCAGATCCCGGAATGGTCACGTCGGCAATATCAAAGTAGGTATAGCGGAAAAAAGGTTTTCCGCCGTCGACATACAATGACCAACCTGCAGAGAACGCCCCCACACACGCGATCACACCCTCTGGGCTCGATTCAGGCACAATGATCTCCGCAGATATTGTATGAGCTCTCGGGAAGAGCTGTGGACCAATCGGCTCTGGCAACCACACTTGATTGCCGAAATATGTCCAACTCGTTTTTGGCTCACCCGCGATTCGCAATTTAGGGTCCATTCGCTCGGAGAATCGAGGGTCGAGCGGCATTACATCATACTTTTTAGCCTCCGCCAAAAATTTGGACTTCAGCTCGTTCAGCTTTTGGGGGTTGCTCGACGCGACATTGTTGGCTTGACTAAAATCATCGACGACGTTGTAGAGTTCCCATGGTGCATTGACGAATCCATCACCGCGTCCAGCGGTTTCCCATGGAAAGCCATACCGACTGCAGGCGACCCATCCATCGTGATAGATGGCGCGATTGGTCGCCAATTCAAAGTACTGTGTCGTTCGCCGTTCTGCAGCTTTCGAGTCGTCGAATGAGTACAGCATCGAAACCCCTTCGATAGGCTTTTGCGGTATACCATTGACTTCCTTGGGTTCCGGGATCTTGCATGCCTCCAAAATCGTGGGAACCACGTCGATCACATGGTGGAACTGCGTACGGATCTCACCTTTCGACCGGATCCCCTTGGGCCAGTGAACGATCATCGGATTGCGTGTTCCACCAAAATGGCTTGCGACTTGCTTCGTCCACTGAAACGGTGCGTTCATCGCCCATGCCCAACCCACTGGAACGTGAGGCTCACTCGTGGGACCACCGATTTCATCGATTCGCTTCATGGAACTCTCGAGCCCCAGCTGCACTCCCAACAAGCTAGCGATCTCGCTAAACGTACCCTCAAGCCCACCCTCGGCGCTCGCGCCGTTGTCACCTACGACATACAGCACTAGCGTGTTTTCCAATTCACCCGATTCTCTCAAGCTGTCGAGCAAACGCCCGACTTCATGATCGGTATAAGCCATGTACGCGGCGTAATTTTCCATCAATCGCGTATAGACCTTCTTCGCTTCCGGAGCTTGGGCGTCCCATGCCGGAATCTCTTGGGGCCGAGCCGTCAATTTGGTTCCCTTGGGAACGATTCCCATCGCTAACTGAGCAGCATGCGTCATCTCCCGCTGCTTGTCCCAGCCGTGATCAAACATGCCTTTGAATTTTTCTCTCCACTCCGCGGGAGCATGGTGCGGCGCATGCACTCCCGAAGTGCTAAAGTAATTGAACCATGGTTTATCGGGATCTGCAGCGCGAACATTTCGAGTCCACGCGATCGCTTCATCCGTCATGTCAGCCGTAAAGTGGTAGCCTTGCTCCGGCGTTTTGGGTTGTGGTACCCAGGTGGTATTCCGATAGATCGTCGGGTAGTACTGATGCGTTTCCCCTTGATTGAAACCATAGAAGTAATCAAACCCAAGGCCGGTTGGCCAACGATCAAACGGCCCTGCGGGACTAATGTCCGGCTCCGGCGTGTTATGCCATTTGCCAAACATGCCTGTTGCATAGCCATTGTCCCTCAGCACTTGAGAGATGAGTGAGGTGCTCTTTGGGATAACACCTGTATAGCCTGGGTAGCCAGTTCCCATCTCAATGATTACGCCGGTGCTAATCGAGTGATGGTTTCGCCCCGCCAACAACGCACCGCGAGTTGGACTGCATAGCGCCGTGGTATGGAATCGATTGTAGCGCAATCCGTTCTTTGCCAACTGATCCATGTAAGGTGTTGGGACTGGCCCACCATAGGTCGAGCACATGCCGAACCCAACGTCATCCAGCAGGATCAACAAAACGTTAGGGCTCCCCTGCGCCGCTCGAATCGACCTTGGATAGTCTGGCTGGGAATCCTTGTAGGTCTCTCCAATTTTCCCCTTAAACGCCGGATCCGCTTGCGGCAACTGCAACTGTCCAAAGACAGCTGGCGCAAAAGAAAAACCAGATAGGATCACGAGGGCGACTCGCAACATCGAAGTTAACATAGAGATTTCCTAAGGAAGGTGCGTAACGCAGTCCAGTATCCATTTAAGCCAAAGAACGATAACTACCCAGGAACGGCCTTACCTGACTTCGATGCTCACCTGGCGCAGTTCACCCGAAAAGGCATTCTTGCGTCCCTCACCGTAGGCCTCATCCACCGGCGTTCCCGTATCGATACCCGTATCCGCTGTGTCGTCGAGCGAAAAAATGTTGGCGTGCGTCTTGCCAATTTTTCCTTCACCCACCTTCTTTCCATCGATGAAAAGCGTCGCGGTTCCACCCGCACCTCGTCCCTCACTCGCATCGTAATCAAACGCCATTTTGAGGGTGTGCTTGCCGTCAGACATCGCTTGACTGCCCGCAACCTGGAATACCTCTAGTCCAAGGAAGTTGTAGGAATACATCGGCCGACCATGATCCACCCAGAACGCCCAGCCGCCAAATCGCCCTCCCTGTGCCAAAATCACACCGTGATTTTTGTCTCCCTTTACCTCAACATTGGCGACCATATCCACGGAAGCATTCTTCACGTTGATGAACGCATTCTCGGCCATGTATACCATCCCGGGATAAACGGTCAATTTCGTTCGTCCATCCATGAGGTCCGGCCGTCCTGCGACCTTGGGATCGAACCGTTCAATGGTTCGATCATCGATCGGTAAGACATGGTGATCGATCGCTTCCTTGGTGAATAATCCCTGCAACTCCTTGAGCTTGGCCGGATTTTGAGCCGCAAGATTCTTGCTCATGCTGAAATCGTCATCAACGTGGTACAACTCCCAAACATCTTCGGTCAGAGGATGACGTGGTTGCGATTCCCAAGGAGCCTTGTGAATCGTCCCGGCGAACCAACCATCATGGTAAACCGCACGGTTACCAGCGATCTCAAAATACTGCGTCTTGCGACGATCCTCGGCCTTAGGCGCATCGAAGCTGTAAGCCATGCTGACCCCTTCGATCGGCAATTGCTTCACGCCATTAACTTCCTTAGGAGCCGGAACCTTTGCCGCTTCAAAAATCGTCGGCGCCAAGTCGACCACGTGATGGAATTGATCGCGAACCTGACCCTTGGACTTGATCCCCGCAGGCCAATGACAAACCACGCCATTTCTGGTCCCACCAAAGTTGCTAGCAACTTGCTTTGTCCAAGAAAACGGCGTGTTTCCAGCCACAGCCCAACCGGCAGCAAAGTGGTTAAAGCATTCGGGTCCGCCCCATTGATCGATCTTGCCGAGCATGAACTCGGTCGTTTCTGCAACTCCGTTGAAGTAAGTCCCTTCGTTGAACATACCCAACATGCCACCTTCGGCGCTCGACCCATTGTCGCCGACGACATAGATTATAAGTGTGTTGTCGAGCTCTCCAATGTCCGCAATGCTCTGCACCAACCGCCCCACTTCGTGGTCGGTATGCGATGCAAATCCGGCGAAGACTTCCATCTGCCGAGCAAAGAGCCGCTTCTCGTCCGAACTCAAAGCCTCCCAATCCACGATCGCTTCCGGCTTGGGAGCCAACTTGGTCCCCTTGGGAACCACCCCTAGTTCAATCTGTCGAGCCAGCGTCTGCTCGCGCAGCTTGTCCCAGCCCATATCGAACTTGCCTTTGTACTTGTCGATCCATTCTTTGGGAGCATGGTGGGGCGCATGCGTGCCACCGGTCGCAAAGTACATGAAAAACGGCTTCTCGGGAGTCAACGATTGCTGGGCCCTCATCCACGATATAGCATGTTCCGTCATGTCGGTGGTGAAGTGATAATCCTCGTCACCCTCCGGCTTGCGCATCGGTATTGTCCCATGCACAATCATCGGATCCCACTGATTGGTCTCACCACCGATGAAGCCGTAGAATTCTTCAAACCCAGACCTGGTTGGCCAACGGTCGAACGGTCCACTCACACTCACCTCCCAAGGTGGTGTTTCGTGGTACTTGCCCCACGCAGATGTCGAGTACCCATTCATACGCAGCACCTCCGCCATCGGCGTAATGCTTTGAGGGCGAATACCTGTATTTCCAGGATACGCGGTCGCCACCTCCATGATCGCTCCGGCGTTATTGCTGTGGTGGTTGTACCCCGTCAACAACGCGGTTCGCGTCGGACTACATAGCGCTGTGGTATGAAAGCGGTTGTACTTGAGCCCGTTGTTCGCAAGCCGTTCCAAGGTCGGCATAACGCACGGACCACCAAACGCACTCGAGTGGCCAAAACCGATATCGTCTATCAACACGACGACTACGTTCGGTGCACCCTCAGGGGCCTTCACATCCCATCGCGCTGGAGGTTTTGCGTTCCTCGCATCGAGTTCCTTGTAAAACGGACGATCAGGCTCGCGGATCGGCAACACGCTACGGTCCAAAGCCTTGGCACTTCCCGAAGGTGTCTGACCCAATGAAGGTGAGCTGAACACCGCCCCTAGGGACATACCCGCATACGCACAAGCCAACACTCGCACACAAAATAGCCGCATAGCCCACTCCCCAGTTAGACTCAATGGAATTAAGTCGATAAATGAATCCGGTCAACCAATCATCTCAAAAACGCAGCTGGGTATCGCAACTGCGTACAGGATGCGTTGACCGCAAGACCACTCGTGGTCTCACTTTCACGAGAGACCAACAAGCAACTCGGCTGATGAATCATCGATTATCTATGCTAAAGAGCAAGCGGTAGTAAGTAATACTACCCACCCAGGGTTCCCGCAAAATAGATCAACGCCGAATTTCAACGGGTTCCGCAAAGTGCTTCAGAACCTTCGCAATCAGTTGTGGCTCGGTCATCTTGTCCGAGGTTGTCACCTCGATCTCCACTCCATGAGTATGACGCGTTCGCAAATGATTTTCAAATTCGTCTTTCGCCTCGCCCGGACCTAAAATCCACACCGCATCGACCGAACCGATCGATTTCATCACCTGTTCGTACATATCGACCCGCTCCATCGTGGACTTCCTCTCCAACGTTTTCTCCGATACGAAATCATTCCTGGTGTAAGGATGTTTTGCCCGTGACTCCTCGGTTGGTGGGAACGTCTCATCCACTCCAGCATGAAATCGACTCAAATGGCCTCTTCCATCACCGACATCAACGACGAACGCATGTTTGCGATCAATCCAAATCCCGACATTCTTCGACATGTTCTTTCTCCCAAATTTCGTGATCCAACTCATTCAGTTCGAGCAAACTATCCTCGAAACCAACTATCGACCCAATCGCAGATTGAACACAGGCGAGATACATTTCTTCCCCGCAACAGCTTGGATTGTCCTCGCTGTCATCGGCATGCAAAATACTCCCGCAAACCGTGCAATGAAACAAACAGATTTGATTTTTCATGATGCCCTCAACGGTTTCATCGACATAGACTCAGAATATCGCGATCCGAAGTTACAGCGTTATCGTTTGCACGGTTCAATAGCGACTCATCGCCTCGCACAACTTCGATAGTGTTGACAATTGCCCATCCTATCCGCTTCGTCCTTACCATCTCTTGGGCTAATTGCTTTTCATAGAATGACGAGACAGTACCTCGCAACACGATGGATCGTTCGGTTATCTCGCACTCGACCCATCGAAACTGCCGATTGCAGATGTTGCACAACTCGGAGAGAGCGACGCATTCCGATCTCAAGGGTACTTTCGGCGGTCGCCCTAGAACGTTCTTAGGATGCGAGGCAATTCGCGCCCTCACCGCTCTCCTCAACAACGTACTCATGATCTTTATCCACTTTCAAATTCTTAAGTATCAGTCTCGCGACTCTCCAAAACCAATCGGAATCCTTCCGCTCGCCTTCCAATTCACCTCAGCGGCAAACTCGTGAAGCAAAAATGGGAATGCGATTAGCTAACACATCGCTAGCGAACCAATAGGGGTTCGATATTGGAGACTCGACCACGTACCGAAAACGGCGCGCGTTCAGCAACTCCACGAAGACTAGGATTTGGCTCGCTCTCCATCTGATTGACCAAATTCCTCAACAGCACAATATTCGGATAGCGTGCCGGCTCCGATAGCCAACGCGTTTGCTTTAACGGTTTCTGGAACTCGCACAAAAGTTCGGAACCAGCAAAAAGAAATATCCGCGATGGACAAAAATCGGGCTCCTCAAGAACCCATGCCAGTACGCCATCCGCCCCGCCCCATAGAATTCCTCGGTCGAGGAACAAAACGTCTGGCCGGTACTGCCGAAGTGTCGACACACAGCCCAACGCATTGGATACCCTCACAAACTCGCAACTCGAGCCGTGGTACCCGAAATCAAATTTCCCAAATTCCTTCAAGCAAACCCCGGCAAATAGAACCTTCATGATTCGCTCCCCTACCAGACACCGCTAGCTTCCAAAAGTCGCTCTAGTATCTATTCTCCAGACTGCCTCCGGTCCGAAAATCGGGAGGTTTCCCTATCTGCGCATGGCGGAATCCACCACATTCCGGACAACATTGTCCAGTTTCTCAGGAAAACAACCTGCCAAGCGTAAATTGCTACGACGAATGGATAGAAAAAACGAACGAAGTAACTCGCTTGCGATCGAGCCATGAATCGCATCGACGATGCGGAAGTGAGGAGAACAGACTACCTCGGACTCAGCGCCGATTGCCCACGAGCCTCACGATTTTCGTCCCCTTGAAGCGACGTCTCCAGCATATCATCCAACTGATCGATCGCCCCTCTCGGGTCGTTTGCGTACAAGAGCAAATGCGTTTGCAAAATGCACATGGTGATTTTCCCACAGGGTATCGCGCTGGCAAATTCCTTGGCCCACGCCTCATCCGCGTTTGGAAAGAAACGGTGAAACAATTTCTCGGCCTGCTCGGTCGTGGCGAATCCGATGTAAATCTTGCGGTCGATACGCCCCGGACGAATCAACGCTGGATCTAAACGCTGAATATGGTTGGTGGTTGCAAACAACAACCGACCTTCACCCGCCGCAACTCCATCGATCGCATTGAGCAACCCGCTAAACGTGACCTTGCTCCGCTTGTCATCCCCTTCCTTGCGTTCAAGAAACGCGCAGTCGATATCTTCGATCAGCACCAAGCTGTTCACCGGAATTGAACTGAAAAGCTCAGCGAGTCCATTATCATCCAAACTGGAATCGCCCAAGCTCAGGATGGCGATGTCCATTTGAAGTGCGGATGCGATTGCGACAACAGCGGAACTCTTTCCAGTCCCCGGAGGGCCGTGTAACAGATAGCCTCGTCGGTAGGGTATCCCTCGCTGAACGTACCAATCCCGTCGCGCCAAAAAGGTACGAGCATCCTCGAGCATCTCTTCCATGAGGCCATTGGCGAGTATCACCGAATCAAGCGGACGCGGCAATCGCTTCATCTGCTCCATCCAATAGCCCTGGCCCGCACGATGCACCGTCAATCGCATTTCGGATTTTGGAACGGCAACATCCCTAGCTTCCTCAATCAACTGGTGCGCTAGCTTCCGATTTCTCGAAAAGATAGTGATGTTGAAACACTCTCGTACATTGACAGGTTGGTTCGAACCCTCATTCATCTTGGGGCGTTCGCGGTGCAAGCAAATCAAGCGATTTCGAAAGAATAGCCAGTGCACGCCCGGCGCCGGAGAAAACATGATCTTCGGACGCGAATCCATATTCGGATTCTCACACCGCTCGTCGTACTCGACGGATACGGTTTTCACGGTCAGCGCCCTGGCTCGGTTCCGAGCATAGGCATGCTGCGAAAGCCATTTCTCGACCCACTGGAACGCTTGATCCCGATCCAAAATATCGATCTCGGTGATCAGCTTCCGACGCACGAACTGGTACACATGGTTGGGTACTTGCCGGAAGCTCGCCAACGCAGCACCACCCAGCATCAGGACCAAGCCACCGCTAAAGATCTGATTATTCTGTAGCAAATCGCTGAGATATCGCCAAAGATCCTCAAACATCCGCAGCTATTTCCTCTCGTCCGTAAATAACAAACCCTTCCAACTTCGCCCCCAACTGCCACCCCCGGCAACGGGTGCCAATCGAGCGAACCCGGGAACTTGGTGCCGGTTCGATCACGTCTCGCATCGACGGAGCGGGCCTACACTGTTTACCGTAGGAACGTTAGACGCGAGTTCGATCGAAAAGTTCGTGGTATCCTAGGATTTCCTACCGATAATTTGCGTAGGAACATGCGTGACGCGACCTGGCAGGAACGATGGCCAATCCAGTGTTTATCGCGCATGATTTTTGCGGCAGTATTTTCCTTGGATAGATTCGAACCCAACACTATGGTCCTCGGCAAAAAAGCAGTCGTGACTGGCGCCACCAGCGGCATTGGTTTGTGCATCGCAACCACCTTGGCACGGCATGGAGCCGATGTCGTCATCAACGGTTTCGGAGATGTCGACAGGGCTCTAAAACACTTCCAAAACAGTCCTAGCAACGTCTTGTACCACGCGGCCGACCTGCGCAACCCAAGCGAAATCGAGGCCTTGATGGACTTCGCTCTTTCCAAAATGGGCGGCATCGACATCCTCGTCAACAATGCTGGCATCCAACACGTCAGCCCCATCGAATCTTTCCCCACGGAACAATGGGACGCGATTCTAGCCATCAATCTGTCGGCTGCATTCCACATGATGCGACTAGCGATCCCGTCCATGCAGTCGAGCAACTGGGGCAGAATCATCAACATCGCGTCGGTCCACGGTTTAGTCGCCTCCGCCAACAAGAGCGCCTATGTCGCAGCCAAGCATGGACTCGTAGGGCTCACCAAAGTCGCCGCTCTCGAACTGGCGACAACCGGCATCACGGCCAACGCAATCTGCCCAGGATGGGTCCGAACCGATTTGGTTCAAAAGCAAATCGACGCCCGAGCCAAAATGGAGGCCGTCAGTACCGAACAAGCAGCCCAGCGGTTGCTCGCGGAAAAACAACCTTCGCTTCAGTTCACCACCCCGGAGCAAATTGCAGAACTTGTCCGGTTCCTCTGCTCACCCGCCGCCGACAACATCCGCGGCTCAACCTTCAACCTAGACGGCGGCTGGACCGCCCAATGATAACCGCCCCATAAATCCATTCCCAAAAATCCAAGAATCACTTAGCAAGCCTACCCTTTGGCCTTATCGGAGTTTACTTCATCTCGTTGAAGCATTTCATGCCACCCTTATTTTTCGATCGACGGATCGACGGACCAAGACCACACCATTCCCGATGTATCTCCCGCGATGACGCGTGAACCATCAAACACGAATCCGACACGCAATAGCAAGACCTTCGGTTGTAAGCGTGCATGCGTTTTCGATCGGGGTGGAGCATTTGGATCCGATGGAGATCCTGACCCAGTCTCCATGTCCAACGCAAACGTCTTCTGTAAATTCCCATCGCTCGACCAGAATCGCACCTGCTGATCCCGTCCGCAACTGACCAACTCACCCTTGGGTCCAAACGCCAAATCCAAGACGCCATTGGGAATCTTTCCATAAACACCTTCCGGACGGGCAGGGGGATGGGCATTTGGTTTGGACATGGCCGGCCATCCCTTCACAACATCCCACCATACGATCAACCCGTCTTCTCCGCAGGACGCCAACATCTGGCCGTCGGATCGCCATGAAAGTGAACGAACCAAACCTTTATGCTCGGCAAGTGGCAAAACCACGCCTCCTGTCTCTGCATCCCATAGATGGATATTCCCAACCCGATCCCCGCTGGCTAGAAACTTTCCATCCGGACTGTAAGCCATCGCGGTTATCCAATCCGTATGTTTCACCAACGTATGCTTCAACTCTCCGGTGACTGTTGAGTAAACTTTGACGACCCGCCCAGACCCGCCAATCGCCATCTTCGTTTCGTCGCTCGAAAGGTCTGCCGCGAGAACTGCGTCACTCTCATCGCCGATCTCGGCAAGCCGCCTTCCGGTCGCCACGTCGAACAACACACCACGTCCCGACCGAACAGGACTTCCGCCTGCGACCATCAACGTCGCACCGCTCCGACTGAACCGAATTACCATCGGTATCCCTTCGGGAAACGATAATGCACCGAGCGATTCCCGCGTTTTGGTATTTATTAATTTAGTATTTATAAAATCGACTCGCTCGTAACCAGCAACCGCCACAAGATTCGCATTCGGGCTAGTTCCCAATGCAACTCTTGCGAACGGACGGTTGAGTACCTGTTCGGACACGTGTGGCAACTCACCTGGCAAGACGCCATCCCCAACGCGAGGTACCACCACAGACGGAGTGAAGTTCATTGTCCGTGCAACCACCGCCTCACTCCCAGCGTCCTGCTTCAGCCCAGCTTCAATCCAACTTTTGACCAATCCTATCTCGGATTCACTAAGTGGATCATTTTCCGGCGGCATCCGCTCCGCCGGATCCTCTGCGATCAATACACTGAGCAATCGGCTCGAGCCCGATCGACCAGATACGACGATCGCTCCCCCACTACTTCCCTTCATCAGCGCCGAATAATTCGCCAAGCTCAAACCGCTTTCTTGCTTGGTATCACCATGGCACTGCAAGCAATGCCGCTTGAGGATCGGTGCTATATGGTCCTCATAGCTGATCACCTTCGAATCCTGAGCATGGATCAAGGGCGGAAAAAACGCTGCGATGATGCTCAATACCAAGATCACCAGAGACCAGCGAGGGTATCGCGGTCTCACACGTCCCGATGCAACTTGTATTCGATGAACCATGGTGATCAATGATTGAAAATGAACTCGGTGGAATTGAGCAAACTCCAAAAAATATCCTCGTACGCAACCAACGGATCGCTTGCGTCCGCGATGATGGATTTCAATGACTCTCTCTCGGTATCGCTGGGCCGGCGGCACAGCGTCCTGACAAAAAGCTGCTCGAGTATTGCATCCTCGCTGGCATGACTCTCTAGTAGCTTTACAACCTCACGATTTCTGGAGATACGATCCCGAACCGTTTCGCCGACCGACAAATGAAGCGTCTGCGATAACGTTGGCTCCTTTTTGGTCTCGCAGGCGCATACGGTACCGCGGCTAGAACGACCAAATGTTGCAAAGAAAACGTCGCCGAAATGTGGCCCTTCGGTTTCCCCTGATTCGCGAGGGTAATACTCGATCGCCCGTGTTCCCTCAGGGAATCCCGGAAAACCTCTCGGAACACCGGTCGCCGTTACCAACGAATCGATCAACACATCTGCCCGAAGTCGTTTCAAATGGGAATGAGAAAACTGCCGGGTGTCTCGTCGATTGGAGTCGTTGGGCTTGGCACTCAATTGATAAACCTGGGAGTTGCAGATGTCGCGGACCAAAGTTCGCAAATCAAACTTACTTTCCACCAAACGGGCTGACAACGCATTCAGAAGTGGCCCATTGACCGGAGGATTGCTTGCTCGGATGTCATCCACCGGTTCAATCACCCCTCGCCCCATCAGTTGCGCCCAAATGCGATTTGCTAGGTTGCGACTGAACAACTCATTTTCAGGGGACGTCAACCAATGCGCAAGTGGTGTTCTTGGATCACCACCCGGCGTCACTGGTGCTACGCCTCCGAGGACTTTCGCAGGCATCGGCCGACCATCCACAACATGGTTGGCCGGCGGCGATGCAGCATCATAATAAACGCGACGCTCGCGAGGCTCCACGCCGGGCTTTCGCTTCAGCCCGGTAAAGAAACTGACGAAGCTGTAGTAGTCGTCTTGTGTCCAGCGATCAAAAGGGTGGTTGTGGCACTCGGCGCACTGGATCTGAATCCCCAGGAATACCTGAGAAAAGTCCGCCGCAAAGGCCTTGGGTTCAAACTGGGGCTTATGGACCAGCATGGTGTAGAGATTTGCAGGACCGTTGGTCAGATTGCTCCCCGAAGCATCCACCATTTCCGCCACAAATTCGTTCAGCGGACGCGCCTCTCTCATCTGCTTGCGTATCCACTGATAAAACGCATCCGCCGCCTTCACGTCCGTGGCGTTCGGAGCGTAATTCCCGCCGATCAGCCGCAATTGCTCGGCCCAAAGCCCCGCCCAATAGTCCGCAAACGCCTCATCAGCGAGTAAGCGATCAATCGTGATCGAGCGTTTATCGCTCCGACGATCCTGCATGAACTCGCGATACTCGTCAACGGTCGGCGTCCTCGCAATCAAATCCAAGGTCACCCGCCGCAAGAACGTTTCATCATCGCATATTTCCGATGGCAAAATCCGCAGTTTCTCAAGTCGATCAAACACGTGCTGATCGATGAAATTGACACTCGGCGGAACCATCCAAGAAAAATCCGTGGGTTGTGGTAGTACGATGACCTCCGCACCGACCGTAAACCGGCTATATCTCGCAAAGACATGAGTGTCACCCGGCCCTATCGATGCCACGTCTCCTCGAGCATCAATTCGAGCAACACTTTCGTTGTTGGAAAAAAACCGAGCCAACGTGGTCACATCGCGGACAGTCCCGTCACTCAACCTGGCACTTACCTTCAACGACCGACTCTGCGACGGCGCATCGAACAGCATCTGCTCGCTTGACAATTCAACCGCAACCGTTTCAGCAACCGCAACTTCGTCATCGCACGCCCCTGATTCAATCCACCGGTGAACCGTCTTGTAGTAGTCGCTTTCCCGGTCAAAGAGCTTTCCTCCCGTATGCGGCACAGCGCCGGTCGCTTTGAGCAACAACAAGCTTTGCTCAGGGACCGATGGATTGATGCGTCGCAACGGGATCTCATTCACCACCCGTTCGTAGTCCCCTTTAGGATCGTACCCAAAGAGTGAGAGCATGAACCCGTCTTTGCCACGCGCAGAACCATGACACGTTCCCGCATTGCATCCTGCACGAAAAAAGATCGGCATCACATCGACCCGGAAACTCAGCACGGCACCATTGTCCGAGGAATCGCCCAACGTCGCACCCGTCCCCGGCGGCTCGATCCCCTGCACAACCAATCCCGAGTTTGGAACGGCGAGGATAGCGACGATGATATAGAACCAACGATTTTTTAGACTCATCATTCAGGACCTCTACTACCGCTTTGGATCGATCCGTAGCGTTCCTTTCCCCGCGCGCTGGCGGATCTCTTGACCTGCCAACTTCACAATCAATTCGCAACCGATCCCGTTCACCGCCCCGAGAAGTGCTTCGTCGGTTGCCTCAATATGAAAAAGGACTTGGCTGCTTTCGCGATCGATCACCGGAAACGGCTCGATCACGTGCACCCCCTTGGGTAAACCTAGCAATCGGACGGTCGCCGATCCTTCGAATGGACTCTTGTGCTGGATGGACCATGCATATTCTTTGCGTTCACCGCGTCGCACCGATTCAGGTTGGCTGGCCAATTCCACAAAGGGTTCAGCGACATCGACAGACACAAAGTTCGATGAAACGCGGATCCTTCCAGTACCCAAATACGCATCGAGATCCTCTCGAACGGTCGTCGCACTGATCACGATAGGACACCGTCCGATCGGCGCATTGGCCTCCCCTGAAATTCGAAGGATCGATTCGCTCTGATCGCCCGGAACGATGACCGCTGGCTGCACCGAAATTCCAGGCGGGACCCAGTCACACTGAAATTCTATCGGCTCATGGAAACCTTCACGACGATGGATGGTGACTGGAATCGCCAACTCACCACCGCGCACCAACGCAGCAGTCGGCGTTTTCAGCTCCATAGAAAATGGAGCCGGGTCTGTCACCGCCAGGAGAAAGCGATCCAGTCGGACCGTACGCCACGCATCACCGCCCGAGTGATTGATAAACGGTATCGCCTGCTGCGATCGACTTTCTAGTGCGGTATTCCCATCGACGGGTTGGGCTTCGATTTCGATCAGTGCGCTGCATGGCTCCGCGGTCAATTCGGCCACAAACTGAACCGGCCAAATGGATCGTCCTGCGGGAACCTCGCACGGGACCATGGACACCCCGAAGGGCAATCCCTTGGCCAGGAGCCGTAATGCATCGCGATAGGTGGAACCTTGGCCTTGTGGCAAGCTGACATTGACGGTCCATTTGTTCCCCTGTGGGATCGCAAGCCCACTCGTACGCATGCACTCTTGCCAATCAAATGCAGTGCTTGCCAATACGGTATGCACGGAGTTCGTCACCGGTTCCACCTCGATCCGATAAACAGCCGTTTGCCCTCCAGTACCGCTCATATCCGCGATCTCAATCGCATACTCCCCATCCGCATTCGGCTCCCAAATAATGGACGGATCCAGACTGTCCTTGAGCCCTCCGCGCCCGCGAAAGGACGTTCCGAAGATCTCGCGCTCCTTGATATCGCAATCATCCGCTTCCACTTCGACACCGTCGGATACGTTCGCGTCAACGAGTTTTCGTATCCGTAAAACCGGATCGATGGGTGAAGCGACAGACGCTGCAAAAACGCGAACTCGCAAACGATCTCCTTGCTTTGCGGAAACTTGGAATCGGTCGGTATCTCCACGCTGATCTATTCGACCGTTCAGCGCGATGGGAATCGAGGAAACCCTTGTCAAATCCCCCGCCGGATCCTCGAATAGGTTAGGGAACGCTGACGTTCGCAACGCCAGTGCTGAGGGAGCATCGCCAAAGTATTCGAACATCCCATCGGGATGCGACGAACGAACTGGAACCACTAGTTTCTCCCGGATGATTCCGGTCGGATCCCCGAGCAACTCAAACTCCTGCGTTGTTCCCGATTGCCCTCCAATCGGATACGCCACCAGCGGTCGTCGAAAGGTACCGATGTGTACACAGTAATCTTTATCGTAGGGTTTGAATAATGAGCGTTGCACAACCACATACGCAAAACCATCGTATTGGATTCTAGCCGCAGCAACGGGATCCTGAAGATGCAAAGGATTGTCATCATTCCTAGCCAACTCCGCACCCTGCTGATCCAGAACACGCACGGCTAAATCGTACTCAGAATCACCATAGTGAATGTCCGCAATCCGAACGGAATCAACTTCCGCACACAATCGTTCGCCGGAGTGCACCTTCACCCGGTACACGTCCACATCCCCTTGGGAACTTGCTCCCATTCGACCTCGGACCGTCACGTTGGACGAGACTGGCATCGCCGTCGCGATTGTATTGTTCGAATCGGTAGATTCTTCATTTTCATCGACGACAGGAAAAGGAGTCACATGAAATGTTCCCAAAGAAGAAATCTCTGTCGCCGTTCGAATACGGAACGGGTATTCTCCTGGGTCACAATCCGCATCGATCTGAAGCGTACATCGCACTTGCTCAACGATCCTTCCACCATGCGCTAGGGAAATCGGCTGCACTAGATCCGGAAGAAACTCAATGGCAATCGCGCGTATCCCTGGTTTATAAAAACAAACCTCCCGAGCCCCCTTCAAGCAAATGCCTTGTATGGTTACTTCAACCGTAGTGCCACGCTGCGCCACGCGTGGGGTTGTCGCAGCAACGTGCAGCAACATCGCCCCGCCCTGCACTATCGAGCACGTACCGACCACAGCGAAAAAGATGGCGGTACGCCAAACCAACTGGGGTTTGCAAAAAGCCAACCAACGTATTCTTTGGAACACGCTGGCGTGTCCTTTTTCACCAGCCACAACACTACTCACCATTTCAGATCAACCCTTGGACGAGTTTCCCATCCTTGATAATCTCAATAGGTCGAGTTCCAAACGCGACGAGCTCCTTATCCGCATCGATTCCGAGTTGGTGATAGATGGTGAATAGAAGGTCTTCGAGGGTCACAGCATCTCGCGTTGGTTCGGCTGCGGTCGAGTCGCTGGCACCATAAACGAGCCCACGACCAAAACCACCTCCCGCAAGCAAATTGGAATAGCATCGAGCCCAGTGGTCCCGTCCATTGGTCGAGTTCACCTTCGGCGTTCGACCAAACTCAGAGGTAACCCAAAACAAAGTCGTATCGAGCATTCCACGCCTATCCAGATCCGTCACCAACCCGGCGATAGCATGATCAAGCGCAGGCATTTGATCCAAACAATTTTTGCGAACATCGACATGAGAATCCCATTCACCATACGTCACCGTGACAAACCGTGTCCCAGCCTCGACCAATCGTCGAGCTAATATCAATCGCTCTGCCAACCCCTTAGGATGGAATTTGTTATCCGGTCCTCGCAACCCGACAACATCGCGGCCATACAATTGCATCGTCTCTTCCGTCTCACCGTCCAGCGTAAATGCCGCTTGGGCTTTTTCAGAAGTAAGGAGCGTATATGCCCGCTGATAGAAATCATCCATGGTCTCTAAGACAGTGGGGTCCGCTTCGAGTTGCCGCATCTGCTTCTCGATGATATCCCGGGCAGTTCGACGTCGCAAAAATCGTTCCTGTGTGACGTCATTCGGAATCGAGAAGTCTCGCACCTTGAACCCAGGCTGACCAGGATCCGCGTTGAGATCGAACGCACCGTAGGTGCTGCTCAAGAATCCTGTCGATCCAGCATAACTGTTATTGTTCGGTACGGAGATATAGGGTGGTAACTCACCCCTCCCCCCTAGCTCATGCGATACGATGGCTCCCATTTGCGGATAGTCAATCACTGCGGTCGGTGTGTATCCTGTGAAAAGATGGTACGTCGCTTGCTGGTGATCCGGGATACGCCCAACCAAACTTCGAAGCACCGTAATCTTGTCCGCAATCGCTGCCGTTCTCGGCATGTTGTCGCTGAAAAAATCACCATGCACCGTCTTGGTCACCCCAAAAGAGCCACGGTATTCCACAGGTGCTTCAGGCTTGGGATCAAGCGACTCGTGCTGAGGCCACCCACCACCGAGATGCAATTGAATCACACTCAATACCTTGGCGTTCAAACGGGCCTTTGACTGGGTCGATGAAAAAGCTCGATCATCGGCACGCCCCTCGATTCGCAAAATGTCTGCTAACGACACCCCCAACGCACCGCAAATCCCAACCTGCAAGGAACGCCGTCGCGACATTCGACGAAAACCCACGCAACCCCGCCGGTCCGCCATCTGCTGATTTCCTCGATGGACCATTCTGGTTCCTTGTTCCTCTCGACCGCACTCATCTCCGGGATGACTTCGGAATCGTCACTCGAGAATTATTCACTGCAAACCACCAATTTACCACATCGCAACCCCCATCGCAGAATCGCGTTTCCTGCAAAAAACCCTGGATTTTCGATACTAAACCCTTGGGCACCGCTTTCGACACAATCATTGCAAGCATTAAAAGCGTTAAAGCCCGACCGTATTGATCGACGATAACTTGGTCCGGTGCGCAGACCCTGAGCGGTCCTCGTGCGCGCACACAGCATGCAAAGTCCAAACAGGTTCAGGATATCCACATGCCACGTCGCAAGACGCGAATTGTCGACCGATCACTAACGCAACCAAGGATCAAGGGGACTGGGGCTCGTCCATGAAAAACATACTACAACAAGCCCACGTTCCTTCGGCTTCAACGATAAAGCCGTCGACTATCCCCAACATGACCGGCGTTGGCTTGCTCATCGCCGCAATCGTATTTTGCATGCTTCCTGGCTGTCGAACACCTCGAGAGTGGAAACAAAATGGGTTCAAGGTTGGTCCGAATTATCAGCGTCCTACCGAACCCGTTGCAAACACGTGGGTAGACGCAGCGGATTCTCGGCTGATCTCCCAGTCTGCAGAGTTAGCCTCTTGGTGGACCAATTTGAATGATCCGGTCCTCGATCAATTGGTTCAAAATGCGTACCAGCAGAACCTATCGATCCGCGATGCTGCGTTTCGCGTGCTGCAGGCCCGCGCGGAATTGGGAATCGCACAAGGGCGATTCTTCCCACAACAACAGTACATCGACGGTGGATACACCCAACAGAAGTTCAGCGGAGCTAACGCTTCGAGCGCTTTCCTGCCAACCTCCTCATTCGGTAACTGGCAATATGGGTTCGGGCTCGCTTGGGAATTGGATTTCTGGGGCAAGTACCGCCGTATGATCGAAGCAGCCGATGCGCACTTAGATGCATCCATCGAAGACTACGACGCAGCCCTCGTGACGTTGATCGGAGACGTAGCACAGAATTACGTCCAATTGAGGATCGTCGAGGCGCAGCTTGCCTACATCGACGATAACGTCAAACTTCAAAAGGAGACTTTGGGGATTGCCGAAGCACGATTCAACGGCGGCCAAGCCACCGAGTTGGACGTGGATCAGGCCAAAAGCGTTTTGGCCCAAACGGAATCGCAAACCCCATCCCTTGAGATCCAGCGCCGGCAATTGGCGAACCGAATCTGTATCCTGCTGGGTGTCCCTGTCCAGGATCTAGATGCATTCCTAGGTCGCGCCCCGATTCCTTCCACACGTCCAGAAGTCGTGGTCGGTATCCCAGCAGATTTGCTCCGAAATCGGCCTGATGTTCGCCGCCAAGAACGCAAGACCGCTATGGAATCCGCCCGCATCGGGATGGCAGAAGCCGATCTGTACCCCGCAATTTCGGTGACAGGAAATCTGGGTTATAGCGCACGCCAATTCTCCGACACATTCTCGGGTGATGCATTCGCCGGTGCTGTCGGCCCAGGGTTCCGCTGGAATGTGCTGAACTATGGTCGTCTGCTCAGCAACATCGAGCGCGTCGAAGCCACCTTCGAAGCCCAAGTCGCCAACTACCAGCAAACCGTTTTGCAAGCGGGACTCGAAGCTGAAAACGCGATCGTTGAGTTCCTTAAATCCCAAGAGCAAACGAAGAAACTCGAAGAGAGCGTCAAGGCGATGGAGAAATCCGCTCAAATCGCCATGGTGCAGTACAAAGGTGGTCTGGTCGACTTCAATCGCGTTTCGCTCATCGAACAGAACTTAGTCGCCCAACAAACCCTTCTCGCACAAGCCCAAGGGAATACGACACTAGGCCTGGTAAATCTCTACCGAGCACTCGGTGGAGGGTGGGAAATCCGCCTCTCCCAACCAGCCCCGATCATGCCCGTGTCGAACATAGGCCTACCGCCAGCGTCGGAACGAGCAACCTCTGCAGAATCACCATCGGATAAAGAATTGACCGACCTGGTTCCACTGCCATCCCTAAATAACGAGTAACCGCACCGTGACAACTGATTTTACGGTCGGGCTACTCAAGCATCGACTTCCCATTTCCCTGGCGGTGCTCGTCGTGCTATGCACATCAGGCTGTGGATCCTTGAATCCCTTCCAGAGACCATTTGGCAATCGATCGCAAAGTCATTGCGTTCACTCAAACACCTCGCAACCGAAGTGCTGTCCATCGACGCCCTACTGCAGCAAACCGTGCCCGGCCGAACCATGCCCTTCGACGGGCACCTGCAGTCACTACTGCAAGAAAGCTGAACCGCCGACTCCATGCGTATCGTGTCCCTCCGGAACCACGTGCTATGACTACAAACCTCTCCCATGCATACCATGCTCCGAGGGTTGCACACCACACATCATGGTTCCCTAAGGATTATTGCTAGGTTCCGACGGTTTCTGTTCCTTACTGAACCACCGAATCGCGTAATAGAACACCGGTGTTAGCAATATCCCGAAGAACGTGACACCGAGCATCCCGCTGAACACGGCGGTTCCAAGCGTCCTACGCATCTCCGCACCGGCGCCTTCGGCGATTACCAAGGGAACCACTCCCAGAATAAACGCGAACGATGTCATCAAGATCGGGCGAAGCCGCAATCGGCAGGCGCTGATCGTCGCCTCCCGGACCGATTTCCCAGACCTCCGCTCCTGCTCCGCAAACTCAACGATGAGAATCGCATTTTTGCTCGCCAGCCCCACCAGAACAATCAGTCCGATCTGCGTAAAAATGTTCACGTCCATCTTGGCAATCGTCACACCAACCACGGAACAGAGCAAGCACATTGGGACCACCAAAATGACAGCCAGTGGCAGCGACCAGCTTTCGTACTGAGCTGCCAGTACGAGAAAAACGAAGACCACAGCCAGAGCAAACACGTACATGGCCGTGTTTCCTGCGGCGAGTTGCATGTAAGTCAATTCCGTCCAGTCGAATGCCATCGACCGCGGAAGCTGCTCCTTGGCAATTTTCTCCAGCAATTCGATGGCATCCCCACTACTGGTTCCAGGAACCAGATTCCCGGTCACCGCAGAGGCTGAGTACATGTTATAGCGCATCAACGACTGTGGACCCGCTTCATCACGCAACCGGATCAAGGTTGCCAGCGGCACCATCTCCTTTTTCAAATTTGGCACTTTGAGCTGCAATATCTGCGAGACTGTGGCCCGATACTTTTCATCGGCCATCACATTGACCTGCCACGACCTACCGAACCGATTGAAGTTATTCACATAGTAGGAGCCCAGGTACACCTGCAAGGTTTGGAAGACTTCCGCCGGCGACACACCGATGGCGAGACATTTTTCGCGATCAATGTCTAGATACAACCAAGGCGTGTTCGATCTCACGCTTCCGAAAACTCCCTGCAACCCAGGGGTACTATTCGCTTCGTCGACAATCTTGTCCGTGACGCGTTGCAACTCGTCCAAACCCATGTTGCCCCGATCCTCAACGATCAATTTGAAACCACCCGTTGTGCCCAATCCGTCGATAGGAGGTGCGCCGAAGATACTGATCTGGGCATCGCGTATCTCCGCCAGGCATTCGCTTCGGATCTTTGCAGCAATGTCGTCTGCCGAGATCCCTTTCCGTTTCCCGAACTCCTCGAGCATGACATACATGCTTCCCAAGTTGGACGCATTGGTCGACAGCAGGAGCGACTGCCCCGAAACGGAAACGGTATGCGCAACACCCTCGCTCTTACGAGCGATGTCCTCGATGCGATTGAGGATCTCGCGGGTTCTACCCACCGATGAGGAGTCAGGTAACTGCACACTCAACATCAGGTACCCTTTGTCTTGGTTGGGTATGAAACCAACCGGAGCTTCTGAAAACTCACGATAAGTAAGCCAAAGCAACCCTAGATACAGAGCTAGAACGACCAAGGTCCCTCGGAGCAAAAGTCCGACGAATCTCGCATAGACGCCTGTCGCGAAATCAAAAGTCACATTGAACAACTTGAAAAACCATCCGATCGTAACATCGATCAGCCACGTCAACGGATCTCGCTTGGCACCCTTCGGTTGCATCAAGATCGCTGCCAACGCAGGAGATAACGTCAGCGAATTGATGGCCGAAAACGCTGTCGACACAGCGATGGTAATCGCGAATTGGCGGAAGAACTGACCGGTGATTCCCGAGATGAATGCGCATGGAATGAACACCGAACACAACACCAGGGCCACCGCAATCACCGGCCCTGTAACTTCATCCATCGCCTTGCGGGCTGCATCGCGTGGAGACAACCCATGATGCAACCACCGCTCCACGTTTTCCACAACAACGATCGCATCGTCAACCACGATCCCGATGGCGAGCACCAGGCCAAAGAGGGACAGGTTGTTCAACGAAAAACCCAACGCGGACATCACGGCAAACGTTCCGATGATGGCAACAGGAACCGCAATCAATGGGATCAGCGTTGTTCTCCAATTTTGAAGGAACAACAGCACGACAATCGCCACCAAGATGATCGCATCTCGAAGCGTCTTGAAAACCTCTAGAATGGACTCCTTGATGAACGGTGTCGTATCGTAAACGATCTTGTAATCCACACCTTCCGGGAACCCTTTCTTGAGTTCCTCCATCTTCTTATAAACCCCCTGAGCCGTCTTCAGGGCGTTGGATCCAGGAAGCTGATAAATCGACATCGCAATCGACGGCTTCCCATCGAGCATGCACGTCTGATCGTATTGCTGAGAACCGAGTTCGATCCTGGCAACATCTCGAAGCCTCACCACAGCGGCCGATGTCGACGAGGTCGTACTGACGGCATTCGAGCTATTTGCCTTGACAATGATATCCCCGAACTGCTCGACGTCGATCAATCTCCCAAGCGTATTGATCGTTAGTTGAAATTCCTGCCCAGGCGCAATCGGCTCCATGCCGATCGCACCCGCTGCGACTTGGACGTTTTGCGCCGTGATCGCGTCGACCACATCCTGAGTCCCAATATTCATCGCCGCCAGGACATCCGGCTTGAGCCACGCCCTCATGCTATAATCGCGCTGTCCAAGATAGGTAACGGCTGCTACTCCTTCCAACCGTCCGATCTCGTCCTTGATCTGGATCGTGGCATAGTTGCTCAGGTAAAGATCGTCATACTCCCCATTTTCCGAGACGAGGTTTACGATCATCATTGTGCTTGGAGACATCTTTTTGACGTTGATGCCTTGGCGTTGCACGAGATCGGGAATGACGGGTTGAGCGAGAGACACTCGGTTTTGAACCAAAACCTGCGCCATATCGGAATCGGTACCGAGCTTGAAGGTAATCGTCAGCTGATAGGCACCGTCGTTGGTGCACTTTGACGACATATAAAGCATGTTCTCAACGCCGCTGACCTGCTGCTCGATCGGGGCTGCAACCGTGTCGTTGACCGTCTTCGCGTTGGCACCAGGGTAGGACGCCGTCACCAACACCGTAGGGGGTGTCACTTCGGGGTACTGTGCGACCGGGAGGGAGAAGATGGAAACCAACCCCGCCAGCGTCAATAGGATCGACAGCACCGCCGAAAAGATCGGTCGATCAATAAAGAAATGAGAAATCATTCGCGATTCTCTCCAACTGTTGCCAGCGACGATTTAGAGATACGTTTGCTTTTGCGATTACTTACGAATACAGCAATGATCAACCCCAAGGCGAACCCCGCGACGAGCGCCCAATGCAAATGCTGAAAACCTGCTAAATGGGCTAACCATCCTCCCACCAGACCGACTCCTCCACCCATAACAGCCGAGCCAATCTGCCGAACGGCTTTACTCTTCAAGAGCGAAAAATCACTTGCACGAGCGATGATGTAGAAAAAGACTGGGGTCAAAAAGATCCCGAATAACGTCACCCCGATCATCCCACTGAAAACAGCCGTTCCCAACGACCAACGCATCTCAGCACCGGCGCCCGAAGCGACAACCATCGGAACAACGCCGAGAATGAAGGCTAGGGATGTCATCAAAATCGGCCGAAGCCGCATGTGACAAGCCTCCACAGTCGCACTCCTAGCATCTTGACCGGATTCATGAAGATGCTTCGCAAACTCGATGATCAAAATGGCATTCTTGCATGCCAAGCCGACAAGCACGACGAACCCGATCTGCACGAAAATATCCATCGGCAGTTTTCTAAGAAACACACCGACCAGCGCGCACAACAAGCACATCGGCACCACCAAAATCACCGCCATGGGCAACGACCAACTCTCGTACTGAGCTGCCAACACGAGGAACACAAACACGACAGCCGCACCGAACACAAACATCGCGGTATTTCCAGCCTTGATCTGCATGAACGTCAAATCGGTCCACTCCGTGTTCATCGATCCCGGCAAAATGCTCTTTGCTTCGTCCTCCATCAACTGGATCGCTTGGCCAGAACTG
Source organism: uncultured Pirellula sp. (assembly GCA_903892355.1). GTDB lineage: Bacteria > Planctomycetota > Planctomycetia > Pirellulales > Pirellulaceae > JBKCUI01. Next base: position 82,106 of record CAITIE010000098.1, on the reverse strand, counting down.
ACCGGAGGCATTGCTCCACCCATGATCGCGGCCGCAGTGTACAAGTTATACCGTGTGATCAGCACGGGGCCGCCATCGTCGTATAGACGGATCAGTGAGCCAAGTGGAACCATATCCCCATACTTGTTCCGGATGAACAATTGGCTCAAGTCCTCGTTCTGATCACGAAACACCCCGTCCGCCTGAATGTTGACCTGCCAATACCTTCCATACAAATTGAAATTGTTGACATAGTACGAACCGACAAAAATCTGAAGCGTCTTGTTCACCTGATCGACCGTTAGCCCCAACGACTCCGCCTTGGTACGATCGATATCCATCCGAAGCTGCGGCGTTGTGGCCCGGAACGTACTCGGCATGACAATCATGTGAGGCTTTTGTCCACTCGACTCCACGAGCGCATCGGTTGCTCGTTGCAACTCCTCCATGCCCAGTGAGCCGCGGTCCTCAACCATCATCTTGAACCCACCTCCGCGACCGATTCCCGGAACTGGAGGAGCACCATAAATGCCCACCTTGGCATCTCGCATCTCGGTTGCGAACTCCTGCCGCAATTTGGCCATAATCGCATTCGCCGACAGTTCAGCCTTCTTGCGTTCCTTGAACGGTTTAAGAATCACAAAGATCGAACCAAAATTGGAGCTATTGCTTTGCAACATGACCGATTGGCCAGCGACCTCCAGAGTGTGATCGACCCCCGGCGTATTGCGGCAAATCTCTCCCAACCGCATCATCACATCAGTCGTGCGCTGCACGGAGCCCGAATCGGGGATTTGTGCATCGACCAATAACCATCCCTGATCCTGCTGAGGAATAAAGCCAACTGGATAAAAACTAAACAACCAACCGGTCACCCCGAGCAGCAGAGCATACACCAAAAGAACAACGACACTCAGTCGCAGCAACACACCGACAACGGCAGCATAGTACTTGCCTGTAATCTCGAACCCCCAATCGAACAACCGGAAAAACCAGCCAAAGAACAGGTCGAGCAGACGACTTAGCGGGTCATGACTCTCATGGTGTGGACGCAGCAACAATACGGCTAACGCTGGACTTAGGGTCAACGAATTGATCGCTGATAAAACCGTGGAAACAGCAATAGTAACCGCGAACTGTCGGAAGAATTGACCGGTGATACCACTGATGAACGCACAAGGCAGAAACACCGCGCATAGAACCAATGCCACAGCGATCACCGGCCCCGTGACTTCCGTCATCGCTTTCCTCGCCGCATCCCGGGCGTTCAAGCCTTCCTTCAACAACCTCTCGACATTCTCAACAACGACAATCGCGTCATCCACCACAATCCCGATGGCTAGAACCAATCCGAACAGCGAAATGTTATTGAGGCTATATCCCAGCGCAGACATCACTCCAAAGGTACCAACGATCGCGACCGGAACCGCGATCAATGGAATCAACGCGGCTCGCCAGTTCTGCAAAAACACAAGAACAACCACAGCCACCAAAAAAATTGCTTCGAACAGGGTCTTCACGACATCCTGAACCGACTCCTCAACAAATGGAGTAGTATCGTAATAAATCCCATAGTCCAAATCGTCGGGGAATCGCTTCTTGAGCTCTTCCATCTTTTGCCGAACCGAGTTAGCAACATCGAGCGCATTGGTACCGGGCAATTGAAAGATGGCCAATCCGACAGACGGCTTGCCGTCGAGCGTGCAGCTCTGGCTGTAGTTTTGTGCCCCCAATTCAACCCGTGCAATATCTCTCAAATAAACATAACGAGGAGAATCTGTACCGGATGGGTCATTCTCCGCCTTGATGATGATCTGCCCGAATTGCTCCGGCGTTTCTAGCCGACCAAGTGTATCCAAGGGCAATTCGAAGTCCGCGGTACCGCTCGGCTGTACCCCAGTCTGACCGATCACTGCGGCGGTGCTCTGACTTTGCATCGCATCTGCGACATCGCTGGCGGAGATATTCCGGGTCATCATCCGTTCAGGATCTAACCACGCGCGAATACTGTAATCCCGCTGCCCAAAGTAAGTGATATCCGCAACGCCGGGAACTCGGAATAATTCGTCCTTGACGTTGATCGTTGCATAGTTGCTGAGCCCAATATTATCGAAACTTCCACCAGGACTGAAGAAATTCACCACCAGCAAGATATTCGGAGATTTCTTCTTGATCGTGAGGCCTTGCTTCTGCACCGAGTCGGGCAACTGCGGCATCGCCAATGACACGCGATTCTGCAACATCACTAAGGCTGTGTTCAGATCGGTCCCTAAATCGAAGGTTATGATCAAGTTATAGGAACCGTCATTGCCGCTGTTCGAGGACATGAAGAGCATCCCCTCGACTCCATTGACCTGCTGCTCGATTGGAGCAGCGATCGTATCGGCGACTACTTTTGCACTCGCACCTGGATAGGTGCATGACACTTGCACGGTCGGCGGAGCAATCGGCGGATACTGAGAAATGGGGAGCCCAAAGACGGCAATGGCCCCCGCAATCGTAAGGAAAATCGATATGACGGACGCAAAGATCGGCCTATCGATGAAAAAGTGTGAAATCACTGAAGGTTACCCTAACCTGCGGACCCAGACGGGTCCTTCGATTGCTTCGAGCCAACCATCGGAACCTCTTCGACCTTGACGACCGCTTTCGGTCTCACAAATTGCAGGCCACTGACAATCACTCGATCGCTTTCCTTCAGCCCTTCCTCCACGACTCGAAGCCCGTCATCTTGGAGTGGGCCAGTGGTAACTGGCACGCTTTTCACCGTGTTCTGGTCATCGACCACCATCACGAATTTGCGACCTTGATCGGTCCCAAGTGCACGCTCACTCACCAACAATTTAGAACTTGGTTTCCTGACTGGAAGCTGCACTTTGACAAACATCCCTGGACGCAACAACCTCTTTCCCGATGCATTGGCGGGATTGGAAAACGATCCTCGCAACGTCAAGGTACCTGTCGAGGAACTTACCATATTGTTAACAAAGTTCACTTGACCAACATGAGGAAAGCCATCTTCGTCCCCCAACGCCATCATCACAGGAAAACTTCCCGCCGGTTTCGCTTCTTCCTGTTGCTCCAGCAATCGGCGACCAACTTTCAATAGCGTTTGTTCGTCCACGTCGAAATAAGCATACATGGGATCTTGCGACACCACTGTGGTCAAGTTGGTCATGTCGGCATTGACCAAGTTCCCGAGGGTATAGTTGTAGCGACCCACTTGCCCATCGATCGGTGACTCAACTTTCGTAAAGTCCAAATTGACCTGATAAACGTTGACGTTGGCGATCGATGCCTTCACCGCTGCATCTGCTTCCTCTTCGGCAGCTTGGTACTTGTCAAGATCCTGCTTGGAGATCGCTCCCGCGTTGGCCCTTGCAATTCCTTTCGCTCGTTCATTGTCGGCTTGTGCCAATTTCAGCCGAGCCTTGTTCAACTCCAAATCCGACTGCGCCTTTTTCAATTGAGATGCGTACGGTTCCTCGTCAAGCCTGAACAACAGATCCCCTTTTTTGATCTCATCCCCTTCCTTGAACGGCATCTCCTTAAGATACCCCGTCACGCGAGGCCGAATCTCAACCGTAAACGGTGCCGCCGTTCGCCCAGTGAAGTACTCATACTCAACGACTTCACGCACCAATGGACGACTGACGCTCACCGTCGGAGTTGCAGGAGGCTCCACTTTGGGCTTCTCCCGATCACACCCGCAAAAGGCCAGCACCATCAAGGAACCGAGCACAACCCACGCTTGTCGAGTCAAAAAAGAACCCCCCATGCAAAATGCCAATCCCAAGACGCAACGTCTCTCGATCAACTCAATAATCCTCGGATGGAGATCCTAGTTGGAATCCAAAATGCAGTCCGAGAGCTAACCGCCTAAAACCATCAACATTGATCGGCTTTGCCGACAACCTGTGGCTCCATAGAGTGGGCGTGATGATATCCCGACCAAGCTTCCTTTTCAAGGGATTGATGCCAACCCGAGCCCCGACATGCCTAGGCCTCGCGTCTAACGGTAATGCCGTCAGCGAGTTTGATGTTCCGTACTTACAACGCAATCCCTTGTATCGAAAAGATTGAAGTACCAAACGGTCGCATCGTCAGGGACCCTCGCGATATAACCACCTCCATGGGATCCACCGTCGGTATCCTCCTGAGGAAGCGTTTCCCCGGGAACGGACTCCCATTTGCGATCCTGCCATTTGCCGCTATCGCGAGTGAAGCATAGTTCGCCTCGCACAATCTTTTCACTGCTTTCGAAGCGAACCGATAAATCCTTACCACGCGTATCGACCTGAATAATCTTAGCCAAAGCTGCCCCCCCCCGAAGAATGGAGTTCATGAACACATGAATCTCCTCGGGGTTCTCACCCGCAGGACCATGCCCATGCGGCATTCGAATGCGCATGCACAATTCCGAAGGCGAGTGCAGTTTCACCGACCGCAACCAGGAATCCATGGGATATGCGAAATCATTGGTACCGTTCACCCAAAGCATCGGCGTCTTGGTCAACGGTAGGAACACAGCCGGATCCCAGCGACTCAGCCAACGGGTTGCTTTCTCTTTACCTATCCTCTCCAAAGTTGGAACCCATACCGAGTTCTCTCCAAGAAACCCACAGCCATACACGGGAACAGCACACCGAAACCGGGGATCAGCACCAACCGCGATGCAGGTTAAATACCCTCCCCAAGAGATTCCCGTCACACCTATCCTGTTCGAATCCACCTCAGGCAGCGACGCCAGTAGCGAGTGCCCCAACATTACGGCGGAAATGGCATGCCGCTGCCATTGGTCTTCGTCGGGCCCGTCGATTTGCTCAAAACTCGCGTCCCAACCCGGTGGTCCGCCCTCCCCGTGGCGTTTCCAATTCCCATACGTACCTTCGGGGACACACCCACAGACATCCATCGCAATCGCAGCATACCCGCGTCGATTCCATAATCGAACCCATTCCGCAAATGCGGTCCCACCTCCGCCGTGTATCAACACAACTCCGGGGCACTCGCCACGCGGCTCCGACAAAGCCTCTTTCGATAAACCCACTTCCGAAGAAGCCTCTTTGGAGGGCAAGCCGTAATACGCAAAAACCTTCGTGGGATTGCCTCGATACGGAATCCCATCATAGAAAATCGCATGCACACCTGCCTCGTTAAACCCAGTTGCGGTGGTGAAGGCCGGCGGCTTCGACAATTTCTCCAAATCGAAACGAGGAACTTCGAGACGGGCTTCTTCTTGCGAGAAAACTCGAATCGCGCATGACCAAACGATCATGGCGACAAACACTCGTTGGAAGAAATTGAACGGCTTCGTCCGCATTTGATACTCCGTCCGGCTCGATACTTAGGATGCAGGTACTATCTCGAACTGATGCGATTGCATCTTGAGAGCCGCCGCGACCTCGCTATCGAGTTCGCTCACCTTCTGCAGTCGCTCAGCAATAATCCCCTTTTTCTTTTCCTCAAGCTGCTCGCGGGGAATCGCGGAGTAAACCCATTCGGGAACATTGTTCAACACGATGCCACGGAAAATCTGATCGTGATGGTAGCGATTCTTGTTCTCAACCGCAGCCTTCACCTTCTTTGCTTGCTCAGCAATCGGACCAGTCTTGAGCACCTCCGCGGCGATGTCCACCCCTGCTGCGAGAGACTCGGAACTCAATTCCACAACATCCACACCATCGATCCGTACCTTGTATTTCCCGGGAGCCAAGCCAACCACTTGAAGGCGATAATCGTTCAGTTCATCGAGAATTGGAGTCCATGGCAGGATGCTCGATGCGTCTTCTGGAAAAAACGGCAAGGCCTTATCCGACTTCGTGAAACGGACCTTTTGCTCGGAGGCATCGAGCCCGTCCACCGTACAATTCTCTTGGGAAACAATTTTCTTTTGCTTGGCATCCACCGAAACCGATGCGACCAAACTCGGGAAATGCATCCCCTTCAGGATCGACGCAGCCATCAATGCTTGGCCAGGAGGTCCCGGATGGACCGCATCCCCAGCGGTGATGCGCTCGTATTTCGGCCCCTTGCCTCGGACAGAATCGAGCACCGCCAAATACGGATGGAACTGGTCTACAAAAGTACCGTTGTTCTTGTTGGCTATCGTTTTCACTCCGTCCGAAAACTTTTCCAACGTCTGGTTGTATCCCGTCAGCGCCGTCGCTCCTTGTTCATCGTTATCCAACGGCTGTGGTGTCACCCACGCCGTACGAATGTTGGCCTTTTTGGCTTGTTCCGCCATCCCCTGCAACCCGTCCATGTACGGCTTGAAGGTCTGCTCGGAAAACTCTCGATAACTACCATCATTCATCCCAAAATCGACGGTCATCGCGGTGGGTTTGTGCAACAGCACATCCCGCTCAAATCGGGAGTTACCACCCACCGAACGATCTCCTCCAATACCGACGTTGCGGAACGTGATCTTCCAATGAGGAAAACGGCTAACAGTCCACATTTCAACATAGTTTGAGTAGAGATGCTGTTCGGTAATGCTGTCACCGATCATGACGACCCGATCCCCATCCTTGAAGAAAAACTCATCGCCATGGGACAGAGGAGCTAAACTCGAGACAACGGTAAGGGCAACCGCCCAACGAAGAGAGGATTTCACAATCGATACCTATTTGTTGAGATAATTGGATTTGTTGAGATTATTGGATAACCAACCTACTTTGCATCCCAAGGCTGGTGTTCCGCATTGTAATTGCTTCGATTGACTCCATGGGGTGACCTTGGCGTTTCCTTACAATGTTTTCAACCTACTCCATCGGATACGCTCTCCACCCACACCATACTCCCAACGCAGCTCACAAAAAAGTAAGCTCACGGCATCTTGATAGGATCTAGTAATGGCCGGTTTGTTCACGCACCTCATCTTTGCGAATCAGATCGCCGCCAATTCTTCGCATGCGTTCGAATCGACCCAACACCTTGCCTCGTTCGCACTTGGTGCCCTCGCAACGGATTCTGGGTACCTGCAACCCAAGGACTCCTTCTCTGCGGATTTAGCTCACACGGTTGGCTCCCTTCAATTAGCAAGAACCGTACTCCATCTAGCAGACACCCCTTCAGATCGCGCATTTGCTTTAGGCTGGATCTCCCATGCGATTTTAGATCGTCATTCGCATCCGGTGATCAATGCCCACTCGGGACAGGTTTCAGGAATCGATCACCCATTAACCTTTGCGGACAATGCACCTCTTCATTCTGCGGTGGAACTTGGAATCGACGCGTCCTGGATCCGAGAACTTCCGGCCCTCCCCATCGCACACTTCAGAAAACAGATTCCTTCAGCATCCCATTTATTAGCATCGGCATATAGGGACACCTATGGTATTGAGTTTCCTCCCTCGCTCTTTGCAAGCAACCTCAACCGACTCCTGCAAGCACTGAGCTTGCTGTACCGGATCTATTGTTGGAATCGCCTCGACCTATTTCGATCCACCCCCCAAACGCGCTCGCGCTGGAAGGCCATCTTGTTTCCCATGAAACCCGACCCCTCGTTCCAAGAGGCAATGCGCCAAGTCATTAGGTCGGCCCTCGATGACTACTCGGACGGGCTCAAGCATCACTTCGTTCATATTCCAGACATCAATCTCGATACGGGAGATATTGGTTTTTGCGATCGATCTTACCCACCCGCCATATCCACTCTCAACCGCCTCAATGCGATTCGCACCAACTGTGGTTTGCAACCGTTGCAAGCGTCGTGAGATACCTAGCTTCGCCGGCCAATCGATCCGATTGGCCGTTGTGCAGATGCGATGAATGTGAGCAAATCCGTCGTCCAATTTTGCGTTTTCACGGAGAACATGCTACGCTTGGCGACGCGCTATGGCATGCTCACCACCCCTTCTAGGAAGCAACGAATCATGAGCTCGATTTCTCGTCGCGATTTTCAACAGCAATCCCTAGCCACACTTCTGACATGGTCATTGCTCGACACCCTCTTCTCCCGCGATGCGTTTGCGACCGAAATAAAACCGATCGCTGCCCAGTGGCTGGCGAAACTCAACGCGATGAGCCTGGATCTGAAAGGGAAGAAACTCGATCCGATCGAATGGCAGAAACAAGTCGAACAATTGCTGAGCACCGTCGACCTCCCTGAGATGCTTCAATTCATCGATTTTGAAAAACTATCCCAACAAGCCAAACCGAAGGAACGAGGCGAGTTGAGCTTGCAAGCCAAACTGCCGCAAGTGGAAGGCCTGCCCACAGAACTCGTGTTCGGACATCAAGTCTTCGCCCTCAATAAAGATCGTTCGGTCGTTCCTCATGGTCACGATAACATGGCGACCGCATTCCTCATCCTCAAAGGGGATTTCCATGGCCGGCACTACGACCGACTCGAGGATGAAAAAGATTTCATGATTATCAAGCCGACGATCGACCGCGAATTCGGCCCAGGCTCCTACTCCACAGTTACCGACATGAAAGACAACGTTCATTGGTTTAAGGCAAAGACAGATGGGGCGTTTATCTTCAACATCCATGTCCTCAGTGTCAAACCAGGCCGTACAGGACGCGTCTACATCGATCCTGCCGGCGAAAAGATATCGGGCGAACGCCTTCGTTGTCGAAAGATCAATCACGTCGAAGCAGATACGCTTTACGGCTGATCGCAACGGCTGGACCGGAGACCGCTAGAAAACGCTCATTTCCAATCGCATCTCAAGCACTTGGCTACGGGATCAACTGGCTAAGATAGGCTGGATGACGCTGCCATGAACATCGGTTAATCGGAAATCCCGTCCTGCGTAACGATACGTCATCCGTTGATGATCGTACCCCATCAAATGCAAAATGGTCGCATGGAGATCATGTACGGATACTGGATTTTCGACAGCTCGGAAGCCAAACTCATCGGTCGATCCATAGATCGTGCCTTTTTTGATCCCACCCCCCGCCATCCAAAGTGAGAATCCCCAGTGATTGTGATCTCGCCCCTGGCTAGCCCCCGATCCGTCTTGTCCCATCTCGACCGACGGGGTTCGCCCAAACTCTCCCGAGCACAGCACCAAAGTCTCGTCAAGCATCCCACGTTGCTTCAGATCCAAGATCAGCGCTGCCAGGCCTGAATCGCACTCATTGGCCACCTTTCGATGCTCGTCCTTGATATTCGAATGACTATCCCAAGGTTGCAGCTCACCGTGCCATGTCTGCACGAATCGCACCCCACGCTCGACCAGACGCCTGGCCATCAGCAGCTGCCGATTCTGTGGGCCATCCCCATACATTTTGAGAATATGCTCAGGCTCTTTGGAGATATCAAACGCGTCGCTTGCCTCTGTCTGCATCCGAAATGCAAGTTCAAACGACTGAATCCTCGATTCAATCATCGATTCTCCTGGGCGATCAGCGAGATGCTCGCGATTGATTTGCTGCAGCAATGCAAATTGCTTCGCTTGATCGCTCGCAGCCAGCCGTTTGTTCTGTAGATAATCGATCAACTTGGTTGGATCGGTGTTGAGCGTATCGACGCGTGTCCCCTGAAATGCTCCTGGCAAAAACGCAGATCGCCAATTGCCCGCTCCGCCCACCGGCAAGCCGCCGGGGCACAATGCGATGAAGGCGGGAAGATTCTCATTGATCGTTCCCATTCCCCAGGTCAACCACGATCCTAAACTGGGCCGAACCAAACGCTGGTCACCCGTATTCATGAGCATCAACGACATCTCATGACTCGGCAACTCGGCGTACATCGACCTGATGACGGTCATCTCGTCGACGCATTTGGACAACTTTGGAAATAGATCGCTGACCGGAATTCCACTTTGACCATGCTGCTCAAAGGTAAACGGCGATGGCAACGCAACTCCGGTTTTGCGCTCCGTCTGGAGATTCTCAAAGGGGAGCATTTGTCCCGCCCGACGGGTCAACTCGGGCTTTGGATCAAACGTATCTACTTGCGATACACCACCATTCAAAAACACATGAATGATATGTTTTGCTTTACCAGGGAAATGAGTGGGCATTGCCCCGCGAAAGCCAGCGTCGCTCCCATCGAATCCCATCCCCGTCTTGGCCAGAAGATCAGCGAACGCCAGTCCCCCGAACCCCATGCCGCAACTACGCATCCAATGCCGACGATCTTGATTCCCTGGTACCATGGCCTTAGTCCAAAAAAGTGAACTCATTCGAAGCGAGAAGCGCGTGGGCCAATTGCACCCAACGCCCCTCGGTGTCTTTCACCGCTCCATCGGGAACCGTGGTCCCTTCGGATGGACTTTCAAGCCCTCCGATATCGTTCACGAATCCTTTCACTTGCTCCCATTCATTCCCGTTGGGCTCTCGCCCCAACGTTCTTCGAAACAGCGCTCCGATGCGAGCCTCATCGGATTCGAGGTTCATCGCCTTGGTCAATGCCGCCAACTTCACGGCTCGGTCTTGGATAAAGTCCGAGTTCAATGCGAACAAGGTCTGCTGTGGAACAGTCGTCTCGGGACGCTTTGCCGTACACGCATTCGGGTTCGCCGCGTCGAAGGTACTCATCAGATTTGCGATGACATCGCGATTGATGAACCCGTAAACGCTTCGGCGAGGAATCGCCGGAGAGGCATTTAAATCCACCGGTCGACCTCCCATGGTGATGTCGAGTTCCTCACTCACCGAAAGCATCGCATCCCGCATCGCTTCAAACTCAAGCCTCTTACGAGGCATCCGCCAAAGCGTTCGGTTCTCAGGGTCCAACTCCCGTGCATGCTCACTCTCAATGGCTCCTTGACGATACGCTCGACTGAGCATGATTTGCCGATGCAACCACTTGAAAGACCATCCATGCTTCCCAAACTCGTCCGCGAGGTAATCCAAAAGTTCCGGATGGGTCGGAGGTTGTCCGCGCGTTCCAAAGTCATCTGCGGTCCGAACCAACCCCACCCCAAAATGATTCTGCCACACCCAGTTGACCAAGACCCTGCGGGTGAGCGGATTGCTTTCCGCAATTACTGCACTCGCCAGCCCCAAACGTCGCTTGCCATCCTCGAACACTTTACCACTGGAATCGCTACTACCGGGATCACGAGCGATCGCCGATAGAAACCTCGGCACTACTTTCTCACCGCGAGAAAGCGGATTGCCTCGCAAAAACACAAATGCATCGTCGGGTTTTGGATCCTCTCGCACAATCATGGCTCGAGGCGGGGAGCCGGGTGACGAAAGATTCAACGCATGGATTGCGGATTTCTTGCCACTGATCAAATCGTTGATGGTTCGATTCGTCAATCGAGACGCCTCGTCCTCCGGGATATCTAGGGGTGTCCCTGCGGAATACAAATGATGACGGATCTGCCGGTGGGATGGACTGTTGACCACCAAGTGCTTGGGATTGTCATCGGGAACGACGGTATCTGCCGACGTAGCTTCCAAGGTCGCGTCGAGCAACGATTGCAGCCACACTCGCTGCTGATCCGCAAACACAATGCCGTATACAGTTGCCAGTTCCGTCAGCGAGCTTGGTTTCTTTTCTTGGATCGCATCGACCACGAACGGATTCCACCTTGGCGGTTCGCCTCGCAGTGCATGAAGTTTGTCAGGCGTTCGGCCAGCAACATCTAATTCGCCAGCCAACTTCGCGATGTACTCGCCACACCGTTTTTGAAATTCCTCAGCCGGTAATTGCCCCCAAGATTGCATCTCAATCCATGGACCAAACACAGGATCATCCGCCGTCAGCCCCTTGAGGTACTTGAGCCAGCGATTGAAAACATAAGGACGAAAATCGTCGGTTCGATACGATAAGAACTGCGTCGAGATGTCTTGTTCCCCCATCCCCTTCGCGATTTCGGTCAGATACATTCCGACCTGCAACCGCAACCGATTGCGCATGACTTCGTTCTGCTCGCGTGAAAACTGATACAGTTTGGTAGATAGCTCCTTGAGCTCTCGAGAATACTGCTCGCGAGCCTTCTCATCGGAAACGCTCCCAATCACAGGCAGTTGCGTTGGCGATTTGCTCGGCGCGATCGTAGCGTAGAGCGAGTAGTAATCCGCCGTGGTGATCGCGTCGAACTTGTGATCGTGGCATCGCGCGCAGGTCACCGTCAGTCCCATCAAGCCTCGAGTGATCACATCGATTTGATCATCGATCGTATCGTGGTAATTGCGAAATTGCATTCCGACGGTAAGGAACCCCAAAGCCGCGAGCGAAGGATCCCCTTCAGCCAGCCCCATTTGATCGGCAGCGATTTGCTCGACCAGGAATCGATCCGCCGGTACATCTTGATTGAAGGACCGAATCACGTAGTCGCGATAGGTGTAGGAGAACGGAAAACTCGTAAATCCGATGGCGGCCCCACCATGGGTATCTGCGTAGCGCGCAATATCCAACCAATGACGCCCCCAACGCTCTCCATATCGTGGAGACTCCAACAATCGATCGATCAATCGCTCGATACTCCCGTCAGTCGTGTCGTTGACAAACGCCTCAACCTCGGCCCATGTCGGCGGCAATCCGGTAAGATCAAATGTCGCCCGACGGATAAATTGCGATCGATGGACTTCAGGAGCAAAACTGAGTCCAACCGCATTCAGCTTGGCCTGAAGGAATCGATCGACAGCGGATGTACTCCCACCCTCAACGCTCGGCATCGCGGCTATCAAATCCTCAGCGCGTCCGATCGGTTGAAACGCCCAGTGGTCTGAGTACTTGGCTCCCTCGTCGATCCATTTCCGAAGAACTTCTTTTTCCCGGGATGTCAGCGATTTACCGGTCGAGGGAGGAGGCATTACCGATTCGGGATCGCTCGCTTCGATCCTGTGAATCAAATCACTTTTGTCGGCCGCCCCCGTTACAATGGCCGACTTCTTTGCTTCTGCCTCGACGTCCAATCGAAGATCGGCACTTCGATTGGATGCATCGGGACCATGACAATGGACGCAGTATTCCGCAAAAATCGGTCGAACTTGTTGATTGAAATCGACCTGCCCAAGCACCACCCCTTCGATGCAAACGACGACCAGGCATGCCGATGCAACAACTGCAGATCGAAACTCTTTAACGGCTTGCATGAATCACTCGAGAGGGTGCGAACGATACCGCGAATGCAAAGGTGGGGTTTAGGAGGGAATCGCTACCAGCCAAACGCCATAGAACCACTCGTATCCCAGTGGAAGGCATTGTTGTAGAAGCGACCGCCGGGAAAATGCACGAAACGACCAATCGCTCCACGTGCCGACCCGACGCTTCTAGTGTAACACACGACCACTCGAAAAACACGCGAATCTCCCTTTTTGCCCCCTCGAGCACTCCGATTCGCGTACTCTGTTACCGAGAAATTCACGCTCAATTCCTTGCGAGCACGCCTCACGCCAACGCCCGCAGTTCGGCAAAGGTTTCTCCCGGCTGAATATCGTGGGTCTTGTAACCGCGCGCATGAAGAAATGCCAAACACAATTGAAAGTCCGATGGGGTCAGATGCAAGCTTTCGAAATGGATAAACTGGGGGCGATGAGGCAGTTGATCGACCTGCTTTATAACTTCAAAGTCGTATCCCTCGGTATCGCTCACCAGCAAATCCAATCGAGGCAACCCAAATTCGCGCACTATTGATTCCAAGGTACGACACGGCACATCCTCGGCCACAATCAGTTCATCGAGCCCAGGAATTCGATCAGCATGACCCGCGATGACTTCACGCTTGGTCGATGCCAGTTGACTCGCCCAATACGGCACCCCGACCGCATCATCGCGTACTTTGTAAAGCCGTATCGACTCGTTACTTGGTCCAATCGCAGCATGCAATGGATGAAGCTTGGGCCGGTCGCAGTAAATTGTTTGCAGTATCTGGAAGTACTTCTGCTGCGGCTCGACAAGCACTCCAGTCCAATCTCCTTCGGCGACAAAACGCTGGATCGGATCGGAAGTCACTCCGTTGTGCGCACCGACTTGGATCATGTAAAAATCCGAATGATCCAGTTCCCAACGCCGAATCGAACGCTCGAAGGGTAACGTTCGAACCAAACGGAAGCCAAACCTCAAAAAGGTTCGATGCACCGCGCGACGAAAAAAAGACCTCATGCGTTTGGAACCGCCGCCGGACCCTTCGTGGTTTGCACCAACTCCAATTCCGGTAACGCGATTTTCACCCCTTTACGCGTGAACACCACGGGTATCACTTCCTTTGAGACCGCCGCGTCGTAGACCAAACCAAGGTACTTGTGAGCGGGAGTCGAGAGCTTGAGAATCCAACTGAAGGCGATCACGCCCAATCGCTTTAAGAACGGCAGATCCTGATCCGCGATGATATCCTCCTCACCGACTTCGATAATCCATCGTTCCGCTGCGATCGGGAGCAAGCCTTGCTTCTGCAATTCCTTGAGGTCCTTTCGGATATCCGGCTGCTCCATGTACCCGTAGGTGATAACAACCGAGTGAATATCGTTGCCGAGTTTCTTGACGCTATAACGCTCGGATTGCGGGATCGTGGCAACATCCGCCTGATTGACGTGCATCAACACCACTTGGGATGGTAGCACTCCGTACTTCTTGAGAAAAATCCGGAGCACAACCGGAACGTAATCCTCCACCGATTGAATCGGGCGAGAACAAAGAAACACCGCCGCGCGGTCACTCTCCACCAGCCTTCGCCGACCTTGAATCAAAGACCTAGCAGCCGGCAGGTTTTCCTGCAGCGTGATCTCTAGTTCGTCGAGCATATCCCGGAGGGAAACCAGCCACTCGATCTTCTTTCCTTCGCGAACACCAAAATCATAAAATGCGGTTGCCAAGGATTTCCTACCCCATTGCCAGACCAACATAATCGCCATCAGAACAACGGCTACCAACATCGGGAAATAACCGCCGCTCACGATTTTGAGCAACGTGCTCGAGAAGAACACAATGTCGACCAACATGATGGGCACAAAGACGAGCAACACCCAATGAAGCTTCCATTGCCAACGGTAGTAGGCGATGTAGGAAATGATGATGGACGTGATCACCATGCATCCGGTAACAGCAACACCGTATGCAGCCACCAAGTTGGCGGATGTTTGAAACAGGAGCGTGACCATTACGCAGCCGAGGAACAGCGACCAATTCACCGCAGGGATATAAACTTGTCCTTCTCCATGGGCATCGGTGTGAAGCACACGAAAGCGAGGCACAAACCCCGCGACCGTCGCTTGCTTCACGATCGAAAACATTCCCGTGATCAATGCCTGCGACGCGATAATCGCTGCGATTGCGGAGATTCCGACGTCGATGATGTAGATCACTTGATCGACCGAATCGATATTGGTTTTCGGTGTAAGTGCATAAAACGTATTTGCACGAGGCGGCACACCATTGCCGAGCATGTATCCAATTTGACCAGCATAACAAAGGAGTAAACTCGGCAAAACAACGTAGAACCACGAATACATGACAGGGATACGTCCAGACTCCGAAGGCTTAATACTGCCTCCTTCAGGTACCGATCCCGCGGAACGTGAAAAGTGTCCAATATCCGCGAACTTTGCCTCGCCCCCAGTGATGGCAAGAACAACGACACCCAAGATGACCAGAGCACCAATTCCAGGGAACCCCATCAAGAATTGAATAGCGTACAAAGGGTTGATCGCGAGAAAAACTTCGGGATGTGCTAACACCCACGGCAGCCCCTTGAGGGCAATCCATGGGAACCAAACGGCGACCATGAACCAACCGAAGACACCCCCCACTTTACTCGTCCCGCGCCATTGAACTTTGAACAGGACAACCAAGCAGATCAATGTCAGGATTAGCGAGATCGGGACCCCAAGAGGCTCAAATGCGCCTAACATACTGATCGGTGGCGTGATAATCCCATCTGCCGCGAGCAACGCCGCTGCACAAACCACCAGCAAACTGACAGCGCTGCTTGCGAAGATCTTTCCGCGATGCGCTTTCAACAAACTCAGTAACGCAAAAGTACCACCCTCTCCGCGGTGGTCCGCTCGCATCACGATCAAATCGTATTTGACCGTGAGAAAAATCAATGACCATACGACCAAGCTCAAACTACCCAGCAAATCGTTTCGACTTAGTAGATCTTTTCCGCCAGTCTGCACCAAGTCAGCGGCGGCTTCCTCCCCCAAGGCATGATGCTTGAAGAGCACCGCTTCGCGGGTGATTTCCATAATGGTGTACAGAACCGAAGTTCCGATATCACCGTACACAGTTCCCGTCGCTTGACGGATTCGAGACCATAGGGTCGGGTCAGCAGAGGTTGTATTGTGAGACATGTACCAACATCATCGCGTGAGCTTTCGGCAGAACACCTTGTTTCACGGATACACTTTACGAAGTAGGACGCCGAAGACTCATTTGCATCTTCTTCCGTGACAGAAAGAACACCTTCCTATCGGCCGACGAGGTTAGCTGTCGGGCTGGGATTGGAACGATCCCGCTAACGCGTTCAACCTACGTCGATCTCCGCGTTGACTTAGCCCCGAGCGAATGAATCCGTTCCGGATTCGGAACATTCGCAATTTTGGTTCCCCCGCTCGTGCAGTCACTCATCAATGACTCTCACACGATTTGGCGGCGTCGGATTTGTCACCTGAATGTAGTTGATGCTTGAACGTGCGTGAAGAGCGACCCAAACCGAACGGGGTTGGACAAGACAGCCTGGCGACTAGCAACGGAACCAAGCAATCCACTAGACGCTCTTTGAGGAAATCTCGCCGCCACAAACCAAAATCCCTGCATCTCTCAACCCATTGCAATCTCATTCGGCTTTCGCCTGCCAAGCCACAAAGCGATCAAACCAAGCCTTGATCGATGCTCGTTGCTGCTGGCTAGTGGCCAAATTCATAGCGATATCCACCTCACGACGCCCTGCGGCTTTCTCGCCACTTCCATACAAACACAATCCGTGAATCAGTCGGGCCGTCGGCTGGAGTGGGTTGGTATGCAACAGTTCTCGACAGTCCAGTTCTGCTTGCTCCCAGTTGTTCGCTGCGACCATGCTGACCATACGCTTCAGCCTGAACTCCTGGGACGATGGATTTGAAATCAAAAGCTCATTCAATGCCCGAAGGGCTAGTTCGTTCTTTCCCATTCCATCCGCCACAAACGCCAATTGCGCGAGAGCATCCTCGTTTTTCGGAGAGACCTTATAGGCTCTCTCAGCAGCCAGAAGCGCGCCTGCACCATCGCGGGTTGCAACTCCTACCGTGCTCAACGCCAATAAGGCATCGGTGTCATCAGGCCATCGCTGAGTCGATGCAGCCAGTTTCTCTTTCGCGAGCTCCAACGATCGGTTTCTAAGTTCCGATCCCGGAGGCTGCTTTTCCGCAAACCTGGACAATGCAATCCCGAGATCTCGCTCGCGTTCTGTTTCCGCAAGTTCTCCAGCACGATAAGGCACTAACGGAACGTCCGGACGCTCCTCGACGCTGCTCGATTTCTTCGCTGAGGGATCCCTCAAGATGCGATGGTCGGTCAAGCTCGTGTGAGCGATATTGGTGCTACCTGTAGAAGGCATATGGCACTTAAGGCAATCATCGTTCTCCTTCTGCCGATCCAACTCCGGTGCATTGCATGGCTTCTGCTGATGGCAATCGATACACGTTTTCAAATAGAGACGATTTGCTTCTTCGGGAGAGGGCGACACGTGCGGATCGTGGCACGTGCTGCACAGTAGTTTTCCTCCTGTCGCAGTCCGGCATTTGGTTTGCTCCATCTGATCGAAATGCCCCACCGCTTTGTTCTTGAATTGAGCTTCGGGATGGGCCAAAAATGTATTGACGAATAGTTCAAATGGCAAACCAGGACGGAACTCCTGTTCCTCGCGACCTCGACGCACAACCCGCGTTTTACCACTTAAATGACACTGCGCGCAAATCGACATCTGAAGATCATCCGACAAATGCGCTGGGTTCACGATCGAGGTATCAATCCCTGGATGGTGCTCGTCCATCGCAATACCATCGGTTCGCTCCTTGGAGTGCACCTCACCTGGTCCATGGCATCGTTCGCATCCAATCGACAGCTGGATAGAGCTCAAGGGTTCTTTGTAGCGGTTGATCGTATCCTGAACGGGTTCATTCTGGTTCACGTGGCAATACAAACATGTGTTAACCGCTGGTCGTTGGGTTGCTGTTCCCAAGTCGAAACCAGGCGAAACATCCCAGCGTTTAACTGTCGAGAACCAACTGATGGGCGATTGCCATGCTAAAGGACCTTCCATGACGAGATAGGAACGACCGCGAGTTCCAGAACCGATGGCGATGGAAACGGGCAACTCCATCGTGGGCAGTTCCTCGCCATCCCCCATCTTCGCAGAGACTTGATGGACCATTTTGCCATCTTCAAGTTTGGCTAATAATTGATACGGGCCCACTTGGGATGGATTCTTTGCCTCCGGTCCGTACGTTTCCAAATCATCGGAACCCGCCACCGATGCCGATCGCCCCATGGGATGAGCATGAAACGTGGTGCATATCTCCTCGTGGCACTTCTTGCAGTTCTCGTCACCCAGATACTTCACATCAGGGTGGATATTGCGAAAAATCCCAGCATAGGCGACCCGAGGATCCTCAATCACCGGCGGTTGAACCATTTGCGATTCTCGCTCGCCCCGACGAGCGGCTGCCGCAGCCTTCTCCTGTTCCGCTCGGATCGCAGCGCCGTTAGGAGCAACCATAATCCAATACACGGCGAAGGCGACGAGCAACGCGGCCAAACCGATTAGCATGTACTTGCGCATGGAATCCTTCGCTTCGAAAATTGGTAATCCTTACAGAATCACTTCTGCGGGATTACGAAAAAAGACTCATTCACATGGTAGCTCTACCCATTGCATGTGTCTATTATCGCTCCTGCGTACAACGACCACTGTTGTTCGGATTCCAGAAAATCCAGCACCCTGTTGCGTATTGAATCGATCGTAACGAGGCAAATCTTCGGATACGATTTCCGTAACCCCCATCGTCTACTTCACGAAAAAAGCCTTCTCTCACTCGAAGTTAACATGATCCATCGACGCACGTTTCTTAGTGTCGCCTCAGCTGCATCGGTCACCTCCTGGGCCTTGGGATCCGCAACCAATGCGAGTCTTGCCGCATCCATTTCGTCTTCGGCAGAGCTCGAATGGGCAGACGTTCAGGATTGGGGTATCGAGGGAAAAGCTTTCGAACAGACCGAAGCATATTTTGATCGGCTACCCTCCAAAGCGAAAGGAAATGTTCCCGACTCGGTGTGGGGATTGAGCAAACACTCCGCCGGGATGATGGTCCGCTTTCGAACGGATGCATCGGAAATCCTTGTTGATTTTGCACTTACCTCGGCGAACCTCGCGATGCCTCATATGCCAGCGACCGGTGTCAGCGGCTTGGATCTTTACGCTCGCGACGAATCGGGCCAATGGAAGTGGGTAGCCGTATTCCCACCGAAATCCCAAGCCACCATCGGAGCCTTGATACAGGGCTTGCCTGCGGGCCTCCGCGACTACGCCATTTATCTCCCACTCTACAATGGAACCGAGAGGCTTAAGGTTGGATTTTCCAAGGGCTCCTCATTCCAGACCGTGGCACCACGCAATGAGAAGCCAATCGTCTTCTACGGCACATCGATCACTCAAGGCGCCTGCGCTTCGCGCCCGGGAATGCCTCACCCCGCGATCTTAGGGCGTCGGCTTGATATTCCTACCATCAATCTCGGATTTAGCGGAAGTGGTCGTATGGACTTGAGCCTAGCATCACTGATGGGTGAAATCGATGCGGCTGTCTACGTGGTGGACTGCTTGCCCAACATGACCGCCGACGAAGTCAACGCGCGAACGATTCCATTTATTCATCAATTACGGGCGAGCAGGCCCCATGTACCGATCCTGCTGGTGGAAGATCGCAGTTATTCCGGGGCGTGGCTGATCGAAAGCCAACGCGAGCGGAATCTCACCAGCCGCATCGCGTTTCAAGAACAATTCCAGCGTCTTCGCGACGCGGGCGACGAGAAAATCAACCTACTTTCAGGTGATTCCCTACTCGGCGACGATCGCGATGATACGACCGATGGATCTCACCCATCGGATCTCGGGTTCCTGCGCCACGCAAACGCATTCGAACCTGCACTTCGCAAACTGCTAACTTCCTAACATTTCCAAAGCCAGCTTCGCGAACGAGATCAGGGCGAATAGGTCAGCCGCTTGCTCGACTCGAGGTGCTTTTCGAGTTCCGATAGGTTCCACCACGTCGATTTCATGGTGCGTTTCGAATAAAGCCCCTCCGCTTGATCGACGAAATGCTTGGACTCCGGATGCGCGGATTGCCCCCAAGGCGTGCACGTGAACGACCGAACGCCATCTTTATCGAAAAACATGAGTATCATTGCCATCGATCCGCTGTTAGCGATCTGCAGACCCGGCTTCTCTTTCGATTCGATGCTCCGAACATCCATCAACGTCTCCGAGAAATTCGCTTCTTTGTCCCCGGAGTCGTAATCGGCACCAGGAGCAGGATAGTACTTGCCACCCCGCCCTACCACGTGGACTTGTCCCCAAGGAATATCCCAGCGCCCATAGCGTTCCTTCAGCTCAGCCATCGTTTGCTGAAGCATTTCCAACAACTGCACTCGCGACGCAGCAGGCAATGGCATCGAGTTACCAAGCGGAGACAAATCGATCGCCTTGCCGCATTTCAGACGCCAAAACTTCAACAGAACTGTCGCGGTCGCATCGGTTGAGTACTGACCGTCCCAATCTAGGATGGTACGAACCGCCTTCTGAAAATCCGCGTCGCTCTTATATTTCTCTACCGACTCCGCTACAGCCGCCCTCAGTTCGTTTTGCCAACGGACTGCGATACGATCATGAATATCCAGCGTGTACTCGATCGCTTCATCGAGCGTGATTGAGTCATCTTTATCCAACAGTTCGACCGTGCGGCGACCACGCGGATTGTTCTTATCCCAAGACACATTATAGATGTACGAAGGATACTTGTCCGGCGTCAGTGGAGAGTTCACCATCATATTGGCAGGACTGATGTTGCAATTCTGCATGTAACCGCATTCTGGATTAATGATATGCACTAAATCGGACTGAGGATGAATTCCCTTCCACGCGGTCGCGCTGGTGGTGCCATCCACCGGTCGACTCCAATCGTACCCAGACGCTCGGATCGGTGTCGCACCATTGCGCACATAGGAAATGTTCCCCATCGTGTCCGCCGACATCACGTTTTGCTCATTGTACTGATGCTCGCCTAAAACCTTGTTGAACTCATGAACATTCGCGGTCTTGGCCATCTTATAAAATTGATCGTACAAACCTGTCTGATCGAGATACGGCGAGGCACCGACATACGCAACACCTGTCTTCAGATCCGGCTCGCTAACGACTGGTCCTAGATGGGTAAAATAGCCCTGCTTCGAAACGGGTTCGCCACCCTTCACCGGAATCTGGTATGTCTCCACTCGGATCGGTTTCCACTCACTGTCATATTCGTACTGCAACTCCGGTTGCGCTCGGAACTTGATTTTGTACACGTCCGATGTATCAGGTCCACCGGTGGTCAATGCCCAACCGACCGATTTGTTGTGGCCGATGGCGAGCATCGGTGAACCGATCAAGTAGTATCCGTTCATGTGGAGATCGCCACCGTGGAATCTGGCTTCATAGAGAACCGCAAGCCCTTCCCATGTAAGGTGCGGATCCGACAATAGGATCGCGGAACCATCTGCTGATCGCTTCGGTGAAATCGCCCATTGATTCGACCCCATCGCTGGCTTCACTCGCTCAGGAGCATTGCCAAGATCCCCCATGATGGTTCCCAACGGCCAACGCAGAATCATCGCTCGCGCTACCGCCAACGGATGCCAAGGCTCCACCGAAATTGCAACTTCAGAGGCTTCGCCCGGATGTTCATCGATGTACTTTTGAATGCCTGCAGCGAACGCTATCAAGTTCTTCCGTAGTTGCTCAGGGGCCGTCTTCAGATACTCCTGGTGAAGGGTGTCGTTATGCGTGAGCCGCATCATGTAATCTTGCTGAAGCAAATCTTTGCCCTGAATCTCTGCCATCCGACCCACCCCGGTGCGAATCGCGAGATAAATATCCTCCAGACGGTCTTCGGCTTGTGCATACCCCAGCGCAAACATGCCGTCTTCCTCACTCCTCGCGACAACATGAGGCACACCCCACGTATCACGGTTCAAAATCGGTTCCCCCGCTTTAACTATTGAGGAGGACAAGAAGGGCGATACCACGGCACCGACAAGACACAAACCGGTGTTTGCAAACCAACGACTCAGAACCTTTGAAAGCATAGCTACAATTCCTGATCCGAAACGAATCGAGCCGCTCGGTCGAGAGACTCGATGGAGAGATTTTCGAACCAATATAGCCCCTAGCCGTTCGGATGTGTACCAATGCCTAAAAACGGGACCGCGCACACAAGCACCGCTCGCCGCTTGCAGATTAGCCTCTACGTTACGGTTACCGTTAGATACTTCTCCCAAGGCGACCAGGCTAGAAATCGCTCTACAATCCTAAACCGGCAGCTTCGGTGATTCGATCAAAGGCGGCTCGATAGGCCGCGTAATTGATGGCTTGGGTAACCGCGCGAGCCCCTGCAAGCTTGACGGCAACTGCCGTTTGGCGATCGGTCAAGACGATCGGTGATGCCGCTAAGTTTTTCGCCAGTATCAGAATTGCACGCTCCCGATCGATCGCCTTGGGATCAGCGATATTCACATCCCCCAACTTGATCTCCTTGTCCAAGGCATCGATTTCCGCCTGGCTAACCCCAGCGGCAAGCATCTGTTCTCTCGCTAGCGCTGCAGCGTACCAAGCTCGATCCTGACGCGCGATCACCCAGTCGATTTTGAGTTGCAAAACAGGAGACAGTTCATCCGATTGCTTTGCCATCGCAATCCCCGATACCAACCTCTTTCCTGCGATTGGAAAATTCGCAAGAAGTCGATGCCACTGGAGCACAGGTTGTTCTTCAACGAATTCGCTGAGTACCTCACGTGCCGTTTCCTCATTGACCAAAGGCAACCGCGGTGTCCGCCGCTTGACCGCATCAAGTCGCAGCTTCAACTCGTCGCCTGATTCGAGAGGAGGTCGCTGGAACTGAGTGGGAGAACTTTGCACCAAAGAAAGATCCCCTCCCTCCACCGCAGCAACCTGGGTTTTGCGTTTCGAGTATTTGTCCGACGTCGCAGTCAGATACGAATGGTTCTCAGAGCCGGCCAACGCGCTCGGTGGATTGCTCTTCGGATCCGATGCACCTTGAGGGGCCGCTCCGAAATTACCTCCATTGGTCGACTGAGGCACCCCTGCCCCTTCCTTCCATCGATTGATCGCGTTGTTTCCCGCAATGGATCCGATCATTTCGATGATCTGCTCATCGGTATAAAACTTGCGGCAAAGATTGATATCTTCGTCGGAAACAAGATGCGGCTGAAGAGTCAGTCGTCGCGCCAACGAAAATGCGGCTTGCTCACTCTCCGGAAAAAGTTCCCAATCGCTGTCGAGGGCCGCAATCTCGTCTTCATTCATGCCAGCCGCCAAGAGCTTGGACTCTTGATGCCCTAAGCAATATTGGCAATTGTTTCCTCGAGCTGCGATCCAGAACAATCGTACCTTGAATGCGTAATCGAGGGTCATCTTTGGATCGACTGGTCCAGAACGACTTACGGACTGCGGATTCGCCGTTTTCGATACACCCCCAAACGGAAGGTAATTGCTGACCGTCGACTCTTTCAAGAAGAGTTTCCGTATCCGACCCTCATACCCATACGTTCGAGGATCCTCGATCGCGAGCTTCTTTTCTTCGTCGGTCAGCTCAGGAAGAGGAATACGCGGAGTGCGATACTTCAGATCTTCCAAGTACTGCTTCATCGCTGTCCGAGTCACCGGAGTCGGACGTGGTTCATCCGGTGCATTCGTGACCACCGCATCCAACTTTTTCTTCGAATCCACCGCCACGTGGCCGGGAGCTTTATCCTGCGCGTTGATGGCAACAGGCTCCGCAAAACCATACGGACTCAAAATTCCAGCGATGACTATTCTCTTTATCCAACGCTTTCCACTTATTGGTTTTGACATTTCCATGCAACCTGTCGTTCACATTTTCCTGGGTTAGTTCGATTTGGGATAGGTACTTGGAGTCGCATGAATAATGTCAGTACGACTCAGCGGCAAAGGCCTTCAATGAATTTCAGAACCGCGAATTTCAGAACTGCAATCTACTCAGTGATATTCGCTGCCCCAGCTTGCTCAGCACCAGCGCGAGTCCCGATGCCTCGCCAAACTTGCATATCGATCGATGCTGGCACGGTGTGGGTGGATCCATCCACAAAAACCATGTTCACGCTGTTTCCGTGCTGAGAGTTGGCAGTGGTCATGATCCGTCCTGGCGGGTACATGCACGAACGACCATTCGGTGGAGCGATGTGGTAATACTCGGTCGTCGAGTGATAACCCCGAATCCAAGGTGCACCAATGTCCGAAAAACCTTGCTTGCTGACATCCTGCAAATTGATCGCATAGCAATCTGCGTATGCTTGATCCGCAGTGAATGGTTGCGTACCAGGTTGGAAGGTATCCGTCTTCGGAGTGACTTTGGTTTGGCTGAAGTCACCCGTCAATCGCTCAGAAAATCCAGCAGTGTTGCTCATCCCGTCGGTAATCGCGGCGAGCTTCAAGAAGGAGTCCCGGTAGAAAACCCCATCATTGGCTGGAACTTGTGGCATCGGATTGGCGGTCGTACGGCCCCAGAGAGGCACGGTGCCAGAGTTAACGTAGTAGTTATTCGCGCCACCGACGCTCACCGGAACATTGGTGGATGGATCGGAGGGACATCGAAACGTCGCGACATTCGTCAATCGAGCGTTGTCGTTCGTTGGGTCATTCCACTCAACTCCAAAGTTGATGGTGTTGTAAATTTGGTTCTGTTCCATGAAGGTCAAAAGTCTCGCATGGACCGAGATCGAACTGGCCGGGCCCAGTGGATCCGGGGTTCGGGAAACGCGCGACGCTGGAAGTCGCTTGTAGGCCGATTCGTAGTTGAGAGCCGCCAGCATGACTTGCCGCATGTTGTTGGTGCAGCTCATTCGACGTGCAGCCTCACGAGCCGCTTGGACAGCCGGCAAAAGCAACCCGACCAGGATTCCGATGATGGCGATCACAACGAGGAGCTCGACGAGTGTAAACGCAGTTCGCGTTTGAGAATTATGTTTCATGATAAATACGATTTTCTCGATAATTGCAGTGAATAGAAATTCAGACTAGGTCAACAGCCATCAACCATGGCCAGCATGAAACAACTTGGTTTCACGGTACGTCGTGTGACCATCAGCGGAACTCACCGGAGTACGATGCCGAGGGTCGCAAAAAAGAACTTCGCTAACAACAAAGTCCTGAGTTGGGGAGACTCCAATGCCGGAGTCGCACACTGAGCCGATCAACGACAGCCCCCCAAAATGACGCACTAAGACCTAGGCGGGCGTTCCAGTTCGCCAAGCACGCGACCGAAGAATGTCGCATCGACTATAGAAACACAATCAGCGAGAGGTGCAGTCCCCTCAATACCATTCAAATCATCGCAAGACACAAACGGTTGCTGCGATGTCTTTACCAAATCCAAATCTGGAAACAAGGGTCGTTCGCTTTCCTTGCGACAACGGCAACGCGTGCACTCACGCTCTCCATGCTCCATCGAATCCATGGAAGCACCGGAGGATGCTGCATTATCGCGTGTGGCGGTAGTCCCATCCCACGTCAACAAGTCCGAGGAGGACCCTGTCTTCCAAATCATTTGACGGGTCGACGCACCGCACTTCGCAAATGCATCCTCGCACAGAGCGAAGAACCCCATGACCAAAAACGCCAAAAGGGTAACGGACGTGGCCCCCAAACGACCGAACGAACAACGCGAAAGCCGCGTCGAATGCCTGTTCATGTCGTAGGGAACAACCAGCATGATCGCGTGTCACCGATCGGTAGGTTTACAAAAGCGTCGCCGGAAACGAGGGACAACCCACTAAGGGCAATCCTAACAACACAGTATAGTTCGGAAGGTGCGATGTTTTGTCAACGATTCTTTCCAAAATTTTCCCGATTTGCAGTCTAATTCTTCGTGAAGCAGGGATTCACCGGATCTTTAGCAAGATCCACTACGGCTAGATCCACTACGGCTAGATCCACTACGGCAAGTTCCGTCACGGCAAGTTCCGCTAGGGTAAGTTCTGGTACAAAGAATAAGATTCAGCACACAGAAACGGATACCCACCGCGCAGGGCGAGTCGTACGATCCGATTTAGTTCTAGGACTAAGGCAACACTTCGACCGGCTTCGGATTGCGAGATCATGGGTGTCGGTTACACTTCGTCCAAGTGATTTTGCTGTCTATCCGCGGCGAGTTATCCTACGAAGAAAGGTTCTCGGGGCTGATGCCAATCGATCCCGCTCGAACGCAGTACTACAGGCGTGCACGGTTTACAACCCGACTGCCGACCCATTACCTCTATGCACGCTCCCACTTTTGGCTTTTGCAGGTCGAACCAGGTTTGTGGCGAGTGGGTCTGACCCATTTTGCGACCCGCATGCTGGGCGATTTCGTGGAATGTGAGTTCCAGATCCCCGAAGGCGATTCGGTCAAAATCGGTCAGACCATCGGCTGGGTGGAGGGGTTCAAGGCCGTCGCGGACATCTTTTGCGTGGCCGAGGGGGACTTTGCAGGGTTCAATACTGAGTTGAACAAGAAACCGGAACTGGTGGATAAAGATGCATACGATCGCGGGTGGCTGTTCATGGTCCGAGGAACCCCAGATAAAACATGCGTCGATTGCGCTGGCTATGTGGCGCTCTTGGACCAAGCAGTCGATCGTATTTTGAGCCAAACGGGCGAAGGGCACGGCGAATCTCAAAGCGGCGAAGAAGAACCACCGAACGAAGGGGATGGCGGACCATGGGAGAAGAAGGGCAAGTGCTAAATTCCAACTACATTCTGGTGGGCGGTTTTCTCGGAGCCGGCAAAACCACCGCGATCCTCAAAGCTGCTGAAATCATCAGCCAGCGTGGACTCCGTGTCGGCCTGATCACCAATGACCAAAGCCAAGGGCTTGTTGACACTGTCATGCTGGCTTCCCACGGGTTCCCCACCGAGGAAATAACCGGTGGATGCTTCTGCTGTCGCTTTCCTAGCCTTGTCGAAGCCAGCCAGCGACTCGAAAACGCATCCCGTCCAGATGTTTTTCTCGCTGAGCCGGTCGGCAGCTGCACCGATTTGTTCGCGACAGTGGTTCTGCCACTTCGAAAAATGTACGGCGATCAGTTCGGAGTCTCACCCCTGAGCGTCTTGGTTGACCCGGTACGAGTCCAACGCGTCTTGGGTCTAAAGTCGGGAAAATCTTTTTCACCAAAGGTGACGTACATCTACGAGAAGCAACTCGAAGAAGCCGACATCCTGGTTGTGAACAAACGAGAGCTCCTCGAGCCTGAAGAACTCAAGACGCTCGTCGAAACGCTTCAGGCAAAGTACCCACGAGCACAAGTCCTCACGATGTCTGCCAGATCAGGCGACGGCGTCGAAGCGTGGCTCGATGCGATACAGAACTATGGATCGACTCCGAACGCCCTCAGGCGGCTTGGCCAGATGGATGTGGACTATGACCTATACGCCGACGGGGAAGCCCTCCTGGGATGGCTCAACATGACCGTCCAACTGGGTGGAAACGAGTTTGATGGAAACGAGTTTCTCATCAATCTATTGTCGGATTTGCAGAAACGCGTTTCCGACTCCTCGGCGGATGGCATGCGGATCGCCCACTTGAAGGCAACATTAACGCCATCGCAAGGTAACGACGTCGGCGTCGCCAATCTCGTCCGGGACGATTTTTCCGTCGAGCAATCCCATCGACTTCAAGAACCACTTTCCGAGGGTACACTCCTTCTGAATTTCCGGGCCGAAGCGTCCCCCGAACTGATGCGAAACCTAGCCGATAGTAGCTTGCGTGCCCTCCTCGCCCAACTTAGACTGACCGGTCAGGAAGTGCTGGTCGAAGCATTCCGCCCCTCACGTCCGAATCCCACCCACCGATTGGCTGAAGTTTAAACAGACGCCCGCATTGCAACTTCCTCGGTTCCAACGTCCAGACAGCAGCCCGCACACCAAGGCCAAATAACCCGGATGAAACCTCAACGGTCCGTTCTGTTTTGTCGCTGTGCTTTCGCACGTGTGGTTCCTGACGATGTCAAGAACGACGTCCTAAAGCACTTGGTTCATTCCGCAGAGCCCTTCGATGCCGTCGGAGATCTCTGTGAAATGTCAGCCCGCAAAGATCCGACACTCGTCGATTTGGCCGCGCAAGGAAACCTCACTGTGGTCGCGTGCTACCCACGAGCCGTAAAGTGGCTATTCTCGGCGGCCGGGGCCCCCCTTCCGACCGAAGGGGTCGAAGTCCTGAACATGCGGACCGACGACGCCCAGACCATTTGCCAACGATTGACGCCCGGTTTTAGCAACGCCACCCCAGATGCATCGAGTTCATCGGGCGAATCCGCACCTGCGGAATCTTCGCTCTCAGGAGGATCCGCATGATCGCCAGAAAATCATCCACTCTGCGTGTTGTCCTCTACGAAGGTCGCGATAGCCGCCCTCTACCTGCGGAACTTCGTTTGGAACTGACGCAAACACTGCTCGACCGCGGGTTCCTCGTAAGCTCAGTCAAACCGAATGGAGCCCTTTCGAAGTTTCAACAACCTCACATTTTGGTGCTGGGAGCCTTCGAACAAGCAGTAAGCCCACTCGCAACCGACGCTCAATCCGACACCCAAGTCCACGTACGCAACGTTGACGGGCTTGCCCTCTCAGCCATCTGCGAACTGGTCGATGATGTCTCCAAACTCGCCGATGGAGAGGACGCAGACTCAAGCGGCAACAGCTCTCCGGCCGATCCCAAAAGCCCGCGATGGAAACCTTGGTTTCCTGTCATCGACTACGACCGATGCACCAATTGCATGCAGTGCCTCAGCTTTTGCCTGTTCGATGTCTATGGCGTGACCAAAGCTGGCCAAATCACCGTTCAAAACCAATCCAACTGCAAAACGGACTGCCCGGCGTGCTCTCGAGTCTGCCCGGAAGTGGCGATCCTGTTCCCCAAATACAAAGCCGGCCCCATCAACGGTGATGAGATCAGCTCGGACGACGTCCGTCGCGAAGCGATGAAAGTCGACATTTCTTCGCTCCTAGGCGGAGACATCTACTCGATGCTTCGAGATCGAAGCGCGAAAGCCAAGTCCCGATTCTCCAAGGAACGTGACGATGATAGAGCCCTCAAAGAACGACAACGTTGCTTGACCAAATTGCAACAGAACATCGAAGGACTCGACATCCCCGCCGAAGTCCTAAGTAGCCTACCTAGCGCTGACTCCATCCGAGAACGCGCTGAAAAGGCCAAGCAAAAGGCGCAAGAAGCATTGCAGATGAACGCTCAAAACAAGAACGTATAAACCATCCGCTTCCATGCTTTGAAAATACCATCGCAGCAAACCTACCCTCCAAACCCCAACACCCTTCGAAATTTCCGCACCCTGATTTCGATTCCCCGAAGCACCGCCCAACGAAGCATAGTCCTATGGTCGCTCGACTCGCCTACCGCATGTTCAACGAAATCGATAAGCGACTTCTCTGGAAGTTCGCTTACAATTTCGGCTTCAAAGGCATGCGATCGGTTCAGAAGTACAAAAAACGCCTCAAGCAAGGGATCCACTTTCCTCCCTTTCTGTTCATCTCGATCATCAACAGCTGCCAGCTTCGCTGCCAAGGTTGTTGGGTGGACGTCGCTTCCCCTCGAAAGATGATCAGCAAAGAGGATCTGAACCGACTGATCAACGACGCGAAGAAACACGGCAACAGCTACTTTGGAATCCTCGGTGGTGAACCGTTCATGCACCCCGATTTGCTCGAAGTGCTCGCGTCGCACCCCGACTGCTACTTCCAAATCTTCACCAATGGCCAACTGATCACCGATAAAGTCGCAAAAGAATTGCGACGAGTCGGCAATGCCACACCCCTCATCAGTATCGAAGGTACCGACGTCGTCAGCGATGAACGCCGCGGTGCCAAAAACGTGCTCAACAAAACACTTGCTGGGGTGAAAAACTGTGTCGACAACAAACTCATCGTCGGCGTGGCTACCAGCGTCTGCAAAACGAATATCGACCTAGTCAGCGAGCAGTGGCTGCACCGATTGATCGATATGGGTGTCCATTACGCGTGGTTCCATACCTACCGCGTCGTCGGTCCCAAACCATCCGCCGAACTGGCGCTGTCCCCGGAAGAAATCGTTCGGCTGAGACGGTTCATTGTGCAAATGCGGAAAAAAGTCCCTATCGGGATCGTCGAACCCTATTGGGACGATCGGGGCGAAGCCCTTTGCCCAATGGCCACCGGGGTTAGCCACCATATCGGCCCATCTGGCTCCATCGAACCCTGCCCGATCATCCAGTTTGCACGCGAAACCATCCATGATGGCCCGAGTGTCTACCAAATCATGTCCAAGTCGGAGTTTCTGGATGATTTCCGGAAGGTTTCCGCCCAAGCCACACGCGGATGCGTAGTGCTTGAGCGGCCAGATCTGGTAAAACTATTGGTCCAAAAACACGGTGCGTCCGATACGACCCAGCGAGGCACAGCCCTCGCGGAACTCGAGGCCCTGGAACCGCGAACCAGTCAGCATCAGCCTGGTTTCGAAATCCCAGAAGAGCACTGGGTTTATCGCTTCGCAAAGAAGCACTGGTACTTTGGTTTTGGCGCGTACACATGATCCCCTTCGCAGGGTAGGAATAAATCACTATGCAGTTGCCCGTATTGAGCTTGCCACGCGCAGTTCCCGTTCAAAAGGAACGTCAGCCCAAGGAAAATATTCCTCAGACGCGCGCGGAACGAGAGTCCCTCCGATCCAACTTGCGATCCTTCATCGCCAAACATAAGCCGGTACCGCCCCTCTCCACCCAAGAGCTTCGGCGCGTCTCCGAACTGTTTGTCTCAGAACATAACATCGATCCAAAGTACGTCGATTACACCATCGTCCTGCTCAACGGCGAAGTATGGCGCGATCAATTGGCGACCGTACCTTTCGAACGACGATTGCTCCTCCTACCAAAATGCCTTCGCATCGAAGACAAATGCCCAGCCCCCTTCGATGAGTTCGGTCTGTTGTGCAAGCAATGTGGTCTGTGCACCATCCAAGAACTCCAAGAAGAAGCGGAGAATCTCGGATACGCCGTGCTCGTCGCCGAAGGCTCTGCACTGGTCATGGCCATCATTGAAACAGGCAAGATCGATGCCATCGTCGGCGTGAGCTGCTTGTCGGTGCTCGAAAAAGCTCATCCTTACATGGAAGCCGCAGCAATTCCAGGCGTAGCCATTCCGCTGCTCCAAGACGACTGCAAGGACGTCACCGTCGATCTGGAATGGATCTGGGAAGTGATCCACCTCACCAGCGATGACCGCACCTATCGTCTCAACCTCGACGAACTCCGCACTGAGGTCAAATCTTGGTTTGAGCCAAGCCAACTCGATTCCATCATGGGCCCGACCAAGAATGAGACCGAAAGGCTCGCTCGCGCGTGGCTTGCCAAAGATGGAAAACGATGGCGACCGTTCTTAACCGCGTGTGTTTGGAAAGCACTCAACCCAGACTCAGACCACGCCATGCCCGACTCTCTGAAGAAATTGGCAGTGGCGGCCGAATGTTTCCATAAAGCCTCCTTGGTACACGACGATATCGAAGACGGCGATGACTTCCGGTACGGCGAACCAACTCTGCATTCGGAACATGGAGTCGCTGTCGCCCTCAACTTGGGCGATTTGCTGCTCGGCGATGGCTACGCACTCATCGGTGACTGCGATGTCCCAGACCGTCAACGCGCTTCGATCCTGCGTGTTGCCACCTCCGGACACCGCACCTTGTGCCTCGGCCAAGGTGCCGAATTTCAATGGGCCCGAAATCCCCGCCCGTTGTCCTCCCTCGAAGTACTCGACATATTCCGGCAAAAGACCTCCCCTGCCTTCGAAGTCGCCTTGCTCTTCGGTGCGAACCTCGTGCAACACGATCCCGAAACCTGCCAAACCATCTCGGAGTTCAGCGAAGCTCTCGGTATCGCCTACCAAATCCGAGATGACGTCGAGGATATGAACAACGGCTCGGTGACCAACGATCTCGTCGCCGGCCGGCCTTCACTCCCCCTAGCGATTCTCCATGAACGCGTCAAAGCAAACCCCGCCGAACTAGCGATCGTCGAACGAGCTTGGCGACGTCAGTGCACCTCCGACGATCTGGCAAAGATCGACACGCTCTTTCACGAATACGGAATCGGCGACCGATGCCGGACACTCCAAGAGTCCTACAAGGAACAAGCCATCCGCTGCTTGGCCAAACTGGATAACACCAGCCTCAAAGGTCTCCTGCGTCGTGTCATCAGCAAGATTTTTACTATGGAAGTAAAGGACTGGTGCAGTG
This sequence comes from uncultured Pirellula sp., assembly GCA_903892355.1. Lineage (GTDB taxonomy): Bacteria > Planctomycetota > Planctomycetia > Pirellulales > Pirellulaceae > JBKCUI01. The sequence goes on along the minus strand of CAITIE010000098.1, from coordinate 49,690 downwards.
AGTTTGAGGCTCGAAATGCTGCAGGTCGCCCGACTGTCACCGGACATGTTGGGGGACTCAACGCAGTTAGTGGCTGATTTTCTCGTTAGCCAGCAACATCAAGACGGCGGCTTCTGCGATCGCGCAGGTCGAAGCGACATCTATTACACGACCTTCGGTATCGCCGGCATCATGGCCCTCCAATTGCCCTTGCCGGTCGATTCGCTTGCCAGATACCTGAACGGGTGGATGACTAAGCTCGATAGCCTTGCACTCGTCGAACTATCCTGCCTCGCCAGGTGCTGGGCCGGATTGCCCGCCGACGCTCGACCGATCGATCTCTCCCAACGCGTCATGGATCGACTCGCTGCCTTCCGTACCCCGGATGGTGGGTACGGTACCGATGCCGGTGACCCCAGCGGTACTCTTTACGGATGCTTTGTCGCGCTGAGCGCCGCGCAAGACGTCCAGCAGTCCGTTCCGAACTCCGAAGCCATGCTGGAATGCATCCGTTCGCTCAAGGCGGACGACGGCGGATACGCCAACAGCAAAGATATGCCCTTTGGACTGGTCCCCCCGACGGCGGCCGCATCGGCCTTGTTGCGCCACCTCGGCGAACCGAGCGATCCCGATATCCAACCATGGCTACTCTCTTGCATTCACCCCGATGGAGGTTTTGTGGTAGGTCCAGGAATCCCAATGCCGGATCTCCTATCTACGGCCGTTGCACTCCATGCGCTGGGCGATGCGCAATTCGACATCGAACCGATCAAAGAGCATTGCCTCGATTTCCTCGATACTCTTTGGACCGCGCGGGGTGGCTTCTTCGGAACCTGGGAAGACGACGCACTCGATATCGAATACACCTACTATGGACTGCTTTCACTGGGACACCTGAGCTTGTGAACACGCCCATCGCAGCCTCCACCTTCGAGACGATGCGCCGGAACGCGCAATCATCGTTACTCGCAGCTAAAAATCCAAAAGGATACTGGGAAGGCGAACTCTCCAGCAGCGCTCTTTCCACAGCAACCGCTGTCATCGCCCTCGAAGCATTTGCAAAATCGCGAGGCGACCTTACCAACCATCGCCGTGAAACGATCACGCGTCTCATTGAACAAGGCCGCCAGTGGCTTAAGACGTTTCAAAACAAAGACGGCGGATGGGGCGATACAGTTCAGAGCCTCAGCAACATCAGTACCACCCTTCTTTGTTGGGGAGCATTGCACCAAACGCGAGAGGAATTCGACCATACCAATCGCCTTGCGACCGCGTGGATTGAAAAGCATGCAGGTGGTACCACCCCCGAAGTCCTCGCCCCCGCCATTCGACGTCGCTACGGAAAAGATCAAACATTCTCCGTCCCCATCCTTACTGCCCTAGCTCTGACTGGCAGGCTCGGAGAATCGCCAAAGGCTTGGAATCTCGTACCCCAATTGCCATTCGAACTCGCCGCATGCCCCAAAAGTTGGTTCGCGGCCATGCGTCTGCCGGTCGTCAGCTACGCTCTTCCTGCCCTGATCGCCATTGGTCTCGTAAAACATCGCAAACAACCCTCGTGGAACCCAGTCGGCCGAACCCTGCGAAGCTTGGTGACCAGCCAAACTTTAAAAGTACTTCAATCGATCCAACCGACGACAGGTGGCTTTTTAGAAGCAACCCCGCTGACTAGCTTTGTCTCCATGAGTCTGATCGGAGCTGGAGAAGAGACTCATCCCGTCGTCGAGAACGGCGTCCAATTCCTGATCCAGTCTGCTAGAAGTGATGGGAGTTGGCCCATCGATACGCATCTCGCCACATGGGTATCCACGCTGGCAATCAACGCCCTCTCGCATTCTGACGAGTTCGAAACACATCTCGGGCAATCTGGCATCGATGCTTTGGAACAATGGTTGATCGACCAGCAATACACGACCCGCCACCCCTACACCGATGCCGCGCCGGGCGGATGGGCTTGGACGCCTCTTTCTGGAGGGGTCCCCGATGCCGATGATACTCCCGGAGCGATTCTGGCTCTCGATGCTATCACTCAACAATCTCCCTTACATGCTGCTCGTATTGCAAAGCGTGCAGAAGCTGGCATCGAATGGCTGATCGGATTGCAAAATCGCGATGGAGGGATTCCGACGTTCTGCCGCGGTTGGGGCACCTTGCCATTCGACCGCAGCAACCCTGACATCACGGCGCACGCAATTCGCGCGATGATCGTTTGGAAAACCCGCTTGCCCACATCGACACAATCGAAAATCGACAAATCCGTTCGAGCAGCGTTGCAGTTTTTATCAAAGCGACAAGAACCCGATGGAGCTTGGACCCCTCTTTGGTTCGGCAACCAATTCGCCCCAGACGAATCCAATCGTACCTACGGAACCAGCCGTGTGTTGCTCGCACTTCTTTGCACGATAGGCCACCACGCGGAACTACCGAGGCCCCAATTCACCGCAGGACTGAAATGGATTCTTCGCTCGCAAAATCCCGACGGTGGATGGGGTGGCCAATCCGATGTCCCTTCCTCCATCGAGGAAACAGCGTTGGCAATCGAATCGCTGACTGCGTGCATTTCCGAGCATGCATTGATGCTACCAAACTCCAAGCTATTATCGGACTCCGATCATGCAGCAACCCTGTCCGCAATCCAATCCGGGCTCCATTGGCTTTTATCCGCAACGCGATCCGGGACAGATTTTCCTGCGTCCCCCATCGGGTTTTACTTTGCCAAGCTCTGGTATTTTGAGAAACTCTACCCGCTGGTTTACACTGTAGCCGCCCTGAATCGAGCCCGCTCCATTTCAACCATGCTGTTTCCCGAACACAGCCATCAGAACTAGTGCCTCATGGCGATCTACCTTGACTGCAACGCAACCAACCCGATCGAACCGAGAGTTCGTGAAGAAATCATTCGGGTCTTTGACGCAGTATACGGCAACGCGGGCAGCCCCCATGAATTTGGCGAACAGGCCAAACAACTGGTCAGCTTGGCTCGGGAACAACTCACACAAATAGTCGGGGCCCGCCGCCACGAAATCGTATTCACTAGCGGCGCAACGGAGAGCAATAATCTCGCGATCCTGGGTGCCGCAGCGCATGGTAAAGAAACGGGAAAGATGCATTTGGTAAGTTCGATGATCGAGCATAAAGCGGTCCTCGAACCTCTCCAGGCTCTTCGCAAACAAGGTTTCGAAGTCACGCTGATTCGTCCACAAAGCAGCGGTCAAATCGATCCGAACGAACTGCTCCATGCAGTACGAGACGATACGCTTCTGGTCAGCGTCATGCAGGTCAACAACGAAACAGGGATCATCCAACCTATCGACTCAATCGCGAATGGACTGATGCAGCGCGATTGCTTGTTCCATGTCGACGCTGCCCAAGGGTTCGCGAAGCAGTCGGAACCACTGCGAAATCCTCGCATCGATCTTATCAGTGTCAGCGGCCACAAAATCCATGGACCGCAGGGAATCGGTGCGTTGATCGCCCGACGCCGACAAGGCCAACTACCCCCTCTCGCTCCACTCACCTTCGGAGGCGGGCAAGAGTTCGGACTGCGACCGGGAACTTTGCCGGTTCCACTGATCGCAGGTCTCGGACTGGCCGCTCAACTAGCCGCGACGGAACGAAACCAACGTAGCGATCATTGCCTGATGATCCGAAAAACCATTCTAGCATGGGCCCAAGCCGTCGATGGAAGAATCCACGGTGGCCAAGAAGCCACCATGCCTCACGTGGTGAACCTCTCTATCCCAGGCTTCACCGCCGACGAACTGATCGAGCACTTCCATGGATTGCTGGCCGTTTCTGACGGTGCCGCGTGCACCACAATCTGCACCACCCCAAGCCACGTTTTATCAGCTATGGGTATTCGCGAACCGGAACTTAGCGGAGCCATTCGATTGTCGTGGTCACACCTGACCAATCACAAAGAGCTCGAGCACAACCTGCTCGCAGCACAGATCAAACTAGGCCGATGAGCTTCTGCAGAACATCGCTCACGCCAGGAGGGAATTGACAACCTTGCCATGCACGTCCGTCAAACGGAAATCGCGTCCTTGGTACCGGTAGGTCAATCGTTCGTGATCAAAGCCCAAACAATGCAGCAATGTCGCATGAAGATCATGGATATGGACAGGGTCGCGCACGATGTTGTAACCGTACTCGTCCGTCTCCCCAATCACCGAACCAGGCTTGATTCCCCCACCCGCCATCCACATAGTGAAACATCGACCATGATGATCCCGACCGTAATCGTCCTGAAGTGAACCTTGGCTATAAACGGTTCGACCAAACTCGCCACCCCAAATCACCAAGGTATCCTCAAGCAATCCTCGTTGCTCCAAATCGTTGATCAATGCGGATTGAGGTTGGTCAATGTCCTTGCATTGCTTGGGAATGTTCGATGGAAGATTCCCGTGGTTGTCCCAGCCACGATGGTAAAGCTGCACGAATCGAACCCCTCGCTCGATCATCCGACGAGCCATCAAGCAATTGGATGCGAACGATCCGGGCCTCTTGGAATCGGCCCCATACATTTCAAACGTCGCATCGGACTCATCGGAAAAGTCGGTCAATTCCGGCACCGATGCCTGCATTCGGAATGCCATCTCGTACTGGGCAATCCGGGTTGCGATCTCGGGATCCCCATCCTGCTGTTGCTGCAATTCATTGAGCTGTGAAACACGATCGAGCATGGCACGGCGCAGACCTCGATCTATTCCTTGCGGATCATTCAAATACAACACTGGTTCCGAACCGCTCCGAAACTTGACCCCCTGGTGGCTCGATGGCAAAAAACCACTTCCCCACAACCGATCCAGTAGTCCTTGATTGGCGTCGTTACCTGTTCCATGGGAAATCATCACCACAAATGCAGGTAACTCTTCCGCTTCGCTACCCAATCCAAAACTCAACCAAGCCCCAAGCGACGGCCTCCCGGGCTGCTGAGAACCGGTCTGCATAAACGTAATGGCAGGATCATGATTGATCGCTTCGGTATTCATCGACCGCACGATAGATATTCGATCGATAATTTTGGAGGTGTGTGGCAACAACTCACTGATCCAATACCCGTTGCTACCTGCTTGAGCAAAATGGAACTTGGACGCAACCACGGGAAAACTCTTTTGTCCCGAGGTCATCCCGGTCAACCGTTGCCCTTGCCGAATACTGTCCGGAAGTTCGGTGCCATGCAACTCCTTGAGCTTGGGCTTGTAATCCCAAAGCTCCAATTGCGACGGACCACCCGATTGAAACAAGTAAATGACTCGCTTCGCCTTGGGCGCGAAATGGGATGGTTTTGTCTCTGCATGAGCGACACCTTCCCCCACACCTAACTGCGACAGCGCCATCGATCCTAAAATCGAATGCTTTAGGAATCGTCTTCGCTGAATGCTTTTGAGAGAATCTAAAGGATCCATCATCAGTTACCTCTTGGTGATCGTTTCATCCAAATTCAAGATCGCGCTGGCGATGACCGTCCATACCGCGACCTCATTCGCATCCAGGCTACTATCCACAACGACGGCACCTGATTGATTGAACTTCGCAACCGATTCAGCCGATTGCGTGAATCGATTTCGCGATTCGGTAATCAGATCCGAGATGACAGCCATTTCCTCTTCGCGCGCATTTCGTGACAAACTCGCCCGATACATCGCATGGACCTTTTCCGTATCACCCGGAAGTCCACTTCGCAGGACCCGCATTGCAAGCGATCTGGCGGCTTCGATGTACGTAGGATCGTTCAATAGCACGAGAGCTTGGAGCGGCGTGTTGGTTCGCGATCGCCTTGCAACGCACACCTCACGGTTCGGAGCGTCAAAGCTGACCATCGACGGCGGCGGACACGTTCTCTTCCAAAATGTGTACATGCTACGTCGATAGGCCCCTTCTCCTCGATCCGGTACGTACTTCCCTCGCCTCTCAACTGTGACGTCCTCCCACAATCCATCGGGCTGATACGGTTTGACACTAGGCCCACCCACTCGCGGTTGCAACAATCCACTGATCGCTAAAGCGTTATCCCGAATCGTCTCCGCCGATAACCGATACCGAGGTCCCCGTCCTAGCCATCGATTTTCGGGATCTCGAGATAGCTGCTCTGCTCCGATTCGCGATTCCTGCCGGTAGGTATCGGACATCACGATTTGCTTGAGGAGGGCTTTGATGTCCCAACCGCTTTGGACGAAGGTCACGGCCAAATAGTCGAGCAACTCCGGGTGCGACGGAAACTCCCCTGTCACTCCAAAGTCCTCGGTGGTTCGGACTAACCCCGTGCCGAATAGATTTTCCCACAATCGATTGACGGCAACACGAGCGGTCAGAGGATGGGACGGGTGGACCAGCCAGCGGGCTAATTCCAATCGATTCGCCGGTTTCACATCGGTAAAACTAGACAACACTTGAGGGACACCCGCGTTGACCTTGTCACCGGGCTGATCGTACTGACCACGTTTGAGCAGGAACGTCTCACGCGGCGGCTGCATTTCGCGCATGACCATCACCGCCGGAAACTCATCCGCAAACGCGTTTCTCTGCTTTTGCTTCTGGTCGCGCGCGTTCAGGAGTTGACCAAAGTCGGGATCGGTCTGCTTAAGACCAAACTGCTTGAGCATTCCTTGCTGCTCAGAGGTTTGCTCGGCCATTGGCTTTCGAATCCATTCCGTGACCTGGGTAATTGGTTTCCCTGCATGCAACTGTGCCACATCCTGTGCCGTTAATTCACCTGAAACAATCTTCAATTCGTCGATTCGACCATGAAATGGCAATGTTGTCTCGCGACGCCCCAGATGAAACGGTTTGCCTGAATCGGTCGCAATGCTACCACTCAGCGCGTTGGTCGGAATGTCGAGCGGCGACATCTGGCCATCGATGTACAGCTTGACTCCAGCACCTCGCTTCGAACCATCGTACGTCAACACCACATGATGCCAGGCATTGCTCGAAACCGTCTTCTGACTCACCACCTTGATGGCGTTCCCTGGCCACTGATGAACCAAATGCGATTCGAGTTTTCCGTTAACCACAAGGAGATCGTATCCGCGGTACGCCGCCGACTCATCCATTCGTGAAAGGACCGCCATGCCTTGATCGCTCGTCGGATAAATCCATCCACTGATCGAGAAAGGATGATCCCCCTCAAACCCACCTTGATCCCCCAAAACCAAATGCGAATCGCCATCGAACCCGAGGGCAGTACCGAATTTTCCTTCGACGGTTTGAACACTTCCCGACGGGATCGCCCCCTCCTCGACGCCGTCCAAATGCGAGTAGTACAACTCACGGCAACCGAGTTTTTCCATCAACTGCGCATCGCTTTGGCTCGCGAGCCATTCCTGAAATTTCTTTGCCGATGCCGATTCTCGTTCTGAGATTTGTTCCTGTAGGTTCGCCAGGTCTTGATCCAGCTGAGCTAGTTCAATCTCTTGCGATTCCGATGGGACACGAATGAAAGGCTCTGCCGCAACAAACTTGCTGTAGCTCGCTTGTTTCTCCTCCAAATTGTTAAGTATCGCAAAGAACTGAAAGTACTCGGCTTGAGTGATCGGGTCGTATTTGTGATCGTGGCATCGCGCACACTGCATGGATAGCCCGAGAAATACCGTAGCCGTGGTATGCACGCGATCCGCCACGTACTCGACGCGATACTCCTCTTGAATAATTCCACCCTCGGTGTTGTGCCCTTGATTTCGAAGAAACCCGCTTGCGACCAACTGCGAACGAGATGGACTCGGAAGCATGTCACCGGCTAGCTGCTCCGTGAGAAATTGATCGTAGGGCATGTTGGAATGAAACGCCGCGATGACCCAATCGCGCCACGGCCACATCGTCCGATCTTCGTCATTGTTGTAGCCATTGGTGTCTGCGTATCGAGCCAGATCCAACCACTGCGCAGCCATCTTCTCAGCATAACTCTCCGATGCGAGCAATCGATCCACCACCGTCTCGTACGCCGTTGGTGACGGATCGTTTTCGAAGGCTTGCAGTTGTTCTGGTGTCGGCGGCAACCCAGTCAAATCCAACGTCACGCGGCGGAGCAAGGTTCCTCGGTCAGCAACAGGGGATGGCGTTACTCCTTCGCGCAGCAATCGCTCTCGAACGAACGCATCGATCGGAGAATGAGGCCCGATGAACCCGATCACTTCGGGAACCTTGGGCAAAGATGGTGTTGCGAATGCCCAATGGGCAGAATACGGTGCACCTTGCTCAATCCACTGTCGCAGCAATTCCTTCTGTCGGTCTGACAACGGTTTCTTGGTCTCAGGCGGCGGCATCATCCGATCGGGCTCGGTGGCATGAATCCTCTCTACCAACCCGCTCTCCTGAGGCTTGTTAGGAACAATCGCAGCAGTGCTGATCGCGATTTCACGACTGTCAAAGCGCAAGTCGGCTTGCCGGGACTTCTCGTCGGGGCCGTGACAACTCCAGCAGTGCGTCGCGAGAATAGGCTGAATATCGCGAGCGTAATCGATCGGTTTGGCATCTTGAGTTTCGGCCAAAACCACATCAGGCCGCATAACAGCGAACGACAGCAGGATAGCGAGTCCCAACCACAGTCTTGCGAATCTCGGCTGATTGAATTTCATGACTTAGGGATGCAGCATGCGAGGAGGGAGGGTTTGATAGGGCGGGGCGTCGGACCAGTATTTGATCCGAACAAGGTACATTCTACTCCAATCCGATCCTTACGCTCCCCCGGAATTATCGTTCGACAGGAGGTCGTGTGAGAAATCGCAATGGTTACAAGATCCATGGAGCATACGGTTTAGTTTTGTCGACTATTTTTCAGCTGTCCCTAGATGATCCGCCCAATCGACATCGACCCGTTGTGCCCAGCGTTCCCAATCGGTCGCAAGCTCACGGACCAAACCCGGATGTTCATCGGCCAGGTTATTCGTTTCACACCGGTCTTCTGCGAGATTATAGAGTTCCCAAGCAACGGGTTCCGGCGAGCGTTTGGTCCATACAATCTTCCAGTCACCGCGTCGCCACGCGTGCGCTCCTTGGTGATCGAAACCGAGCGAACGCGGTTGAGCATCCCTCTTCCTGATCGTCGAGAGCAATGACTGCCCCTCCATAGGACGAATCGAGTTTTCCCCAAAAGCCTTCGGGTACGTCGCCCCGGTTGCTTCAACAACAGTCGGCATCACATCGATCAAGTGTCCAGGGGAATGAATCCATTCATTCGCGGCACCGATCCCTTTCGGCCAATGAGCGATCAACGGCGTGCATATTCCACCTTCGTAGGTAAAGTGCTTGTAACTGCGAAAGGGAGAATTCCCCAAATTCGCCCAACCGCTGCCGTACGACTGATGTGTTTTTGGTCCACCGATTTGGCTCAGTTGATCCCCCACGTGCACGATGGTTTCGCCCTTTCTCGATGGCCCATCGAACCCGAACGGTCCCCATTCGTAGCATGCACCGTTGTCGCTTAGAAAAAAGATCAACGTATTCTCTAGATCGCCCGACGACTCCAAATGAGAGACAATCTTTCCAACACCGTCATCGATACCTTCCACCATGGCTGCAAAAATCGCCATCCTTTGAGCCAAATCCAGCTGACGATCACGATCGAGCGATTCCCAAGCGGGATTTTCTTTGCCGGAGTATCCGTTAGCGATCTTCTCTCCATCGACGGGAACAGACGATCGTCGGGACAGCTTCCACTCCTTGCCGGAAGCTAACCCCAACGCTTTCATCCGCTCAAATCGTTCCTGACGCAGAACGTCCCAACCTCTTCTATAAGTTGCGACATACTTGTCCGCGCGTCCCGCGGGTGCTTGAATGGGAAAGTGCGGTGATGAATGCCCCAGGAACAAAAACCAAGGTTGCTTCTTCTGCTGGCCTTGTCGGATAAACTCGATCGCGTACTCGTTGAAAACATCAGTCGCATAAAACGAATCCACGTCGGGATCTATTTCTTTCTGCCGACCCTTGGGGAGTCGGACATAGTAATCGCGGTCGAATTGATCGTGAGAATGATCCGCGGTGTACCCATAAAACTCGTCAAACCCTCGCGCGATCGGACCTGTCTTTGGATTCATGTGCCACTTGCCGACATAGTAGCAACCATATCCCCTTTCCTTGAGGACTTGAGCGAGTGTCACGCAGCGATCGTTGAGCCGACCCAAATATCCTGGACCACGCACATCGTCAGGAGCATTCGTGGTGAAATCGCCAATCCCCGTTTGCGCTGGGTAAAGTCCCGTCATCAGCGATGCGCGGCTCGGGCAGCACCGCGCCGAGTTATAAAACTGGGAAAACCGAACACCATTGGCCGCCAATCGATCGATGTTCGGCGTTGGAATTTCCCCGCCGTAACAGCCAAGATCCGAATACCCCAAATCGTCGGCGAGTACGATCAATACATTCGGAGGATTCGCGTTGCGAGGCCATGGCTCGATGGCAAATGCGTAGACGTCAGCCAGTCCAAACGCAGCAATCGCAAACACAACAATTAACAATCTCGCACGCGGCATTCTATCCATTCGTTCCTCCTAAGGATTCCCGTTAGGATAACTTAAGGCTCGAGCAATGAGTAGCATCCTCGCTGCTTTCTCGTACTCGCTACTCTCAAAATAACTCGATGTTGTTTTTCGCCATGCTCACGATGAAACATCGCGTTAAGAACCTCGTGATTCCGAGATACTCGATAACTGCAGTCGAGTACGAGTACCGCTGCGCTGAGTACAAGTGCGAGTACGATGAAATCCTTTGGCTGCGCGACTCAATTCCCCACCAATAACACAAGGATCCCTAGCAAGATAATCCCTGCTCCGACCGCCATCTGAAGTCGAGCCCGTGCATTGCTCGTCCCCTTTTTGATACGCATCATCTCCGTATCATTCGTACCCAACAACGACCGAATCGCTACGTTGCTCCCATCGCTCTCCTCGACCTCATCCGATTCGACGCGATGGTAACCGGTAGTGATCAGAATCGAACCGACCACTAAGGCCACGCCGAAGACGCCGAACCGAACCCAAAGGGTGTCAGCGGTGGCCAAAAGAAGCGCCCAACTAAACCCCGTCATTATTCTCTCCTGTCCTGCAATTGCCTTGCTTCAAAAAGATCGGATGGCAAGAATCCAATGTCTCCGAAACATGGTAGTCATACGATCTACCGTGCTCCAATTCCTCGGACTTGAGCATTTCAAATTGCTGTTGCAAGTACGCACGGTAGGTTGGATCGATATCGCATGTGACGGAATGACGGTCCTCTTCGATGGCGACACGGGTTGTGACACCACTTCCACCAAAGAAATCGAGTACTATCGAGCCAGGGTAAGACAACGAACGAACAATCCGCTGGATGAGCTCTCGAGGCTTCTGCGTCGGGTGACCGACCCGCTCCTTCGAGTTCCCATTCAACCGAGTTATCCTCCAAACATTCGTTGGATTACGGCCTTTCTCAACACTCTCCGGCCGAAGTCGCTTGTCTTTCATGTAAGCGGCTTTCGTCGCCGCGTCGTAAGGCTCACGGACCGTATCGAGGTCAAAGTAATATTGGTTCGAACGAGCGAACCAAGCGATCTCCTCATGGCGGTTGGCGAAAAACCGATGCGCACTCATCCCGTTGGGATAATTCCATACGATGAGATTCACTAACCGCATCTCACTGTTTTTTCGCATATCTACGATCAAACTCAGCAGATCCCCAGAACCCGCTTCATTCTGGTACTGCAATCCGCCGAAGATCACGAAATTCCCCGTTTTCGAAAGAACCCGCTCCGCTTCGCGAAGCCAGCGAGTTGCCCACGTGGTGTAGTCGTCATGCACATCCCAATGCGCCAGTTGAATGTTGTACGGGGGATCGCAGACGATCAGTTGCACACTTTCATCAGGCAACGACTGCAACAAGGAACAGCAATCAGTTACGAGTGCCGCATGCTGCGTGGAACCAAGAACTGTTGGTACAGGATCAGCCTCCGAGGAATGGCGTTTCCCACGCTTGCGTAGGGCATTCATGCCTATATGCCCAGGATTGCGATGAGAACGGTTACCCATAGTGCTGCATGAACTTCCATGTTGGCGTGCCACAAATCTGAGTACAATCCGTTGGGACACTAATCACTAACATCATCCGTTGTATGGATTAGTGCTATTTCCGACAAGCCCGACACAGGCGAGGATACAAAACGATGGATGCTATCAATTCTTTTTTTGCTGGAAAATGCTTTGCCGTTGCCGGCGCATCCTCCGATCGCTCCAAATACGGAAACATCGTTTTCCGAGCCCTCCTCGAGTCGGGACGGCGCGTCTATCCCATCAATCCCAAGGGGGAACTCATCGAAGGACATCCGTCGTTTCGAAACCTAGGGGATTTACCCGAGGTTCCCGATTCACTTTCGATTGTAACGCCCCCAGAAGCCACACGACGCATCGTCGCGGACGCAATCGCATTGGGAATCAAGAACCTATGGATGCAACCCGGTGCCAACGATCCTCTCGCAAGCGAATCAGCAAGAGCAGCTGGTGCCCAGGTAATCGACGATGGGAGCTGTATCCTAGTACTCCTGAAACGCATGTAGCCCGAAATCAATCGATCAAGGACGACGCAAGCTTTCGTCGCGACGAGTCGCACGAGTACCGCTCCGCTGAGTACGAGTACCGCTCCGCTGAGTACGAGTACGATGAAAACCTTAAGCTACGCTCGTACTCAGTCCGCAACGCGGACGGTACTCGTACTCGTCATCGTACTCGCTGCTGCTCGATTACCTCGATCATGTTCGGTATCTCGATCACCATGGATGGTTCGTCCTAGAATCTCAAAGTCGCGAGAAATCCAAAACAGCCATCGAGTACGAGTACCGCTCCGCTGAGTACGAGTACGAGTACGATGAAAACCTTAAGCTACGCTAGTACTCAGTCCGCAACGCGGACGGTACTCGTACTCGTCATCGTACTCGCTGCTGCTCGATTACCTCGATCATGTTCGGTATCTCGATCACCATGGCTGGTTCGTCCTAGAATCTCAAAGTCGCGAGAAATCCAAAACAGCCATCGAGTACGAGTACCGCTCCGCTGAGTACGAGTACGATGAAAACCTTAAGCTACGCTCGTACTCGCTGCTCATAAAACGCCCCGATGATGCTGAGCAACGTGGTCACAATAGCACATCATGGAAAGAATCTAACGATTCCTGGAAAAGCCAAAACTCCATCGCGGCCTTCAACAGCAACTATTCCGTCTGAGGTTTCCAATTCAATTGCTGCTGGGCGCGATGGAACCCCTCGGTAGTCGATTGCAACTTCCATGACTCTAAACTTCGGATTCTAGTCGGCGCTCCGACCGTGAATCCATCAAGCTTCCGGGAGGATGCATCGTTGTTAATCCATGATGTAACGGTTGCCGCTCGATCACCCACAAACACCTCTACCAGGTACTTGTCGATAAAGACACGAATCTCCAGATCCTCTCCTTCCGCCAAATCCTTTACCGAAAAATCGATCTCCGCATTTCCTACTCGTACGGTTCCCGTTTCAGGTCGAAACACGATAGGTAGTCCGCCACCTTTGCCATCGGAAAAGAGCACCAACCCAAAAAGTTTGCGATGCACCTCCTCATGCGGGATCACCAAACGAATCTCAGAGGCCTCACTAGGGATGTCGATAAGCGACTGCAGCGAGGGAGTAGCCACCGGTGGTACTCGATCACCATGCCCACGAACAGGTTGATCCAACACGAAGTTCTCTTTTTGTGTCTTATCAAATCGAAGCGACTCAAGTTCCTTCAAGGGACGGATACGGAGTACCCCATCGCTCGGCAAATGAAGCTCGCGAGGAAGAGACTGGATCGTTTTATTGAGCACATTATTGTTGGTCCCGACCGAGGTTAACCAAGCCCACATGACTCGTCGACCATCCGGCGTCAAAACCGATTCCGGAGCAAAAACATCGGTGCGTTGAAACAACCCCCAAACGGGTTGGTCCTCGCGCCGCGAGTTCATCCGACCATGATGCGTAGGAATAAATTGCTCCCGATCGGCATCCCAATCGCCGAGGTAGTAACGGCAGCCCAGTGGATGGCTGATGCACAGCAACATCCATTTGTCTCCGAGTTTAAAAAAATTAGGACAGGAGACATCTTCGCCAATCGTTACATCGGGGGATTGATGGGCCATAAAATCCCCTACCAAGGTCCAAGACTTCAGGTCCTGCGACTTCATCAACGGCGGATTCTCCCCACCCGATATTGCGTAGTAGGTATCGCCGATCAAAAAACAATCGGGATCCCAGTGATTGATCTGAGCCTCGGAACCATCTCGATTTTTGACTTCGATTGCGAACGGCTTATTCCATTCCTGCAACTGCCGATCCTTCGCTATCGCGATTTGATTGCGCCCGGACGCTTGCCCGTGATAGATCGCTGCCGGCATCCCCTCCTTGGTCAGAAAGCCGGTACCACTGAACATGCCATGGCCGGTGAACGACGGCTGAAGCTTCGTCGGCTCCCAGTTCCAGTGAAGCATATCCGAACTGGTCATATGGATAAACGAAAACGAGTTCTGACGATTGGCGCCAAAGGGATGCTGCAGGATATAGTGCAAGTGGTACTTCCCATCCAGATAAAACGCTGCGTTCGGGTCACCAGGAAGACTGGGGCCACCGGGATGCATCAAATGAAACGCCAACTCCGACGGCTCGGATGCGATCTGGGACTGGCTGCGAGATGCGACCATGGCCGCAGTCGAACCGTTCAGCACCAAACGACCATTTTTGACAAACGCTCCCCCTTGCAATTGCGTGAAGCGAATACGGCCAGTTTGCTCGCCAGCTTGGGAATCTTCGAAACTCCACCAAGCCCATGGCTTCCAAGGCCCGATATCGTTGGGGCGCAACGATGCGATCTGCTCTTGAGTTAGCGCTCTATCGTAAATGCGAGCGTCCTCGACTTCGCCCTCAAAGTACTCGACCACTGAGCGGTGCCGAGGTCCAATCAGCACGAGACTATCCGCATGAAACTCCTGGGCTTCTGGAACCGCATGCGTCTCATAAAGCTTCCCGTCGCGATACAGCGAGATTTCGTTGCCTCGGTACGCGATCGCGATTTGGACCAAGGGGCCTTGCTTCACCGTCTCCAGAGGATACTCATTTTGGTCCCGCACCGTCCTGCGAAACAGATCGCTCCCCGCCATCCATCGCGCTTCAGCGATCTCACCAAGGACGATTCCATCGAAACGATCCGAGTTGTCATTGATGGTCAATATGGAACCGCCACGCTGCGACAGGTTGGCTGGAGACGCCCAGGCCACAAGCGTTTTGTCTCGGAGAGGTTCATCGCTGTACGCATCGCGTGCGACAAGGCATGAAATAACAACGATCCACACAAACGCAACAACCGCAATCATGCCTGTTTTTTTGAAGTCCATTTTTGAGTACTGGATGTTCATCATGTCCGATTCTCACAATCGCTTTCGGATTCACTTACAGCAAGCAAATCCCGAGAGAAAAGAAAGTCTATTCGCCGGATGACGTCCAGTATAACCTCAGATGGATCGCATGTCCCAATAGCAATCCAAAGGCAAATGCGCATACTGCCAGATCTATGAAAACCAATCCGCGTCACGCAGACGATGACTCTAGTAACGCATGACGAATTGGTTGTAGAAGACGAAGCCTCGATTGTCATTGAGCGTCACATAGTCGGTCTGTCGATAATCGACCTGGAAGCTGTACTGGAGAAACTTGGTGACGTCCCAGAACATGCTCGCAAAGTAAGCGGAGTTCTTCAGAATCCCTGTCCCAACCGCTGGCAAATCCTGGCGCAGGGGTCCCTCGAAACCATACCCGACGTGCATTTGCAATTGATCGTTCCAATAGTGAAACAATTCCAGGAACCCACCTCGCCCACGAACCACAGCATAGGTCTCGGGATTATAGGTTTGAAAGATATTACCCGCGTAGTTTCCTAACCCTTGCCCAACATACCCTTCCCCAATGAGTCCGGTATTGGCAGTAAGATTGATCTTGGTATCGACCGACAATCCATCGACATTGATAACCGAACGTACCGGGATGTTTGGATTGATGTCGTCCAGATCAAACACATTTTGAGTATTGCGGATCTGCCCACCTAGTCCAGCCACCCCGAACTCAACCGGGCGTTCGGTCCGTCCACCTGCCAATTCTTCTTTAGGTCCCATCCCCAACACACCTCGGATTTCTAAATTGGGCCAACCGTTTCCTTCGGTCGTACGGCGTGTTGCGTCGAGCAGCACCGTGGATATCGGGTCGCTGAGGGCCGCCTGCAAGGTCGCTTGGAAGTTTTCAGTGGGCGTCCAAAAGCGTTCCAGGCGAATCTGGCCTCGGAAAGTACCGGCATTGCCGGCTCCACCCATCAACGTCATCGGTATAACCACCGGATCGCGGGGAGCGAACAAGTCAGGTTGTAGACCGATTGCGAAACGCCAATCGTCGTTCCTCATATCGCCAAACGCAACAATCGGCAAAATGCCGTAAGTGTCCGAGGTGAGGCTTGAATTGGACATGTATAACTTCGCAAGTGCCCCTGTCTTCCAGCCATCGATCTTTGGTCCATCATAGAGTAGCTGAAAACTCGATTGCCTAGCGTGCATTTCAAACGTCGAAGTATCCAGACCAAATGGGGACGGAGGAAGTAGAAAGAGAGGACTCCATGGCACAAAGGCTCGCTGTGTTCCATTGACCGTTAAAATGGATACGGTTCCACTCGCCTTGAGTGTTCCAGCACCCAATAGAAGCTCCATCTTTCCATCGGATGAAGGCACCTCCATCGACTCAATAAAGTTGAATGGTTGGTCGCTTTTGGCAACCAGGTCCTGATCGCCCCACGACTCACTGGGTTGACTGGGGGCAGTATTCCCATCCAATTCGGCCTCGGAACCAGCGTTAACGGAATTGACCTCGGACGTTGCGTCTTCCACCGAGAAAGGGTTTTGCGCAGAAGCAGAGACAACCGCTGTACCGAACACAAAGAGAAATCCAAACCAAATTAAGGATCGCATCCCAGCAGTTCTCCTTGAACTCAGTACAACATCTTCTCGCCACAACGCTCGTGAGCATGCCACAGGGGGTATATGAACGCCCCAAAAAGCGAGTCAAGAGGAGTTCTACTTGCTCCCCTGCTCACCGAAGAAATCATTCACTCGTGATTTTGAACAGCTTTCGCACTTTACCCGAATTAACACGAAAGTAAGAATCGGATTGTCTATCCTTGGATAGATGTAATACCCGTTCTCGATCTGCCTTGTGCCCAAGGTGCTGCCATGGGCAATAACTGCATTCCGTCAGCCCCATCACCAAGGGAAGATCCTCGACTCTGCAAAACGATATGACTTGACCGCCACCTACCATGGCACGAGAGAAGTCGTGGAAAGTCCCGTCATGGCGCAAGCGAACCAAAGAAAAAAAACTGGTCTCAGAATGCAGACTGCCAAGCACTGGTTGATGAAAACAGAACCGGACGTATTCTCCATCGACGACCTTGCGCGATCCCCCAAACATACGACCAGTTGGATCGGGGTACGCAACTACCAAGCGCGAAACTTCATGCGGGATGACATGCGCTTAGGTGACAAGGTTTTGATCTACCACAGCAATGCCAAGCCATCTTGCGTGGTGGGTACCGCAGTTGTCGTGAAGGCGTCCCATCCCGACCACTCGTCATGGGATCCGAAAAGCCCTTACTTCGACCCCAAAAGCTCACCGGAGAATCCGCGTTGGCAGATGGTCGACGTCCAACTCGAAACCGTTTTCAATCGCCCATTGAGCCTTCCTGAGTTACGAGAGGAGACCGTTCTAGAAAACATGCTACTTCTGAAAAAGGGCATGCGACTGAGCGTGCAGCCCGTAACTAAGCAGGAGTTTTCAAAAATCGTCCAAATGGGCAAACGAGGATGATGACTCGCACAATCAGCCCAGCAATCAGTTCGGCTTACGATCTCCGTAGCCGTCTTGAAAATCCCACTCGATAGTTCGGCCATCTGCGATCGCTTCGCGGATACGTTTGCATAGCTCCAGGTTTTCATCGGTCGCTTTCTCCTCGGCCTTATCGAGGTGCATCAACGCTTCTTTCTCACTCTTGGAAACATGAAACGCGAGACAAAGGACCAAATGGGAAAACCAGTCATGCGTCGGCTCCAAATCATAGGCCAACTGTGCTTCCTTGAGCGACTTCTTCGCGTCGGCTGCCGATTTACCCGAACGCGCATACCCAACTAAAGCCAATGCTCGTCTTGACTCGAGTTCAAAGTCCTTCAGCGTGGTGAGCGCCTTCCATTCCTTCTCGGCTTCGGGCAACTGTTTCCTGGAAGCGGCGACGCGAGCCCGAATCCATCGATCATACGGCGACTTCGTGTCCATCTTAATCGCCAATTGCAGTGTTGCCTTCGCATCCTTTTCTTTACCGAGTTCGTAAAGGATGAACGCTTTGGTGCACAATGCGGTCGATTCGAAATACGTTTCCGCCGCGATGACTTTCTCGATCGTCTCCAAGGCTTCATCCCATCTGCCTAGCCGCTCATAAAGCCATGCAGATGTGATCATGGCAGCGAAGTCTTCGGGATCCGAACCCTTCAACACCTCCAAGCGCGCTTCGAGTTCAGCCTTCGTGAAGCGACGTTCAGGATCCGAATGGGGCCAATATCGATCCAGAAACTTTGGCCAATCCGATTGCCATTGAATCCACTCGTTTTGGAGCTTCATCCCCGACTGGAACGTCTCAAGACGACGCCGTACGGTCGCCTGGCTTGCTGCGTCCAACTGATTCAATTGAACACCTCGTATGGCAACATCCAGATCCGCCATGGCCTTAGCACGCACAAGATCATTTTGGAACCGATTGATATTCTGCCTTGTTGATCGGGATCTCCCTTGAGGCGTGTTCCTAATCTCTCGAACCGAATCCGGAAGATCAACCAAAGTGTCGAAAATTCGCGTGGACTGCAAAGAAGACTGCATTGCCATAATCTGTTGACGCATGGCATCATTGTTGATGCGCTGAAAATCCTCCTCAGTCTTCCGTAAGATCTCCTCCATTTTCGAATAGTCCTCGTGGATCCTTTTTCGTTTCGCTAAAAAGTCTCCATAGTCCTTCTGGATTTTCTCTAAGGCATCAATAGAGCGTTCGATTGCCTGCGATGAATCTTGAACTCCCGGCGAATCCTGACTAAGACCAGTTGGATGCCACAAGCATAAAAACACCACGGTCATGCACAGCAATCGCAAAAAGAACAGCCCATTTTGTGGCAATATGATTTGCTTCCATTGAAATTCGGACATGATCTCTCCTCGAAACTCGGTCTATCCGTGGACTTCGACCAGATTTCCCTCTCAGCCATTCTAATGGCGACGGTACTCCCCGGTAGCCGCGGTATAGTTCTGAACACCTTAGAATATGGCTGGAAAATGAAAGTCACAAGCTCCCGGCCGAGCGGTTGTTGACGCCCATGAAACTACAAATCCAATCGCGTGAGTCGAACCAACCATTAGAAAAGCCGCCACCCCGGGATTGGGCATATCTCATGATCGATTACGGAATACGGCCGACGGTCACGATTTCTCCACGAGAAAATTCATGATTTTCCTGAAAGTTTCTTGACATTGCTGCGCCTAATTCCTTCATAATCAAAGCTTGTTAGGGCTAGGACTAGTGGATTTCAATGGCTTTCAATTCTATCCGGTAAAGGCTTACCACGATGCAAACGCTCTCCTGCAAAATGCTGCTCACGCGCCCATCGCTTCTTCGAAACGCTCGAAGTCAGTTCGCGAAATCGATCCTCGCATCCTGTGTGATCCTCGGGTCATCGGGTTACATCCAAGCAGACGAGCGGGTGCGACAACCCATCGAGGTTGTTCTGGCCGGGGAATCGCAGGGGGCTCCTGTCGATCGATTAGCAGCGCTCGCACCATTGAAGGAAACGAGCAGCACTTCCAGTGCAACCAATGATCAGGATATCACGGCAAAGGCGACACATTGGCATTCTGGCGATATCGCTCGCGAAGGTGAATGGGCCCCTATTGCAGCACTCGACCCGGAAAAACTTGACTCTGCCGACAGACAATACCTGAAAAACCGCGGAGAGAACGCACTCGACATCGAGGGACACCGCAAACTCGCCCGATGGAGCAAATCGAAAGGGCTAACAAATCGAGCGAAATCGCACTGGTTTGGAGTCCTCGAGTTCGACAACTCCGACATCGAAGCCCGACAGGAACTTGGTTTTACACTCATCGGCAATCGTTGGATAAGCCCTCAAGAAGTCTCGACAGCGGTTGCGAAATCGAAATCGACGATCGAATCGTTAAGGCAGTGGATGCCCAAGGTACGCGAGTGGACGAGTTCCATCGAAGGAAAAGACACGAAGAAACGACTCAAGGCTATTCAGAACCTACGGGAAGTAAACGATCCACGAGTTATCCCCGCATTGGATATCGCAATCTGGCAAGTCACCTCGGATTCCGCCCTCCATTTTATCCAAGCGATCCGTCGATTCCAAACTCGGGAAGCATGCGTGTCGTTGGCAGGTATCGCATTGAATGAACCTTCGTCCGAGGTTGGGCTTGCTGCACTTGAGGCTTTGCGCGAATATCCCCTTGAGTACTATGTACCCGACTTACTCGACCTGATGTGCACTGAAATAGAACTCAAGAACCAGGTGGTAACACGGAACAACGGCGAAATGGTGCTTCAACTCGTTCAGTCTCGCGAAATGCGAGACCATTACGAAGCAACGCAGCTCGATAAGGTCTTGACGGTGAATCAGTCCCTACCAAGATCTGCAATAGGCCTAAACCAGGCTGAAAGATTGATTAACCAAAGTTTGAATAGTCCTCGAAACAGAGCACTCGTTTTCGGCCAAGTCCAATCAATGACTGATGGGGCTGTAGTGAACAATGTTGCGTCCTCTATTGCTTCAGAGGAGGCGACCCGAATAGCCGCAAAAGCGAGAGCGGACACCAACGCTTCCAATGACTCAGTCCGTGCTGCTCAGCGAAACATCGCGACCGTCCTTCGCGCTGTGACGAACCAACAATTAGATGACCAACCGGCCTCTTGGTGGGCGTGGTGGGACAAATATGAAGAAGGATACAACCTAGGCCCAAAGTATGTTGATTCAAGCTACACGGAGGACCGCTCTTCAATCGTGTATCAGGCACAAGAAGCTCACGCTTTGTCTTATATACCGCCAGTGCGTCGTTGCGAATGCCTCGTCCTGGGGACACAAATCCAAACAGAGGTGGGCTTGAAATCTGTCGAGTCGATTCGGGTCGGCGATAGTGTCGTCGCACAAAACATTGAGACGGGAGAACTGCATTTGCAACCGATTCTCCGCACAACGGTTCGTCCGCCAGCCAACACTCGAGAAATGATCCTAGCCGGTGGCGAAACGATCCGGTCAACCTTGGGGCATCCGTGGTGGGTGATCGGTAACGGATGGGTAAAAACAAAGGATCTGAAACCAGGAATGGCGCTCCGAACCTCAACCGGTTTCGCGAAAATCGATGAGCTCAAAGATGCCGATGCGATCGAAACCTACAACCTCGTCGTCGATAGCGACCACACCTACTTCGTAGGCCAATCGCGAATCCTCTCGTTCGATGCCACTGAACTCATTCCGACCTTCCAAAAAGCTCCCGGCCTTCCCGCCGAAGTTTTAAGAAAAGAATAACCGGTCGCTCGCAGATCGGCTCGCTCTATTTTCGTACTCCGTCCGCTCGCGGCAATCGCCACTTCCAAAGATTGACCCCGAGCACGATTGCAATCGAAACGAAAAACAGCCCCATGGCTGTCAGAAACAATCGCAAATCCAATGGTCCATTGGTCAGATTGGCTCGGTACGTCAAATGCCCAATGACCGTCGCGAACAGACTCAAACACAATGCGAATTGGCTGAGCATCGATTTCATCTTGCCAAGTGATTCTGCCCGGCGCTCGGGGGCCAACCAGTACTCTCGGTGAGGCACATTAATCATCGAATTTGGAAATCGAGGTAAAACCCATCCGATCCCAATAAAAAAAATCGGCATGAATGCCTGCAACATGCACTGCATGATCGTCGCGTTGCTCTTCTCCATCCAACCGTCCGGTTGACCGTTCCCTCCAAAATGGGTGGCGACACGCAGGGGCAAATGAGGCCAATAAATGACCTGCAGCGATAACCCAATAGCAATCGACAGGATTAGAATGCAGTACACAATTCGGTCACACGTCGAACCGGCCATAGGTTGTTATTGTAACATACCATCGGCAAGGATTGCTGCATGGATTCCGTCACTCTGTCCTCAAAAGACTCCACCGCAAACCAATTCCTACCGAAAATGGAATGCATGAGGTTCCGCCAATGAGTTCAATCGTCGCACCGACCAAGCTCCTTTTTGCCTTGTTCATTCTTTCAACCCCATCGATTCTGGTTGCCGCAGATTTACTCGTGGGTAAAGGACGCGCCGATGTAACTCCCAAAGAACCAGTTCCGATGTGGGGATACGGTGCACGCCATGCGAGCCTCTCCGAAGGAACACTCGATCCGTTGTTCGCATCGACCGTTGTCATCCAAGCCGGCTCGGGAAAGCTGGCAATCGTTGGATTGGATCTCGGCCGCTCCCCCGCCGAAGCATCCTTGCAAAGGATCCGCGATCGCATCCGCGACGAAGCGGGAATTGAACATTCATTCATCGCTGGCTCGCACACGCACCACGGCCCAGTCCTTGAATTGACCGATCGAAGGGGGCGAGGCAAGGGCCGATTCGATGCTGCCATCCGATACAACCAATTACTAGAAGACGGCATCGTGGAAAGCATCCTTCAAGCCAATCGGGAACTGACTCCGGCAAAACTTGCTGTCGGTTCCACGGAACTCGTTGACTTTAACCGCAACCGCCATTCGAAATTGCAACCCGCTCCCATCGATCCCACGTTGAGCGTGATGCGGTTCGACCGAGCATCCGACGACACCCCAATCGCACTGCTTGTCAATTTCACGGCCCACCCAACCAGTATCCCCGCTGAGACTCTGAAGTTCTCTTCGGACTATGTTGCGGGGATCCGTCAAGCAGTCGAAGAGGACCGCGGTGGTATCGCGGTATTCATGCAAGGAGCCTCGGGGGATATATCCACCAATCGAGGCCCGCACGGCGATCACATCGCCTATGGCCAAGCGTTAGGCCGCGAAGCGGTGAAACTGGCGAGTTCGCTTACCCCAGAACCAATACCATCGCCGTCGCTCAAAGTTCGAGAAGAGAGATTCGTATTTCAATCGCGAACCGATTTTAGAAACCCACTCATCCTAGGAGCCTACGGCTTGGCATTCTTTCCGGAACTTGTGGGGAATTTTGCCGATGAGTACGAAGAAGGTATCCGCCCGCGACTAACTGTTGCTTTGCTCAATC
Source organism: uncultured Pirellula sp. (assembly GCA_903892355.1). Classification (GTDB taxonomy): domain Bacteria; phylum Planctomycetota; class Planctomycetia; order Pirellulales; family Pirellulaceae; genus JBKCUI01. The sequence goes on along the minus strand of CAITIE010000098.1, from coordinate 26,352 downwards.
AAGAAATAGCGATCGTCGGGGGCTCCGGAGAATTTTTCTGCCAACACGCCAACCGCTTGCGCGAACGTTCTCGTACCAAGAACTTGTTCTTCTTTGGCTATAGCAATGGATACCACCAATACTTCCCGACCATCGAAGGGGCCGCAGAAGGTGGATACGGAGCAGACGCGCAAGTCGCCACGGCAGAAGTAGGAGCAGGTGAAACCATGATGAATACCGCCCTCAAGTGGCTCTACCAGATGCGCGGAAAAATCGAGTAACCTGAGGACGAATCGAATCCATTTCGTTCTGCATTTTCCAAAGGCTACCATCAGAGCCACTTGCCCCCTTTTTTGGTGAAACGTACCGTGCTACCGTATCACCACCATGTTCTTGATCACCACCATGTTCTTGATCACCACCATGTTCTTGATCACCACCATGTTCTTGTTTTCCGAATACCGATTCTCGTAACGACTGACTCCCAAAAAAAGGGGACGTAGGATGAGCTATTCTTGTGCTTTCAAATTCTCGATTGCTTTACTGACCCTGGATGTCTGTTGCAAGCAAACTCAAGCAGAGGATTGGCCCCAATTTCTCGGAACGAATAGAAACGGAATCTCTGGTGAGACTTCGCTCGTTGATACGTTCCCAGCCTCAGGCCCTGCAATCCGTTGGCGCGTCCCTGGTGGAGTAGGAATGTCGGCGGTTGTGGTTCAAGGTGACCATGCTGTGACGACGTGGAATGCCGGCGGTAAGCAATGGTTGGTGTCTCTCAATACGGCCACAGGTAAAGAGGAATGGAAAACCGAGTTGGGTCAGGCTTACAAGAACCCTATGGGGGATGGACCGCGCGCTACACCGACCATCGCTGCAAAAAGTGTCTATGTTTATACCGGCGACGGAATCCTCGCTGCGGTGGATTTTGGAACGGGGAAAATTCGTTGGCGCAAAGATGTGATGGAAGAGTTACCCGCCCAACCGTCCGAGTACGGCATGTCCTGCTCACCCTTGGTCATCGATGATCGAGTGATCGTCCATGCAGGAGCCGCCGATGCAGCCGTTGTTGCATTTTCTGCCTCCGATGGCAAACTACTTTGGAAAAGTGGCGAGGGTCATGCAGGCTACTCTTCTCCCGTAGCCATGGATATTGCTGGTGCCGCACAAGTCGTCAGCTTCACTGGCACTGCCGTGATGGGAATCGATCCGAAGAATGGCAAAAACCTTTGGAGCTACCCGTTTGAAACCGACTACGGTTGCAATACCGCAAGCCCCGTGTGGATCGATGGCGGTGTTTTCATTTCCTCGGGTGAAAACCACGGTTCGGTTCTCCTCGATATAGAAAAAAAGGAGGGGACGTACATCGTTTCCGAACGATGGAAATCGCTGGATTCGAAAAGCGCCATGCGAAACGAATGGCAAACCTCGATCGTTATCGGCGATTATCTTTACGGCTTTGACAATGTCGGCGCAGCCGGTCCCGTGAGCCACTTCTCGTGCATCGAAGCCAAAACGGGCAAACCGGTTTGGCAGAAGTTACGATTCGGTAAAGGGAATCTGGTGTATGCCGATAAGAAGTTTTGGTTGACGACGATCGATGGCGAACTGGTTGTCGCCCAAGCGGATTCGAAAGGGTTCCAAGAACTAGCTCGCGCATCACTGGTTGGAAAGAACCGCCAGACCCTCTCCATCGCCAATGGCTATGGCTACCTACGCGACGATAGTGAGGTCCTGTGTATCCAATTGAAGAAATAGCTTGAAAATAACCAATGAGTTTTTGGGCTCTATGATCTGCGTGGAAAAGTGCTTGTACAGTGCTCGGATTTGTATGGCGACTAACCCAAAAGGTGCAGCACCAGATCGAGCAACATGTGCCCGTCAGCAACCTCGGTTTCCGAGTTGCCATGCGCAACAATCCCTGATTCTCCGGAAGGCAATCGAAAGTAACCAATAGCCGTGAATAAAATGCCTCCTCAATTCGCAAAGATCTACGCGTTAGTCATCTCATGTTGGTTGATGCCCGCTCTCGCCCAAGACAACTCCAAATCCATCGCGAAGCACGATGGTAATCCCGCCGACATGAACAAACCGGTCCAAGTATTTATCTGCCTTGGGCAATCCAATATGGTGGGCTTGGGCAAGGTCAAAGGGGGTGAGTTATCCTTGGAACATGTCGTCAAGGAGAAAAAGATGTACCCATATCTGGTGGATGACGATGGGGCCTGGATCGAGCGAAAGGATGTCCGGTTGGTGCAGTACATGTCCGGAAAAGGTCCACTCAGGAATGAATGGATGACTGTCTCGGGAGGGAATCTCGGCCCCGAGTATGGGATCGGACACCCCTTAGGGAATGAAATCGATGCTCCTGTGATGATTCTCAAGTGCTGTATAGGCAATCGTAGCCTTGGGTGGGATTTGCTCCCCCCAGGGAGCGAACGCTACCAGTTCATCGCAGAGGGGAAGCCTGGTACTAATGAGACGCCTTTGGTGTACGCCGGCTATAAGGACAAACCTGAGTCCTGGCCGATGGCGCCAACCCTTGGGCTAAAGACCGAACCGGCACCTTGGTTGGATAAGAATGGCAAAGCCATCGATTGGTATGCAGGCAAGCAGTGGGATTCGGATATCGGCGATGCGAAGAAAGCTCTGGCGGATCTTGAAAAGCACTATCCGGGAGCGAAAGGCTATCAGGTCGCTGGCTTCTTTTTTTGGCAAGGCGAGAAGGATGCAGGTAACGCCGGACATGCCACACGCTACGAGACCAACCTCCTACGTTTTATCAAGGAACTACGGAAAGAGTTCGATGCCCCTAACGCGAAATTTGTGTTGGCAACGATGGGAGAATCGGTCAAAGGGAGCGGCGGCAACGGAGGAGCGATCTTGAACGCACAACTCGCCGTCGACGGCGAAACGGGAACACACCCCGAGTTCAAGGGCAATGTCGCCACGGTGTACACCAACCCGATGGCGCAAGGTGGAAGCGGCAATGGTCATTACGGTGGCAAAGCTGCAGTTTACATGGACGTCGGGGAAGCAATGGGGCATGCGATGATCAGAATGCTTAACCACAATCCCTAAATCATCGGATACGAAATCGTACCTTCGAAATCGTACCTTCGAAAACACTTCTATTTCGAGATCAAACCCGATCCCAAAGGGTACGTTCACAATTGGTTGTCTGATCGAGCAAACGCAAAACGTTTCTCAGGACCGAACAACGATGCAATACTCCCTAATCGTTTCCCACGCCCTACTGCTATCATGGCGAAAGTAGTCCATTACGAGCTTTTAAAGGAACGCTCTACGAAGGGGGCTCCGAGTACCTTGGACGTTCGCTGGCCGGACGAGGTTCCGTCTGGAACGACCAACTCCACGCCTGTGATTAGCACGGATTACTATCCAACAATTTTGCAAACCGCCGGTCTTCCACCGACACCGAACCATCCTGTCGACGGCAAGAGTTTGCTGCCACTGTTCACTCAATCCTCCAGCTTTGAGCGCGACACGCTCTATTTCCACTCTCCCAACTACGCCTTTCACAAACGGAACCGCCTTGGCAGCGCTCTACGCGAAGAGGATTACAAACTCATCAAGAACTACGACCGCGTCTCTTTGGAACTGTACGACCTGAGCCGTTATATTGGTGAGAAGGAAAACCTTGCGGCATCAACGCCCGAACTCACCAACCGCCTAGCTGGCAAACTCGATGCTTGGCTCAATTAGAGTCACGCCCGATTACCGACTAGCACGGCCGGAACATGGCTACTGGTCCGTTAATATCTTCATAGATCGAATTTCCTAACCGTCATTAATCGCTAGGCAGCAACTGCGAGGTACTTACCATGCATACCCTTTTTCGAACCGGGCTCGTCGCATGGCTATTCGTTGTAGCGTTTGCGACATCAATCACTCGGTCTATCGCAACAGATCCACCGACCAATGCGCTTACGGCGATTGATGTACTGCTGCTGCCTGACCCGACGATGGTCAATCTTGCTAAGGCAGCCAACGATCAACTTCGGGATGTGTATCCGGAGGGGTTCGCGCTCGACGCGACTCATCGTCCGCACATCACACTTCTCCAACGCTATGTCCGCACCAAGGATCTAGACTTGGTCTATACCACAGTAAAACAGGTTTTTAATCGCGAACGGCCAGCCGGCTGGGAACTGGAAGCTACCGGTTACTACTACCTCAATTTCGACAACATGGGGTTGGCTGGAATCGTCATCCGTCCAACTCCGCAGTTATTGCAGCTTCAACAAGCCGTCATCGAAGCTGTGGAACCCTATACCGAGCCCAATGGTACCGCAGCTGCTTACGCAACCTCACCCGAGCACCCGGACATCAACGAACCGACCCTGAAGTACGTCAACTCATTCATCCCCGAACGCAACGGCAAGAACTTCAACCCACATGTTACCGTCGGCGTTGGACCTCTCGATTTCGTGGAAAAGATGAAGGCTGCACCATTCAATAAAACCAAGTTCACAGTAGCTGGTGCGGCGGTATTTCAGCTGGGAGATAACGGCACCGCACAGAAACAGTTGTGGGCCTGGACAATACCGACGTCGCCGTGAGGAACAGCCACGAGAACCCAGCAGATTCCGACAGCCCTTGGCTCTATGGAGGCTTTGCTGCTCCTTCGGAGTTCTTGCGACGAGAGTCGTCAATTCAACTACGCGATGATCTCGTAGATGGGCTTACCATGATCGATGTCGAGCCGTTTGCGACCTGGTATCTCCAAACGGCGTGAATCGAGGCCGAGCTGATGCAGGATTGTTGCGTGAATGTCGGTGACGTAATGACGGTTTTCGACCGCATGGAATCCGATTTCGTCCGTTGCCCCGTGCACCACGCCTCGCTTTAAGCCCCCGCCTGCCATCCAGACCGTAAAGCCGTAGATGTGATGGTCGCGACCATCCGAACCCTGCGAACCCGGTGTGCGACCAAATTCGCTGGCGAACACTACCAACGTCTCATCGAGCAAACCACGGCGTTCAAGGTCTTCCAGTAGGCCGCCAATGGGTTGGTCCACCGCGAGCGCATTGCTCGAATGATTGGCCTTGAGTCCTCCATGCGCATCCCACGCTCCCGCGCCACCCGCGCCGTGTTGAATCTGGACGAAACGGACTCCGCGTTCGACCAGCCGCCGAGCAGCAAGCATTTGCATGCCAAAGTCGCGGCAGTGCGGCTTGTCGATTCCATACAGCGCCTGCGTTTCAACGGTTTCTTTAGAAAAGTCCACCGCTTCGGGAATGGACTGCTGCATGCGAAACGCGAGTTCATAGGAGGCGATGCGAGCCGCCATCTCTGGGTCATTTGGATACTCCACCCCTCGCAGAGCATTGAGACGACCAATCAGATCCTTGCCGATCACCTGCGATTGGGCGGAGAACGTTCGCTCCGGGCGGCTGAAGTCGAGCGGGTTGTTGGGATCGACTCGCATCGGTACTGCATCGTGAGACGGTCCGAGGTAGTGCCCGTCCCGTTTGTTCCAATACTCTCGGTTGCCGATCGAAATGTACTGCGGAAGATTGTCGTTCAGTGACCCAAGCCCGTAATGCACCCATGCACCCAAATTCGGGAAATCACCGTCGTTCTGATGACGCCCCGAGTGGAATTGAGCTTGGGCTCCATGATTGCTGTCGGTGGTCCACATCGATCGGACAATGGCCAGCTTGTCGACCTGCTTCGCCACATGCGGGAACCAGTCGCTGACCTCGATGCCACTTTGGCCATGTTTTTGAAATTCTATCTGCAATGGATAAAGCAGGTTCCGCTGATTGCCATTTCCATCAGGAACCACCAGTCGCTCAAGCGCCAGTTTCTTCGGATCCTGAGCGTCGGCAAAGGGAGTTTCAGCGATGGTCTTCCCACCGTATTTGGTCAGCATCGGCTTCGGGTCGAAGCTCTCCATGTGACTGACACCACCATTCATAAACAGCCAAATCACACTCTTCGCTTTGGGAGGGAAATGCGGCTGGCCGTTGGGCGGTATCCAGTTTCCATCACTGCTATAGCCATCTCGCTGCAGCATGGCCGAAAGGGCTAGGCCCGTAAAACCCATGCCAAAGTCGGCGAGGAAAGTGCGGCGGTTATTCATGTTCATGACTTTCTCTAAGGTCAACGCAGTGTCACGAAGTCGTTGTGATTGATCAAAGCCCACACAAAATTCGCACGGGCGGACGTGTCGTTTTCGCCGGGAATCGCCCTCCATGCCTCCAGCGCATCTGCACTCGCGGCCATCTCGTCTTGATTCGGATTCACCCCGATGACCAATCGGAATGCAGCGAGAACAAACCCTGCTTCATCAGCGTGATTTTCGGTCAGTTGCCCAGCAATCTTTTCGGCAGCATCCAGTGCGAGTTTGCTGTTCGAAAGCGCTAACGCTTGCTGCGGGACAACGCTCTGCTCACGACGGTAGCAGTCTTTCACGAGGGCTTCATCAAAAGTCGTCAGGAACAAATTGCGTTCGTTGTTCGAATGGAAAAAATAGAGGCTGCGCCGTTGCGATGTCGCTTGCTCCGCAGCTGGTACAGCTGGGCCACCCCGTGTGGGATCGAGAGTCCCCGCCAGAGACAAAAGCGAATCGCGAACGAGCTGGGACTCCATGCGAATCGGCATACGTCTCCACCAGAGACGGTTTTCGGGATCTTTCGACGACTCGGCATCAGCTCCTGCCACCGACGAACTCATCCGGTACGCAGCCGAGTTCACGATGAGGGAATGCAAACGCTTCATGCTCCAACCGCTGTCCATCAATTCGCTCGCCAACCAATCCAGCAATTCAGGCTGTGCCGGCGGGATACCTTTGCGACCGAAATCGAACACGGTCGGAACGAGTGGCTGCCCCATGTGACGGGTCCAGATATGGTTAACGGCCACTCGGGCTGTGAGCGGATTTCGGCGGTCGGTGATCCATTTTGCAAGTGCCGTGCGTCGTCCAGTGCTCTGCGCTTGGAACTTGACTTCCGGATCGTCCTTGCCTGAGTCAAAGAATCGTGTCGGCGTCCACATCGCACCACTGAACTTGGCATACGGATCCGTCGATGTAACCTCGGATCCCACTGCTTTCACGGCCTTATCCACTGCCTCGTTGGCCTCTTTCAGTGTCTTTTCTGTGGCTTCCTTGGTGTCAGCCGGGGAATTTAGCAATGACAGCTCGGCCTTTGCGACACCGTGGCGCGACTTAGCTACTGCAACGAGCCGCTCCGAACGGACCGCAGCCGCAACCTTTTCAAGTCGCGTCGGATCCTGCGGATCCCATTCTGCACGCTGTGCATCTGCGCGGCGTTCAACCGCTTGCAGTTCCGATTGAACCACGGCAAACGCTGCTTCGGCGACTACTTGCTCCGCCCGAGCCTGACGGACAGCCTTTTCAGCCGCATCAATCGTTAGGGGTACACTCCCGTTCGATGCGTCCGGCTGCCGAAGTGTGACTGCCGGGTCGAGTGTCTCGATCGAAACTTCATGGAGGACAGCCATCGCGTCAAACGTGATCACTTGCAGCGCTCCATCACGCCGGGGAAATGTCGACTCCCAAGCGACTTGCAACTCACCGTTCAAAGAGGCATTGATCAGCGAATCTCGAACCTGCACGTGCAGCGTGTATTCCTGATTGAGATGGATAGGTATGCCCCGCACCGCGCTGCCGCCTGGGTACTGCCACTCGCCACCACGCTGGAACGACGCCTGAATCTTGGAACCAGCCGAGTACGCGCTGGCATAAACCATCTGTTCGCTATCTGATGCAGCAAACGGTTGTGTTGGATCCTCCTGACTGACATCAAACGACAACCCCACACTTCTCCATTGGCTGCCACCTAGGATAGTGAAACGCAGGGTCGCATCGAAGTCTCTGGGCACGTTCTCGATCAGCCTCAAGGCGGATCGGGTGGGACCGTCTTTTTTCTGCGTTAGCCGCTTCGGTTCATGAACCCACTCGCCACCAAACAACCTCCATCGCGTCGAATCCAGAGTTTGAAACGAATCGGAGATAATCGGACTCTTGCCCGGACTAGAAACGGCTGTCTTCTCAGCTGGATGAATAGCCTCTTCTTTTTCTTTCTGAAGTTTCTCCAAAACATTGGTAGCCGCAAACAACCTGTCCTGTGCTTTTTTCAAGTCCGATTCGGCGGCGTCTACTCGTTTCCTGGATGCTGCCACATGGGCGTCCAAGACCCCGGCCCTTCGCTCCGGTTGCCACGCTTCGGCTGGCAGAGAAACCGGCTCGATCGTGAGTTCCTCAAAAGCCAGGACTGAAGGCACCCCAGGCGTGATCATTTTTGACTTGTCGGGGTTCCGTTCATCGCCCCGAATATACAAATAGGTCGGTTCCTCCATCAGCCCGTCGAACGCGCGCGGGATGCCATCTCGCGTCAAATCAGCTTCGCCCGGCACCATGTCCAACCGCACGTGATACGGCTCGAAAAACGCTCGAAGTCGATAGTAATCGGTTTGATTGAGCGGATCGTACTTGTGATCGTGACATCGCGAACAATTCATCGTCAGACCCAGGAACCCCTTGCTGACATGCTCGACCGTTTCTTCCATCCATTGGGGACGATTAAAGAGCCAGTAGTTCCGCGCGAGGTAACCGCTCGCTCGCAGCTTGCCGAGATCGTTCGGATGGGACTCATCCGCCGCGAGCATCAACCGTACCATCTCATCGTATGGGGTGTCATCATTGAGTGATTCGACAATCCAATCTCGCCAGTGCCAGATATGTTTTTGGCTATTTCGCAGCTGATCGCCCAACCCCCACCAATCGCTGTAACGCCAAATGTCCATCCAATGCCGCGCCCAACGCTCGCCATGTCGCGGATCGTCCAGCAGTCGCTTCCCTGTTTGTTCATACCAATCTGGCGACGTATCTGATTCGCATGCCGCGATCTCTTCAAGCGTCGGTGGAATACCGATCAAATCGAGATACAATCGTCGCAGCAGAACAATACGTGGTGCTTCCGGCTGCGACTCGATCCCATACTGCTGACGTCGCTGCTGCAGGAATGCATCGATCGGACTTCGCCCCCGATCGGATTGTGTTTCGGGTAGAGAGGGCCTGACGATAGGTTGAAATGCCCAATGCTTAGCCGGATCCGCTTCCGGCTGCTCATCGTCCGGTCCCTTCGCCCCCGCCGCGATCCAGCTTCGAAGCAACGCGACCTGTGCAACAGTCAGCGGCTCGCCTTCCGGCGGCATGCGTTCCCCCTCTTCGGTCGCGGTGACTCGCTCGAGCATACGACTAACGTTGGCATCATAAGGCTCGATGGCCGCGCCGGAATCGCCTCCCTTGATTGCAAATGCCGCTGTATCGAGCCTTAACCCAGATTCCTGCTTGAGCGCGCCATGACACGCAAAACAACGCTCGCGCAGGATCGGTTTGATCTGCTGGAGGTAATCGACCGGATCTTCCCCCGATACTCGCGATGAAAGAGACAAAGAACTGAACCAACAACCGGCGACGATAAACAGCCAAGGGCTACGGAGCCAAGCACCGCATTGATTCTCAGAGAAACCATTTCTAGATCGGCATTCAGCACCAGACATCATCTCCCCTTCCGGCGGCAATTCAGGTGGTCAGATCGTCTTTAGTAGAAGCTGAAATCATCACGCGCAGAGTACCTGCTCCCTTCAACAAAGTCAACGTTCCGCCCTCCCATAGACAGCACGAAAGCCACCTACGCAATGGCTAGCAACACGCGAACCTAGTCAATTCCCCATTGTATCCCAATGGAGGAGTTTTTGTGGTCGTCCGGGCGCAATCATCGGATGCCCTGCTGGTGATGCCCTGCGAATGGTTTTGCACGCCGATTCGGCTTTGCCAATACGCCGCGTGGTTCGTTTCGACGTTTCCATTGCTATTTTTCGCAGTTGGCAGGCGGATATAATGTTAGCGAGGTGAATTTAACCCCCGATAGGTGCCTTCCGTGACTCTCCAAAAACCGAAGAAACTCTCAATGATGATTTACTCAGGAACCGTGATAGGCCTAGCCCTGGTTGGCGTATTTGGTTGGAATCTGATCGCCCGCGGGGGCTACGAATCTGCAGAATACAAGGTTGTCGAATCCGAGGGTAAGTTCGAAGTCCGCGAGTATCCTGACTTAATGCTGGCCGCAACAACCACTAATCTGGATTCCCAAGGCCGCGATGGCAGTTTCATGAAGCTGTTCCGCTACATCAGCGGTGCCAATGAGAACCAACAGAAGATCTCCATGACCACCCCCGTGTTTATGGATGGGAAAGATGCAGGCTCCAGCGTTCAGATGGGGTTTGTAATGCCCAAAGATGTCGCCGCACAAGGCGTCCCAAAACCGACGGGTGAGCAAGTCGATGTTCGCAAACGGGCAGGGGGGCGGTTTGCCGTGGTGCGATTCTCCGGTCAATTGAATTCAAAGTCTGCCAAAGAATCCGAGGCCAAGCTAAGAGCATGGATGGGATCGAAAGGCCTCGTCGCCGATGAATCGACCCAAGGAAGCGGCGTTGAAACCGCTGGCTACGATCCACCATTCACCCCAGGGCCCCTGCGTCGCAACGAAGTTCTCATCCGATTGAAAACCAAGAAGTAGTGGGCAAATTTGCGCAACGCTTAGGTAGATAGCGTTGATCCATGCCCCCGACACAATCGGCCCAGTATCAACGATGATTTCGCCTCAACTCGGGTGCCGAACGAATACATTCAAATGAATGTAACCCAACGAGCAAACGCGCATCATTGGGTATCAGTTACCCAAGAAACTGGGCATAGTACGGTGTGGTGAACCGAGGATGGGAGAGCTGTTTGGGAATTACTAGGTCTCCTGGCACCAACCATTGAGTCTGTATCGGCGACGGCCTCGCATTGAGTTTTTTAATCGCCAGTCTGTTGTAGCTTTGGGCGAATAATTGCCATTTGGGATCGTTCGGGTTCGAGTAAATCGGATCGAACGAAAACGAGATACCTGGCCCGCTAGAATAAAGACCATACGGTTTCACTTTCGACTCCGGACGTTTGACAAAGTACAAGGCCCATAGGTTAGGAACGAAACCATGCTTGTCTTCAAACGACTTCGTGAATTCGTAGGATTGCTCGAGCACCATCCCAAAGTTTGTGAGATCGTGCTCGTAGAACTGAAAGTCCAACCGGTTTTCAGTATCCGTAGGCCTCCAGTATTCGTTGACAAAATCCGCTCTGGAATAGATGAGTTTTTCAAAGGGCAATCGAAGTTCTTCGGTATTGGATCTAGGTATCCCTCCATGTTGGATCTTTACCCTTTTATCCAAACGCACCCGGTCGAAGAGTGGTTGGGAACTGGACGGAGTGCTCGCGCCAGGACCAAGCTTAAAACGTTGATCACCGATGGCGTATAGCTTGTCCAAAAGGACGTTTGCGAAAAATGCATCGGCACCACTTCGTAGCTTCAAAATGGTTTCCGCGAACTCCTGAGGTGTCCTCGAGGTCACCACATGGAATCTGGATTCCGTCAGGGTGGCTTGACGAACCGCAATGCCACATTCAACGACTATTCCCTTAAGGCCATAGGAGCATTTGAATTCGTAGAATTTTATTGGATCATTTGCTTCGGATAGCGAAAAACGCTCGCCGTTTTGATCTACAAAAACTAGGCTCGTTACATTCACGGAGAAGAATCCAGCAGCATCAATGGATGAATCTTTGGTATCACCCACCGCAACAGATCCAACGGTAGCTTCGCCGATCTCGGCCTGAAAAGGAATTTCGAGTCCACGGGCTTGAAGCCATAGGTGAAGCTTTTTAAGTCGGCATCCCGCTTGGACCCGAACAATCTGCCGTCCGCTCGAGTCGATCTCCAAACCGATGATTTCGTCCAACCGCTTCGTGCACAGCAATGTGCCTCCATCGTTAATCATGGTCTTGGATACGGAGAGCATGGATCCGACAGGACTCACCGGCGACGGAAATCGACTCGCATTACGCGCGACTTCCTGAACATCCTCGTAACTGACTGGCTCAACATAGACGGCTGGTTTAGTTGCATGGGATTGCCCCCAATTGGAATAACTTCTTCCCTCGTTTTCAAGAAGCCCATGGAATGGAAATGGGGCTGGAGATTCATTTGGGGAATCGGGTTCGGTCTGAATACTCGATAGACCGAGTGGGGCAGCAACTGCATTTCCGAGGGGGAGCGATGCAACGCTGGAGATAAGACCTAGTTTCAACGCGTTCCGTCTGGTCGAACGAGATTGCCCCCCTCGCTCATCGATGATTGGATTTAGCGGATCCATGGTAGCCCTATTCACTTCGTTTTAAGATTGCTGGACGTCTCGGCGGACTCAATCGCTCGAAATCGGTGTGATAAAAGAAGGTCCGCTCGCACTTGATCTTCGTCTGCGTTGAGCTCAGTTCCGTTGAGCAGAGCTGGCTAGGTAACGCCACGAAAATGGTGATTGCATCGCATCGTGGTTTGTCATCGCAAGTGAATATACCAGGAATCCGCACGAGGATTTTCAGAATCCGGCATCTCGGAAATAAGTAACCGCCGTCAGTTGCAACCCCGGAAACTCGTCGTTGAAGTGACGATTAAATTCGGAATAAACCGGATTCAACGGGGCGTTTGAAGCACCTCCAACATCGCGTCTCCGAGAGCATGGCCGATTCGACCAAACGAAATCGCAACCCCTAAGTAGTGGTATGGCCTATCCGAACCGACCTGTAAACACATCATTTCGCAAAATCCATAGGTCGTCCTTTCGCAGATGTGCAAAAACATGTCTGGTTCTCGGATCTGTCGCCTGATGCTCCAAAAGCTTATTCGCCGCCTTGCACTCCATAGTTGACTGGCCGGCAAGAATAAAAACCCGTACGACATCGGATTGCGACGATTGCGCAAAAAGACTACAGCATCCCAGAGGCAGACTCCAACCAACGCAAAGGGAGCCCACTTTCTTTGGTTGCATGAAGAATCCAGGCCTGCATAGAGAAATGCAAAGTGCGTCGACACGTCTTAGTTTTGGTCACTCTTAATAAGGTAACGCCCACAAAAGTATACGCGATCGTTGCTCACCCATGTTTCATGGATCGACTTCCCATTGGGGCACTCCCATGCTAACAGTGAGTTCGGCTTCGTATCCAACCAACTCAATACTTTGGAAAGATTGCCGGAGTAGGAAATCGCTCTTCGATACTGTTGGCATCATTGAGATACTCCTCACGAGGCACATCGACGAGCGGCCAATTGTTAGGGCGAACCCGTACCACTTTGCCAGGTCGAATACCTTCAATCACGAGGTCCGTTTCGAATCGGATTTGTATGCCGCTACTGCCAAGCGGTGGAACGCCGGGGGCTTTGGTTACTTCCAAGATAGAACCGCGCGAGGCCATGTGGGCTGGACCATAGGCACCGTGAATGTGCTTCAACGTATTCTCAACGGCATTCATCATCGCTGGTACACCTGACTTGAAATCGGAGTAAAGCGACTCGTCCATCCCACCGAACAAGGTCGCGGTTACCGTGGCACGCCCGAATTTTCCGTACTCCACCGAATCGACCCACGCAGGCAACCACCGACTTCGAATGAATGCTTTATGCACCTCGGCTTGACTCCGCGCAGCCCGTTGGCTCGCAGCCTCGTCCAACCAAATGTCCGAAATATGAAACCGGGTAAAGATGCCATCTGGTGTTGGCTTCCACGTGATCCCGAGCAAAACGTTCTGGCCATCCAGGGATTTCTTTCCACTCGCTGGCCATACCCCTTCGGCAACCAAGTCCTCGATGCCGAGGCTTTCGCGACCACGCCAAATTCGAGTGGCAGCATCAAAAGTCATGGTTTGCGACTCCACTTTAACCGAGGAATTGGACTCAGAAGGCTGCTTCGATTCGCAAACGGCGACGATCTTCCCTTCCCTGTTTTGAATTTCAAGCTCCTGCAGTTTCCAAACTTTACCCTCGCTCAAACAGTGACTCGGTTCGTCCTCAAGCAACAGGAGATGATTTTCGGCAGGGGCGACTCCGGCACCTCGATTGTGATTCGCGTCACGATCCTTATTGTCGACCGGCAATACGGGAACCGAGGATATCCTGGGGTCGGGAGGTAGAAATGCTCGAACATGCAGCACGGTGCCAAGTGGAATATTTCTCAGGTCTGCGGGCGCACCATGGTATCGAATGATGCCGTAGGGAAGCATAGCAAAAGGATGCGGGTCGTTTCGGAAAAACATCCCCCCTCCTGCGACTCGAATACTCCCACGACGGTTCGCATGATCCACGAACACCAACTCACCCTTGTACGCGTGAGCCTTTTCCGAAGGCGGGAATTTCCCAGCCTCGGGTCGAAATGGTTCATCCGCAACAATGGCGGATTGAGTCACCATTCCTAAGCATATGCAAATCGCGATTGTCGAACCTAAAGTCTGAGAGTGGTTCATATTTCGATCACTGTGTTGCTATCGCCAAATTTGTCAGTTTCTACCCCCATGCGCTGTGCCATCAAGAGCAACAGGTTGCTCATGTGAGCGTTCGAGTTCGCTGGGCGACTGCACAGTCCGTAGTGCTCACCCGGTTTATCGAGCTGGTAACCTTGAAAGTGACCTTGATTAAAATCAAGATGGCTACCGTGCTTGAGGCCCAAATCGGACCCACCTGCGAGTACCAACGGTAGGTTTGCATTACCATGGCTATGACCATAACACATACCGCTCCCGAAAAGGGCCATCGTGGAGCCGATTAAAGGCTGGCCACTGAGGTCCTTGGTCTCTGAGAGTCGCGTTAAAAAGTAACTGTATTGCTCAATCGCAAAGGTGTCGTACTTCGTCAGTTTCTCCATATACCCAGGGTCGCCACCGTGATGGCTTAGCTGATGCCGAGACTCCGTGATACCGATTTCTGGAATCGAAAACGCATCACCTTCACCCCCAAGACTGAACGTCGCCACCCGCGTCACATCGGTTTGAAACGCCAGAACAATAAGATCATAAACCGTGCGGAAGTACTCCCCTGCCATCGTCGCAGCAACATCCCGATTGGTTCTCTTACGATCGCTCTCTGAGATACTCGGCAATGGTGTATCGAGCCACGCATCGGCCCGCCGCGTGCGGATTTCCGCCTCGCGAACCGAGGTCAGATACTGATCGAGCCTGCCTTTGTCCGCCGCACCCATCGCTTCCTCGAGCTTCCGGACTTCCTCAAGGTTGGCATCAAGGACACTCCCCTTTCTCCGAAGTGCCTTGCGCTGTGCCGCAGTCCCTCCCTTGGGCTCTTCAAACAAGGATGCAAAAATCTCGCTGCACCGGCGCATGGCAGGTAGCCGAACGCCGTCAGCCGTCCACGCGAGCGAATCCTGAGTCAAAGCGATCTCCATCGAAGGGTAACGCGTATGCTTGGCTGTAACCTCAGCCATCTTCTGATCGACCGAGATCGTATTTCGATCCGAAGGCCCCAGCTTGCCACCCGTCAACCAAACCGAAATGCAGTTGTGATGGTGACCGAGCGCTCCTGGATGGTGCAAGCCACTAATCGGTGTGATTACCTCGCGATGTTTCTCCAGTGGCTTGAGCGAACGCGAAAACTGATAATCCTTTCCTGTATCCGTGATCTGGTAGTTGAGCGAATGCACACCGTTGGCTAGATAAATAAAAGCGCTGCGACGCGGCGTCGGCGGTGGCTCCGCTCCTCGAAGCGGAACCATGCACTCCAGGAACGGGAGCGAGATGCAACTCCCCAACGCACGCAATGCGTGGCGACGATCGATCAGCCAAGATTGGGATAAAAAGTTCATGGTTCTTGGTTCCTTGTGGGAAGACGCGTCCTAGGGTTTAGCCGCTTGGAGAAACTGCCGGAGGAATAAATGAGTGAAAAAGCTTGAGTAATGAGTAATGAGTAATGGAAAATGGTTGCTAGGTTATGTCTGGATGTGATGAGTTTGATTTGGCGGTCACGAGCGACTTGGCGATGATTTTACAAAGTTGATCGCACTCATCCTGAAGCTGTTCGAGGCGTTGTTCCGGTGTCAGTTCTGACTTGACGATTAATCGAATCCAAACAGAACTCTCTCGAAGCTCCTTGAGAGCGATTGAAAGTTTGTGAATGAAGTCTCGTTTGCTCTCTGCCGCGCATGCTTCGGCATAGTTGGGGGCCGGCGATGTTCCGGAACGGACCAGTTGTCCAGCCACGTGTCTTGCAAGTCGTGTATCTGGTAAAATATCGATTGCTTTGCCAACTCGAACAGCAAAGTCCAACAATCGATCTTCGATGTCCGCTCCTTTCCTCATCTCATTTTGCATTTTCCACTCTCCATTACCCATTACTCATTCTCATCCAGTACCCTTTTGCATTTTCCATTACCCATTACCCATTTCACATCTCACTAGCGTTTCCTCATCAGTTCGGACAAAGCCACCGCTCGCACGATATCCTTGACTCGATACTCATTCTTCTTAGCTTCGGCTTCAATCCGATTGAGATCATCCTTATCGTCCACCGTTAACACCCGACGCAGCGCATAGGTGCAAAGGTGCTCAATAAAAGCCCTCGCGATCAGTTCGCGATCCTCGAGCAGCAATTTCTTAAATTGGACCGGTTCCTGAAACCGCCGGCCATCGGGCATCTCGCCTGAGGCATCAATCAACGGATCCTCGCCGATTCCTTTCTCAACGCGCTCGCGAGTGCGCCATTGCCCTATCGCGTTGTAGTTGTCCCATGCGATCCCGAAGTGATCAATTTTCGAATGACAAGCTGCACAGTTTGCATTGTTTCGATGCGACTCGATCTTTTGGCGAATGGTGGTCTTGGGACCCTCTGCGGTGTTGGGTTCGATCGGATCCACGTTTGCAGGTGGCGATGGCGGCGTTTTGCCAAAGATCGCTTCGCTAACCCACACCCCACGATGGACCGGTCGATGCCGGGTCCCATCCGAAGTCAATCCTAACACCGCTCCCATGGTCAGCAGTCCACCTCGGTGATCCTCGGGCTTAAGAGCGACTCGCTGAAATCCCTCCCGGCTCGGTTCGGGCAAACCGTAAAAATCGCAAAGTCTCGTATTGGCAATGGTCCAATCGGAATCGATAAAGTTGTCGATCGGCAAATTCTTTTGAAATATCTCGCGGAAGTATTCAATCGGCTCGCGACGCAAACTCACCTCCAACCACGCATCGTAGGTGGGATAAAGTTTGTTGTCCGGTGGAAACATCCCCAACCGATGAAGTTGCAGCCACTGACGTGCGAAATCATCGATGAAGCGATCGGGCTTGCTCGAGGCCAACATGCGGTCCACCTCGTTTGCCAATCCATCACCCTTGAGTGAACCCGCTTTCGCAGCCGCGAACAATGGGTCGTCGGGCATCGAACTCCATAAAAAATAGGATAATCTCGAAGCGAGCTCCCAGTCATGAAGTTGTTCGCGTGCCTGCGGATCACCTTCGACGAGATAGATAAAATGCCTCGACGTCAAAATCCCTTGCAACGCTACGCGGTACGCATCCACCAACGATTCGCCAGCGTCGCGTTCCGATTGATATGCATTCCGATAAACAGCTAGTTCTTCCATCCTCACCTCTCGGCGCCAAGCTCGCTCCGCGAATCGCTTCAGATGCTCTGCAACCACCTCGGCCGTCGCACCATCCGGTGGAAGTATTCCAGCCCTTCGGGACTTCTCCTCCTCGGTAAGCAATGGGCCTTCCCATTCGATCCAATCGAGAATCACCGTCGAGAATAATCCGTTCCCTCGGTCGTCAAACATCTGCGGCGCATTCGCGCTCAGAAGCAGTGTATCGCTGCTGTGCGTGAAGATATAACCATTTGAACTCGTCAGCGCGTTGCGGAACGCAGCCCCTTGCCTACGGTCCACGGGGTTGGTCGAAACAATGCAAAAGTCGAGCGAGGTTGGCATCTCGAGGAAAACATCAAATTCATAGACCTGCGGGGTATCCTCGGGAGCCGTAAGGTCAAAATCCAGGATGCTGTCGACCGTCTCTTCGCCGGTAGGCTTGCCAATGCTCAAGTGCGCTGGTTGCCCACCAGGTGGACGGATCCCACTGGCTTGGATGCGAACCTTGTAGAGGCCGCTGTGCTCTGGCCCGGTCTTTCCGAACCAATGAGGGGCGAGTGCCGATTGCACGCGGCCAGGAAAGAGCAAGTATCGCAGCGGTCGCTTGATACCAAATCGATCCAGGATTGCTTGCTGCTCTTTCCCGCCGTTGTAACGCAAGTCGGCTGCCGTCTTTCGAACCTTGCGGGCCTCTCCTGATACATCCGCGAAGGCGCGGTCGAGCACCAAGCCCGCGGCGCGGTAGTACCGATCCACGTGGGACGGGGAGAGAGTAAGCTCCGACCCGATCCGTTCAAAGCCATGCCAAAGAGTGTCTTCGTTCAACTCCCCTGGCTTGGACGGATCATAGCGAACGCCTAAAAGATCATAGACAGTGTTTTGGTATTCTTTCCGGCTCAAGCGATAGTGAGCCACTGCGGGCCGCGCCGCCATCCGTGCCGCCCGTCCCTCTTTGAGCTTGGCGTCGAGACTGGTTAGGAACGCACCGATCTCTTGCTGCGTCGGCTTGGGTTCCTCTTGAGGTGGCATTTCGCCACTGTTGACCTTCTCTAGGATCTCGCCCCAACGATGCGAATCAGCCCCCATGCGGAAGTCGCGTGAGAGTTGATCGATCCGAACGTCACTATGCTCCTTTTGAGGCCCGTGGCATCGAATGCAATGCTGTTGAAGGAAATCCTCCAACGGCTCCGAACCTTGAATCGTGCCTGTGGTAGCCGAACCGGCTAGGAAGCCTGCCGAAAAAAGCAAATTTGCCAACAATGGTAAAAGGTTGCGTTTCATGGCTATTGCGTGCAAAGAACGCCCCGGTGAAATTCGCCTCAATCCTAGAATCCCAACACCATCATTCTAAATCGATGGATGGGTGGAATGTACTCACAGAAATGATTTTGCGCCCTTGGAGATCCTAAAAATGAAGTTGGCAGGCGCACTGTAGGACGATTCCTAGCGCTACACGCTCCAAAGGGCGTCTTAGGCCAAAGTGGAACGACGCTCCGCCGTCGTTTTAGATAATGTCTTATCAGACATTTCCGTTAACCCGCAAACCCAAGGATGCACGCCAACACAGAGAACATGATGGAACAGCATTTCACGACGGCGGAGCGTCATGCCACATTTTTCACCGCTGTCCGACGAACTTCCACAGCGAATTCTCGACGATTCGAAACGAGTGCAATTGCCCTCAGCAAGACCGATAATCCGTACGGTGAAATGCAGAAGCCAAATGACACGACTAGAATACCTCGACTAGAATGGCACGATGATTCCACGTGCCTATCGGAGTTTCACCAAGCATGCCCTGCCAGCTCTTTTCACCAGTTGCCCTCGTCTGGGTCCTAGCCCTCGGATGCATGACTTTTTCATCCTCGGCGATCGAGATTGCGGAGATAAGGATCGAGGAGGAAGAGTCTCTCCAAGACCCATCCAAACCATCCGACAATTCCACTCGCCATTGGATCGATTTTCAAAAACCAGCCGATGCAGAGCAGTTGATCGGGCCGGAGGGATCTCAACTGATCCCGGAAAACCCAAAACTCAAATCGCAGTGGAACTTTGCGGACGGTATCCTCACCGCTTCACCGAAATGGGATAGCGTTGTAACTCCCGGTAGCTATCAAGACTTCATCATGCACATCGAGTTCAACGTCAACGATGCGGGCGAGGTCGAGCATGAACGCAATGGCAATTCGGGACTCTATCTGCAACTGCGCTACGAATTGCAAATCCTGAACTCCTACAAAGTCCCATTTGAGACGTACACAAAAACCGATTGCGGTTGTATCTATGGCATCAAGAAACCAGACCAAATGACTTGTCTACCGGCAGGCCAATGGCAATCCTTCGATGTCGCCTTTCGCGCTGCCCGGTTTAAGGATGGAAAGAAAACCGAAAATGCTCGCATCACCGTCTACCAGAATCAAAAACTGATTCACGATGATTTCGTTTTGCCGCGTCATACAGGTGCAGGCAAGAATGAAGGTCCAGCATCAATGCCGATCAAACTCCAAGGTCATCACAACCAAGTCCAGTTTCGAAACTTTTGGATCAAAAACGTTTTGTAGTAACGGGTGCCTCTGCCGCTTGCTCTTTCTCATGGTTGGCCGTACCTAATCTGGTAAACTGAGCCAAACCGATTACTCATCCCCGCAGAATTATAGGCACGTGTACCGACATGCAATCCCAAGTGACAAACGTCGCCAATAGCATGCCAATCTCTACGGCTCTCGATATCGCTGCGATGGAGTCATCGCTGAAAGAAAAAACCTACTGGAGCGATGACTTGGCACCAGTCCCATTGTCGGCTCGCCGCTGGGGGTTGCGGGACATGATCGCATTGTGGGTCGCTTTATCCGCCTGCATTCCAACCTACATGCTGGCGTCCTCGTTGATCGAAGAAGGAATGAATTGGTGGCAGGCGGTCTTGACTATCTTTTTAGGAAACCTCATCGTTCTGCTTCCGATGATTCTGAACTCCCACGCAGGGACAAAATACGGGATACCGTTTCCCGTATTCTGCCGAGCCGCCTTCGGCTTGCGGGGCGCGAATGTCCCCGCATTGCTGAGAGCGTTGGTTGCTTGTGGCTGGTTCGGCATCCAGACCTGGATCGGCGGATGGGCCATCTATAAAGTTTTAGAACTGTATTTCACCTCCTGGTCGCAGCAAGCGAACATCCCTTTACTGAACATCAACTTGCCTCAGCTGATTTGCTTTCTGGCTTTCTGGAGTCTCAATCAGTACATCATTTGGCGAGGGATCGAGTCCGTGAGGGCGCTGCTAAATATCAAAGCACCATTATTGATCGGCCTCGGACTGGCCCTTTTGGTTTGGGCTTACCGAGAAGCGGGTGGATTGGGGCCCATGTTGTCGCAACCGTCACAGTTTGTGGTTGGCGGCAAGCGACAAGGCGAATTTTGGTCTTTCTTCTTTCCTGCGTTGACCGCGAATGTCGGGTTTTGGGCGACGCTGGCGCTAAACATCCCCGATTTTACTCGGTATGTCAAAACGCAACGCGACCAGATGCTAGGGCAGGCTTTGGGACTCCCCATAACCATGGGACTATATTCTTTCATCGGTGTCGCCGTAACCTCGGCAACCGTTGTGATCTATGGCAGCGCCATCTGGGACCCCGTCGAGTTACTGTCTCGGTTCGAGAGTCCTTTCTGGCACGCTCTAGGATTGTTTGGGTTGGTCCTCGCTACCCTTGCGACCAATCTTGCTGCCAACGTGGTTGGGCCCGCCAATGACTTCGCAAACCTAAGCCCCCGACATATCTCGTTTCGAACAGGTGCGATCCTTACGGGCCTTATCGGGATTTTGATTCAACCTTGGAGACTCGTCGAGGATCCATCGGGTTATATCTTTAAGTGGCTGGTCGCCTACTCAGCTTTGCTAGGCGCTGTCGGTGGCGTAATGATCGCGGACTATTATGTTCTGCGACGAACCCGACTCGATCTGCGTGGTCTCTACGAACCCGGAGGTCCTTATTGGTACACCCATGGATTCCACATCGCTGGTTTGGTGGCGTTGATTGCCGGAATTATCCCATGTGTTCCTGGCTTTATCGCTGCGATCAGCACCAAAGCCCCACCCTCGTTCTGGACCGAGGTTTATAACTACGCTTGGTTCATTAGCTTCGGGATTTCTTTTTCGGTCTATTTGGCAATGACTTTGGGTTGCCGCAACTCTCAAACATCACCCGCACCCATAACGATCAGCGAAAATCAACCATGACGACCGACTACGATAAAATCGCCAAAGAGTATCAAGAGTCCAAATTGCAACCGTGGCGAACCCATATCGAACGCTATACGCTGCTGAGTCTTCTCGGTACCGTTCAAGGACTCAACACACTCGACCTCGCTTGCGGGGAAGGTTACTACACTCGAATTCTCCGCCGCTTGGGTGCGGCGCCGATCAGCGGCATCGATCTTTCGAAGGGAATGATCGACTTGGCCATCTCCCAGGAAACGAAGGAACCGCTTGGCATTCGATATCGTGTTGGCGATGCAAGGTCCATCGACTTTGGCGAGAAGTCGGACTTGGTGTTCGCGGCTTACTTGCTGAATTACGCAAGCAATTACCAGGAACTCCTTTCGATGTGCGAAGCCATTGCACGAAATCTTAAACCAGGGGGACGTTTCCTGACGGTCAACAACAATCCCGACGATCCACCTTCGAACTTTGAGACTGGCCGCAAATACGGTTATTCAAAACGACTTCAAGGATCCCTCGAGGAGGGTGCACCGATCCATTGGAATTTTCATCTACCTGAGGGAACTGTCGAAGTAACCAATTACTATTTATCCACTGCGACTATGGAAATCGCAATGCGTGACTCAGGACTGACGGACATTCACTGGCACAAGCCACAGGTATCGCCGGAGGGGCTTCGGCAATGCGGAGAATCCCACTGGTATGAGTTCCAGGCAAATCCTCCGATAACCTTTTTCGAATGCACCAAACGATGATTGCACCGGAATCGCGTCCTCAGGCTGATGAGATCGAGCCAGCAGCAAAGGTTTGTCAAAGGTTACTTCGTTCGAATTGCACTCCATTTCAACCCATGCGTGTATGTTTCGAAAAATAGCGGATGTCTAGAATTGGCTGTCGAGCAGTAGAGGCCCACGTTTCACCCCCTTTGCGTCTTGGCGTCTCTGCGCGATCCCCTTTCGGCGCGTCAAAGGATCCGCTGCATTGCAAGTGATACGATATCTCACAGTGCCTCGGAAACGGCCCTCCTTGACCTCCACGCGAACGGTTCTTATGCCATAATCAGTGATCCATTCGCTTCGACTCAATCATGCCAGAATCAGATCGAACGCAACCGCGTTGATGAAGCAAATCCAACAGAAAACCGAGATCATGAATCCTGACGGTACACCTTCGAACCCGTTGCCACCAAAAGATGCGCACAAACGCGGTTTGCATCGGACGATGACTTTAGGAGGCACGTACGCAACACGGAATTATACGATCAAACACCTACAGGAATTGAAGGGCAAAACAGTTCTCACCGAGACCATGCCATTCACCATGAGTGAGGCGGCGGCAGCCGAAGAAGCTGGGATCGATACACTTAAAGTCAAGTTTGATCCTGCCAATCCGGCCAGTGCAATTGCGATCCGAAAAGCAGCACCTCATACCTTCATGACGTTCTGTATCGGACTGACAAAGATTGCCACTCCGGCCGAAGCGGTCCGTGCTGGTTACGATGCCATGGATATAGGTGCCGATGGGATCATGTGCCAATGGGGACCAGAGTTTATCCGGGCTGTTTCTAATGCAGGAATACCTGTCCAAGCTCACGCGGGCCTCGTGCCCCGCTTGAGCACGTGGACAGGTGGCCTCAAGGCGGTCGGAAAAACCGTCGAGGAAGCACTATGGATCTACAAACAGATTCAGACGTTTGAAGTTGCAGGAGCATGGGCAGTTGAAGTCGAAGTCGTCCCTGCAGAGTTGCTTGCACAAATTTCACGTCGCACGCGTCTAGTAACATCGTCCATTGGCGCCGGAAGTGGCGGTGACATTCAATTCATGTTTGCAGAAGACATTTTGGGCAACCACGCTCCTCCCTACCCACGCCATACCAAACAATATCGGAACCTCTTTAAAATGGAACAAGCCATCCAGGAAGAACGAGTGGGCGGATTTCGGGACTACATCGCTGACGTCAAAAGCGGTAGGTTTCCAGGCACCGAACATATCGTCAAAGCACCCGACGGATTGATCGATCAGTTTCTCGACGCCGTTGGCTCACCATCAGTGAATAGCCAGGATCCTTAGCAAGATCCACTCCATAATCCTCCCGCCTTCGCGTGAAATCGATCAGGAGGTACTCGCTCGCTAGTCCGATCCCCAGGCTCTTCAACGTAGAGCCGTTGTCCTCAACTGCTCATACCCTAGCAAACACGATTGAGACAATCGTTCTACATTAAAATGGACGCTGCTCTTGAACCTGATCGCGGTAGGCCTGTTTAGAAAGCTCCGCGACTTGCCTTTGCGTCTTTGTATCTTCGCGTGAGGTTGGTCGGGAGGCTATCCCCACCTAACGAACATACCTATCGCAACGACGCAACGTCTAAGCCATCTTTTTTTCGTCCTCATCGCGGAGCAACCAAGGCTCGCAATTCCGATTCCGCATTGAGTATCATCTTCGTCGATAATCGAAACTTGGGTTTGGGGGAACCCGATGCATTCCATGCAAATCGCCGCCACAGCGCGAGCACCGCAGGTCCGTTCGCTGTTGCGTCGAGTCTTTGAATCAGATCGTGTCCATAAGCAAGAAGAGCCGTCGCCTCGCCATTTTGGGAAACAATTGCTTGTGCGAGCGATTCGTCAAGCGGTGCGCTGGTGTCGATGCCGAGTTGCAAAACTGAGTGTATTTGCATCTTCAGTGCACGTTTCTTATCCCCCGCGCTTAGCGACTTGGTTTTGAGATTCGGTGCATCAATCATCCAACTGCACATCGGGCAAAAGCAATGTGTATCGGGCGAGAATTTGATCTTGCCTGGGTTTTCGATAAGGTCGAAAGAGTTTTCGAGATACGTCGAAAAAAAGTTTGCGAAGACAGGAATGTCTGTTTGATCGACCCGCGCGGCTTCAGGAATGTTCTGAAAGTGTTTTTCAATCCATTCCGCGGCGGCCAGCGGCAAAGATGAATACGTATGGGCTGTTCGGAACGAGAGAAGCCCCGACGCAACAGCCTGGCCAACCCACCTCAAGAGGGCGTAACTCTTCGCCTGCATTTCTACCGCAAGGTCAAGTTTTCGTTGATCGAGTAGCATGTTTTGAGGAAGAAAGAATCCGTGTAAGTCCTGGGCATAGGGTAGAAACCCAGAGTTTGTTTGAACCTCGAATCTTGCGGTCTGAAATTGGGGACCGAGCGACTTGGCTCGGCTCTCGACCTTCCCACCTTAAGATCCAATCCTTATCGATTCTCGCCTTCGAACTCAGCCTCGTCAACTCGACAAAACACGCCCAAAACCTGCAAAAGGTACATCACCACAAAGCAGAACGACGCTCCGCCGTCGTTACATCACCCCTTCGACTCGTCAACCACTACCTTACTGCGTGCTCCGTTGAAAAAGCCCCCACACCTCACGAAAAATACAAGGCTCATCAAAAACGGAATAGGAAATTGAACCAAAAACCAACGACTTGTGGCATCAGTCAAATTATCAAACTCGTAGCCCTGTTTTAGTCTTGCGCTTTTTCAGCGTTTTGGCCCAATACCGAACTCGGCAAACTAGTTATCTACCTTGTTAAGCATTGGAACCGCGGGTTTAAACAGCAAAAAAATCCTCATCTCACTTGGAGTAACTGAGCCACTCAAACCGAGACAAGCGATCGCAGATTCCGTCGAATTTGTACTGCATTCTTAGCGAGTTACCCCAACATGATTTCACCTGTTTTCGCAGCTAATTGCGACCACATTCCGCGGTTTTTCGTGCGAGAAAACCGCAAGGTTGTTCATCAACACATTCGAAACCTGAGCGTGAGTACTCGTCACCCGAGAGCCCTACGGTTAACTTCGGTGTTTGCCAACTGTATCGATTGCTGCATAGTCTGCTTCCTGAAACCATGCCAGACACTAGCATCAACACACTAACGTCACTACCCGATTTCGGAAGCCGAGTCGCCTCCCCGGAAGTCGAGTAGCCGATAGTTGTGGCATTGCCGGTCTCGCTTATCGGTATCATACGGACAAACACAGGCTGAAATGCCATACATTCAAGCACTATACCGGTCTTGAAGCAGATGTGCCTCCTAATGTCCTTACCCGCACGACCCCCGTTCCAAGGCCCGACGGAATGAGAGACGAACTAATCAGTACGCGGTCATTACCATACCAATCCACGTCAATCCCTCCGGCATTCCAAGCTGAGTCATCAAGTAAATCATCCACAACGATGGTATTCGGCAGCTCGTATGTCGACGCCCCCTCCACAAACCCACTACCCTGTATCTCAACCATGCCATAGGCATTAACGGTAACACTCGTAATCGTTGGGACGATTTGCAACTCCAATCGACTCGATGAACCTAAGAGCCAGACTTTGAGTAAGCCATTGGCCAAATTGGGAATGCTAATCCCTGCTGACATGCCGTCTGAAGATGGATTTGTAGTGGCAACCCATTCGAAACGCTCTCTTCCAAAGTAGTCGGTGTACCCAAGAAGGATACGGGTATTTGCGAGCCCAGATCCAACGAGCGTCACGGCTTGCCCCGCGTTGGCCGATGCCTTGGCCGGATCTGCTGCTGTACCCGACAGCGCCGTCGATGCGATCGATGACAAGGTCCGGGTGAACGGTGCACTCGTGCCACCGGACGTCGCGGCCGTGATCGCTCCAAACGCATCCGACGAGAGTGGT
>CAITIE010000097.1 GCA_903892355.1 uncultured Pirellula sp. | reverse complement strand
TTCCGAACCAACTCAGCGATGCTCGCTCAGTTGCCAGACAAGCAAGATTAGCAGCGAACCGCGCAGTAACTTGCTTCAAGTGTGCACTCTCAGATCGCCTTGTACAGATCGAAAGCAAACACACCGAGACAGGATAGGGGGATCGATTCCACGCCCGAAACTGACTTGCTTCCGAATGACAACTGTCTCAGCTTCCGCGCACTGGCCGCAAAATGGCAAAGTTCACAGCGAGTGTGAGCAGAAATCGAGCATCGAAGTCGGCACAAATCAGTCATCCACACAACGTATGAGTCCAGCGTCTCCCTGTGACCGCGCTAGCAAGATAAGCTCGACTGCTAGTGCCGAGTTCTCGGACGTAAAAGTCCACAATGTTGTGACGCGGAGCTCGTCTCCCAGCTTAAGCACATCAACCCGTCGTACCCCGCCGACCGTCGTGAAAGATTGCTCAATAAGGGCTGGTGCTTCTCTAGCCGCAATCAAATCCCGCACTGCGTCACCAGCAGCCTTGTTTGCTTGTATTCCACTATTTGGAGCGATGGAGGTCCTCGGGGGTCCCCGAGAGGATGGTGTTTTCCTTCGACTCCGGCGGTTGCTCCAGCGTCAACAGCGCAAAGAGGTCGAAAAGTTCTTGAGGGCTGAGCTGGTTTTCGATCCCTTCGGGCATAAGCGACCTTTTATCCTGCTGGAAGGTTTCAATTTCCTTTTCGAGGATCGTTTGCTCTTTGCCTCCTTGGACTTTGAGAACGGTTTTCTCCTTGTCCCGCGATACCAATAGCCCCGTTACGACGGTCCCGTCCTCGGTACGAATGGTGACACCCTTGTACGCGTCACCGATCACGAGGCTCGGGTTAAAGACACTGACCATCAATTGCTCGTACGATCCACGGCCGTTGGCGGTGATATTCGGGCCAACTTCGGCACCGCGACCATGCATCACATGGCATTGTCCGCAAATGCGGTCGTAGACGACCCATCCTCGTTGCGGATCTCCGTGTGCACCTTTTCGCATTTGATTCAACAAATTCTTGACGATGGCTTCGCGTTCTTGGTTGCTCTCGGTATTTACAGTGCCCCAGATCTTTGCCACATACTGTTTTGCGGTCTCCGAACCGTTGCTGGCGAGTAGTCGGACTCGGTTTGGGCCGATCAACTCCTTTCGGATCGAGCCATCGGCGACGACACCTAAAAGGGTCGATGCCGCAGGCTCGCGTTGGCACATCTTTTCTGCAATGGAGGCTTGCAAGACCGGCTTCAATTTAGGAAGCATACGGATCAGGTTCTGTAGATCATCGGAATTGTTGGTAGCGATCGATAGATCAAGGATAGTGTCACGCAACGCCGGATCGACATCTTTGGAATTAGCAAGCTCCTCAAGGAGTTGCTTTTCTGCCATGGCAACGACTCGCCGTCGATGCTGAGCGGCGAATAGGAGGAGATCTCGCAACGTTTTCGGCTCGGTCTTTCTCGCAGCGACCATGGCCTCGACCTGTTCCAATGCTTTGCTATCACCCGCGATGATATTCGCGATCAATCGTTCTTTTGGCCACGACGCATCCATCGTTTCGTCCGAGGTTGAACTCGAGGGTATGTTCTTTAGGAATGCTTGATAGAAAGGGCGAATAGTTTCGGGTGAAAACTCGCCATTGCGAACGCGAACCGAAATCGAACGCAGTATTTGTGCTGCGTCGTTCGGGCGACTTGAGGATAGTTTCTCGGTGAGATCGAATAAGTCTTGGAGCAGTTGCTGCGAGTCTGGGGTATCCAATTTGGCTGCGATGCTGGAGACCCACTTGTCTGCCAGTCTAGGGAGCATCGCTTGCAACAACGGGTTGGGGGAGTCGGTGGGTGACTGGAGTTCGTCGATGATCCCACGGCGATTGTCGACAATATGGGGTAACAAGTTTTGCCAAACGACCCTTGGCAAGATTGGATCGTCAACGCTGTTTCGCAGGACGTTGAGTTCCGTCTTTACGATCGCTGCGCTGTCGAAGGTGCCAATCGACTTGGGTGCATCAAGGAATTTCGGAGTCGCGATGGCCACTTGGATACGTACTCGTGGGTCCGGGTCGGCCGCTCGTTCGAGGACTCTGTTAGCTATCTCGCCATGGGTGGGTTGGTGGTCACCTGCGAGTCGGACGCCCCATGCTCTCAGTTCGGGATCCTCATGCTGCATCAGTTTCTGAAGGTACGATGGGCTGAGTGTTCCAGCGGAAGCCATTGCCCACATAGCATGCATGCGATGCTTTTGGGGTGTGGCTGGTGCGAGAGAGATGTCTTCAAGCTGCTGGTGGGTTTGAGGTTCCTTAGCAATCGAACGTTCGGCGAGTTCCAGTTGAGCACGCTGCCGAACGAAGATGTTCTCATTACCAAGTGCTTGTACCAATGCATTATTGGAGAGAGCATGGATATCCGCGATCGTTTTCTTGGGGCGTTCGCCATACACCACCCGATACAAGCGACCATGGCCTCGGTCGACTCCTTTTGGATCGGCGGAAGCGTCTTGGTAACAATGGTATCGATCGTACCAGTCGAGAACGTAGAGGCACCCATCGGGTCCTACTTTTTGAGCGACCGGCATAAACCACACGTCGTTGGCAGTCAAGAAATCGGGCTCGCCGAATCCTTGGTACGTGGCACCCGATCGGGCGATTCGATCGACGTTGATGCAACCACCATGGATGTTGCCCATGTAGAGCTTTTCGCGATATTTTTCCGGGTAAGCCGCCGAATCAAAAAATTCGATACCGCAGTATGCAGCCATTTGGTGCTTGTGCTTCACGATAGAATCCCCCCACCACGTGTGCGGCGGATAGGGTCCACCTTGACGAAGGTAGTATCCAGATTCGGTCAGGTGCCAAAGGTGGTCAATCACGCAGGCGCTGATAAATGCACTTCCCTCGGTGTCGAACGCGATTCCCCATGGGTTGCTCGTTCCTTCGCAGAACAATTCAAATTTGCGGGTCCGAGGATGAATGCGGAACATGGCGCAGGTGAAGTCGAACGTTTGATCGCCTTGGGTGACCACAGATCGATTGAAGACACCGTTGAGACCATACAGGTAACCATCCGGTCCCCATGTCAGCGCATTGGGAAGTTCGTGCGTATCGTCTCGACCAAAGCCCGTGGCGATGACAGTAGATTTATCGGCGACATCGTCGCCGTTAGTGTCTTCGAGAAACAAGATGTCAGGCGCGTTGGCAACCCAAACTCCTCCATGGCCAACCGCGATGCCGGATGGGATATTCAACCCTTCTGCAAAGATGGTGACCTTGTCGACGCGACCATCTCCATCGGTGTCATCGAGAATCTTGATCCTATCCCGACCTGGGCCAGGTTCGTGACGGGGGTATTCAAAGCTCTCCGTTACATAGATTCGACCTGAATCGTCAAACGCCATGGCAACAGGGTTGAGCAGGTCGGGTTCACTCGCGACGAGCTCGACGTGGAAGCCGTCCGGAACGACCATTTTTTGAAGGGCTTCTTCCGGAGATAGTGGTGGCCCAGGTGGTTTGGTTTGTGTGCGAGGGATGAACTCTTGGCATGCAGCTATCGGATTGTTTGCGCAGAACACGAAGGCCGCGATCGCCAATGCCCAAGCACGATTGATTCTTTTGGAAACCATAGTTGCGGAAAAGATAATTGCAGATCGAATTGGGGTGTGAGGAAACGAATAGCGGATAACTGGTGAGCTGTTTTGGCTGGTTATCTAGCGAACTTCCAACGAGTTTGTCTCAATTGCGCCAAGGGTGAGTCTTTGAGGACTTCGTACCAAACGGTGACCAAGGCACCATCGTCGCATTCTACCGTGGATGGGTAACCGAGATCTCCTGAGTGTCCGTCGTCGCTGATCGTCATCGGTTCGCTCCAGGTTCTCCCGGAATCAACACTAACGCGTGCTTGATTGCCGAAGGGTGGTTTTCGATACCCATACGACATGAGTAACGAGCCATCTCTCAGGCGAAGCAAATGCGAGGGGAGTCCCCATACACCGATCGAATGAGGAATGGTCCAGGTGCGGCCACCATCTTCGGATTCGGTTTGCAGCGTCTCGTTCTTAGACTGCGGGTTTTCATTCCGTATGTGGCATATCAAACGATTGTCGCTGGCGTGGACCAAGTGCAACTCATGATACGCCGATCCAATGTCTCCCTCTCGGATAGGTATGTCGGAGATCCATTGCCAAGTAATCCCATCATCGCTGGACTCGCATACCCCGAATCGCCCTCCGTCCCAGAGTGACTTGCCGGCATAAAGAAGCCTCCCGTCGCGCGAGTTGATAGGCCCATGCGGGCTGTTCACGGGAACACGGTACCGCGAGGACCAAGTGACGCCTCCGTCCGTGGATCGGATCATGAAGCAGCCCAGCTCAGCGCGTCTCTCGTCGGGCGTCAGCCGATCACGGGCAGCTCTCCATTCATCGACCAGTTTCTCATCGGTAAACCCACCCGGTTGACCGACCGGTGTTTTCTCGGCACGTTCGAGTATGGGCTCAAAGGCGAGTGAGGTAAAGTGCGTTACAAGGATCGAACCTCGGCTCGTCTCCAAGACTCCCGCATCGCGATCATCGATGGGACTGTCGAGAATGACTTGTGGCCAGCCCCATGACTGACCGTTGTCTTTCGATCGCATCCATTCAAGCCGTCCAAAGGGACATACGTGCGCTTCTCGGCCGCCCGAAAATGCGAGCAGCAATTCACCATTCGAGCGTTTCGCTAACGTAGGCCAACCGTGGTAGAGAGGTGGCTTCCAGCTGATCACCCGTCGATCGAGGATCTCGATCGCGGGAGCGGGCATCAACTCAGTTTCCTCTGGTTGAGGCTCATCTGCCAACGATGCCGCAGGAAAAAGTGCACAGGACAGGATCACGAGGAGGGTCGATGCTGACGGCCCTTTGGGCGTTGCATGCGTGATCAATCTCGCGGTTCGGTTGCGTGTGATGTAACTCCAAAACCACTGGAACATCACCAAGACACGATTCTCAAACCGCGCCAAATAGAGGATGTGGATGAACAGCCATGCGAGCCAAGCGAGTCGTCCCGTCAATCGCCACTGGCCCGATTCCACGACGGCATGAGAACGCCCAATCGTGGCCATGGTTCCTTTGTCCCAGTACACAAACGGTTGCGATGGTTTGTCCCCTTGGGCCATGCGAGCAATGCGTTGCCCAATGTATTGCCCTTGTTGCATCGCAACCGGAGCTACGCCTGGAAGTGTAGTGCCACTTTCGGTAGGAAATGCCGCCATGTCGCCGGCCGCGAACACGTTGGGGTGGTCAGCGATCGAGCAGCATGCATCCACCGCGATGCGTCCGCCGCGATCGAGAAGTGATTCTTTACCGACGGATTTCGCCAACTCCGTTGCCAATTTCGACGCTTTGACTCCCGCGGCCCAGATGACGTTGCGGGTATCGATGCGATGCATGGTCCCATTTCGTTTGATCATCACATGGTCCGATTGGATTTCTTCGACGCGTGACTCGTTCCACACCTCGGTTCCCAGACTCACAAGGGCTTTCTGCGCACTATCGGAAAGAGATGGATGGAATTTGTCGAGAACTTTTTCACTGTTTTCAACCAGGATGATGCGAGCCGAGGTTGGGTCGATAGCGCGAAAATCCTTTCGCATGGTGAAGCGAGCGAGTTCGCAAATAGAACCCGCCATCTCGACTCCTGTCGGTCCGCCACCCACGATGACAAAGGTCAGAAGAGATGCCCGGAGAGATGGGTCCGGTTCGCGTTCTGCATCTTCGAATGCGGTCAAAACCATCCTGCGAATTCGAGTCGCATCTTCGACAGTCTTAAGCCCTGGCGCGAATGATTCCCATTCGTTGTCTTTGCCGAAATAGTGATGCTGCGAACCGGTAGCGACGACCAAGTAATCGAATTCGAGCGAGGATCCGGAATCCAGTTGAACGCGTTTATTCTCCAAGTCAAAACCGGAAACGTTCTCCATCAAGACCTGTACGTTTCGCTGCCTTTTGAAAATACTTCGAAGCGGGGCGGCGATATTGGCCGGCGAGAGCCCACCGGTTGCGACTTGGTAGAGGAGAGGCTGAAAGAGGTGAAAGTTACGTTTATCGATCAGTTGGATTTCGACACTGGCGTTGGCAAGTGCTCGTGCGCATGCCATTCCGGCGAATCCTCCACCGATGATGACAACTTTTGGCTTGTTCGAATACGTCATTATATTTCGCGGGGCATTATGTTAGGTAGGTCATGATGTTCTTGATTTCAATAAGCTCGCTGCAGCGAGGTCGAGCATGATCGTCGTGTTAGGATGCTGCCGGAGAATCGAGCCGGGTACTTGATTCGTAAGAGGGCCGTCGATGGAGTTCGCGACCGCGGTAGCTTTTCTGGAATCAGGAACGCTACAAAGGATTTCGTGGGTCTGGAGGATTTCATGGATTGTCATGCTGATCGCGTGCGTCGGGACATCCGTTAGTGTTTCGAACCACCCTTCGCCTACTTGTTGCATTCTGCATGCTTCATCCAGTTGTACCACATGGTACGCGTCTCGCGTTTCAAAATCGGCAGGAGGATCGTTAAACGCCAAGTGGCCGTTTTCGCCAATCCCAATCAATGCGACATCGATCGGATGCACTCGCAGCGCCTCCCCCGCACGTTTGCAGACTACAACCGGATCGGACATGCCATCCAAATAATGGAAGGAACGAAGCGGTACCCGATCGACGAATCGCTCCTTGAGGTAGCCGCAAAACGAGGCTCCATGCGTTGTGGGGATTCCGACGTATTCATCCAAGTGGAATCCGTCAACTCGCGACCAATCGATGAGAGGCTCCGATATCAATGCATTCAGTACCTCGAATTGACTCGATCCGGTCGCCACAATCAGTCTCGCTTCGCCGCGCTCTCGGATGGCTTTTCTGAGGGATTCAGCCGCTAATTTCGCAGAATGCGCACCCATGGCTTGGCGATCCTGTTCAATAACAATCCTGATGATAGCACCTTCGCAGTTCTGTGAACGAATTTTGCCTATTCGATACCAACGAGTTGGTTTAGCATATCACCTGCGCCACTGGGGTGCACCGGGTTGGTGCTCGAACCGAGTCAGATTCAAAATCCTAAAGTGGATGCTGCGACTCATCGATGGATTGCTCCTGGCGATAGGCAACCACGGGGGCGATAAACGTAATAGGAAAAGGGCATATGTCGGAATCGAAATCACAGCGGGTTGCTTTCCTAGGAACCGGGCTCATGGGAGTCCGGATGGCTTGCAATTTAATCCGAAGCGGTTTTGTCGTTCAGTGTTACAACCGCACGAAGTCAAAAGCGGATGATGTCGTGGCCGTCGGGGGTAGATTTTTTGAAACGCCAATGGCTGCGGTCGCTGATTGCGATGTTGTGATTTCCTGCGTGACCGATGGTAAAGATGTTGAAGCGGTACTGTTGGGCGAATTGGGGGCCTATCGCGGTGCAAAGCCTGGCGCGTTGTTTATCGATATGAGCACCATCTCACCGCGGGTGTCGATCGAGATCGGAGAAAAGTTGCAAGGGATGGGTTTCCGGTTCTTGGAAGCTCCGGTGACCGGTGGAACCATCGGTGCTCAACACGCGACATTGAGTATCCTCGCGGGGGGCAAGGCGAGCGATTTTGAGGCGGCTCAATCGGTCTTTCAAGCCATGGGAAAGAACATCACGCATTGCGGTCCTCTCGGGGCCGGACAAGGTGTAAAGCTGTGCAATCAAATCATGGGAGCTATGAACCTGTTGGGGGTGTGCGAAGCCATGACGTTGGCCAAGGGGCTTGAGATCGATCCCGCGATTCTCGTCCAGGCCTTGGCAGGCGGTGCAGCTACCAGTTGGGCATTGCAAACTCTCGGACCAAAGATATGCCACAGCGATTGGGCGCCCGGGTTCATGGTGGACACCCAGCAGAAAGACATGCGTTTGGTAGCAGAGGCTGCGGAATCGGCCCAAGTCGCCCTTCCTGGGGCCGCCTTAGTAACCCAGCTTTGGCGATCGGCCCAAGCTCGCGGAGATGGTGCCGAAGGAATCCACGCTTTGGCCAAAGTCCTCGAACGACTTGCTTCGAAATCCTAAATCCAACAAACCCGCCGTAAAAAAACTACCCCGAAAAACCCACACTACCAATCTCTCCGTACTTTGGTCCATCCCTCGATCCTAAATTCGATCTATACGAGCTGTTGTAAGAGCTATGCCTGACCCCAACCGCGATCCCAACTCCAATCCACCAAGCGACCCTCCGGTGGGAGCTTCCGCAAAGGTTGGGCCATCGTTTGCTGGATTACGCGTCGCGGCGCTAGAGAGCCGGCGTCGCGATGAGTTTTCCCGGATGATCGAAAAGTTTGGTGGTGCCCCCTTCGTAAGTCCCTCGATGCGTGAGATGCCGATCGAACGCAACAAGGATGTCATCGATTTCGCATACCGCGTGATGACCGGCGAAGTCGGAGCAGTGATTTTTTTGACAGGGGTCGGATTCAAGCACTTTCTCACTTCCGTCGAAAAGCATGTCGACAAGCAACGATTGCTCGACTCTTTGTCCGACATCGTGACCATTGCACGTGGACCAAAGCCCGTGGTCGCGATGCGCGAGGTCGGATTGCAACCCACGTTTCGCGCGCCGGAGCCGAACACGTGGCGCGAGGTATTGCAATTGATCGATCAGCAGGTACCGGTCGCGAACATGACCGTGGGTTTGCAGGAATACGGTGTCACCAATCACTCGTTGATTGCAGGTTTGGAAGCGCGAGGGGCACGCGTGGTGAACGTGCGCGTCTATCAATGGGATTTTCCCGAGGATACGATTCCGTTACGCCTGAATATCGAGGCGATGTGCGCAGGTGAACGGGATCTGCTCCTGTTCACGAGCGCTCACCAAGCGGTCAATATGTTGCGTATGGCAAAAGAACTGGGGTGCGAAGAGCAACTTCGATCGTCGTTGAATCGAATGGTTGTGGCATCGATTGGCCCGACCACGACGGAAATGTTGCAGCATTTGAATTTACCCGTCGATATTGAAGCAACTCCGAACAAAATGGGGCATCTGGTTCAAGCTGCCGCGGAAAAATGTCACCGTATCCTTAAAGCAAAGCGATTTGCGTCGTCGAGTTCCTCCATGAATATTTCCTCCACTCCCGACCCAAATTCTGGCTCCCAAAAACTCGATCGATTGGGTGCATCCCTTTCGAGCAGCCCCTTCATGCAAGCTTGCTATCGCCAGCCCAGTGATGTGACGCCTATATGGCTGATGCGACAAGCTGGACGGTATATGGCCGAGTACCGAGCTGTAAGGGACAAGGTATCGTTCTTGGAGCTTTGCAAGAACCCGACGCTTTGCGCTGAGGTAATGGTGACCGCCGTCGAAAAATTAGGTGTGGATGCAGCGATCATCTTCTCCGATCTGTTGCCGATTCTGGAACCTATGGGCTTTCATTTGGAGTTCACCCAGGGTGACGGGCCAGTGATCCATAATCCTCTGAGGCAAGTGAGCGATTTGGATCGCGTTCAAGTCTTGAGCAACATGGACTCTCTTTCTTTCGTCCCGGAGACCGTACGTCAAACGCGAGCCGCTTTGCCCGATCGCATTCCGGTCATCGGGTTCGCCGGTTCCCCATTCACGCTCGCCAGTTACATGATCGAAGGCGGATCGTCTCGCAATTATGTGCATACCAAAACGCTCATGTACAGCGATCCAGAAGCATGGAAAGTCCTCATGGACAAATTGGTGGAGTCGATTTCGATGTATTTGAACTCGCAGATTGTTGCGGGTGCGCAAGTCGTACAGCTATTCGACTCTTGGGCTGGTTGTTTGTCCCCCAACGACTACCGGATTCATATCCTGCCTCACATGCATCGATTGCTCGAGTCGATTATCCCTAATGTGCCGGTCATCAATTTCGCGACTGGAAACCCGATGCTGATATCGTCGTTGCGAGGGGATGCCCGAACCGTCGTGGGTTTGGATTGGCGGGTACCTTTGGATGTGGGATGGGATATGGTGGGTAACGATCGCGCTGTCCAAGGAAACTTGGACCCGACGGTTCTGTTCTCCAACATTGAAACCATCCGAGAGCATGCTCAGTATGTCTTGGCCCAAGCCGCAGGGCGGCCGGGCCATATCTTTAATTTAGGGCATGGCATCCTTCCAGGGACGCCAGTCGACAATGTGATCGCCTTGGTCGATATGGTTCACGAAATGACCGACCGACGCAAAGCCTAGGATTGCCCGAAGTTGCTCAACGAAATCTTGTATCTGTCGATAGGAGTCGAACGATGAATACGAGTGAGAAAACTCTCGCTGCATTGCGCCAACACCTTCATGAAACAGCCTTGCTCGAAAGTACGATGGCGTTGCTCGAGTGGGATGAACATACAGGGATGCCAGACCGAGCCGGCGATTACCGTTCCGAGCAATTGATGCTGCTAAGCGGTTTTGTGCACCAACGAAAGACCGATCCGAGGATCGGTGAATGGCTTGATGAGCTATCAACGAGTGACCTTAGTGCGGATCCGTACAGTCCCGTCGGCGCTTTAATTCGATGCGTGCGACGGGATTATGATAGAAACGTTCGATTGCCCGAATCGCTCATCAAGCATTTGGCCAAAGCGACCAGCCTAGGCCAGCAGGTCTGGGTCAAGGCAAAGCGAGATAATGACTATGCTGCATTCCAACCCTCGCTGCATGAGATTATTTCATTGCGGCGAGAAGAGGCCTCATTGCTCGCATCTGATGGAGAACCACTTTACGATGCGCTGCTCGACCAATACGAAGAAGGAGCTAAAAGTAAGGATGTTGCATCGGTGTTTGAGAAGCTGCGAGATGCTTTGATTCCGTGGGTGAGAAACGCTCAAGAGACCGCGCAGCAAGCAGGCCCCTCCTCAGTAGAAGGTGTGTTCGACATCGAAGCCCAACGAACGTTCTCTCGGTGGGTGGCGAAAAAGATCGGATTCGATTTCGAGCGAGGACGACTCGATGAAACGGTTCATCCTTTTTGCACGACCCTCGGCCCCCATGACCATCGAATTCTCACGCGGTACAGCGACAGCAGCTTTTCAACCGGGTTGTACGGGGTTCTGCATGAAGCCGGGCATGGGATGTACGAACAAGGTCTGGAGCCGGATTGGTACGGTACGCCCGTCGCAACCGCAGCATCCCTCGGCGTGCATGAGTCCCAATCGCGGCTTTGGGAAAATAGTGTCGGGCTATCGCGCCCCTTTTGGGATTGGTGCATGCCCGAAGCTCGAAAATTGTTCCCGTCACTCGAGGCTGTGGCGATCGATCGTTGGGTGCGAGACCTCAATCGTGTGCAGTGCAGCTTGATCCGCATCGAAGCGGACGAAGTAACCTACAACATGCATATCCTGATCCGGTTCGAACTGGAGATGGGATTGATCGCCAGAGACCTAAATGTTGCCGATTTGCCGGAAGCGTGGTCAGACAAGTACCAAAACTATCTGGGCATTCGACCTCCCAACGATGCGCTCGGTGTCTTGCAAGATGTCCACTGGTCCGCGGGCTTGATCGGTTACTTCCCGACATACACCCTCGGCAATATCTACGCAGCCCAACTCTACGAAGCAGCGGATCGGGAACTCGGAGGTGTCGGGCGTCTGGTCGCCAAAGGTGAGTTCGCTCCGTTGCTGGCATGGCTCCGTGAGAAAGTTCACCGGTTCGGGCGTCGCTATCCGCCGATGGAGCTCATCGAGAAAGCGACCGGGAATGCATTCAGTTCCGATGCATTGATTCGTCATCTTCGCACGAAGTTGGCTTGATCCAATCGCGCTCTCGCGAAACGGGGGCTACTCTCGCCTGTCGGAGACAACGCTATTTCTTGACGTCGTCTTTCTTAATGTCATTGAAGACTTCGTCAAACTTTTTCAGCTTTGGAACAATCACCGCTTGGCAGTAAGGGTTCTTCCTTGCGTTCAAGTTGAAATAGTTTTGGTGGTATTTCTCGGCGGGATAGAACTTGGCGAGAGGCGAAATCTCGGTCACGATCTTGCCGTCGAATACCTCCTTGTTGAGCTTGGCTTTGTACTCTTCTGCAACCTTCTTCTGATCTTCGTTCTCATAGAAAATGGCGGAACGGTACTGAGTCCCTTCGTCGTACCCTTGTTTGTTGAGGGTCGTAGGGTCGTGCGTTTTCCAATGGACTTCGAGCAGTTTCGCAAACGGAACAACTTCGGGATCAAATTCGATTTGGATCACTTCTGCGTGGCCTGTGGTACCGGTGCATACTTGTTCGTAGGTCGGGTTATCCACGGTCCCGCCGGTGTACCCTGAGACAACGGATTGGACACCCTTGACGCGTTGGAAAACGGCTTCGGTGCACCAGAAACATCCTCCCCCAAAGGTTGCTTTTTCCACTTTCTTACTTCCTTCTTTGGACTTTGATTCGGTCGTTGCTTGTCCCGAGGTGCCTTGGCCGCGAACGATCGAAGCCAGCCCTATCCCCTGAAACAGGACTGCGGCAATGAAACAGAGCCAGCATTGCAAGGACTTTGATGGGTACCATGGTCTTGATTGGATCATCATCGCTTGTTCACCGAATTTCAATTGGAGGACTTAACGGGAGGTTCTTTGGACTCGAGCAGGTGTTAGGGACGTAGGCGGTGCCGTTTTCGTGGCGATAGATTGGCACGATGACTTCGTGACGAAAAACGGACGGGCGTTTCGACCATAGATTGTATGCGTTCGGGAAGTTGTTCCAAGGCCCGGCGTTTTCGTGTCCCTCCGCGGTTCGCCTGCATTACAATGGGTTCCAGCTTGTGTATTTCGTCCGCTCGGTCGGTTTTTGTTGCTGAAGCGTCATGCCACCTGATTTCCTGGAAACTCGATCGTTCGCCAGTCGTCGGGACTTTCTGTCCGGGCTCGGGGGCGGGTTCGGAATGTTGGCGTTGCAGGCATTGGAACGGAGTTCGGTGTTCGGTCAGGACCGACTGGGAGTCGGTGAAGTTGATCCGCTGAACCCTTATTTGCCTCGCAAACCCGATTTCACACCTCGGGCCAAATCGGTCATCTTCCTGTTCATGGTGGGGGGGCCATCGCAGATCGACACGTTCGATTACAAGCCAACACTCACTGATTTGGATGGCAAGCCAGTCCCGGAATCGATTCGGGCGGCGTTGAATGGGACACGCCATGCGAACGTTTTCCATGGATGCGATGACGTGATCCTGAAAAGTCCGTTCCGATTTGAACGGCGTGGCCAGAGCGGCATGTGGGTTAGCGAATTGATGCCTCACGTGGCTGAGCATGTGGATGATTTATGCTTTATCCATTCCATGCAAGCCGATTCGAACAATCATGCGCCGGCGAGTTATCAGCTGCACACGGGGGATGTGCGGGCTGGCAAAGCGAGTCTCGGTTCGTGGGTTACCTACGGGCTGGGTACCGAGAACTCGGATTTGCCGGGGTATGTGGTCCTGTTTGATGCGGGGCCGCTCGGGGGAGCCGCCAATTACACCAACGGCTTCCTGCCCCCCGCGTTCCAGCCCACGCGATTTCGCCACTCCGGGCCCCCGGTCAGGGACTTGTTGCCTCGCCCGGGCTTTGCCGAAGGGCAGCGGGCATCGATCGACTTGCTGCAGCAACTCAACCGCGAGCATCGAGAATTGAATCCAGGATTCTTGGAATTGGATGCCCGGATCGCAACGTATGAACTGGCCTATCGAATGCAATCCGCGGCGATGGAAGTGAGCCAACTCGATGATGAGCCTGAACATATTCACAAGCTATACGGAATTGAGGATCCAGAAACACGGACCGCGAGTTTCTCTCGCAAGTGCCTCATGGCTCGCCGGCTGGTGGAACGCGGGGTTCGCTTTGTGCAGCTGTACGATATGCCCGACAAAGATGGGTGGGATGCGCATGCCAAATTGGTTGAGAATCACAAACCGCGAGCCAAGTGGACCGATCAAGGGGTCGCGGGGTTGCTCGCGGATTTAAAACAGCGAGGACTTCTCGAATCGACATTAGTGATTTGGGCCAGTGAGTTTGGAAGAACTCCGATGCGTCAAGGAGACCTCGGGCGGCAACATAATGCTGCGGGCTTCACGATTTGGATGGCGGGTGGCGGTGTCCGAGCAGGTACCCGTATCGGTGCCACCGATGAATTGGGATTGATGGCAGTGGAACGCCCCGTTCAATTCCGAGATCTACATGCCACCATCCTGACAGCACTTGGGATCGATTACGACAGGCTATCCTTCTCGGTGAACGGTAGGGACGAACGGATCACCGGCGTCGCAGGTTCCCCCAACCCGCTGATGGATATCTTGATATGAAATACATGTCTCGAACCGTCGAACAGAACCGAGTGATATCGCTGCTACAGTGGACCGGCGGCCTTACCGTTTGCTGTGCTGCAACATGGCTCCTAGCGATTGCTGATGAACCGAGTCCTCGCATCGGAGAGGATAACGACAAAGCATCTCGCACCGAATACGGAAATGCTTGGGTCGATCCCGATAATCCAATTCGCAAACTATACGGTGGTGAACGGCTCGATCTATGGTCCTTGAAACCGATCGCACGACCGGAGATCCCGATCCTGTCCGACAGTTCAAATCCTGCCGATGGTTCGAATGGGTGGTCCTCGCATCCAATCGATCGATTCCTTGCTCGAGATTGGCGAAACAGGAGTCTCGTCCCTGCCCACGACGCCGATCGCAATGCATTGCTACAACGATTAACCCTCGATCTCAACGGAGTGCGAGCCAAGTTCGATGAGGTGATGGATTTTGAAGGTGACGATCGTCCGGATGCCTACGAGAGAACCGTCGACCGATTGCTGAGCAATCGAGAGTTCGGCGAACATTGGGCCAGAATGTGGTTGGATGTGGTCCGGTACAGCGATAGCAACGGCTTTGATTGGGATGAGTTACGGAAAGAAGCGTGGCGGTTCCGTGATTGGGTAGTCCGAGCATGGAACGATGATCTTCCGTTCGATCAATTCCTCACCATGCAGATCGCAGGAGATGAATTGGTTTCGGGGGCACCTAAGGACGAGGCCGAACGGGACTCGCTAATTGCAACCGGGTATTTGCGCCTGGGACCGTATGACAACGCGGCGAAACTATTTAACGAGCAAGACCGAGCACGCGTTGAGGTTCTCTCAGATCTGACAGAAACCACCGCAGGTGCATTCCTTGGGTTGACCATGTCCTGCTGCCGATGCCACGACCACAAAACGGATCCGCTGTCGCAAGCCGATCACTACCGATTTCGAGCGTTTTTCGCAGCGACGCAATTTGCCGATAGCACGTCGATCGATCTCAAGTCGACTCAGGATGAAATCGCGGAACACAATTCGAAAATCGAGGGACAAGTCAAGGAGTTCGATACGCGAGTAAAATCGCTGCTCGATGGTATTCGAAAGAACATCGTTCCTGAGGAGGGTGAGTCGGTTAAGGCTCCGGATTCAGTACCGAGCGATGATCGCGTCGTCGAGGCCGAGCAAAATAAAAAAGGGACCGCAAAGGCAAAGCCACCCACCGAGGAAGAGTTGCGATCGAAGTTGACCGATGCGCAAAGAATGGAGCTTGATCATTGGCGAGGAGAGATCGATCGGTTGCGCAAGGAACTTCGCAAGCCGACGGTTGGCTTGTTGATGATGGACAACAAGGATGCCGTGGATTCGATCAAGATTCTGTACCAAGGAGACCACCAATCGCCACGCGATGAAGTTCAGCCCGGATTTCCATCGGTACTTTTCCCAATGCCACCCAGCATCCCCGAGACGAAGTCGGATTCGTCGACGGGACGGCGACTCGCTTTGGCCCGTTGGATGGTTTCGCCAGAGAACCCATGGACAGCTCGAGTGATCGTCAATCGAGTTTGGCAAGGATTGTTCGGTGAAGGCATCGTGGCGACGGCCAATGATTTTGGTGTCACCGGAGCACCACCCAGCAATCCTGAACTCCTGGATCATTTGTCGACCTACCTGCGAGAATCCAATTGGTCGATCAAGTCGCTGGTACGCTACATCGTCACCTCCCGCGCGTATCGGATGCGAGCGGCTACAAGCGTCAGTACCGCATCGGGTTCGAGCGGTGAAACCATTTCGATGCGAAACGGACTAAAGAGGATGAGTGCTGAGCAATTCCGGGATACGGTACTCCAAGTCACAGGACTCTTG
This sequence comes from uncultured Pirellula sp., assembly GCA_903892355.1. Taxonomy (GTDB): domain Bacteria; phylum Planctomycetota; class Planctomycetia; order Pirellulales; family Pirellulaceae; genus JBKCUI01. The sequence continues at coordinate 12,485 of CAITIE010000097.1, read as the reverse complement.
CAATCACGCCATGGGGGGCCTCCCGTTTGGCCCATGCTGAGCGAGGATGTTTTGCAAGCCAATCCGGCGGTTCTGGACGATAACGAGACAAAGACCAAGGGTTGGTATCCATCCCCAGATCGGGATCAAAGTGTTCGCACGATTTACCTAGTGCAAAAGAGGACGTTGCGGATACCTTGGCTGGAAACCTTTGACTTGCCGGAGAATACAGTCTCATGCCCGAAACGCGAAGTTTCAATCGTTGCCCCCCAAGCGTTGTCGTTGATGAACAGCGAGTGGATGGAAGCAGCAGCGACTGAGCTAGCGAATCGCTTGTCAGACCCGTTGCCAGGAGAGTCTTCGGGAAACCAGGGGGCTGATAATGATTTGTGGATTGCTCGACTCTTTGAATGCGTGCTCTCTCGAGCACCGAATCCGAGCGAGTTGAATGCATGTCGCGAGTACTTGGCGGGACGATCGCGGGCTGAGTTAGCTCTGGTTTTGCTCAACACCAACGAATTTGCATTCGTTCCGTAACCAGTTCGTTGTTCGAGCCCTATGGCCTTGCGCAACAGTGACTGGGTAATTCTACTCAAGTTGATTCCGTCCGCACCAAAGTTGTCTTAAGATTGGTCACGGTTCATCCAGGTAGCTCTACGTTGGTGTAAGTCTGCATCTTTGTCGTCTGGTAGCCGTTGTTGAAGCGTTGTTTCATCGAGATTTTTCAGGCGGCGAATGCTTTTGAATGCTTCGTCGGGGAGATTTCTATTTTGGCAATCGGCAAATTTTATCGTACTGCAGTAGCGTTGCTTGTTTTGGCCACCTCGGTTTCATCTTTAGTTGCGTTTGCACAGCAACCCAACAACGGCCTAGAGGCAAGCAAGCCGACGATTTATTTCGGCGGGGATATCCTCACCATGCGTGGATTGCAGCCCGAGTATGTCGAAGGGTTGGCGATCAAGGATGGAAAGATTTTGGTTGCCGGGCCATTGGCCGAGTGCAAACGCGCTGCAGGGGCGGATGCCAAATCCATTGATCTCGGGGGCAAGACTTTGGTCCCTGGGTTCATTGATACCCACGGCCACTTTGTCTACTTCGGAAAAAACTTGGTCGATGCCAATCTATTCAACTGTGCCGATATCCCGGAACTTATTTCCAGGATGAAGAAGCAGGTAGATCGGACCCCTGAGGGGGCTTGGATCGTCGGCTTTGGATATCAGTCGCGGACCTTGAAGGAAGGCAGACCGCCTACGAGTGAAGAGCTCGATCAGGTTTCGTCAGATCGCCCAGTCATGATTGTGGATTCGTCAGGGCACTTAGGGGCTGCAAACGGTGCCGCGTTCAAGGCCGCTGGGATTACTGCTGATACACCGGACCCGACGGGTGGGGCGTTCGCCCGAAAGGGAGACGGTAAATCTTTGCTGGGGCCGATGGAGGAGACGGCTTTGAATGCGGTACGCAGCAAGCGACCTGCGCTCACTGGGGAGTTGGCGTCGCGGGCGATTACCGGAGCGGCAGAGGTTTGGGCGAGTTATGGTCAAACCACCGCGATGGAGGCTGGCTTGGGACTTGGTAACGATGACATCGGTATTGTGCTGAACGCAATCGATAAGAAACTTTTGCCGATTGATCTCTACATCGCTGCTAAAGATTCGTCGCTTGATGATACGCTCGCTGCCGCATATTCGGTCGCATCGCAATACAATCCTAATTCCGAAGGCATCGTTGAAAGATTGCGGACTGCGCGTCCGGATCTCGACCGTCGCTATGTGAATCGTGTTCGAATGGGAGGTGTCAAGTTTTGGTTGGACGGGAGTCTCGATACCGCTTGGTTCACGCTCCCTTACACTCAGAATCCGCAAGGCAAGACCGGGGCTTTCTCGGGGTACCGTCAGATTCCTGACGAAGTTCTTGATGCGGTGTTTGACAAATACTGGGCAAGCGACTTGCAAATCCATATGCACATGAATGGGGATGCTGCCGCGGACCAAGCACTCTCGGCGATCACCAAGGCGGTGAAGAAACACGGCATGCGGGACCATCGTCCAGTCTTTGTCCATGCGACATGGTTGCGAGTCGACCAGATCGAAAAGATCAAGACTTTCGGAGCAATCCCTAGTTTCCTCACGGCTGGTATCGCAACGGGTGGAGATGCGGTCGTCAAGTTGTGGGGGCAGGAGCGATCCTCTGGAGCGATGGCATCGAGAACCTTCTTGCGATCTGGATTGCCATTCACTTACTCCCACGATGCCCCTGTTTCGCCTGTCCCATCGATACTGGCGCTCGTGGATGCCGGCGTGAATCGGTTATCGGGAAGTGGCCAAGTCGTTGGCCCCGAGGAAACGATTCCTCCGTACCATGCATTGCGCGCCGTTACGGCAATGGCAGCCTATCAACTGAAAGAGGAAACCAGCAAAGGAACACTCGAAGTTGGCAAGTTAGCGGACCTGGTCATTCTCGAGAAGAATCCGCTCAAGGTTGAAACCACGACGATCAAAGACATCGCGGTCCTGGAGACCATCAAAGAAGGTAAGACGGTTTTTAAGAAGTAAGCAAGTCGTCATCGGGAGCGCATGGAGTAAGCGAGTATTCAATGGAATTTTTCGTGATCGACGGCTGTTGTCGGATCGTCTATTGGATAATCCGATCGTGATGTTGGTGTTTCGCTTCATCGAAATAGACGGAGAGCAGCGAGTACGATCACGAGCACTAGTACCATCCGCATAGCGGACTGAGTATGCGCGAAGCTAACGGTTTTCATAGTTCTCGTACTCGTGCGCAGCGCTGCGGTAATCGTGCTCGACTGTTGGTTCCCAGGAAATCATGACCTCGGATGCTCGCGTTCGCATCTACAGCAGCGAGTGCCCCCTAGTGGTTTCCATGAATGCTGTGGACTCTTTTCCCTCGATCGTTCATGAAGCAGATAGGCCGGATAATTGGATTAGAGGTCTCTGTCGAACTGGGACCAAAAAACTTGTCTAGGGAGTGGTTTCATGAGAATCAGCCGAAGCTTATTCATACCGATTGTCATCTTGATTTGCACCTCATCGTTATTACGAGCTCAGGAGAGACGACTTGAGTCGATTCACGGCACTATGATCATGATGATCTCCGAGAAGCAGGGGATTCCAAGTGAGTTTTGGGCTAAGGGGAATTACCTGCGCTCGGAGCTCAGTATCGAGGGTGAAAAGTTGATCTCGCTTCAACGCGATGGTGTCGTGTACGTGTACCCATCTAAAGGGAACACCGGAGTCAAAAATATGGTCGGACGGGGGCTGGGATCTTTAGGACTCGTCCAGCAAATCAATGAGATTAAGTCGCGAGGGGAGATCAAGGGATCCGAGAAAATCGACGGGGTCCTGTGCGATCTTTACGCCTACGACGTAAACCTGCCTGAGGAATCTGCACTTGTTATGCTTTCGCGGGAGAGCGGGTTGCCAATGATTTGGGTGAGTATCCTAAGGTCCGATGGTCAGGAGCCTCAGGTTCTGCGGATGATGTTTCGGAATCTGGAAGCGAACGTCAAAATACCGGATTCGCTTTTCGAGATACCGAAATCCGTTCGCTTCAGCGAGGAAGCTGACACGACTTTTCCACCGTTTTCAAAGGCAAGTAAACCGGTTGAACGCAATATGCCTCCGTTGAAAAAATCGCAACGTGAGAGTCCTTCCAATCTTTATGTGGTGGGCGTTTCTAAAGCCAAGGTGATGACGAACGAAGGTGTAGCAATTACTACCGTCCCATTAGGGACTATCCTAGGAACGAATCAATCGAAGGGTAAACAAAGGTGGATAGAGAAGGGAGCGAAAAACGGCTGGGTCGATGACCGCGATTTGATCCCATTTGAGAACGCAACAGAGTATTTCTCCAACGCGCTTCGGGGCGCCCCCCAAGATCCCGATCTATTGCTCGGTCGTGCGCGTTATGGCTATTCGCTTGCGCAATTAATGCGTAAGATCCCGGGATTTGATCAGCAGGAGTACCAACTAATTCTTGATAGTGCGTTAGCGGATTTCAAACAATCCGCATTGCTCCGGCCAAGTGTCGATGCGTTCGCTGGAAGCGGCTGGATTTATGCACTTCGAGAGAAATACAAGGAGTCGATAGCTGAAATTGATCAAGGCTTGAAAATCGATCCTAACGCGACGGAACTGCTCCAGAAACGTGCTTGGTCATGGTTGAGTTCCGGCAATTTGGACTCCGCACTTGCAGATTGTGATCGAATCCTCGCTGTTGATTCGATGAATGCTGATGCGCATGGATTGAAATGTTACGTACTTGGGCGTAAGGGTGAGTGGGACGATGCTATGAACGAATGCGATACCGCATTGCAAGTTGATCCGATGCTGGCATCTGCGTACTTTTTTCGGGGCACCATTTGGGAAGGAAAAAAGGATGACTCGCATGCCAAGATCGACTTTGATTCTGCAATTTCGTTCGGAGAAGACGCAGCGCGTTCACACCGAGCAAGGATATTGTATCAAAGTGGAAACTTGCGGAAGGCAGTCGAAGACTTGAACGTGTCGATCGATTTGCAGCCAAATAATTCAGATCTTTGGCTTCAACGAGGAACGGCATATGTCCAATTGGATGATCTCGAAAATGGATTAGACGATCTCAGCAAGTCGATTGAGCTCAAGGAGACTGCAGATGCGCTTACAAACCGTGCGATCGCATGGATCAAGAAGGAGGAATTCGATAAGGCGATCCAGGATTTCAAGCGTTCCGCAACTCTAAATCCAGATTTGCCACTCACCTACTATAACCTTGCACGACTCCATTACGATCTCGGCCAGTATAAAGAATCAGTTGTTGCATTGACGGAGTACGTACGACTAATGCCGGAGGATCCGGATGGGTATGCGCAACGTGGATTGGCACGTTACTTATCTGGAGACTCTGAGAATGCGATTGCAGATTTAGATTTTGCTATCGAGCGTATGCCGAAAAATGCGATGCTCTATATCTATCGTGGCTCTGCGTTCAATTCCACCAAAGAATTCGATCGAGCGATCGATGACTTTACGCATGCGATAGGATTGGATCCAAAATCAGCGATGGCACACACCTTTCGAGGCGTCGCATGGAAACAAAAGGGAGATTTGCGGCAAGCCTCCTTCGATTTCAACAAAGCTGTAGAGCTAGACCCGAAATCAAATGTCGTCTATATCAACCGAGGGAGTTACTACTACTCGCTGGGTAATTACGAAAAAGCCAAGTTGGATTATGAAACCGCATTAAGGATTATCCCTGGACAAGCACCAGTGTTGAACGAACTGGCAGAGATATTATCTACAGCGCCAGTCGATTCCGTGAGGAACGGTTTGGATGCTGTTAAGTTGGCAAGGAGTGCTTGCGAGTTGACCGAATGGAAAAACGCTGAGTATCTAGGAACGCTCGCGAGTGCTTATGCCGAGATCGGAGATTTTCAAAATGCAGTATTGTGGCAAAACAGGTGCATTGAGATGGGTTCGGTAGCGGCGGAGAAAGATGCTCGGGAAAAGCTGTTGCTTTTCCGAGGAAATAAGCCATTTCGCACGGAAAAGCGATTGGAGGGGGCCGCGAAGTGATCGTTCCTCGTTCCATGAACGTAATTCCAAAGCGTTCGATTGAGAATTTAGGGAATAGTCGAATGCAGGTCGTTTGATTTGTTTGGATTGAAACTCATTTGTCGCTTATATTCCAAGCAATTGAGATGGCTGAGTCGTTGAGGTGTTGCCATGAACATGGAATCAAACTGGATGCGATGGATTCTCGTTTGCTCGATATCTTTCATTCTGTCGGTCAGTTGTGGAGCGGCTTACTACGCAGATGATTATCCGTATGGTCCTTACCGTGAAGGTAAATTGGAACCGCAGATCAGCGGTTGGCCGCTCACTGAAGCCGAGAGGGATTTTGTTCTAAAGCCAGAGCACGACCGTCGGCCAGGTCGGGAAACCAATAAACATTTGCCATCAATGTGGCCTGTTGTTCCCTCGGCTGGCAACTGGGGAGGGACCAGTTGGCTGGATACGCATTCCAAGCTTGTGGATTACATCCAGGCCAATCAAGGTCCCTTAGATATCTTGTTGGTTGGAGACAGCATCACGCAGCAATGGGGTAGCCCACTGGATACTGGTTCGCCAAATGCGTCCTGGAAAAAAGAATTTAAGTCGTTGAAAACACTCAATATCGGAATCGGCGGCGACAAGACGCAAAATGTGCTGTGGCGGCTTGAGCATGGTGGCGTTGACGGAATTGAACCGCGGGTCATCCTGTTGATGATAGGAAACAACAACATGTTCTTTACACCAGAGACCGGCACCAGTGCAGCGGCACAGGGGATCGCGATGTGCGGGAAAACATTGAGACGAAAATTCCCTAAGTCGCAGATCATCGTCGCCAAAATACTCCCTGCGCACGAACCAGGGAATCGATTCTATGAGGATATCCGGAAGACTAACACCGACTTGGACTCGCTGAGGCTTGAGGACGATCCTAAACTGAGTGTTCTGGATCTATGGAGCGAGTTTACCCACGCCGACGGTACCCTTAAAAAGGAGCTGTTCACTCCTGACTCGATTCACTTATCGATTGATGGATACCGGGTCTACGCTGAGCGCTTAAGACCGTTGATTAATCTTCCTGCTCGCGATGTGGATTAATTACGATTCAAGGCGATAGTAGCACGGAGCCACAGAAGAAGTTCCCGAAGTTACGAGGCGTTACTAGGGCGCACAAAGTAGCACGACGCTCCGCCGTCGTGAAAGGCTGCTGTCACAGCTTTTTTGTTGGTGTGGATACCAATGATTGAAGTTTTCGTGGTATTTTGTGCGACGACGGCGAAGCGTCGTTCCACTTTTGGTGAGATTAAGATTTGTGGAGTTTGAGAGCCGAGTCGAGTTGCTTGGTTGCCTTTTTCAGACTTCAACATCCAAACCTCAACCGTCCTCCAGGCTCCTATCACAAGCCCACGATTTAAGTCGACTTTTTGTGGAATTAGAGACCGTCTTAAAGCGGCATAAGTTTGGATGGGCGACTGTCTGTCGTCATATGAGTTGCGAGTTGTCTGTAACGATTTTGGCTTCTGAATGCTCTTGTAACATCCGAAGAAAACGAAGACCTTGTTCCCGATACGCGGAATGAATCACTCTCGATTCGCACCTGCATCCGAATCACCAGAAGTCTCGATTCGGCATCTCTATCGGAGCAGAAGGGATTCTGCGATGCACCAGGTTCTAGTCGCCACGTGGTAACACGCGTGGCTCGTATTGGGTGTGTCTTGGTTTGAGTCGAAGAGTTGTTAATTTCAATGGTTGCGTACGGTTCTACAAGGGGTCACACAAAGATCAGAATTGGAAGGTTCGGAGTGGAAAAAACGCTCTCTGGAAAACGAGTTGTTATCGCAGGTGGAAGCGGATTCCTCGGAATCTCGCTCGCGGATTGCCTAGTCCGTCAAGGCGCATCGGTGGTCGTGCTCAGTCGACGGGAACTCCCCTTGAAACCCGGCGTCGAGTTCGTTCGGTGGGATGCTCGTACCGCAGGAGCCTGGTGCAGCACGCTCGACGGCGCGGATGGGCTTGTGAATCTGACGGGACGTTCTGTGAACTGCGTTAAAACGCCTGACCACATGGATGAGATACTGCGTTCACGGGTTGAGTCCACACGAGTTTTGGGGAACGCCGTGCGAAAAGTAAATACGCCCCCTTGTGTCTGGGTGCAGATGAGTACCGCGCATATCTACGGGGACCCGCCTGAGGTGATCTGCGATGAAGATTCGTCCGTAGGGTATGGGCTTGCACCATTTGTAGCGAACGCTTGGGAATCTGCATTTGCAGAGGCTGTGCTACCCGAGCAAAGATCCGTTATTCTCAGGACGAGTTTCGTGATCGGTCCAGACATCGGGGCTGGTGGTGGCGCGCTGGGCACGCTTGGCTGGATCGCACGCCTAGGATTAGGAGGACGAGTTGGACGTGGCACTCAGGGGATGAGTTGGATCCATGCGGAGGACATGAACCGTCTGTTCGTTCGAGGATTGATCGATCCGGCGATGCAAGGTGTTTACATTGCGTCGAGTCCAAACCCCGTGTCGCAAGGGGAATTCATGAGGCAAGTCAGGAGGGTCGTTCAAATGCCGATCGGCCTACCTGCATTTGAGTGGATGGTCCGAATCGCCGCACCCCTATTCTTCAGAACCGATCCCGAGTTGGTCCTGTACGGCCGCTATGTTCGATCGCGACGACTGGCAGAGATGGGCTTCGAGTTTCGATTTGCCGAACTAGCGGATGCGCTCGCAGATCTTTACCATCTTCGCGAGAGAGTCGACCGTTGAAACGTTACGTTACTTCCCAACCGGTCCGGTAGGTTTTCGAGAGAAGTTCGTTGGCCTCAGGCACGTTGGTGACACGCATCGTTGCTGGGTCGAATTCGATCTTTTGCCCGATGCGGTAGGCGACGTTGCCGAGCAATACTACTTCGGTGAACGGGCCTGCGTATTCAAACGAACTGCTGGTTTTGCCACGGCCCTTCGCAGCTTCGATCCATTGGCGATGATGCCCTGGGGATTCAGGCAAGTTCGGTGAGGGGGCTTTGAAATTGGCGAATGCCTCCTCGGGAAGTAGTTTTGGAAAACCATCATGAGCTATAGCGATGCGTCCTTGGTCGCCAACAAATAGGGAGCCATTCATCGGTAGCTCGGACGCGATTTCGGGCGGTGGCGTGGTTTTGCCTTCGTACCAGTAAACGTCGACTGGAGGTAATTCACCGCGTTGGCCAAACTCGAAGTGGGTCTTCATCCATTCTGGGGCACTCCAAGGATTTGATTTGGGCCCTATCGACGATACCTTGACTGGTCCACCGAGTTGAAGTCCCCAAAACGCAGGGTCCATGAGATGGATTGCCATGTCTCCAATGGCACCGCAACCATAGTCCCACCAACCTCGCCAACGGAATGGAGCAAAGGCTGGATGGTACTCTCGATGTGGTGCTGGTCCGAGCCATAGATCCCATTTCAAATGAGCAGGGATCGTCGCTGCATTGGGGGGAAGCTCCATTCCCTGCGGCCACCATTTGCCAGGTCGATCCGTGATCACATGGACTTGTCGGACGGCACCAATCGCACCACTTCGGAGAAGTTCGACGAGCCTGAGGTAACCGGGATGCTCATGATTTTGTGTACCCATTTGGGTCGCGACCCCTTTTTCTTTTGCCAATCGCGTCACGATCCTGGCTTCTTCGACCGTGTGAGTCAGAGGTTTTTCACAATAGACATGCAGTCCGCGACGAAGTGCCCGTACGGTGGCTGGCGCATGATGGTGATCGGGGGTGCCGATCACCACGGCTTCTAGATCCTTCCGTTCGAGCAGTTGGCGATAATCAAAGAACTTTTCGGCGCTTGGGAATCGACCTGCGGCGCCATTCAATGCATTCTCGTCTACGTCGCACAGAGCCACAATGTTTTCGCTAGAAACCGCGTCGAGATCTCCTGCACCGCGGCCACCGACACCGATAGCGCCGATGTTGAGTCGCTCATTGGCACCGAGGATGCGGCGATAGGCCCATGCGGGACTGGCAATTGCGGTGGCACCGCCTACAGCAATGGTTCCAAGAAAGGAGCGACGATGAAGCATAGATGGGCCTCGAGGTGATGTTGGAGGGATTGGTCCATGGAACGAAGACGTCGACTCCGAGGTTTGCATCTGTGTCTGCGACGATCGGCTTCACCAAACTTCATACCATTAGATTTCAATGGAATAGTTTAACCGTGATCGATCTTCGTTTCCACTGTAGTCATCGAACGAACGTCGATACTGCCTAAATGTTGAACGAGAACCACATGAAAGCTGACGCAGATGCTGTCACCTGTCGTGACCCTGATCCTCCAGGTCTCGTCTAGACTTATGTACTTACTGCGCATGCATATCGTCAGGACTGGCGTAGAGGTTCCGTTTAACCAGCGACACGTTGGACGGAAAATCGATTAAGCTATCCTCAGTAGAGGGTGTAGAGTGCGTTAAGCTATAGAGCCTAGAACGGTGGGGAAGATGCAAGTTACCAGTCAGAGATCCGGAGAAAAGCTTGTCGTTACGCTGAGTGGTCGACTGGATGCAGCGACAGCTCCAACGCTCGATGCTAGCCTTGATCTACAAGGCGTCCGCGAATTGATCCTCGATTTTTTAGAGTGCGATTTCATCTCCAGCGCTGGCATTCGTAGCATCATGAAGGCCAACCAGGCGATGATGAAATGCAGCGGGACACTCAGCCTGAGGAATGTTGCTCCGCTTGTGTTTGAGGTATTTGAATTAACTGGGCTCTCCGCAATTCTTCCCATTCAACGGCGTATGCGGGAAATCTCGCTCGAGGGGCTCGAATTGTTTTCGTCGGGAGTGTGTGGCGAGTGCTATCGGATCGATTCCGAAACCGTGGTGAAACTCTACAAGGATGGAGTTGCACCCGATATCGCCGAGCAAGAGAAACAGTTTGCGAAGGCTGCGTTCGTCATGGGGATCCCAACGGCAATCTCCTACGATGTCGTAACATGCGGTACGCGCACAGGCGTGATCTTCGAGTTCTTAGATGCGAAACTCTTCAGTGAAGTGATACGCAACGATCTTGAGAGCATGGATCGCTACGCGAAAATGCTGTCAGATACCGCAAAGACGCTGCATACGGCCAAAGGCGATACGAAGATCCTGCCGAATATGAAGGAACGGTTGCGAGGATACATCCGAGACATCGGGTATCTTCTGACCTCGGAACAGAGCGATCTGTTGTTGGCAAAGCTCGAGACGATACCTGATGATGAGCATTGTGTTCATTTTGACTTGCACTCCAGCAACATCATGATGCAAAACGGTGAGTTGATCATCATCGACATGGGGGATTTGTCGATAGGTTCGTATCTGTTCGATATCGGCCTGATTTACTTGATCTACGGCATCCCGGAGTTGGGGATCAGCATGTTAGCGACTAAGATACCGGTCGATCAAGGTGTCGCGTTTTGGGACTGTTTTAAAAAGCACTATTTTGCAGACCGAACTGAGGAGGAGCGAAGGTACTTTGATGACAATAAGTACTTCCTCGCGTCGCTTCGTATCATCCATGTCATTACGTTTTTAACGCATGTCCGCGAAGAATTTGAGAATCGGCTCACCAAAGTCTTATTGCCTCGCATCCTGGAAGAGAAACCATAAGACTTTCTGGGTTTCCGCTGATTCAGCGAGTGATCGCTCTCTATTAGCAGCTCGGCCTAGAGCGTTCGGTTCTGGTCAAGCTGAATGATGATTTTGGGCTGAACCACTGAGTGCATGGATCAAAAAGGCCTTGTGTAGCTCCAATAAAAAATCTGTGCTAACCGTGCTAACCGTGGTCAATCGGCTTTCGGCACTTGTTGAGTACGTTGGGTTTTTCGCATTGCCCGAATGACTAGCCAAGGTGTTGTTCGAGAAACATCAGGGGGGCTAGGATGCTCTAGGTTATCGGCAATGGATGGGGCTTAAGCAGCAGCCCCAAAAATGGCTCCAACTCCGGCAGTGAGTGCCATCGCGAGTGCTCCCCAAAACGTGACCCGGACGGCTGCCTTCAGCCATGGTGCTCCCCCCGCATACGCACCGAATCCGCCGAGCAAGGCTAGGAAAAGTATGGATGTTCCGACGACTACCGGAATGATCGAATGCTGCGGCGAGAGAATTGCGGTTAACAGCGGCATTGCTGCACCCACGGCAAACGTTCCCGCCGATGCAAAGGCCGCTTGAACTGGGCGAGCACTAAGCGCATCCGAAATACCGAGCTCATCGCGTGCGTGTGCCCCCAATGCATCATGCTTCATCAGTTGCTCAGCGACTTGACTGGCCAACTGTTGGTCTAGTCCTCGTTTTTCGTAGATTGACGTCAGTTCCGCGTGCTCGTGCTTAGGGTCCGCCGCCAGTTCCGCTCGCTCCCGCTCAATATCCGCTCGCTCCGTGTCCGCTTGGGAGCTGACGGACACATACTCTCCCGCAGCCATCGACATGGCACCTGCGACCAAGCCTGCGACGCCTGCTACCAGAATATCGTTGCTCGACGTATTCGCGGCGGCGACACCCACGACGAGGCTAGCGGTAGATACGATCCCGTCATTCGCTCCTAACACTGCTGCACGTAGCCAGCCGATGCGATCGGTGCGATGAAGTTCAGGGTGGGGGAGTCTCATAAGTGTTTACCGCTAGTGATGATGGTTGCGTTAAAAAAGGGGGTAACAACGTGGAGACTGGGTAACCATGTGAAAGTGAGGGAATAAATCATTGTACAGCATCCTATTGCACAACGAACTTTCGATCATGCTTGGCACTGAGATTCTTGGAATACCTGGAAACGCCGGAACAGCCGTCGAGTACGAGTACGAGGAACAGCCAATAGCGAGCAAGCTTGGCTGCTCCTCGTACTCAGTCCGCATTGCGGACGGTACTCGTACTCGTCATCGTACTCGCTGCTCATCGAAAAATTCGATGATGCAAGGCAACTCCATCACGATCCTATTCGCCCCCACT
>CAITIE010000096.1 GCA_903892355.1 uncultured Pirellula sp. | reverse complement strand
GCGAGTACAATCAGTCAGGCGATTACGAGCACGAGCACGAGCACGAGCACGACGAAGAGCCAGAACCAAGCGATGCAGACGAAGGCCTCGATCGGCCGTTTTTGACTTGTGTTGAGTCAATTCCTCGGCCTCGCTGATCGCGGTTGTTCGCCCATTCGCAAGATTCATTCCCATCCACAGGATCATTGATGCCCCTGAGAACCATCGTAGGATTCGTTGCCTCGTTTCCATCGGAACGTGAAGCCGATGATGCACCTGCGGGACGATTTCTCGCTGAGTTCATTGCAACGCAACTTAGAACTGCTGGCTTCAATCTCATTGGGCCAAACGAACGCCAAGGTTGGGCCTGGGACATATCGGCGACTGTTGATGGCATAAATATTGACACGATCATCGGCCTAGTCGACGACCTGGAATCAAAACCGCCTCGCCAATGGCTCATTACAATCGATCACGCCGTCGGAATTTGGAATCGCTTATTTGGATCGCGATCTCAACGCGATCAAAGAGAATTTGCGATGCGCAAATTTTGCGAAATAATCCACAAGACGATCACCTCGGATGATCGTTTCTCGCACATTTTCTGGTACAACAAAGACACCTTTGATCGCCCCGGTGATTCCCCGGGGACAACGCCCTAAAACGAAAAACCGGCGAACAAAACCGTGCACCGACGCATCCGGTCGGGCGTTTTTGACTTTTGAAACCTCACTTGCGGATGCTCGGTGACGGTAGTCGTTATGTGCCTTAAATATGGGACTTGATGGCGTCGAAATTGTGATGGAGATCGAAGACGAATTCGGTATCACAATACCGGACTCTGAAGCGGCCGGCTTGCGCACGGTCGGAGACTTGACTGCGCTTTGCCTTGCTCGAATTCGTGCGACCAAGGCGATGCGGTGTCCTTCATTGCAGTGCTTCCTCGCACTACGAACGCTTGTACGTGAAATTCGCAGTGAACCGCACCTGAAACTTCGTCCAAGCGATCGGGTGGATGCCTGTCTTCAGGCAATCGATCGAAAACGCTTCTGGCGACGACTGCCCGAATTACTCAAAACTTCGCCACCTGCACTGCGCAGACCAGCTTGGTTGCGAAGGACCCTTGTCGCAGTTGTCTTGGTTGCACCAATATTACTGATTTCCGTTCTTCCACTTGCGCCTGAGACATTGGTCTTGATTTGCTTCGGTGCCGTAGCAAATGGAGTCGCCTTGTTTCTCTTAACAATGCGTTTCCGCAGTCGAACGCCGAAAGGCTACGCAACGTTTGGCGATATCACAAAACGAATAGTTGGGCTTGAAATTGCGATGAATCCGCCCGCAGAAGCAGACTATGAGTCAGTGTTTTCAATTGTCAAACGGGTTGTCGTCGAACAACTTGATGTCAAAAGTGATGTGGTTACACCATCTGCCAGATTTGTCGAGGACCTGGGCATCGGATGACGCACATAACAATCGGTTCAACCGGAGCCGCGGGCCGCGCGGTTTTGGAATGGAAAATCGGTTTGCCGCGGCCCGGTTAACCGTGTCGTTATGCCTTGACGACTGGAACCCACACGCTGTCGGCCTCGTCGAACCAAACTCGTGCCGTTTCCTCACCAACTGAGTCATGGGATCGAAACTTGCCCCCTGGCCTTGCGACCTCACGCAACCATGCACCGTTGGCTTGACGCGTAAACTTCCATTTGAGACTAGGATGGTTGATGACCAAGAATACATCCGGCAACGGCATAACAACGGATTGCACCGAAGCGTCATTCTGTTTGCTCATTCTCGTTAACTCTTTCCTTTCGGCTCGGTGAATCCGAGCGTTATCCGATGAAATTGAATGACAAATCCAACGATCGAACTCGATGACCGTGGTGACCACCTCGGTGGAACATGGAAGTCAATTTATGGCGACGTTGACATATCCGTAGATAAACGGGCGATGAATGATGCCACCCGTGC
>CAITIE010000095.1 GCA_903892355.1 uncultured Pirellula sp. | reverse complement strand
GTGGTGTCAGTGGTGTCAGTGGTGTCAGTGGTATCAGTGGTGTCAGTGGTGTCAGTGGTGTGCGCAGTGGTGTCTTTGGGGTCTGTGGTGTCTGTGGTGTCTGTGGTGTCTGTGGTGTCCGTGGTGTCTGTGGTGTCCGTGGTGTCTGTGGTGTCTGTGGTGTCTGTGTTATCGGTGGTTGATCGGCTTTTTGGGACGCGTTGATTTAGCCCACAAGTTCTTTTGATGCGGCTCGGTTTGAACGGATAAGGTGCGGATCAAGAGTGAGTTGGATTTCAAAGGGATTTGTGCCGCTTGGCTTTCTCGTTGAATTGAACCGATCGGTCACGTTGGAACCGCTGCAGCTTGGAAACTGCATTTGCCTTTCACGATCGACTCATCCATGGGTATAACTTAGGATAGCGGGTACCTCAAATCGCCATAATACTCCTGAAGCCATTGAGACTTTCCGAATGAAAGCGTTGACCTATTTTTGTATGTGTCTTTTCGTTTTGTTGTGCTTTGCAAGCTCAGCGCTCACCCATGCTCAAACGGCGGATACGATCTATCACAATGGCCGTATCCTCACCATGGCTGGGACTCAGCCGGTCTATGCCGAAGCCCTCGCTGTCAACGGCGGGAAGATTGTGTTTGTCGGCGAAAAGGCTGTTGCGCTGAGGATGAAGGGGAATGCGACGAAAGTTGTCGATTTGGAGGGCAAAGCGCTCCTTCCTGGATTTGTGGACGCGCATAGCCATTACATCAATTCGTTATTGGTGGCTAATCAATGCCAGCTTTATGCACCTCCCTCGGGTGTTGGAAAAGATGTCCCTAGTATCATTGCGGAACTGAAACGCTACGCCGAGGAGCGAAAGATTCCAAAGGGAGAACTGATCATCGGCTATGGGTACGACGATACTGTAATGCCCGATGGTCGCTTGCTAAATCGCGGGGATCTGGACGAAGCATTCCCTGACAATCCAGTCCGAGTCGATCACGTGTCCATGCACGGTGGGGTCCTCAACAGCCTCGCCCTCAAGAAGTACGGGATCAGCGCTGATACTAAAACGCCTCCTGGGGGTGTGATTGTTCGTAAGCCTGGGTCGGAGGAGCCGTGGGGGCTGATCATGGAGACTGCGTTTCTTCCGGTCTTTGAACAGTCGGAGCCGATGACCGCACAGCAGGAAATTGACGCGACACGTGCCGGGCAATTGCTGTATGCCCGCGCGGGAATCACTACCGCCCACGAAGGTGCAACGCACTATGCTCAATTGCAAACCATGAAACGAGCCAGTGACGTGGGCGCGAACATGATTGACATCGTGGCATTTCCATTTATTACCGACCTCGAAAAGATCCTGCGGGAGTATCCCGTTCAGGAATGGGGGAAATACCAAAATCGCATGAAACTCGGTGGGGTGAAAATCACCATGGACGGATCGCCGCAGGGACGTACCGCGTTCTTTACAACTCCTTATTTGACCGGTGGGCCTGGCGGTGAAAAAGACTGGCGAGGCGAGTTGTCGTTTCCACAGGATCTCGCGAATAAAATGGTCAAGCAAGTTTACGATCTCAATTTACCTCTGAACCTCCATTGCAATGGGGATGCGGCCATCGATGCGTTTTTTACCGCCTATGAATTAGCTCGAGGGGGAGATTATTCGAAGCATTGGAACGTGACCACGATTCACAATCAGTTTCTTCGCAGGGATCAAATTGGAAAGTTTGTGAAGTACAAGGTGCGTCCGTCGCTGTACACCCTCCATACGTATTATTTTGCTGAGGCTCACATCGCGAACCGAGGCAAAGAGCAAGCGATGTACATTAGTCCAATGCGAGATGTCATCGATGCTGGTCTGCATCCCAGCAATCACACCGACTTTGTGGTCGCTCCGCTGGACCAGATGATGATGCTGCATTCGGCGGTGAATCGAGTCTCCCGCAAAGGGTCTGTCATCGGGAAAGACCAGCAAGTAACACCCTTCGAAGCTCTGAAATCCATGACAATCTGGGTTGCGGAGCAGTATGGTGAACAGGATACCAAAGGAACGTTGGCGTCCGGTAAGTTGGCCGATTTGGTGATCCTAGATAAAGATCCCATCCGAGTCGATCCGTCGGAGCTTAAGAACATTCGCGTGCTCGAAACCATCAAAGAGGGGGTCACGATTTATCCTGCCAACACGTCCACGCCCGGAATTACCGCTCCTGAAGAAACCAGCAAACAGACATACCGCTGGCGTGCTCATATTTGCGATATGGCGGAAGTGAACCAAGCGGTCGGGAAGGATTGGGTGCTGGCCAGTCTCAATGAGCAAAAGATCAACGTCGAGATGCCTCCCACGCTTCGATTTGAGCACGGCAGAATCACGCTGTTCGGCGGTGTTAATCGAATTTCAGGATCCTATGCACTGATCCAAGACAGCGTGACCCTGGGGGATCTGGTTGGCACAAAACGTGCCGGCCCCCCAGAACTGATGGAGCTTGAAAATTCTCTGGCGGAGACATTGGCTGCCGTCAACGGTTTTCATGTTCAAGGCGATTCCATGGAATTGCTCAGTAGTGGCAAGGTTGTCGCGAGGCTCCAGACCGCAAAATGACCTTTGCGTGCGCTGCGGCAAGCGTGGTTGGTGCCCTGCGAAACTAAAAGGTCGCTAGCCTACCAAAGCTGATTGCAGGGCATCTTGAATACGGTCCAATAGTGCGGTCTAAAAGTGCCGCCGTCAAACCGTTCCAACGAACCGAACTCCGTCGGCTCTACGCCAAGGGAGTTCGCAATAAATCATCGATCGGAGTCATCCCACTCGCAGCGTTCAACCGCCGTTATGGGTTGTTCATTGGAGTGAGGGCATTGTTGCCAACGAAGAAGGTACCGTTATTGGCAACTGGCAATAATGGTGTCCCGCACTGCCCGGAGATATTGCGAGAAACGGCTTTCCCTCCAAACGAATAGCTCAAACCGCAGGAAATCGACCACAGCAATTCGTTCGATCCGACAGGTCCCTTGCTGGAACTCGGGAATAGAAATCCGGAATTGCCGTAGAGAGAAATTCGGTCTGTCATCGGCGCTGTGAATTGAGTTCCCGTCGTCCAGCTTCCGAAGCTGGAATGATCTGTCAAGCCAGCGTAGACCATCGACCGGGCTCCCATCGAGTAATTATGACTCCAGAAGAGATTCCCTTGATTGATGGCCTCCACGGACTGACCTGGGTTGCTGGTCAGGGTCTGTGAGTTTGTGCGAACCGCACCCCAGAAACCTACCTCATTGCAGGAGTTCATCGCGACACCTGTGATTCCGCGAATTTGACCGAGGTAAAGACTGTCGGCCCCAACTCCCCAGTTGTTTGCAATCAGCTGGTCGTACACGATACCGTAGGAAAACCGTTCATCCGCATTCACATCGCTACGTTTGAAAAGACCCGTTGTGATAAATCCTTGGTTTTCTGTTTGCCCGGGGACGACCGTATCGCGTCCCTTCAAATCGTAGACGCCAAAGGAACCGCCGACTTGAGCGCGTAGCTTACGATCTCCTAGTCGAAAGCCAGTGTTCATGCCGTTTACAAAACCGGCGCTGTTCATGTATCCAGTTGCGACATCGGGAGGCAGCGTTGTATCGCCGATTCCTTTGTAGGCTTCAACCCCCGAAAATACCGAAGTGTTTTGATACCAGTTTCCACAGTCCGCCATGGCACGGCAAAAGGTCGGTTTGCTCGTGGTACAGTTTCCGTTTGAACCTGAGTCTCCTATCGCGCTGCAACCGTCAACATTGGGCGCCTCGGCTACACAGCGTCCTGTGCTTATCAACCCGATACCACTCAGTGTGGTTGTTGCCAAGAAGAGTGAGCAAAGTGAAAATCGCATCGGTACGCATCCCTACGTTGATAGATAATTGTTTCGTGGTATTGCGTTACAGCCTTGGAATTGCATCCTGCATTTCCTTGGTAAAACCCATCGCAACCACATGGGAGAAAGTTCCTTCCTCCAAGGAGGTATCGTCTGCCTATATGGACGTACCTAATGCTCTTAAGGCCGTTCACATAGAATCGAATGTTTGCGATGAGACGACCGGAAACTGCGGGTTGATCTGAACATTCGTAATAGATTACGCAACCCGCACTACGCTCTGCGGGCAAACCGTTTAGGGGGAGCAATGGATCGATGTACGGACGGTTCACCGTGAACTTCAGCACGTTGCCACGTCCATATGGCTGAGTTATAAAAAAGGTCCGAATTGCGTGGAGCATTCGCATCAAATTTCGCTAGATAGCTCGGGTCATGAATCGAATTCCAAGGAACGCAGACGTATATTTCGCGGAGGGATGTGGCCGCTGTCCTTTAAAAGCAACCCCGCAATGCAAAGTTCATGCGTGGGTGGGTGAGTTGAAGTATCTCAGGGGGATCGTCGCAAAAACGGAACTCGTCGAAGAGTTGAAATGGGGCGTTCCCTGCTACACCTACAACGGGAAGAACGTCGCGATCATCGCGGCCTTTAAGGAGTGTTGTTCGATTAGTTTCTTCAAGGGGGTTTTGCTTCCCGATCCGGATAGGATCTTGGTGAAACCGGGGGAGAACACACAGGCCAGTCGGTTGATAAGATTCACTTCGTTCGATCAAATCGTCGATCTCGAGCCTTCGATCCATCGACTGATTGGCCACGCGATCGATGTCGAGCGCAAAGGGTTGCAGGTAGCTCTCGATGCAAAGCAGGAATTGGTATATCCCGAGGAATTGGTGTCAGCGTTCCAACGTGTGAACGGTCTTGAAAATTCTTTTGAGAAATTGACCCCAGGCCGTCAGCGTGCTTATGTACTGTTCTTTACGGCTCCAAAGCAGTCGAAAACGCGAACATCAAGGATTGAGAAATGCGTCGCTCAAATCTTAGAGGGTAAAGGATTGCATGATTGAGCCTCATGCATCTGACCGTGCAAGCGTCCGGCATGCGACAAAGTCTCGAAAGCCAGACGGAATTCGTCGTCCGTTACGCACCGAATAGGCTCAGGTTATTTCGAAAGTTAGACCAAAACGCATGATCGCGTTGGAACTGCTCAGGTGCCATCTGCGACGAGAATTGGTCCAAGTAATCCAGCCATTTCGTCGCTTGCTGGCGGTATGAGAAGTCGGGGGAGGCTTGTGGGTTGACCCAGTCGGCATCTCCCGGCTCACTAGATCCCAGGTACTCGCCGTTCTCATCGAAGTGCATATTGGCTAAGAATAGTTGTGAGCCGATCTGCAATTGATAGAGCATGCGATCCTCATCGGAGAGGCCTTGCGTGGTAGCCTCCCAGGCTTCTCGAACTTCCGAGGGCGTATTGCTGTCAGGGAATCGGAACGTAGTCGCAGCGCCGACGGAAGTTAATCCATCCCGATTCTCATCGACTTGAGCATCCGGAGGTAACAATAGATTCAACGATGCTTCGGCAGATAACGAACTTGGCTGAATCGGATCTGCAAGGTGGTGGACTTGTTGGATAGCGCTCAGATCTTCGGAAGAAAGTCTCCTTACATACGACTGAGGATCCGCGTACGCTCCGTCGTTGTAGGCGTTGGTGAGAATCTTTTTATAGTCATCCCGAAGATCGGTTGCGGTTTTACCTTCACGAACACTAGGGCTGTCGCTGCCAGCGATGAAGCTGTACCGCGTCGAGCAAAATTCCTGGAACCATTGGTCCCAGGTGCCAGCGATGGATTCCGAGGAAATCGAAGAGCCATCTACGGATTGGGCGGAAGTGTATCCTTTCCGCCCCGCTTTTTCGAGGACTGCAGCAAAGACATCCTGAGTGTGGCTCACCGTTGAGCTTGTTGGTCCCCTGAAGGGACTGGAACCTAGAATATTCGTCGACGCGGAACCCGAGTAAACACTCGATACGCTCATAGCGATATTCCCCCTATGCAAATGCAAGCAAAGGATTGCAGCCCGAAAACTTCGACTCCCTAGCTATTCATCGGCAACAGATTCGCGATTCGGAAAAAGAACTTGTAGAAATGGAAGACCGCCGAGCGTTTTGCGGCTGCTCGCGGCTCGCCAGGGCTAGAAGCATTCGTCAAGAAAGTGAGATGGAACTAGCGGTCGGATCGGTGGGAAAGCGTCCATGACGGTAGAGACTTGAGAACTATGTTCTTCCGACTCCTAGGTTTCTACGACGATTAGCCGACCGTTTTGAACAACCCAGTTATCCGATCCTCGCCCCAACCCCATACGTAACTGTCGGAAATGCGGTTGGGGGCTAGTTTGTCAAACACTCTTCGAACCACTCTTCGAACTATTCGTCAAATGCCACTTGGCTAGGTTCAAAATCCTTGTGTTACATCAGCCGATGCAATCAACTGCACAGCGCACGTATTGCATTGAAAGAACCCTTGGGGAAACCGTTTACAGGGTGTCTATTTTTGCCTCAGTGTCTCGGCGGGAAGGCCGGGGGCACGTTGGAAGGTTGGGATTGGATCGCTCGCATCAAACGATAGCACACGCGATTGTCCGACGAAGTAGGTGTGATCCTTATCCACGACCAAGTTGAAGGATTCGCTCGCTTCAGCATCCTTGAGTTGTTCGATGACAGCAAAACCTGTCGACGTTCGCAACGACATTCCCGACTTCAAGTCCTTGGTTTTGACCCAGCCATTTCCGATCACCCACCAAGGATGCCCTAGAGTCGATCGAATCGTTTCGCCATTATCAAAAAACATTTCTCGAGTCGCGGCCGGTGGTCGCACAGTTGTTCGCAATACGGGCCTCAAGCACAATTCGCCCGACGTGATATCTTGCGAGACAACTTGATCCCCGACTCGAATGGACTCCACAGACTTCAAACCGGACTCGGTCTGGACTTGGGTTCCTGCGACCAGGCATTCGAGGCGGCCTCGAGGCAGCATCGAAGCGGGCACCATTGGTACATCAGACATTTCCCTGTTGTAGTATTCGCCAACGTTATAGGATACCGCATAGACCTCCTCGGCTTCGTATACCATCTCGCTACGATCTTCGGCGTAATCGATTTCGCGGTACTTGGGGCCTTCTGCGTAGTTCTCCTCATGGCGCTCCCACCAACTCCACCATAGTTTCGGATCATCAGAGAGCTTTTGCGCGGTGACCGCTCGCAATACGGTTGCTATATGGCGTTGAAAGGTTCGGATCGACTCATTGGATTGATCGATAGCGGCACGTGCCTTGGCGTTGATCCTTCTGGATTCTTCATCAACAATCGACTTCGCCGTGTTGTTCGATACGGCACCCAATGTCGTCAACAACAATTCACTCTCAACTAATCCTATGTTCGTACGATTCGGTCTTTGGACGGGACCCTGTCCTGACCGATCTATCATGAGAAGCTTGTCAAGTTGTCCTATTTCGAATCGATTTCTCATTTCACGTATTTGGACCAATTGCAGCACCATTTCTCCATTGCCACGAGTGACTATTTGGTCCTCAAGTTCGTACTCGGTACACATCAAGTCGAGCATGTCGGGTACGTAGAACTCAAGAGGATATCCCCGCAAGGCTTCAAGTGCCGCGACGCCTGTTTCGGCAGAGGGATCTGCAATTGCTATCCCTGCCAATGAGACGCAAGCCTCGCGGGTTTGGAACCGACCGATGGTTTGGATGAAATGGATCGCCGCATCGGAACTTACTTGCCCAATGGCCGCACTTAACGCGACGACAGCCTTCGGATCCTTGAGTCCTCTCAGCTGCTGAATGGCCTTGAGACGTTTCTTGCCGTCATTGCCGTCGATGGCTACAACCCACTCGCGAACTCTTGGCATCCATTGTTTCAAGGAGTCGATGGCTGTCTTAGATCTTGAAGCGATGGCTGACATCTCTTCTAGGCTGAACCAACGATTACCTACCAACACGAATCCCAAGGATTGCCTTGCTTCGAGATCCGAGCCATCACTCTCCAGCACACCGAACCAGTGGGCGCGAGATTGGGACTCCAACCCTTGAGACTTGCACCAACGAGCAAGTGTCCGATGGCGTTCGCCGTCGAGTGGCTTGTCCCCACGCATTCTGTAATACTTTGCGACCATGGAGGTGGGCGAATCTGCGTTGAGTTCCGATGCGGATCTCCACCCCTCATTGAGCACGAGTTCCCCCGAGTGCCAGTGTACTGCGTCCACTGATGGTTCCTTCTCCAGTGTTTGCGTCTGTTGGTTGCCAGACGACTTTAGGTTCGCCAAGGCCGCAGCGCGATCTACCGCTGTGCCCTGTGACTCCGCTATCAACAATTCTCGCACCGGTGTACTCGTTCGCAGATCGTTACCCGACGGTCGCGGGTCTGCTGCAACGCTCAATGCCAACATAGGGAGACTCACCAAGCCGATCGCCGAAACTTGCAAAAAGTATCGGGATCCCGACCTCAGACTCGAACAACAAGATGCTTTCATGACACACCCCTCGAGCTAGAAAAGAAAAGAGACACTCGACAGCCGAGCGTCTTGTGCGATGCGGGCGCTCAACGCCGGACCGCTTCAACGTAGCGAATCTTAAAGAGGCTATCAATGCGCATAGCACGGGAAAAGGAGAGATAGCTTTGTCGTTCACGTGAAAAGATTTTGGATTCGTTGCGATGGACTTTGCACACTGTTACATTGAAGCACAGGTTTAGGAGTCGACATCCCCCTCCTAGAGGTAGAGAGTCTTGATAATGGCAAAGCTCGACGTTCCTTTCAATCGTCCTTATCGATATGCCGGTTTGTACCTTCTCCTGGGTATTGCAGTGGTTTGGTGCATGATCGAGTCATGCTCACTAGGACAAGCCCAGGACGCGACGACTCCCGAACCAGATGAGGTCATCGACCTTTCGATTGTCGCCTTAGAACAGATCCAGCTGGACTACGCCGATTATCTCGCGCAGCGAAAACGGCTGCACGACGAGTACAACCTAGTGTTGGATACGCTCCGAAAAACGGAAGAAGATTTTCAACGGATTGGCGATGACGGGATGCGCCAGCGTTTGATGGCTATGCAAATTTCGATGCTTTCCATGCAACTCGAAGCTCGCATTTCTGAGATGCCAAGCCAGTTTGCGCCGCTCGGAAACCGAACCTTTCGCGAGCGGGACCTAGAAAATGAACAACGCGAGCAATTGGTTCGCTCGAAGATGATCGTCGATCTCAACAGCGCAATGCGAGGCGAGGAATTGCGTCAGCTTGATGCTGCTGCACAAGCCACCGTGCGCCGACGAATTGAGAGTCTCGAAACGGGCACCCGGTTGCAACAACAATGGCTTCAATGGCAAGAGGAGTGGCCGAATTTCATGGGGCGTTATTGGCCCCACTCGGATCCCGAACGGCGATTCAGTCGGACTGAGATCGAAAATCGCTTGATGGTACTCAAAGATGCAGATTCCGAGGATTATGCCGCAGCGATCACGTCCGCCCTTCTCACGGATCGACTAGGTCATCATGACGCAGCGATTGCGATTCTCGACGATGTAGTTCAGGCAAATACGGCGCTACAGTCGACCGCGTTGCTAGCGAAGGCAAGCGTTCTGTATTCGTTGGACAAGGGCGTTGCAGCAAAATCCGCCTTCGTAAGCGCAGCCAAATTTCGGAGCCAATCCCCCATGGACCGATGGCTTAGAGCCCGAATCGCCGCTTCCCAAAAACAGTTCGGCACGGCGGAATCTGAGTGGAAACCCCTCGTGAATCTCAAGCCTTTCGAACTCGAAGCCCGACGCGCGTTAGCCTTGCTCTACTGCGCTCGCTCGGAGCGGGTTCCTGCCAACGGCAAGAAAGCCATCAAAGAAGCACAAATGGCCTATGACCTGGAACCTCGTCCCGATTGGTTCCCCCACTTTGTACTCAGCCTCGCCCTTGAAGCCGAGGGAAGAAGCGACGAAGCATTGAAGCAGCTCAGAAAGGCGGAGGAAAAAGCAACCGAAGAAAATCGAGAGTTGTGCAAACGGTGTCGCGAGTCGATTCAACGCGGGGAAGGCTTTACCTGGGATTTCAACAACACGCTCCAACAACGCGAGCCGAAAAAGTAGACCTCTTCGCTGCCCCATCAAACAGGCCCAGAAGGATTCGAACCTTCGACCTACGGATTAGAAATCCGTTGCTCTATCCAACTGAGCTATGAGCCCCTGCACGAACGGCAT
>CAITIE010000094.1 GCA_903892355.1 uncultured Pirellula sp. | reverse complement strand
GATCTGGGTGGACGTCTGGTCTCGATGACCTCTACCGCCGACGATGCGGCGACGTTTACGTACGATCGCACCGACCAACTAAAATCGGCCACCTACCAGAAACCGGCGTACGCCGATCTAACGTTCTCCTACGATGCCAATGGCAATCGGACCGGGGGTGGCAACACTCCAGGTCCCGACAACCGCCAAGCGTCCGATGGGGTATCGGATTTTGCGTACGATCTGGATGGGAACATGACCCGCCGGACCAACAAAACCACTGGCGCCGTGGTCGAATACGCTTGGGACCTGCGCAACCGTCTGACCGACGTCACCTTCAAATCCTCGGCCACCGGCCCTGCTACGAAAAAGGTCCATTACACCTACGATGCGCTCAACCGCCGGATCGGGAAGAGTGTCGATACCGACGGGAACGGGACACTGGACCAAGTCGACTGGTATGCCAACCGAGGCTTGCGCACCGACCGGGAGAACGCGGGTGACGAAGTCATGCTGCGCCTGGGTGCCAGCGGCAACGTGACCGGACGGTACTTGCACGGCGCCAGTGTGGACGAGATCTTGGCCGAGGAGAACATTGCGTCCGACGGCAAGCGTGAAGTTCTATGGACTTTGGCCGACCAACAAGGCTCGGTACGAGACATAGTACGCTTGGGTACGAATGGTCAAGCGACCGTCGTGGACCACATCATGTATGGTCCGTATGGAGAAAAGGTAGCGGAGACCGACGCGGCCATCGTGCACTTGTACGGCTACACGGGCCGTGAGTACGACCAGGAAACTGGTCTGCAGTACAACCGCGCCCGGTACTACGACCCCAAACTAGGCCGCTGGATCAGCCAAGACCCGATAGGTTTTGACGCGGGGGATGCGAATCTGTATCGCATGACGGGCAACCATGCAACGTACGCGACCGATCCGAGTGGGTTGGAGGACAAGAAACGGAGAGAGATAAAGATGCCTTTAACGAGTGCAGCAGAGGCTAAAGCTGCAGTTGCGCTCAACAATTGTCCACTCAATGTGTTTAATCCATTTTCGGATGGATTTATGTTTTACACTCTGGGGCCAGCGCTTTATGAGGGTCTTACTGTCGCTGCACCGCAGTCGATCGATCATGCACATGACGAGGTCACGGATGCTGTGGGCCGCGATTCGGTCGCTGTATATGCTATTCAAGGATCTCACGTGTTTCATAAGTCGGTACTTTATGTTGGTACTGGCTTCGTTGTCGGCGACTACGAAGACACTTATGAACTTCTTACAGGCAAAGATGCGGGTGACGGCCAAATTCTTTCAACTGAAGATTATCGTAATGTATTAAGCGCCGCAATGTTTCCGGGGCCTATTAGCCGTAAAAGCATTGCCGGAAGACAAAAGATAGTCGATAATCAAGTGGACGTAGTAGCCCCAAGTAAGGGAGCAAAGCCACTAAACTCACCTGATCCACAAAAATGGGTGGACAAGGGCGGAAATGTTTGGAATGAGTTGGATGGAACGTGGGTATATCGCGATGCTCATGGTAACACCGTACGATACCCCAACGGATATCCTGACTTTGAAGGAGCTGGTGTCGTACGTCAAAAGGTCGACATATCGCAAAAACCCAATCGGACGACGGATTTTACTGATGCTGATGCAGCGGCGCCACTTGGTCCTAAGTTGGATACGAACACTTGGCACCATCATGAAAATACGACTACGATGCAGGAGATTGACAGGATGATTCATAGGCGATTTACGCATCGCGGTGGCGTCTCGGTGAAGAAAGGCAATTGATAGTGAGTGCTATGACGAAGGGCGCAAGCGAATCGCAAATTCAGAAGCTCGAAACGCGACTTAATCACAAGTTGCCCGATGGCTACAGAGATTTTCTGGGCGCCTCTAACGGTGGAATACCCCTGCGGAGACGATTCCGGATTCCTGATTGCAACGGCGAGGCCTTGGTGGACGTTTTTTTGGGAATAGATGTTCCCAATGATGTTCTGGCATGGATGGACGAGCTTTCCGATGATCTACCAACCTCTTTCATTCCCATAGGTTTCGATCCTGGAGGCAACGCAATCCTTATGGATGTGAACTGCGGCGAAGTGTTTTATTGGGACAGCGCGAGACACTTTGAGAACTCAACCGATGAGGAAAACACATTCCCGATAGGAAAGTCATTTACCGAGTTTCTAGCCAGTCTGGAGGAATAAGCGTTAGGCCGTTAGCGCCTTTGCCCCAAATAGTGCAGGCGGGCTTGATGCTTGGCTAGCCGCAGGACAACAAGGAGGACTACGACGCAACATTGCAGCGTGGCGCCTCAACAACTTCCGGAATAATTCAACTCGATACTACGGGGTATTCAGTGATGATGCAGCAGCACGGCTGGCCGCTGGAGGAGAGCCATGGCCAACCGGGATGTCTCGTGCCAATCTTGGCGAAGGATTCTATGTATGGGGTTCAAGAACGGATGCGGCGAGCTACCTACAACTACGACAGGCAAATCCAGCCTTCGACGCAGCGGCGAGAGGAACTCGTATTCGGTCGTTCCGCGTTGGCAACCGTGACCTGGGCCGGTTCTCTCGGCTTGATTTACGCAACGTCGATGAAGCGACTTTCCAGCGGTTTATCGACAATCATACCGCCTACGCAGACAATTTCTCGCCCCACGGATTCCAGTACGTCATCTACCCACGTGCGGCCGGTGTTGAACACTTCTTCGACCGTTCCGTATTTCAGTATTTCGTGATACGCCAATGAGTATGACTACGATGAATCGGGTAACGCACACAATTAGACGCGCCGCAGGCGGCTGTTCTCACTTCGCCAGGGTAACAGTGTCACGCGACAATGAAACAGTCGTAGCTTCAGATGATGACGTGTCACCTGAATGGATTAAGGCTTGTGATGCCGGCGTACAGTACGCATTGAATGAGCTAGGTTCTACAAGTGCCGTGAGAGTGATTGAGATCCAAGGCACTGTAGCGGACACACGAAGCGACACTTTATTCGCGGCAAGCGCTATCGCGGCTTTTCGCGTTCTGGGCGACTCACGCCACTCAGAGAGATTCATTGACTCAAAATGGGAGGTCGTCACGATGGAAAGCTAATTTCTTGCCCCAGTTAGAGGAGCAAGCTGGTTTGACGATGTGGCGCGCAACGCTACTCGTAACGCTGATAGCGACAAGTTAGTCTTAGGGCATTTTGCCCGCGAAGGCACAAGCTACCAAAAGGTTGCGGCTCACTACAAAGCGACTTACTTCAAAGTTGACGATTGGAATGCGGTCACCAAGGGACTTAGCCAAGATGAGATTTGGCGCATTAACGAAACCTTCCTGACGCAACAGCTTCGCCAAGGAAAACAAGTTTTGTTCTCTCACAACCCAGCCAATGCAAGGGCGGGTTCCTTCTTCGAGAGAGAAGTCGACTTCCTCCGGGAGTTGGGCTACACGTTCCGGCAAAAGAATCAATGGACATGGGAGGCCGTACGATGAAGAACAACATTCCATCCGAAGAAGATTTCGCACGAGCTTCGGCCGCGATGAAGAAGCGATCGAGAGGATTGAGCGATGTTCGAGAACGAATACTAGGTCGTTTCAAGTCGAGCGGCAAGCTTCACGAGTTTTTCATCTTGGATTGCTCCGATCGCGTGTTCCGCGCATATGTCTTCTATCCTATGGATAAAGACATTGCGGAAGCTCATAAGTTGGGTCTCGAAGCTGAAATCAAGGATGCCGTTTTCGAGGCATTGGAGTTGGTTGGGAGAGGCGATCGTAATTCCGTAGAAGTCGTTTTTGAAATTGATAGTCACGAAAACGTAGATCGTGAATTCGAAGGGAATTACTTTAACCGGCTGCATTGAAACGCCGGAAAGTAAACCTTACGAAGTAGAACGGCAGCAATCCGGCGGAACCTGAGTGAACGTTCCAATGCTCTCGGCTTGAAGAACATTGGCGGTTTCGTTGAGGGAACCGTCACACAGGCCGCAATTAAGCCCAACGAAACCGCCGAATACTCGAAGGTAGAACTGAAAACGTATCCTAATGGCGAAGTGTATTATGCCACCAACAGTGTCGGAGGACAGTTGCAGGCGGATTACGAGTTCGAGTACAACGCTCAGGGGCAAGTCTCCAAGCAATTGACCTTGTTGGGAACATTGCCCTTCAAGCACCATGTCTTTTCCTATGACTATGGCACTTTCAGCTCTGCTGGGCGCACGGCCACGCGCACCGTGAAGGACGACAATAACCCTAACCCGTTGCTTTCAACAACCACCCAGTTCGATCCGTTGGGGCGCGTAGACTCGGTTCGCGAGACCCCGAACGACACATCCGGATTGAAACCCAAATCGGTTGATTTGGTCTACAAGGGAGCGTTTTTAGATGAAGTGCTGCGGTACAACAATTCTGATCTGACAGGCCCGTCAATCTCCAATACGAAGTACCAGTATGCGAGCAATCGTAAAATCGCGTCGATCACCCATTCCGCAAATGGGATTTCATCTAGCATCCCGTCGCTAGAGAGTGCCGTCCAGTACGACCGATTTGACCGAGTCATCTCAATCAAT
>CAITIE010000093.1 GCA_903892355.1 uncultured Pirellula sp. | reverse complement strand
GGTCGAGCCGCGACTGGCAGCTACCCATGGCGCCCCCTACCTACTCTCCGCTTGGGGCTTTGCCCCAAGCGAAAGGCTCACATTAAGCGCAGCGAAGCATGTAGCTGACAGTTGTTGCCCCCACCGGGATAAACCCGATGGAAGGCGATGCGCGGTCTTGCGCATTGCATTTCTGCCTAAGACCTTAAAGCTTATCCCTTACAGCTCTCCTGGCCTCCGCCGGCCTTGTGCCGGTGGAGCCGCGACTGGCTGCTACCCATGGCGCCCCCTCCCTACTCTCCGCTTGGGGCTTTGCCCCAGGCGAAAGGCTCACATTAAGCGCAGCGAAGCATGTAGATGTCAGTTGTTGCCCCCACCGGGATGAACCCGGTGGAAGGCGATGCGCGGTCTTGCGGATTACAGCTCGGCCTAAAGCCTGCTCCTGGCCTCCACCGGGATAAACCCGGTGGAAAGCGATGCGCGCGGTGTAGCGAAGCTTGTAGCTGCCAGTTGTTGCCCCCACCGGGATGAACCCCGTGGAAAGCGATGCGCGATCTTACGCATTGCATGCCTGCCTAAGACCTTAAAGCTTATCCCTTACAGCTCTCCTGGCCTCCGCCGGCCTTGTGCCGGTGGAGCCACCCGGTGGAAGGCGTCAGAGGTGGCATCCGTTCTCCGCTTCTCCAGTTCTCGCCATTCCATGAGAAACGCTCATTCATCGCTCAATGGTTTCGTCACTACCGTAAAACCATGTTCAGCGTCTTCGATACGAAACCATTCGATCATCGACGGCGGGACCGTAGCCACGGGGCCGGACCATGTTTTGGAAAGGTCGAGTCCCATATGATGGCCGCTGGCATACCATCGCAGGTTGCGTATCGCTGTCCGAGCCAAACATTCATCGCCAACTTCTTGGCATTTGAGCCTGAAATACTTTTCATTGGTCCCTACCGCCGACTGGCCCATTTGCAGCACGCGATCCCCTGGCACGATATCGCGCCATGAAAAATGGGGAAGCCGCGACGCCCGTTCCGCGATGGCGACAATCCGTTCCGGGGTCAACGACTCGAGCAAGTCAAAATGCTCGGTCACGAAATACGTTTTTTGAAATTCGCTAATCAAATAGTCCGTGGTCGCCAAACGGAGCAGATCGGACTCGCGCGATGGATCGATCAAGATCCGGGTGGGAAGGACCGAGTCAATGCTGTAGATGGTTTCGCCCGGCGACGACAGGATCCCCGCGCCAAACGCGCGGATCTCTTCGTCTTGCATGACCAATCCGAACTCGACCGTAAACCAATAGATCCGCTCTGCATAGAGCAACAGCTCGTCCGCTCTGCGCGCTACCCGTCCGCGCTGAGCCTCGCTGGTGCACTTTGCCAACTCCTCGTCCCGTCGCTCATAGATCATGTTTCGTGCGATGCCATGGTTGCGCATGACGTGGGCAACCACGGGAATGGTGAAGGTCGAAACATGGCCCGCCACGTCGTGCCCGATATCCGGTTCCTGCAGGTAGTCTTGTTCCAACGCCCTCATGAACGTCGTCACCGGAAAGAAACGGTGGCTATGGCATGTGAAGAAAAGCTCAGCAGGAATGATCATATTGACCGTCGCCAGCTGCCAACCGGTCTGTTGATAAATCCTGGCATTGAGCGAGTAAAAATCGGGGATCACGGTGCCACCGATCGCAAAGGTATCTTCTCCGTCCAAGTACTCGCGGCAGGCATACCGGTGCTTGGTCTTTTGCTGCTCAGCCACCAAGCAAGCCCAGCTTAGGTGTTGTTCCGGTGAGTACGCTTCGTAGTCTTGGGTGTTTCTGAACGGGCCGAGTTCCACGCTATCGCCCGAAAGCGAGCCAATCGCAAACCGCTCTCCGGAACGTGCCGCTTGAAGATAAGGCTCTCCGAATTTCGGATCGATCGGGTAGGGAACGTCGGTTCTGGCCAAGCATGCACGCAAGGCTTCGACACGATCGGCAAGCGATAATGGCTCGATCGACTCGATCGCCACACCATGGCGTTTTGCAATTTGAACCAGTCGTTCCTCGGTAATCATGACTTTCTCCCCCACCTAGTCGTCTCTAGCAGAAAGCACTACGCGACTCTCTCAACCATGACGGCCACCGCTTCGCCGCCACCCAAACACAAGGTAGCGACGCCGCAGGACTCCTGCCGGTGAAGGAGCGAGTGCATGAGGGTGACCAGCACTCTCGCACCACTGCACCCAATCGGATGGCCGAGCGCGATCGCGCCTCCATGAACGTTGAGTTTCTCAGGAGGAATCCTCAGTTCACGCATGCAGTGCACTGTCTGCGACGCGAACGCTTCGTTAATTTCAAAAAGATCCACCTGCTCAACCGTCCTGTTGGTCTTTTCAAGCAATCGCCGGACAGCTCCGATGGGGGCGGAAAAGAGATCTTCCGGCTTCTGGGAATGAATGGCTGCACCGACCAGTCGAAAGAGATCTTTACCGCGGAAGCGGTCTCGCACGGCATCGCCGAACACGATCATGCTCGCCGCACCATCACTCAGCGAGGAGGCATTCCCGGCGGTGACAGTGCCATTCTCTTGGAAGGCGCTTTTCAGCTTGGCTAACCGATCGATGGATGCATCCGCTCTCGGACTTCCATCTCGATCGATGATTGTTCCTTTGGCATCGACGACCGGTGCGATTTCTTTTTGGAAAAAACCTTGATTCATCGCCTCGATAGCACGTTGATGACTTTGGAGCGACCACGCATCCTGAGCGGCGCGGTCGACGGCGTGCATGGTAGCGACCCGTTCCGCGTAAACACCCATCAAGGATGGGCCATGGGGACAGCGCAAGCCATCGTGTTCAATGGCATCGAGTAAGGGTTGTTGGCCATACTTCCATCCTGCGCGCCCGCCTCGGAGCAAATGAGGCGCATTGCTCATGCTTTCCATTCCACCAGCAACCAAGCAGCGAGCGTCCCCACTTCGGATCGCGCGCGAAGCCAACATCACGCTGAAAAGCCCTGATCCGCAGACTTTATTCACGGAAGCACAAGGAGTGGAAGGCAGCAACCCGGCATGCAACGCAGCCTGTTTCGAGGGAGCTTGTCCAAGCCCGCTGCTGAGCACGTTCCCGAGGATGACTTCATCGATCTCCTCGGGTTCAACACCAGACCTTTCCATGGACGCTCGGATAGCGACCCCTGCCAGTTCCGGTGCAGAGAACGGCGCCAATTCGCCCAGGAACCGTCCGATAGGAGTCCTCGCAGCTCCGGTGATCCATACGTTGCTCATGATTCACTCTCCTGTTCCGACGAGTACACTTGCCTGTTCCGACGAGTACACTTGCCACAGCTATGGAATTACCCACACCATGAAATTACCCACACCATAGAATTATAGGGCAACAATTCGACCCGCGTTCTACCCGAGCCGCAATAGTTGACGGTATTGTCGCGCCGAACCATTGTCGCGATAAACAATTGTCTCGCCAAACACGTCCAAGCCGTGTTCGGGAGTCGAGCCCCTACGGGGAGCCAACCGAACAAAGGGCGAGCTGCTGAGACGATGGGATTGAACAACCTAGAAGCGTGCCCTCGCTGATTTTTTTTGAGAGTTGATTAGCGAACCACCCCGGCTGCCACGGTGCCACTTCCGAGGCTCGCTGCAGTCCTGGCCACGTCCGACCTGGAGATCAACGCGATATCGCCAGGAATGCTGTATTTTAACTGCGCGGTGGCATTGGCCCAACGGAGTGATTGCTCGATGTCTGGATGGTCCAGCCAAGCATCTAGAAAACCTGCAGAAAAAGCATCCCCGCCACCGAGGCGCCCAATCGGTTCAACGGGCGTCGTGCCCACGAAGTGCGTTTCAAAGCCCGAGACGGCTGAAGTGCTTTTGGCTGCGCCAGCCATCGCGCCTCGTGCACCTAGGGTCATTACCGTGAGCTTGCCATTCCGCAATCGGATCAAATCTTCGAGAACCCGAACATCATTTGGTTCCTGCGGCAGCCCCAGCCACGCAACCGCATCCCGTTTGGCGATGAATACCAAATCCGAATCGGTCATCCAGGACTCACAAGCCTGTTTGGCTTGCTCCATCGACCAAAGTTTGGCTCGATAATTGAAATCGAAGCTGACGGCGGCCCCCGAGGCAACTGCAGTCGATCGAGCCGTGGCCAATACTTCCCGGACGGAATCCGAGAGCGCCAAGGAAATACCAGTCGTGTGAAAGACGCGCGTGCTTTTTAACGGTTCGAGAATGAGCTCGTCAGGTGGAAAGTGGGCAAACGCAGATCCGGCCCGGTCGTAGATGACTTCGCTGGCACGAGGGGGAGATCCCAACTCATAGTAATACACCCCGACGCGATCGCGATCGGTCCAAACCACGTGCGAAGTATCCACTCCGTGGCTCGCGAGCGTGCGGGTTATTTTTCGACCCAACGCATTCTCAGTCAATCGCGATAGCCAGCAAACCGATTTTCCTAATCGAGCCAAGCCTGCTGCGGTATTCGATTCGCTGCCACCGACGTGCAATTCGTAGGTGTCCGACTGTTCCAACCGAAGAAACCCTGGCGAGGAAAAGCGAATCATCGTTTCGCCGATCGCCACAACGTCGTACCGGGGATTCGTCACGCTCAGTAGGTCTCCGTGTAGATGACAAACTCGATGCGCCGGTTGGATGCCCGGCCTGCGGGAGTCTGGTTGTCCATCAGGGGATAGTTCGATCCGTGGGCGAGGGTGAACAACTGAGCTTGAGGAATCTGATTCCGTTTCGTCAGATGCTCGAACACCGCATTGGTCTGAGCGGAAGCCAGTTGATGGCTGGTCGAGTAAGTACCACCGTACAGAGGCGCATTGTCGGTATGGCCTTCGATCGCGATCCGTTGCTTGGGATAATCCTTCTTAATCACCTCAGCCACTCGGTCCAAGATCCCTGCGGCGCTGGGGGTCGGCTGGGCGCTTCCTGATTGGAAGAGTTGATCCGACGGGATCCTTAGACGCACGACGCCGTTCTTCACCTCAACTTCGTATCCGAGGCTCTTAAGACCATCGGGGGTAACCCCGCCACTCGTATTTGCCGTCAATCGAGCACCGCTACGTCGTGTGCTATCGGTCGGGGGGGATTTGGAAAGTGTCGAGGATGTGGACGAAGGCGCAGAGGGGTTCGCAGAGGGGGGCGTATTGCCTGAAGATGCTATTTTTGCTTGTTGCCGTTGTCCCGACATATCACTCAATTGACGCTGCATCAGGTCGGAGCGTTCCTTGTACAGTTGCATTTGCTGTTGCGATTGAGCGAGTTGCGTATGGAGCTGGCGGTTATTTTCATCGAGCAATTTCGCCCGGCGTTCCAGTTCGGCCATTTGTGCAGCATACGCATTGGGGCCTAGGGATGCAGTTCCTGACGCTGCGGATCCTGGGACGGACCCAGTTGCGTTCGCTGAAGGAACGGTCGGTGACGCACCGCTACCCGCCCCTGCGCTTAGGAAGCCAGACGGCGAGGAGACCAAATATGGCTGGCTACGATTGCAGCCGAAGGAGGCAAGAAGAAGCCCCATCATACTAGACAGAAGCAATGCCCATCCTCGGCCGCGAGGCACCGTCGCGAAACGACCAAGTCGTCCGTGAGAATCAGGATTTGGATTGCTTAGCACTTTCATCGTGGATTCGACATAACAGTTCACCCTGCGCGAGGGCAAGAGCAACCGCTGCGATCGCGACGGCAACGAACCTATCAGTTAGGTCCTTCCCTACTCATCGAAGCACGCCACGAAAGCCATTTGCCAGCATTCAAAGCCCGATGCACAGCGATAGTTTCCCGGGAGCGACCTCTACACTTGCTGCTTTTCTTCCAACCGTGGCTGCCTGAAACTCCTCTGGACGTGATCATGCGATCGCGATTAAAAGCGATGGAGTTCAGTTTGCCCAAACCTCTTGCTTTCACACCGTCATGGCCAGCGATTCGGATCAGAAAGTACGCCGCGTTGCCATTGTGCTTCAAAGCATGGACGCAACTACGGCAAAGAAACTGCTGTCGCAATTTCCTGACCAAGTCGCGAGGGATATCAAGCGGACATTAGCGACCTTGGGCCGCGTCGATCCGGCGGAACGAGCCGCAGCGATGGAAGAACTCCGCGGGTTCATGGGTGCCGTCTCCACCCCGTCGAAATTAGGTGGGCAAGCATCATCTGGTTCGAGATCTTCGTCACCAGCGGCGCAGTTGCTCGCCGCCTCGGAAGGGGCTCTCGACTCGCTCCAGATCTCGCGAGAAGCACTACGCCAAACCGCAGCCTCCCCGACCATTTCCGCACCGGGATCGGCAAACAGCACACAGGGGCATGGATCACAACAACACCATGAAGCAGACGGGGCGCCCTCGGACACCCTGACTGCCCACGGAGTGCATCCGACCGAACCGTGGGACGATCTCGCTCCCACATCGTTGGCAGAACTCTTAAAAAATGAACGTGGGATCGTCATCGCGACGGTGATCAACCAACTCCCGGTTCCCGTTGCGACCGCAATGTTGCAACATCTTCCGGTCCAGACAGCGACCGAAGCCATGGCGCACCTACCCAACCTGCATCGCACAGACACCAAGATTCTCGACGAGATCCTCGAAGAGATGAAAACGAAGATGCGGAGCATGGAGCATTCCAAGCGGATGAGCCAATCCGGGATCGAGAAACTGAGGGCCATCGTCGCCAACGTGCCTGTCGACCAACAAGGCTTATGGACCACGGCATTGCACCAGCATGCACCGGATTTGGTCCGGACGTTGGGTCCACTGTCCCCTGCAGCTTCACCGATGACCACCCCAGGTGCTACGGCCGCATCCTTTGGCGTGGAGACCAACAATACTCCGGCGTACCCAAATCCAACGGCCGGCACTGGCCATTCCGCCAACATCAGTGGCAATACAGGCCACACATCTCGTCTCTCCTCTGGATCAGCCGAGTCCACCGACGTAACGTTTAGCGCAGGCATGCGTGCCGGTGACGGAGACATCTTGCCGTTCCCTGGAAATAGCCGCCCCTTGCGATCATTGGACGAACTGCTTCCGCTCGCCGATTCCGATCTGGTTCGAGTTCTTCACGCCAATGCGCCTGAGCAGGTTCTGTTGGCGCTCTCGAACGCCAGCCGGAAGTTTCGGACGCGATTTGAGCGGCTCATTCCAGCCAAGGAACTCCGACGTTTTCGAGAACGATTGAATCAACTCCACGACGTCTCGCTCAGGGATATCGACGATGCGAGCACCGATATTGTTGAGCGGGCGGACACCATGGTGGCCACTCAAGCCATTCCACCATTTCGAAAGCCGAAGGGTTTTTTCGGCCGAGCTGCCTAACCATCCTGCGAATCAGGTATTCGCTCGAGATCGACAGGACGCACGATCCGTACGCAAGAACCTTCTGGACTTTATCCTCCTACAACACAACCCGACCGTATGGCCACCGTCTTAAAATCCAATTCCTTGGCAAGCGGTATCAATACCACACAAGCAGAGGTATTCAACTGGGAGGATGTCGCCGGTCGAGCCAAGGACTATTTAGAAACGATTCGAACACAAGCGAAGGTCATGCTCGATGCCTGCACGAAGGAGTGTGAACAGCTCCGCGAGAAGGCTCGCAAGGAAGGGATGAGCGCTGGTGAATCGCATGTGGAACGGTTGGCCTCGACCATTGCCAACCAAATCGCGACCGATAAAATCCAAAGCTCTGCTTCAGCGATCACGCAAATCTGCAACGAGCTCGAATTAGCAACTACGCAATGGCTTCGCGAATGGCAACATGAAACCGTCGCAATCGCCATCGGCATCGCGGAGAAACTCATGATTCGGCAGATGCAGCAAGATCCCTCGATCTTGCTCAAGTGGATCGAAGACTCGGTACGGTTGCTCCATGGTCAAAAGAAAATCACACTTCGGCTGCACTCCGAAGACGCAATGATCCTTTCGAGCGCCCTACCCGATCTTCTCGAACAGGTTTCTCCGGGTATTGAAATCCAAGTCATCGATGATGCGTCGGTCGGAAGATGTGGCGTGATTATCCAGACTGCCGACACGACGATCGATCGAACAATCAAGAGCCAGCTCAAGCGGCTGGAACAGGAGCTAGGCTAAGCTCATGCTAGACCCTGTCATCGATCGCTATCTCCAAAAGTTCCCGAGCATCCCTCAGAGTCGCGACTGGAGTTCGACCCTGCACCGTATAATCCCATACGGAATTACCGGGCGGGTGCGCAGCATTCGCGGAACCACCGTGGTCGTGGATGGCCTTCCCGTCCCCGTCGGTGCGATCGTCAAAATTCAGCGGCGCAGCCAATCGCCACTCGATGCCGAGGTGATCGGCTTCGATGCGGGACGTACGCTTTTAGCACCTCTCGATCCGTTGGAGGGGGTGAGTTCCGGCGATCAGGTCGAATTGTTTCAATCGTATCGATCGGTCCATATTTGCCCGGAACTCGTCGGACGCGTGCTCGATGCGACCGGAACGCCGATGGATGATGGACCCGGCCTCCCCTTCGGCATGCGTGTCCCGTGCGATGCCCCGCCGGCAGCCGCGTTATCCCGACCGCCCATTGAAAAGATCCTACCGACACGAGTGCGGGCGATCGACACGATGCTGACTGTCGGTGAAGGGCAGCGATTGGGTATTTTTGCTGGTTCCGGCGTGGGAAAGAGCACGCTCCTTGGAATGCTGGCGCGAGGTACCGAGGCGGAACGCGTGGTTATTGCGTTGATCGGTGAACGAGGTCGTGAAGTCCGCGAGTTTCTCGAACGGGACCTGGGGGAAGAAGGTCGCCAAAAATGCATCACCGTGGTCGCCACCAGCGATCAGCCAGCCCCTAAAAGAATATTGGCTGCAAAAACAGCCACCGCAATCGCGGAATCGCTGAGAGATCAAGGCAAATCCGTACTGCTGTTGATGGACTCGGTGACTCGATTCGCCATGGCTCAACGAGAAATCGGTTTGGCGGCTGGCGAGGTCCCCACCACACGTGGCTATCCACCGAGTGTTTTCGCCATGCTCCCTCAACTCGTCGAGCGCTCAGGGATCACACAGCGCGGCAGTATCACCGCGTTCTATACCGTCCTTGTCGAAGGGGACGATGCCAACGAACCGATCAGCGATGCCTTGAGAGGTTTGCTCGACGGGCACATTCACCTCTCTCGAAGTATCGCGGCACGCGGCCGCTATCCAGCGCTCGATATTTTGCCGAGCTTGAGTCGACTCCAATCCCAATTGATCACACCAGAGATGCGATATGCCGTCGAGACGGTCCGCAAATCGATGGCGATCTACCGCGACAACGAAGACTTGATCAACATCGGTGCTTACACGCGAGGTAGCAATCCTCAGATTGACATGGCGATCCAAATGCGCCCTGTCATCGA
This sequence comes from uncultured Pirellula sp., assembly GCA_903892355.1. GTDB lineage: Bacteria > Planctomycetota > Planctomycetia > Pirellulales > Pirellulaceae > JBKCUI01. The sequence goes on along the minus strand of CAITIE010000093.1, from coordinate 17,803 downwards.
AGCCTTCCTCGCGCAGCAGACCCGCGAATTGATCAGCTGGGATAAAAGCTTGAGCGACCTGCAGCAGATTGCATTGGCCCTCAATGCACCAGGAAATCCAGCCACGACCAATGCTGCGACTGCATCAGCAGCCAACAGCATGGCGACTAATATGCCGATGAGAGCCGCCGGATGAGCCGAAAATTCCGACTCGCGACACTCCTGAAAATCCGAGAACGGGAACGGGATCAAGCCGGCCAAGCCGTTTCGGATGCCCTCATCGCGATCGCAAAGATGGATGAAGCGAAACGCGATATCGACCAACAAAATCGAGCCATGGACGAACTGCGAAAGCAGTCCAGCAACGGCCTAATCTCACTCGGCCAAATTCTCGATGCACAGCGTTATCAGTTGGTGCTCGCCGCGCAAGCCGCACACATCGCTCAAGACCGATCGCTGCTGGTCCAAGAGTTGGAACGCCGGCAAGCGAAACTCCTCAAATGCCAACAAGCGGTCAAGTCGCTAGAGAAACTGCGGGATAATCGTTTCGCGGCTGAGGACGAATTGGCTCTCAAGAAGGAACAGGAACGGCTCGACGAATGGTCCAACACACGCGTGGCCTCCACAAGTGCCCAAAGCACAGCAGAGGAATCCGTGGCTCGGGCCAGTTTGTGAGCTATCCTCTCTATTGACCTGTACACAAAACCTAGCTTTTGCTAACCCCATCCACGGGGTGCACGGGACCATCGTCGGAGTGCACGCAAAAATCCGATCATGCCGATAGCTGCTCCTCTCCTTTTTCACGGGACAATGTAATCAAGCAATGATCAAGAAACTGTCAGGCTTGTTCCTTTGGTTTTGTGCGGCGACATGCTTTGCCCAACTGTGTATTCTCGGAATCGCCGCTGGTCGTGGAAACTTGAACTCCAAAACGATGGCGCGAGTTTTAGCAGCCCTCAACGGTGTTGATATTCAAGGCGAAAAGCTCAAAAACATGCTTGTCAGCGCACGCGAAACACCCACACCTACATACGATGACGTTCTTAAATCGAAAGTGAAAGCTAGCTTAGAGCTCGATTCGCGTCAGGAATCGCTCGACCGGTTCCAACGCCAGATTGCCGACAAGGAACGGTTGCTCAAAGAAGAAATCGCAAGGTTCGAAACCCGGCGGAACGAGTTCACTCTCGAACTGGATCGGCTGAAGAAGGGTGCCAGCAAGGACAGCATGAGCGAAACCTCTAAAATCATAGAGAACCTCTCCCCAGAGCAAGCAAAAGCGCAGCTGTTCCTGATGATGAAAAATAACGAGAAAGGTGACGTTGTATCGATTATCCGGACAATGCCGGCCGATAAACAGAAAAAGTTACTTGCTGAATTTAATACCGACGAAGACCAAGCACAACTAAACGAGATCCTTAAGGAACTCCGCAACAATGCTCCACTCGACCGTTCGATTGAGAACGCTCGAGCGGACAGAAATGGGAGTCCATAGCGGATCAACGCCTTCGCGAAAGGGCTTGGAATTGGGGAGAATCTAGGATGAAAACTGAACTCGATTCCAACCGACTCCAAACAACCGACTATCAAAAACGATGGTCCCGATGGAACGACAGCATTCACGCAACGGCACAGAGCTTCGTCGATGAGCTTCTTAAGATGCCGGTGATGGAAGTCATCTCGTCTGAACCTGTCGTCCAAGCAAAGGCAGAGAAATCGGAAGACAAATCCGAACGGGACGAAGACAAAGTCGACGACAAGTACGACAAGAACGAAGAAAAGCCATCCGACTCCCTGTGCGCCCTCCCCGTCCCCCAGCAGTTCCTCGTCAAGGAAGATACTGCAGCGACCAACCAGGACAGCGACTCTATTGCCAACGAAGATACGCTCACGGAGAAACCCGTTCAGGCCGTCGTGTCTGATTCGGGGAGGAATCCAGGGGCAGAGATGCAGGAGTCTTCGTCGAAGGCTGCGGCTCCTGTTGCTGAACAAGCGACCACCGAGACAATAGAGACGGAAGCTCCTCTCATCGAGCAAGCCACCGAAGACACCTCGACCGTTGACGCTGAGCGCAGGAATCAAACCCTCGAGGACCTCTTTCCGAATCCTAAGGTCCAGGACAAGGGAGATACTCGAAAAGCCCGTACCTCGAAAGAGGTAAAGTCAGAAGCAGTTTCGGATACCGCAGTCTCCAATAACGCTATCTCAGCAGCAACTAAGGCCAATCAAGAGATCGCCGCCAAGGTCGGGTCCCATCGTCATGAGGATGAGGGGAAAGAAAAGGAGATCAAGCCCACCGACGATGAACCAAAGCTAAATCGTCGTTCGGAGCGATTGGCAAGCCGCGCACGCAATGAGGACCGAAGCGATTCAAGCGATAACTCGGCTTCGCGTTCCGAGAGCAACCGCGATACTCCGGCGGTAGCGGATAAAACCGCCGCAACCGTGGAGCGTATTGCTCCCGCAGAGCCTTCTGCCGCGAACACATCTGCAACAACTCCCGCTGTTCCAACGGCGACAACATCCACCGCGACGCCTGTCCCAGGTGCAGCAGCCCCATCGAACGTCTCCGAGGTGGCGCGAGCGACGACCGCTACGGCGAACACCGCAGATCGCGGAGCTTCACTCGCGGGAATTTCATCCACAAATACCACCAGCAGTTCGACTTCTGGGTCGCGTGCCGAGTCGACGCGCGGTAGCGTTCCAACCTCGTTGTCCCGCTATCAAGAGACGAAGTTGGTCCAACGCGTGTTGCGAGGTATCGAACAACTGAGTAATGGCGGAGGCCAAGTCCGATTGCGTCTCCATCCGCAGGAACTCGGGACGCTACAAATGACCCTTCGAATCGAGGGCAGTCAAATGTCTGCCAAGCTCGAAGTCGAGAACAGTACCGCGAAAGAAGCGCTCCTGCAAAACCTACAAGGATTGAAGGATCGACTGGCCGACCAAGGGATGCAGGTCGAACGATTCGAGGTCACTGTTTCCAGCCAGTCGAACTCGTTCGGCGCCGATGCAGGTTTGGCCAACGGAAACCAAGACCGTCGATCTTGGGAGCAGCAAGCCACCAGCCGCTACGCGACTCAAAACAACAACACGATCTCCGGCGAACGGAAAACCACTCCGGCAGAACCATCCCGAACCTGGTCTCGAACCAACGGTTCCCTCGATGTCACGGTTTAGCTACATCGTCACGGTCTAGCCACATCGTCACGGTCTAGCTACATCCCACGAAAAACCATCTTCTCAACTCGCCATCCACCATCCATCCTAGCGGCATGGCGCCAGCCATCCGGTGCTGCGAACTAACCAATAATCTCCTGAATCGCTTTACCATGCACATCGGTTAGCCGGAAATCGCGGCCCGCGTACCGGTACGTCAACCGTTCGTGATCGAACCCCATCAAATGCAGGATGGTGGCGTGCAAGTCATGAACACTGGTTGGTTTTTCAGAGGCTTTGAATCCGAAGTCATCAGTGGCTCCGTAAACGGTGCCACCTCGGATTCCTCCACCAGCCATCCAGACCGAAAACCCATAGTGATTATGGTCTCGGCCTGAGCCGCCTTCGGAGACGGGGGTGCGACCAAATTCGCCTCCCCACAGCACCAGCGTATCCTCCAGCATGCCACGTTGTTTCAAATCGCTCAGAAACGCAGCGATTGGCTGATCGATCTCGCCGCTATTGGTTCTCATATTCTTCTCGATATCGCCGTGATGATCCCAAGGTTGGCCGGCACCATGCCAGAGTTGCACATAGCGAACACCTCGTTCGAGCAACCGCCTCGCCATCAAGGTTTGCCGACCGTGCACGGTATCACCATACAGGTCGCGAATCGACTGAGGTTCCTTACTGATATCAAATACATCAGCCGCCTCGGTTTGCATCCGAAATGCGAGTTCAAACGACTGGATCCTGGCCTCGAGCCTCGCATCCACACGTTCCCCGAGTTGCTCTGCGTTCAATTGCCGCAACAACCTTAACTGACGACGCTGGGACTCCAGATTCGCAAAGGGACTCCGAATGTTCTCGATCAATTTCTCAATCTCGGAGTTCTTCGGATCCACGAACGTCCCTTGGAACGATCCAGGCAAAAAACCAGACTGCCAATTCGCAGTGTCTTTGATCGGATACCCACCTGGGCACATCGCGATGAAGCCTGGCAGGTTCTCGTTCACGGAACCGAGACCGTACATCAACCAAGCACCTAAGCTGGGACGCGCCTGCACCGAATCCCCGCAATTCATCAGCATCAGCGAAGGCTCATGGTTGGGGACCTGCGCGTACATCGAGCGAATCACCGCGATATCGTCAGCGTGCGCGGCGGTCTTGGCAAACAGTTCGCTGACCTCAAGTCCACTTTGCCCATAGCGATCGAATCGGAATGGAGACGGCAGAGCCCCACCCGTACGACGTTCTGTAAGCAGCGATGTAGGGAGCGGTTTCCCCGCGTATTCCTTAAGCATCGGCTTTGGATCGAACGTATCAACGTGCGAAGGACCACCATTCAGAAAGAAATGGATCATGCGTTTCGCCCGCGGCGCAAAGTGCGGCGGCCTCGCTCGCAAGGAGTTCCCCTCGCTATGTGCGCTTGACGTCGCAGCGTTACCCGTTGCTAAGTTACTTGTTTCCGGGCCGCTCGCGGAACCACCAATGGATGGATTCGGAGGATCCTGTCCGAGCAATCTCCCGAGCGACAGCAAACCCATCCCCATCCCGGCCCCTTGAAGGAGCGCTCGACGCGACGACAATCCTCCCGCGGGCGATCCCATTTCTCGATCTGCTGCCGATCCCATTTCCCGATCAGAGGGTGAATGCATAGGGTTCATGCCGTGCTATCCTTTATTCTGGTCAGTCCAAAAATATGGCTTCGTTCGAGATAAGAATCACCTGCGCCAGCAGTTCCCGAGGCTTCAATTGCTGCCCAGCGTTTGCACTAGTACCATCTTGAGGAACGCTAGCGTCAAGATCGGCAGCCGACTCCTTGAGAAACGCGACCGCGATTGCGAGTTCGTCAGGCGATGGCGAACGCTGCAGCAGATGCCGATACAGCACCTCGACGTAGCCTTGATCAGTCGCGGTACTCGCAGCGTATTCGCGATCTAAGCGTGACGCGATCGACTGGCTGCAGGCGGCGACCAATGGATGATTCAACAAGAAAAGGCCTTGTTGAGGCACCGTCGTCTCCAATCGTACCGGCGTGTGCAGGTCGGGGTTTGCAAAATCAAACATTTGGAAGATCAGCGGCAAATACTGTCGATCGATGGTGGTGTAGATGGACCGTCGGCTGGTTCCATTGGGAAGCAACGCAAACGCGTCGACCGATTTTCCACCAAGTCTAGCGTCAAGCTTGCCAGCAGAAACCAGGAACGAATCACGCATCTGCTCCCACGTAAGACGCTGCTTAGACGTTCGCCATAACATGCGGTTTTCCGGGTCCACCTCGCTCGGCTGTCTTGCCGCGCCGACACCCACCGTGCCGACACCCACCGCGCCGACGCCCACCGTGCCCCCCCCAACCGACGCAATTGGGGCATGCACGACGTCAGAGCTTCTCTGATACGCCTCGCTCATGAGGAGTTCCCGCACGAGCCATCGGGTGCTCCAATCATGCTCCATAAAACGGAGTGCAAGATCATCGAGAAGCTCGGGATGGCTGGGGGCATCGCATCGCATTCCGAAATCGCTTGCGCTTTTGACGAGACCGGCGCCGAACAACTGCTGCCAAACTCGGTTCACCCACACGCGTGCGGTGAGCGGATTCTTTTTCGAGACGATCTCTTGGGCCATTTCCAACCGACCACTTCCGTGTGCAAATGGAGTGCGATCTGGTCCAGAGACCAGTGACAGGAATCGGCGCGGGACACTTCGACCTTTTTGATTAGGATCCCCACGTCGAAAAATACGACCATCGCTTTTCAAGGGTCGGTCGACCATGATTCCAATTTCAGGAGGATGCTCGGTCGCCTGCAATAGCCAGCGATCTAATTCTCCTTGGGCCTTCCAAATCTCGACGCAAGTACCATTGTCCCAGTACCACTCTGTGCTATCGATGGGTTCATCGGGAATGTAGAAAGGTGAATCGACATCGATCAGCAATGCTCGCAGGGATTCCAGCGAGGCATCCTTCGATGTTCGCGGGGTTGCTTCACCGGCACCGATGCGCGCTTCCGACTCCTCCTTCCAACGTTTGGCCGTCTCATCGACCAACTGCCCGTACCGTTCCGCCGTTTCAGCGATCGACGCTGGCGTTGTTTCGAACATAGCAAGAACCGTCGGGTGACACGCGCCTTCTTCGGCTCTCAGTCGCTGCAAAACCTCGGCAGCTCGAGTTGTAAATTCGTCTGCGGGCAAGCGCGACAGTTCGTTCCAAACTCGAAGCCTTGGGTCTGCGACCGATTCAGGCAAGGCTAAAAACCATTCCCAGCGATGGACCAGCGCGGGGATCAAATCCTCTTTCGTTGAAAGCTGATTGAACGATCCCTCAGGGTATTTCTCCATCTGAGTCTGGGTTAACAGGTATTCCTTGAATCGCGATTGGATCCGCGCGTTGGCTTCGGAGCGCTGAACGGCAGTTACCTCCTTGAGTTTCTGCCGACGATCTTCGAGTCCTGTGAGAAACTCGGCCGAGTGGAAGGCAAGGTTTCGGTCGAGCGATACACGCTGATCGATGCCGCTTTGGAAAACACCGTAGAGCGAGTAATAGTCCTCGGTGGGTATCGGATCAAATTTATGATCGTGGCATCGCGAGCAACCGACGGTGAGCCCCATCAAACCGCGAAACACCGTATCGATCCGATCTTCGATGATGTCCGAAGGAATCGCAAGGAATCGACGTCCTAGCGTCAAAAACCCCATCGCGGCAAGATCGGGAGAGCTCTTATCGACCAACTGATCCGCTGCGAGCTGTAGCAGGACGAATCGGTCGTACGGCAGATCCTCATTGAACGCGTTGATCACCCAATCGCGGTATGCGGGAGCAAACACAAACGTTCGCTCTTCGCGGCCATAAACGTATCCCTTGGTATCGGAGTACCGAGCGACATCGAGCCAAACTCGGCCCCAGCGTTCGCCGTAGGCTTTATCGGCCAACAACCGATCGACCGCATGTTGCCAAGCATCCGGACTCGAATCCATTTCAAACGTCCGAACCTCGTCGGCGGTTGGCGGCAATCCGGTAATCGCATAACAGGCCCGTCGCAAACGCTCCCTACGCGAAGCGATGGCTGCCGAGGGTAGAGAGTCGCGGCGCAGGCCCGAATCGATCCATGCATCGACAGTGCGTCCCGTCCCTTCTTTCTCCGAGACGGAGGGAATCGCTAATGGTTGAAACGCCCAATGCGAGGCCGGATCCATGGCACGATCACCAGGCTCCGACATCGGTTGCTTTGGCCAAGCAGCACCGCTGCTGATCCATACGCGCAACGCATCGCGCTGGGCCGCGGTCAGAGCAGGCCCCGAATCCTGGGGAGGCATGCGGAACTCAGGATCGTCCGAATTGATCCGGCGGATAAGTTCGCTTTCTAGCGGCTCCGAAGAAGAAATCGCCGGGCCACTGTCACCGCCGCGCATCATCCCGTCGCGAGAATCCAATCGCAAGCTTGCCCACTGCTTTTTAGCACCATGACATCCCATGCATCGTTCGGTAAGAACCGGACGAATCTTCGACTCGAAGAAATCTTCATCAACCTCAGCCGCGAACACGTCGCTCGTAAACGCCCCCTCAAGCACGTTGCTAAAAAGCAACAGGGCCAACAACAATACGGCCAATAGCAATTTGGCCAAACGGGATTGAACGCCACCCATCGACCGGACGCACCACGATTCCAAAGCCGCTTCCAAAGCTCGCGAAAACAAAGGCACAGTGCGCTCCTGAAAACATCAAAAGTCGTGGAATGTTAGGCTCCGCATTCCGCAATCCTGGGGGCAACGCTCCATTTCTTCAGAAACGCCCACCACAGCTTCACGATTCGCACGGAATCCGTTGCATTATGGACTACGCCCAACAGGATGGGAATGGTTACAATCTAGATGGCGTTGGTAACCACACCGAATCCAGGGAGTCTCCCAATCAATGACTTCATTGCAATCACTCGATTGCAATTAGATGCATCGTTGGATGGGGACTTCGTGGTGATTGTGGGAAATAGGAAACGCGTACTTTCGTCTTCCTAGCCGTCGATCGCTTCCTTCCATTTTCTCGATGCATTATGCCCGACTTGATAGCGCAAGGCCCAAGTCCAACGGACCGTTGGCGTCGACCATTGCCGAAATCGCCGGAATTGCTTGAGTTTATCTTGGGCCGTGTCGCTCCGGGTTGGGCAGTTCCGTGGGATGATCGAGTTTCTCGATTGCATGCGGAAGTCACATGGAACGGCGAGCGATTATCGGTGAGTCGTTTGCCAGACGCAAAGAATCCCGTTTTCCACCGAGGTCTTCGCAAGGACCAGTTCGATGTCGGCATCGGCGACCATTTTGTGATCGGCCAGACCACATTCAGTCTCGTCGATCAACGCATTCGCGTTTTGTCGAAATCCGATGAGCCACCAGCGCTCACGGAACAGACGTACGCTCCGTCACAGCTTCGCCAAGTCCGTTACCGAGACGCTGATCGACGGATCGAGGTATTGAGTCGATTGCCTGAAATCATCTCGAGCAGCAGCAGCGATGAAGAACTCCATGTTCGCGTCGTGAACTTGCTCATGCAGGGTATTCCGCAGGCAACCTTCGTCGCAATCGTTAGCAAAGCGCTACCTGCACCATCCAACCAAGATACGAACGCTTCGGGCACGGAGGCTCTCAACGCAGGTCGGGGCGCAACCCCAAACGGTCCACAGAGTCCAACGGCTGGTGATTTCAGGAACGCTCGACCGCAACTCGAGTTGACACCGAATGCTCGCACCTGGGTCGACCCCAGCGAAAGTGGTATTCGGGTCCTGCACTGGGACTCTCGCGGTTTAGCCATCAAACCGTTTTCCCCTTCGGAACAACTGATTCACCAAGCGGTCAGTACTTATGAAAGCGTTCTCCACGTGTGGAGCCGCAGCGTCGATCGCAACACACCTTCCGTATATACCCAAAGCGAGAATATCGACTGGGCGTTTTGCACTCCGATCACCAATGAAGCATGTCCAGGTTGGGCGATCTACGCGGCTGGTGACTTTGCAAGCATCGTAGCTGCTGGCAATCGGGATGCGACGATGGCCTTAACCGATGACCTCCAGGACGATATTAAATTCGCCGAACTGACCGCCACAACACTAGCCACGTTGCGGCAGACCCGGTTGCTCCAGCGCCGCCAGGACTCCTTGCGACCGTTCTTTGCACCTGTGGTTCGCCAAGCTTTAGCGACGCGGGATCCCGATCAAGTCCTCGCGCCGCGCGAAGCGAACGTATCGGTTCTCTTTTGCGACCTTCGAGGGTTCTCGCGTCAAAGCGAAGAGTCAGGCAACAGGTTGCTCGATCTGCTCCGACGGGTCAGCGATGCATTGGGCGTGATGACCCATCACATCTTAGATCGCAATGGCGTGGTCGGAGACTTTCATGGGGACGCGGCCATGGGGTTCTGGGGCTGGCCCCTCGAACAGGCGAGTTCTGTCACCCATGCCGCCAATGCAGCGCTGGCAATTCGCGCCGAGTTCGAACAATCTGCTGCGATCCCTACCCATCCCCTTGCCGGATTCCGCGCGGGAATCGGAATCGCAACCGGAAAAGCCGTCGCGGGTCGCATCGGAACCGTCGATCAAGTCAAAGTCACCGTGTTCGGACCGGTCGTGAATTTGGCGTCGCGATTGGAAAGCATGACCAAGCAGTTGCAAGCGCAAATTTTGATCGATGAAGCCACCGCGGCTCGCATTCGAGCGGAGGTCCCGACCTCGGTAGCTCGTATCCGGCGCGTGGCCCGAGTCATCCCATTCGGGATGAATACGCCACTGATGGTCAGCGAATTACTCCCTCCCGAATCGCCGCAATTCCACCTCACGGATTACCATATCCAAGCCTACGAAAAAGCGCTGGATAGCTTTCAAGACGGAAACTGGAGCGAAGCATTTCGTATGCTCCACCAAGTACCCGCCGAAGACCGGGTCAAGGATTTTTTAACCGTTTTCATCGCCCAGCACGGTCGCTCTGCTCCCCCGGACTGGAACGGTATCATTAAACTACCAGACAAATAACCCGGTGGTGTTCCTGGTGAAATTCCACGCGTCAATAAATATCCATACCCCCATTCTCCCTTTGCACCTCAAACTTTGCACCTCAAATCCATCATGCGAATTGCTCGTCGTTGTTTGGCACTCGGTATTTGTTTGGCTACTGGCATGATGCTTGCCGCCCAAAGTACCCAAGCTCTTCGCGCCGACGATACGTTGCCGAGAGTTCGCCCTGACGTGGTGTATGGGCACAAGGACGGCATGGCTTTAACGATGGATGTGATCGAGCCCACACAGAACCGCAAGGGAATCGCCCTGATGTTTATGGTCAGCGGTGGATGGGTTTCTACATGGATGCCCGTGGAAACCATGGCGGGACTGTTCCAGCCTTTGAGCGATGAAGGTTATACCGTGATCGCCGTTCGGCACGGCAGCAGCCCGAAGTATGTCATTCCCGAAATCGTTGAGGATGTTCGTAAGGCGCTCACGCATGTGCACAAACATGCCAGCGAATGGCAAATCGACCCGAAGAAGCTCGGGGTTTTCGGATTCTCAGCGGGTGGCCATCTCTCGTTGATGCTCGGAACCACGGCGAACGACAAGGCATCCGATGGCGATGGGCCGAAAATAGCAGCCGTCGCTGCTGTCTTTCCTCCCACGGACCTAGCACCCTACAAAACACCAGGAAATCCACTTCAGGAGCAATTCCCGGCATTGAAATTTGATTCGAAAAAAACCGACGACTATTCACCGCTGAAGCAAGTCAGCAAGGTCGACGCGCCAACATTGTTGGTCCACGGGGACAAAGATGAGCTCGTGCCACTCTGGCACAGTGAAAAGATCGACGCGGCATTCCATGAGATCGGTGTTCCGAGCAAACTCGTGGTGATCAAGGGCGCTGCGCACGGATTCAATGCCGAGGGGAACAAGGTCATGTTCAACTCGATGCTCGATTGGTTCCGGCAGCATTTGACACCGTGATCCCAAAGGAATGACACCGTGATCCCATAGGAATGACACCGTGAGCCCGTAGGGATAATGCCGTGAGCCCGTAGGGATAATGCCGTGAGATGCCATCGAGCCGCTCACGATTTCGAGCAGTGCACTGGCGGGTAGGCGTGCGAGAACCAAGCATGTCACCCGGCTGGCTAGCTCAATCCCATCTGCTCCCAGTCGTCCAACGTGTTCAATACACGCTGAACTGCGGTTTCGGTGCTATCGATGTGGTTCTCGTCTGGATAGAAAAAAGCCTCCACTGCCTCGACCGTTGCTCGCGATGGAGACTTCGAGCTATGCGGGGCGGGCACCTCGGATCTTGAATCGATCCGCCGTATCAACTCCGCTTCGCGTTGGCTGAGCGTTTTTACGGCGTCGGACAAGTGCTCTAAGCGACTTGCAAGATCATGAATTTGCATCGACTTCTTGCGATGCTCGGTCGATTTGGTTTCGAGCCGTTGCGTCAGCTCGTCGACGGAAACCTCCATCGCTCCCTTCACGTTTGACAGTCGGTCGATGGTTTGCTGGAGTTCGTCTGCCAATCGTCGGTTTTGCTCCATGCCATTCGTTTGGTTCTCCAGCTCCGATGTCATCCGGTCGAGTTGGACCTGGATTGCATCGCGACGCTCGATCACATTCTCAAGATCGCGTCGTGAGGCGACCTGCAACTCCGACAACTCGTAGACAACCCGCTCCTGCTCAAGCTTACGCTCGGCCAAATCGTTCTGGATCTGCGCCAACGCGGTCTGCTGCGATTCCCAGTCTTCTTTCTGGTTACCGATGGCTGCAACCAAGGCTGACTTCTCGTTCTCAAGCTCCGACTTAGCGGTTCGAAGTTGTCCCACTTCTTCGAGCAACAACCCTTTTTCCACTTGCAGATCTTCGAGCGTCGACTTCATCGATGCTAGGTTTTGCGATGCGATTTCGGCGTTCCGCTCGTACTCGCCTCGGATCATATCGAGTTCGCAAACGAGTTCGCTCTTCTCAGCGAGGAGTCGATTTTCTTCCACTTGCAGTTCCTCGGCCGCTTCGTGGAGACGCTGCATGCCTTGCTCGAGCTCATCCAAATCGCGCTCGAATTTGGCGCGGTTAGCATCGAACTCGGCTTCCATGCGCTGGGTGTTATCCTTCAATTCGTCCCGACGCTCTTCGAGCGATGCTATCTCTTCCGCAAGCGAGGCTTTGTCCTTTTTCGCATCGACCACTTCGTAGCTGAGCCGAGCGATGTTCGACTCCAAGCTTTTCAATTCCCGCGAGAGGGCCGCCGAGTTCTCCGTCTGCTGCTGGATGGTTACGTTGAGTCCCGACAGTTCGTCCGTCAGCAGACGTTTGACGACATCCAATTCCGAGTTTTGCCTCTGAAGTGCGTCGATCTGTGAACCGAGATCCACTCGTTGACCGTGCAGACCGAGAATCTCCCCCTCGAGCGCTACGATCGATGACTGATGCTTGTTGCCGAGGGATTTCCAGCGGGACATCAGCGAGGAGAGGCCATCCAACTGTGCAACCATCTCTTCGACTTGACGGGCACAGATGCGTCGTCGAGGGTCTTCACCAAGACCTCGAACTGTGCGATCGTAAAACAGGCTGATCCCTGCCAACATCAACACGACCGCCCCCCCTAGATTGCTCAGGGCGACTTGCTGGCTCGTCGTATCCCAGGTGATCACCGCCATGTTCACTGCGATCAGCAGCGAAGTTCCTAGACCTAAGAGTGCCAGCGTGATACCACTGGGCAAGTGATCGCGAAGCCGACGGGGAGCGATTTCATTACCCCAGTTGGAAACTCGCTCCGAGTAAATCCGGAGAGTCTGCTCGATTCGCGTTGCGATTGGATCCTGGAGATCCTGCTCGGCAGTTCCCACCGAAACCGCATGGGTTGCCGGTGCTATCTCGTTTCCCCCATCGATCGGCTTTGCAACAGGCGCATCGTTCTCCATCACTCCCGGAAGTTGATACCGCGAGCGGGAGATTTGATGGATCGATTCGACGAAATCGGACTTCATGGTTCGGAGATCCGTTACTCGGAGCTGGGAGCATACCAAGCCCCTTATCGGACAACTTCACTCAATCAAGCCATCTTTCCTGACCGCATCCTTTTGCCTTCCCCTCTGAGAATACGCTACAAACGTTACAATCGTCATAGGTGACCAAGGCGAGTAGCAATGGCTGGCCGGCAACAAGAACGAAGTGTGCATGTAGATTGGATGGGAAGAGGGCAATGCGATCAGGTTGGAAGATACTGATAACCGCACAGGCGTTCGCCGTGAGCGGCGGCGACGCCCGACGCGAGCTCGAGGCTGCTGGCTGCGAATTACTAACTTCAAAGTCCTGGGGGCCGCTTACCGAGTCGGAGCTCATCGCACAAGCTCAAGACGCGGACGCGGTGATTGCAGCTACGGACCCCTACATCTCCAACATTTTTGAATCGTTAGCGAACCTGAAATTGGTTGCCAGGTGCGGAGTCGGAATCGATTCCGTCGACCTCGCTGCTGCGAGTGCGGCAGGTGTTTTGGTCACGAATGTTCCGTTCGCGATGACCGATGCCGTCGCGGATTACTGCATGGGATTGCTACTGACGATGGTACGCCGCATCCATGAAGGCTACAACTGCATGCAACAAGGGGGCTGGGCCGAGTTCCCCGGGGTGGAATTGCGAGACAAAACACTCGGGTTGATTGGCTTCGGGAAAATCGGCCAAGCGGTTGCGGATCGCGCGTTGGGATTTGGGTTGCGTGTTACCGCTTACGATCCCGCGATCACGTCTGCTTCGATGCCCGAGTGGGTAACTCAGCGATACCCCAACGTCCAATTTCAATCGCTTGATGCGGTGCTATCGCAATCGCACTTTGTTTCGGTACACGCCCCCAATAATCCATCGACCAAGCATTTGATCAATGCGGATTCGCTCGGCAAAATGCGGCCCGATGGATACCTAATCAACACCTCGCGAGGCGCGTTGATCGACGAAGCAGCGCTCATCGATTGCTTGACTGAGGGGCAAATCGCAGGTGCTGCAATCGATGTTTATGAACGAGAGCCGCTGCCGCCACAGCATCCGCTTCGAGCCACACCGCGACTCCTCCTGACTCCGCACAATGCATTCAATTCGCGAGAAGCCGCAGTTCGAATGAGTTGGGGATGTGCCCATCCAATCCTGGATGCGATTCAGCACAAAACCCCCGAGTTTCTATGCAACCGCGATGTATTACGTTCACCGGCGCTCCGTTGCCCCGTGCGAACATAGATTCCATCAAGCGAAAACGCGTCGTCCCATTCCGCCCACTGTTGTTTCATCATCCATTCCCTCCCAATCAATCATAAACATGATGCGAAAAAACCTCGTTAAGTCCGCGCTGGCGGCAGGCAAAGCCCAAGTCGGAACGTGGCTGTCCCTATCGAGTCCCACCGCTGCTCGCTTTATGGCCCGATCTGGTTTTCATTGGTTGACGCTCGATATGGAACACAGCAGCGCTGGCTGGGAGACCGCGTCGCAGATCTTTGGAGCGGTCGCCGATGCCGGAAACACCCCGCTTATCCGAGTCCCATCGATATCTCACGAGAATGCCAAAAGGGCATTGGATTTGGGGGCACATGGGATTGTATTCCCGATGTGCAATAGCGTTGAACAAGCCCAGTTGGCGGTTTCCGCTTGCCTTTATCCACCCGCAGGGACCCGAAGTGTTGGAGGCAGTTCTCATGCATTGAACTTTGGGTGCAAGGCGGCCGAGTATTACCAGCATGCCAATGAGGAGATTCTGATCGTTGTACAAGCTGAGCACATCGATGCCGTCCATTGCATCGATGAGATTCTCGCGGTCCCAGGTATCGACGCGGTCTTTGTCGGACCGAACGATCTTCTAGCCTCGATGGGAAAAACACCGCAGATGGAAACCGACGATCCTGAGTTCGTCGAAGCGCTGCGACGGATTCGGGTAGCAGCCGTGAACGCGGGAGTCGCACCAGGCATTCACGTTGCGGACGCGGCTGCCGCCGCACGTCGGCTCGAAGAAGGGTGGCGTTTTATCGCCATCAGCAGTGAACTCGGCTTCATGAACAGCGCCGCATCGCAAACCGTTTCGCAGCTGTTCGGAAATAGCGCCGGCGAACTTTCGAGATACTAGTCGCACATTTTGCAGCCATGTGTTCGCATTCCCATGGCTCACTTTCAGTGGCAGCTCTCTAGAAATCCAATTGGCAACGCATTCCAAACGCGCTCGTCTCTGCGTGGATCAAGGGTGTGTCTTCGACGATGCCGTTTCGGATGCGACGTGAATTGCTGTTGGAATGGATGTAATTGAACACGCACTTGCAATACGGGTTCACATACCAATTCACACCCGCAGTAAAGTTATCCATGTCGCCGCCACGAACATTGCGATCGAGCAGATCTAGATAGGACCAGCGCACGGCAAGCTCCCAAGCTCCAATCCCGCCACCTGTCTTACTCACACTGTGGACCGGTATCACACGATCGATCGCACCCGCTTTGCGATCATAAGGCCGATGCTCACCCGTTAAAAAATATCCAATTTGGGAATACCCACCCCAAAGGAGAGCATTTCCAATCGAGTCCGTATCGATGTGCTGAGCCATCACTTCGGACTGCCACGAGAACGGGCCTCGAACCCAGAGCGATTCCGTCCCATAGGTGTTGATTAAATTCACCTTGTCCAACAAACCCGTGTCCGCAAAAAACGGTGTGCCATTGGCGACGGTGCCGACAGGTTGGCCGCTGGTTCCACTAGGTTCTGCGGGGAAAAACTCACCCACGAAGATCTCGGGAATGCTTCTTGAGCGAGTGCGATCGTATGGCGGCGCATTCAAATAGTACCCAAGCCCGAGATGGAGGTATCGGTCACCGCAATCTTCGTTGTACCACAGCAAATGGGTCAAACGCCCCGCCATCCCATTGCCACCGTCGGTGCTGATCGATCCCCCGTATTGGTCTTGTCCTGTTCTGAAGTACGACATCGCCCACGTCGACATCAAATCCTCGGCGTTGTTGTAAAACCCCACACCGATGCGCCGGAAGGGAACAAAAGCCTGGAATACTCCAGCACGCTCCATAAACGTCGTGTATCGAAAACTGCTGACGGCTTCGAGGGAAAAAGGTTGCTTCCATTGGCCGACCCGGATCGTTCCGAGCGGACCAGCTTGCTTGAAATCCACCCACACATCGGTAAACGTGGGCCGACCGAAGAATCCAAAATCCATCTGCAAAAAGTAATCCATACGGTCCGTGACGGACCCTCTAGCGCTCAATCTAGCCCTTCGAAAATCGGCTCCGTTTTCAATCTTTCCGTAGGCATCGAAACTTCCTGGATCCTGATCGAAAAGAACAGCGTCTGCTTGGAACACGCCGTTGATTTGAACACTTGGAAGTTTCGCTGCATCTGCTTTGGCCTTCTTGGCGCCATCTTGAAGCACCTTGAGCTTATCGTTCATTTCGGCCGCTTGTCGTTCCAATTCCGCAAAACGACTCTCGTACAACGCCGAAGCTTCCTGGGGATCCTGGCTGGGTTCCAGGCTGCGATCCTGGTCAGCGAAACCGACATAACTCGCCTCGCTGGTCAAGGCGACGATCGCCTGCTGCGAAAAGGACCAAGAAGGAAGGAACAAGCACGCGCACAGCGCCGCGATAGCAAGCTTTCTTAGAGAAATCATTTTGAAGCGATCCGGAGAGATCCGTTCAGCCGATGCGTTCTCGACGTTACCGGTTGTATCGATTATTCGGATTGTGACGCATGAAGCGCATTCAGCGTATCTGATCGAAAATCCACCGAAGCAGAGGAATACCCAACGCTTGCTTGATGAATGGCTTTACCGAAAACCACTAGCGAAGATTACAAACTCCTCACAATCGCCCGATTCGTGATTGCAGGCTTTCACGATACTGGTCACGAAAAAGTTGTGGAATTTAACTCTTGGAAACAACGCACCTCGAAATGAGTCCTATGTTTTCAAGTCTTTCAACTTGAGCCTCATCACGAAATCCCCAATGCTTCCAGCCGAAGTCACACAGCCATCTCCGGACTCACCAGTCATCCTCTTGGTCGAGGATGACCAAGACACCCATGTCTTGGTGAAATCGTACCTGCAAGGCATGGGGATTGTTTTAACGCATGCGTACAATGGCAAAGAAGGTCTCGAGAAAGCGATTAGCCTGAATCCTGACATGGTGATTCTGGATTACGACCTTCCCGAGATGGACGGCTTAACGGTTCTTAAATCGATCCGAGCGTCAAAGTCGGGTGCCAAGACCCCTGTGGTGTTCCTTACATCGAGCGAAAGCCAGTCGTTGGTCGACAGCGCATTTTCTGAGGGTGCTGTGGACTTCCTGCGGAAACCAATCTATCCCTCGGAATTCCAAGCGAGAATCCGTTCCGTTCTGCGAACGCAAACGCTTTTGAATCGCCTTCGATTTCTAGCGCACAACGACCCTCTGACCGGCATTCCAAATCGAAACTCGCTCAAGCAAGTCTTAGAATACGCTTCCGAGCACCCAGACGAATATACGACACCGTACGCCGTCCTTTTGATAGGTATCGATCGAATCTCCACAATCAATCATTTGCTGGGATCCGGCGCCGGGGACGAACTCCTTTGCTGCATCGCATCGCGGCTGCAATGCGTCTTATCAACCTCGACCGCATTAGAAAGATGCTGTTCCCAGCATTATC
>CAITIE010000092.1 GCA_903892355.1 uncultured Pirellula sp. | reverse complement strand
GGTTGTTTGCTAGCAACACTCCGTTCGCTGCGCTCACTTCATGTCGCTAGCAAACAACCGTGCTTATCCTCTATCCAATTCTGAATGTCAGATCAAGTCCTAACTATTGCAGATCAAGCCAAGCAAGAGTTGCTCTTATCTCAAAAATCCTCTGACGGCGGTCCGAAATCCCAGTAATGTTTTCACTGCGGATAGGCTTAATCCGCGCCGATGTGTCCTTATGGAACATAATCCCTATCAACCAAGTTCTCGAATGTTGACCGATGAGTTCCGGTTGGTTGCCGATCCGAAGCCCCCCGCGGGACCGGCTTGGAGAGGAGCCATCGTTGGAGGATCGTTGGGTGCAGGGTTCGGACTCGTTACACTTCTACTGCTGTTTGTGTTTATTCGACCTTTCAGTGTGGATGGTTTTCCCCTATTCGGTGAGTTCACCTGGAGGGTACTCTTTGGGATGCTGCTTTTCGTCGTGGCTTTACCCATGGTGTTCGGAATGACTTTTTGCGCTTTTGGGTTTTGGTTGGGGCAAATCTTGCAGCGTTGGTTGCCAGCCGCACGGAAGTCGTTCGGTTCGACTTTGGATAATCCTTCAAGCCAAGGTAGTTCGATTGCGTGAGTTGGGAGTTGGGGGCATTTTGGCAAGGGGTTACTCGTAAAGCAGGAATAATCCCGAATGGTCGACGTCCCCGAGACCTCGAGTCTCCACCAATTCTTCCCATTGAGATAAGCAATTATTGAGCGTCTGTGAATGAAATCCAACGGCTTTGGCCATATCGCAAATCAATCGAACATCCTTGAGCTGCAATTCTGCTCTTCCGCCTGCTCGGAAATCACGTTTGGTCATCCGTTCGCCATGCAATTGCAAGATGCGGCTCTCGGCGAATCCACCCAATAATGCTTCTCTGACTCTACTGCTTTCAACGCCTGAAAGTTCCGCCAATCGCAATGCTTGTGCTACTGCATCGATGGTTTGTGCAACGATCAGTTGATTTGCCAGTTTAGTCACTTGACCCGAACCCATCGGCCCCATGTGGGTGATCCTTTGGCCGACTGTTTTCAGAATCGGTAGTGCGCGTGCAAAATTCTCGTCGCTTCCTCCTGCCATGATCGAAAGTGTGCCCGCCTCTGCACCCACCTGCCCTCCCGATACCGGGGCATCGACCCAAGAAATTCGTTTTCCAAACTCTTGGGTAGCTTCAACGCTGGTCGTTCCGAAATCGATGAGCAATGCTGTTGGATGCCATTGTTGGATCAATCCCTGATCCCCGAAAACTACCTCGCGAACAACTTCGGTGTTGGTCAGGTTTATACAGACAATGCCATCGGAAACCCACGATGCGAGTTCTGAAAGATTTTGGGCGCGTTGCATCCCTTCCCCAATCGCCCACTCGGCAGGTTCGGAACTACGATTCCAAACCATGACGTTGGCTCCTGCCTCATGCAAATGTTTGGCCATTGGCTTGCCCATATTTCCCAGGCCGACGAAGCCGATCTTGGTTCCTGCTAAACTGTTGCTCATCGATTCGATTTTTCTGAGTATCTGAATTGGTTTAGGCCGAGCCCGGAATGGAGAGTCCGTTCTGTGACGAGTCGGCATTTTGTTAGTTCGTGCAGTACGAAAACGAGAATATGAAAGTTATTATTACCGGAGGAGGCGGTTTTCTGGGGGTGCAACTCTGCAAAATGTTGCTCCAACGGCCTCAATTAACGAACCCTCAAGGGGTGATCGAGCCAATCGATGAAATAGTCTTGTTCGACGCTCGTCTCAACGGCGTTCCAGATCTATTTCGCAACAGTACAGCAGATGGTGGCAAACCGAAAGTCATTTGCATCGAGGGAAGCATCGATGACCGAAATTCGGTTCAGGAGGCAATAGGTACGGATCCTCACACTTCCGTTTTTCATCTCGCTTCTATGGTGAGTGGAGAATGCGAAGAGCGATTCGACGATGCATTGCGAGTTAACCTCGACGGCGGACGCAATATTTTCGAAGCTGTCCGAGCGATCCCTGGTTTGCCTCGATTGGTTTTTGCCAGCAGCATCGCGTGTTTCGGGGGGGAATCCATGCAACCGCCTTGCGACGATCGTACCAAACTCACCCCGGAAACAACCTACGGAATGACCAAGGTGATCTGCGAATTGCTGATCAATGATTATTCGAGAAAAGGCTTTTTCGACGGCCGTTCTGCCCGTTTACCCACCGTGATTATTCGACCTGGAAAACCGAACACAGCGGCTTCGAGTTGGGCGAGTGGTATGTTTCGGGAGCCACTCAACGGAGAACCGTGCTACCTGCCCGTCGACTGGGATCAGCGACATCCGATGACAGGCTACAGAACCGTGATCGATTCGTTGATTGCGATTCATGAGTTACCAGCAGTTTCCCTTGGAGGCGATCGAGCAATCGGTCTACCGGCTCGTTCGATTACCCCTCGTCTTGCAGAAAAGGCTTTAAAAGATTTTGCCATCGAGCGAAATCTTCGTTCCTTGGGTCCCATCGAGGAGCGACCCGATGCTCGTATCCGAGGGATTGTGAAAAACTGGCCTGTGGAAGTTGATGGTTCACGCGGGTTGGCCCATGGTTTACCCCCGGCACCAACCCTCTCCGAAATCGTTGGTAACTACTGGAACGATTTTGGAGCTAAGACTTCCTAGCTGAGCAAAAACTTCGAGCCAGTCGCGTGTTGCGGCTTCGAAGCATTCATGACCATGGCGATACCCGATCTGAACTTCGGTTCCCGCGGGCCCCTCACTTGGCGTAGAAAAAAATCTCGGGCGGAAGGCCGAACTTTGCTGGGAGTGGGATGTCGGTAGCTCCCTCTCCGGCTCCATCGAACAATTGCCATCCACCTGCTAACGTTGTTTTTCCTTGGGCGGTGATCACCACAGGGGCAGACATGGATGCAGTTTTTGCCTCATTGGTTTGTTCTTGATTGGTTTTCTCTTTATCGACTCGGCACTTCAGGACCAAAACGTTGGCATCATCGTTACCAAAGGTTTGTTCCTTGCGAATTGAAAAATGACTTTGCAGAGCGGTTGTTGTACCGGGAGTCGCCGGTGATTTTTCCAAAGCATGTCCGTTGAGCCACGCTGTCTCGATGCCTTTATCGGTAACCAAAGTTACGGGTGAATCGAGCGATGCGTTTGAAATGCTCAGAGAGCAGCGGATCCATGAGTTGCCCGATGCCGATTTAGGCAATGGTTTGCCAGAGGAGTCTGTCAACAATTCGATTGGCTTCCATTCGGGAACTGCAGTGAGTCGGGCGGCGACCTCGGTGGGCAAAAGGTCTTTCTTCGTTCGGATGTCGTGCTTGAATTGAACCGGTGTTCCACCGACGATTTGATCGCTAGTGATCGTCGGGCATACAAACTGTTCGACATAGCCGATGATGAGATCGTTGCCAGTAAAATGATCGACATACGGCCATCGCTTGGGGTTGTACATGCAATCGGTCAAATCTCGGACCAGGACGACATCGATCCCGTTTTGACGGAGTTGCCTCAATCCAAAGGGCCTACCCAGGACGCACATGTTGGTGTGCACACCGATCATGACGACGTGTTGGATTTCGTGGTCTTGAAGGATCCCCCAGACTTCCATTCCCCGGTCGCTGATGAAATCCTTGTCGGGATCGATGGTCAATCCAGGTGACTGAGCTTTCCAAGGCATCGCGGGATTTCTGCCGAGGTCCGTTAACTTGGCCGACCAAGCCTTGTGCTCCACCGGATCGTCGTCTTCGCCTCCATCGGATTGATCGATCGGATAGTGGGCTAATGCTTCGGCTGGGATCTTGCTGTTCCACGATGCGATTTTCGCAGGCATCGGTCGTTTCGAAATCTCCTGAGCTCGGAGGCGCGCCGGGTGTTGCTCGTATGTTTCCATGCAGTCGCTCGGTGAATGGATGATGATCGATCCTCGCTCACGGGCTTCTTTCATGACAGCGTCCATACGTGGGAGCATCTCATCGATGCGGTGTACAGCGTTGATACAATGATGGTAATCCCATACGTCGCACACAATGACAGCCGTACTTTTAGGATCCCAACTCTCCTCTTCGGAAAGACGCTGAACAGCCCCTTGAGGCTGCGTATTGTCGCTAGTTTGACGAATCGTACGTTTGGTCAGTTCAAATACCCCGGGCGTTTGCGATGCAATAATTCCCGTGCTCACAGGTTCTCCTCCCATGCATGCTTCGATAGATGCGATCAGAATGCATGCCACGCAAACGGTACTAAAAATACGAGGGTTTCCACCCAAACAGGATCGATTCATCATAGGTAGACTAAAGGCTTGGGCAAAACGATTAAAATTCATACGCTATCTGGTATCACGAATGGAAACGGGTTCGATCCGCGAGTCCGGTCGGAAAATTATCTCAACGTGTAGCGTCCGGTTTTCGTGACCCCGGGATTATAGACAATCTCACTCGAGCCATGGCGCATTGGGTTGCAACGGAGAAAGGTTATTGGCGATGGTTACACAAGCAGACATCGAGCGGGTTCAGGACGAAATCAGGCCGCAAGTGATGGTCATGATGATCATTCATTTGGCATTGATGGGTGGAGCTGCCGCATACGCGGTATTTGTTGTCTTATCGAACTCACAAAAAAAGGTATTTGAGGAAGCGTCTCCTGAGTTCCTTGCGATACCCATCGCGATCACCGTGGTTTGTGCGGTCGGATCGTTTTTAATTCCCTCATTGCTCTTAGGGAGTATCAAGCAGAACGTGACCTGGATAAGCGACCCGGCGAATCCCGATCTGAGTATTAAGAACTCAGCTGTGCTCGCGGGCGAAAGAGTAGCAGATACTCCAGCCAAAGCATTGATGGGAGGCAATATGGTGACTCGTATCGTGGGCTTGGCGTTACTCGAAGGCCCGATTTTTCTCTGCACGTTCCTTGCGAGTCAGTATTCCCCTTGGTGGCTAGTCGGCTCCGGGATCCTGTTTCTATTGATGGCAAGTCGGTTCCCTTTGCCTCGGTCGCTTGCGGAGTGGGTGGCCGACGAAGAGGAGTTGCTACTGGCGAGTCGGGGTGATTCTATAGAAACGGCCTCTCAGTAGATCGACCATTGTTGCTGGATCGCTCCGATGGGGAGCGATCCCTAGGAATGCCAATAGTCAGTGCGAGCTAGGCTCGGATCAGGGTTTGACCCGAACCAGCTTCATGATTCGACCGGATACGTTCCAGTCTTGGACGTACAGGTTTCCTTCTTTGTCCCAGTAGGAACCATGGGTACCGCTGAAGGCCCCTTCGACCCATTGGTCTTGGGGGATGTTGTAGTTCCCACCTTTGGCTGGATCTGGGTTGTGCCCAAGAACCGCGATGATGGTGTTGGACTTGTCGAGAATAACCACGCGCCCGTTCAAATCTGGAACTGAGACAAAATCACCTTGGATAGCGACCGAGGTGGGCATGCCGAGACCCGTGACGACTTCGTCGATAAATTCACCATCGAGGCTATAGTGGACCAATCGGCCTTTGGGTTGATGGTTCCGGTCGCAGATCAGCAAGCGAGCTGGTTCGTAGCGAGTATCGAGTGTCATGCCGTGCGCGGTGTTGAACTCCTTGAGCCCGTTCCCTTGGGTTCCGAAGTGGCTCAAGTACTTTCCGTTTTTGTCGTAGCGGAAAACATGGTTGCTGGCGTATCCGTTCGATAGGTAGATGTCGCCGTTTGCAGCAACGGTGATGGCGGTCGGATTGAATTGCTTGAGGTTGAGTCCCGACTCTTCGGGATACTTAAGTCGCATGACGACTTCGCCCGTCGCCGCATTGAATTTGATGCCTTCTGCGTTCGCATTCCGAGCGCCGTAGATAAACTCTTTGTCCCCTTCTGCTCGGATTTCCATGTCGTGGAGTCGGGTGTAATCACCGCCCAGGTAACTATGGATGACTTTGCCCTCGGGCGAGAAGACATAGACTCCTTGATCGGCGCTGGTGTAGATATTGCCAGCTTTGTCGATAACGACGGAGCCATGGGTTGGACCGATCGCCGACTGACCATCTGGGCGTAACCCCCAGCCAGGAACCGTATCGAAGGTCATGATGCCGGTCCCCATACGAACCGGATTAGTCTTGGGTTTTTCTTGAGCTAACGCGATGGAGCAGGAAGTGGTGACGAGAGCGATAGCGAAACAGGTCGAGAGGAATTTCATGGTGGGACAAATCCTGTAGATGCGGTGGGGGGACATCGATCGACGCAACTAGAGCGTTCGATCGACAAAATCAAGAATGACTCGGTTGGAGTGAATGCGATTCCTGGCGATCGACCGTCTCTAAAAGATAGGTTTGATGCCGTATTGTTGATGGATTTGATTACAGACTTTCGGTTGCAACCGTAATCCTTGGGCCAATTCTTTCAAGTAATCGATTTCGGCTTGGGTATCGATTTCGATCGTCGACAGGGAGGCGGCATAGACGGCAGCTTCCATCCCAAGAGGAACGGACCAAGCGAAATCGCGAACGCTGGTCGCGCTGGCGAATTCTTTTCGGAGGAACTGGATGGTTTCCGGGTTGGTATTACCGATGCGATCCACGATGGCTTGCTGTTCGCTGGCATCGATTCGACCATCGGCTTTACCGGCATAGATCATGGCGCGGATCAATGTCACCATTTGTTCTTGCTCGCTTGCACTCAATTCAACTTGCGCGGGAGCTTGACGCTGAGGTTGTTGACCAAAGATATCGCTTTGTGAAGTTCCACCGCGTTGGCTGGTGGGTGCAGGTTGTGTTGGTGCAGTCTTGGTAGGAGCCTGAGGTTGAGGTGCTCGCTGTTGTTGTGATGGAGCGGAGCGGCCGACACCCAGCATGTCCTCCAGTTCGGTTTCGGATGGAATCTTGGCACCCGATCCACCGCGGCCTTCGCGGAGCACGCCAGGGAACTGAACACCACCCCCGGAAGAACCACCCCGCTGCGCAGGGCCGCCGCCGAGAATATCTTTCAGAATATCAGCTCCCGAGCCACCGCCGCGCGAGCCGCCGCGTTGTTGCTGTTGTTGTGCTGCTGCTCCGGAGTTCAGGATTTCGGTCAAGATGTCGAATGGATTCATGTTCGGGACTCTGCAAGAAAATTGGTGAGGAAAAAACGAGAGTGGTAGTTTAACAAATGCTGTGACAGGAAGGCAAAGTAATCGTGCACTGGAAAGTCAGAAAACACAGGGGCTGTTTACTGGCTAGTGGTCCTCGGAATCAGGGTCGTCCTCGGAATCAGGTTGAGCCATCTCCTCAAGGGGACTGCCCCTTTAGTTGGTCAACTTCTTGTACCGGAATCGCTGGGGTTCATCGCCCGAGATCCCTTGTCGCTCGCGTCGTTGCTGTTCGTAGGTGTCGAAGTTTCCTTCGCACCAGTGGACATACCCGTTTCCTTCAAACGCCAGGATATGGGTTGCGATTCGGTCAAGGAACCAACGGTCGTGAGTAATTACCACTACGCAGCCGACGAAATTGAGGATCGCTTCTTCGAGTGCCCGCAGGGTATCGACGTCGAGGTCGTTGGTAGGTTCGTCGAGGAGCAGCACGTTGCAACCTCGACGGAGCAATTTCGCCAAATGGACTCGGTTCCGTTCACCACCGGACAGATCGCCGACTTTCTTTTCCTGATCGGTTCCCTTGAAATTGAACTTGGAGACGTAGGCTCGCGAGTTCAAACGTTTGCCTCCCATTTCCAGCCAGTCGTGCCCGCCCGAGATTTCTTGGTAAACAGTATTGGTAGCGGTGAGCGAATCGCGCGATTGATCGACGTAACCCAATTCGACGGTGTCTCCGACGCGGATCGTTCCCGAATCGGGTTTGTCGCTTCCGATCATCATGCGGAACAAAGTTGTTTTACCAGCTCCGTTCGGGCCGATGACACCCACGATACCACCTGCTGGCAATCGGAACGTCAAGTCGTCGATGAGTGTTTTGTCCCCGAAGGACTTCTGGATATTTTTTGCATCGACGACCACTTCGCCGAGGTGTTTCCCAGGTGGGATCTGGATCTCGAGCTCATCTGGCTTTTCCTCGAACTGCTGGGCAGCCAATTGTTCGTAAGCGCTGATACGAGCCTTGTTCTTCGCCTGCCGAGCTCTCGGTGACATGCGAATCCATTCCAGTTCCTTGTCGAGAGTTTTTTGCCGAGCGGCAGCCGCCTTTTGTTCGATCTTTAATCGTTTTTGTTTTTGCTCGAGCCAGCTCGTGTAATTTCCTTCGAAGGGATACCCTGCCCCTCGGTCGAGTTCCAAAATCCACTGCGCAACGTTATCGAGGAAATAACGATCGTGGGTCACCGCGACCACGGTTCCGGTGTACTGAGCCAGATGCTGTTCCAGCCAATTGATTGCTTCTGCATCCAAGTGGTTGGTAGGTTCGTCGAGCAACAACAGATCGGGTTGTTCGAGCAGTAGTTTGCAAAGCGCGACCCGCCGCCGTTCACCCCCGGAAAGGTTCGTGACCGCGGCATCTCCGGGCGGCAAGTTCATCACACCCATCGACATTTCGACTTGGCGATCGAGTTCCCACAGGTTCTGGGCATCGATGAGGTCTTGAAGCTTTGCCATTTCATCGCATAGCTTCTGCATCTCTTTATCGTCGGTAACCTCACCGAGCAGCGATGAGATTTCGTTGAATCGATCGATGATCTTACGTTTCGCCGCGACCGCTTCCTCAACGTTCTCTTGAACGTTTTTATCCGGATTGAGCTGGGGCTCCTGGGGCAAGTAGCCTGCGGTGAATCCGTTGGATAACCGAGCGACCCCATCGAACGTTTTGTCGGTCCCGGCCATGATGCGGAGCAAGGTGCTTTTTCCGGCGCCGTTGGAACCGAGCACGCCAATCTTTGCTCCGGGATAGAACGACAGCCAAATGTCCTTGAGGACTTCCTTCTGTCCGTGCCGTTTGGTGAGATTTTCAATTTGATAAATATACTGGCGATTCATCGCACGATTTCCGGTTGTGTGAGCGAGAAGGAGTTAGATTCGAGGTGTGAAGCTTAAGGCTTTAGGCTGAAGGCTTAAGGTGTAAGGGGTAAGGTGTAAGGTGTAAGGTGTAAGGTGTAAGGCTTAAGGTGTAAGGCAAAATGGAAAATGGAGAATGGAGAATGGAAAAGGACTTGAGATGGCGGACGATTTACTCCCATTCGATTTATTCCCATTCGATGGTGGCGGGTGGTTTTGAGCTTATGTCGTAACACACTCGATTGACCCCGCGGACCTCGTTGATGATTCGGGTTGAAATTCGAGCGAGGAGATCGTACGGCAGGCGACTCCAGTCGGCGGTCATGAAATCGTCGGTATTGACGCATCGGACGGCGACCGCGTTTTCATACGTTCGAGCATCTCCCATCACCCCTACGCTCTGCGATTCCATTAATACGACGAAGGCTTGCGAAGTCGAGCGGTAAAGATCGGCATTTTTGATTTCATTGATGACGATTTCATCGGCTTCGCGCAAGACATCAAGTTTGGCTTTGGTGACTTCACCGAGGCATCGAACCGCAAGTCCTGGGCCAGGGAAAGGATGTCGCCACACTAAATGCTCGGGCAATCCCAATTCGATCCCCAGGCGACGCACTTCGTCCTTGAATAGATCGCGCAGGGGTTCCACGAGATCAAAACCGAGTTGTTCCGGGAGGCCACCGACATTGTGATGCAGTTTGATGGTTGCCGCTGGGCCATCCGGTGCAGCTCCGCTTTCGATGACATCGGGGTACAAGGTTCCTTGGGCGAGGTATTTCGCACCATTGATTTTGACGGCTTCGGCTTTGAAGCATTCGATAAAATCGCGACCGATGCGGCGGCGTTTTTCTTGAGGGTCCCGCACGCCTGCAAGCGAAGAAAGGAATCTCTCGCTCGCATCCACGACGCGAAGATCGGCCTTGAAGTGATCCGTGAACTCGGCGATCACCGCTGACTGTTCGTCTTTTCGCAGCAATCCGTTGTCGATCAAAATGCAGGTTAATTGGGGGCCGATCGCTTTATAGAGCAAGGCGGCAGTGACCGAGGAGTCGACCCCTCCCGAGAGACCACAAATGACGCGATCGTTCCCAATGACTTGACGGAAATGCTCAATCGTTTGCTGGGCGAAATTCGAAAGATGCCACCGCCCTTCGCACCCTGCGATGTTGTACAGGAAGTTATGGATGAGCGTTCCCCCTAACGCGGTATGGGAGACTTCGGGGTGGAACTGCAATCCATAGATCGGCAACTCGTGATGCTTGACCGCGGCGATCGGGCACGTTGCAGTTCCAGCGATGACTTCAAAACCCTCAGGAACCAAGTGGACTTGGTCGCCGTGGCTCATCCAAACATCAATTTCGGTGGGAAAGCCCGCAAAGAGTTTTTCCAAATTGCTGATCTGCAACCGAGCGCGTCCAAATTCTCTCGCGGGACACGGTTTTACGGTCCCCCCGAGGCAATGAGCAGTGAGCTGCATTCCATAGCAAATCCCAAGAATCGGGATCCCGAGCGTAAACAGCTTGGGATCGCAACGTGGGGCTCCGTCTTCGTAAACACTTGACGGGCCACCGGACAAGATGATGGCCGATGGTTTGCGAGCGACGATGGTTTCGGCCGAAATGTCGTGCCGAACGATTTCGCAATAAACATTCTCGTCCCGCACCCGTCGCGCGATGAGCTGCGCGAATTGCGATCCGAAATCGAGGACCAAAACGCGTTCGCTATGAAGCTGTTCAGCGCGGCCCGCTGTAGGACGAGGTTGAGTGGGGGAATTCATGGAATAGCTAGGCTCTATCAAAAACTAAAAAGTTGTCGTTGGGTGGTGATGAGAAACCGGGCGCTAAGTATTTTTCGTACTCAGCGGAGCGGGACTCGTACTCGATGGCTGCTATCGGCTGTTTGGGTTCTCGCAGGCTTTCGAGTCCTGTTGGGATCGTGACAGTAGCGCCTGACATCATCGAGGCGAGTTTGGAGCAGCGATTACGAGTACGAGTACGAGTACCGTCCGCGTTGCGGACTGAGTACGAAGGACGGCTGGTTCGGCTGGCAGATGGCTGCTGTTCGTACTCGTACTCGCCCGCTGTTATCGGGTGTTTCCGGACTGAGCGCGAGTCCGTCCGTTCCCCTTGGCAGATTCGGTTCTTTTCGGGCGTGTTAGCTGAGGAATATTCCATCGGATTGGGAAGCCAAGCACCAAAACGAGCGTTTGGTGTGGTGGGAAATGCGCTGGGGAAAAACGAATAAGTATATCGATTTAGTCGTGCTCGACTACTCGTTTTCGTACCGATGGCTTCCTAAGGAATTCCCAGCGATTCAAGCGACCATTGGTGGAGAAGGCCGACTATTTGCTCATCGAGATTCGGATGCGGCGATATTCCATCTGGCCATGGTCGCCTTCCAAGCCGACAGGACCCGTGGAGGGGAGTTTGAAGGCACCTTCGATGATTTCGCCGTTGCAGGTGCAAACAGCAACGTTGTCTTTGACGGTAACCACCAGTTCATTCCAATCTTGAGGTTTGTACTTTTTAAGGTCTTTGTAGGGACCGGCGAGAGGATAGTCGCGGCATTGAAGTTGGGGTTCTCGAATAAAGACGCCACTATCGGCGTTCGGAGTAGCGCGAAACTCGAGCTTCAGGACAAAGTCCCCCGAGAACTCTTGCTTGGTATAGAGCTGTTGGATTCTGCGACCCTCGGGAGGTGTCGTAACAACGATGCGGCCATTGATGGCAACATAGCGACCGTCGCTGGTTGCCGTTCGTCCCTCCAAGTTCTCTTCGGCGGGCGCTGATTTGGAGGGTGCCAATCTCCAGCCGGTTAGGTCTTTGCCGTTGGTCAACGACACGAAACCTGGTTCCAAGGTGAATGGATCTGGTTCGGTTTCGATGAGACTTTGGGTTGCCAACACAGGTCGAATTGCGGCAGCCCATTTGACGTATCCGGCTTGGTTCGGATGCAGCAGATCCGGGAACTCCACTTCTTTCGCGTCACCTTGGTCGTTGGCGAACAGAGTCCAGGTATCGACCATGGTGACTTGTGGGAAGCCTTTGGCGACCTCTGCGATCGCGGTATTGATCGCTTGGATCTTATCCGCGGGTCTTCGTTTCGAAGCAGACGCAGGGAAGACACGGCAAAGAGTGACTGGTGTTTTCGGATTGTGCTTTTGGATCGCGGCGAGAATGAGTTTGATGTTACCTGCGACGGTCGGAGCATCAGCACCTTCCTCCAGGTCGTTGGTCCCCATCAGCATGACAATGCCCTTCGGATTCAGGGCGAGTACATCGTCATTGAGTCGCACAAGCATGCCACGGGTGGTGTCGCCGCTGATGCCGCGATTGGCGACTTTGATCCCGGGGAAACTGTTCCCCATGTCATCGCCCCAGCCTTGCGTGATCGAATCCCCTAGGAAGACGACTGCGTTTTGATCCGATTGCGTTTTCGTCGCCCAAACCTTGCGTTTTTCATTCCAGAGATTTCGGAACCATTCGTAGCGTCGTATCGGTCCAGTCCCCGGAAGGCCTTCATCGGACTCGGGGAGAGTGCGCGAGCCATCTGCCCGTTGGCCCCATGACACTGGAGCAAACTCGATCGAGGAAAAGAGGGTCACAAAAGCAATAGCGACGCGTGCTGCAAGGATGTAGTATTTCATTCCGAATACTTTGAACCATCTGCGGACCGCACGCAAGTCACCGGCTCGAGAAATATTTTCGCATCGCCTCAAGCCAATCCACCGTAGCAGGCACTCTCCGAGTACCGTTCGCTTCACCGCAACCCAATCGTTAAACCCACACAACTTCCGGTACGGAAGTTTTGCAAGTGTTAGCGATAGACGCTTGGGTTTAAGGAGCCTGGAAGTCGGCGAATAAGTATTGACTGTTCAGGAATCACTCCGATTGAACCTCAATCGTGAAGGGGACCACTTCTGGCTCTCCTTCTGGTTCGACCAAGCGGGCTCTTAAGCTTTTTATCGAATACGCCTGAATCGGTTGGAATCGAAAAGAGATGGTCAACTGATCTTGAGCAGGGGTTTGCGAAGAGCGTGTTTGCGTGTTGCCATTGAAGCTAAAGCCTTGAATACTACCTCCGGCACCTCCTGCTGAAAATGCACCTGAGGGTATGTAAATCTTTCCGTCGGAATCTTCGATCTCCAATTCACATGCTCGATTCGAAGACATCATCGCTTGCATTTTCTCCTGCATATCGCGAGCCTTCTTCAAGGCCGTAGTAGGAGGAAAAGACGCGACAACAGTCAGTCCATCCTTGCCTTCCTCGATGGACTTGATTGCGAACTCTTCTCCGTCCACTTTCTTCTTTTGTGGACGTGCACCTTGAAATACAGCTTCAAGCCGGCGTCCTGTGCTGATCTTCAATTCACCGTGAATCTCCTTGAGCGGCACATCTACCCCTTTTCTACGGTAGACGTATAACCCCGAGGTGCCTGGAAAGCGTCGGTCAAACTGAGGCCAAGCGGTGGTGATGGGGCCCGTGTCTTTCGTCTCCTCGACGGAACCATCCAGTTCCACGATTTTGACAGCCGAGCCAAGCTCCGCGAATCGTTTCTTTCCAGTCGTGTTTTTGTCCTTCTTCGCGTTCGTGCCTTCTTGGGTGACTTTTAAAGCGATGCCAAAGGTTGGTTTGATGAATGTACCGCCAGCGGTAGCACCACCACCACCCGCGAACGCTTGCCCGCCCCCTCCGGCACTTGCATTCCCGAATCCGCCAGCGGCACCTCCGGTCCCGTTGCTGTTGTCGATGGCTTGGCCATTCGGAAACTGATTGAAGGAGAAGTTGTTGACGGATGATGTAGAAGCATTTTGGCTGTCGAGCTTGGGACGGAATCGTGTGACGCTCTCGCTGATATCGCCAAGACTACCAACACCTTCGAGTTGGATCTTGAATCCCGAGACCGTGGTAGTCCCTTTCATTCGGGTGGGAACGATAGCGTCTTGTTCTTCACCAGGTGCAATTTCTCCAGCGTTACTCTCCGCAGCTGTCCCGTTGGGATCGGTCGGGCTGTCTGCGTCGTTGGTATTCGAGGAATAATCGATTGTTGGAGAGCCGATCGCATGCTCATTCTCTGAGTAGTGAATGTATACCCACGCCAATGCGGTTAGTACGACTGCCGTTGAGATCCGCATGATGATTCCTTCCTTCAATTGACAAGATTTTGACAAGATATTGTTTGGCAATTGACAAGACGTTGTTTGGGAGAAGGACTATTTGCCCTCATGGTTAGCCTCATGGATGGCCTGATGGGGATTTCTGATTCACCGAAGTGTATCATCTTAAAAGGCTTCGTCGGTTGCTAGTACTTGGCTCAATTGCCATGATGCCAGGTTCAGAGGCTTTTTTCAGGTGCTTTTTTCAGGTCGACCACGTATTGATACTGAGCGTGGATGCTGAAGGTGGCTTGCATCGGCTTGATGAGGCCCCTGGTCTCAACGCTTATCAAGCCATTGCGTGAGTTGTTCTCGGAAGATCTTTGAGTTGTGCCGAATGTCGGTCGGCAGTTTGCCTGGATGCACCACAAATGCGTCGATAGGATGATCGGGCATATGGGTCTGGATTAATCGCTCCCATTCTGTCTGGAGCGTCAAACCGTTGTCGGCAACGAGTCGTCGACGGTCTCGCCACGGCTCGACGATCACCACCGGCTTCTGGTCGGGTGCGGTTCCGCGAGGGACCAACGCCGAACGGTATACCCAAGGATGCGTATTGATGATCGCTTCGACCTGTTCGGTGAACAGCGTGCCACTCGGTGTGATGACCCGATGTCCTTTGCGTCCGCAAAACCAGAAGCGATCGTGCGAATCCAGGTAGCCGACATCGCCCATGCGATGCCAATAGACCGGCGTGTCCGACCCGGGGGGTGTCAAGGAATCGTCGCGAACCTTGTGCATCGCGTTTTGGTCGGTGCGGGTGACGTACGATTGTGTCACCACGGGACCTTGGACCATCAATTCACCGATGGTACCCGGAGGGACTTCGCGGGTCTGATCGATATGCGTCAGTGGTCCATCGGTGATTTCGATCACGCGCCAACGGATCCCGGCAAAGCGATTTCCGACGCAAGTTCCCTTGCCAATGCGTGTTAACGGTGCTGTCTCTTCGAGCACCATGCGCGATTCGATCGAGGCGATAGGGAGCGCTTCGGTTGCGCCGTACGGGGTGAACATCATCCCCTCGGGATGCATGGCAGCGCGGATTTGTTCCAGGACCCTCGGTGGAACCGGTGCGCCCGCCGAGAGCACCCGGCGCAGCGAGTTGGCTCGTCTGCCTGTTTTCTTACAGTACAAACCGACCTTGGTCCAAAGTGCTGGGGATCCAAACGATTGGTTCACACCCCATTGATCGATTGCGTTGAGCAGTCGAACTGGATCGACATCGGCGGGCCGAGTTGGATCCATATCTGGCAAGATGGTCCCTGTCCCCATCACTGCATTGAATAGTCCAAAGAGCGGGAAGCCACTCAGGTCGAGTCCCCCTGGCTCGATAGCGTAGTGGCTGGCGATCATATCGATTTGGGAATTGAACGTTTGGTGGGTGTAAAGGACACCTTTGGGTGGTCCGGTGCTTCCCGTCGTGAAGATAATGGCTGCCGGATCCATCATCGAGGTTGGAGGGGGAACAAATGACTCGCGGTTTGAGTTCTCTAGTTGCGCGAGAGTCGGGTGGGGCAATAGTCCGAAGCGCCGTCCAACAGTCACGTTCAGTTTTGCATGGGGAAACCGTGAACCGTAGGCCTTGACGATTGCTTGTGCGATCGGAATCGCAACGAACCCATCAGGCGAGGTCGCTTGGAGGCAATTCAAAATGTTCTTGCGCCCCATGCCAGGATCGATCAAGATCAACGTGACTCCGCACTTGAGCAAGGCGAATACCAGCGTGATAAAGTCTTCGCCGAATCGCACTAACAGTGCGATCTTCTTTCCAGGCCCCATGCCCATCGCTTGGAAACCCGCAGCCAACGAGGTGGAGCGATGGTCGAGATCTTCCATCGAAATCGTGTGGTATCGACGGGATGTGCCGCGACGATGCGAGCCGGTGGGGGTTGCGATCGCTAGTTGGTCCGGCCTTTGGAAGGCTTGCTCAGTCAACCGAAGTCCGACATTGCATGGGTTCGTATCCGAACGCTTTGGTATGGGGCTAAACCGTTCGTTGCGGTGAGATTCGTTGCGGTGAGAATCGTTGCTGCCGTGAGAACCGTCGCCAATAGAAATGGTCATGACAGGGCTGAGATTCTTCTGGCAAAAAAAGTTTTGGGATGCGGGGGGGGAGTCCAGGGTTCGGGACTTCTCACAACCTAGAAAACATAGAACCGAAGCCAACTTACCGCAACTTGATCTCGACCGGAGAGCCATGGGATTGCAATTGTGACAGCGGGACGGCGGTCTGGTCGAAGGAGGGTGGGCCGAAGCCAGGAGCGGGGTTTTTCGAGAACCCATACTTTTCCGTAGGAATACCGATCGCGCTTTTGTCGAGTTCCCCATTTTCATTTGCATCGTGAAAGGCGGTGATCGCCAAGCGAATCTCGGGGATAGCATCCGTTGTGTTTTCGTCGCTTGCTGAGCTACGTGCACTGGTAGGATTGCTTGCCTGAGACGCCTCAACCTCTGGAGGTAGGGTGAAGGACCAAACGAGTTCATCGTTTATTGGCTGTCCCGAGTCGTTGGAGTTCTTTGAAAGCTGGATGGTTTCTTTGGCAATGGCGACGTTGGGATTATGGAATCCGCGGGGGGAGGCATAAACCGCGATCAAGCAATTGCCTTGAGTGTTGGAAAGCCCAACGATTTTCACTTGGAATACCTCGGTTTTCGACGCATCCGAGGGATCGATCGAGACTGGGGATGGGGGCGTGGCAATTGATGGCAAACCAAGCCCGCTTGTCCTGGCCAACGCCGGGTTGGCTTCCGCAATTTCCATCGTCTCGTGCTCCATTCCTGATGGGTTTGATTTCGTCGAGCAGGAAATGCACAAGGCGAGCAGGGCAAGGATCGCGAAACCTGCATTCGTTGAGGGGAGCGGGGACTGCATGGTGGGAATTGCTCCTCGTTTCAAGGGGTAGGGATTTCAAGGGGCTGGAGATTGCGGGAGGAACGGAAAGATAAGCGACAGGAAGGGGGGATTTTGCGAGTTCCTGAGTACACCTGAATGTAACGAATCGTTACCATGATAAGGTGAGGTGGTCGGCTGTTTGAGGGTTCCAAACGGAAAAAATACCGCCGCAAACTTTCTTTTCCGATAGGTGATTATCCATCAAGCACTGCGCGACTAAAACCAGAGCGTGGTTTCTGATGCGGCTGTTTTTTGGATCGAGGTTTTTTCATGTCAAACCCAGGCGACGATCTCAATAATTTGGACCTAGGTTTACCAGAGTTCCAGGCACCCGAACGGACGCCTGAATCCAATGGGTCGTCGTTGCCGAACTCGAGTCTTTCGGAGGCGAACCCACAAGCCACGAACTCCGCGGCGAAAAAAACAAAACCTACCAGTGCTACATCAACGAGTGGTACTCCGAGGAGCGGAGCTCCAACTCAGGGGACACCGTCTGCAAGTGCGGCTGCGAAGAACAGTCCAGCCAAGGGTATCACACCATCGGTATCGAAGAGTAAGAGCGGGACCACGACGATAGTCAACGATACGAAGACGGTTATGGACACCAAGGGTGGAGTTGTACTAGATGGTGCGGCAAGGGGGGGGGCGAGTCCGGGTCTCGGGAAGCAAGATCGG
The DNA here is from genome assembly GCA_903892355.1 of uncultured Pirellula sp. Classification (GTDB taxonomy): domain Bacteria; phylum Planctomycetota; class Planctomycetia; order Pirellulales; family Pirellulaceae; genus JBKCUI01. Next base: position 39,141 of record CAITIE010000092.1, on the reverse strand, counting down.
ACGTCGAGTTTGACGTCTGCGAGCACGGTGATTGCATCCAGTTCAGAGGATCCGACCACGATAGTGACTTCGGGTGTTTCGCCGAACCATGAGCTTGGTGATGAGCGTGATGAGAACGAAGGACAGCACAAGCATCGGAATCGTGGATTTTGGAGTGCGGCTCCGAGTTGGTTGATCAGCACTGTGGTTCACGTGGCAGCGATCCTCGCGTTGGCAGCTTGGAATATCGAGCCGATTCAAAAAGAGCTCAAGCTGATGCTGACGGTAGGCGAGCCGGCGGGGGACGAAGACAACTCGCTCGAAGAGTTCGCAATCGATAATGCGACCGCGGAAATACAAACCGATCCAACCGAGGATATGGCGGCCAGCGCTCCGACAGTTGAGCCTACGATGGTCGATACCAAAGTAGCTGTGGACCTGAGCAACATCATTGCGGCGGCTCCCGCTGTTGCTATGCCCAGCGCTAGCCAATCCCTAGCTCCTTCGTCGGGGATCGCAGCGCAGAGCAACGCGGCGATGCGAGCCGCACTCAGCAGTCGATCGAAAGAAACCAAGCGCGAATTGCTGAAGAAATTTGGTGGAACCTCGGAAACGGAGCGGGCTGTTTCGATGGCCCTCAAATGGCTGGCCGAGCACCAAAATCCGGAAACGGGTGCTTGGACGATGACCCATGGATTGATTTGTGGAGGCAAGTGCGATCGGCCGGGAGAGCGGGTTGCGAGCATGAATGCGGCGACGGGAATGGCCCTCATGTGCTTCCTCGGCGCGGGCCAAACGCACATGGAAGGAGAGTATAAAGAGACCGTCTTCAAGGGGCTCAGTTTCTTGATCAATAGCATGCGTGTCCAAGGTCCATACGGCGCGTGGTGGGTTGGCGACGGGCACAGTAAAGGGCTCGACGACATGTACGCTCACGGGATTGCATCGATCGCAATGTGCGAAGCGTATGGAATGACGCGAGATGAACGTCTATTAGAAGCAGCCCAGTTGAGCATCAATTACTTGGCTTACGCACAGAACCCGGCGACCGGTGGGTGGCACTATTCGCCCTTCCCGATCGGTGGTCTACCTGGAGATTTGTCGGTGGTAGGTTGGCAAATGATGGCCATCAAGAGCGGCGCGATGGCTGGCCTGAACTTCGACTTGGATGTCGTTCGCAAGGCGAATGTGTTCTTGGATACCATGCAAGTTCCCGGAGGCTTTGGGTACCACTATAGCCTGGACTCGAAGATGAAGAGTCCGACCGATTATCGCCCCGCGATGACGGCATGTGGCGTGCTGTGCCGTATGTACTCTGGCTGGAACAAACAAGAACCTACAATCAAGGCTGCGGCGGAGAAGTTTGCAGCCGATGGGCCCAGTCCAACCGACAACTACTACAACTACTACGCCACGCAAGTCATGAAGCAGTACGGTGGAGCTGAGTGGGATGCTTGGAACAACAAGATGCGGGATCAGATCGTCTCGACCCAAGTCCAAACGGGGCATGGAGCGGGCAGTTGGTATGTCGAAGACGGGATAAGTGCCCAGGCGGGTGGACGACTTTACTGCACGTGCATGTCCACGATGATGCTCGAGGTCTACTACCGCTATATGCCTCTCTATGCAGAGCAAGCCGAGGAAGACGCGTTTCAGTTGTAATGGATCGAAGATTCGTTTTGCCGATAGCTCCCGGTGCTCTCCATGGAAGCGTCGCCGCGCGGTCCTAAAGTTTCCTGTACGGAAAACCGGCTCCTGACCCTTCTTTTTCTTCCGGTTCCTTCCTGGAGCTTCGGTTTCAGGAAAGTCACGAAAGCAGAAATTCAGAAAAAGGGCGTCAGAAATCCAGTCCGAAGCGGAAAGAGTTGCTGAGGAACTGAGTTTTATGGATCCGGCGAACGACCAATTTCTAGAACTATTGCTAAGGCATCAGACCGAGGTCAAAGCCTTTATCGGGTCTGTGATCCGCAACCGGCAGGCGAGGGACGACGTGTTCCAAGAGGTCGCCATTATCTTGTGGAAGCGATTTGCCGAATACGATCCGAGCCGCCCGTTTGGAGCTTGGGCTCGCGGTATTGCAGTGAATAAGGTCTTGCGGGAGCTGCGAGAGCAGAGGCGATTTCCGGCCGTGCTCGAGCCGGATGCGATCGAAGCGATTTGCAGGGCTTTTGATAGGGAGGTTTGCGACACCGACGGTCGTCGCGACGCGCTTGCGGAATGTGTCGGCCGTTTGCCATTGCGCTCGAGGGAATTGCTCGAGATGCGTTATGAGAAAGGATGGAGCTGCGAGGACATCTCGAAGCAACTCTCGCTTTCTTGCGATGCCGTTTATCAAGCGTTATCCAGGGTTCGGGCCAAGCTGGCCATGTGTGTGGATTGGCGGTTGAAGTCGGCCGAGTATCGGCAACTGCATGGAGGCGGCTCATGAGCACTTCAGAGTCCAGCGGGCCGATTTCGGAACCAATAGAACCATGGATCGATCGTTATCTCGACGGCGGATTGAGTCAAGAAGACTTACGGCACGGGGGCGCACGATTGGTTGCGGAACCTGGGTTTGCCGATCGCTTGGTGCGAGCGTGCATGTTGGATGCGCTGTTACAAGAACATTTTGCGATGGCTGCGGCTGAGTCATCAATACCGATCGATGCTGTGTTCGGTTGGGGGGAGTCGGAATTACATGCCGCAGATAGCCAGTTAGCTCGTGGTCAAGCGACTACCAATGGCCAGATAGCAGAGGATCGTTGGGATACGGGATCGCGATTTCGTCGTTGGTCGACGGTGGCTGCCTTGGCTGCATCTGTGTTGGTAATGCTCTTTTGGTTTCTGCCATCCCGAGGCGCTGCAATCGCAGTGGCTAAAGAATTGCAACGCATTTCCCAGAGGACAGCAAGTGCGCCAGATAGAGAGTTTTCTATCCGCGTGGCCTCGCAAGGAACATCGCGACGGAAAGGAAGATATCCGGTGCAAGCCGAGAATACGCGTCCTCCAAAGCCATCACTTGATGGAGCGAAGCTCTTCGTAAGAGGAGGTCGGCAGTTTGTTTTGATGCGGCAGATGGAAAACATGGAGTGGTTTATTACCGGTAGTGACAGAGTAAGTAGCTGGGCGATACGTCCCGGATCACCGGTGCGAGTGAGCGACGATCAGACCCGATTTTATCGTGACCTGCCTGGGCATGAACATGCGGTTCCGCTGTGGAATATCGACGAGGGTACCTCCATCCTCCTCGACGCGTATCACTTGAGCGTGGAGCCGGCCTCGGAAACAACCATGAAGTTGGTCGCAGTCAAGCGGTCGAAACAATCGCGAGGTCCGTTTCGTTTCGAAATCGATTATCGAGCGGATACCGGTGATATCGAATACTTGCGGTTCTACGACATGCCTTATGGCCCCGATCATATTCCACTTCTGGAAATGGAGTTGGTTGATAGCGAACTACTCGCTCCAGAGTTTTTCTCGCACCAGTTCCACCATGAGGCCGATCGTTTGGTAGAGCGAGAGTGAATTGTGTGAACGCGTGAAGAGTCGTGCGAACAGATACATGAGATAAGAAAACAGCAACTAGGCAATACCCGGAGGAAAGAAACCATGAAACGAGTGTCTTCGGGCCTTTGGTATTTCGGGGGATTTACCCTCTCGATCATCGCATGCTTTTTTTGCGGAGCGGCAGCAGTTGGGGAGGACCGAAGACCCAATATTATTTTCATGCTGTCCGATGACCAAGGTTGGGCGGGGCTATCGGTTCCCATGCATCCAAAGGTCGAAGGTTCAAGAGGCGAGATGTTTCATACTCCGAATCTCGAGGTCCTAGCGAAGCAAGGTATGCGTTTTTCGTGGGCCTACGCTCCTGCCCCCGTCTGCTCGCCTACGCGTATTGCATTGCAGTTGGGAAAGAGTCCTGCCAAGCTTCACTGGACCAAAGCAGCTCCATCGGAAACGGGGCGTAAGCTGGTCGAACCACGATTGATTAAGAATATTGCCTCCGAGGAAGTGACTATCGGCGAACTGCTTCGACAAGCTGGATACGCTACAGCACATTACGGTAAGTGGCATATCAGCGGTGGTGGACCGGGCAAGCACGGTTACGATGAACATGATGGAGACACAGGGAACGAAAATGCGTTCCAGTTCACCGATCCAAACCCAGTCGATATCTTCGGTATGGTAGATCGCTCTGAGAAATTCATGCGGCGAGCCCGAGAACAAGACAGGCCATTCTTTATCCAATTGTCCTGGAATGCCTTGCATGCCTCCGAGAACGCCAATAAAGCAACCCTGGCAAAGTATGAGAGTAAAAATGCGGGTGGTGACTCCAAGATCACGTCGATCGCCGCGATCACCGAGGACTTGGATACAGGCGTTGGTAAATTGATGGAAGCCATCGATCGCTTGGGATTGGCAGAGAATACGTATGTTATCTACATGTCGGATAATGGTGCGGGAGGGAAACGAGGCGGCCTCAATGGAGGCAAAGGTTCTCTGTGGGAAGGGGGCATCCGTATTCCGCTCATTGTCCGGGGACCAGGAGTTAAGGCGGACTCGTGGTGCAATCAACCCGTCGTAGGCTATGACTGGTTTCCGACGTTTTGTGATTGGGCCGGGATTCCTTCGGAGAAACTTCCGAAGCAACTCGAAGGTGGTAGCCTTGCAACCTTGCTCAAGCAGGAAGGGAACGGTCGCGTCGAGCGAAGTCGGGATGAATTGTTTTTTCATTTTCCCCATTACCAAAGCGGGAACACGCCTCACTCAGTCGTTGTGCTTGATGGATGGAAGCTTATTCATTTCTATGAAGACGACTCAGTCCGTCTGTTCGATCTGTCCAGTGATATCTCCGAACGCAAGGATCTTGCAGATCGTGAGCCGAAACGAGTGCGATCGATGCGAGAAAAACTGGATGCGTACTTGGTTGCCGTCGATGCACAGATGCCGACACTGAACCGAGACTACGATCCGACCAAACCATTGCAACCTGATGAGCGAAAGCAACGTCAGAACAAAGGAAATAATCCAAAGAAAAACAAAGGTGGTGAATGATGCTCGGTCGAACTTCTGTTGGGTTTGCGAGTGCGATCGCAGCGTTCGTTGGGATTCCTGTCGACGGTTTGCTTCTAAGCCTATGTTCAATGCAGATGCCGGCGCATGCGCACGGTGGGCATGATGCGAGCCGACATGTCATCAGTGGCCATACGCACGCACAAGAGCATGTCTGGCGACTCGTCGGCGGTGAGGAGATTCAAGGGAGCTTTGTTCGCGCCGATGATCGTATCGTCCAAGTACGAAAGTCGGATGATTCGTTGGTGGAAATCCCAAGGAGTGAATTGGCTACTGACGATGATCGTTGGGTGTTGCAAAAGTTGGCGAAGATCCGAGCTGCGCAGCTAATTATGGCGGCTGGCGGGGCACCGGCACTCGTGGCGTCAACGGCCATGGTGGAGGTAGCGACAGCGCCGGAACCACCTGCTCAGATGCTCAGCGCGTTTGAGCCGTTCGTCAAACGGAACGAGATTAAGACACGTTGGGATGACCGATTTTTTTATGTTGAGTCGGACGGGATCCCCGATCATTCCATGATGGTGGGCATTACATCGTGGCAGCAGCAAGTCCCATTGCCGCAGTCCTACTTCGGCGGGAACGCTTGGCGGATACCGTTGGTGCCCAAGGTTGCCAAGTCACCGATGTCGACCAAGAATCGGTTTCTCCGAGGAGCGATCGCGATCGCCGCGAATGGTATCCCTATTTTTAATCCGCTGAACAATCGCGGTGACGATGCGTATCTGGTCGGGGAGCTTGATGAGTTCGGCGGTCATTGTGGCCGGGCAGACGATTACCATTACCATTTGCCACCCGTCCATTTGCAACCCATCGTTGGCGTCGATGCACCGATCGCCTACGCGCTCGATGGGTATCCGATCTATGGCTTCACAGAGCCCGATGGTTCGCCTGTAAAAAATCTCGATGCCTTCAATGGGCATTCCGATGCCAAGGGTGCATACCATTACCACTCGACCCAAAAGTATCCGTATCTCAACGGGGGCTTTCATGGTGAAGTTGTCGAGAAAGAAGGGCAAGTCGATCCGCAGCCGAGGGCGGAACCGGTGCGACCATCGCTGCCGCCGATGCGGGGGGCAAAAATCACCAAGTTTGAGGAGTTGGAAAAGGGGCGTTACAAGCTAGTTTACGACGTGAATGGTCGACTTGGCTCCGTGACTTACCGTTGGACGGATAGCGGTGACATGGAATTTGTGTTTGTGGAGCCCAACGGGGCTACCAAGACCGAATCGTATTCTCGAAATAAAGGGCGGGGGCGCGAGGGTCAGGGGCGAGACGGGCAACGGCCGCCTGTTCGTAATGGTGCGGTATCTTTGAATCCACCCAAGGTTGGTAAGACTGGGTTTGCGATTCAGTGTTCTGCGCTCGATAAGAAAGGAATGCTGCCAATTGAGTACACATGCGAGGGTGCCAAGGCATCCCCGCCGATCGAGTGGAGCCACGTCCCTGAGGGGACGAAATCGATTGCGCTGAGCATCTGGCACACGGCTCCGGATCAAGAAAAATCGTATTGGGTTCTGTACAACATTCCTGTCGATAAGAAGGGTTTGGAGAAGAACAGCAAAGGGGTTGGTACCGTCGGCTTGAACGATAAAAAACGGGCCGAGTATGACCCGATGTGTTCGAAGGGGCCTGGGATGAAGCAGTACCACATGTCGGTGTTCGCGCTTTCAGGCATGTTGCCGGCCAACAGCAAGAACCTGGATCGCGCGGGGCTATTGAAGGCGATCCGAGAGATCAAGTTGGATGAGGCCGAGTTGTCGTTTATCGTCGACCGCGGGGCAAAGTAAGACCGGGGCAGGGGTTCACGCGAAGACGCTGAACCTGATACTCCTCCATCGCGATGTGCTGCGATACGAGCAATCCCCCCTTCTGGCTGTGTGGTTTCTAGATTTGGCATTTTCGGTTTGGTTGTTCGATAGAAGGGATCGGATTAGACTTTGAGGATTGGTCTTCAGTGAGATAACAAGACGGTTAAGTGACTAGTGGCCCAACCATGAATTTGCACAAACGCATCGGCGACGTATTGAATAAACTTCGTCGGAACAGACGCCTTCAAGCGAGAAGGCGTTTGGGGGTTGAATTACTTGAGGAACGAAGGGTTCTCGCATCGTACATCAGCGAGGTTCAATACTCGCCGCTCTTCGGCAATAACGATATCGACCAGTACATCGAGTTGCGAGGCGAACCGAATGCGTTGATTCCGAATGGGACGTATTTTGCGACCATCGAGAGTTGGGGAGCGTACCCAGGTGGACCAGGTTACATCCATAGCTTGATCGATGTTTCGAATTTGACCTTCGGAAGTAATGGGTTTCTAACCATCCTGGAAGCAGGCAATACCTACCAAGTTGATCCGCAATCGACGAAGTTGGTGGGCACGGGTGTCGCGTTTTCCGGACTTCCGAATAATCGTTGGACCGATGCCTCGACTATCTCCGATCGCTTGGCGCACGTGAGTTCTTCGCTGAGTTTCTTGCTGATTCAAACCGCCGTGAAACCGTCTGTCGGTACGGACATCGATGTTGACGATAATGGAGTCTTGGATGGGCCTGCAGCATCATGGACCATCCACGATGCGGTGGCCATGTTGGGCTACACACCAACGCCCGGTTGGTCGTACGGTCGAATCACTTACTCGGAATTGACCACGAATCACAATTATGCACCTGGTACGTTGTACACGGTTCAGGAGCGTTGCGGTTACGTTGCACGCATTGGTAGCTCGACTGGTTATGGACTCGAAGATTGGGTGTGTGGCAATACGGTTGAGGATAAGGTCACACCGAACTCTAAGTACCGATTCTCTTATGGAACGTTTGGTGATCCTCGTCCGTTGGTCTACTCGGGCCGATCGGTCAACCATATCGGTACGTACAATTTCGGGGGTGGTTACTTTGGATTTGCTGGCGTCGATAGTAACGGGGATGGACAACTCACAGCCAATGAAGCTCCATTGCCGGGCGTGACCGTTTTTGCAGACATGAATGCCAATGGTGTCCGAGATAGTAAGGTCGTACAAGTCAACGCAGCGGAACAAGTAATAGGCGCGGAGCTGGCAAATGTCTTTCCCAACGCAACATTGACGGTCGCGGATGCTAATGGCAAGAACATCGGTTTTGCTGTTCGAACCAAGGAGACTTTTGACCCTGACTTTAACAAGATTCGAGTTTTGACCAGTGAAGGTATTCCTTGGTTCGATAGTGGTAGCCGGTTGAAAGTCATGTTCTATCGCGAGGCGGATGCGATTTCGATCGAAGCCATTGCGGCTGAGAAAATCAAGGCATCGGTTGGTCGCATGGAGTTATATGATCGCGACAATAACCTTCTCGTCGTCAAGGAAACCGCTCCGTTAACCGGTACGGATCGAGAAGTGCTGAGCGTCGTCCGGCCGCAAGCGGACATCAAGTACGCGATTATCTATACGAACGACAATATCCAAAACACGAGTCCGTTCGGCCCCTTTGATAAGCTTCGTTATACCTATCCGGAGTATCAGGAAACCACTGACGCACGAGGGAACCTGAGGCTGGAGGGATTGCATGCTGGGGATTATAAACTGCTCGTTAGCGGCTACCCGGGGGACAAGATCCCTCTCGACAGCAACAATTCTGCGTACCCGCTCACAGTCTCGAAATCTGAGCATCGCAGCGATCCGCTCTTCGGATACCGTCAGAACGTACTGCCGGAGATTCAAACTTCCCAGTTGTTGATCTCCGAAAATCCCGCAACGAACGCCGTGGTTGGGGTTGTCGCAGCTTCGGACTCCGATCCTGGCCAGACTCTTACGTATCGATTCGTGAGTCCATCCGGGCCGTTCAGTATCGATGGACTTACCGGAGAGATACGGTTCAACAATACCTCCAAGTGGGATTACGAAACCCAGTCGCCCCTGTTGGTAGACGTCGAGGTGGCTGATTCGTTGCCGATCGCAGGTAAGGTCGTCAAGACCATCACGTTTGTTCCAGCCGATGTGAATGAAGCACCCGTCGTACAAGGAGCTACTTTCTCAATCGATGAGAATAGTCCGAAAGGAACAGTACTCGGTAACATCGTCGCATCGGATGAAGATCAAGGGATCAACGGTGAGTTTCGTTACTCGTTGGGATTCACCAATCCGGTTGGGGTATTTGCCATCGATGCCCTCAATGGAACATTGACGGTAAACAATAGTTCCGGGCTCGATTTCGAATCCAAATCGACAATCCTAGTTCCGGTCACTGTTACCGATCGAGCGACTCCGTCGTTGTCGATGACCCGTACGATTACTGTGAACATCAACGATGTCAATGAAGCCCCCTCGAATGTGACTTTTTCGAACGTCGTGAATGTACCGGAGAATACCAGTATGGTCAGCCCGGTAACCGTCGCGACGATCATCGTGGTCGACGATGGTCTGGGAAACAATACGCTTTCCCTGTCCGGACCGGATGCCAGTTCATTCTCGATCGTGAACCAACAACTGCGATTTCGAAGTTCGATACCGCTCGATTTCGAGACCAAGTCAACGTTCACCGTGGTTGTTTCGGCCGATGACCCGACGCTCGGAGCAACGCCCGATGTCAGTGTGACCTTCAATCTTCAGATCACCGACGTCAACGAAAAGCCAACGGGACTTCAGTTCAACAATATAGTAAGCCCACTGCCTGAGTCGACAGCGGTTAGCACTGCGGTGAGGGTTGCGAACATTCAAGTCACCGATGATGCGCTGGGTAATAACGTGCTGTCGCTCGCCAATTCGCTCGACTCGGCGAATTTCAGTATCGTCGGCACTGAGCTTCGCTTCCGCTCAACGACACCATTGGATTTTGAAACGAAGAGTTCCTACCGAGTGGTTGTCCAAGTGGACGACGCAGCGTTCAGTGGTTTCCCAGATGCGTCGCAAACCTTCTCGCTCTCGATCGGGGATGTGAACGAAGCCCCTACCGAGGTTCGGTTGAGCAATACCACTACCTTCATTCAAGAAACCAACGATGTTTCTGCGGGGCAGAGGGTTGCGAACATCACAATCATCGATGATGCGATCGGAACGAATGTTATTTCCCTGGCCGGAGCTGATGCAGAATGGTTTGAGGTGATTGGGAATCAATTGAATCTCAAATCGGGAGCGTTGTTGAATTACGAGGTCAAGCCATCGTATACGGTGATCGTTCGGGCAAGTGACCCAACCATCGCTGGATCCGTTCCCGTGGAACGCACGTTGATTATTAACGTCGGCAATCGGCCCGAGGTTGTCGCGTTGACCGATACACAAGGCAGCCCGCTGGTCTCCCCAATCTCCAAGGCGCGATTGACTTGGGATATGGAACTCGGGACCATCGCGCCAGATGCCATCACGGTACGCAAGAAGGATATTGGGAACGCAACAGTTGCATACACGTTGACGAAGTCCCTCGTTGCCAACAAAACGGTGGTGGATTTAGAGTTCACTGGGACCTATGTCGGGCCGAGCGGTTTGGTGGACGGCGTCTACGAAATCGCTGTCAATGGAGCCAAGACGACTGCGATTGGGACCGGTACGACGGGAATGAACTACTCGTCTGGAGACTTGATCAATTTGAACCCGTTGCCGATCGGAACGTTGACGATCACCGGGCCAGGACTCCTACGAGTTGGGCAATCGGGGAACTATCAACTCAACATCACCGGGTTGCCGGCTCCGGTACCTCAATCTGTCGAGTACTCGATCGATATCCAAGGAGACGGAGTAGTCGACCGCACCGTGACAGGTGGCGTCTCGTTCACGCTGGGCAACGTCAGTTATCCGACCGCCGGGGCGTATACCATGATGGTCACCTCGAAAAGCAACTCGGTGGTGATCGCCAAGTCTGCCTTTGTCGTCAATGTATCCCCGGAGACCAGTGTCGATGAGAATTGGCTGTCGGCCTTCGATACCGATCGCGATAACACCATTTCGCCACTCGATCCGTTGGTGGTGATCAACCGACTGAACAGTGGTTCGGGCGGCGTGGTACCTTATTTGCTCGATTACGACGTCGACCGCGATGGGACTTTGTCGCCCCTCGATGTCTTGGTAGTCATCAATTACTTGAACACACCCCCCGGCTCTCGCAGCGAGCAATTCGCGGATCTCGTGATGGCGGAGTCAGGAGGCTTGTCAGCCATCACCTCGGATCGAGGTATCACTGGCAAAATCCTGACCAGCAGCCGCAGTTTGTATGCGACACTCAACGGAGGCGATAAAAAAGACGCATCGCAGTACGTGTCCAGCGATGGAACGTTCAGTATCAACGACGCTGCGATCGCCCAGTTGTTCGGAACTATTCCCGATGGACCACAAATGATTTCGTTGATGACGAAGACGAATCAATCCTATTCGATCGCTTCGGATAAACGGTACTTGAATTTGACCGCTCATCTGAAAGCCTTTTCATTCCAGTCGTTGGTGGTCGATCAAGGCAAGGTTCGGCTCGGTTGGTCGAGTTCCGCGATGGGTGCTAGCTACAACGTATGGCTGGGACCTGCTGGTGGGGCACTAACGAAGGTTCGGAGCAATTTGGCGGGAACGCTCGAAACCCTACCGGTGACTTCGGGGGCCTACCAGATCCAAATCGAGGCCATCGACGGGGCTGGTAACAGCCTCAAGAGCGAAATCGCAACCTTTACCGTGGTTTAATGGAAGTAGCATACATGCCCTAGTTTTGCCTTCTCGGATTACCATGATCCATGGGGTTTTTCGGCGCTTCAAAAAAGTTTCGGATTTTTTTGAGGCTCGGTGAATAAATAATTCTGTTCGGCGCATCGGTAACTGCATGGCGATCGACTCTGAATCCTACTCCGAAAATGTCCGTGCGTGCGCGGTTCGTATCACTGAAAGTGGTGCGGTTGCGATCGGCGGATTGTACGACCTGACGGCGGTGAGGTTGGTTCGATTTGCGGCGACTATCACCCGAAACCAGCACGACGCTGAGGATGCCGTTTCTTCGGCCCTTCTCAAGGTCGTTTCGAACGCTTCCAAATTGGCCGAGTCTCGGTCTCCCTGGCCTTATTTGTTGCAAATGGTGCGCAATGAATCGTTGGTCGTTCTGAGACGCAAGCGGCGTTGGTCGTTCGCGCAAGGCCTCGTCGATTTGCTGCCGTGGAACCGAGTCGATCACTTGGAGCAAGAGGATTCGATACGAGCTGTTTGGACAGCATTGAGGCAACTCCCCACCGAACAGTCGGAAGTTGTGGTGCTCAAGGTATGGGAGGAGTTGACGTTTGCTCAAATCGCCGATGTTCTAGGGATTCCGCCCGCGACCGCAGCGAGTCGGTATCGGTATGCTCTGGTGAAGTTGTCCTATTTGCTCGAGGGAGAGTCGGTCGAGGGAGAGACGGTCGAGGTGAAGCATGAGTGACGCAAGCTTCGAATCGGACAACATTTGGGATGGTGTTTTGGTGCCTGGATCGGAATTGACCGACTCGGACGTTCGCCACCTGGAAGCCCAGTTGAAAGTGGCTCGTGACTACGTGCGTCCGTCCGATCCGCTTCGCTCGAAAGTGTTGTGCAAAGCCCGTGAGATCGCCGATGACTGGCGCTCTGATCGCAAACTCTATAACGCAACCATCGCGATCGCAGGTTGCTTGTTTTTAATGGCAATCACGGTCAAGTCCTTGGAGTCGTGGTGGGGGGGTAGCTTCCAGCGAGGATCCTCCGAGGAGATCGTGGCTCGGGCCGAACGATTGGCAGCGGAAAAGAATCTTCGGCATGATGATTCGCTCATCGATGCGTACCGCGAATGGCGGTTATCGTTGGCATCGCGTTGGCCAAAAGTCGATCCGTAGGAAGAGTAGCTAGTTGCCAATTGCTAGAGACAGATGCGAGTAGGTGGTCTTTAGGCTTTTTGAGATCGTACATTCTTGGTTCTTGGTTCTGGCCGATACCCCTGAAAATAATGTCTCTTGAGTAGATAAATCGAGGACGGTCGCGCATCGTTTCATTGGTTCTAACGCTGAATCCTGGAACGCAATCCGGGTGGACTGTGCGGATGTGGCTGGAAGGTGCCGTATTTCTTGAAGTGGCCAATGATGGGCGAAACGTATCCAGTCGAAATCCAGCTTGCCGATGTTCTGGCTTTCAATGAACGCTTGCTCGCGATTTCCAAAGCGGGAATACCTCTCCTTCTGACCGGGGATCCAGGTGACCTTCCCGGAGTGATCGAACGGCTGAACGGTCGGATCGCATTGCGAGTTGGTCGAGGCGAATCGATGGCAGAGATACTGACGAGCGAGCCCGAGCTCAATGCTCCGTACCGTCAGGCGCTGACGGATTGGGTTGTATTGGGGCGATCGATGGTTGCCGCGGAGCCAGTGGTTGGTGTCGGTCGGTGGAGGCGGTTGGCTCGCGATCGATTCGTGTCGACGTTTGGGGGCCTTTGGTTCCTATGGGTTTTTGCTTCGCTCGGTTTTATCGCGATGGTTGCCAATTTAACCCCCAAACTACGGGGGTTTTACGACGTGGCGGGTTTGGAGCCGGGGGCTGGCTTTCGAGTGCTCGAGAGGGTGGAGTCGAATCTGTTGATCGTCACGTTGATGGCGATCGGCATTAGCTTGATTTCAATCTTTCTCTGGCGTTGGATCTCAGCCCATTCCTCGATGCGGTGGTTTCCGAAAAGTACGTCAGTGGCAACGCATGCATGCCGCGCGGCAGCAGCTCGCGACGCATTCGCATGGCTTCAAAATCGAAGTGGAATGGCGCCTGATACCTTCCGCTGGATGCAGGGGCAATTGCTCGAGAGTGGAGAGGATGCAAATCGCAAGGAGACCAGCCGAGGAGAAATGATGGATTGGGCATTGCGATCCTCCGAGGATCCAAAAGCTGTCGCAGCATCCTTGCTGTTGGTTTCGGACATCCAGCATTCCCAGTTGGCATGGATGGAGAAACGCGGGATAGCTTGGTTGCCACTGCTCGTCTATCAGTCGTTCGGCGGGTTCATTGTGTTAGCCAGCGGACTCATGTTGTTTTGGCCATTGGTAGAGCTTTTGACGGCTCTGTGCAAATAGGGAAGGGGGCAGGCGATGGAAAATCATCATGCAACTTCCGAAAGCGAAAGCTACATGGCTCGGATTGGCCAAGCGATCGAGCAGAGTGGAAGTTTGCAGGGATTGCTGACTGCCGCACGTGCGGAATTTCCGCATGTGCGAGCAAATGCTTCGGTGACGAGGTTGCTCGAGGCGCTGCAAGCCAAAGTGCCTGCAGAGGTATGGGTCGCCGACTCCAAGTTAGCTGCGATGTTGCCGATACTTTTAGAGTCTCAATCGTTGCGGTCCCGTGAGGATCACGAAAAACCATCGCCCAGCAACGATTCCATCCGCCGATTGCTGACCGATACCGTCGGTAACCGCTGGAAGATTCCTCGCGAGTTGAGCTACCCATTGATTCTGATGGTGTTGGCTCTGTTGTTGCTCGGTTGGATGCTCGGAACGATTGTTCCCGTGTATGAGAAGATGTTTCTCGAGTTTGGGTTAATGCTGCCGAGGCCAACGATGGCATTGATTCAGATAGGCCGATTCGCACGAATCCAACCCATCGCTTTCGTTGTTGCATTTGTCATCGTGATCTCCGCGATCGTCTCTGCCTGGATCGGGTTATCCGGTTTGCTTCACCGGCTGCAGGTGATTCCCTCGATTGGTTTTTTGATGGCGGGAAGTCACAGAAATCTGAGTTCCATGGTCCGTTGGATTTCAACATTGGCGGAGCTATTGAGCATCGGTGCGCCTCTTCCGAAAGCTGTGGAAATTGCGGGTGTTGCAAGCCAAAGTGTCTATTACCAGAGACAATCCAATCAGTTAGCCCGTCAATTGCTGGAATCGAAGGAAGGGGTTGCAGGTCGAGAGGCTGCCGTGGCCTTTCCAGCCACCGTGCAGCAAGCTCTGGAGGGGACCCCAAACATAGCCGTCTTGAGAAGAATGGCGGAAATCTACACAGATCGATTGCGGAATCGCAAGAGCAGGGGTTATGGCTTTCTCGGTCCTGTAGTCATCATGCTGATCGGTTTGCTGATCGGCTTTATGGTGATCGCATTGTTTGTGCCATTGATTTCACTCATTAGTGCGCTCAGTCATTGAGGGCCTTACCATGAAAACCAGCATATTTTTAAGGCCAATATTTGCTCGCGATGGAAACCGAGTTCGCCCCTCGCGTTGGAGGCTTTCGAGGTGGTTTCTCCCTGAGGATCTTGAGACCTCGCAGCACGGCTTGTTATCGCTTTTGGACGTTATCCATCGAGAGTCCCTCGACCCCGCAACGTACATCGATGCGTTCGCAATTGAGCAACGTGGCACCTACTGCCGTTGTGTGCAGAGTTTGGCAAGGAGACTTCGGGAGGGTGTGCCTCTGATAGATGCTATCGAGCAAACACCGAATGTATTGTCGGACGACATGGTTGTCTCGCTTCGTCTGGCTGACCAAAGTGGAACATTGAATCCGATGCATGCCCTGTATCGGCGAAGTCGATATGCCGAGGCTATGGAGCAGCGGTTCGACTGGGCTGGATTCCGATTTTATTGGATCGTAGTTGGTTCGGTGGTGATCATCTTGTTATTGTTGTTGAGCACCATCACCAACCCGGTCATCAGGTTTCTTTCAAAGGTCGAAGGTTATGCGCCATATCTTTTGCAAAGGATGAGTGAGAACCTCAAATATTTAGGTCCGATCGCTTGGCTATTTCTGTTTTCAGTATTGCTATCGATTGCTTTTGGCTGGTCGTTTCGCTTACGGCAGTGGATTCGTAATCTCGCGAGCGGTTGGCGAGTGAGTAAGGATCAAAATGCGATTTCGAAATTGCTGAGGATCCTCTCGGTACCCGTTGCAAGTGGCCGACCTGTTACGGCCGCGTTGTCGACTTTGGCCAAGTATCACTATCAGGCAAAAACTCGAAGTGCACTTTTGCTGGCTAGGAATGAGATCGAGCATGGTGCTGAGCCTTGGTCGAGTCTCGCCCTGGCAGGATTGCTGACTCCGGAAGAAAGCCACGCGATCCACGTCAGCGGCGATCCTGTCTCCCAAGGCTGGGTGCTTCGGCGAATCGCGGACGAGCATGAGCGTCAATACCGCCATCAATGCAATCTTTGGAGCTCGATTGCCAATCCAATCATGGTATTGCTGGTAGGAGCTATCGTCCTGTGGGTCGCATACGCGATCCTGGGATCGGTGTATAGATTGGTAGTCCACCTGAGTTAAGCCAGAAAAGAATCCATCAAATCATGTTGTGTTTCAGCCAATCGAAATCGAATCGCACGATGAGGACCCGACCGCGGGTGATTGGTCCTTCGCCGACTCGACGTGACGGACTGATGCAGTTAGAGCTTTTGGTCGCGGCGATTTTGCTGATCACATTAGTCGGGATTCTATCCACGATCGGGTTTCGCCTGACGCGGATCGCGAAAGACTCGAAGAATTACCAGATCGCGTTGCATGAGCTTGCGAACCAATTGGAGGTCCTTCAGAGGCTGGCTCCGGAGGATCGCGCAGCGGCATTGCGTGAACTTCAAATTTCTTCGGAGGTGTCGCGGACGTTGAGCGATTGCCAAATTTCAGCGGAAGAAATCGCAGATCGATTCGGCCGAAGACTTCGATTGCAAATTGTTTGGCCAAAGACACCTACTCTTCCTCCCGTAGAGTTGGTCGGTTGGCTGGACGCTCAGGAGGTGAGCCGATGAACGTATTGCGATGCATCAAGCGTGGAGCGGCGGTTCGGCGCAGAGGTAGTATGCTCATTGACATGATGGGAGTGATCATTTCTGGGAGCGCACTGTTATTCCTGGCCGTTGGAATGATTCACCAGTCCTTCTTTTTATCGAAGAGGACCCAAGGGCGTGCGGAGTTGCAAGCCACCTTGGGACGACTTGCCAGCGTCTGGCGTTCCGACGCACATCGATCCGAGCAGTTGGAAATTGTGTCGGAAACTGAGGTTCATTGGGTCGATTCGCTAGGGGATAAAGTCACGTATCGATGGGTGGGGGCTGCGGTAACTCGCGAATCTTCGGTGCGATCGTACCAGGGAGTGGCGATGAACCAAAAGGAACTATTTCCCCTCGGTGATGGTTACATCGCACGTTTTGAGGAATTGGAAAAACCTAAACGAGGCAGGGTGATCGTATTGGACAAGCTCCAAGTGCACGACGCGATCGATGGCGATTGGATCCCTGTTCGACTGAAGGTCGAAAGTGTGGTTGGTGGTAGCAATCGTGTTGGGGAGGCAAGTCGATGAGCCGATTTAGGTTGGCGAGGAAACGTGTCGCGGATGCGTCTTGCACGCGTGCGAGATGCATCGACGTAGCGCCTAGGAAATCGCATCGAAAAGCGCATCGAAAATCGTCGAATCGACGCGGTGCGATATTGATCGCGGCAATCGCAGCGTTTGCGATTTTTTCTATGCTGGCCGCAGTCGCGGTAAGCGTCACGTTGAGGGCCCGTCAATCGTGCAAAACCGAGCGCGATCTAATGCAACTCGAATTGCTTTGCGATGCAGGGTTGATGCGGGCCACGCAGAAACTCTCTATGGATAGCGGGTACACAGGAGAGGATTGGCTGGAAATGCCTTTGGGTGATTCAGGGAAAACGATGCGGGTTTCCATCCAAGTTTCAGAGCCCGCGATTTCAGCAAGCACTGAAACGAAAGATGGAGATGAATGGTCGAAGGTGATTGAAGTTCGCTCGCAAATTTCGGGTAGGTCGCGAGTACCGATTTCGATGCAGCGAACGCGAACAACGAAGTATTCAGCGAAACAACTTTAAACGGGGAGTGATAATCCGATGAAAATCAGAATACGAAATCGAGATTGGAATTTGTCGAAGAATCCGAAGATGAAAAGCCAAGGGTTCACGTTGGTGGAGCTGTTGGTGGTCATCGCTATCATTGGGGTTTTGGTCGGGTTGCTGTTACCGGCGGTGCAGTCGGCTCGCGAGGCGGCGCGTCGCATGGGGTGTGCGAACAACATGGTGCAGTTGGGGCTCGCTACCCATCACTATGAGTTTTCAGCCGAGCATCTACCGAGTGGTACCATCAATGAAACCGGACCAATCCGAGATGAGCCGATCGGAAAACATATCAGCTGGATGGTTCAGGTATTGCCTTACTTAGAGCAGTCGGCGTTGTACCGGCAATTCGATCTTGCTCAAGGCGTTTACGCTCCTGGTAGCGCCAAGGCGCGAACGGCGAGGGTTTCGACATTTTTGTGCCCGAGTCAACCCTACGGCAGCGAGGGATTGGATTCGGATGCTGCCGCTGCATCATCCTATGCGGCCTGTTATCACGATAGCGAGGTGCCGATCGACAGCGACAATAATGGCGTCTTTTTTCGAAACAGTCGCATCAAATTCAGCGATATCACGGATGGTTCCTCAAATACGATCTTCTTTGGGGAAAAGGTTTCGGAATATCCTGATTTGGGCTGGGCCTCAGGGACGCGAGCGACGTTGAGAAATGGGGGAGGATTCATGCTTCCCCCGAAACGCAATCACATTGCTCCTCGCGCATCAGAGACTGGGAGTTTGTTAGTAGGCGGTTTCTCGAGTTTCCACGTCGCTGGCGGAAACTTTGTTTTCGGTGATGGTTCGATGCGTTTCCTATCGTACGGCCTGGATCCCAAGGTTTTTCATAATCTCTGCAACCGTGAGGATGGAGAGTTTGTGACCGGTGATTGGTAGGTCCGTGAACTGCTGCTTCTCCGATCTTTTGGATCGCACGGTTTTGCGGTTCACATCGCGTCTTTCAAGCGTCGAAATGCCAGTGCTGCTTGTTTTCCAAACTCTTTGGCTTCTTCGACATCGCGATCTTCAGTAGCATGCTCTAGGAGTTCGAGTTTGTTTTTGTAAACCTGGAGTTTCATTTGGGTGTATCGGTCGAGAGGTCGCCCTCGCAAGTAAGCGCTGACAACGAGTTTATGGGCCCAATCCTCCTGGATCGGAATCCAGTATTCTAGTTTTTCCCACTCCTGTCGGTTGTAGCTGCCGATCAACTCCGCCTCGATGGAGTTCATCTCCTTACGTATCTCGGAGACGGGCGGATAGTACAAAAAGCATGCTCCGACGCTGGCGATTACCAAGCCTATAAAACTGATGCCGGCGATGACCGAGTTTGGTAGGACGATATCGGGCAATGAATGACTCGATCCTGTCGCAGTACTTTCAGGTGGAGCGTTGCAGAGGGATTGCATCCACTTTTGCTGGGGATCTACGGCTCGGAATAGCAGGCCGAAAGCGAGGATGCATAGAATCGTACCCGCCGCAACAATTTCTGCCGCATTCGTGTTCTCACGAAGAATCCGCCAAGCTGTAGTAGGTAGGTTTGCGTCTTGATTGACGAATGGATTGCAATAGCCATCGAAGGCATGCGTATGATCTGCAGGTTCGACTCCTTTCGGACTTAGAGGGCGGTCGATCCCATAGCTCATCACGAGGACGGTGGCGATTAAGCAGCCTAGCCAAACGAGGGTTGGCTTCCAGCGGTAGTGCTGTGCCATCCACAAGATCATGCCGAGGTTAACACCGGTGCCGAGCGTCAATAGCGTAAAAGATGCCGCGATCGAATTCCCGTGTTGGAACATCGATGCCACTTGAACGATCGCAGTCATCGGAGTGACATACGCCAACGTCGAGACGGCAGCCATGGTGAGTGGTGCGATGAGATCATCTTTGCCCGCCGCGCGTTGCAGCGTACCGGCTGGAAGCGCCATGCTTAGGATCCCAACACCGAGGATAGCGATCCCAATATAAATCGATGAAACGCTCGTGGCTTGATGGCAAATCGACAAAGCGACGGCCGCGACTCGTCGGATCCCGTAAGGCGTTTTCTGGATGGTTTCTGCTGGCAAGGAGCTGTTAGGAAAAAGTCGATCCCAAAGGATTCCCATGATGGTGATTAGCGTTAAGGAACAAATACAAAAGACGAAAATCGCCCAGGGATCCGAGAGCGTTAGCCCGTAGAGCACGGAAATTGGATTGAACAGCGGCGCGGTTAATCCAAACGCGAGGATGGTACCTCCGGAGATACCACTTTTCCGCATTTGGACCATGACTGGAATTACGCCCAGCGAGCAGACCGGCAGAAGCATCCCCAGCAACCACGCTTGTGGCAACTGTCGCCACGAATTCCCTCCAAACAGTTGGTAGGTACCTTCGCGCCCTAGGATCCGTTCGAAGACAGCCGCGATCAACCAGCCGACCAGTATCGTTGGACTAGCGGCAACCAAGGCTTGGGCCATGCGCAGCAGAGCACCCCAGATCAATAGATAAATATCCATCGCGGCATCGATCCAATCATGAATGAATTACTATTGCGGTGAGTCGTATTCGTGTTGCAACGCTTGGAGTCGCTTCGTTTCCTCGGAGCAGATTTTGCTCAATTCGCGGACCATGGACTCAATACCATTTTCAGCGACGATTTCTCGAAGTGGTTTCTTGTTTTGGGCATCGAGTTTCAGGCGATCTGCGAATTGGGTCGACCACCCATCGATGCGAGCAAAGGGCTCTCGTCCTAAATCGCTATCCGCTGCCAAGAAGGGTAGCCACTGAATCAGGTCGGCAAATTCTTTACTGCTAGACACGAGCGGATTGGAGGATGCAACGTCCGGATCTGCAATCATCGCATCGAGTCGCGAGGAAGCGTGGAATAGGCTGCCGGGCCAATGGGGAGGGAAATGTTCATGCTCGGATTCTTGGACTGGTTTCTTTAGGTCGCCCGAGGGATTCTCTAATTTCGAGCATCCGATCGCCACAGCCATTACTACACATGCAATCTGTAGGATCGCCCCGTCGCATCGAGGGGCGATTGCCTTATGGGCTATGGTGTGCTGCTTGTCACGAAGACGTGGTTTGGTAGACGTTGCATGGGTGTGTAGGTATTGCGAAAGCATGAGGTAACCACTTTGTTACAGCATTGGAACAGGGACGGAGTTGAGAACGGCGTCGATGGCTTTGTCGACTCCGGCAGAGATGCCGGCGAGCCGAACGGATAGTACGGGCGTAGCCACGGATTGAACATCTTCGGGCATGACAAAATCCCGCCCAGCAAGCATCGCATGGGCTTGGGCGACGCGTTGCCATTGGAGCAATCCTCTGGGGCTAAGTCCGAGACTGAACGAACGGTTATTGCGAGTGGACTCAGCGAGGTCGACGAGATACTCGCGGACGGGTTGTTCAACCGCGACGTTTGCAACCGATTGCTGCAATTGGAGCAGGGTGCCATTGGGCAAGACTTCGTTTGCTTCGGTTTCCTTGGTGGTGAAGGCGCTGCGTGAGAGTAGTTCGAGCTCACTTTTGCGATCGGGGTATCCGATCTTGAGTTTCATCGCGAAGCGATCGAGTTGGGCTTCAGGGAGCGGATAGGCGCCGACGCTTTCAACAGGATTCTGAGTTGCCAGGACTAGGAATGTTTCGCTGAGTTTGCGGGCCTCCCCATCGATCGTGACTTGCCGTTCAGCCATGGCTTCGAACAATGCGCTTTGAGTTCGCGGCGTCGCCCGGTTGATTTCGTCCGCGAGCAAGATATCTGCAAAGACTGGTCCGAATCGAAATTCGAAGTCTCGGGTTTTTTGGTTGAGGATGTTGAATCCGGTGACATCGCTCGGTAGAAGGTCGGGCGTGCACTGGACTCTCATGAACCGACCGCCAACCGCATTGGCGAGGGCTTTCGCAAGCGTCGTTTTTCCTAATCCTGGAAGATCATCGAACAGCACATGGCCGCGCGCCAGTACGCATGCGAGGAGGTGCTCCACGACATCCGCTTTTCCGAGCAAGACGCGGTTGAGTTCCTTGCGGAGTCCCGACAGATAGGTCTGGATCTGAGTCGATGACAAAATTGCTGGAGTCTTCTCAGAGGGTGGTGTCGTCTCGAGGAGATTGTTGTTGGTTGGCACAGTGGATGTCTCAGAAGCCGAAGGGTAGGTTAAGGAGCAAGTTCTTGGGAGAGGTGTGAGTCGTCGATCACTCGAAGACGAAATTCGAATCCTTGCCTTGCGGCGTTGTCACGACCGTCTGCGAGGACTGGGTGGGGCGAAGGCGCCGACAGCCGAAGATACCCGAGCAAAGCAGAGAGCGATAAACGCTTCGGATCGATTGGGTCTCATGGTCCGTCCACAGCAATGTGTTCTTTTTGGGGCCGTAGGCCATTCGCTGTGCAGAGCGAATAAAGGTCGCGGTGTCTAGGTTTGTGGTGCGAGTAAGGCTTTTTAGCTTGCCCGAGAGCCAATCTTGCAGCGTTGTTCGGGGGGCGCGATGTTGACTCCATAACCATTCTCGCCATCGGAGCAATCGAAGAGTCATTCGAAGTTTCGTACTCTCGGAGAGGAGTGGGATCAAAACGAGGATGAGGCACGTGGCTCCGAAAACAATCGACCGACGGAAGTAGAAAGCTAACCCCAATCCACAGGCAAAAAGTGAGCATGCGATTGGGTGCGTTCGGATGGTGTCACGAATGAGCCAAGCAGTTTGGATAGCCCACTGCTGCCAGGATCGATGTTCGCGAGGTTGCGGGTAGCTTCCTGTGGGTTCGATGGGGATCCAGATCCCGTGGATGTACACTTCCGCCCAGGTATGAAGGTCTTCAGGAATTACCTCGGTTTGGCCTGCTCGTGCATCGTAACGGGCGGGAGATGCGAAGAAGCCAGTGCAGAGTCGGCATGGAATCCCAAGTTTCCGGATCAGCATGACTGCGGTCGAGGCGATCAGATAATCCGGGGCGCATTTCTTCTCGAGGACATACGGGATCGTATCGGTGCAATCGGCCGGTGGAACAGAGTGGTTATCATGCTGGAACGTTCGCAGGTTGCGAACGATTGTCTCAATCCGTTGCCAATCCGTGGTCGGTTGCCCCGACTCCTGTTTTGTGGCGCGGAACCAATCGTCTAAGGTCGAACGTATCCGTGGCGAGGTGGAATCGACATGGGTGTATCGTTGGATCCAGTCGTCGGAAGTGTGTGCGCGGGACAAGTGCGAGATGTTGCTTAACGGGTTGTTCGTGTCTCGTAATGGATGGAGTTGCGGGATCTGAAGTAGCTGGTGAACAACGGTGAGTTGGGGAACATGCTCCCGGTTGGGCATCATCAATTGACCATCTCGCGTCCAGCTGAAAAAATCGGGTTGATCGATGCGATCGATATGGGTGAACGTGATTAGGGAAGGGGTCAACAAACGGGGAGATTTGAATTGGATGACTTTCGTCGCGATCCGCTCATGCACAGGGAATACCAAGTCGCGAGCGAATGATTGGAGTCGCATCCACGGCTTGCCGGCGATACTTTCCAGAGTGGGTTCGCCATGCCGGCGCGAGAGATCGATATTCTCTGAATGGGACCAAGTGTTATCCGAAAAACGATCGTAGCTTTCGAGCCTCAGCCATTGGGGGGTGCGGCCGACGAGGTACAACACGGCTCGCGAATCAGAACCGGTCGGTCGGTGGTTTTGTGTTTTCTGATTGGGTTGTCGAAGTACTGAGAACTCGCGGCTGTTCTTTTTGGATTCGGTCCCTTCCTCTTCCAGTTCCTGAGCTTGATTTTCAAGCGAAATTGCGCGGGCGTACTGGCGCTGCCGCGGTGTTGGTTCCCCATACATTTCACTGACCATGTCATACATCGAGGGGACTTCGGAATCGAGAAAGAGATCGCTATCGACAGGACCGAACGTGTAGGCTTCATCTTTGGCTGCGACCAACATGTCGCCATCCCCAACGCCTTGTCTCGACCAAGACTCACCTCGCTTTTGGCCACCTGATGTTGGCATGAAGCCATCGAGGGCAGAATTGCGGATCGATTGTTTGGTCATGATGGCCAGCGTGATTCCGGCAATCAGTGCGATTGAGCCGAGGACCAGAGCCCGCATTCGGATAAGTGGGACGCTCTCCGAAGCGACGAACCCTTGTTCGATCGAAACCCAATACTTTGCCATCAACCACCAGCATGCGACCGCAGCAAAAGGGATCACAAGTTGGATCATGTTGGGTCGGTCTGAGGTGGCGAGCCCGAAGATGACCAGGAAACAACTCATGAGGAATGAAATCCATTCGCTCCGATCCCGCTCGGCAACCGCAGCTCCCCATAGGGCTGCGTACTGAAGCATGGCAAGCCATATCAATTCGTTGGCTTCGCCGCTACTGCCTAGCAATCGGACTTGAGCGATACTGGAAAGCCATGGTGAAAGGATGGCAATAGTCCCCAGGAACAAAAGCCACCCCGGCGTTCCGAGCGAGGCTGCCGGTACTTTCTGTACGGCGGCCTCCTTTGGGCGATTCGTCTTCGATTGATGAGAAGACACCCATCGGACGAAAAAGGCCACAAACCAGATAAACGCAAATTCGCAAGATAACCAGATGCGATCGGAGGATCCTGAAAGACGGAGGGAAAGAATGCTCAGCGAGGCAAGACTCGCCAGCAAGAAAACAGTCCAGTTTTTACTCGCGTTGGGAATGGTCATGATGCGCACGAAACCCCTTGCGCAAGGCTGGTTTGGCAAATTTCACGCCAAACGGTTCGTAGCGAATCCTCAAACGTTTCACCCGTCGGAATTGACCACGTGTTGGATGGTTTGCAGGACCAGTCACTTCGAGCGGAGTCAACAGCATGGGTGTCGTCAACCAATAGCACATAGGTTGATGGAGAAGTTCGGTAGATAGATTGGTGATGCTGCTGATCCCAACGCTTAGCGGATGTGACGAGGATGCTGAGCGTATTTGATTTTTGCGTTGGGCTCGCCGACGATAGAGGCGGCTCAGGAAGTTGCGTTGGTTCCCATCCTGCTAAGTGATCAAGCCATGTGGTACGCTTGGAAGGATGCAACGATGCCCATGGTGCATCGATCGCGACCATGGTGTTCCAAGCGTGGGAAAGAAAATGGTTGGCGACCGAAGCAAAGGTCCGCACCATCGCATCGTTGACGGAGGGAGCATCCTCTGCGAACGCTGCCGAGTCGAGTTGAATACGAACCGTTTGCTGGCTTCGCGATTGCCGTTCGAAGACTACTAGGTTATCGCGTCGTGCGGTTTGGGCCCAATGGACTTGTCGCAGCGAATCACCGGGACGGTACGCTCGTACGCCGATCCATTCTCCATCATCTCCGGCTCGGTCGGTAGTTCCCCCGATCCCGAGTACTTGGTTACCTGTGTTGGAAGGGACATCGACGAGTTTGGTCATGCGCGGCCATACCACTAAAGGTTCTGTGACCTTGAGTGGTTGGTTGCAGGACCAAATCCCAAAAGGAAAAGCAGTCGACAGCCTTGGTGTCGTTTTGGGGTAGATACCGCGATACGCAGGTGAGCAATTCCAACGAAACTGGCTTTTGCTCAAACCTGGGATTCGGCTCAAGCTGATGCGAACGTTTCGCGAATTGGAGGAACCTGAGATCCCTTCATCGGACTCGAGCACCATACCCCACACTGGCCACGGCCATCGGTTGGTCACCGTCAACGTGGTTTCGATGGTGTCAAATTGCTCGCATCGCGATGGGGACCAAGCCAATTGGCCTTTGAGGCCGAGCGTAGAGAGCCATGGCCATAGCGAACCAATAATGCCAACGGCTGCAATGGCACCACTCGCCGTGAATGCTTGGGGGGACACGTAAATTCCCAACAGCAACGACGATGCAAACGCCAGAATAACCCAGCCTATGGGGCGTTTGAGCCAATACACGTAAGCGTTCGCCCACGGGCAGAAATCATGATGAAGCGCACGGGGGAACCAGTTGGTTTTTATCAGGGACATGACAGCATCGAACCGCGATCTCAGGATGTGAACAGGCATCAAGCGACAAGCGAACGGTTAAGAGATACCGTGAAGCTTCA
Organism: uncultured Pirellula sp.; assembly: GCA_903892355.1. Lineage (GTDB taxonomy): Bacteria > Planctomycetota > Planctomycetia > Pirellulales > Pirellulaceae > JBKCUI01. Next base: position 13,339 of record CAITIE010000092.1, on the reverse strand, counting down.
GCGACATGGCGGGCGCATTAGACACGCATCGATCTTGCAGGCTCGAGATGCGAGAATTACGCAGAGAGATCGAAAGGGGGGCCTCGCGATGAGGGCTCAATTCGGTACGAGGCGGGGAGGGCCAGCGCGAACTCAGAGGAGCACGAAACGGCATCGTAGGCGGGAGCGGTTACCGCTTCGCATACAGCGAATCCGTACTGACTTAGAGACCAAAGTTGTTCGCAGACGGAACAATGACCTGAATGGTCGCCGCGCCATCCACTTCGATTTTCGGAGTTTCGAGCTATGCCGCTTTGTGGGTGGCTAATTTGATGATCGCTCAACGGCTTCGCATCTGGCGATTCGTCCCGGCCACTGCCGCAATGGTGCCGATGCCCGTCGTGCGAATGGACCCCCTTGCGCTCGTGGGTGTTAGCCGCGGTATGGTCCGAATGGGTACAAACCGATGGATGCCCAAGCTGAGAACCACATTCCAAAGAAGGGCATCCGGAAATCCTGTGCACCTGCAATCCGAACATAGAAACGAGGAAATACGTCGCTAGGACGACTCCTCGAAACCATTTTGGATTCACGGATGACACGTTTTAGCCTGCACAAAGATGGACTCGAAAGGGCGGTCTACCGCACGATTACGCAATACCGAAGGGGTAGTTCACGGCTTTTCCATCTTTTAAGTATGGTTTTTCCGGTTGGTTTGGTCAATTCAATTCTTTCGAGTAAGCGATAGCAAAAAGATTGCATTTGCGTGCCCCTAGCCAGATGGGCATAATAATATAGTTAGAAATCTGTTGGTTTTTCTGTCGGTTTTTGGGATGCTGAACGTCGAACTCTAGGGGTTTCCTTTCGGGAGATAGAATGATGCGTCGTCGCGCTGCCTTCACACTGGTAGAACTTTTGGTCGTGATCGCGATCATCGGGGTAATGGTTGGTTTGCTGTTGCCGGCTGTTCAGGCCGCCCGCGAGTCAGCTCGGTCGATGAGTTGCAAGAACAATTTGCACCAGATCTCCTTGGCTGTGGACATGTTCGTGAATGCGAACGGTTGTTACCCACCAGCACGGTATCAACCGCGGCCCGGTGACCCTCCGTCGCTGTCGTGTGGTGGCTCTGAAACGACGTGGCTGGTTCGGATCATGCCCTACGCCGAAGCGAAGAATATGGAGCAGTTGTGGGATTATTCGATCTCGTATGCGAATCATCCAGAGGACGTGAGGACTCGGACGTTGCCCATGTATTGCTGTCCGTCGCGGCGATCGGCAGGTGATGCCAAAGGCCAAGGCAATCTCGTGAACGGAGGAACGATATGGATCACGTTACCGTGCGGTTGCAAGTATCCCATCGGCGGTGGCGGTACCGCATCTGGTGCGGTTGGAGATTACGGCGCGAACCACGGAGATTTGTCTCCTGGGTCCTCAGGACTGCCTACGGACTTCAATTACGGTGGGAATGGGACAGGGATCATTATTTCCAGTCGTGCCAACTGCATGAACGGTGTTCCGGTGGGTTGGCAGGATCGTATTTCGCAGCGTCACGTTCTCGATGGATTGAGCAACACGATGCTCGTCGGAGAAATGCACGTTCCGATTGGCAAGCTCGGGCAGTCACCACAAGATGCTTTTATCTTCAACGGAGACAACCTTTACAACATGGCTAGGATCGGCGGGCCCACGGTTCCGATAGCAACCGATCTTCGCGGAGAAGGAAACGATTTGGTGCGATGGGGTAGCTGGCACGGTGGGTATTGCCACTTTGCGGTCGCCGACGGCAGCGTTCGCGCGATCAACGCGAACATCGATACCGACACGTTGGGACGTTTGTGCAATCGAGGTGATGGTCAGCCGATCGCGGATCAAGAGTAATGCTGGCCTGCAGTGCGGCTAGAATTGAGATGAAGGTCGGAATGAAAAGTACTCTGTTGAAGCCGGTCCTACGTTTATCTTTCCCTTCCCATCGTACGTTGTTGATCGAGCTATTCTGCGCGATCGTGCTGCTGATGAGCGTCGGTTGCAACAGTGGGCGATTAAAAACCTACCCGGTGCGAGGCGAAGTGGTCTTTGCCGACGGAAGTCCGGTTAAGGTCGGAACGATCGAGACCAAATCGGTAACGCATTCCGTGCAGGCTCGCGGCAACATCGCAACCGATGGAACTTTTGAATTGACGACCTACACCAACGGTGATGGTGCCGTAGCTGGGGACCATCGTTGTGTCATTGTCCAGTTTATCCCTACCGAAGAGATTCCTAATTACCGACCGAGCATTATGGGGGTCGTGCATCGCAAGCATAGTTCCTATTCCACCTCGGAGTTAGGGTTCACGGTTTCTTCGAAGGGAGAGAATAAACTCCGACTGGTCGTCCAGGGAGCCGATCCAATCCTCAAAAGTACCACCGATCACGGTCACGATCAAATTCCAGAGGGAACAGAGGGCTCCCCGAAAAAACCTTAACAGAGTGCAGTCCTACGTTTGATGACTAACTTCCAGGATCCATCGCTTCGTCGATCCTGAATAGGACCGCTCCCAATCTACTCGGCGATTGTTCTCGACGGATATCGTCGATTGGTCCTAATGATGGATACGGACTGAACCACGGATAACACAGATGGCACGGATAAAGAGGGCTCGATGTTGCTCCGACCAGAATCGGCGCCATTCGTGTTATCGGTGGTAAATCGGCTTTTGGAGAATACCTCATCGCAATTTACTCAATGGATTGCTTTGAGTACCGAAAGGACTTTTCCGAGTGTATCCGCCGGCTACCTCATGCAAGCCCGCACGGATACCGGTCTCCACAGATAGTCACTTAGCCTGGCTCGTTTTCTGCGATGATGGTTTCATCGACGGTGAGGGCGATTCGCAACGCATCGCGAATGGCTTCTTTCATCAGTACCTCTTTTTTTTCCTGAGTGAGCTGACCCGAAATAATGTATGCGGAGTAGATCTGAGCTGCTGCTTCGATGACGAAACCTTCGCTCTGCTGTAACTTGAGATACGTTTTAGACATGGTTGGACGCTTCTCGATATAAAGGATTGGGACGGTGATTCTGCGCGCTTCGGAGCGGTTTGCCAGAAGAGCAGCATACTAAATTCCGTATCGGGTTGATGGCTCCTGAGACGCGGTTGCCACCCAAATATCGCTTGAATTAAGATTGCGGGAAATTCATGTTGATGGAGCGTGGCTAGTGCGGACGCGAAACGCCGTACTTGTAGGACCAATAGTTCCCGATCGCTTTGGCTCCTGCGATGAAACTCTTGCCGTTGGCTTGTCCAGAGATATACGCCAGAGCATCCATGGGAGGGGTTTGGTCCAGGATCAGGACCGGGCAACCTTGATGTTGTTCCGAGAGTATCGCAACGATTTCGTGGCGAGGCCGGGCAAAGTCGACATAACGGATATCAACGTGGTGACGCAGTTTGGGAAAGTAAGAAAGGACCCCAGTGATTTGGGCGCAGTCGGGGCAATAGTAGGGTGCTCCTACTCCGTCAACGAAGTCTTCCTTCAGAAGGAATAAAGTATCTCTCGCCATGGCGTACTCCTTGGATTCATTTTGTAATTGCGCGGGTGTGAATGAGAAATCGTAACAGAAATCGCAGGTCTTTTGTAGTTTTCTGGAGCAACCGTTCGACGCTATGGAATCACGCAATCAGACCTGCAAGCACGGATCGTGATGAAAACGAATGGTTACTGGACCAGGTCGATGATTTCTTGGGCGAGGGCGCGGTCGCCGGTAACCACCATCGGTTCGCAATCGCGGGTTTGGATATCGCGACCGGTTCGAAGAGATACAAAGCAACCGCCGGCTTCGGTGAGGATCGCCCGTGGGGCTGCAATATCCCAAGGCGCTTGTTTCACGTTGTCTGAATTGTTGTCATGCACGACGGCGGAAAGTCCTGTGGTCCCGTCGAGCAGTCGCATGGCGACCCCAGAGTGGGGCGGGAGCGAGGTTACCAGCTTTGCCCCTTCCCGCGTTCGTAGTTTATTCCTAAGGTAAGCAAACATCCCCGTCTCGTACCGCGCATTGCCGTACTGATTCATATCGATCCAAACATCTTGGAGCCGCCGTGGATTGGGAGCATGAAGGCGCACTCCGTCTTTGTAAGCACCCATACCGCGGTGCGAGTAGAAACACTCGCCGGTAAGTGGAAACAGCACCACACCGACCAGCGGATGATCGTCCTGTTCGAGCGCGACCAACACCGACGGGAACGGATCGCCAACGCGGAAAAGGAATGCGCTGGTGCCATCGAGTGGATCGATAATCCAGCAATGGGATGAGCCCTCGACTACGCTCGGCTCCGATTCTTCGGAGAGTACCGAAGCTCGGATGGGGGAGGATTCCAGCACTCGCAGCACGGATGCTTCGGCCCGTTTATCGACCTCCGATACTAAATCACCGACCCCCTTTTCTTCCATAGCGAGGGGTTTGCCGACCCAATCTCGAATCACGTTGGCCCCAGCAACGGCAGCTTCCAATGCGATTTTGACCTCTGCGGACAACGCGGAACCATGAGCCGGTACGGTGAGGGGTGCTAAAACCATGGGGATGGAATCTCGAGGGGTAAAGTAGCGTCGGGCAGGAGACTTCGGGCAGTCGCGTTCTGAGCTGATATTGTTCTGAGCCGATATACGGTCGCTCCCTAGGATACGATTCTCAGCGAATTTGGCCAGGAGCGATACTAGGACGTCAAATAACCCCAAAAAGGGGATTCGCTGGAGGCTACCAGGATTTTCCACTTCGCCCCTTTCAGTTGCTTTGAGCCAGTTCGGTTGCTTGGGATCCGGTGACGGATTTCTGGTTTCCGGCTACAGTATGGGGCTTCAGCACTCTGGAAAGTGACAGTTTATAGAACTCTATTTTGCATAATTTTACGGCACCATTTGGGAGGGGATCGCGATGAAATCCAAACGCATGAATCGATGGAAGAAACTTACATTCCTCGCCGCGACGTTAGCGGGTCTTGTCGGGGCGGAACTCCATCGCCCCAGTTCATCTTTGGCCGACGAAGGTATGTGGTTGTTCAACGCAGTCCCTAAGCAGCAAATGGCTTCCAAATACAAATTCGAGCCGACGCAAGAGTGGCTCGATCGGCTGATGCTATCTAGCGTACGCTTCAATTCAGGGGGATCGGCTTCGTTCGTTTCTTCGAATGGCTTGGTACTGACCAACCACCACGTCGCTTCTGATACCTTGTTCAAGTTGTCGACGGCCGAGAAGAACTACAACGAAAATGGTTTCCTCGCAAAGACACTCGAGGAAGAGATTCCTGCTACCGATTTGGAATTGAACCAACTGATCAGTATCGAGGATGTCACCTCCCGCGTGAATGAGGCGGTCAAGGATAGCATGACACCTCCTGAAGCGTTTAAAGCTCGCCAAGCGACGATGGCGCAGATCGAGAAAGAGTCGCTTGACAAGACCGGTTTGCGCAGCGACGTAGTGACGCTGTACGGTGGTGGTCGATACCATCTTTACCGATACAAAAAGTACACCGATGTTCGATTGGTGTGGGCACCCGAAGCTCAATCGGCATTCTTCGGTGGTGACGCAGACAATTTCGAGTATCCTCGCTACTGCCTCGATGTGACGTTGTTCCGTGTCTACGAAGATGGCAAACCGGCCAAGATCCAAAATTATTTAAAGATGGATCCCAATGGTGCGAAAGAACAGGATCTCGTCTTTGTTTCTGGCAACCCAGGTCGCACTCGGCGGATCCTCACTTCCGATGCCGTGGAGTACCAACGGGACTCTGGTCTTCCTCGAACGATGAATTTGTTGCGTCGCAAGGAGATCATGCTGCAGCAGTATGGACTCGCTGGGCCCGAGCAATTGCGACGTGGCCGCGATGATCTTTTCGGAGTGCAAAACTCGCGTAAAGCCTACACTGGGATGTTGGCGGGTATTCAGGACCCCAGCTTTGTCGAGTCCAAGAAACGGGATGAAGCGAAAATGCTGTCGGTGCTCGAAGCGAACCCTAAACTTGCTCCGCTGGCCGGTGCTTGGGCAACCGTCAAGGACGTCCAAGCCAAGCGCAAGGAGTGGATTACCAAATCCGCATCGCTGCGAACACAGCTCTATGGTTTCGCCGAGAAAATCGTCTTGATGACGAGTGAAGACAAGAAGCCCAGCGCTGAGCGACTGCGAGAGTTTCGAGACAGTGCACGGCAGTCGCTCGAACAAGAACTCTTCTCGGATGTACCTGTTTACGATGATTTGGAACGGGTGCAATTGGCGGACGAATTGTCGCGGTTGATCGATGATCGAGGTGGCAATGACCCATTGGTCAAAGCGGCACTTGCTGGCAAGAACCCTCGCGATCGAGCCACGGAAATCATCGCAGGGACCAAGCTCATGACCGCCGAAGGACGCAAGGCGCTGGCGAAGTCTGGGCTCGAGGGGATCCAAGACTCCCAAGATCCGCTGGTGACACTCGTGCGAAGCATGGAATCGGAATACCGCAAGGTCCGCGAGGCGACCGAGTCCCTCGACGAACAGGAACGTCAAGCCTACGCGAAGATCACGGAAGCAAAGTTTGCGGTCGGCGGTGATAGCGTTTATCCAGACGCCACCTTCACATTGCGACTGTCCTACGGGGCTGTCGCCGGCTACGAGAGCAACGGAAAATCGATCCCCGCACACACCAAACTGGGTGGCGCCTTCGATCATGAAAAATCCCATCAAAGCAAGGATGCTTGGGTGCTACCCGCAAGCTGGCATGCGGCCAAAGATAAGATCAAGTCTGACACGCCTTTCAATTTTGTTTGCACTGCAGACATTATCGGCGGAAACTCTGGATCGCCTGTGGTGTCCCGCGACGGGGCAATGGTGGGAATCATTTTCGATGGTAACATCGAAAGCTTGACCGGGGATTTCTATTACACAGACAAAGCCTCACGAGCCGTCGCGGTCCACATCGCGGGTGTGCTCGAGTCGCTTCGTACCATTTACGGCGCAGGACATTTGGCCGATCAAATGGGACACTAGGATCGGAGTATTGCTTGTACATTTTCCAAGCCCTATCGGCGTTCGTCCTGTGGGGCATTTTTCCTCTTTACTGGAAATTTTTAAAGCATGTGGATCCTTTGGAGATCATCTGCCATCGGATCCTGTGGTCCTTATTGACCCTTTGCATCTGCGTCACGTGGCTGGGGCAATGGAACGACATCCGAGAGACGCTGAAAAACCCTCGCCGTGTCGCATTGGCTGCGCTCGCGGCGGTGCTGATCAGCATCAACTGGCTCGTCTTCATTTGGGCGGTCTTGAACCAAGCCGTCGTCGATAGCAGCTTGGGGTATTTCATCAATCCTCTGGTAAGCGTCGTCCTAGGTGTTGTCCTGTTCCACGAACGCCTTGGCCGATTGCAGTGGTTGGCGGTCGCCATTGCGGGTTCCGGATTGTTTTTGAGCGCGATGACCAGCGAGCGACTATGGGTTTCCATCGCTCTGGCGATATCATTTGCGTTCTATGGGGTTGTGAAGAAACAGACGAAGCTACCCGCAGTTTCGGGACTGGGTATGGAGACGGCGATCTTGGCCCCGATCGCTGTGGTCTACTTGGGGTATCTGTTCTGGCAACAACCGAATCGGTACTCGGGTTCGACGTTGGGCTTGTTGGCTTTGGGTGGCCCTATCACGACGTTGCCGTTGCTGCTGTTCGCATCGTCCTCCAAGCACGTGCCGTTGGTCTTGATGGGGATGCTTCAATACGTCGGTCCAACCTTGCAGTTTGCACTTGGGGCGTGGTTCGATCGGGAGCCCTTGGACCGATACCGTGTCGCGGGCTTCTGCTGTGTTTGGTTAGCCTTAGCGATTTTTAGTGGCGTCGCGTTCTACCAGTGGCAACGCGAAAAACGGATAACTTCCAAGTCGGAAGTGTGACGGTAGTGTGACGGAAGTGTGACGGTAGTGTGCATAGATTCGCAAAGCGAATCCCATCGGAGCCCTCAGCGTCAGCGCCGGGTGGCGGGGGCTTACCGAAGTGAGCGATTCATGGCTTCGATCATGACTAGCATCGGGGGATTTCGGGCTCGAGCGTCCAGTTGCCACTTGCTAACACGCGTGGTTCGGATTCGTACCGTGCTTTTTTTCTTGCGACGATCTCGTACCGCGATGGCGTTAAACTCTGCCGAATAAAGCGAATAGGTTCATGTTGCGGGTTAGCGACTGCCGATCCCACGATGAAGGATCAGAGTGGCTGGGCGGCTCTGTGTTGCTAGCATTAATAATGTGGAACTGCGCGAATGTACGAGACTTTCTTCGGTTTTGACAAACGACCATTCCTAACCGTCCCGACGTTGGACCGTTACTTTCCTGCGACCAGCATCGAACAAGCGTATCAAACGGCCTCCCGGTGCATTCACCGGGGAGAAGGTCCGGTAGCGATTATCGGCGGTACCGGTTTGGGCAAGACCATGTGCTGCTTGCGGATCGCAGATAGTTTCCGGAAGAGCTTCGAAGTGGTGATGCTGGCCAGTTCGCAGATCTGCACACGGCGCGCACTGCTGCAAAGCTTGCTCTATGAACTGCGCTTGCCCTATCGAGAGAAGTCCGAAGGGGAGCTGCGCCTGACGCTCATGAATCGATTGCAGTCCTTCACCGAATCGCAATCCGAGGCGTTGGTGCTGGTCGTGGACGAGGCGCAGACGCTGGTGCCTAAGTTGCTCGACGAACTGCGATTGTTGACCAACATCGTTCGAAATGGTGTACCGCGGGTCCGATTGGTCCTGTGCGGAACCATGAAACTCGAAGATATCCTTTCCCATCCGCAGATGGAGTCGCTGAATCAAAGGTTGGCAGGGCGATGTTACTTGACACCGTTGGGGATGGACGAGACTGCTCGCTATATCCAGCACAAGGTGGAGCTGTGCGGGGTGAACATTCAAAGTGCCATGACTCGCGATGCGGTCGATGCGCTTTACCGCGGTTCTGACGGTATACCACGACTCATCGACCAATTGGCCGACCAAGCGTTCCTGCAAGGGGCAGCGGAACGGATCAAGCCGATTTCGGCCGCGTTGATCAGCCAAGCATGGTGCATTTTGCAGCAGCTACCGAATCCATGGAGTGAACCGACAGTTCCGGCGGATCGCAATTTGTCAGCTCCGTCGAGCGCGTATGAAGTTGGGACCATCACCGTCGTTCCCTATGGAAATACATTGTCTCATAACGCGTCGACTCCGTTGGCGTTCGAGCAGACCTTGCCCAGCGTCGATGCTGTGCGGTCGACCGCACAGCAGCCAACCGCGACGGCGAATATCCAAGGCACCTTAGTTTCCGGCGGACTGCAAAACAATCGGTCTGTAGTATCGAATGACTCGTCTTCAATCGTCGAATTCGGTTCGCTCGAGGATGAAGATTTCACGGCAGAAGAGTCGTACGTTCGAAATTCTGTGACTCCACCACGACCCGTAACGCTCCCGCCAGCAGCGGCCCTAGAAAATAGCATTCGCGACATGGAGTCGATCGACTCGCTTCCTGGTGAGACCAGCCGTGTTAGCGATACTGCGCCGTTGGGCAAGCCATTACCGCCGATTGGTAACCCTGAGGTTGGGCGCGTGGAACCGCAGGTTCGAGCCGACGAACAGCTTACGGCTTACAACGAGGATTTCGATGAAGAGTTCACGATTCCAGTGCAGTCGTCGAAAAGCTACCAAAGCTATTCCGGGATGGCGTATGGGAACCTGAACCACGATGCAAATCAATTTGCTTCGATCCATCGGCCGCATGCATCGATGGCATACCCGGACGCGGAGAATTTCCTCGAGTGGCATCGGGAGTTGGATCCTGGCGTCAACCCAGTGATTCCTGAACTGGGGCCCGAGTCGAGTCCGTCCAGTGAGTATGTGTCGAACCTGTCCGAGCAAAGTTTCGAAGAGATCGAGCAGCAGATCGAAGAAGAGATGCGAGACTTGGTCTCGAACATGAACATGAGCGCGATCACGATCGATCCCGATCAATCGTTCGCTGGACGCATTTGCACGCTTAGCGATTCGACGGAACTGGTTCTAGAGGATTCGCAGGCCGAAGGATTCGATAGCGTTGCAACGACACGTCGAGCCGATCGGACAGAGTTAGGTTTCGCGGGTGGTCCGACAGCGCAGCATGCGATCGTTGAAAGTGGAGATGATCGCGATGTGATTGTGGTGGAGGAGGATACCGAGGGAGGTACCGCGACGGTAACGCGTCCGAGCGTATCCGCTGGGACTCGGGTCAAACTGCATCCCTATGCTCAGCTTTTCGCCAAGCTGAGGCAATCCTAATACGTGTTTTGGTAGCTTTACGTGGGTCTTACTCCGTTAGCCGGGATTGCTTGATCGATGACGAGCCCAGTGATATTGTACGGTGGTGAGTTGGACTCGAAGTCGTTCGAGTTCATGCGAGTTCCATTGGATGGACTGTGTCGTTCAATACGAAGAATTCCCAACTTTCTGATGGGGGTGGTTTGTTTGGATGGTCTTCCTGCGAGCGTACAATCCCGTCTCGCCTACGAGTTGGCGGGCCGAATCGCAGAGCGAACCGGGCGAACGACGGCATTCATCGATGGGACTCATGGAAGTCCAGCGGATGACTGCTCGACGGATGAGACTTCCGTGACGCGATGGAGTTGGGAGCGAATCGACCAAGAGTACCCTGCGGGCTCACCGGAATACAAGCAATCCTTGAAAGAGCTTTCCGCTTTGCCGGTCCTTCGCCGGCAACACGGAATAACCATTCTTGATTTGGACGGTTTGGATTCGTTTCGTCTGGAGCGACTGGGTCGGTTATGTGATGGGGTCGTGGTCCTCATCCCCCCCTCCCACGGGACTAAATTCGGAATGCAACGGATGGCTCGAACCTTGTCAAAGCACCAGCAGAATGGGATCTGTTTTCTAGGTGCATGGGTTCTCGATCGCCAGTCTTAAGGGACGAATCCTTCTGAGTCACACTCGCTGCAAGCCTCGTATCGCGACGGTCGAATCGGGAGTGAATTCCGCCTGAATGCTGGCTATTCGGTGGGAAACGGCGTTGCGTCTGTCGAGGATAGCTTGATATACCACTCTCGTGTTCCATGAGTGGTTGATTCGTGGCTGGCTTTGCATTCACCGTACTTGATTAGGTGGTAGGAAAATGGCTCGATGCTTGGTGACAGGTGGATGTGGCTTTATTGGCTCGCATATTGTCCGAGGACTCTTGGACGCTGGCCACAAGGTTAGGGTTTTGGATAACCTTTCCACGGGCAAGCGCGAGAATCTGGACGAGGTTCTGGATCGAATTGAATTGATCGAAGGTGACATCAACGATGCGATCGCAGTGAAAGAAGCTGTCTCTGGAGTGGAGCGAGTGTTCCATCAAGCCGCATTAGCTTCCGTCCAAATGTCGCTCGAGAAACCACTCGATACGAATCATGCGTGCGTCACAGGAACATTGAGCATGCTGCATCATAGCATGCAAGCCAAAGTAAAGCGGTTTGTGTATGCCGCCAGCAGCGCGGCGTACGGAGATCAACCGACATCGTCGAAGCGGGAGTCCGACTTGCCGTCACCATTATCGCCGTACGCGGTTGCGAAACTCGCGGGTGAGTATTATTGCCAAGCATACTTTCATAGTTTCGGAATGGAGACGGTTGGGTTGCGGTACTTCAACGTTTATGGGCCAAGGCAGGATCCGGATAGCCCTTACTCCGCCGTGATTCCACTGTTTGTGAGTCGAATTCTGAGCGGAGAAAAGCCATCGATCTACGGGGATGGATTGCAATCGCGGGACTTTACGTACGTCTCCAATGTGGTCCATGGGAATCTGTTGGCCAGTGAGCGACCTAACATCGGTGGGCGAGTTTTCAACATTGCCGATGGTGGACAGACGACATTGTTGCAGTTGCTGAAACTACTTGGTGGGTTGCTAGGCAAGTCGATCGAACCAGATTTTCTACCGGCGCGGCTGGGGGATGTTCGAGAGAGTTTGGCAGACATTACGCTCGCTCGAAAACTGCTTGGATATGAGCCACAAGTCCGACTCGAAGAGGGACTGAAACGCACGATTTCGTACTACCGCGAGATTGTTTCCAAGTAATCGTTGCTGCTTGTGACGGAACCTCTCTGCACACTCTCGGATCGAGCTATAATTGCTGGTGCATTTTCGTGCGAGGAACCGCTGTGGTTTTCTCGCCGAAAAAGCATGCCCCTTTGGGGATCCAGCAGATCAGGTTTTCGATGAGTCACACCACAGATGAACCCATTTCCGGCGCGGATGCGCGCGATGTTGCTACGTCGGCAGAGTTGCTGGTGAATTGGATTCGAGAGCGAGCTTCGGTGATCGTTGCATTTTCAGGAGGTGTCGACAGCGCTGTGGTTGCAGCAGCAGCGTTTCGAGCACTTGGGGAAAACGCTGTGGCGTGGACGAGTCATTCTCCTGCGGTTCCTGTATCAGACCGCCAATCCGCAGAACAAATAGCCCGGGACATCGGGATCCGACATGTTGTTGTGGAGACCACGGAGTTGCAGAACTCAGCCTACGTCAGCAACAATCCCGATCGATGTTTTCATTGCAAGTCGACGTTGTACTCGACGATTCGAGCTTGGGCCGATGCAGAAAACTATCAGTGCATGGTGTCCGGCACGAATCACGATGATTTAGGGGACTATCGCCCTGGGTTGAGAGCTGCAGCCGAATGGGGCGTGCTGGCTCCATTGGCCGAGCTTGGGATGGGCAAAGGGGAAGTCCGTCGCCTGGCGCATCATTGGGGATTGGCTGTCGCTGGCAAGCCAGCGAGTCCATGTTTATCCAGTCGCATCGCGTACGGCCAAGTGGTCACCTTGGGACGACTTCGCAGCATCGAATCGATGGAGTTGTGGTTAGCGAGCGAAGGCTTTCAAGATGTACGAGCGAGGTTGCATGCGGACGGTTTGCTCCGTATCGAGATCCATGCTCAGGATTTAGGTCGCGTACTCGCCGACGAGACTCGCAGTCGCATCGTTGCTCACGCAGAATCGCTGGGGTTCAAGTACGTGACGTTGGATCTCGGTGGACGATCGAGTGGATCGATGAATCGAGTCCTGCCAGCTGGATCGTAGGTTTAGCTTCCAGCGGCTTCCTGAGGTTAACGCAGGGCGAGAGCAGTTGAGGACAACTGCTCTACATTGGATAACCGTAGAACAGCTGTCCTCAGCTGTTCCCGCGCTGCGTTCATCATTTTCGTAACGTTCCAATCTTACCGAACGGCTACGAGTCGGCGACTTATTGGGACGGCGCAATAGCTCGCAACTGTTTTCTGATGGTGACGCAGGGCGAGAGCAGTTGAGGACAACTGCTCTACATTGGACAACCGTAGAACAGCTGTCCTCAGCTGTTCCCGCGCTGCGTTTATGAT